>NZ_JAQZAM010000022.1 GCF_028737215.1 Actinomycetospora chibensis | reverse complement strand
TCGCCGCGGTCTGCTCCGCGCGGGCAGCATCGAGCGCCTCCCGCTCGACCAGCCCGACACCACCTTCGCTCATGTGTTCGACTCTAGAACCCACCCCCGACAACCACGCCCCGATCGGCGAGAACCACCGACCACGAGATCCGCGACGTGGAGGGGGTCAGACGGGGAACGACAGGTGCTGGTGGATCATCGACCAACCCTCGCTCGTCCGGCGGAAGACCCGTGTGCCCCGGGAGAGCACCGGCTCGGCGTCCGGGCCCGGCGTGATGTGGTCGATCCCCCAGGAGACCGCGATATCGCCGCCGGCGACGACCCGGAGGTCCGGGATCTCCCAGCGCACCGGGTCCGGCGTGGCCTCGAGCCCGGCCCGGCAGACCTCGCGGACGTCGTCGATGCCGACGTACTCCAGCGGACCCTCGTGCTCGTAGGAGACGATGTCGTCGGCGATCGGCGCGACGAGCGCGTCGAGGTCGCCGGCGGCGGTGTCCTCCGCCCACTTCCGGTGCACGTCACGGACAGCCTGCTGGTCGTCCTCCACGATGTGGCTCTCGTCGGGGAACGAGTGGTGCTCGTGCGCCACCACCCAGCGGCCCTCCTCGCGGCGCAGACCGAGGGTGAGCCGCAGCCGGATGTCCGGGCGGGCGGCGACGGCCTCGGGGGTGTCGCAGCGCAGCAGGGCGTGGGCGAACGCGACGTCGGCGCCGGCCGTGACGTCCAGCTCGAGGATGTCGAAGCACCCGCCGGAGGCCTGGAACGCGAAGAACGGGGGCCACGCCGCGGTGTAGTCGGCGAGACCGCGAATCCCGTCCTGGGGCGGGGGCACATCGAACATGACGATGTCCTCGGCGTGGTCGGCGACGACCGTGTCGAGGTCGCCGACGTGCACGGCGTGGGCCCAGCGCTCGATCAGCTCGCGGATCTCGCGCTCGGCGTCGTCGTCGGCCATGGGGCTGTCCTCCCGGGTTCGGATGGCGTCCTCACCCGGTGGAACTCCCGCGGCCACGCCGGCTCATCGGTCGGACCGGGATTCAGGACGCCAGGAACGCCGCCGGGGGCAGCGCGGCGGGGTCGGCGGTGGCCCAGCGGCCCGGGTCGGGGCCGAGCGAGGCGAGCAGACGGATCTGGTCGGCGCACCACGGCGAGATCCCCGACCAGCGCTCGGCGAGGACCTCGTCGCGGAACGACGCCCACGGCACGGTGCGGATCTCGTCGACCTCGCCGGGGTCCGGCTCGCGCGGCACGTCGTGGGTGCGGGCGACGAAGACAGGGCACATCTCGTTCTCGCGCACACCGCCCTGCTCGGCGTCGTACCGGAAGGCGGGCAGGACGAGGCGCAGGCCGTCGAGGTCGATCCCGAGCTCCTGGCGCCCGCGCCGGCGGACGGCTTCGTCCATCGGCTCGTCCGGCGCGGGGTGGCCGCAGAACGAGTTGGTCCACACGCCGGGGAAGGTCCTCTTGCTGCGGGCGCGCCGGGTCAGCAGCAGGTCGCCGCGCCCGTCGAAGACGTAGCAGGAGAACGCCAGGTGCAACGGCGTGGCCTCGTGATGGACCTCGGCCTTCGCCGCCGTCCCCATCGCCGCCCCGGACTCGTCGAGAAGCACGACCCGTTCGATGATCCCCATAACGGACACAGCTTCCCTTGCGCCCCGTGCGGCGGCACCTCGAAGCGCCGACGTCTCACGCGACCGCGAGGCAGGGAGTGCGGAACCGGAGCTCGTCGCCGCTGGTCACGCGCTCGGCGGGAGCGCGGAGGGGCGAAACGTGGTATCCAGGAGAGATCGGTGGCCCCGGGCTCGTCCCTCGAGCCCGGGGCCACCTCTCGTCGCTGCCGCTGGCGCCACCACAACACCGCGCAGCGATGAGGCAAGCCTAACCTCATCCCTGGCGGGCGCGCCACCCCTGTCTCACCAGGGCCCGTGTGGCCCGGGCCTCCCGCCGTGCCCGGGACCCCCGGGTCCGCGCCCGTGCCAGCGCCCGTGTCGCGCGCCGAGCACCAGGAACAGCAGAGGGAGCACCAGCAGGCCGCCGGCCGAGCCCGTGGCCGCCGCGCCCACGAGGAGCGCCGGGAGCACCAGCACGAGCAGCATCACCAGCGCGACACCGAGGGCCGGACCGGCCGGGGCGGGACGGCGGTCCCGGACCTGCTCGGGCACGGGGGACGGTGTCGCCGGGGCCGGGGGCGGAGGTGCGATGTGAGGGTGGGGCAACGGCGGGTGCGGCGCCGGGAGGTCGAGGAACAGGGGTTCCAGGTCGGACCGGTGGACGGCGACGGCCGCGCGGGCGGACCGTTCGCCGAACTCGTCGATGTCGAGGCGCCCCGCCTCGAGGTGCGTGCCCAGGGCCTGCAGGGCGGCCGCGCGCTCGGCATCGCTCACCCGCAGGTCCGGCGGCCCGCTCCGGTCGGGCAGGCGTGACCGGTGCTCCTCCGGGTCGCCCTGCCCTCCGCGCTCGGCTGCTCCCTCGGTGTCCACGGCGCCTCCTCCTGCCGGGCGCGGCGGCCCCGTCCGCGTCACCCGGCACCACCATCGTGCGCTCCCGGACGCCGGATCGCCGTGAGAATCGTGCGCGGACTGAGGACAGGCTCAGTTTTCTGGAATCGTTCCAGTCTCCGTGAGACCCTGGGAGGATGAGCGAGACCGTGAGCAGCTCCGGGACCCCGGGCGAGGTCCACCCCGAACCGCACGGCGGTGAGCTCTCCCAGCGGCTCAACGCCCTGCGCGCCGGCGTGCTCGGCGCGAACGACGGGATCGTGTCGACCGCGGGCATCGTCGTCGGTGTCGCCGGCGCGACGGTCGAGCGCGCCCCCATCGTCCTCGCCGGGGTCGCGGGCCTCGTGGCGGGCGCCGTCTCGATGGCCCTCGGCGAGTACGTCTCGGTGTCCAGCCAGCGCGACTCCGAGCGCGCCCAGCTGGCGAAGGAGAAGCGCGAGCTACGGGAGACGCCCGACGAGGAGCTCGAGGAGCTCACCGAGATCTACGAGGCCAAGGGCCTCTCGCGGGCGACCGCACGGCAGGTGGCCGTCGAGCTCACCGAGCACGACGCGCTCTCCGCCCACGTCGACGCCGAGCTCCACCTCGACCCCGATGAGCTGACCAGCCCGTGGCGGGCTGCGGGCGCCTCGGCGGTGGCGTTCACGCTCGGCGCGCTGCTGCCGCTGATCGCGGTGATCGCGACCCCGGCGACGTGGCGGGTCCCCGTCACCGTCGCAGTGGTGCTCGTCGCGCTCGGGCTCGCGGGCTGGGCCGGTGCCCGGCTCGGCGGCGCGACCCCGAGGCGGGCGGTGCTGCGGGTGATGATCGGCGGCGCCCTGGGCCTCGCCGCGACCTACGGCATCGGCTACCTGGTGGGCGGCGTGGTCGGCTGAGACCTCGCCGGGGCGTCCCCGGCGGCCCGCAGGTAGCGCGCCGCGACGACGCGCAGCTCGTCGGCGAGGGCGTCGGGCGACTCGACGGTGAACTCGGCACCGAGCCCGAGCAGGATGATGCTCGCGGCGCGGGCGTCGTCGGTGGAGAGCGACACCCGGCAAGCCTGCGGCCCGTCCGGCTCGATACGCACCTGGTCGGTCCAGATCGTCGCCCGCACCTGCTCGGCCGACGCCTCGACGCGCACGACGCAACGGAACGGCCGGACGTCGGCGACGCGGTCGGAGACGAACGCCGCCGGGTCGCCGCCCGGGATCTCGCGCGGGGCGAAGCGCGGCCCGGTCGGGAGCCCGTCCGGGGCCAGCCGCGGCGTGAGGCGGTCGACGCGCAGGGTGCGCCAGTCCTCGCGGTCGCGGTCCCAGGCCACGAGGTACCAGCGCCGCCCCCAGGCGACGAGGTGGATCGGCTCGATGCGCCGGCGGGTCGCGGCCCCGTCGCGGGCGGTGTAGTCGATCTCGAGGACGCGCCGGTCGCGGCACGCCCCGCCCACGACGGCGAGCACCGAGGGATCGACGGTCGGCGCCACGCGCGGCGCCACGATCGCCACCGGCATCGCCGAGACCCGGTGCCGCAGGCGCGCAGGCAGGATGCGCTCGAGCTTGACCAGCGCGGCCAGCGCCGTCTCCCCCGTGCCCGCCACCCCCGACCCGGCCGCGGTCCGCAGGGTCACCGCGACCGCGACCGCCTCGTCGTCGTCGAGCAGCAGCGGCGGCAGCGCGGCCCCGGACCCGAGGCGGTAGCCGCCACCGGGGCCGAAGCCGACCTCGACCGGGTAGTCGAGCCCGCGGAGCTTGTCGACGTCCCGGCGCACCGTGCGGGTGGTGATGCCCAGCCGCTCGGCGAGCTCCGGGCCGGTCCACTCCGGGCGGGCCTGCAGCAGCGAGAGCAGGCGCAGCAGGCGGGCGGAGGTCTCGAGCACGCGCTCAGTGTGCCCCGCGAGGCGGACGGGAACGGTCCGCTATCGCCGGAACCCCTCGCGCGCGCCGTCCAGGCTCTCGAGCACCGCGGGCCCGTCGGACCACGTGGTGACCAGCGAGAACCCGTCGGCGGCCCGGGCGGCGGCGTACTCCGCGCGGGTCGCGTGCACGGCCGCACGCGTGCCCGCGGCGGCGCAGGCGTCGAGGACGCGTCGGAACGCGTCGTGGATCGCGGGCTCCTCGCGGTTCTGAGCCGGGCCGAGCCCGAGGGCGACGCCGAGGTCACCGGGGCCGACGAACAGCCCGTCCAGGCCGGACACCGCGGCGATCTCCCCCGCCCGCTCCAGGGCGTCGGCCGTCTCGATCATCGCGAACACGAGGACGGAGGCTGCGGAGCCCACGGGGTCGGCGCCGGGACGCAGCGCGGTGCGCACGGGCCCGAACGAGCGCCGCCCGGCCGGCGGGTAGCGGCACGCGGCGACGAGCTCGGTGGCCGTCGCGACGTCGGACACCATCGGGGCGATCACGCCGCGGACCCCGAGGTCGAGCACGAACCCCACCGACGCCTCGTCGACGGCGGGCAGACGCACCAGCGGGGCGAGCCCGTGGGCGTCGATCGCGCGGACCGCGGCGGCGGTCGACGCGCGGTCGAACAGGCCGTGCTGGAGATCGAGGGTCACGGCGTCGAGGACGTCGTGACCCGCGGCGTACGCGGCCACGACCTCGACGAGGTGGGCGTCCGGGACGGTGAGCCAGCCGTTGCGTGCCGCGCGGCCCGCGGACCAGGCCGCATGCACCGTGTCGAGGGTGTCCGTCACCCGTCCACCCTTCCCGTCACCGCCGAGCCGAGACCTCGCTCACCTTCTCACGACTACTCCGTTCGAGGGCGGCGGACGGGTATTCCGTGCCCGTACGATCAGCGGTGATGGCCGCTCCCTCCCGTGCCCCCTCCCGCACTTCCTCGCGAGCGGGGCGCACGACGCCGACCCCCCGGTTCACGTTCGCGCGCGACACCGCGTACCGGATCACCGTGCGGGGCGAGGACGGCGAGCGGCAGGACCACTTTCTCGACGCCTACCAGGGCTGGCTCGTCGGCCCCGACGGCATCCGCCACCGGTTCGGGGCGCACCCGCGCACCCGCACCGAGCTGCGCGACGACACCATCCGGACCGTCGTCGGCCCCTGAGACGCCGCACGGCCCGGCTCCTGCGGGCACGCCGACCGGACCCGGTGGGCGGGCGCATGCGGGGTACGCCCGTCCACCGGGTCCGGTCGACCCGTCGCCGTTCGTCGATCTGCTGCCCAGCCACTTCCTGCCCGGCCTGACCTCCTGCCGCCTCCGACCCGGCGGGACGTCGTCGGGTTTCTCCCCCGGCAGCCGCCTCAGGAGACGAGGCCGCAGCGGAAGCCCTGCGCGACCGCCTGGGCCCGGTCGGCCGCCGAGAGCTTGCGGAACAGCCGGCGGGCGTGGGTCTTCACCGTGTCCTCGGACAGGTAGAGCTCGCGGCCGATCTGGCCGTTGCTCTTGCCCTGGCTCATGCCGCGCAGGACCTGCATCTCGCGCTCGGTGAGGTTGACACCCGGGCCGGGCTGGGCACCGCGCTGCATCGGCATGGCACCGGCCTCGGCGCCGACCGACGAGTGGGCGAGCGCGGCGACCAGCTCGGGCCGCGAGGCGTCCCAGCGCAGGTAGCCGCGGGCACCGCCGGCGATCGCGGCGGCGATGCTGCCGCCGTCGTCCGGGGCGCCGAAGACCATGACGTTGGCCTGGGGATGGGCGGCCATGAGGCGACGGGTCGCCTCGGCGCCCGAGGCCACGGCGCGCTGCGTCCCCACGAAGACGACGTCCGCGCTCTGGCGGGCGTAGCGGGTGAGCAGCTCGTCGGCGGTGGACACACAGTCGATGCGCTGGACGCCGGGGACCGCGGACATGACGCGCGTCAGTCCCTCGCGGACACTGCGCCGGTCGTCGCAGATCAGAACCGTCCTCATACAGACTCCGTCCGAGATGGGGAGACCGCCCGTGCTGGGCGCTGTCCCCCTCATCGGCCGTCCCACCCGTCCGCTTGACCCCCGAATGACAAAGGCGTGGTTATGAACCCCCGATGGAGTGGCGCATGAACGCCCGCCGCGTGCTGGTCGTCAACGGCCCCAACCTCAACCTCCTGGGCCGCCGGGAACCCGAGGTCTACGGCACCGAGACCCTCTCTGACCTGGAGGAGCGCTGTCGGCGCACCGCCACCGAGCTCGGGCTGGAGGTCGACGCGCGCCAGAGCAACCACGAGGGCGTGCTCGTCGACACCGTCCAGGAGGCCATGACCGGCCACGGCGGAGTGATCATCAATCCGGGCGGCTACACCCACACGTCCGTGGCCCTGCGCGACGCGCTGGCCGCACTGCCGGTCCCGGTGGTCGAGGTGCACCTGTCGAACGTGCACGCCCGCGAGGCGTTCCGGTCGCACTCCTACGTGTCGCCGGTGGCCGCGGCCGTGATCGCCGGAGCCGGGGTGACCGGATACGACCTCGCGCTGCGCTTCCTCGCCGAGCGGCTCGTGCGCCCGGCCTGACGAGTCAGAGGTGGGCCCGGGTCGCCAGCGCGGCCAGCTCGCCCGCGAGGGCCTCGGGGAACTGCAGGGGCAGGAAGTGGCTGCCCGGCAGACGCACGAGCCGGGCGTCGGGCAGGGCGGCCGCGAGGGCCCCCATGTCCGCCGGCGGGGCGAGGGTGTCGAGATCGCCGGACACGACCGTGACGGGCACACGGACCGAGGCCAGGTCGTCCGGCGTCGGGTGCTCGGCGGCGGCGAGCACGAGCCGCGAGAACCACGTCCAGTCGTGGCGGGCGAACTCCCGCGCCACCTCGGCCAGGGTGATCATCGGCGCGGCGGAGCCCGTGGGGTCGAGGTGCGCCGGGTCCACACCGGCACGCCCGAGGGCCTCGCGGCCCGCGTCCATGCTCCGGGGCAGCAGGTTGATCAGCCCCGCCGCCGGCGGCCCGACCACCCGCAGCAGCCACCCCCCGATCTGCGCCGCCCGGCGGTGCACCCCCTCGGGCACCTGGGCCGGCAGGGGCGCGAGCTGGGGCAGCACCCGGAACGCCCCGGTCGCCGCACCACCGAGGACGAGCAGGCCCGCGACGCGGTCGGGCGCGCGCCGGGCGGCCTCGATCGCGACCGCGACGCCCATCGACCAGCCGACGACGAGGGCACGGGGCATCCCGGCCGCGTCCATGACCGTGAACAGGTCGTCGACGTGGTCGTGGACGGCGATGCGCGTCTCGTCGTCCGGGCGCGACGAGCCGCCGAGACCGCGGTGGTGCCAGCTCGTCGCGTGGTAGCCGCAGTCCGCGCCGTGCAGGAACGGCCACGCCGTCGGGCTCGCCCCGAGGCCGTTGGACACGACCACGGGCACGCCCTGCGCGCCGTTGTCCCAGCGGCGCAGGAGCGTCCCGTCCCTGGCGAGCAGGTCCTCCCGGTACTCCGGGTCCTCAGGGGGCGTCACGGCGGGTCAGGAAGCCGCGGCGGCGGCGCGCTTCGCGATCTCCTCCTCCGAGAGGTAGTCGCGCGTCTCCTCGAAGGACGAGGTCTCGCTCTTGCGCCCCGTGAGGAAGCCGATTCGGATGAAGTCGTCGCCCCCGAAGAAGTGCAGGATCCAGTTGGCCACGACCCGGGCCCGCGTGCGCATGAGCGGCAGCGCGTAGAGGTGATAACCCCGGGTCACGACCTGGGCGAGCATGCCCGTGAGGCGCAGCTTGAGCGGGTGGGCCACCGCCTGGGTGCCGCCCAGGTCGACGACGAGCCCCAGGTCGTGGTGCTTGTACTCCCGCAGCGACTCGCCGCGCAGCGAGGCAACGACGTTGTCCGCGGCGACGACCGCCTGGCGCGTCGCGTGCTGGGCGGTGGGCGGGCAGAGCGCGGAACCGGGGTCGTCGGCGGTCAGGTCGGGCACGGCGGCCGCGTCGCCGAGCACGAACACGTCGTCGTACCCGTCGAGACGCAGATCGGTGCCGCACTTGACCCGGCCGCGCACGAGCTCGACGCCGAGCTGCTTCACCAGCGGGCTCGCGGTGACCCCGGCCGTCCACACGAGCGTCTTCGTCGGCAGGGTGTCCCCGTCGGTGAGCGTGACACTGTCGGCGGTGACCTCCTCGACGCCGGTCTCGAGCCGCACGCCGATGCCGCGACGGCGCAGCAGGTCGAGGGCCTCCTCGCCGAGGCGCTGCCCGAGCTCGGGCATGAGCCGTGGCGCGATGTCGACGAGGGTCCACTTGACCAGCGTCGGGTCGAGGCGCGGGAAGCGCTTCAGCGCCGCGTCGGTGAGCAGCTCCATGCACGCAGCCGTCTCGGTGCCCGCGTAGCCGCCACCCACGACGACGAAGTGGCAGCGCGCGGCGCGCTCCTCGGGATCGGTCGACGCGTTCGCGAGCTCGAGCTGCGAGAGCACGTGGTCGCGCAGGTAGGCGGCCTCGCCGAGGTTCTTCATCCCCAGCCCGTACTCCTCGAGCCCTGGGATGTCGAACTGCCGGGTGACGCTGCCCGCGGCGATCACCAGCCGGTCGTACGGCAGGTCGACGACGTCCTCGCTGATCTTCTTGACCACGGCGACCTTGCGCTCGAGGTCGAGCCCGATCACCTGGCCCGGCAGGCGCTGGGAACGGTGGATGGCCCGGGGCAGCGGCACGGTGACCGACTGCGCGGTGATCACGCCCGCGGCCACCTGCGGCAGCAGGGGCAGGTAGAGCATGTAGTCGTGGGGATTGACCACCACGATCTCGACCTCGCCGCGTGCCAGCTCGCCCTTGAGCTCACGTTCGAGGCGCTGGACGCACTTCAAGCCGGCGAACCCCGCGCCGACCACCACGATGCGCTGCGCGCTCATGCGAACGTCCTCCCATCAGTCCCCGAGGGCATTGTCCGCCCGCAAGTGTCGTTCGTGATGATTTCCCCTGGTACCGCGCCCGGACACCTTCCCGGACCGAGCGACCGCACACCCATGACGGCACTCACAACCCCCGACGGTGGGACGGGCGAGCGCGCGCGTGGAGGACATGGTGTCCTCCTCGCGACACCGACCCTGCCCGATCCTCCTCCCCCGCCCGATTCCCCCGGTGGAGGCCCGATCCTCCCCGGAGGCCGCGTTGCCGACGACCGTGCTGTTCACCGGCTTCCCCGGGTTCCTCGGCAGCGCCCTGCTGCCGCGCACGCTGCGCCGCTCCCCCGACGCGCAGGCCGTGGCCCTGGTGCAGGAGCGCTGGCTCGACCAGGCGCGGCGGACGCTCGAGCGTCTCGAGGCCACCGAGCCGGCCCTGGCCGGGCGCACCCGTCTCGTCGTCGGTGACATCACCCGGCCGGGGCTCGGGCTCGACGACGACGAGGCCGCGTCCCTGCGCAGCGGGCCCCTGGAGATCTTCCACCTCGCCGCGGTGTACGACCTGTCCGTCGCCCCCGAGCTCGCCTGGTCGGTGAACGTCGAGGGCACCCGGAACGTCGTCGACCTCGCGCGGGGCGCCGACGAGCTCGTGCGGCTGCAGTACGTCAGCACCTGCTACGTCTCCGGCCGCTACCCGGGCCTCTTCTTCGAGGACGACCTGGAGCTGGGCCAGCGCTTCTCCAACCACTACGAGCACACCAAGCACGAGGCCGAGCGGATCGTCGCCAAGGCGCGCGACGCGGGCATGCCGGTGACGATCTACCGGCCCTCGGTGGTCGTCGGCGACAGCCGCACCGGCGAGACCCAGAAGTACGACGGGCCGTACTACGCGCTGCAGCTCATCGCCCGCCAGGGCCGCGTGGCCGTGATGCCGCTGCCCGGCGACCCCTCGCGCGTCCACTTCAACCTCGTGCCCAGCGACTTCGTCGTCGACGCGATCGCCGCGCTCGCGCCGCACCCGGGGGCGCTCAACCGCACCGTCGCCCTCGCCGCCCCGCACCCGCCGACCGTGCTCGGCCTGTGCGAGGCCTTCGCCGCGCACACCGACAAGAAGCTGCGCGTGGTACCGGTGCCGACGACGCTGTCGCGCTTCTCGATCGACCACCTCCCGGGGGTCGGGCGACTGTTCAAGCTGCCCTCGTCGACGCTGGACTACCTGACCCACCCCACCGACTACGACGTCACCGCGACCACCGCGCTGCTCGCCGAGGTCGGCGTGCGCTGCCCGACCTTCGCCGAGCACGTCGGTGCGATGGTGGCCTACCACCGCGAGCACCCGGACGTCGGCAGTGCCGCCATGGTCTGAGGGCTGCGATGGCCCGACGGGCGGGGTCCTAGACTCGCGGCGATGGTCGGGCACCCGGCGCGCTCCGCTCTGCGCATCGCGCTCATCGACTCGGGCTGCGGTCTGCTGCCCACCGCGGGCTGGCTGCGCCACCTGCGCCCGGACCTCGCCCTCGACCTCTACCTCGACCCCGAGGGCATGCCGTGGGGCTCGAAGCCGTCGCCGTGGATCGTCGACCGCGTCGTCGGCACCGGGCGCCTCGCCGTCGAGCGCGGCGCGGATGCCGTCGTCGTGCCCTGCAACACCGCGTCGGTGACGGCGGTGGTGCCGCTGCGCGCCGCCCTGGAGCCCGACCGCCCGGTGGTGGCCACCGTCCCCGCGGTGAAGCCGGCCGGGGCCACCAGCGCGCCCTTCGCGGTGTGGGCCACCGAGCGCACCACGGTCAGCGACTACCAGCGCGACCTGCTCGAGCGCTTCGCCGCGCCCGGCCAGGCCGACCCGGTCGCCTGCCCCGGTCTCGCGACGGCCGTCGAGCACGCCGACGCCGCGGCGGTGCGCGAGGCCGTCGCCCTCGCCGCCTCCCGCACGCCGGAGCGCTGCCGCTCGGTGGTGCTCGGCTGCACGCACTACCCGCTGGTGGTCGAGGACATCCTCGCCGCGCTGCCGCCCGGCACCGCGCTGCACGACAGCTCGCGCGCCGTCGCCGGGCAGGCGCTGCGGCGCCTCGGCGTGCCCGAGGACCCGTCGCGCGAGCCCGGTGAGGTCCGGGTGCACCTCGGCGGCGACGAGGGGCCGCTGCCTGCGGCCGCGCTCGCCTACCCGGTCGGCAGGGGCCTCGCCCGTGGTGGGCGGATCGGCCGCGACGAGCTGCCCGTCACCGACGAGTCGTCGCAGCAGACCCGCCCGGAGACCGCCGCGCGGGTCTGACCGCGTCCGGTCGTCGTAGTCTTCCGCCGTGATCCCCGTCGAGAACATCCGCGACTGGCGCGGGCGCCCCGTCGTCGACCCGGTCGAGGCGAAGATCGGCGACCTCGAGGCCGTGTACGTCGACACCCTCGGCGACGAGCCGGTGTTCGCGACCATCAAGGTGTCGTCGCTGTTCGGGAAGACCAAGCTCGTGTTCGTGCCGCTCGGCGGCGCCGTCGTCACCCCGGCCCATCTCAAGGTCGCGTTCGGCCGGGAGCTGGTGCGCGAGGCGCCGTCCATCGACCCCGACGGCGAGCTGCACGCCTCCGACGAGCCGGGCGTCTTCAGCCACTACGGGCTGGAGTACCGCACCGGGTCGCTGGGCGAGCGGCGGCTGGCGCGGCGGTAGTCAGCGCTGGTCCAGCGCTCGTTCACCGCACCCCGTCCGCGGCGGCCGCGGCCTCCCGCCGGACGCGGTCGACGTAGGCCTGAGAGCGGTTGTAGGCGAGGACGGCGGCGCGCCAGTCGTCGCCGCGGCGCAGGTCGCGGTCGTCCTCGCAGAGGTAGCGGGCGGCGGCCACGGCGGCGTCGTCGAGGTCGTCGGGGTCGCTCACCCCGTCGCCGTCGCCGTCGGCCCCGTACAGCGCCCAGGTCGACGGGATGAACTGCAGCGGCCCCACGGCGCGGTCGTAGGTGGTGTCGCCGTCGAGGCGCCCGCCGTCGGTGTCGCGGATCTCGCGGTTCCCGCCGGTGCCGTCGAGCTCGGGCCCGCGCACCGGGTCGCCCGGGCGCCCCTGGCCGTCGAGCGCGGTGCCGCCGAAGCGCCCGTGGTTCGACTCGACGCCCCCCAGCCCGGCGAGCGTCACCCACGACACCCCGCAGTCGGCGAGCTCCTCGTGGACGGCGACCTCGGCCCTGGCGTAGGCGACGAGCGCCCGCGCCGGCACCCCCGTCGCGGGCTCGGCCGCGGCCGCCCAGGTGCGGCGGGCGGCGTCGTCGGCCGGGGCGGGCGCGGCGGCGGGCTGGGCGTAGCCCGGTACGGCGTCGGGGCCTCGACGGACCGCGACCACCACGCCGGCCAGCCCGGCCCCGACGAGCAGGACGAGGACCACCGCGGCGGCGAGCAGCATCTCGAGCTGCCGCGCCTCCACCGGGTCGCTGCGGTGCGGACTGCTCACGGGTCCGGACGCTACGGCGACCGGAGTGGTCACCCGGTCAGGCGGGTCGTCCGGCGCAGGGGTCACCTCCGACCGGAGCAACCGCCCACCGGTACCGCCGGGAGTGTCGCCGCTGCGACACGCGCCTCACCCGCTCGTCCCCGTCTCTCGGACGCCGGTCACCGACAGACCCCGATCGGTGGTCCGTTGGAGTGGGCGTGAGCGGCGGCTCATCGTGCAGGCTGTCGCCGCTCGCCCATGGAGGAGAGGGCCACGAGGACGCACGGTCGCGGGAGGTAGCGCTGTGGACATCGACGTCCGGTTGCGCATGTTCACGTGGTTCGCCGACGTCTCCGGGGCCGTCGCGGTCAGCCGTATGGGGCCCGAGGACATCTCACGCGCCCGGGCCCGGCGCATGAGCCACAACGTCGTCACGTCACGGGTCTTCGGGCCGATGCCGCGCGGGGTGTTCGTCACCGACCGTGTCGCCGACACCGATGCCGGTCCGATCCCGGTGCGCCTCTACCGCCCGCACACCGCCCGCGCGCTGCCCCTCGTCGTCAACTTCCACGGCGGCGGGGGCACCCTGGGCAACCTCGACCAGTCCGACTGGCTGTGCGCCCACGTCGCCTCGCGGGTCGGCGCCCTCGTGGTGTCGGTCGACTACCGCCTGGCGCCCGAGTTCCGCTACCCCGCGGGACGGGAGGACGGGTACGCCGCTGTGACGTGGGTGGCCCGCCACGCAGCCGCGCTCGGCGCGCGGACCGACCGCCTCGCCGTCATGGGCGACAGCGCGGGCGGCAACCTCGCAGCCGTCGTGTGCCTGCTGGCGCGCGAGGCCGGACCGGTCATCGACGCGCAAGTTCTGCTCTACCCCGTGCTGGATCTGACGTTCACCCGGCCCTCGGTCGAGCGCTTCGCCACCGGACCGGTGCTCACGCGCGCCGACATGGAGGTCTTCCGCACCCACTACCTCGGCGAGGACGGCGACCCGACCGATCCGCTGTGCTCCCCGCTGTTCGCGCCGGACGTCGCCGACCTGCCGCCGGCGCTCGTCGTCACGGCCGCGGTCGACCCGCTGCACGACGACGGCGCCGACTACGTCACGCGCCTGGGCGCGGCCGGTGTGCCGGTGAAGCACACCGACCACGCCCGGGCGGTGCACGGCTTCCTGTCGTTCCCCGGCGTCTGCCGGGCGTCGGCCGCCGCCCTCGACGACGTCTGCGCGGAGCTCACGGGACGCCTGGCCTGACGGCCCGTGAGCCCGCGCAGCGGCTCACATGTGCAGGCCGCCGTTGACCGAGTAGACCTGCCCGGTGATGTACTCCGACTCCGGGTCGGCGAGGAACTCGACGACGCGGGCCACCTCGTCGGGCTGGCCGAGGCGGCGCAGCGGGATCCCGGAGACGATCTTCTCGATGGCCTTCTCCGGCACCGCTGCGACCATGTCGGTCTCGATGTAGCCCGGCGCGACGCAGTTGACGGTGACGCCCTTGCGCGCGCCCTCCTGCGCCATCGACATCGTCATGCCGAAGAGGCCCGACTTCGTCGCGGCGTAGTTGACCTGGCCCGCATTGCCCGCCTCGCCGATGACCGAGCTGATGTTGACGATGCGGCCGCTGCCGCGCTCGGCCATGTGCAGGTAGGCGATCTGCGCCATGTAGAAGGTGCCCGACAGGTTGACCTGGACCACGCGGTCCCAGTCGTCGACCTCCATCTTCGCGACCATCTTGTCGGCGGTGATGCCGGCGTTGTTCACGAGCACGTCGATCCGGCCGTGCGCCTGCATGACCTCGTCGATCACCCGCTCGCAGTCGCCGCGGCTGCCGATGTTGCCCTGGTGGATGGTGATCTGGTCCGGGAACTCCGCCTGGAGCTCCTCGGCGGAGCTCGAGTCGGACGAGTAGCCGACACCGACCTTCATCCCGCGCCGGGCGAGACGCGTGCTGATGGCACGCCCGATCCCGCGCGCGCCCCCGGTCACCAGGGCCACCTGTCCGGTCATGTCTCCCATGCGTGCTCCTTCGCTGTTCGGCACCGTCGTCGAGGGTGTCTGTACCCGGAGCGTGGTCCGTGCCACACGATCCGGGTGCCATCGAAGTCACAAACCCGTGTCCAGGGGAAGGGAACCGATCGGTTTACCCGTCGGTAGGGGCCCGTTGCGAAACATCCCAAGCAGCCGTACGTTCCGTGCAGCACCCAGAGCCGGGTGTGTCGAGCGCCCGGTCTCCGGGCGCGAGGAGGTGCGAGATGACGGCCACCATCGACGAGGCGGGCGCTCCGGGCGACCCGCTCGAGGCCCAGTCCGAGGCCCCCAGCCCCGACCCCGCCGCCTACCTGCGTGGCTACCACGCCACCGCGGCGGTCCGCGGGGTGACGGCGATGACCAAGGGCGCCGGCTACGTGCTCCAGCGGGCCCTGACCCAGTCGGTCACGCCGGGGCAGAACACGCAGGACGCCCGCCGCTGGTGGCGCCACGTGCTCACCCGCCGCCGGCCGCAGTGGCACAACGACCACGAGATCGTCTTCGAGACGCCGATCGCGCGGCTGCGCGACTTCTCGCAGGGCTCCACCGACGACGTCGTCCCGACGCTCGTGCTGCCGCCGCAGGCGGGGCACGACTCGTGCATCGTCGACTTCCAGCCCCGCCAGTCGCAGATGATGGTGATCCGCGAGGCGGGCCTGACCCGCGCATTCACCCTCGACTGGGTCGGCGCGACGCGGGAGACCTCCGGCACGACGATCTCCGACTACATCGCGGTGGTCGACCGCGCCGTCGAGCACTGCCGCGAGACCGTCGGCCGCGACTCGGTCAACCTCGTCGGCGACTGCCAGGGCGGGTGGCTCGCGACGATCTACGCCGCGATGCACCCGGACAAGGTCAACACGCTCACGCTGGCCGGGGCGCCGATCGACTTCCACGCCGGCGAGACGCCCATCGGGGCCTCGTCGCGGGTGATGACCCAGCGCTTCGGGCAGCTGCCCTACCGCGCCATGGTCGCCGCGGGCGGCGGCAACATGCCGGGCTCGTTCGTCCTCGGCGGGTTCATCGCGATCCGCCCCGACGCCGAGATCGCCAAGCACGTCGACCTGCTGCGCAACCTCGACGACCCGGCCGCCATCGCGCGCTACGAGTCGTTCGAGGACTGGTTCAAGCACACCCAGGACGTCCCCGGCGCCTTCTACCTGTGGCTGGTCGAGCACCTGTTCGCGGGCAACGAGCTGATCAACGGGACCCTCGAGGTCGACGGGCGACGCGTGGACATGCGCGCCATCTCGTGCCCGCTGTTCCTGCTGGGCGGCGCGACCGACCACATCACCCCGCCCGTGCAGGTCTTCGCGGCCGCGGACCACGTCTCGACCCCGGCGGACCAGGTCACGCGGCGCACCGCGCCGGGCGGCCACCTGGGCCTCTTCATGGGCAACCAGGCGCTGCGGTACGAGTGGCCGCCGCTCATGACCGCGGTCGCCGAGCACTCGCGGCGCACGGACTGAGCCTGCCCCCGACGACCTGGACCGATTCCGGGGATCGCGCGGTGATCCTTCACCCGCGACCCTGGGATCGGCCCGGTCGATGTGGGTACGTTCGGTGCACTCCGGCTCGCTCGCCGTGGTGTTCACGTCACGTCGTGATCACCCCGGTGGTCGGTCGTCTCCGGCCCACCGTCGGGCCACCCATCGACCAGGAGGATCTCCATGCCCGGTTCCGTCATCGTCTCCGGCAAGCGCACCCCGATCGGCAAGCTCTCCGGGGCCTTCGCCGGCATGACCGCCGGCGAGCTCGGCGCGGTGGCGATCAAGGGTGCCCTCGAGGCCGCCGGCATCTCCGGCGAGCAGGTCGAGTACGTGATCATGGGGCAGGTCATCCAGGCCGGCGCGGGCCAGAACCCCGCGCGCAAGGCGAGCACGGACGCCGGCATCCCGATGTCGACGCCGTCGTTCACCCTCAACAAGGTCTGCCTGTCCGGCCTCGACGCCATCGCGGTGGCCGACCAGATGATCCAGGCCGGTGACTACGACATCGTCGTCGCCGGCGGCATGGAGTCGATGACCGAGGCCCCGTACCTGCTGCCCAAGGCCCGGCGCGGCTACAAGTACGGCGCCGGCACGGTCCTCGACGCCACCGAGTCGGACGGCCTGACCGACGTCTACGACCACGAGTCGATGGGCGCGTCGACCGAGCGGTACGCGAGCTCGATCGGCCTCAAGCGGGAGGACATGGACGCGTTCTCCGCGGCGTCGCACCAGCGCGCCGCCGACGCGTCGAAGAACGGGCGCTTCGACGCCGAGATCGCGCCGGTGAGCATCCCGCAGCGCAAGGGCGACCCGGTGGTCGTCAACGAGGACGAGGGCGTCCGGGGCGACACGACCGCCGAGGGCCTGGGCAAGCTCAAGCCCGCGTTCGACAAGAACGGCGCCATCACCGCGGCCTCCTCCTCGCAGATCTCCGACGGCGCCGCGGCGTGCGTCGTGATGTCGGCGAAGAAGGCCGAGGAGCTCGGCCTCGAGGTGCTGGCGACGATCGGCCACCACGGCTGGGTCGCCGGGCCGGACAACTCGCTGCTCTCGCAGCCGTCGCGGGCCATCCAGAAGGCGCTGCAGCGCGAGGGCATCGAGGCGAGCGCACTGGAGATGCTCGAGATCAACGAGGCGTTCGCGGCCGTGGCGCTGCAGTCGACCACCGAGCTCGGCGTCGACCCCGAGCGGGTCAACCCCGACGGCGGCGCCATCGCCCTGGGCCACCCGGTCGGCGCGAGCGGCGCGCGCATCGCCATCCACATCGCCCACGAGCTCAAGCGCCGCGGCGGCGGCGTGGGCGCGGCCGGCCTGTGCGGCGGCGGCGGGCAGGGCTCGGCGCTGATCCTGCACGTCTGAGTTCACGGGCAGCTCGGTGTCAGCGGAGTGCCGTCGCTGACACCCAGTGTCCGTATTCTTCCGTCGATCACGACGACACGACGCGGGCGGTCACCTCGGTGGCCGCCCGCGTCGGCGTCCGGAGGGAACCGCAGGCGCCGTGCGTGCGTCGAACCTGGTACGGGGCCGCGTCCGGCGGGAGGAGCCGGGCGCGGTCCCGCCCGTCGATCCCCCCGCCGGGGAAGGCGCCGCGGGGAGTGACCATGCTCGGGTGCGCATGCCAAGGTGGTCGCCCGGGCACAGGTGACCGGGAGCACACGCGAGGAAGACGGAGGCAACATGCCGCAGGAGGTCCGGGGAGTCGTATCCCGGGAGAAGGGCAAGCCGGTCACGGTCGAGACGATCGTGGTCCCCGATCCCGGGCCCGGCGAGGCCGTGGTCAAGGTCCAGGCGTGCGGGGTCTGCCACACCGACCTGCACTACCGCGAGGGCAACATCGAGGACGCCTATCCGTTCCTGCTCGGGCACGAGGCGGCGGGCGTCGTCGAGGCGCTCGGCGAGGGCGACGTGCAGGGGCTCGAGGTCGGCGACTACGTCATCCTCAACTGGCGCGCGGTCTGCGGTGTCTGTCGTGCGTGTCGCAAGGGCAAGCACCACCTGTGCTTCGACACCCACAACGCCGCCCAGTCGATGACGCTGAAGGAGACCGGCGAGGAGCTCAAGCCGGCGCTGGGTATCGGGGCGTTCGCGGAGAAGACGCTGGTGCACTCCGGGCAGTGCACGAAGGTCAACCCGGACATCGATCCGGCTCAGGCCGGGCTCATCGGCTGCGGGATCATGGCCGGCGCGGGCGCGGCGATCAACACCGGTGAGGTGAAGCGCGGCGAGACCGTGGCGGTCATCGGCTGCGGCGGCGTGGGCGACGCGGCGATCGCGGGTGCGGCGCTGGCCGGCGCCACGACGATCATCGCGGTCGACACCGAGGACCGGAAGCTCGAGTGGGCCAAGGGCTTCGGCGCCACCCACGGCGTCAACGCCAAGAACGAGGACCCGGTCGAGCGTATCCGCGAGCTCACCGACGGGTTCGGCGCCGACGTCGTCGTCGACGCCGTGGGCATCCCGGCCACGTGGAAGCAGGCCTTCGAGGCCCGCGACCTCGCCGGCCGGCTGGTGCTCGTCGGCGTCCCGGCGCCGGACATGAAGCTCGAGGCCGACTTCCAGCCGTTCTTCTCCCACGGCGGGTCTCTGCGGGCGTCCTGGTACGGCGACTGCCTGCCGAGCCGCGACTTCCCGATGCTCGTCGACCTCGCGCTGCAGGGCCGGTTCCCGCTCGACAAGTTCGTCACCGAGCGCATCTCGCTCGACGACGTCGAGCAGTCCTTCGAGAAGATGCACCACGGCGACGTGCTGCGTTCGGTGGTGATCCTGTGACGGCCGAGAAGGTCGGCGAGGGCGTCGAGCACCTGACGACGTCCGGCCAGTTCCAGATCGACGGCAACTCGTTCGACGTCGACAACAACGTCTGGATCATCGGGGACTCGTCCGAGGTCGTCCTGCTGGACGCCCCGCACGACGCCGAGGCGATCAAGAAGGCGGTCGGCGACCGCAATGTCGTGGCCATCCTGTGCACCCACTCGCACAACGACCACGTCAACGCGGCGCCGGCGATCTCGTCGGCGTTCGACGCGCCGATCCTGCTCAACCCGGACGACCGGGTGATCTGGAACCTCACCTACCCGGACCGGGAGCCGGACGGCGAGATCACCGACGGTGAGACCTTCACGATCGCCGGCATCGACCTGCGGGCGATCCACACCCCGGGGCACTCCCCCGGGTCGACGGTGTTCTACGCGCCGGACATCGGCACGCTGTTCTCCGGCGACACCCTGTTCAACGGGGGGCCGGGCGCCACCGGGCCGTCGTACTCGGACTTCAACGTGCTGATCGAGCAGCTGGCGGACAAGGTGTTCTCGCTGCCCGGCGACACCATCGTGCGCACGGGGCACGGCGACACCACGAAGGTCGGCGACGAGGCCGCGCGCCTCGACGAGTACCGCGAGCGGGGCTACTGAGCCCGGAGGAGACGCAGTACGCCGACAGCGAGTACCCGGCCGACCCCTACCCCGGGGTCGCGCCGGGTTTCTCGTTCGTGCACCTCGACGCCCGCAGCCACCGGCTCGACCCGTCGGCGTCGGCCGGGGCCGGCTGGACCGTGGCGGGCGTCGACCTCGACCGCCGGCTCGCCGGGCACGGCGCGGCCCCGATGAGCGAACGCGTGCCCGTGCTCGCGTTCGGGTCCAACCGGTGCCCGTCGAAGCTGACCTGGCTGCGGGAGCACCTCGGGCTCGCGGGACCGGTCGTCGTGCTGCGGGCGCGGGTCGAGGACCTCGCCGCGGTGTGGGCCGCCGGCCTGCGCGCCCGCGACGGTGCCCGCCCGGCGACGCTCGCTCCTGCGCCGGGCGCGGTGGAGACCCACGCGGTGTGGATGGCCACCCCGGACCAGGTGGCCGTCCTCGACCGCTGCGAAGGCCGCGGCGAGCGCTACGACCTCGTGCGCCTGGGGACCGGGCGCGTGGTCACCGAGGACGGCGCGCGTCTCGACGGCGTGTGGGCGTACTGGGGGGGCGCCCCGCTGCGGGCGCCGCTGCTCGTCGACGGCGCCCCGGTCCGCTGCGACGACGTCGACCAGGTGGCGGCGCGGGACCTCGTCGGCTCACCCGCGCCGCTCGATCCGGGGTCGGTGACGGTCCAGGACGGGGCGCCGGACCCTGCGGCGTGGC
The DNA here is from genome assembly GCF_028737215.1 of Actinomycetospora chibensis. Taxonomy (GTDB): domain Bacteria; phylum Actinomycetota; class Actinomycetes; order Mycobacteriales; family Pseudonocardiaceae; genus Actinomycetospora; species Actinomycetospora chibensis. The sequence goes on along the minus strand of NZ_JAQZAM010000022.1, from coordinate 57,194 downwards.
CGGATCGGGTGTTCGTCTACGGGACGCTCATGCCGGGCCGACGGGCCTGGCCCCTGATCGCGCCGCACGTGGTCGGGGACCCGGAGCCGGCCTGGCTGCCGGGCCGCGTCCACGACACCGGGCGCGGCTACCCCGCGCTGCGGCAGGGCGGGCCGGGGCGAGCCCGCGGGACGGTGCTCCGGCTGGCCGACCCGGTCGCGTCGCTTCCCGTGCTCGACGAGTACGAGGGGCCGGACTACCGGCGGGTGCGCGCGCTCGCGCACGGGACGGACGGGTCGGCGCCCGCCTGGCTCTGGACCTGGCGGGGAGAGCTGCCCGGCGCGCCCGTCTCCGGGCTGTGGTCGCCGCCCGAGTAGACGCCGCCCGAGTAGACGCCGCCCGAGTAGACGCCGCCCTAGAGACGAGTGCGCACGGCCACGAAGCCGCGACGAGGGGCCGACGTGACCGGGGCGGCAGGAACCGGGGCGGCAGCCCTCGGCGCGACGGGGATCGGGGCGGGGACGGGAGCCATCGGCTCGGCCGGCGGCTCGGCGGCCTCCGCCCGGCGCCGGACCTGGGCTCCGCGGACGAGGAACACGATCCCGGCGAGGAACGACACCCCGGCCAGGACCAGGGCCCCGGCGGCCACCGGCGCGGGGATCCCGGGCAGGCGCGGCACGCCGGGCACGGCCAGAGGCACCGCGCCCATCAAAAACAGGAGGGTCACACCCGCCACCGTCAGCAGCCGCATCATCGGCTCCCCTCCGCCCCCGCGAGATCCCGCACTCTGCTCGGGACGTCGCCCCTGCCACCAGATCTCGTTACGACGAACGGGGTCACGATGTGGTCCCGGTCCCGAGTGGCCCGGGCAGGTGATCTCCGACATCCTGACCCGCCGGCCCGGGAGGTGGGGAGAGCGATGCTCGAGATCGACGGGGTCTCCAAGCGGTTCGGGTCCACGGTGGCCCTGGACGGGATGAGCCTCACCGTGCGCCCCGGCGAGCTCTACGGCTTCGTCGGCGCCAACGGGGCCGGCAAGACGACGACGATGCGGATCGCGCTCGGCGTGCTCGCTGCCGACGCCGGCGAGGTCCGGCTCGACGGACGTCCGCTCGACGCCGCGTCGCGCCGGCGGATCGGCTACATGCCCGAGGAGCGGGGCCTCTACCCGCGGATGGCCGTGGGGACGCAGCTGCGCTACCTCGCCGAGCTCCGCGGACGGTCGGCCGCCGACGCCCGCGCCGCGGCCGACCGGTGGACCGAGCGCCTCGGCATCGCCGACCGCCGCGGTGACGAGGTCCAGCGCCTGAGCCTGGGCAACCAGCAGCGCGTCCAGCTCGCCGCCGCGCTCGTCGCCGACCCGGACGTGCTCGTGCTCGACGAGCCGTTCTCGGGCCTCGATCCCCTGGCCGTCGACGTCATGAGCGAGGTCCTGCGCGAGCGCCGCGACGCCGGCGCGCCGGTGGTGTTCTCCTCCCACCAGCTCGAGCTCGTCGAGCGGCTCTGCGACCGCGTCGGCATCGTCCGGGCCGGGCGCGCCGTCGCCGAGGGCACCGTGGAGGAGCTGCGCGACGCCTCGGCCCCCGAGCTCCTCGTCGTCGCGCCGCACGCCCCGCCCGGCTGGGCCGACGCCCTGCCCGGCGTGGCCGGAACGCGCGCCGCGCACGAGGGCACGGTGGTGACGCTCGCCGACCCCTCCGACGCCACGCTGACGGCCGTCCTCGACGCGGCCCGCCGGACCGGGCCCGTGCTCGAGTTCCGGCGCCTCCGGCCCCCGCTGGCCGAGATCTACCGGGACACGGTGGCCTCCACGGGCACGCCCGCCCCGCCCGAGGCGCCCGGAGCCGCCGCGTGAACGGAGCCCTGCGCCCCGTCGCGCTCATCGCCCGGCGCGAGTTCGCGTCGCGGGTCAAGGGCCGGGCGTTCATCGTCGGCACCCTCGTCGTGCTGCTCCTGCTGGGCGTCTACGCGGCGGTGGTGGCCACCCTCGCCTCGGGGGAGGACACCGCGCGCGTCGGCGTCGCCGGTCCCGCCGTGGCGCTGACCGGGCCGCTGGAGCGCGCGGCGCCCACCGAGGGCCTCACGCTCACCGTCGTGCCGCAGCCCGATGTCGCCGCGGGCGAGGCGGCCGTGCGCGCGGGCGACCTCGACGCGCTCGTCGCCGGCGACCCGATCCGCCCGCGGGTCTCCGTCGAGTCCGAGCCCGACGCCGCGCTCGAGCGCGTGATCGTCGACGCGACGAGCGCCGTGGCCCGCGACGCCTACCTCACGGGCCGGGGCGTCGACCCGGCCGGCCTGGACGCGGCGGTCGCCGAGTCCGGTCCCGTCGTGGTCTCCGCGGAGCCGCCGGACCCGCAGGCCGGGCAACGGCTGGGTCTCGGGCTCGCCGGGGCGTTCCTGCTGTTCTTCTCCATCCAGACCTACGGCGCGATGGTCGCGCAGGGGGTGGTCGAGGAGAAGGCGAGCCGGGTCGTCGAGATCGTGCTGTCGTCGGTACGGCCCTGGCAGCTGCTGCTCGGGAAGGTGCTCGGTCTCGGGGCCGTCGGCCTCCTCCAGCTCGTGGTGCTGGGCGGCGCGGGGCTCGCCGTCGCCGGCGCCGCCGGGGTGCTCTCGGGCGGGGCCGGGCTCGTGTCGACCGTGGTGTCCGTGGTCGTGTGGTACCTGCTCGGCTTCGCGCTCTACGCGACCGTGTTCGCGGCCGCCGGCTCGCTGGTCTCCCGCCAGGAGGACACGCAGAGCGTCCTGTCACCGATCACGATCACGGTGCTGCTCGGCTTCGTCGTCGGCTTCAACCTGCTCACCTCGGACCCGCGGGGCACGGCGATCACCGTCATCTCTCTGCTCCCGCCGTTCAGCCCTCTGTTCATGCCCGCGCGGATCGCGCTCGGCGTCGCGCCGGTCGGTCAGGTCGTGCTGGCGTTCGCCCTGACGATCACGTTCACGGCCGTCGTGCTGGCCCTCGGCGGGCGGATCTACGCGAACTCGGTGCTGCGCACCGGCGCCAGGGTGAGCCTCCGCGAGGCCTGGGGTCGCGCCCGTTCGTAGATCGGCCGGGAGTGTGACCGACGTCGACCCCGGGGCGCCCGGAGATCGTCCAGCACTCGCCGATCGGTCCGTGCCCTGCAAGGATCATCCGATGCTCCGACGTCCCGCCCGGCTCATGGGCGCCACGATCGCCGTCCTCGCGTTCGTCCTCGCCGGCTGTGGCGGGCTCTCCGGCTCGGGCCAGCCTGCCGCCGAGGGCGGCAGCCTCGCCGCCAGCGGGATCAACCTCGCCGGCCAGACCTACACGGTCGGCGGTCAGGAGTTCGACGAGCAGCTGCTGCTCTGCAAGATCAGCGTCTCGGCGCTGCAGTCGGTGGGCGCCACCGTCAACGACCGCTGCAACATCACCGGCTCCGCCGCGGCCCGCCAGGCCCTGCTCTCCGGCGAGATCGACATGGGTTGGTCCTACACCGGCACCGGGTGGATCGCGAACCTCGGCAACACCACGGCGATCCCCGACTCGCAGCAGCAGTACGTGGCGGTCCGCGACCAGGACCTGCAGCGCAACCAGATCGTCTGGACCAACCCGACGCCGTTCAACAACACCTACGCGATCGCGACGACCCGCGCCTTCTCCGACCAGAACAACATCCGCACCACCTCGGACTGGGCGAACTTCATCAACAGCGGCAACCCGCAGGCCACCACCTGCGTCGAGGCCGAGTTCGCCAGCCGCAACGACGGCCTGCCGAACCTGCTGACGACCTACGGCGTCACGCGTCCCTACGACGCCCCGCCGGCCCTGACGGTGCTCGACACCGGCGCGATCTACCAGGCCACCGCCAACGCCAACCCGTGCTTCTTCGGCGAGGTGTTCACCACCGACGGCCGCATCCCCGCGCTGAACCTCGTGTCGCTGGCCGACGACAAGAACTTCTTCCCGAAGTACAACGCGTCGAACACCATCCGCAAGCAGGTCGTCGACCGGAACCCCCAGGTCGTCCAGGTGTTCGACCAGATCTCGCCGCGCCTGACCGAAGACGTCATGCTCAACCTCAACGGCCAGATCTCGTCGCAGGGCCGCGACGCCCAGCAGGTCGCGACCGAGTTCCTCCAGCAGCAGGGCTTCATCGGCGCCTGATCGCCACCCGGTTCCTGATCCGACCGAAGGGCACCATCGCTCGGCTATCCCGAGCGTTGGTGCCCTTCGTGCGTCAGGGAGCGTCGAGTGTAAGTCCATCGTGATCAACGACCCGTCTCGATCACGATGGGCGCACCCTCAGCTGCGAGCTGATGGCCCGCCAGTCGCTCAGCTGGCGTTGCCGGCTGCGGCGTCCGCGATGCACTCCTCGCGGGTCATGCCCGTCTGCTCGGTGCACGAGTCGAGGGCGGCCTCGCCGGGATCTCCGTCCGTCGCGTCGGTGTCCGCGTCGTGGGCACCGCCGACCAGGAGGCCGTCTGCGGCGTCATGGCAGCCGATCGACATCAGATACGGCCTCAGCTCAGCGTTCGACAGGTCGGACCGCATTGCGATGCGGTCGCACTCGTCCGCGGACACCTCGTCGTCGTCCATGGTCGTGGTGAGCTGTTCGGTGGTCGCCGACGGCGTCGTGGAAGGGGACGGCAGGACGATGCTCGACGACGGGATGACCACAGGAACCGGCGGCAGCGGTACCTCGGCGACGACTGGTGACGGACCAGACGCGGCGCACGCCGTGAGGCCGAGGGCGGCGAACGCCGTGCCGAGGGCCAGTCCGAGACCTGCGCCGTGGTTCACACACGGATCTTCGGCTGGCCGCCCCGGTCGTTAGCCGGACCGCGCCCTATCCGCCGTCCATCACCCGAACGGGATCGGGATCTGTGCGTGATCATCCGTGTCAGGGCACGGGCAAGGGCGCACGAGACCGGAGGTCACAGGGCGTTGAAGCGGGCCAGGGCCTCCTGGCGCTCGGCCTTGTGGTCGACGATCGGCGCCGGGTAGTCGGACGGGGGCTCGGCGAGTGTCCAGGGCTGTTGGACCTTCTTGCCCTCCACGTCAGCGAGCTCGGGCACCCAGCGCCGGACGTACTCGCCCTGCGGATCGAAGCGCTCCCCCTGGGTCACGGGGTTGAACACGCGGAAATAGGGCGCGGCGTCGGTGCCCGTGCCCGCGGCCCACTGCCAGCCGTGCTGGTTGGACGCGAGGTCGCCGTCGACGAGCAGGTCGAGGAAGTGCCGCGCGCCCCACCACCACGGCAGGTGCAGGTCCTTGACGAGGAACGACGCGACCGCCATGCGCATGCGGTTGTGCATCCACGCCTCGCCGCGCAGCTGGCGCATCGCCGCGTCGATGGCGGGGAAGCCGGTGCGTCCCTCCTGCCAGGCACGGAACTTCTCGTCGGCGGACGTCCCGCTGTCCAGGGCGATCCGGTCGAACTTCGTGTCGAAGTTCTCGCGCGCCGACCGGGGCCAGAACCAGAGCACGGCGGCGTAGAAGTCGCGGAAGCAGAGCTCGTTGCGGTACGACGCCGGGCCCTTGCCGGAGCCGCCCAGGTCCGCGAGGAGCGTGCGCGGGTGGACGACGCCGTACTTCAGGTACACCGACATCCGGGACGTCGCCGGCCGGTCGGGACGGTTGCGCAGGTCGTCGTAGTCGCTGAGGTGCTCGTCGACGAACGCCTCCCACTGCTCGCGGGCGGCGCGCTCACCGGCCGTGGGCAGCTCGGCGTCCGGGGCCTCGTCGTCGGGAACCTTCACGGCCCGCGGGCCGCCGTCCTTCTCGCCCGGGTCCATCCAGTCGACGGTCGACGCGTCGGTCTCGGCGGGCGCCCGCCAGCCGTGCTGCGCCCAGGCCCGGCTGAACGGGGTGAAGACCTTGTAGGGCTCGCCGTCGGACTTCGTGACGCGCCCCGGGGCCACCGCGTAGGGCGAGCCGGTGCGCACCAGATCGACGTCCCGCTCACCCAGGGCCTTCTCGACGGCCTCGTCGCGCTCGCGGCCGTAGGGCCCGAAGTCGGCGGCGATGTGCACGCTGCCGGCCTTCACCGCGCCGGCGAGCTTCGGGATCACCTCGGCGGGATCGCCCCGGACGACGAGGAGCCGCCCGCCCAGCGACTCGTCGAGGTCGCGCAGGCTGCGGTAGAGGAAGGTCCGCCGGGCCTTCCCGGACGGCCCGAGCAGCGTCTCGTCCAGCACGAACACCGCGAGCGAGCGCTGCGCCCGTGCCGCCGCGGCATCGAAGATCGGCTGGTCGTGCACCCGGAGGTCACGGCGGAACCACACGATCGCCGTGTCGTCGAGATCGCTCATGGCACTCGGCTACCCGGGCTCGCGAGCACTACGCCCTGTGCGCGCGAGCGGAAGAACGAACGGCGCTTTCGCTGCTTCGAATGCAGCGAGAGCGCCGTTCGTTCGTTCTCGGGACGAGCCCGCTACCGCTGGTCGAGGTTCACGTACGAGCGCTCGGTGGGTCCGGTGTAGACCTGCCGGGGACGGCCGATGCGGGTGTCCGGGTCGTCGATCATCTCGCGCCAGTGGGCGATCCAGCCCGGCAGGCGGCCGATGGCGAAGAGCACCGTGAACATCTCGGTCGGGAAGCCCATCGCCTGGTAGATCAGGCCGGTGTAGAAGTCGACGTTCGGGTAGAGCTTGCGCTCGACGAAGTAGTCGTCGTGGAGCGCGTAGTCCTCGAGCCTCATGGCGATGTCGAGCATCTCGTCCCCGCCGCCGAGCTTCTCGATGATCCCGCGGGCGGTGTCGCGCACGATCGCCGCGCGGGGGTCGTAGTTCTTGTAGACGCGGTGGCCGAAGCCCATCAGCCGGGCGCCCGGCTCCTTGTTCTTGACCTTGCGGACGAACTCGTCGGCGTTGCCCTCGTTGTCGCGGATGCCCTCGAGCATCGTGAGCACCGCGGCGTTGGCGCCGCCGTGCAGCGGGCCGAAGAGCGCGTTGATGCCCCCGGAGATCGACGCGAAGAGGTTGGCCTGCGACGAACCGATCATCCGCACCGTCGACGTCGAGCAGTTCTGCTCGTGGTCGGCGTGGAGGATGAACAGCATGTCCAGCGCCTTGGCCACCTCCGGGTCGACCTGGTACGGCTCGGCGGGCAGGCCGAAGGTCAGGCGCAGGAAGTTCTCGACCAGACCCAGCGAGTTGTCCGGGTAGAGGAACGGCTGGCCGATCGAGTTCTTGTAGGCGTACGCCGCGATCGTCGGGACCTTGGCCAGCAGGCGGACGCTGGAGAGGTCGACGTTCGGCTCGTCGAACGGGTCGAGCGCGCGCTGGTAGAAGGTCGACAGGGCGGAGACCGCGGACGACAGCACCGGCATCGGGTGCGCATCGACGGGGAAGCCGTCGAAGAACTTCTTCAGGTCCTCGTGCAGCATCGTGTGCCGCTGGATCTGGTCGGTGAACGTCTCCAGCTGCTGCTTGTTCGGCAGCTCGCCGTAGATCAGCAGATAGCTGGTCTCGACGAAGGTGGAGTTCTTCGCCAGGTCCTCGATCGGGTAGCCGCGGTAGCGCAGGATGCCCGCGTCGCCGTCGATGTAGGTGATGTCCGAGCGACAGGCGCCGGTGTTCACGTAACCCGGATCGAGGGTGATCAGCCCTGTGTCGCCGAGCATCTTGCCGAGCGACACACCCGAGGCGCCCTCGGTCGCCTCGACGATCTCCATCGTGTGCTCGCCGCCCGGGTACGACAGCGTGGCGGTGCGCTTCTCGGAGTCCTCGCTGGCCATTCGCAGTCAGTCCCTCTCACGCTGGTGTGAGCGGGAGGGGCGGCCCGGCCGCCGGGGGTTGTCCCCGCGGCGCGCTCCCGCAGCATCGGGGTCGTTCGAGCGCGAACCGTAGCGCCCGCGCGGTCCGTGACGCATCACGAGGCGGCCCGTTGCCGAGCGTGGTGCATGTCACTGTGTGTCGGCCGTGTTACGGGCGGTCGTCCGAGGTCCCCGATCGAGCTCGGCGCGCCACGGCGGCTCGGCGCCCGCGCGGGACACGGTCCAGGCGGCCGCCCGGGCCGCGAACCCGAGCGCGTCGGCCCAGGCGTCCGCGTCGAGCGTGGTGACGGCGGCGCGGTCGAGCGCGTCGTGGTCGGCGAGCCACGCCAGGAGCGCGGCGTGCACGCTGTCGCCGGCGCCGATCGTGTCCACCAGCGGACCGACCTCGTCCGAGGGCACCGAGACGACCCCGCCGCCGCGCGTGTGGGCCGTCAGACCCGAGGCGCCGCGGGTGAGCACCACCGCGCCCGCTCCGGCGTCGAGCACGTCCTGGGGGGAGCGACCCCACCGGTCGGCGTCCTCGTCGGACATCTTGACCAGGCCCGCCACCGCGGCGATCCCGTCGAGGCGGGCGACGACGGCGTCGGGGTCGTCGACGAGCCCGGGCCGCAGGTTCGGGTCGAGGCTCACCAGCCGACCCCGCGCGGCCTCCCGGACCGCCAGCGCCGCGTAGCGCGACGCCCCGGGCTCGAGGACCAGCGAGAGGGTCCCGACCGCCACGGCGGCGGTGTCCTCCGGGAGCTCGCCGGGGTCGGCGACGAGACGGTCCGCGGTGCCCTCGACGTGGAACGTGTAGCGGGCGGCACCGTCGGCGTCGAGCGTCACCACCGCGAGCGTCGTCGGCTCCGGCCCGCGCTGGACATGCGCGGTGTCGACGCCCTGGGCCTGCAGGCGGGCCACCAGCGCGTCGCCGAACGGGTCCGTCGACAGGCGCGTGAGCATCGTCGTCGGCACGCCGAGGCGCCCCAGCCCGACGGCGGTGTTGAACGGCCCGCCACCCAGGCGCGGGGCGAGGGGGCGCAGGGCGGGGTCCCCGGCGTGGTCCCCGCCGGTCGGCACCAGGTCGACCAGGGCCTCGCCGCCGACCACGATCCGTCCGGTCACGACGCGTCCCGAGCCGTCACACCCCACCGGAACGACCACGTCTCCCCCGGCGCCACGATCCGCAGGTCGGTGCCCGAGTGCGCGGCGTCGGGCGGGCAGGTCATGGGTTCCACGGCGACGGCGCGGCCCCGTCCGGCGAGGTCGTCGGGGGTGAAGACCTGGACCCACCGCACGTCGGGATCCGCCCACAGGGCGGTGGCCCGCCCGTCCGGCGCGGTGAGGACGCCGAGGATCCCGCCCGGCCCGGCGGCGGCGCCGAAGCACGTGTCGAGCGTGAGGTCGGCGACGCGCCGCCCGCCGCGGAGGTCCTCCTCGGGGGTCACCGGCCGGACGCCGGTGGGGATCAGGGCGTCGTCGACGTCCACGATCCGGTCGGCGGCCAGGGTGAGCGTGCAGTCCGACGGCGCGGCGTCGCCGGCGCGCAGGTAGGGGTGGGCGCCCAGGCCGGCGGGGACGTCGACGTCACCGGTGTTGGTCAGGGCGTGGGTGACCGCCAGGCCCGCCGCGTCCACGGCGTAGGTCGTCTCGACGTGCAGCGGACCGGGCCAGCCCCACGAGGGGTCGACGTCGGCGGCGAAGGTCACGGCGTCGGCGGCGCGGTCGCGGATCGTCCACGGACGGCGCCGCAGGAAGCCGTGGATGGCGTGGCCGCGGGCCGGCTCGGTCACCTCGAGGGCGTACTCCCGCCCCCGCCAGGAGTACCCGGCACCGGCGATCCGGTTGGGCCAGGGCACCAGGACCATGCCCGCGCCCATCGGCGGGGTCGCGTCGGCGTCGAAGTCCTCCACACGGGCCCCGCCGTCGACCTCCAGCGCCCGCAGCCCGCCCCCGACCTCGGTGACGACGGCGTGCGTCGCGCCGGCGACGAGGTCGATCTGCTCGCCCGTCGGGTGCACGGCGCAACACGCTAGCGGTTGTGACGATCGGTTTGCGTCCAGTGTTCTCGGGTTTCGCGCACCGGTCGGAACGGACACTGTGCCGGACATGACGGAGGAGACCCGACGTGGCGGCGGAGCCGAGGACGGACGACCGCCGAAGGTGGTCATCGTCGGCGGCGGGTTCGCGGGCTTCCAGGCGGCGCGATCCCTGGCGAAGCGCATGGGCGACGAGGTGGACATCGTCCTCGTCAGCCCCACCAACTACTTCCTGTACCTCCCCCTGCTCCCCGAGGTGGCCGCCGGCATCCTCGAGCCGCGCCGGATCTCGGTGGCGCTCGCCGCCGCGCTGCCGCGCTGCGTGCGCCACGCCCCCGGCGAGGTCGACGAGCTCGACCTCGACGGACACACGATCGGGTGGCTCGACCCCGAGGGCGTGCACCACGAGGCGCACTGGGATCGCCTCGTCATCGCGGCCGGCAGCGTGCACAAGGTGCTGCCGGTGCCCGGGGTCACCGAGTACGCGCAGGGCTTCCGCGGCGTCCCCGAGGCGCTCTACCTGCGCGACCACCTCATCCGGCAGGTCGAGCTCGCGGCGATGTGCGAGGACCCCGAGGAGCGCGCCGCCCGGCTGACCGTCGTCGTGGTCGGTGGGGGCTACACGGGCACGGAGGTCACCGCCCAGGGCTACCTGTTCACCAAGGAGCTCGCCGCCAGCCGCGGCCTGGAGGAGGTCCCGCGCTGGGTGCTCGTCAGCCGCGGCGAGATCCTCGCCGGGCTGGCCGGGCACCTCTCCCGCAACGCCGACCGGGTGCTGCGCGAGCGCGGCGTCGACGTCCGAACCCACGAGGAGGTCGACGAGGCAACCGGCGACGGGGTGCGGCTGTCGTCCTCCGGCGAGCACATCCCCACCCGCACCCTGCTCTGGTGCGTCGGCGTGCGGCCCGACCCGTTGATCGACGACCTCGGGGTGCAGGTCGAGCAGGGCCGGATGGTCGTCGACACCCGGCTGCGGGTCCCCGACCACCCCCACGTCTTCGCCTGCGGGGACGCCGCCGCGGTGCCCGACCGGGCCCGTCCCGGCGAGTACACCGCGATGACCGCGCAGCACGCCGAGCGCCAGGGCCGCCTCGCCGGGCGCAACGTCGCCGCCTCGCTCGGCACGGGACGGTCGCGGACCTACAAGCACCGCGACCTCGGCTTCGTCGTCGACCTGGGTGGGTTCGACGCGGCGGCCAACCCGCTGGGCGTCCGGCTCACCGGCTTCCCCGCCCACGTCGTCGCCCGCGGGTACCACCTCATCTCGATGCCGGGCAACCGCGTGCGCACGGCCGTCGACTGGTTCCTCGACGTCGCGCTCCCGCGCCAGACCGCCCAGCTCGGGCTCGTGCGCTCCCCCGCCGTGCCGCTGGACTCGGCGTCGCCCGAAGTGCCGCAGCACGGGCTCGGCTTCCCGCACGGTCCGGCCTCGACCCGGGAGTCGGGCCCGGAGGCGGGGGAGGTTCAGTCCTCCGGGACCTTCCCCGGCCGCTCGGGCGGGTCGGCCGAGGCCGCGTCGCCGGAGGGCTCGGTGGAGGGCTCGTCGCCGGCCAGAGGGGCCCGGTAGCGCCAGAAGACCGGGAAGATCGCGACCACGACCACGGTCAGCACGATCACGCCGACGCCGCCGACGAAGGTCGCGACGCCGGTGCCCCACGCCTCGGCGGCCGGGCCGTGCCACAGGTCGCCGAGGCGGGGCCCGCCCGCGACGACGACGGTGAACACGCCCTGCATGCGCCCGCGCATCTCGTCGGTGGCGACCACCTGCAGCATCGTCTGCCGGAACACGGCGCTGACCAGGTCGGCCGCACCCGCGAGCGCGAGCAGGGCGACGGCGAGCCAGAGCATCGACGTCAGCCCGGACAGTGCGACGCCGGCACCCCAGACGCACACGGCGAGCGTCACCGCCACGCCCTGGCGCCGGATGCCGTGCAGTCGCCCCGAGAACAGCCCGCCGAGCGTGGCGCCGATCGCGATCGAGGCGAACAGCGCCCCGAGCGCCGGGCCGCCGCCCGGCGGGTCGCCGAAGGTCTGCTCGGCCGCCTCCGGGAACACCGCGCGGGGCATGCCCACGGCCATCGCCACGGTGTCGACGAGGAACGAGACGAGCAGGACCTGGCTCATCGCGATGTAGCGGAAGCCCGCCAGGACGCCGCCGATCCCGGCGCTGCGGCGCACCGCCAGGAACACCCCGCGCACGCCCCCCGGTCCGTCGCCGACGGGGAGGCGGGGCAGGTTGTACGCGGCCCAGATCGAGGCGGTCAGGCAGACCGTGTCGACGAGGTAGAGCGTGCCCACCGACGTGAACGTCAGCGCGACCCCGGCGAGGAGCGGCCCGGCGATGGCCCCGAGCTGGGTCACGGTGAACAGCAGCGTGTTGGCCGCGGGCAGCTGGTCGCGCGGGAGGAGCCGCGGCAGCACCGCTGCCCGGGTGGGCTGGTTGATCGCCAGGAACGCGGTCTGCACCGCGTAGAGGGACAGCACCTCCCACGGCCCGCCGATGCCGGTGACCGTGGCCAGGCCGAGCAGCAGCGACGTCACCGCGAGCCCGGACCCGGTGAACACCAGCAGCCCGCGGCGGTCGACCGCGTCCGCGATCGCGCCGCCCCAGAGCCCGAAGACGATGAGGGGCACCAGCCCGAACAGCCCCGTCAGGCCGACCCACGCCGACGACCCGGTCAGCTGGTAGAGCTGCGTCGGGACGGCGACGACGGACAGCTGCGCGCCGACGACCGTGACGATCGCGGCGATCCAGAGACGCTTGAAGGCCGGCGTGCGCAGCGGGGTGGTGTCGGCCAGGAAGCCGCGTGCCGTACGTGCCACGGCGGCGATCCTGCGCCCCTACGGCGCGAGGCGCTCCACGACCCACCCCGGATCGGTGCGCCGGAAGCGCAACCGGTCGTGCAGGCGATCCGTGCGGCCCTGCCAGAACTCGACGTGCGTGGGCACGATCCGCCAACCGCCCCAGTGCGGCGGCGGCGGGATCTCCTCCTCGTCGGCGAAGCGGTCGGCGACACCGGCGAGCAGGTCCTCGAGGGCGGCGCGGTCGCGCACGACCGCCGACTGAGGCGACGCCCACGCCCCGAGCTGCGAGCCGCGCGGGCGGGTGCGCCAGTAGGCGAGGGTGTCCTCGCGGGACAGCAGCTCGACGGTGCCGATCACCGTCGCCTGCCGCTGGAGCGCGATCCAGGGGAACGTCGCCGACGCCTGGCGGGTCTGGCGCAGCTGGTGGCTCTTCTCCGAGGTGTAGTTGGTGAAGAACGTGACGCCGCCGCCGTCGACGTCCTTGGCCAGCACCGTGCGCGTGGTGAGGCGGCCCTCGTCGTCGCCGGTGGCCAGGACCATCGCGTTGGCGTCGGGCAGGCCGGCCTCCCGGGCGGCGCCGATCCACGCGATCAGCTGCTCGTGCCACGTGGCGGCGAGGTCCGCGGCGTCGAGCGTCGCCGCCCGGTAGTCCTCGCGCATGCCCGGTAGCCCCGCGGTCTCCCCCGCCATCCGTCTCCCTCGTCCCCTGCCGTCCGCAATTCCCGCCGCACGGTAGGCGACGGGGCCGTGCCCACCACGTGAGCAGCGACACAAGCCGTCCGGCGACACCGGGAGTTGCCCCTGCCGCGGACCGCGGAGCACGGTGCTGCTGGGCCACCACCGTCGCACCCTCGGCGGATCGGCGGCCCCTCCGGGCAGCGGGGCCCGACCGGGATCCCGTGCCGCGACGCGAGGAGACGCCGTTGAGCACCGCCCCCGTCACCGCCCCCGGGCCGGCCGTCCCTCCCCCGCCGCCGGGTTTCTCCCCGGGGCTCGAGGGCGTCGTCGCGTTCCGCACCGAGATCGCCGAGCCGGACCGTGACGGCGGGGCCCTGCGCTACCGCGGGGTCGACATCACCGACCTCGTCGGCCACGTGGGGTTCGGCGACGTGTTCGGGCTGCTCGTCGACGGCGACCTCGGGCGCCCGCTGCCCCGCGAGGAGCCGGGGCTCGAGCCGCCGTTCTCGGGCGACGTCCGCGTCGACGTGCAGGCCGGGCTCGCGCTGCTCGGGTCGCGCTGGTCCCTGCCGCCCCTGCTCGACGCCACCCCGGAGCGGGCCCGCGACGACCTCGCCCGGGTCGCGTCGGCCGCGCTCGCCCTCGTCGCCCGCTCGGCCCGCGGCGACGGCCTGCGCCCCGTGCCCGAGACCGAGCTGTCCGCCGTCGACGACCCGGTGGCGCGGTTCCTGGTGCGCTGGCGCGGCGAGGCCGACCCGACGCACGTCCGGGCTCTGGACGCCTACTGGGTCTCGGCCGCGGAGCACGGTCTCAACGCCTCGACCTTCACCGCCCGCGTCGTGGCCTCGACCGGCGCCGACGCCGCCGCCTCGCTCTCGGCGGCGGTCGGCGCGATGTCGGGCCCGCTGCACGGCGGCGCGCCCGCCCGCGTGCTGCCGATGATCGCCGAGGTCGAGCGCACGGGCGACGCCGACGCCGTGGTGGCGGGCATCCTCGACCGCTCCGAGCGCCTCATGGGCTTCGGGCACCGCGTCTACCGCGCCGAGGACCCGCGCGCCCGCGTCCTGCGCGGCACCGCCCGGGAGCTCTCCGCGCCGCGCTTCGAGGCCGCCGCCGCGCTCGAGACGGCCGCATTGAGCGCCCTGCGCGAGCGCCGCCCGGACCGCGCGATCGAGACCAACGTCGAGTTCTGGGCCGCGGTGATGCTCGACCTCGCGGGCGTCCCGGCGGAGGTCATGCCGGCGATGTTCACGTGCGCGCGCACGGCCGGCTGGTCCGCCCACGTCCTCGAGCAGCGGCGCACCGGGCGCCTCGTGCGCCCGTCGGCGCAGTACATCGGGCCGGGCCCGCGGGGCGTCGCCGACGTGGCGCGGAGCGCCTGAGCCCGGGAACCTCGCATGGTCGTGGGGGCTTTCCTGACGTTGTGCGTCAGCATGGCCGCCGGGCTGGCACGACCGGGCAGTGGCCCACGCGACAGCGATCGTCGCGGGACGCTGGGAGGATGTCCGGCGTGACCACGTCGACCGACACGCTGCAGATTCCCGCCGAGCTCCTGCCCAGTGACGGGCGGTTCGGGTGCGGTCCCTCGAAGGTGCGCCCCGAGCAGCTCGCCCAGCTGGCCCAGGCCGGTGACGTCATGGGGACGTCGCACCGCCAGAAGCCGGTCAAGTCGATCGTCGGACGCGTACGGTCCGGCCTGCGTGACCTGTTCTCGATCCCCGAGGGCTACGAGGTCGTGCTGGGCGTCGGCGGGACCACCGCCTTCTGGGACGCCGCGGCCGCCGGCCTGGTGCGCGAGCGCAGCCTGCACCTGACCTACGGCGAGTTCTCCTCGAAGTTCGCCTCGGTGACCAGGGGCGCCCCGTTCCTCGCCGACCCGATCGTCGTCTCCGCCGACCCGGGCAGCGCGCCCGAGCCGACCTCCGACCCCAGCGCCGACCTCATCGGCTGGGCCCACAACGAGACCTCGACCGGTGTGGCCGTGCCCGTCACGCGCCCGAGCGGGTCCGGCGAGGCGCTCGTCGCGATCGACGCCACCTCCGGTGCCGGCGGGCTGCCCGTGCAGATCAGCGAGTCCGACGTCTACTACTTCGCGCCCCAGAAGTCGTTCGCCGCCGACGGCGGGCTCTGGATCGCGATCATGTCGCCGGCCGCGCTCGAGCGCGTAGAGCAGATCGACAAGGACCGCCCGGGCGGGCGCTGGATCCCCGAGTTCCTGTCGCTGCCCACGGCGCTGGACAACTCCCGCAAGGACCAGACCTACAACACCCCGGCGGTGGCGACGCTGCTGCTGCTGGCCGACCAGATCGAGTGGATGAACGCCGGCGGCGGGCTCGACTGGGCCACCGGGCGCACCAAGGACTCCTCGGACCGGCTCTATCAGTGGGCCGAGAAGTCGCCGGTCGCGACGCCGTTCGTCGCCGACCCGGCACACCGCTCGCAGGTCGTCGGCACGGTGGACTTCACCGACGACGTGGACGCCGCCGCCGTCGCGGCCGCCCTGCGCGCCAACGGCGTCGTCGACACCGAGCCGTACCGCAAGCTCGGACGCAACCAGCTGCGCATCGGGATGTTCCCCGCGGTCGAGCCGGACGACGTCACGAAGCTGACCCAGTGCATCGACTGGGTCATCGAGCGCCAGTCGTGACCAGTCGACTGGGCCGAACGGGCTAGCTCAGTGGTCACGTCCGCCCCGCCCGTGTCTCCCGTCCCACGCAGACGTGAGACACGGGCGGCGCGCCTCCCTCGTCCGAGGAGACCGCTCGCCTAGCGTCGGTGGGCGAGCACCGCACCCCACCGCCGCCGCAGGGCGGCACCGACGTCCGGGGTCCGGGCCCGCGAGCCGACGGGGAGGCCTGATGCGTCAGCTGCGCGTCGTCGGCCTGGGTGACGACCACGAGACCGTGATCCTCGAGGATCCGATCCGCCACGAGCGCTTCGCGGTGTCGGGGGACGAGCGACTGCGGGCCGCCGCGCGCGGCGACGTCCGGAGGCTGGGGCAGATGGAGATCGAGATCACGAGCCCACTGCGGCCTCGCGACATCCAGGCGCGGGTGCGGGCCGGCGAGTCGGTGGACGACGTCGCGGCGGCCGGCGGAGTCAGCGCCGCGCACGTCGAGCGCTTCGCCTACCCGGTGCTGCTCGAGCGCGCCCGGGTCGCCGAGATCGCCCGCCGTGCCCACCCGCTGCTCCCCGGCGATGCCGCCCGCACCGACGAGCGCACGCTCGGCGAGATCGTCGCCGCGACGTTCGCCGCCCGCGGGCAGGACCTCGACGAGGGCCGCTGGGACGCCAGCAAGGCCGAGGGCGCGTCGTGGGTCGTGACGCTGTCCTGGCAGGCGGGGCGCTCGGACAACGTCGCCCGCTGGGCGTTCAAGCCCGGCGCCGCCGGCGGCACCGTCGACCCGCGCGACGACCCCGCCCGCGAGCTGCTCGGGCAGGAGCCGACCGGGGGCCCGCGCCGGGTCGAGAAGCCGGAGGACCCCGAGGCCGGCGACGGCCCGGCGGGCGTTCACGACGCCCTGGACGAGGCCCTCGAGCAGACCCCCGCGATGGCCGCCTCCGGCGACGTCGCCCCCCGCCGACCCGCGGGGACGGGGCACGCCTTGCCGGCGCACGGCACCGGACAGGCCCGCCGACCCGAGCGCGGCGCCGCCCGCCGCGGCGGCCGTTCGGCACGCCCGGCGATGCCGCCGGCCTCTCCGCCCCCGCGACCCGGCTCCTCGGGTGGCGACCAGGTGCCGGTCCCCCGCGCGGGCCGGCGCGACGAGACCGACGTGCCCACGGTCGACCCCGGGCCGGCCGCGGCCGAGGTCGTCCCCCCGACCACCGACCCCGGCGAGGGCGGTCGCCGGGGCCGGCGCGCGCACCCGATCGTCCCGTCGTGGGAAGACGTCCTGCTGGGGACGCGCTCGCCCCGCACCTGACGGGCCGGGACGGGCTAGAACGCCGCCACCGCGAGGAACACCAGCGCGAGTCCGGTACCGAGGAACGTGCCGTACACCGCCCAGCGCCAGGTGGGCACGTGCCGGTTGAGCCACAGGGCCGGCACGAGGCCCGCGACGACGGCGGCGTCGACGGCCAGCCCGATCACGCCGAGACCGGTCACCAGTGGCGCGGCGAGGGCGAGGTTCGCCAGCAGCACGACCCCGGCCACGAGGGCGACGAGGAGGAGCCCGACGCCCCAGGGGGTCGGTTCGGCGGCCGCGGTGGCGGCGTCGAGCTCCTGGCCCTCGGCGGACAGGTGGGGCGTCGCACCGTTGCCGTTCTCGCTCGCCCGGACGGGCAGCGGCGGCACCGGCGGCGGGTACGGGGTCCGCGTGACGGCGCGGAGCGCCACACGATGGCCCGTCACGGGGTCGCAGTAGTCGACGGGCGCGTCCAGCTCCACGGACAGGCGTGCGGCGAGCCGGCGGCCGCGATGGCTGATCGTCTCCGTGGCCGGGTCGGGCGTCGCGGCGCCGGGCGCCGGCGCGGGGACCGACGCGGCCACGCGCGCCCACTCCTGCAGCGCGTCGACGAGGTCGGGCGGCAGGCCCCAGGTCCGGCCCCCGGCGCCCGGGCTCCCGCTGCCCGGACCCACAGCGCCCGGACCCACAGCGCCGGCCTCCCCCAACGGCACCCCGGCGACCATCGCCCGCCCCCGCTCGACGCGGACCTCGACGACCTTCACGACGCCGATCCCGCCGGGCCCGCCGTGGCGTGGAACGCGACCGCCGCGGCGGTGGCGACGTTGAGCGAGTCGACGTCGCCAGCCATCGGGATGCGGACCCGGACGTCGGCGGCGGCGAGCGCCTCGCCGGACAGCCCCGGCCCCTCCGCGCCGAGCATGAGGGCGACGCGCTCGAGCCCGGCGAGCTCCGCCAGCGCCCCGGGGTCCCCGCCGGGCGTCAGCGCCGCGAGCGTGAACCCCGCGTCCCGCAGGGCCGTCACGGCCGCCCCGAGCCCGGACGTGGCGAACGGCACCCGCAGGACGTGGCCCATCGAGACGCGGACGCTGCGGCGGTAGAGCGGGTCGGCGCACTCGGGGCCCACGAGCACGGCGTCGACCCCGAGGGCGGCGGCGTTGCGGAACAGCGCGCCGAGGTTCTCGTGGTCGTTGACGCCCTCGAGCAGCGCCACCCGACGGGCGCCGGCCAGCAGCGCCGCGAGGTCGGGCGCGGGCGCCCGGTCGGCGCTGGCGAGCACGCCCCGGTTGAGGTGGAAGCCGACGACCTCCGCCATCGTCGCGGCGTCGGTGACGTAGGCCGGCACGTCGGCCCCGGCCAGGTCGGGCGCGAGGTCCTCCAGGCGGCGGGCCACGCCGAGCAGGGCCCGCGGCGGGTAGGGCGAGGCGAGCAGGCGACGGACGACCACCGTGCCCTCGGCGAGCACCAGACCACGCCCGCCGGGACGGTCGGGACGCCGGTCGGCGCGGGCGAGGTCGCGGAAGTCGGCGAGGCGCGGATCGGCCGCGTCGTCGACCGTCACCACACGCGCCACGTGCGTATCGTCCCAGACCCGACTGGCGGGATCGGAGGCGGCGAGGCACCGTCCTGGGCGAGCGGAGCGACGGGGAAGGCGCGGCGAGCGGAGCGACGGGAGAAACCGTCCGCGGCGAGCGGAGCGACGGGAGAAACCGTCCGGGGCGCGCGACCGGGTCCGTGTGTCGTCCGGACCGGGCGGGGCATCCGGGTCGGGCAAGCGCCGCGGCGGGATTCGGCGGGACGGAAGCTCTCCGGGAGCGCCCGGAGACGTGGGAGGCTGGGACCGTGAGCGAGATGCGGGTGGTCGGCGTGCTGGCCGTGGACGACGCGACCCAGCAGGGCGGCGGCTCGGGTGCCGGGCCGGGCGAGAGCCGGCACCCCGTCGTGCTGCTGCAGGAGACCGAGGGCAAGCGCTGCCTCCAGATCTGGATCGGGCTGGCCGAGGCCGAGGCGATCGCCCTGGAGCAGCAGGGACGGCTCCCCGAGCGCCCGCTGACCCACGTCCTGATCTCCGACGTGGTCTCCGCCCTCGGGCGGCGTCTCGAGCGCATCGAGATCACCGAGGTCCGGGGAGGCACGTTCTACGCCGACCTCGTGTTCGACCGCGGGCTGCGGGTCTCGGCGCGTCCCAGCGACTCGATCGCGATCGCGCTGCACGCCGACGTGCCGATCCACGCCACCGAGGGCGTCCTCACCGACGCCGGGGTGGTGGTCGAGGACGACGAGGCCGAGGAGGCCGCGACCACGGCCAGCAGCGCCGGCGGCGCCGACGAGGACGAGGTCGACCGCTTCCGGGCGTTCCTCGACAACATCTCGCCGGAGGACTTCGGGCGCAGCGGATGACGCGAGGCCGAACGGCCGCGCGAAGGTCGCCCCGTCGTGGGCCAGAGGTCACCCTGTGTCGACGAACGGTCGGCCACCGAAATGGCCTACGCTGAACGGACTCTTTCCGCGGGCGGACGGCCTGGGCGGGTGGCGTCGACCTCCGGGCTGTGTCAGCGTGTCCGGTCGTCGGGGTTCGCGTGAGTCGGGGGTGCCGCGCCGGTCGTGGCGGTATCCGGTGGACGTGTCGGATCGTGGACGGGAGCCGGGCGGGTCATGGGCCAGCACCTCGCCGCCACCCTCTTCACCGCCTCCGACCAGGCTCGGTACCGACACCGGATCCACCGTTGCCTCGAGGCGTTCGGCCGGATGGTCACCGAGGGCCGCTTCGCCGCGGACGAGCCCAGCACCGGGGTGGAGATCGAGCTCGCCCTGGTCGACGAGGACATGCGCCCGGCGATGCTCAACCACGCCGTGCTCGACCGCTCCGCGTCCGACGTGCTCACCTCGGAGCTCGGCCGCTGGAACCTCGAGATCAACCTCCCGCCGCGGATGCTGCCCGGCGCCACCGCCCGCGACCTCGAGAAGGACATGCTCGACGCAGTGTCGAGCGCCGGGGAGTGCGCCCGGGGCGTCGGCGCGAGCGCCGTGACGATCGGCATCCTGCCCACCCTCGGCGCCGAGCACCTCGCGTCCGACCAGCTCACCGAGGACCCTCGCTACGCGCTGCTCAACCGGCAGATGCTCACCGCGCGCGGCGAGCCGTTCCGCCTCGACATCACCGAGCCCCCGGCGGCCCGCGGCGGGCCGTCGGACGGGTCGCCGGCCGAGCACCTCGTGCTCGACGTCGACTCGATCGCCCCCGAGGCGGCCTGTACGTCGCTGCAGCTGCACCTCCAGCTGACCCCCGAGACCTTCCCCGCGTACTGGAACGCCGCGCAGGCGATCGCCGGCCTGCAGGTGGCGCTCGCGGCGAACTCCCCCTTCCTGCTCGGCCGCCGGCTCTGGGCCGAGACGCGGGTGCCGCTGTTCACCCAGGCCGTCGACACCCGGCCCGTGGAGCTGCGCAACCAGGGCGTACGGCCCCGCGTGTGGTTCGGCGACCGCTGGGCCCAGTCGGCCTACGACCTCTTCGAGGAGAACGTCCGGTACTTCGGCGCGCTGCTCCCGCTCGCCGAGGACGAGGACCCGTTCTCCGAGCTCGACGCCGGACGTGCGCCGAGCCTCCACGAGCTGCGCCTGCACAACGGCACGGTGTGGCGCTGGAACCGCCCGGTGTACGACGTCGCCGACGGCGTCGCGCACCTGCGGCTGGAGAACCGCGTGCTGCCCGCCGGCCCCACGGCGATCGACGCCGTCGCCAACGCGATGTTCTTCTACGGGCTCATCCGCGCGCTCGCGGAGTCCGACCGCCCGCCGTGGCAGCAGATGTCCTTCGACGCCGCCGAGGCGAACTTCACGGCCGGCGCGCGGCACGGGATCGACGCCGCCCTGTACTGGCCCGGGATCGGCACCGTCCGGGCCGACGAGCTCGCGCTGCGCCGCATGCTGCCGCTGGCGCGAGAGGGCCTCGCGGCCTGGGGTGTCGACGGGTCGGAGGCGGACCGCTACCTGTCGGTGATCGAGGAGCGCTGCGTGCGCCGGTGCACGGGCGCCGCGTGGCAGATCCGGGCCGTGAGCGAGGCCGAGCGTCGTGGCGCCGACCGCCCGACCGCGATCCGGCACATGATGCGCGCCTACCTCGAGGGCATGGAGGCCAACGAGCCCGTGCACACCTGGCCGGGGATCTGAGGTGCCCTTCGGGCTCGTGAGCACTTCGAGGTGCTCGAGCACCTCCTAGTGCTCACGTGCGCGCAGCGCACACGGCCCGGTGGAACACCACCCGGCCGAAGGTGCGCGTCCGGCGGGCCACGGCGTCCACGTCGGTGAAGCCGGCGTCGCGCAGCATCGTCGCGACGTCGTCCGCCCCGGTCAGGTGCGGCGAGCCGTGACCGTGCCCGTGACCGCGCCCGTGGCCCTCGCCGTGGTCGTGGCCCGCGAACCAGCCCAGGATCCCGGGGTCGGTGCCGTCGGGGTCGACGAGGTGCAGGCTCCCGCCCGGCGCCAGGACCCGCCGGGCCTCGGCGAGCATCGCCCGCTGCTCCGCGGGCGGCAGGTGGTGGAACATGAACGAGGAGAGCACCCGGTCGACGGAGCCGTCGTCGTACGGGAGCTGGTCGGCGTAGCCGCGCACCAGGCGCAGGGGGACGCCGCGCCGTGCCGCCTTACGGCGGGCCAGGTCGAGCACGGCCGGGTCGGGGTCGAGGCCGACGAGCGTCGCCCCGGGCGCGACGCGGGCGGCCAGCAGCAGCACCTCGCCGGTGCCGGTGCCCAGCTCCAGCACCGTCTGCCCGGGCGCGACCCCGGCCTGCGCGACGAGCTGCCAGTGGATCGCGCGCGCCCCCAGGACGCGAGTGAACACGTCGTAGGTGGCGGTGGGCGCGCCGAAGCCCATCGCCGGCAGGAACGGGCGCTCGCCGGCGGGCGCGGACTGGGACACGATGGCCTCCGTCAGGGACATGAGGACGGTCTTCCGGGTACCTCTCCACCCTGCGGGCGCACCCACCTGCGGACAAGGGACGAAGCATGGGCGGGACGGGACGATCCTCGGTTCCCCTGGTGGGCTTCCCTCGGATCCCGGGCGCCCCGCCGGTGGCGGTGGAGCGCTGGTCCGACGCGACCGCCCGGCGCGCGGCGGTGGTCGGCGGGGCCCACGCGCACGACTTCCTCGTGCTGCTCCACGTCGAGCGGGGCCGGGGGCCGGTGCGCGTCGACGACCGGGTCTGGGAGCTCGAGGACGGCGACGTCCTGGTGATCGCGCCCGGCGCGGTCGTCGCACCGCCGGAGGACCGCGTGAGCGCGGACGCCCTGATGTGGGCGGTGTTCTTCCCGGCGGACGCGGTGGACCCGGCCGGGGTCGCGCCCTTGGTGTCGTGGCGCGCCCACCCGCTGCTGGCGCCGTTCTCCGGCGGGCGCGCGGGCCGTTTCGGTGGGGGGCAGCGGCTGCGGGTGCCCCCGGACGAGCGCTCGGCCTGGCGGGCGGAGCTCGAGGCACTGGCGACCGAGCTGGCGCAGCGGCGCGAAGGCGTGGCGGAGGCCGTGCGCGCGCACCTCACGCTGCTGCTCGTCCGGCTCGGCCGCCTCGAGGTCGACGTGGCGGGCGCGCTGGCCGACCGTCCGGTGCTCGCGGCGGTGTTCGACGTGCTCGAGCGCCGGTTCGCGGAGCCGATCACGCCGGTGGACGTCGCCCGCGAGGTCGGCCTCACGCCCGGTCACCTGACGACCCTCGTCGGGCGTGACACCGGCCGCACCGTGGGCCAGTGGCTCACGGAGCGGCGGATGCGCGAGGCTCGCCGCCTCCTCACCTCCGACGATCTCACCGTGGCCGCGATCGCCCCCCGCGTCGGCTACCGCGACCCGGGCTACTTCGTGCGCCGGTTCCGTCGCGAGCACGGCGTGCCGCCGCAGACGTGGCGGCGCGCGGGCGAGGCAGCCACCTAGACAGGCACGGCGGCGGCAGTCGTCCTCGTGCGCCGCCAGACGACCCACAGCCCGGCGATCACCGCGGCCAGCACCGACGCCACCCCGCCGAGTACCAGCGGCGCGCGGCCGCCGAACTCCTCGGCGAGCCATCCCAGCGCGGGCCCGCCCACCGGGGTGCCACCGAGGAGCACGAGCATCCACAGGCCCATGACCCGCCCGCGCACGGACTCGTCGACCCCGAGCTGGATCGCGGCGTTCGCGGCGCTGGTGAACAGCAGCTGGGCCGCACCGGTGGGGATCAGCAGCAGCGCCACGCCCAGGTAGCTCGGCATCAGCCCGGCGGCGGCCTCACAGACGCCGAAGACCGCGGCGGCCAGCAGGACGGTACGCAGACGGGGCCTGCCGACGCGGCGCGCGGCGTGGAACGCCCCGAGCAGGCAGCCGACGGCCAACGCCGAGGTCAGCAGGCCGTAGGACTCCGCGCCGCGGCCGAAGACGTTGCGGGCGACGATCGCGAGGGTCACGAAGAAGTTGATGCCGAGCGTCGACACGAAGAAGACGATCACCAGGAGCAGCACCACGTCGGGGTGGCGCCGGACCTCGCGCAGGCCCGAGAGCACGGCCCCGCGCTCGCGGGGGGCGCGGGCGTAGACGAACATCTCGGCCGGGCGCATGAGGGCGAGCCCGGTGAGCACCGCGACGAAGGTGACCGCGTTGAGCAGGAACACCCACCCGGTGCCGACCGCGGCGACGAGCAGGCCCGCGATCGCCGGGCCGACGACGCGCGCGGTGTTGAACGTCATCGAGTTCAGGGCGACGGCGTTGGCGAGCGCGCCCGACCCGACCATCTCGCCGGCGAACGACTGGCGCACGGGGCCGTCGAGCGCGGAGATGCAGCCGAGCAGCACGCACAGCACGTAGACCTGGGTGAGCGTCACCAGGCCGCCGACGTCGAGGACGCCGAGCACGAGCGCGCACGCGCCCATGCCGACCTGCAGGCCCATGAGGAGGCGGCGCTTGTCGTAGCGGTCGGCGATCGCGCCGCCCCACAACGAGAGCAGCAGCGTCGGCCCGAACTGCAGGGCCGCGGCGACGCCGAGGGCGACGGGGCTGCCGCCGGAGAGCTCGAGGACGAGCCAGTCCTGGGCCACCCGCTGCATCCAGGTGCCGACGAGCGACACGACCTGGCCCGAGGCGAAGAGCCGGTAGTTGCGGACGCGCAGCGCCGCGAACATGGCGCCGGTCCGGCGGTCGGTGTGGGTGGTGTCGACCTCGCTCACGGGGTCTCGCCGTCCCACACCACGGTCTTGAGCTTACCTAACGAGTTGGAGGTCGGCGGGGTGGCGGCGACGGGCGGCGCCACCCCGCCGCGCGATCAGGGCTTGGTGTCCTCGAGGGCGAACCCGACCTTCAGCGTCACCTGGAAGTGCCCGACCTCGCCGTCCTGCACGTGACCGCGGATCTCGACGACCTCGAACCACTCGACCTGACGCAGGGTCGAGGAGGCGCGACGGATGGCGCCGCGGATGGCCTCGTCGACGCCCTCCGCCGAGCTGCCGACGATCTCGGTCTTGCTGTACGCGTTGTCCGCCACGCGGGCTCCCTGTCCTCTGACGATGTACGGGTTCTCCCGAACCGGTACCCGTTCTCCGACGGACACCCACGTGACGCCGGCCGAGGTGGGATCACACCGGCTGCGGACGGACGTGGTCGACGGCCGCGCCGAGCGCGAGGGCGAGGACCTGGAGGTCGCGGTGGAGCCGGGCGAGCATCAGGCCGCCCTGGACGGCGGCGAGAACGGCCACGGCCATCTCGCCGGCGTCGCGGGCCGGATCGACCACCCCCTGCGCCTGGCCGCGGGCGAGCAGCGCCGCGATGCGCTCCTGCCACTGCCGGAAGGCCGCGGCCTGGTGCTCGCGCCACCGGGGCTCGGCGTCGACCTGGCCGCTGAAGACCCCGAGGGGGCAGGCGAACGGCCCGCCACCGTCCCGGTGCAGCTCGACGAGCGACGCCGCCCAGGCGCGGACGTCGTCCTCCCGCGAGGCCGGATCGAGCGCGGGCTGCGCGGCGAGCACCCGCTCGAGCTGCCGGTCGATCACGGCCAGGACGAGGTCGGACTTGCCCTCGAAGTAGTGGTAGAGCTGCGACTTCCCGGTGCCACTGGCCTTGAGCACGTCGCCGAGCCCGGTCGCGGCGATGCCCCGCTCGTGCATGAGGTCCGCCGCGGCGTCGACGATCGCGTCGCGGGTGCGCCGGCCCCGGGCCGTCGGGGGACGGTGCCCCGGGTCGAGGCTCATCGGCCCGTGCTCCTCCCCACGCCTCGAATTGTACCGATAGGTACAGTCTGCGCTAGGGTCCCCGCATGACCACCGTGCGCCCCACGGACCCGCCCGAGGCCGGGACCGGTCCGGAGCCGCGCGTGGCCCCCGAGCCCGAGTACGGCTTCCCGAGGGCGCTCTTCCGCGCCGTCGGCCGGATCCCCGTGCCCCCGCCGGCCGACCCGAGGACGTGGCGCAGCCCCCTGCGCGGGACGTGGCTGACCTCGGTGTTCGGGGCGGTGCTGCTCGTCGGCCTGCCGATCGTGATCGTCACGGGGCTGCTCTCCTACATCGCCTACGGCCCGCAGTTCGGCCAGGCGATCCCCGCCGACGTCGGCTACCTGCACCTGCCGTACTTCGACTGGCCGTCGAACCCGGCCTGGCTCTACCGGCTCACCCAGGGCCTGCACGTGACGCTCGGGATGGTCCTCACGCCGATCGTCCTGGCCAAGCTCTGGTCGGTGGTGCCGAAGCTGTTCGTCTGGCCGCCGGTACGCAGCGTCGGGCACCTGCTCGAGCGGATCTCGCTGCTGGCCCTGGTCGGCGGCATCCTGTTCGAGTTCGTCACCGGGCTGATGAACGCCCAGTACGACTACTCGTTCGGCTTCAGCTTCTACCTCGCGCACTACTACGGCGCGTGGGTGTTCATCGCGGGCTTCGTCAGCCACGTCGTCCTCAAGGTCCCGACGATGGGCCGGGCGCTGCGCGCGGGGCCGGGCGGCACCGGGGCCTTCGGGCGCTGGCTCAACGACGGGGTCGCCGAGACCGAGCCGGAGCCGATCGACGAGACGGGGCTCGCTCCGCTGGCCCCGAACCGGCCGACGCTGAGCCGTCGCGGGCTGCTCGCCGTGGTCGGCGGCGGCAGCGCGCTGGTCGCGGTGCTGAGCGTCGGGCAGACCTGGGACCCCCTGCGCCCGCTGGCGCTGCTGTCGCCGCGCGGGCAGTCCTACGGCACCGGCCCGAACGACTTCCAGGTCAACCGCACGCTCGCGGGCTCCGGCATCGACCCGTCGCGGCTCGGCGCGGGCTGGCGGCTGACCCTGCGCGGCGGGGCGACCGAGGTGTCGCTCACCCGCGACCAGCTGCTCGGCATGGCGCTGCACACCGCGACGCTGCCGATCGCCTGCGTCGAGGGGTGGTCGGTGTACCGGACGTGGACGGGGGTCCGGCTGCGCGACCTCGCCGCCCTCGCGGGCGTGCCCGACCCCGCCAACGCCTTCGTGCAGTCGGTCGAGACCACCGGCGCCTACGCCCGCGCGACCCTGCAGAACAACCAGGTCCTCAACCCGGACTCGCTGCTCGCGCTGCGCGTCGGCAACCCGGGCGAGGAGACCGTCGACCTCGCCCCCGACCACGGCTTCCCGGCCCGGGTGATCGTCCCGGCGCTGCCCGGGGTGCACAACACCAAGTGGGTGTCGTCGATCGACTTCCGCCCGAGGACCGGCTGATGGCGGCCCTGCGGTCCTGGCGCCGCTTCTACGGCGAGAACCCGCTGCACCTGCTCTCGGTGCT
The DNA here is from genome assembly GCF_028737215.1 of Actinomycetospora chibensis. GTDB lineage: Bacteria > Actinomycetota > Actinomycetes > Mycobacteriales > Pseudonocardiaceae > Actinomycetospora > Actinomycetospora chibensis. The sequence goes on along the minus strand of NZ_JAQZAM010000022.1, from coordinate 30,336 downwards.
CGGGTGCTTCGCCCTCTCCGGGTACGTGGTGTCGCTGGTCTACACCGACCCGAGCGCGATCTGGCTCGCGGTCTGGTTCCTCGGGGCCGTCATCGCCCACGACCTGGTGCTCTATCCCCTCTACGCCCTCGCCGACCAGCCGCTGACGATCAGCCGGTGGGCGCGGCGCCGCTACGGTCCCGACCGCCCCCCGCTCGTCCCGGCGATCAACCACGTCCGGGTGCCGGCGTTGGGCTCGGCCGTCCTCTTCCTCATCTACCTGCCGACGATCACCGGGCGCGGCGAGGACGCCCTCCGGTTCACGTCCGGACTGAGCACAGCCGGCATGTGGGACCACTGGCTGCTGATCACTGCGGTTCTCTTCCTGGGCAGCGCGGTGATCTACGCGGTGCGACTCGGGGTGGCGGTACGACGCGACCTCGCCGACCGCGACGGCTCTCCGGCGCCCTCCGACGGCGAGGACGGCGGCGGCGAGCCCACGTCCACGCCCATCGCCCCGGGAGCGGCGTCGGCGGGCGCCTTCGCGAGCAGGTCGGCCCTTCTCGTCGGCGCCCTGCTCCTCTCGCTGGTGCTCGGCCGGACCTAGGGAACCCGCGCGACGCAGGCGAACGTCGCGAGCATGTACTCCGGCCGCGGCTCCCAGCCGTCCATCGTCGCGTGGGCGGCCTCCCACCGGGCGAGGTCGTCGGGCCCCGCGAGCCCGGCGGCGACGAGGGCCTCCCGCGCCGCCCACGCCGGGCCGCGCACACCGGTCGGGACGGGCCCGATCTCGAACCAGCCGCGGAACTCGAGCACCTCGAGGCCGGCCGCGCGCGCCAGCGTCGCCAGCCGCCGCCCCACCCGCAGGTCGTTGCCCTGGTCGACGTGCCAGCGCCGGTAGCGCTCGACCAGGTCGTCGGCGTCGGGCGGGGCCGGCGCGACGCTGGCGCTCAGGGCGTCGACGTCGAGCAGGTAGACGTGCCCGCCGGGGCGCACGAGCCGGACGAGGTGGTCGACGATCGACTGCTCGCCGCCGCCGTTGTGGGCCAGGACGTGGCGCAGGACCGCGACGTCGAACGTGCCCTCGGGCAGGCCGGTGGCCTCGGCGCGCGCCTGCCGCACCTCGGCGCCGACGGCGCCCGCCGCGTCCAGCCCGGCCCGGGCCGTCGCCACCGCCTCGGGATCGGCGTCCACGCCGACGACCCGACCGGCGGGCGCCACGGCCTCCGCGAGAAGGGTCAGCACCGCGCCGGGTCCGCACCCGACGTCCACGGCGCAGGCGCCCGGTCGCAGGCCCGCGAGGTCCCACAGGTCCGCCTCCCGCTCGCGGGCCCGCACGGCCATCATCCGGTAGCGCGCGACCTCCTCGTCGGACAGGCGCAGGGCGTAGCCCCTGGTGCTCACGGCGCGCTCACGGGTTCGGCCGGGGCCGTGGACGACGGTGCCGCGGCGGTGAGCGCCCCGGCGCGCTCCTGGGCGACGAGCAGCCGTCGCAGGATCTTGCCCGACGGCGAGGTGGGGATCGCGTCGACGAACGCGAGCTCGCGGGGGCACTTGTGCGGCGCCACGCGTGCCGCGACGTGGGCGAGGATCTCCGCGGCGGAGACCCCGCCGGCCGCCACCACCACTGCCTTGGGTCGCTCGCCGGCCCGCTCGTCGGGGATCGGGATCACGGCGGCGTCCGCCACCGCGGGGTGGGTCCGCAGCACGGACTCGACCTCGGCCGGGGCGACCTGCAGGCCCTTGACCTTGATGAGCTCCTTGAGCCGGTCCTCCACGAACACGTTCCCGGCGGCATCGATGCGGGCGAGGTCGCCGGTGCGCAGCCAGCCGTCGGCGTCGACCGTCGCGGCGGTGGCCGCGGGGTTGCCGAGGTAGCCGGTCATCAGCTGCGGGCCCCGGACCCACAGCTCGCCGGTGCCGTCGGCGGGCAGGTCCTCGCCCGTCATGACGTCGACGATCCGGGCCTCCACGCCCGGCAGCAGGACCCCGCACGAGCCGGGCAGGATCGGCGCGGCCGTGTCGACCAGCGTGATCGCGGCGACCGCCTCGGTCATCCCGTAGCCCTGGCCCACCGGGGCGCCGACGCGGGCCGCGCACTCCTGCTGGAGGTCGGCCGACAGCGGCGCGGCGCCGCAGCCGACGAGGCGCAGGGAGGACAGGTCGAAGCGGTCCACCGCGGGGTGGCGCGCCATCGCGAGCGCGATCGGCGGCACCACCACCGAGATCGTGAGCCGGTGGGTCTCGATGAGCCCGAGGTAGGCCTCGAGGTCGAAGCGGGGCAGCGTGACGATGGTGCCGCCCGTCCGCAGGGTGACGCCCGCGACGACGTTGAGCCCGACGGCGTGGAAGAACGGCGCCACGGCCATGGCCCGGTCGTCGGCGGTCTGCGCGAGCGCGACCTGCATCTGCGCGATGTTGGTGACGATCGCCCGGTGGGTGAGCATGACGCCCTTGGCCAGGCCCGTCGTGCCCGATGAGTAGGGCAGCAGGGCGAGGTCGCGACCCGGGTCGATCAGCGCGACCGGCATCCCCGCTCCCTCGGCGCCCGCGGCGAGGACGTCGGCCCACGCCGTCTCGCCGTCCGGGTCGCCGAGCACGACGATCTCGACCGGCCGGTCCCCCAGCGCCCGCGCCGCGCGGACCAGGGGCAGGAACGGGGGGATGGTGAGCACCCAGCCGGCGTCCCCGTCGCGGAGCTGGGCGGCGATCTCCTCGGCCGTGTAGAGCGGGTTGATGCCGGAGACGGTCCCGCCGGCGCTCATCGCGCCGTAGCAGCCGACGAGCCACTCGGGCATGTTCGGAGCGACGATCGCGAGGACGTCGCCGCGGCCGAACCCGCAGCGCGCCAGGCCCCGGGCGCAGCGGCGCACGTCGCGGCGCAGGTCGCCGTAGGTCAGCGTGCGGCCCGACGGGCCGTCGATCACCGCCGGCGCGTCCGCGCGGGCCGCCGGATGGTCGAGCAGGAACTCGGGCACACCGACGTCCGGGACGTCCACGGCCGGCCACCGGCTGCGGTACGTGCGGTCGTCGGTGCGGGTCGTGGCCGTCATCGGGGCTCCCGGGTCGGTCGTGGCGGGGCGTGGCCGTCCAGCAGACCGGCGATCCGTCGCCCGGCGCGTCGGGGCCGGACCCCGAGGATTCGCGGCTAGTCAGTTCTCCTGATGGTGCGCCGGTCCCGCACCTCCTACCGTCGACCTCCACGGGGACGAGCGACGCGACGGAGAGCCGCCGATGACGCGCGGTGCGACGATGACGGGTGCGGGCGTCCTCGAGCGCGACCACGAGCTGTCCGTGCTCACCGGGGTGCTCGACGCCGCGGCCGCGGGGCGCGGCACGCTGGTGTGGGTCGAGGGGCCGTCCGGGATCGGCAAGACCCGGCTGCTCGAGACGGTCCGCGAGCGGGCCGGCGCCCGCGGGATGACGGTGCTCGCGGCGCGGGCCGCCCGCCTCGAGCGCGACTTCTCGTTCGGGGTGGTGCGGGGCCTGTTCGAGCCGCTGGTCGCCGCGGCGTCCGAGGTCCGCCGCGCAGAGCTGCTTGCGGGCGCCGCCCGGTTCGCCGCCCCGGTGGTCTCCCCCGACGTCCCTCCCGATCCCGCGGAGACCGGCGACACCGACGCCGGCAGCACCCTGCACGGCGTCTACTGGCTCACCGCCAACCTCGCCGAGGCCGGCCCGGTGCTGCTCGTCGTGGACGACGCGCACGTGGCCGACCCGGCGTCCCTGCGGGCGGTCGCCTACCTGGCGCGCCGCCTGGCCGAGCTGCCCGTGGCGATCGTGCTGGGCGCCCAGCCGCCCACCGTCGACACCGCGTCGCCGGTCGTGGACGCCCTGCGCGAGGCCGAGGCGACCACGGTGCTACGCCCGGCGCCGCTCAGCCGGGACGGGGTGTCGGCCCTCGTCGGCGCCCGGTTCCCCGTGGCGCCGGACCCGGCCTTCTCGGCGGCGTGCCACGAGGCCACCGGCGGCAACCCGCTGCTGGTCCACGCCCTGCTCACCGCCGTGCTCGAGGCCGGCGGCGACGCCGACGCGGCCGGGGTGGCGGCCGTGGCCGAGCTCGCGCCCGCGGTCGTGGCGACGTTCGTGGCGCGGCGTCTGCGCGAGGCCGGCGAGGAGGCGGCCGCCGTCGCCGGGGCCGTCGCGCTGCTGGAGGGGCGCGCCGAGCTGCGCCACGTCGTCGCGGTCACCGGGCTCGACCCGGCGGCGGTCGCCCGCGGCGCGGAGACCCTGGTCGGGGTCCGGCTGCTGCGGCCCGGCCGCCCGCTGACGTTCGCCCACCCGCTGTTCGGGCAGGCCGTCGCCGAGCGCGCCGACCCCGCCGCACGGCACCGTGGGCACCGCCGCGCGGCGGACGCCCTGGCCGCCGACGGCGCCGGCGCCGAGCTGGTGGCCGCGCACCTCCTGCACACCGAGGCCCTCGGCGACCCGGTGGTGGTCGCCCGGCTGCGCGCCGCGGGTCGTGCCGCCCTGGCCAAGGGGGTCCCCGAGACCGCCATGACCTACCTGCGCCGGGCCGTCGCCGAGCCGCCCCCGCCCGAGGAGCGGCCCACGGTGCTGCACGAGCTCGGGGCCGCCACCGCCCGGGTGTCCCACCGCGAGGGCGTGGCGCTGCTGGAGGATGCGTTCGCGGCGGCCGTGCACCCGCACCGGCGCGGGCTCATCGCGCTGGAGCTCGCCCGCGCGCTCAGCGTCACGCTGGCGTTCGACCGCGCGCTGCAGGTCCTCGACGAGGCCGCCGCCGGCCTCGACGACGGCAGCGAACTGGCGACCGAGCTCGCGGCCGCGACCGTCGGCCTCGCCCGGCGCGACCCCGCGCGTCGTGCCGCCTCCGCCGAGCTCACCCGCACGCTGCGCCGCGATGGGCGTCTCCCCCGCCACGGCGGCGCGGCACTGCTCGCGACCACCGCGCTCGACGCCCTGCAGACCGAGGCGGACACCACCGCGGTCGACCTCGCCCACGAGGCGCTGGCCACGACCCTGCGCGAGAGCGCACCCGACCCTGGCGTGATCCTCCCGGCGACGATGGTGCTGGTCGCGATCGACCACCTCGAGCCGGTGCGGGCGGCCGCCGAGGGCATCCTCGCCAGTGCCCGGCGGCGCGGCTCGACCTACGACTTCATCTCCGCCTGCGTGCTGCGCACCCAGACCCGGTACCTGCAGGGTGAGCTGGCCGAGGCGGAGGCCGACGCGCGGCTCGCGGACGGGCTCGCCGTCGAGCACGCGGTCCACGCGGCGCGCCGCTACACCCTCGCGTGGCTGGTGATCGTCCTGGTCGAGCGGGGCCTGGCCACCGAGGCCGACGAGACGCTCGCCAGAAGTGGGGTGCGGGGCGACCTCGCCTACCTGATGGCCGCGCGCGGGCTGCTGCACCTGGCGCTCGGCCGGCCCACCGAGGCCGTCGACGCCTTCGTCGCGTGCGGGGACCGCCTGGCCCACCGCGGCATCCACCACCCGGGGGTCCTGCCGTGGCAGTCCGGCGTGGCGGTGGCGCTGCACCGGCTCGGGCGCGACACCGAGGCGGTGACCGTCGCCGACGAGGCCGTGCGCACGGCCCGCCGCTTCGCCGCCTCGCGGGCGCTCGCCGTCGCGCTGCGCACGCGCGGCCTCGTCGGCGGCACGATCGAGCCGCTGCGCGAGGCGGTGACCCTGCTCGAGCCGACCCCGGCCCGCCTCGAGCTCGCCCGCACCCGGATCGAGCTGGGCGGCGCGATGCGCCGGGCCGGTCAGCGCGTCGCCGCGCGCACCGAGCTCGCCGCGGGCCAGGACCTGGCCCGGCGCTGCGGTGCCGACCCGCTGGTCGCGCGGGCCGGCGACGAGCTGCGTGCGTCGGGCGCCCGGCCTCGCCGGCTCGCCATGACCGGGGCCGACGCGCTGACCGCCAGCGAACGGCGGGTCGCCGAGCTCGCGGCCGACGGGCTGAGCAACCGCGACGTAGCCCAGGCCCTGTTCGTCACGACGAAGACCGTGGAGACCCACCTCGGGCACGCGTACCGCAAGCTCGGCGTGACCGGGCGCGACGAGCTCGCCGCGCGCCTGCCCTAACCGCGCTGGTCGATCGGGGGGTAGTCGGCGTGACGGTGGGTGAGCCACCAGCGAACGTCGAGACGCCGGAACCCGTGTGTGACCCGCAGGGTCATCGGCCGCGGCGCGCCCCCGTCCACCCGCACGACGCCGCGCTCGAAGCCGACCGTGAGGCCGAGGTCGCCACTGACCGCGATCACCGTGTACTCGGGCGGTTCCATCACGCCGTCGCTGAAGCGGGAGGCCACCCACGAGAACGTGCGGGTGACCTGCTCGTGGCCCTGCTCGATCGGGCCCCAGGCGCCGTAGAGGGTCACGTCGTCGATGTCGGCCCAGAGCGCCGCGTACGGCGCCGGGTCGCCGACGAAGATCGCGTCGAGCGCCCCGGCGACGCGGTCGAGGAACGCGAGGAAGTCCGGCGGTGCGCTGACCGCCTCGGTGGTCGTCATGGCCGCGAGGCTCCGCCCGACCGCGCCCACCCGCGTCGGGGCGCCACCCCGAGATTGCAGGCGGGACGTCAGCGGTGGTCGCCGGTGCGGGATCGGCTCCGGGGTCTCCCCAGGCCGGTCCGCCCGACCCTCGGCGAGGCCGTCCTGGTAGCTGGCGAGCCGGTCCTCGAGGTCCGCCGGGGCCGGGCGGGCCGCGACGTCGGGGCCCGGACGCCGGGCGGTGCGGCGCGTCGATCGCCCCCGGGACGAGCTGCGCGAGGGGATCCCGCTGCGGGAGGCCGGCGTCGGTGACGCCCGCGGCGGGAGGCTCCACGGCCGCCCGGGCGGCGCTGTGGCCGGCGTCGGCGGGCGACGACCAGCGCGGTCCCACGACGCGTCGTCGAACGTCGAGAGCCCCGGTCCATCCGGGCGACCAGCAGCTCGAGCTCGAGATCATCTCGTACGACGTCCATCGGGCCCCCCACGACACGGGCCCCGCTCACGAGGCCCGCGCCATCGCGTGCCGCACCAGCACGACGAGCATCTCGACGGTCGACTCCCGGGCGTCGCAGTAGCGCAGCGGCGTGCCCGCCGGGAGCTCCATCGCCTCCCGGACCTCGTCGAGGTCGTGCCGGCGGGCCCCGTCGAAGGAGTTGACGCCGACGACGTAGGGCAGCCCGCGAGCCTCGAAGAAGTCCATGGCCGCGAAGCACGCGTCGAGCCGGCGGGTGTCGGCGAGGACCACGGCACCGATCGCCCCGCGCACGAGGTCGTCCCACATGAACCAGAACCGCTCCTGTCCCGGCGTGCCGAACAGGTAGAGGATCAGGTCCGAGGGCAGGGAGATCCGCCTGAAGTCCATGGCGACGGTGGTCGTGGTCTTCCCGGGGGCCGGCGGGAGCTCGTCGACCCCGGCGCCCGCCTCGGTCATCACGGCCTCGGTGACCAGGGGCGCGATCTCGGACACCGCACCGACGAAGGTGGTCTTCCCGACCCCGAACCCCGGCGACGACGATCTTCGCCGGGGCGGGGGACGCCTGCGGCGGGGCGATGTCAGAGACGTTGGAGGCCATCGAGCACCCTCTCCATCAGCGCCAGGTCGGGACGATCGGTCGAGGCCACGTGCAGCACGACGAGACCGTCGCCGGCCATGTCGTCGAGGAGCACCCGCACCACGCCGAGGGGCAGGGCGATCCGGGCCGACACCTCGGCCACCGAGATCGGGCGGACGCACAGCCGGCAGATCGCCTGCTGCTCCTGCGGCGCACCCCGGGGATCGGCACCCGAGGCCGTCTCGACGAGTGTCTCCACCGCGAGCGCCACTCCGGTCCGCGTGCGCCCGCGGGTCATCGTGTAGGGCCGGACACGCGGGGAGCGCTCGGGTCCGGCGCCGGAGGTCATGTCGCCCGGGCGGTGCGCAGCTCGCGACGCACCGCCGGGGTGAGGGCCTTCCCCACCCGGTCGGCCAGGAGGGTCATCTCGTAGCCGACCAGGCCGCGGTCGCAGTCGGAGGTGGCCAGGCAGACGAGGCTCGAGCCGTCCCGGATGGCCATGAGCAGCACCACGCCGTGGTCCGTCTCGACGACGGTCTGGACGACCTCGCCGGCGTCGAAGCACCGCGCCGCCCCTCCCGCCAGGCTCACGAGCCCCGAGGCGATCGCGGCCAGCTGGTCCGCCCGCTCGTCGGGCAGGTGCTCCGAGCGGGTCAGCAGCAGACCGTCCACGGAGATCACCACGGCGTGGGCGACGCCGGGGACCCGCCCGACGAAGTCGTCGACCAGCCAGGAGAAGCGGTGCGTGGGAGGGGTCCCGGTCACGTCATCGACCTCCCTGATCGTGGTGCCCGCCGCCGGCCGCGGCACCGGCACCGGCGTCGAAGGGCTCGCCGGGGTCGGTGTCGGTGTCGGTGTCGATGTCGATGTCGGTGTCGCTCTCGCCGTCGACCTGCTCGAACGAGTCCGTGTCGACGTCGCGGCGTCCCCGCCGGATGCCGTCCTGGAACGAGCCCATCCGCCCCCGCAGGGCCTCCGCGTCGACGGCCCGGCGCGGCCGCGGCACGTCGTCCGCCTCGGCGGGGGCGCCCCCCGGCACGAGCTCGGCGCCGCGGCGGCGTCGGGGCAACCCGGACCCGGTCTGCTCGCGCGGCGTCTCCGTCGTCCCCGCGGTGCGCGCGGCGACGGCACGCCATCCCTCGTCGGCGGTCGAGCGCCACGCGGGCGCCGCGTCCTCCGCGGACGCCCGGGGCGCCGGCGGACCCTCCTCGGAGAACCACGCCGAGCACATCTCCCGGAAGATCGGGCTCTCGTCCGCACCGTCCTCGACCCCGACGACGGGAAGGCGGTCGGTCAGGGGATCGCTCTCCGGGTCGCCCACCGGATCGCCGGCCGCACCGGCGCGCGGCGCCGGGACCACCGGGTCCGGCTCGACCCGCACCGGGCGGACGAGCAGCGCGGCGGGCACCTGCACGCTCGCCGCGATCCCTCCGTCGTCACCGGGGAGCAGCCGGGCGACGATGTCGTGCCGGCGTGCGAGCGCGCCGACCACGAACAGGCCCATCTGGCGCGGCACCGAGCTGTCGAGCAGGACGGGGCGCTCGAGCCGGGCGTTCGCCTCGGCGAGCTCGTCGGCGTCCATGCCGAGGCCCTGGTCGGTGACCTCGAGGACCAGCCCCCCGTCGGGCGCGCGCGAGGCGCTGACCACCACCGGGGCACCGGGCGGCGAGTAGGTGGTCGCGTTGTCGAGGAGCTCGGCGAGCAGGTGGGTGAGGTCGTCCGCAGGACCCCCGCGGACGTGGACGGCCGGCGCCGGGCGGACGTCGACGCGCGTGTAGTCCTCGATCTCCCCGACCGCCGCGCGGACCACGTCGGTCAACGGCACGGGGTCGGTGCCACCCCGTGCCGGCGCCGAGCCGCCCAGCACCAGGAGGTTCTCACCGTTGCGGCGCAGGCGGGTCGCGAGGTGGTCGAGTGCGAACAGCTCGGCGAGGACGTCCGGGTCCTCCTCCCGGCCCTCGAGGGAGTCGATGACGAGCAGCTGGCGCTCCACCAGCCCCTGGGAGCGCCGGGAGAGGTTGACGAACAGCGCGTTGAGGTTGGTGCGCAGCCGGGCCTGCTCGCCGGCCAGTCGCACGGCCTCGCGGTGGACGGTGTCGAACGCGCGGGCCACCTCCCCGACCTCCTCGTCGGTGTGGATCGGGACCGGCTCGACGTCGGTGTCCTCCTCGTCCCCGCTCCCCTCCTCGAGGCGCTGGATCGACGTGGGGAGGCGGCGTTCGGCCACGTCGAGTGCCGAGTAGCGCAGGCGCCGCAGGGGCGTGATCAACGAGCCCGCGATCAGGGCCGCCAGCACGACGGCGAGCAGGACCCCGAGGACGACGGCCACCGCCACGATCAGCACGGTGGTGCCGGCCCGGGAGACGAGCGCGTCGGCGGTGCCCTCGAGCTCGGTGAACAGGCCGGTCTCGACGGTCCGCATCGCCTCGCGGGTGGCGCCCGCGGCGCGGTCCCAGGCCACGGGGTCGACCCCCGGTGGTTGTCCCCCGCCGTCGCGCAGCAGCGCGGTCTGCAGGATGCGGATGCGCTGGTCGACCTCCGGCCCGGCCACGGTGTCCTCGAAGACCTGGACCTGCGCCGGCGACGCCCCCGCCTCGAACTCGGCGGTGGCGGCGGCCTGCTCGGCCACCGCGCTGCGCAGGGCCTCGCCGTCCCCCGACGGGAACGTCCCCCCGGCGGCCGCGACCAGGAGCAGGGCGTGCTGGATCTCGGCCTGCTCCTTCGCCCGGCCCAGGGCGGCGAGGCTCGTCGCCGGACGCACGACAGCGGTCTGACCGGCCGTCCCGGCGACGTCGCGGGCGAGGTCGAGCAGGGGCTCGACGAAGCCGGTGTAGGAGGTGACCACGCTGGGGGCCGGGTACCGGGTCGCGACCGCGGCCGACCGCAGCGCCCCGAGGCCGTCGAGACGGGCGAGCGCGACGGCGTAGCGGTCCTGCACGCCGGGGTCGAGATCGGTCACCGAGGGCCCGGCGTCGCGCAGCGCCCCCACGGCCCGGTCGACGCGATCGGCGGCCAGATCCAGCGGCGTGCGGTCGGAACGCCGGTCGGCGGCGACGAACGCCGTGGCCTCGCTGCGCTCGATCTGCAGCGCGTCGACGAGGCCCGCCACCGTGCCGCTGAGCCGGGTCCCGGCCGCCACCTGCTGCAGCGCGCTCCGCTCGGCGAGCTGGTTGCCGACGGTGACCGCGGCAAGGACCAGCGCGAGCAGGAGCGGGACGAGGACGACGGCGACGACCTTGGTGCGGACACGCCACCGGCTGGGAGCCCAGGGACGAGGGTCGGGACGCGGGTCGACCCGGGGCACGGCGGATTCGCTGCCCTCGGCCACGGACGACCCCCATCGTCGGATGAGACTGCGAAGGGCCACGCCTCGCGAGCCGGCGGCCCGGTGAGATCACGGGACGCCCGACCCCGATGTCGGTGGATATCCCCCTACGAAATGGCGACCATTGCTGACGCTCTGTGGAATGACGGTAGCTTGTTCGTGAGTCGGGCGACACCCGATCGTGGCCTTCTATCGCCCATTACGACGAAGGGCCGATCCGGAACCGGGCCACGCTCGCCCGAAAGGAGGTTGATTGTGCGCAATCGAACCAGTTATCGGCCGTATCCGCTGCGATCACTCTTCATCCGATTGCTGACGATTGTGCTCGCTCTCGCCCTCTCGGGATGCTCGGCGTCGGGCGCCGACGACGCGGCGCCGGCGAGCCCCCGGGACGGTGGGCCGGAGCGGTCCACACTGCGCGTCGGCATGCTCGACATCGTCGACACGGCGTCGTTCTACCTGGCCCAGCAGCGCGGGTTCTTCCGGGAGGAGGGCCTGATGGTGGAGCCGATCGCGGCCCAGGGCGGTGCGGCCTCGACGCCGGGCCTGGTCGGCGGACGTCTCGACGTCGCATTCGGCAACTACGTGTCGTTCTTTCTTGCGCAGAGTCAGGGTGTCGGACAATTCCGTCTGGTGTCGGACGGATATCAGGCGGATGCGAACGCTTTCCTGCTCCTCGCCCGACCCGACGGCGCGGTGCGCACTCCGCGCGATCTCGCGGGGCGACGCGTCGCGGTGAACACGTTCCGCAACATCGTCGAGCTCAACGCCCGGTCCGCCCTGCAGACCAACGGCGTCGACCCGAATTCCGTGCAGTTCGTGGAGATCCCGTTCCCGGAGATGGGCGCAGCACTGGCCACCGGGCGCGTCGACGCCGCCGCGATGGTCGAACCGTTCATCACCTCGGCCTCGCGCAGCCTCGGCGCCCTCCCGGTCCTCGACACGGCGTCCGGCCCGACCGCCGACATCCCGATCGCCGGCTACGGCACCACGGAGGCCTTCGCCCGGGAGAACCCGCGCACCGTCGCGGCCTTCCAGCGCGCGATGGCCCGCGGGCAGCAGGCGGCCTCGGACCGTCGCAACGTCGAGCAGGTGCTCCCGACCTACGTCCGGATCGACCAGTCGACGGCCTCGCTCATCACCATCGGCACGTTCCCCCAGTCGCTCGACGCGACGCGCCTGCAGCGGGTGGCCGACCTGATGACGCAGTTCGGCCTGGTGCCGGGCCGGATCGACGTCGCGCCGATGCTCGGGCCACCGGCCTGAGCGCCCCCGGGCCTCGTGGACGCCACCCCGAGGCACCGTGAGCGGACTTCGGGGCTATAGCCCCGAAGTCCGCTCACGGGGGGTCAGGCCTGGGCGAGCGCCGGCGCCGGCTCGGCGTCGGGGAGCTCGGCCTCCATCTCGCGGATGATCGGCAGCACCTTCTCGCCGAACTGCTCGATCTCCTCCTTGACGTGCAGGAAGCACAGCAGGGAGAGGTCGACGCCGAGCTTCTTGTACTCGACGAGGCGCTCGGCGACCTGCTCGGCGGTGCCGATCAGCTGGGTCTTGAAGCCGTCGTTGTACTGGACGAGGTCCTCGAACGAGGAGTCCGCCCACATGCCCTTCTTGTCCGACGCCGATGCGCCGGCCTGCTGCACCGCCTGCCGGAACCCCTCGACCTGCTCGACGTTCGCCTTGTCGACGATCTCGCGCAGGGTGTCCCGGGCCTCCTTCTCGGTGTCGCGGACGATCATGAAGCCGTTGAGCCCGAACTTCACGGAGCGGTCGTGCTCGGCCGCGGTCGCGTTGATGACGTCGAGCTGCTCGGTGACGCCGTCGAAGTCCTTGCCGTTGGAGAAGTAGAAGTCCGACACGCGACCGGCCATCTTCTGCGCGGCCGTCGAGTTGCCGCCCTGGAAGATCTCCGGGTGCGGGCGCTCCGGGGTGTTCAGGGGCTTGGGCTTCAGCGAGTAGTCGTGGAAGCGGTAGAAGTCGCCCTTGAACTCGAAGTGGTCCTGCTCCCAGATGCCCTTGAGGCAGGAGATGAACTCCTCGGTGCGCCGGTAGCGCTCGTCGTGCTCGAGCCACGGCTCGCCGAACGCGGTGAACTCGCCCTTGAACCAGCCCGAGACGACGTTGGTCGCGAAGCGCCCGTTCGTCAGGTGGTCGGCGGTGGCACCGAAGTTGGCGAACACCCCGGGATGCCACATTCCCGGGTGCACCGCGGCCATGACCTTGAGGCGCTCGGTGGCCATCATGATCGCCAGGGACAGCGACGTGGACTCGTGCTGGTACTCGGCGGAGTAGCTCGCCATGTACCGGACCTGCGAGAGCGCGTACTCGAAACCGTTGTTCTCGGCGGCGATCGCGGTGTCGCGGTTGTAGTCCCAGTTCCAGTCGGTGCGCTGCTCGATGCCGCTGGTGACCAGCCCGCCCGAGACGTTGGGGACCCAGTAGGCGAACTTGAGCGGCTGGGTGGGGATGCCGACGGACACGGCTGTGTGCCTCCTCGAAGAGGGGTGGGGCGCGGGAGGACCGCGCGGGAGATCGGGGGAGGAAGGGAGCTCAGCGACAGAGCGTGGTCGCGAGCTTCCCGTGGTCGACGTGCCGACGGCGCGTCAGTGGTGTCCAACCCATCGCGCCCGACGCTTCCGGTACCGCGAGAACCTGTCAACCGGAGCCGGGTGCCGGTCACACCCCGGTGACGCGATCGGGCCGCTCTCAGGACCGGTCGGGGCGGCGCCACACGTCGCGGGAGTGCAGGAGCTCGATCTGCTTCTCGGTCACCTCACGGCGGTACTCCGCGTGGTCGTAGGGCGCGCGGTCGAGGTAGAGGTTCTTCGGGTAGATCGGGTCCCGGTAGATCGCCCGGTACTGCTCGGTCGTGAGGTCCTTGAGCCAGTTGCCGAACTGGGCGCGGGCCCGGAAGTCCCGCAGCGCCCCGATGTCGACGGTGCCGGCCAGGTAGGTGGAGTGGCCCGCGTACCCGACCTCACCCACCACGGAGCCGCGGTAGTCGCAGATCATGCTCGGTGAGCCGAAGGTGTCGATCGGGACGTCGGAGTCCGTGTACAGGTAGTACGTGCCCACCTGGTTGGCGACGACGTACATGTTGTTGTCCAGCGCCCGCGCCCTGTTCTGGATCTCGTAGAAACCGTTGCCGGCGTGCGGGTGCGGGTAGGGCCCGCGGTAGGCCACCTCGCAGCCGTTCATCGCCAGCCCGCGTGCGTTCTCCGGGTAGGACGCCTCGTTGGCCATCATGATCCCGAGGCGCCCGATCTCGGTGTCGGCGACCGGGTAGAAGGCGTCGAGCCCGTCGCCGTAGAGCTCCACCCACCGGTCCCACACGTTGTGCGGGGTGACCGAGTGCTCGACGGGCTGCAGCGGCGTGACCTTGTGGTGGACGAGCACGATCTCCTGCTGCGGGGAGATCGCGAACCCGACGTTGAAGAACCGGCCGGGGAACTCGGGGTGTCGCGCCTTGGCGGTCGCCATCACGTAGGCGTCGTAGGTGGCCGCCATCCGACCGAGCGCTTCGGTCTCGGGGCCGGGGATGTCGATCGCGCACTCGCGCGCGAACCACTCGTGGTCGTGATCGAGCACCTCGTCGTTGAAGCCCTGCAGCGCGCCTTCCGGGATGGTGATCAGGCGGACCGGCAGCGCCATCGCCGAGAGCCAGGACGCCGCCTTCGCCAGGTGCTCGAGGTGCTCGAGGTTGTGCTTGATCTCGTCCCGGTACCGGATCCCGCGCATCGTCGGGATCAGGCCGACCACCTGGTAAGGCTCGATCACGCCACCGAGTACCTCACAGGCCGAACAGCACCCGCAACGGTGTGACCGCGAAGTAGAGGACGAACGCGACGGCGACGACCCACATCAGCGGGTGGATCTCGCGGACGCGGCCGGTCGCGGTGCGCAGCAGCACCCAGCTGATGAACCCTGCGCCGATGCCGTTGGCGATCGAGTAGGTGAACGGCATGACGACGATCGTCAGGAACACCGGCAGCGCCACCGAGAAGTCCGACCACTCGACGTCGCGGACACCGCCGATCATCAGGGCGCCGACGATGACGAGCGCGGGCGCGGCCGCCTCGACCGGGACGACCTCGTAGAGCGGGGTGAAGAACATCGCGGCCAGGAAGAGCAGGCCGGTGACGACGTTGGCGAGCCCGGTGCGGGCCCCCTCGGCGACGCCCGACGCGGACTCCACGAACACCGTGTTGGAGCTCGCCGACGCGGCACCGCCGGCGACGGCGCCGGCACCCTCGACGACGAGCGCGCGGCCGATGTTCGGCAGCTGGCCGCGGTCGTCGAGCAGCCCGGCCTGGCGGCCGAGCCCGGTCATGGTGCCCATCGCGTCGAAGAAGTTGGCGAGCACGAGCGTGAAGACCAGCAGCGTGACCGCCAGCGCGGGCAGCCGGGCGAACGCGCCGAGCGAGACGTCGCCGACGAGCGAGAGGTCGGGCAGCGAGACGATCGACTCGGGCAGCCCGGGGTAGCCGAGGTTCCAGCCCTTCGGGTTCGTGCCGTTGGACGGGCCGACGGCGACGATCGCCTCGACGATGATCGCGAGCACGGTCGTGGCGAGCACCCCGATGAGGATCCCGGCGCGTACTCCCCGGGCGACCAGCACGCCGGTGAGCAGCAGCCCGACGCAGAACACCGCGGTCGGCCAGGAGGCGATCGAGCCCTCGATGCCGAGCCCGACGGGCACGGTCGTGTTCGCGGCGTCCGGCAGGCGGCGCACGAACCCGGCGTCGACGAACCCGATGAAGGCGATGAACGCGCCGATCCCCGCCGCGATCGCGATCTTGAGCGGGTCGGGGATGGCGTTGAACACCGCCGTGCGGAATCCGGTGAGCCCGAGGATCACGATGATCACACCGTTGACCACGACGAGGCCCATCGCCTCGGGCCAGGTGACCTGCGGGGCGATCGTCACCGCGACCAGGGTGTTGATGCCCAGGCCGGTGGCCATCGCGAACGGGAAGTTGGTGACGAGTCCGAAGACGATCGTCATGACGCCCGCGACCAGCGCCGTCACCGCGGCGACCTGCGGCACCGAGAGCGTCATGCCGAGCACGTCGCGCTTCGCCGACGGGCTCGAGGGATCGAGGCTGCCGAGGATCAGCGGGTTGAGGACGACGATGTAGGCCATCGTCACGAAGGTGACGAGCCCACCGCGGACCTCCTGGGTGACGGAGGTCCCGCGCTCGTTCAGGCGGAAGTAGCGCTGCAGCACGGCGGGCAGGCTAGCCGGAGCACACCTCCTTCATGTGCGTGATCTTCACAGCGATCGAGCTCTGAACATCCCTCACGTAGGGTTCTGCGGGTGAACCGGTTCGACCTGCACGCCGAGCCGCCGCCCCTGCCGCGGCGGCTGACCGACCCCGTGCCCGTGATCCTCGCGGGCTCGGCGGTCTGGGCGGCGGTCGCCGTGGTGCTCGGCGTCCTCGCCGCGACGGGCGTGCGGCCCCTCGACGTGTGGTTCGCGGCGACGCTCGTCGGCGTGGGTCTCGGCGCGGTGGGGCTCGCCGTGCTCGCCCTGCAGCGCCGCGCCCTGCGCCGCGGCGTCAGGGGCGCCCAGAAGCTGTAGCGGGGCCCGGCGACCGGGTGGTGCGCCGGTACTCGCTCGGGCTGACGCCCCGGGTCCGCTTGAACGCCGTGCTGAACCCGAACGCGTCCGAGTAGCCGACGGCGTGGGCGACCTCGGTGAGCGTCGCCGACTCCTGCTCGACCAGCCGGTCGGCGGCGAGCGTCATGCGCCAGCGGGTGAGGTAGGTCAGGGGCGGCTCGCCGACGAGGTCGACGAAGCGCTTCGCGAGCGTGGCCCGCGAGACGCCGGCGCGCCCGGCCAGCGAGGAGACCGTCCAGGCCGCCGCGGGCTCGGCGTGCAGCAGGCGCAGCGCGTCGCCGACGACCGGGTCGCGCTGGGCGGCGTACCAGGCCGGGGGCTCGCCGCCGGGCCGGTCGAACCACGTGCGGATCGAGCACACGAGCAGCCAGTCGAGGAGCCGGTCGAGCACCACCTGCTGCCCGGGGGTGTCGGTGGCGACCTCGGCGGCGAGGTGCTCCAGCACGGGGTCGCCCCCGCCCCCGGAGTCGACGCGCAGCACGGTCGGCAGGGCGTCGAGCAGCCGCCCACTGATCTCGCCGCGCACCGGGTAGGCGCCGACGACGAGCGTCGTGGCCCCGGCGGCCCCGGCGTCCCCCGGGTCGTGCCACCCGCGCCGGTGCCGCGTCCCGCCCTCCTCGGGCGCCGTGCAGAACTCCCCGCACGCCACCGGCGTCGCCCGCGTGCCGACCTCGTCGACGAAGGTGAACGTCCCGGGCCCGCGCACGATGACGGTGTCGCCCGGGCGCAGCGACTCCGGTGGGTGGCCCTCCGGCACGACCCAGCCCCCGCCCCCGAGGACGGCGCACAACGTCAGCGGCGCGCCGTCGACGAAGTGCAGGGACCAGGGCGGGGTCAGGGTCGAGCTGCCGAACAGGGAGCCCTGCGCCCGCACCCCGCGGATCATGTCGCCGAACGCGTCCACGCCCCCAGGCTAGACGAACGCACAGGCGATCGCGCGCTTCGCCTATGGCGCCGTCTACCGCTGCGGCGTTGACTCGTCGCCATGACCACGGACACCACCCTCGTCCTCGGCGCCACCGGCAAGACCGGCCGGCGGGTCGCCGCCCGCCTGCGCCTGCGCGGCGTCCCGGTGCGCGCCGCCTCGCGCTCCAGCGGGACCCGCTTCGACTGGTCCGACCCCACCGGGTGGGACGCCGCGCTGCGCGGCGTCAGCGCGGCGTACGTGGTGCCGCCGTCCGTGCCCGGGCCCGTGCACGCGTTCGTCGCGCGGGCGGAGGCCGCCGGCGTGCGGCGCCTGGTCCTGCTCTCCGGGCACGGCGCCGACACGTGGGGCGACTCGGACTTCGGGCGCGACATGCGCTCGGCCGAGGACGCCGTGCGCGGCTCGGCGCTGGAGTGGACCGTGCTGCGGCCGGCCAACTTCGCGCAGAACTTCGACGAGGAGCTCTGGCACGCCCCGCTGCTCGCCGGCGAGCTGGCGCTCCCGGCCGGCCCGGTCGGCGAGCCGTTCATCGACCTCGAGGACGTCGCCGACGCCGCGGCCGCGGTGCTCACCGAGCCCGGGCGCCACGCCGGGCGCACCTACGAGCTCACCGGGCCGCGCTCGATCACCTTCGGAGAGGCCGTCGACCTGATCTCCCGGGCCACCGGACGACCCCTGCTCTACCGGCAGATCTCGCCCGCCGAGTACACCGCGGCGCTGGTCGAGCAGGGGGTGGGCGAGGAGGACGCCCACCACGTCGCCGAGATGTTCGTGCTCATGGAGCAGGGCCTCATCGCCGGGACGACCGACGCGCTCGCCGGGCTCCTGGGCCGCGCGCCCCGGACGTTCGAGGACTACGTCCTGCGCACCGCCGTCACGGGGGCGTGGGGACGATGAGCGACGAGCACCTGACCCCCGACGACCTCGCGTTCCTCGCCCGTCCCCTGCTCGGCTTCCTCACCACGGCGGCGGGCCCGACGCCGCCGTCGTCGCGGCCGGTGTGGTTCGAGGCCACCGCGGAGGGGACCGTCCAGCTCTTCACCGGACCGGACACGCTGAAGATCCGACGTCTGCGGCGCGACCCCCGTGCCGCGATCATCGTCGCCGCGCCGGCCGACGAGCGGGAGCGCTGGGTGTCCGTCGCCGGCCGCGCGACGATCGAGACCGACGGGGCGCACGACCTCGCCGCCCGCCTCGCCGCGCGCTACTGGGACCTCGACGACCCCGTCCGGGCCGCCGACCTCGCCGGCATCCTCGCCGAGGACCAGGTCCGCGTCGTCCTGCACCCCGAGGAGGTCCGCCGCGTCACGTTCTGACGCCTCACCTCCCCGTCACACCGGGGCGTGCGCCCGGAAGGCGTCCACGTGGTCGCGCGCCCATTCCGCGAACGTGCGGGGCGGGCGTCCCGTCACCTCCCGCACGGTGTCCACCGGGATCGAGCCGACCGGCGGCGGGTCGTTCTCCAGGGCGATCGTGAACTCGACCGCCTCGGGCGGCAGGCCCGCGACGGCGAGGTCGGCGCGCGCCTGGTCCTCCGAGAGCCGGGTGAGCGTCACGGGCCGCCCGAGCGCCTCCGACACGGCCGCGAGCTTCTGCTCGAGCGTCACCGCCTCGCCGCCCGTGAGCATGTACCGGCGGCCGGTGGGCGCCGCGCCGGTGAGCACCGCGAGCGCGACCGCGGCGATGTCCGCCTCGTGCACCGCGGCGCTGGTGCGCCCGCCGTCGTAGACCCGGACCTCGCCGCCGGCGCGGATCGCCTCGGCGTGGTCGAGGGTGTTGGCCATGAACTCGACGGGGCTGAGCAGCGCCCACGGGACGCCGGCCGCGTCGAGGGCCGGCTCGAGCGTGCTGGTGTCCCAGCCGCCGAGGACGCTCACCCGGCCCACGCCCGCGGTGCGCAGCGCCGCCACGATCTCCGGGCCGTTCTCCAGCGCCTCGTAGCCGTCGCCGCCGAAGGTGATCAGGTGCGCGGCCTCGACGCCGTCGAGCACGCGCGCGAGGCCCGCGGCATCCGTGATGTCGCCGCGGACGACCTCGGCGCCGGCCGGGAGCGCGGCACGCTCCGGATCACGGCTGAGCGCCCGCACCCCGTGCCCCGCCGCGAGCAACTGGGTCACCAGGGAACGCCCCACCGTGCCGCTCGCGCCCGTCACCAGGATCGTCATCTCGCTCCTCCTCGTCGCCGTGCTGACGAGATCGATCCTCGCGAGAGAGGCGGACAGCTCCGGTCCGCGATGGTCCTCTAGGACGACAGGGCGGCGATCAGCCCGCGCACCGGGTCGTCGGCGTGCACGACGCCGGCGTCGTCGACCCACGCGCTCGGGGTGTACTCGACGGGGGCGCCGCCGCGGTCGTCGTCGACGACGAGGACGCGCAGGCGGTCGTGGAGCACCAGCGCGCCCTCGGGCAGCGGGCGGCCCAGCGCCGCCGCCCAGGCGACGGCCGCCGGCATCTGCTCCCACGGCACGGCGCGGCCGCCCTCGCGCACCGTCACGCGCACCCGCTCGGAGGCCGGCGCGAGGTCGAGCAGGTCGGCGAGCACCGCCGGGTCGCCCGTGCCGGGCAGCACGAGCGCCGCGGGCGGGAGCACCGCGACGAGCTGGGCGCGGTCGAGGACGGCGGGCGGCACGGCGCGTCCCGGAGCGGCGTCCCGGACACCGCCGTCGGCGGTGCGGACACGGTCCGGCGGATCCACGTCGGCGACGACGACCCGGCCGGCGGCGACGGCCTCGGCCAGCGCGGCGTGCGCGGTGGCCGCGCGCGCCGGGGGCACGGTGCGGGCGGGGTCGGCGAGGCGGGCGAGCAGGTCGGCCGCGTCCTCGGCGCACCGCACCCGGGCCTCGGTGCGCACCCCGACGGCGGCGAGGAACGCCGGGTCCAGGCGCGCCGCGACGTCGTCGGGCACCGGGTCGTAGAGGCCCTCCACCGCGGTCGCCCCGGGCAGGCGCCAGGCCGTCGGCGGCTGCCCGGCCAGGCGCCCGTGCCGCCCCAGCCACCACGCCGTGTACGGCCAGGGCCGGGTGTCTCCGGCGGACTCGACGGGGCGGGCACCGCCGAGGGCCTCGCGGACCTCGCGGTCGGCGGCGAGCACCGGCCACGCGTCGTCCCAGCGGTCGTCGGCGACGAGCTCGAGGTCCCGGACGGCGACCAGCGGTCCCGGGTCCGGGCCGTCGCGCCCGTGGTCGGCGGCGGGGTCGACCTCCTCGGCCCACCACGTCTCCTCGTCGTCGAGGTCGTGGTCGGGGCCCGCGGGGGCGTCATCGCGCAGGACGGCGAACCCGTCGAGCACGCCGACCGCGATCAGCGCGTGGTGCGGGTGCCCGCCCGCGACCGTCGGGTCGAGCACCCCGAGCGGGCCGTCCGGGTCGACCAGCCCGCGCAGCAGGCCCTCGGGCAGGAGGAGCTCGTCGGCGCGGCGGTACCCGCCCGCGGTGTCGCGCAGTGCCAGGGCACCGAGGTCCCGGTCGGCGTGGCCGTCGGCCACGAGGTCGAGCACCAGCGCGGCGAGCGCGTCGAGCCGGGCCCGCCCGTCGGCGTCGGGGCCCTCCTCCGCGTCGTCCACGGAGCGGTCGACCGCCTCGCGAAGCGCCGGGTCGGCGAGCAGCGCGGGGCCCTCGAGGGGTCGCGCGCCGAGGGCCACGAGCAGCTCACGGGCCGCCGGGTCGTCGTCGAGGCCCGGCGCGGCCACGCGCAGCCCGGGGATCGCGGCCGCGGCGAGGCGGGCGGCGAGCGCCTCGTCGCCCCCGGTCAGCAGAACGCCGCGCGCGCCGGCGACCACCCGGCCGTCGGCCAGCGGCACCGGCAGGCCCGCGAGCTCCGCGCGCGTCCCGGGCGCGGTGAGCCCGGGCAGGGCGGCGAGGCCCGCGAGGACGTCGCGCCACCACGACACCGGCCGGTCCAGCCCGGTGAGCGCGTCGACCAGCGCCGCCGGGCCCACGCGGGCGACGCCGACCGCGGCCAGGGCGGCGGCGTGCCGCGGCGCGGCGAGGCGGGCGTCGACGAGCCCCGGCAGGACGGTCGCGAGCCGCTCCGCGAGCGCGGCGAGGACCTCCGGCGGGCCCGCGGGGTCGAGGTCGAGCACCTGCGCGCCGGCGGGCGGGAGGTCCTCGGCGCCGGACGCGGGCGGCAGCCACGGCGCGGTCCGCAGCGCGCCGACCACCGCGTCGCGCAGGGTCGCGTCGACCGCCGAGGCGGGCAGCGCGGGCGCGGGGACGAGGGCGGGACGCTCCTCGGCGGGCCGGGCGCGCACGAGATCGGGGTACCGCGCGGCGGCCGCGGCGAGGACGTGCTCGGTGACCGCACCGTCGCGCACGTGGCGGCGGTCGGGGTCGAGCGGCACGGTGGCCAGCAGCCGGGCCGGCAGCGTGGTCCGCTCGTCGGTGGGAGTCGGCGCGTGCAGGACGTCCGGACGCTCGGGCCCGGCGAGCGCCCCGTCCCCGGGCAGGGCCCACGTGGCCCGCCAGACCGTGCGGGCGCGGTCCTCGACGGCGAGGCCGGCGAGCAGCGCGGACGGCACGTCGCCCTCGGCGCGCACGACGTACCACCGGCGGTCGCCGACGCGGACCGTGTCGGCGTCCCCGATGTCACCCGTGCGTCGCACGATCCCGTCGGGCAGATCGACCGCCGCCAGCGCGGGCAGGGCGAGCAGGAGGTCGGGCGCCTGCGCCGCCGCGAGGGCGACCAGGTCGTCGGCGTCGAGACCCGCACGCAGCGGCAGCCGGACCTCCGTGTCGGCTCCCGGCGGGAGCTCCGCCTCGCCGGGTCCGGTGGGCCACACCAGCCGCAGGGCCGGCGCCGCGCCGTCGCGCCGCGCCAGCTCGTCGGCGAGGCCCGGCGCTCCGGCGTCGGCGACGGCGCGTGCCGTGCGGGCGCGGTCGAAGACGACGCCGCCGGTCCTGGTGACGACCCGGGGCGCGTCGCTGATCGCCGTCACCGCCGCGAAGCCGACGCCGAAGCGCCCGACGCCTCCGGACCCGCGCTTGGCCGACGCGCGCAGCGAGGCCAGACCCGCGACGCCGTCGGCGTCGAGCGGCGCGCCCGCGTTCGCGACGTGCAGGACGCTGCCGTCCGCCCGCACCCGCAGCGTCGTGGTGATCCCGGCGCGCTCCGCCGCGTCGGCGGCGTTCTGCGCGAGCTCGACGAACCACCGGTCGCGATAGCCCCCGCGCAGGAGGTCCTCTTCCGCGTTGGCGTCCTCGCGGAAGCGCGCCGGGGAGGCGGTCCAGGCGTCGAGCACCGCGCGCCGCAACGAGGCGGTGTCGAACGGGTCGCCGGAGCCCAGGGCGGCCGTGTCCCCGGTCGGCATCGTCTCAGCTGCGTCCGGCGAGCTCGGAGTCCATCTCGACGCCGTCGTCGTAGACGAGGTCCGCGACCGCGATGATCGAGCCGCTGTCGACCTGCAGCTCGGAGTGCCCGCCGCAGCCGTACTCGGCGTGCACCACCCGGCCGTCGGCCGGGACGTTGCCGTTGCCGCACACCCCGAACGCGGCGCGCAGCGAGCCGGCGACGGGCAGGTAGAACCCACAGGTCCCGCAGTGCGCCGACGCCGCGCGGGCCATGTCGGCCCCCGGCCCGAAGTCGCCGTCGGCCCAGCGCACCGCCGCGTCCAGGCGTCCCTCGCGGCTCATCACGCGCGGGCGGCCCATGCCGAGCTCGTCGCCGACCTCGCGGACCCCGGGCCCGGGCACGACCTCGTCGGAGGGGAGGTCCTCGTCGTCGGCGTCGAGCACCGCGTGGGCGGGGACGAGGCGCTCGTCGTCCTCCTCCACCGGCAGCAGGTCGCCGGGGCCGAGGTCCTCGGCGCGCACCCGCTCGTTCCACGGCACCCAGCTCGGCGCGACCACGGACTCCGGCCCGGGCAGCAGGACGACCTCGCTGACGTTCACGTCGCCCTCGGGGCCGGCGACGGTGACGGCCCAGTACCAGCCGCGGTAGCCGGGCTTGTCGGCCGCGAAGTAGTGGGTCGCGGCGTCGGGGACGTCCTCGCCCCGCACCGCGACGACCTCGCCGACCTGCGCGGCGTCGCCGTCGGCGGTCTCGACGGCCGCGACGCGCGCGAGATCCCCCGCGGCGGCCAGGTGGGCGGCCACGGGTGTCTCCGACGGATCGGCGGTGTCGTGGGTGTCGTGCATGTCGGCGGCGGACGTCGGGTCGGCGAGCTCGGGGACCACGTCGTCGATTGTGCCCGTCACCCGGCGGTGCGCGAGAGGCGGGCGACGATGTCGGGGGTTCCGCCGCCCGGCGGGCAGGGACCGCTGAGCCGGTAGGTCAGGGTGTCGGCGCGGTGGGTGAGGGGCGCGGTGCCCGACGACACGCACGCGCCGCCGTCGTCCCGGCGTCCACCCGGCCCCCCGTCCCGCCACGCCCGGTCGTCCCGCGGTCACCGAGGGTGTCCCGGTCGGCGGCCTGGTCGGTCATCATGGACCCGTGACCGGACCGTTCCGGCGCCCGCCCGGCGACGACCCGCGCCACCGGCCGACGCCCACCCCGCCGCCGGGGTCCGGGCACCACCCGTACGGTCCCCCGCCGCCGCGACGGCCCGGGCGGCTGCCCCCCACGGCCCGCCAGACCCGCCCGTACCCCGAGGAGCCCGGCACAGGTCCGGATCCCCGCGACACCCCTGCCGGGCCGCCCGACGGCGGGCCTCCCGACGACGACCCCGGTCCCCGCAAGATCACGGTCACGCGGGTCGCGGCCTGGCGTGCCCGGCGCCTGACCCAGCGGGGCGCGCAGGCCTTCCACCGCGCCGCGTCCGCCGACGGCGCCGACCGCTCCGGGCTCACCGCCCTGACCTACGCCTGGATGGCGAACTACGCCTCCGACGCGACGCTCGCCGTGGCGCTGGCCAACACCCTCTTCTTCTCCGCGGCCAGCGCCGAGAGCAAGAGCAAGGTCGCGCTCTACCTGCTCATCACCGTCGCCCCGTTCGCGCTCGTCGCCCCGGTCATCGGTCCCGCGCTCGACCGGCTCCAGCAGGGCCGCCGCGCGGCGATGGCGGCCTCGACGGCCGGCCAGGGCGTGCTCGCCGTCGTGCTCGCGCTGTGGATGGACACCTGGGTGCTCTATCCGGCGGCACTCGGGATCATGGTGCTGTCGAAGTCGTTCGGCGTGCTCAAGGCCGCCGTGACACCCCGCGTGCTCCCGCCCGGCATCACGCTCGTGACCACCAACTCCCGGCTCACGGTCTTCGGGCTGATCGCCTCCGGGGTCGCCGGAGGGATCGCGGCCGGGATCGCCTGGCTGTTCGGGTCGCCCGGCGCCGCGTGGCTCACTGCGGCGATCTGCCTGGCGGCCGTGTGGCTCTGCCTGCGAATCCCGGCGTGGGTGGAGGTCACCGAGGGCGAGGTCCCGACGACGCTGCTGCCGATCCCCGGGCGGGAGCCCGCCCGGCGTGCGCGGATGGGCCGCGACGTCGTCACCGCCCTCTGGGCGAACGGCACGATCCGCAGCCTCACCGGCTTCCTCATGCTGTTCTCGGCGTTCGTGGTCAAGAACGAGACCCAGGGCGCGCCGGGCGACCAGCTGATCCTGCTCGGCGTGGTCGGCGCCGCCGCCGGGGCGGGCGGGTTCCTCGGCAACTTCGTCGGGGCCCGACAACGCTTCGACCGGCCACGGGTCCTGATCGTCGTGAGCCTCGTGCTCGCCCTCGCGGCC
Source organism: Actinomycetospora chibensis (assembly GCF_028737215.1). GTDB lineage: Bacteria > Actinomycetota > Actinomycetes > Mycobacteriales > Pseudonocardiaceae > Actinomycetospora > Actinomycetospora chibensis. The sequence continues at coordinate 5,333 of NZ_JAQZAM010000022.1, read as the reverse complement.
GTCGTCGCCGCCGCCTGGGTCACCGGGCTCACCACCGCCGCCGTCGCCGCGCTCGTGGCCGCGACGACGAGCGCGCTGCTCAAGGTGTGCCTCGACGCCGTCGTCCAGCGCGACGTCCCCGAGGCGAGCCGCGCGTCGGCGTTCGGCCGGTCCGAGACGATCCTGCAGTTGTCGTGGGTGTTCGGCGGCGCGCTCGGCGTGCTGCTGCCGCCGACGTGGTGGATCGGGTTCACCGTGATCGCCGTCGTGGTGGGCCTCGGTACGGTGCAGACCGTGCTGATCAGCCGGGGTTCGTCGATGCTGCCGCGGAGACGGAGCGCAGGCGGGGTCGACCCCGAGAACGGGGTGCGGCGGTGAGGGCGCTCTCCCGTCGCACCCAGGTGCTGATCGGGCTGGCAGCGCTGGTCGTCGTCGCGGTCGTCGTCGTCCTCGTCGTGCGCGCCACCGCCGGGCCGTCGTCCCCCGGCGACGTCGTCTTCGGCGCGGGCGGGGCGCGCGTCGAGGTCGGCGCCAGCCAGTTCTGCGACGTGCAGGTCACCGACTGCGGGTCCGACCCCGAGGCCTCCGGTGTCCTGCGGGTCCCGCCGAACACCCCGCTGTCCGTCACCGTCCCCGAGGAGGTCGCGAGCACGCCGTGGCAGCTCGCGTTCACCTTCCGTGACGCCGGTGGGGCGGTCCAGCAGGGCCGCAGCGCGGTCTTCGCGCCCGGCACCACCCCGACCTTCACGCTCGTCCTGCCGGCCGCGACGGACCAGCTCGAGAGCGCCGAGGTCCAGCAGTACGGGGCGCGCATCAGCCAGGGCCCGAACGGCCTCGAGTTCGCGACGCGGGCCACGTGGGTACTGAGCGTCGACGACCGATGACATAGCAGGCGGGGCCACCCGGTCCAGTACGACCGATCGAGTGGCCCTCGGCTGTTTCATCCGTCCGGCCCTGTGCCGGTGGGACGATGGTCGAGAGCGTCTGCCTGCACAGGCGGTTCTCGGGGGGAGCACTTCACATGGTCAGGCCCAGCGCTGTCACCGTCCGTCGACGAGCGCCCCGCGTGCTCGCCACGCTGGGCGTCCTTGTCGCCGCCGTCCTGGCGCTCTCGACGGTCACCACGGCCCCGAGCGCCGACGCGGCGACCGTCCTCGGCCAGTTCCGCAACGCCGCCGGACGCTGCCTGGAGAACCTCAACAACGCGACGACGGCGAACAACAAGATCCAGATCAACGCCTGCGGGACCGCGACCAACCAGGCGCAGCAGTTCAGCCGCTGGACCGCCGACGAGTCGATCAAGACGCCGGCCGGGCGGTGCCTCGGCACCCTCAACAACGCGACCGCGGCCGGCACCTCGGTGGTGCTCCAGGCGTGCAACCCGGCCCTGCAGACCCAGCACTGGGTCGTGCGCACCGACGGGCTGGTGGTCAACCGGCAGGCCGTGCGCTGCCTCGCTCCGCTGAACAACTCGGCGACGAGCGGCACCCGCATGGTGATCGCGGCCTGCACCACCTCGACCGCGATGCGCTGGAGCGTGCCGGCGGCCTCGACGCCGACCACCCCGCCCACGACCACCACCACGCGCCCGACCACGACCACCACCGTCCCGCCGACGACCACCACCACCGTCCCGCCGACGACGACCACGACCACGACGCCGCCCCCGGCCGGGCGCGACCCGATCCGCCAGCCGTTCGCGTCGAGCTCGATCTGGAACATGCCGATCGGCAGCGGCGCGGTGTACCGGCCGGCGAACCTGCCGGCGCTCCCCGGGGGCAGCACCGGGGCCCGCGTGCCGCAGGTCGACGACGAGCCGCTGGTGCTGACGCCCACGGCGCCGCTGACCCCGATCCTGGCGAGCCCCGGCGGGTGGGGCGGCAACCGGTGCGTCACCAACCCGACGACGCTCGCCACCGTCCCGATCCCGGCGAACTACGTCCTGCCCAGCGACAACAAGAACCAGAGCGCCGCGTTCCTCGCCGCCGACGGGCGCACGGTCGTGCAGACCCAGCCCCTGGCCCGGTGCGCGGCGGGCGGCCCGGCGACGAGCTACGTGCGTTTCGCCGACCAGGACATCTACGGCCCTGGCGTCCTCGGCTCGCACGGCGGCTCGGGCATGAGCGCGCTCGGCGGCTCGATCCGGGTCGGCGAGCTCCGGCCGGGCAGCCAGGGTCCGCGCCACGCCCTGAAGGTCAACCTCTACGCCAAGGGCGAGCTCGCCCAGTGCGCGACGCGGGCCGAGTGCTTCCGCTGGCCCGCCGTGAAGTCCGACAGCTACGCGGTCGGCTGGTACGGCGCGAACGGCGGCAACACCAACACCGCGATGCGCATGGGCGCGCTGCTCGCGATCCCGCCGTCGGTGAACATCGCGACCATGGGCCTGACCACCGAGCCCGGGCGACAGATCGCCTGGACGCTGCAGAACTACGGCGCCTACGTCGTCGACGACACCTACGGCCCGTCGTTCGCGCTCAACGCCGAGAACGGACCGGGGGGCAACACCCGCACCCAGTTCCGCAACGACTACGGGCAGGACTTCGAGGTCTACGCCAGCTCGCCGAACGCCTGGAGTCGCGACATCCAGCGCATCCGCCAGGCGCTCCAGGTCGTCGACAACAACGGCCCGTCCTCCGTGGGCGGGGGCGGCACGCCGCGCCAGCCGCTGCTGCCCGAGCTCGTCGAGCCGCTCATCTCGATCCCGCCGACGGTCCCCACCCCGCCGGCGACGACCGAGACCAGCGCTCCCGGGGCCGTCACCTCCACCCCGGCCGTCCCGGCGAACTGACGCCGCCGGACGGAGCAGGGGCGCTGATCCACTCACGACGTATCGCTGGTCAGCGCCTCGACAGCACCTCGACCGTCACCCCTTCGGCCCTTCTCGTGGCGGTTTCGTTACTGAACTCTGTCGCGACCGCTGGATCCTTGGGGGGACCGCATCGTGACGACACCGACACCGACACCGACCTCGTCCGTAGCCGGCCGTCGGCGCGCGAGGCGCTCGCTCGCCGCGTCCGCCGTGCTCGCCGCCGTCCTCGCGGTCCTTTCCGTCGTGGTGGCACCGTCGGCGGCGGCCGACACCGTCCTCGGCCAGTTCCGGAACGCCGCCGACCGGTGTCTCGAGAACGCCGCCAGCGCGACGGCGCCGGGCAGCCGCATCACGGTGAACACCTGCGGCCCGTCCACGGCGACGGCCCAGCAGTTCAGCCGCTGGTCGGACGGGTCGATCCGGACCCCGGCGGGCCTGTGCCTGGACACCGCGGGCGGCGGGTCCGGCAACAACACCGCCGTCGTCCTCGCGAACTGCAGCACCACGGCGACGTCGCAGCGGTGGGCGGTCCGGACCGACGGGACGATCCTCAACCAGAAGGCGAACCGGTGCCTCGCACCGCAGAACAACGGCGCCACGCCCGGCACCGCGGTCGTCATCACCGGGTGCTCGACGGTGGCGGCGCAGCGCTGGACCGTCCCGGCCGTCTCCACCCCCACGACCACCACGACGACCACGCCGCCGCCCACCACGACCACGACACCACCGACGACGACCACCACACCGCCGACCACGACGACACCGCCGACCACGACCACCCCGCCCCCGACCGGCGAGCGTGACCCGCTGCGCCAGCCGTTCGCGTCGACCTCCATCTGGAACATGCCGATCGGCAGCGGCGCCGTCTACGTGCCCGCGAACCTGCCCGCCCTGCCCGGCGGCTCCACGGGCGCGCGGGTCCCCCAGATCGACGACGAGCCGATCGTGCTCACCCCGACCGCACCACTGACCCCGATCCGGGCGAGCTCGGGCGGGTGGGGCGGGGACCGGTGCAAGCTCCAGCAGACGACCCTCGCCACCGTGCCGATCCCGGCGGGCTACGTGCTGCCCAGCAACAACAAGAACGAGAGCGCGTCGTTCCTCGCCGCCGACGGCCGGACGGTGGTCTCGACCCAGCCGCTGGCGCGCTGCGTCGCCGGCGGGCCCGCCTCGAGCTACGTGCGGTACCCCGACCAGGACATCTACGGTCCCGGCATCCAGGGCTCCCACGGCGGCTCGGGCATGAGCGGGCTCGGCGGCTCGATCCGGGTCGGCGAACTGCGCCCCGGCACCACCGAGGGCCCCCGGCACACCCTGAAGATCAACCTGTACGCCCGCGCCGAGCTGGCCCAGTGCGCGACGCGGGCCGAGTGCTTCCGCTGGCCCGCGGTGAAGTCCGACAGCTACGCGGTCGGCTGGTACGGCTCGGTGGGCGGCAACACGAACACCGCGATGCGCATGGGCTCGCTGCTCGCCATCCCGCCGACGGTGGACATCGCGTCGCTGGGCCTGACCACCGAGCCCGGGCGACAGATCGCCTGGACGCTGCAGAACTACGGCGCCTACGTCGTCGACGACACCTACGGCCCGTCGTTCGCGCTCAACGCCGAGAACGGGCCGGGCGGCAACACCCGCACCCAGTTCCGCAACGACTACGGCATGGACTTCGAGGTCTACGCCAGCTCCGCGAACGCCTGGAGCCTCGACCTGCAGCGCCTCCGTCAGGCCCTCGCCGCCGTCGACAACAACTCCCCCACCAGCGTCGGCGGGGGAGGCACGCCGCGCCAGCCGCTGCTGCCCGAGCTGGTGGTGCCGGGCGCGGCCGCGGCGCCGACCTCGGCGACGCCTCCGGCGACCACCGAGTCCAGCGCCCCGATCCCGGTCACCTCGACGCCCGCGGTCCCGGCGAACTGAGGGGCCGGAGGCCCACCACAGGACGCGGCGCCGGCACGCCACAGACCACGCGACGGAGGAGCGTGGTCTGTGGAACCGGCTTGCCGCGACTCCTAACCCTCGAGCTCCCGGGCGACCGCGCGCACGACCTCGGCCAGCTGCTTGGTGTGGCGGCGGTCCGGGTAGCGGCCGCGGCGCAGGTCGGGCTGGACCCGGGCCTCCAGGACCTTGATCATGTCGTCGATCAGGCCGTGGAGCTCGTCGGGCGAGCGGCGGGCGGCCTCGGCCACCGAGGGCGGGGGGTCGACGAGGCGGACCTGCAGCGCCTGCGGCCCGCGCCGGCCCTCGGCGATGCCGAACTCGACGCGCTGCCCGGACTTGAGCGCCTCCACCTCACGCGGGAGCGCCCCCTTGGGCACGTAGACGTCGGCCCCGCCCTCCTGGGTGAGGAAGCCGAAGCCCTTCTCGGCGTCGTACCACTTGACCTTGCCGGTCGGCACCGTCGTCTCCCGTTCTCTGCTCGGACTCCGCTCACGACGACCCTGTCGCTCACGACGAAGAAGCGCCCCGGCGACCGCCGGAGCGCAGACGTCCAGCTTATCCCCGCGCGGCCACCGCGAATCGGCCGAGCGGGCGCCGTCCGAGCGGAGCG
>NZ_JAQZAM010000021.1 GCF_028737215.1 Actinomycetospora chibensis | reverse complement strand
CACCTTCCGCGCCACCCTGGCCTGGATCTCATGAACCACCAGACAGGCTCTAGGCGGCGCCTCCGCTTCCCTCTGAGGCTTTTGGGGTCGTGTCCGTCATAGGTCCTCACTGGGCTGCGTGCGCGCATTCTGGAAGGCCGGGCGTCACCACAGCGTCGCAATGACTGGCCCGGTGACAGCCGGGTGACGCAGCACCGCCGAAGCTTGCCGCCGAACGTCCGGCGGCCTGGGCCTCGCTCCACGGGTGGGATCTGTCGACCGATAGCTATCTTCGGTTGGCTTGAGGTCTTCCTGCACCTCGAAGGCGTCGGCGGCTGGCCGATTCAACAGAGGAGGTGGCAGATGACTCAGTTTGTGAAGGACGGCCACGCCGCCCCGATTGGCAGCTCGGCGACTTCCTGGAGGGTCGCGGACAACGGTCGCGAACTCCCCGGTACCAGTTCGGTGCCTTCGCGGAAGGGTAAGGTCGGGCGTGCATGGACTCAGCAGATCGAAGTGGCGGCCGCTGCTCTCAGGGCCCGCGTGCAGACGAGGCTCGTGGAGATCGACGACTCGGATGACTACAGGTCTGCTCACGTTACTGTTGAGAACATCTTCGATTTGCTCGAGCGAGCCTGCTGTGCTGCCCGTGGGGGAAACCCTCCTCGCCGCTTCTTTCTCAGCTGGTGGAGGGGAGCCGACGTCGAGGCCGCTTTCGGCTACTTGCATAAGGCCGAGGCGGAGGCCGTCAGGCTGTACGACGAGGACGAGGTCGAGGCTGAGATCCCGGCTGCCATCTCTCGGGTCGAAGTTGCACTTCAACGAGACGACCCGGTGCGCATCGAGGCGCGGAAGCTGTTGGAGCCGAACGGGAGGGGACTGCGAACTTTGCTCAAGAAGGTGGTGGAAGCTGGCTACGACGCGTCGGATCGTCAGCTTGCACGCATCCGCAATCTTCGCAACGTCCTTCTAATTTCCACCCTCCTCATCGCCGTACTCGGCGGCGTCTTCGGTGTGGTTGCGTCCCTCAACCCCTCCCTTCTGCCGTTGTGCTTCGGGCCCAATGCTCCGGGTGCGCCGCCGGAATATGTGGCTTGCCCAACGGGGGATGGCGACTTTCGTCAGCCAAGTCAGTGGGATATGGTGGCGGTTGTATTGCTCGGCCTACTCGGAGGTGCACTCGCCGCGGCGGTGTCAATCCGAGATATGCGTGGCACTGCCACTCCGTATGACATCCCAGTTTGTCTCGCGCTCCTCAAGGTGCCTACTGGTGCCCTCACGGCCGTGGGTGCTCTCATTGCAATTCGTGGAGAGTTCATTCCGGGCCTTAGTGCACTCGATTCGCAAGAGCAGATACTCGCGTACGCGCTAGTATTCGGTTACGCTCAGCAGCTTCTCACCGGGTCGATCGACAGGCGAGCGAGAAGTATCATGGATAACTTGGCAGGGCCGAAGGACCCGGAGCAGAAGCGGCCCCAGGCGGCTGTTGCGCAGCCCGCATCCACCACCAGCAGGCCGGCGGTAGTTGCGCCAACCACCAGCCCGGGACCGCCCCGAGCGACGCTGAATAGCCCGACGCCTCCGCCTCTCGGTGTGAGGCGTCGCCTGTGGTCGTGGGTCAGCTCGAACCGTGCGCGCTGAGGCGGCCGTCGACGAGCGCCTGTGACCGTCCCATCGGCCGGGCAGCGCCCCAAGACCGCGTGAGAAGAAGGCTCCTGCGGCCACGGTCGGGTCGTGGAAGACGATCGGCCCGACGGCGATACGCAGTTCCGCTCCAGTTGGCTCGGTGTGCTGGGAACTTCGGGTGGGTGCGCCAGCAGCGTCTTGAGGCGCATCGGGATCAGTGGATGCTGTGGGCCCTACATAGTCAGGTCACATACCCCCTGCTGGACGACACTCGGCGCGCTGGGACGCTGCACACCCTCCCGGGGCTCCGAAGTTGCCACCGCCGCCACCTCCGTCCGCCCTGCACCCCGGCACGACTGCTAACGGCTCACGATGAAGGCCTCGTTGCGACTATCGGGTGTCGGACCTGCCGATCACGTCCCGTGCCCTGTCACGCTCGGTGAGAACCAGGGCTCTCGCAAGCCTTTGCAAGGAAAGAACATCGGGGGGAACGATGACAACTCGCATCGGCGTCGCACGCTGTCGGCACACGGCGAACCATAGTGACGACCCGAGACGTCGCGACTACATCGTCGCCGTGTCCGGTCACTACCACGACGTCGAGCCGGCCGCCCTTCGTCCCGACGATCTCTGGAGCGCGGCTCTGTCTTGCCCCACATGTGCACGAGCGATCCTCGTGATGCTGATGGACAGCAAAGGCTGGGTGAACCGTCGGGTGGAGCGCGTGTGCTTCCATGACGATCGCACCGCAGTTCGTCGGGTCAGCTTGGACTATATCGTCCCTGGTGAAGCGCCCCGCTATAGATGCGGCATGGGCCGCACGGTGCGCCTCGTTCCACTCACGATCATGAGGCGCAAGACGCTAGTGAACTTCGGGGTCGAAGATATGGACGGGCAGCCGTTGTCGATGATCACACTGCGGCATAATCAGGCTTTGACCGAGCAGATGATCCTGGTCCTCGCCGAGATCACCCCGAATGTTTCGGAGACCTCGACACACGTCCTTGCTCTCGCGCACGATGTGTCTTTCGGGACGCAGGAGGAGATGTTTGAGGCCATTACACGGGCGAAGAACGGGCAAAGTGGACCGGATGCCCAGGCCCTCATGAACGACCCGGCGGCTGGCAACCTTATACAGCGCCTAGCTAACAACTTCATCCTACTGGTCACGGTTGATGACAACGGGCCGCACCGGCGGATCGCCCGCTACCGCTTCGACGAACCCCTCTCGCTGACCTACAAGCGTAGTGGATACAACACTGATACCAAACGATACGATAGGCCGGGCGAGCGCCTCGGGCCGTTGTCACCGTCTCGATTTCTCGCCGCGATCGGCTGGACCCCAACGATCATCCGCTTCCCCATTCCCTCCGCAGAGCTCGCACGCGGTTACCACTTCGAGGTGGAGGCTCCGGCGGGTGTCTCGATTGACTGCGCCTCGCTCGTGGCGGGTCGGCCAAACGAGGCATCGGAGCGCCCATCATGGGACCACGTGGCAGGCGGATTCCCGGTAGTCGGCCTGCATGCCCTCGATGTTCCTAATGGCTCGTTATCTAGAGCGCAGGTGCATCTGGGTGTGCACCGCCGGGGCTGGCTGACCGCGAGCCTTCTCGCATCGCTACTGAGCACAGTACTGCTGGGCGCCACATGGTGGGTCAGCTCGGGCGGCACGACGGGCCAGGTGCCGAGCGTGACGCAAAACCAGGTCGCCGCCGCACTGCTTTCGATCATGGCCGCAATCCTAGTATTTGTAGCAAAGCCAGCGGAGCACCAGATGGCGAGCCGGCTCGTGACGAGCGTACGCCGCGCAGCGGTGATCTCAGTGGTACTCCTGCTGGGAATTGGGGCGGTCGTGCTGTTCAGCCCGGGGCGCTGGCCGTGGCTTGTGCTCGTCGCGGCTGTAGCCGGGGCGGCGTGCTCCCTACTCATCGGGTTGGCGTGGAAGAGGGCGAAGCCGTCCACAAGTTCGATTTCCCCGTGGGAGCAGGGCCTCGGGGTCGCGGACCTGGCACAGCCGAGCTCTGCGGGGGTCTCGACGCTCGATGAGGCGCGAAGCAGCTTTGCCATCGACCGTCCCGCGGTCAAGGTCGAATCGTCCGAAGGGGATCACCGCGAAGCATTCACCTGGACCGAAGCGGTCGAGGAGGAGCTTCTCAGGCGGCTGTGTGCACCCCCACCGCCCCCCGTGGTCGTGCCGGCACCGCGCTCGGCCAGCCGATCGACCGTAAAGCGCCGAGCGGCCAACGGGCGAGTCTGGACGGTGTTGCGCCCACCGCCCGCCAGGAACTGACCATCGGCCAAGATGGAGACGTGCCCGATATGCTCGTACGTGGACGTGAGACCTCGTGCCAGAAACGCATGTTCGTTCGGTGAGTCAGACGAGTCTCGTGCTGCCACCCCACGTGGGATGATGTTCAGCAATCATCTGTCCGGAAGTCCGCCAATCCTGTGCGGCTCGCATCGCTTGTCGCCATCTGTTACATGCTTGGAGGTGTGCAACGTGGGAGTGCCGCACCATGAAGAGCCGGGAACCTCTCCTGGCCGACGGTCGCAGAAGAACGACATCGTTGGTTGGCCCAGAACGGCGGCGCCGCCCTTCGTTGACGTCCGCACCAAGGCCCCACAAGGAAGCTCTGCGCCCGCCTCCCCGGCAAGGCGGCCAGGTGGCGAGCCCACTCCAAGACGCGTTGCGGACCTGCTGATGAACGGCGCGCGCACGACCGACCCTGCCCAGCGGGCGGCGATATATCTGCTCCTCGAACAAACGAGCTTGGTCAGCCACCCGGCAATCGTGGACGTCCTGGTGCCCGTACCAGGCGCGTCAGAGCCCGCGGTCACCGTGAATTGGGCGAGAGCACTGGCGACGACGGACAGCGACGCGTCTGTTAAACCTGCCGACGCTACCGTCCTCAAAGCGGCGGCGTGTATCGCGCTCGGACAGCCAGTATTACTCCGAAACCTAGACGCGACACGCCGGTCGGCCATCGAGCGTGCCACCGAGAGTGCACACCCGCACGTTAAACCGACGTCGAGTGACCAGAGCCCATGGGCGTTGAATCACCGGTCGACGGCGCCGTATCCATCTCGGTGGCCGGGGGCTCAGACGAGTGACACGTCTGTCGAATAGCTGGTGATGGCAAATGGCGCATGGTGGCGGGCGCAGCCAGGTGCCACTCAACAAGAGCTTGGCTTCCCGCAGACGCGACTCGAATATTCCGAGGTCTTTGGCGATCGCGGCGACGGGCTGCTCGCCCAAGCGAGCCAGCTCGACGGCGCTACGCCGGTAACCACCGGGTGAGGTGCGGGCACGGACAACATCCTCACTGGCGGACCGGGTCCACCTCGGCTGACGTGTCCGGTGCCAGGGTCAACCTCCCAATCGAGCTCGCAGAAGAGAGGTATAGATGCTGACGTACTGAGTATGCGTGCGAAGCGGACTGTGACGCCCGGGTGACGGAGGCCTGCCACCATTTGCCTGCGTTGTTCCCGGGCGTGACGACGCTCAGTACCATCACCTCCGGGGTTGGCCAGACGTCCATTGGGGGTTTGATGCGCACCCAAACACGAATCGACGCCGACAGAGTGGGCGACGGTCGCATCGAGGCAGGGGCCGCGCACCGCGTCGAGGACGAGCCCAGCGCCGTGGGCGAACTAGACGGCAGCTATCGCGGAAATCGTGACAGTTCGCCGGGCCTCATGGAATTGCGGATCGACATTGGCGGTGCCGTCAGCGCCCCTCGAGTCAGCGGCGACATCTTCGGCGCGGCGGGCGGAACCACGAACTACATCGGTAGCTTCCTGATGTCCTCGCCCAGTATGACGGCCCGGGCGTCCGGCGTCCGGATCGAAGGCGAGATTACCTCGACCTGGTCCACGAGCCCGGAGCATCTCGAGGTGGACGTGGCTCGCTCCGCGACGGGGGCCCCCGGCCCCGCCGTGGTGCGGTGGAGCTCGGCGCAGGCACCGGACGGAGCATCGTGGACATGTGCTTTCGTCTCCACCCACTTCCGTACGGTCGCCATCGAGCTGGACTCGGTAGCGGGCCAGGTCCCGTTCGCCTCCTACGACCTCGGCTCTCTGCCTCTCCCGCCAGGCGAGCTGCGGCGGGTTCTGACTGTGTCGGGCGCCTTTGCTGAGGCCGGGATCGACCTGCGGCCGGCGGGCACCACCAACGCCGTCGCGAGCTCCGACGCCGGCTCGAACGCTCGATGGAGCGCAAGGGAACTCCACGCGGCGATGGTCAACAACTTCAGTCGCTTCGCCGATGCCCCGCAATGGAACGTCTGGCTGCTGGTGGCCACCGCCTTCGACGACCCTGATCCCGTGCGCGGGATCATGTTTGATTTTGCCACCGGCGACGGCTTCCAGCGACAGGGCTGCGCGGTGTTCAACGACCAAGTCGCAGGGACCGACGCCTCGACTCAGCGCGCGGCCCTGCGTACCTACGTCCACGAACTCGGGCACTGCTTCAACCTGCTCCATTCCTGGGAGAAGCACGTGGGGAATCCGCCGGCTCCGCTCGGACCCAATAACGGCCGGGGCGACCGATCGTGGATGAACTACGCGCAGAACTACCAGCCGCCGCCCCCCGCCCCGGGTGGCACCGCTGCGTACTGGAACGACTTCCGGTTCTCCTTCACCGCCGCCGAGCTGGTCCACCTGCGTCACGGCTTCCGCGAAGACGTGATCATGGGCGGGAACCCGTTCGGCACGGGCGCCGCCGAGCTCGACCCGGTGGTGTTCAACGCCCCGATCGACGACCACTCCGGCTTCACCTTGGAGCTACGGACGCGCGCGGTGTACGCCTACGGCGAGCCCGTGGTGGTCGAGATCAAGCTCGGCACGACCGACACCCGCGGCGCCGAGGCGGTGCCAACTCTGCACCCCCAACACGGCCTGGTCAGCATCGCAATCCGCCGCCCATCGGGGCGCGTTGTGCCCTACCGACCGATGCTGAGACGGTGCGCAGAGGACGCTCCGCCCCGAGGGCTGGTCCCGGGACGGGCCGCTTACGACAGCGCCTATATCGGGGCCGGAGCGACCGGTACCTACTTCGACGCACCTGGCGAGTACCAGCTCCGGGCTCGCTACATCGCCCCGGACGGCTCCCACGTGGTCTCGCCGCCGATCCGCCTGCGGATCCGTCCGCCACTGACCGAGGAGGACGAGCGAGTCGGTGAGCTGCTGAGCGGCCCAGAGCAGGGCCAGCTCCTCCAGGTGCTCGGGTCGGAGTCACCCGCGCTGCAGACCGGCAACGACGCCTTCGGCGAGGTCATCGCCGAGCACGGCCGGCATCCACTGGCCCTCTACGCCCGCCTAGCCCGCGGCTTCCCCGGCCGGCGGCCGTTCAAGGAGCTGACCGCCGAGAAGGAGATCCGTGTCCACCCGGCGCGTCCCGATGAGAGCGCGGCCCTGCTCGGCGAGGTCGTCCAGACCACGAAGGCGGCCGGTGTCGCCGGCCCCGGGCTAGACAACGTCTCGCTGAACCAGACCATGCGGGCGCTGGCCGAAGCAGAGGCGAGGAGAGGGCACACCGGGCGGGCCCACGAGGTGCTCGATGACATCGTGCCGACGTTGCGCGGCCGCGGGGTAGGTGAGCCGGTGCTACAGGGCCTCACCCGCGGCGTCGAGGACGCCCGCGCCGCCCTGCCCACGTCGTAGTCGAGAGCCGCTGCGCGAAGCTGGTGCACCGCCTCGAGCAGGGGCCGGCCGGCGGCTTCAGTTGCCGGCCGACCCTCTGCCGCAGGAGCGATGACAAGCGCCGCTGTTCGTGCACAAGTCCTCTCACCGCCCCTTGAACCGACTCTTCCGGAATCGAGTCCAGCTGAGGGTGTGACCGGACCGGGAGCTCGGTGGCCGATGCGTGCTCGTCCGGGTCGACGGCTCTGGCTCGACCAACGAGCTGCTGGACTGGGGACGACAGGTCCGCGATGCGCGCCAGCTCGCGCTGCCGTCGGTGGACGTCGGCGCAGGACTCGTCCAGGCTCCGCTGTGAGTCGACGCGCGTGGCCGCCCACCCGCGCCCACGCGAGCGAGGAGACGCCCGTACCCGGGAGCGAGAACACCATCAGGTGTCGTCGTCGTGACCATCGCTGGCAATCGGCGTCTCGACACCGCCGAGCTCGCCGACCAGATGCGTGAGGCGGGGATGACTGTCGATGCGGTCCTCGGCACGGTCGGGGTGGTCACCGGTACGGCCTCCCCGACCCAGGCGACCGCGGTGGCGGCGCTGCCCGTGTCCCAGCCGTCGAGCCCGACCGGACCGTGCACGCGTGGCGGAGGAGTCCGGACGACAACGGTGACTGTGGTCCGGGGCGACGACCGCCTCCATTAGAGGAAGAACACCCCGAAAGCGAGGACGACAAGCGTGCCTGCCGTCCACGCAGGCAGGCGCCGACGCCGGTCCTCGACAACCTTCTCCGCGACGACCACGACGGTCAGGACGGCCATCAGGAGCACGTCGTGCGTCGCGAGGGTCGCCGCCAGCATGATCAGCCAGCACGTACCGACGCAGGCGAGCCCGAGGCGGACGCCTTCCCGCGCGCAGGCCGCGTCTGCACGTCGACCCTGACCGGGGACTCGGCGGGTTCGATGGCAGGCAGCCAGGGAGTCTCGCCGTACCGGCGTCGCCACCCAGGCGGCCGCGACGAGCAGGAGGACGCCGGTGACCCACACCGGTGGTGTCCACGGCACGACGGACAGCACGGTCACGACGGCGAGACCCGGGATCGCCCAGACGGTGAGGTAGCCGGCCGCGAGGAGCCACGCGGCACGATGCCGTCGGTTCCACCGGCTGGTCAGGCTGGTCGTTCGCATCGCCGTTCGGAGCGACGGCAGCATCATCGCGGCGGCCATCACCAGCCACAGGCCCACCCCAGTCGCCCACGCCGAGACGGTCGGCGCCGTACTCGCTGCGGCGTCCCCGTGGTCCATCCCCGGCATCGCCGGCATGCCGTCGACGGGCACAACGCCGCTCGACGTGGCGCCGTGCGCGAGCACGAGGATCGCCCATGCGAGCACCGTGACCACCCCGAGCGTCCACTCTGGGTGGTACCAGTCGAGGCGCACCCACCAGGCCGGTCGCTCGGGCGCGACCGGGGCCGCACTCATTGGACGTAAACGCCCACGCGACCGACGTCGACCGGGGCCGACGCCAGGTCCTCGGTGGCGGCCTCGGCAACCTCGGCCTGGTCGGCACCGATGTCGTCGCGCTGGTCGGGGGGCACCGTCTCGGCCTCGACAGGGAGGAACGACACGGTCATCTCGTCACCCCACCGGCCGGCATCACGGAGCCTCTGGTAGAGATCAGTGATGTCGAAGGCAAAACGCAGTCCGCCGTGGTCGGTGTCGGCCCGCGCCGTCTGCTCCACCCCGAAGAAGTTGATCGGGCCGACGAAGAAGTCATCCTCGGTGGTCGGGTCCTGGTCCGGGGCGTGTAGGTAGACGTTGTAGGTGATGCTCGGGGCGACGGGACCACGCACGTCGTCGACAGTGAGGTAGACCCGGGTCGGTGCGGCTTCCTCCGCGGTCGACAGGGGTCCGGACGGCGTGCCCACCGCTACGGCCGCCCGGGTCGCGTTCCCGGCGAGGGTGATGTCATCGGCGGTCTCCCCGATGAGCTCGGCGGGCCGGTCGGGGACGTCGCGCTCGTGCGGGGACATGTCGGCCTCCAGGGGGCCGGGGACGGGCCCGGCGTCGTCGTAGAGGTAGCCCAGCGACGTGGTCTCACGCACCTCTTCCGCGGTCGACGTCGTGGGCGTGCCGTTCGCGTCGTGAAAATCGAAAGTCTGGTCAAGCCAGGCGGTGTCGGTCGGATCGGGCCCACCCCAGCGTGTCCAGATGTTGTCGATGTTCGCGTGGTGCAACCAGAAGATCGGGTCGAGGGGTGCCGTGTCGAACGACCGCATGAACGGGCCGACCCGGTTGTGTACCTGCCCGTGGGGGACGATCTCGAGCGTGCCCGGCACCGCGAGCTGGGACTCCCGGAAATGGTTCGGGGGCGTCTTCGCGCCGCCGAAAGCGGTGGAGGCCCCGTCGGGCGGGGACGTGAAGACGGTCTCGGCGAGTGCGGCGACCGACGAGGCGTCGCCGACGGTGAGTCGCGTAGTGCCGGCGTTGATGCCGGCGTCGCGCTGGGCGATGCGCAGGGGGTTGGGCGTCACGCCGTCGCGCAGAGTCGGCTGGCGGAACGACGGCGGCAGCACCCGTTGTGCGTCGCCGCGGTCGTAGCCCCAGTAGGGCAGGGCCCAGCCCTCGCGGGTCTCGTCGTCCACCTCGCCGTCGGGCAGCTTCTTGACGATGTCGCGGACGATGAGCTCGAAGTAGTGCAGGTAGGCGCGGTGCCAGGACAGGAAGAACCAGCTGTTGTGCTGGCACTGGTTGCGGAACTTGTCGGGGCGGTCGGTGGTGGCGTGGACCGCCGCCTGGTAGCGCCAGCTGGTCGGGTCGTGGGCCGGGCGTGCCCGCATCTCCTGCACCGCGAGCGCGTAGGCGTGCAGGATCGGGTGCCAGGCCTGCTCGTTCTCGAGCGACCACACCTCGCGTCGGACAATGGTCACGGCTTTCCCCCCTGTCGTCGGGCCGGATGCGGCGTCGCTGTCGCGCCCGCGATGTCCCTGGGCGGACGCGGGTCTGCTCGAAGGAGGGCCGGGGCGGCCCGGCGACAGCTCCTGATCCCAGATATCGCGACTCTGCGTAGTGTGCTCCTGGTCGCCGCTCTCCCGGAGCCTCCGAAAGGGTGGCGGTCGTGGCGTCCATAACCACGGAAGGTGCGCAGGTCCGCCGCGCTTCAAGCGCACACCTCCGTGCGTGACGACCGGGTGACGCGGGGCCTCGACTCTGGGCCACAGCATGTCCTGGTCGGCGACTCGAGGAGGCCGGCGATGACCTACGGACCCGATTCCCCGAGCGGCGGCTCGTCGGGAGGGTCGTACGGGGCACCCCCGACCCCGCCGACCCGGTCGCGGCGGCCGCTGTGGCTGACGTTGATCGTCCTGGCCGTCGTGGTGATCGGGATCTTGATCGCTGTCTTCTCTTGCTCGCGGCCCACGCCCACGACCTACGGCCAGCCACCGCAGCAGCCGTATCCGCAGCAGCCGTATCCGCAGCAGCCGTATCCGCAGCAGCCGTATCCGGAAGAGCCGTACACCTACCCGACGACGACCACCACGAGCACCAGCGCCCGACCGCCGACACGCGTGGACGCGGGCAGCGGCGGGGACCGTGACGCCGCCGGTGCCGCCGGCGATGCAGCGGGGTCGATCGCCGTCGGCGTGCTGGGGTTCGTCCTCGCGGGCACGGGGGTCGTGGCGTTCATGCGGCGTCGCCGCGACCAATGACCCGCGGCGGCGCGGCCCTGCCCCTCGTCGCGGTGGTCACCGGCGTTGCCCTCGCCGTCTGGGGCTTCGACCTGGCGCCCCGAGCGGTCGACGCCGACATCGACCTCGGCGTCGTCCCGCCGACGGCCTCCATCGCGTCGACACCACCCTCGCTCCCCGCGCTGGTCACGTCGGCCCGGGCCACGGCGGCGGAGACCCCACCGGGTCCACCGACGCGGCTGCTCATCCCCGCGCTCGACGTCGACGCCCCGGTGGATCCTGTCGACGCCCCCGGCGCCGATCTGCAGGTGCCCGACGACCCCGCGAGGGTCGGGTGGTGGCGCGCAGGCGCGTCCCCGGATGGCGGGTCGGGCTCAACTCTCCTGGCCGGCCACGTCGACACTGCCGCCGACGGGCCCGGCGCCCTCTTCCTTCTCGACCGCCTGGGCCCCGGCGACGCGGTGTCGGTCCTGACGACCTGGGGGGAGGTCCGCTACGTCGTCGCCGCCGTGCGGCACTACGCGAAGCCGGAACTTCCCGGCGACCTCGCGAGCGCCGCCGGACCGGCCCGCCTCGTGATCGTGAGCTGCGGCGGCCCGTTCGACCGCGTGCGCCGCACCTATCTCGACAACGTCGTGGTCTTCGCGACCCCGGCCTGAGCCCCGGGCAACGGGCGGCCGACCGCGAGATCAGTCCTCCGGCATCCGCCGGCGCAGCCACGCGGCCACGGCGTCGAGGATCTCGGCGTGGCTCGTCACCGGTCCTGCCTCGGGGAGCTCTTCGTCGGACGAGCCCGCGAGGACGCGTCCGCGGAAGCTCGGGTGGCAGTCGGGCTCACGCCACACGGAGATAACGAGCACGGCGTCCTGCCGGTCTCCTGACACTTCCACGTGGCCACCGTAACGCGGTCATGATGTTGACGACGCCAGTGGAGCACGAAGGTGTCACCGGTCCGTCATCGAGCACGCCGCCGAGATGATCTTTGTGAGGTGCCCGCTCGGTTCGATTCCCAGCTCCCGACGGACCAGCACCCGGTACTCGTCGAAATGGCGCAGAGCCTCGACGACATTGCCCTCGCGCAGGTGTATCCCAATCACCACCCGGCGCGCGCTCTCGCGGAGGGGCTCGAGACCCACGGCCTGGAGTGCGGCGTCCAGCGCCTCGCGCCAGCGGCCCTCATCCGCCCAGAGCGTCGCCAATTCCTCGAGTGCGTGCATGTGGAGCTGGCGCAACCGCTCCCGCTCGAGGACGACCCAATCGTCGTCCCACTCGGGGAGCAGGTCTCGGCGTTCGAGGACATGCTCACCGTGGGTGCAGAGCGCGGCTCCGACCGATCGGTCCCCCCGCGTCAGCGACCGAATCTCGCTCAAGAACACGTCGACGTCGACCCACACGTCCGGGGCGAGGCGCACGACGTCGGTGCGGGCACACAGGACGTCGGTGTCCCGGCCCAGCCGCCACATCGCCGTGCGCAAGCACCCCTGGGCGCGCCGCTCGGTCGCCTCCGGCCACAGGTATCCGGCGATCCGTCTCCTCGTCATGGGTCCTCGGAGGGCGAGAAGGGCGACGAGGCGCCGGGCCGTCTCGGACAGCGTCGCGGGGCGCCCGTGGTCGACGAGGTGGAAGCCGCCGAGCAGGCGGAGGGCACACCGGCGCTCCTCCGGTCGCCCGACACTCGCCGTGGCGGGCACGTGAGAGGACGAGACGCTCACACCGGCCACCCCCCCGCGAGACGGACTGCCGCGTTATCGTGCAGAGGAACCGTGGGGGAAATCAACGCCCGTGGGGACGACGAGAATGGCGCAGACGGGTGACGATTGCCGGCGCCGTCCGACGAGAATCGCAGCGTCGACGGGACGTCACTGCCTGTTGATCGCGAGAACCGTTTCTCCGCGGAGGTTTCGTTCAGGCGCGCGCCAATGGGGATGGCCGCCAATGCTCTCGCGAACCCATTCTGAGCGGCGCCAGCAACGCGGGCGAAGGGTCGACGTGGAGCTCGCGTCGCAGCAGCCGTCGATAGGTCTCATACGTGCGGAGCGCCTCGGCCCGGTTCCCTTCGGCGATGTGCGCCTCAATGAGGGCGCGCTGGGCGCTCTCCCGCAACGGCTCGGCGGAGACCGCGAGGAGCGCTGCGTCGACGGCGTCGGCGGCGCGGCCGGCCTCCGCGAGCCGGCGGCTCAGTGACTCGAGGGCGTGCAGCGTGCGCTGCCGCAGACGCTCGCGTTCGTAGAGCACCCAGTCCTCGCACCACCCTGGCAGCAGGTCGAGGGCGTCGATCCAGGACGGCCGGACGGCGAGGTCGTCGATGCCCGGTACTCCGTTGATCAGGCGTTCGGCCCACGCGTGGACGTCGCGGATGTCCACTGCCACGCCCTCGTGCAGGCCGAGGGTCCACTTGTCGGCGTCGAGCACATCGATGTCGGCGCAGCGTAGTCGCCACAGGGCAGACCGCAGGTTTCCGCCGGCGCGGTCGTCGCCACCGTCCGGCCAGAGGGCGCCGGCCACCTGGCGACGGTCGATGCGCCGACGGTGGAGGGCGACGTAGCCAAGCAGCCGCTTGCTGCCCTCGGGTACCGCGCGCCGACGGCCGTCGACGGTCACCGTCGGACCCGTGAACAGGTGCAGCACGGTGCGTCCCGAGGCGCCCTCGGCGTCGCCCGTGGCTCCCTCCGTCGCCTCGACCATGGCAGCCTCCCCGTCCCAACGGCGCGGTCGACGGTAGGCCGCAGCCGTCACTGAGCTGTCACAGACGTCCGAGGTCGCTGCGCCTTAAGGGTGGATCCCCCGTGCCACGCAGCTCGGTCACGCTGCATCACCAGTCGGGCGTGCTCAGCGGGCCACCCGACGAGGGGGTGCGGCTGACACCGAGCCCCCTGCTACGGGGAGGAGTGCGCCGGGTGACATCAGGCGAACGTCGCCGCGAGGCCGCTCCGGACCGGCGCGTCCGGTGGGCCGCCCCGCGCTCGACGCCCCTCGGTCTACTCGAGGAAGATCAGCTCGCTCGGGTGGAGGACGAGCTTGACCGTCTGTCCATGCACGTGCAGGACGTTGTCGAATCCCGTCACCGCTGTGGTGTCGGTCCTGATGACGCGGCCGCCGTGGGTGTCGACGTAGGCCAGGAACCCCGAGAGGTCGGGATTGCCGTCGTTGACCGCCAGGTAGTCGACGAGGCGGCGGAAGAGCTTCGGGAGGACGAGTCGCTCTTCAGTGATGGTGTCGATCGAGGTGAGGGTCAGGCCCGTGAGCGTGGCGTCGTCCCGCCACACCCCATGCTTTGCGGCTTGAGCCTTCGACGCCGCATCGGCCAACGTGCCACGCAGGTCGGCGAAGAGCGACGAGTAGAAGGTCACGTACGCCCAGCCCTCGTCCACGAGGTGGTGGTTGATGCTCTCGCGAACCTTCTCCCCGGTGAGGAAGAACGCGGGATCGTCCTGTGCAGTCTCGTCGGAGAACGCGAACGCGATGCACCGCCCGTAGTCGTCGGTGGACCTGGTGGCGATGTGGCACGGGACGGTCTCCGGCTCGGACTCCGTGACGGTCTCGCCCGGTCGGCGCTCGACGCGGGTGAACCCGAGCAGTTCCAGAGCGCGGCTCGCGGCGCCCTTTGCCGACGGCGGCGGCTGGTGGAGCGGGCCTGTGCCGCCGACGGGCGGCGTGTAGTGCGTCTCGGGGGTGTCGATGCCCTCGAGCCGGAGCTGGGCACCACCGCCCGCGTTGACCCGGACGCGAAGCCCTGCCTTATCGAAGGCGTCCTCGTCGTCGGGATAGAAGCGGAACGAATCACCGTCGGGCGCGGTGCCAACGATCCGTGACTGACCCTTGATGAGCGCGTAGGGCATGGCCGCCACCCCCGGTTCGCGAATTCGTCCCGCTCCGTCCATCTGGCTGGACAGCATCGATCGGTCTCGTCACGGAGCCGGCACGGCATCGTCACCCCGTCGTCGGACGCGCTCGGTCGGGACCGCCGCGATGACTTAGGTCTGTACGGTCGGTCGCGGCAACGTCTCCGCCTCACCTCGTGCGTCGCACCATGAGGAAGACGGCGTCGGGATCGTCGTGCCGGACGGGGTAGACGCCGCCCGGCGTGTCCGTGTCGCCCAGGTCCAGCCGTGCCATCAGCGCCCGGCCCCGTGCCGCCGCCAGCGGCTCGCCGGCCGCGTCGCCGCGGTCGCCACGACGTCGACCGATGAGAAGGAGCCAACCGACTCGGTCGCCGAGCGGAGCAGCCGGGTGGCGTTTGCGTCGTCCGCGGGTTCCCAGCAGTCGAACTGGACCTCGGCCGTGGGCGGCTGCGCGGCAGCGGCGTCCACCTTCTGCTGATAGCGGCCACGCGGCACCGATGCCTCCAGCACGTAAATGCCCATTGTCGCGGTCTCGCGGGCGTCCGGCGCCGGCTGCTCACGCAGGCCCTGCAAGGTCGGACCCCGAACATCTGCGGTTCCCGCAGGAACGCCAGCCAGCCCTAAGCCGCAGACACCTGGAGCGGGACTATGGCGAGGATTGCACAGCCAGCCGATAATCTCGCCGCGCAGGTCGAGCCGGCCGTGCTGTCCGTCCGGGACCCCGGCCGCGCTCGGGGCGTTGCTGTGCGGCGCCCACCGACCGGCCCTGGGGGCACCGGATCGTCCACGTCGCCGACCCCGATGGGCTTGTTTGTCGAGTTCGCGCAAGAGATCCCGCGGGCGCGCGGCCGGGGGCCGTGACGGCCCACCGCCTGCCCGCCGCGTCGCTGTGACGCACTCGTGACGGGTGGCCCGGACATTGGCCTCAACGTGAGCTACCTGTGGGAATGAGGAAGAGCCGATGCCGTCTGCGTTGACGTTTCCCGGGGTCTACGTCGAAGAGATCCCCAGCGGGGTGCGGCCGATCACGGGGGTGAGCACGGCGAACACGGCGTTCGTCGACTACTTCCGCCGCGGCCCGATGAACGTCCCCACCCGCATCACCAGCCTCGCCGATTTCGATCGGACCTTCGGTGGGATCGACGCGCAGAGCGAGGCGAGCTACGGCATCGCGCAGTACTACCTCAACGGCGGTTCGGTGGCCTGGGTGCTCCGGGTGGCGGGCGGCACGGGCGATAACGCCCCGAAGAAAGCCACGCTGACGTTCACGGGCAAGACGGGCGATGATACGCAGGACAGCCTGGTCTTCTCGGCGGCGTCCGAGGGCACGTGGGCCAACAAGGCCATCGAGGTCGCGGCGATGCATGTGACCCCGGACCCCGACGAGGAGCCGCCCGCCGACCCGCCACCCGCCGACCCGCCACCGGCCGACCCGCCACCGGCCGACCCGCCACCGGCCGACCCGCCACCGGCCGACCCGTCGCCCGCCAGGGACGAGCCTTTCAACATCTTCGTCCGCGAGCTCGCCCTGGACGCGAACGGCCAGCCCGTCGTCGACGGCACCGGCGCGAAGGTCGTGCTCCGGTTCGAGGCATTTCGCGGCCTGTCGATGGAGGCGAACTCCCCCAACTTCGTCGCCTCGGCACTGCGCGGCTCCGAGCTGGTCACGGTGCGGGTCGCCGACCCCAAGCAGGTGGAAAACCAGCCTCCGGTGCCTGCGCCTCCACCCACGACCACTAATGGTGGACCGACCGGCAACCCGACCAGGGATTCGTGGTTCCCGCTGGGCAACGGGTCGAACGGCACGGTCCCGGCGTCGGCCACCGATCTGCTCGGTGCATCGGAAGAGCACCTCCGCACGCTCGACACGATCGCCCCCGAGGTGTTCAACATCCTTTGCCTCCCGGCCGCCGCGCGGAAGGGGGTCGAGGACACGGCACGCAAGGACATTTACGACAAGGCACTCAGGTACTGCATCACGAAGCGCGCATTCCTGCTCGTGGACATCCCGGGTTCCGTGACGACCCCGGCAGGTATGCGGCGGGCGCTGAACAACATCACCACCGACAACCACTCCGCGGTCTACTTCCCCCGGCTGTCCATGCCCGACCCGCTGGACGGCGGCCAGCCCCGCGACGTCGCGGCCAGCGGCACGATCGCCGGGATCTACGGACGCACCGACGTGGCCCGCGGCGCCTGGAAGGCCCCGGCGGGCACCGAGGCCGTTATCGTCGGCGCCGACCTGGCCACCGTGATCTCCGACGACCAGAGCGGCCAGCTGAACCCGCTGGGCGTCAACGTCCTCCGCAACTTCCCGATCTTCGGGAACATCGTCTGGGGCGCCCGGACGCTCGATGGCGCCGACACCAAGGCCAGCGAGTGGAAGTACATCCCCGTCCGCCGGACGGCGCTCTTCATCGAGGAGAGCTTGTTCCAGGCGCTCAAGTGGGTGGTGTTCGAGCCCAACGACGAGGGGTTGTGGGCGCAGATCCGGCTCAACGTCGGCGCGTTCATGAACAACCTGTTCCGCCAGGGCGCCTTCCAGGGCCGCACGTCGCGCGACGCGTACTTCGTCAAGGTCGACAAGGACACGACCACGCAGAATGACATCGACAACGGCATCGTCAACGTGGTGGTCGGGTTCGCGCCGCTGAAACCCGCCGAGTTCGTGGTGCTCAAGATCCAGCAGATGGCCGGCCAGGTCCAGGTCTAGGGAGGCCATCGTGGCTCAGTTCACCGTCAACCAGAACCGGTTCGACCCGTACAAGAACTTCAAGTTCCGCGTGAAGTGGGACGGGCGCTACGTCGCGGGCATCTCCAAGGTCGGCGCTATGAAGCGCACCACCGAGGTGGTCAAGCACCGCGAAGGCGGCGACCCGTCGACCAGCCGCAAGTCCCCTGGTCGCACCGAGTTCGAGGCGATCACGCTCGAACGCGGGGTCACCCACGACACCGAGTTCGAGAAGTGGGCGAACAAAGCGTTCCAGGTGGGCGTGGGCGGCGCGGGCTCCGGGGCCGAGGTCTCGCTGGCCGATTTCCGCAAAGACGTCATCCTCGAGGTCTACAACGAGGCCGGGCAGCTCGCGATCGCCTACAACCTCCTCCGCTGCTGGGTCTCGGAGTTCCAAGCGCTGCCCGACCTGGACGCCAACGCCAACGCCGTCGCGATCCAGCACATCAAGCTGGAGAACGAGGGCTGGGAGCGCGACCAGACCGTCGTCGAGCCGACCGAGCCCACCTTCACCAACCCCGGCGTCTGACCATGCCGTCGGCGGACTGGCGTGACCCGACGCCCGCCGCGCTTCTCGACGTCTGGGAGCACGGCGGGCGCTTGTCCTCCACCCGGCGGGCGCTCGCGCTGCTCTCGGTCGTCGACGAAACGGACTGGGCCGAGCGCGGCGTCGGGGAACGCGACGCCGCCCTGCTCGACCTGAGGGAGCGGCTGTTCGGGCCGCTCCTGGCCGCGGTCGTTGCGTGCCCCGGATGCGCCGAGCGCCAGGAACTCGCGTTCCGCGTGGGGGAGATCCGGGCAGTGCCCGATGGCGGTCAACTCCACCTCGGCGTCGACGGGGTCGAGCTCACCCTGCGCCTGCCGACCAGCGCGGATGTCGAACGAGCCGCTGCCACCGGCGACGTCGAGCAAGCGGTGGCGGAGCTCCTGCGCGCTTGCGCGCCGGGGGCGCCCGCCGCTGCGCTGGCGTTGGTCGAGGAGCGGATGGCGCGGGCGGACCCCCAAGCCGACGTCACCTTCGCCCTACGGTGCGACGCGTGCGGCACGGCGTGGTCGGCTCCGTTCGACGTCGCCGCCTTCCTCTGGGCCGAGCTCGACGCCTGGGCCTGGCGGCTGCTGGCCGACGTCCACCGACTCGCCTCCGCCTACGGCTGGAGCGAGCCGGAGGTGCTGGCGCTCAGCCCGCAGCGCCGCGCGATCTACCTGCAGCTGGTGGCCGGGTGAACGGCTACCTGCACACCCTCGCCCGACGGGCGCTCGGCGAGCCCGCGCCGGTGCAGCCGCGCCTCCGGTCGCTTTTCGAGCCCGACGCCGTAGCGCCGTGGGCGGAGGTCGCGGCCGGTGTGGAAGACCGCACACGCGCAGCGCCACCGCCCACACACCTCGGGCTGGAGGCGGTGGCTCCGCGGGCAGCGGTCGACGATCTCGCCCGAGTGCGGGCCTGCGCGGGTGATCCAGCATCGGGTGATCCAGCATCGGGTGATCCAGCATCGGCGGCCGTCGCGCCGTGGGCGGCGTCCGACGCGTCCCCACAGCGGGCGGCGTCCGACGAGTCCCCGCTGGCGGCCGAGGCGACCCAGGCGGCGGTCGACCACGCGCCGCGAGCGGACGACGTGGCCCGAGGGGCCGACCGTGCGTGGTCGGACGCGGCCGACCGGCCTTCACGGGCTCCAGAGCAGATCCTCCTGGCGTCGAGTGCGGCCCGTCGGGCATCCGACCACGCCCATGTGACGGGGTGGTCGGGGGCCGACGAGATCCGGCGCGCGGCGGCAGGCCCGCAGCCGACGGCCGAGACCGTGAACGTCGCGCAGCCCATCGTGACGACCGCTGCACCCCGGGCGGGAGCACCCACTGCCAGTTCACCGCAGGCAGGACCACCCACAGCCAGCCAAGAGGTGGCGACCCGGCCCGCTGTTCGCCGGGCGACTTCGCGCGGCCCCGCCACGCCCGTGTCCGAGCGCCAGCCGACCGCAGTCCCCCCGCCGTTAGGGCCGTCCCACCAGAACGCGCTCACGCCAACCGGCGAACTGTCGGCGCCGCCGAGCACCGTTCGCCCCGCCGCAGGGTCCATCCTACAGCTGCCGGACCCACCGCAGGCCGCGCGCCGCCGGGCACTGACGCCCGACCCGGCACCCGCCGTGCGCGGGGCGCCGCCGGATCCACCCGTCCCGATACTGCGCCCCGGTCCCGTCCCCCGACGGGCGAGCGCCCTCGCCGCCGCTGAGCAACCCGTCCCGCCCGCGCCCTCCGTGACCGTGACGATCGGACGCATCGAGGTGCGAGCCACCGGCGGGCGGCCGCCGACGACCACAACCGCTGTGACCCCCGAGCAGCGGGCGGAGCAGCGGGCCGTCAACCTGCAGGAGTACCTGCGGCAACGCACCCGAGGAGGTCGGACGTGAGCAACGCGCTGTCGGTGTCCGCGGTGACGGCGGCCCTGCGGGACCTGCTCGACCGGGCGATCCACGACTCGCCGCCCGGCACCTCGGTCACCACACTGCCGCCCGACAAGGCGCGCGACACCCAGCTCGGCAACCAGCTCAACGTGTTCCTCTACCACATCGCACCCGACGCGAGCTGGCGCAACATGGCGGTTCCCGGTCCGGTACGCACCGGCATAGATGCCCGCCCGCCGCTGCCGCTGTGCCTCTACTACATGATCACCGCCTACGGCCGGGACGACAACGAGGTCCTCGGTCACGAGGTGCTCGGCCGCGCGATGAGCTCCCTGCACGACCACCCCGTGCTCGGCCCGGCCGACTTCGCCGCTACCGACGACGTCCGCAACCAGCGGGAACGGCTGCGCATCACGTTCCAGCCCCTCACGCTCGACGAGATGTCCAACCTGTGGACGACCTTCCCCGGCGACTACCGGATCTCGGCCGCTTACGAGGTGTCCGTCGTGCTGATCGACAGCACGCTGCCCTCGGCGACGTCGCTGCCCGTCCTCACCCGTGGACCCGACGACCGCGGCGCAGACGTGCTCGGCGGCCTCGAGAGCCCGTTCCCGACGATCGACGCCGTCGCTGTGCCCGACCCGAGCGGCGCTGCGGCTCTCGGCGACGTCGTCCGGCTCACCGGGCACCGCCTCGGCGGCGCCACCAAGCTGCGGCTCAGCCATCCGCTGCTCGCTGCCCCGCACGAGTTGGACGTGCAGGGAGGCGGGACGGACCGTGAGGTATCGGTCCTGTTGCCGGAGACAGCGGCAGCCGCGTTGCCGTCAGGGGCGTACACCGTGCAGTTGGTCGTGCCGGGCACGCTCGAACAGACGTCCAACAGCATCGCGCTCGCCCTGGGGCCGCGGATACTGACCGTCACGCCGAGCGCCGCGGCGGGCGGTTTGACCGTGACCGTGAGCACCGTCCCGCGTGTTCGCGTCGAGCAGCGGGTTCGGCTGCTCCTCGCCGACCGCGAACTGTTGCTCGCGCCACCGCCGGAACCCCTCGATCCGCCGTTGCCCCCGGGTACTGCGGTGTTCACCGGCACCGGGGTTCCGGCGGGCAAGTACCTCGCGCGGCTGTCGGTCGACGGCTTCGTCAGCCGGGTCGTCGCGCCCGGTTCGGACCCGCCTCGGTTCGACTCCACGCTGGAGGTGACCGTTCCGTGACCGATCTGGCCTCCTGGGACCAGCGCAACGAGGACTACCTGGCCGCATCGGTCGCCAGGACCCGACTCCTGCTCGAACAGGCGGTCGCCCGCCAGAGGCCCGCCGAACGACAGGTAATCACCTCGCCCGAGCCGCCCCGCCGTTGGCTATTCCGCACTCCGGACGAGCGGCCCGCGCTCGCCACCGCGTCGGAGGTCCCCGTCCCCGAGGTGGAAGCCGCCGTCGAGCCGCCGCCCGCCCTCGTGCTGCTCGGCGACCGCTTCAGCCTGACCCCGTTCGAGCGCAACGTGCTGCTGCTGTGCGTCGCGATCGAGCTGCAGCCCGGCCTCGCCGCGCTCTGCGGCGATGCGCAGGGCGACCCGCGCCTGTCCTACCCGACGTTCGCGCTCGCGTTCACCCTCTTCGACGACCCGACGTGGGAACCCCTGCTGCCCGACCGGCCACTGCGCCGCTACCAGCTCGTCGAGGTCCACCAGCCGCAGCCCACCGTCCTCACCGCGGCCGCCCTCCGCGCGGGCGAGCGCACCGTGGCGTTCGCCAAGGGCATCAGCTACCTCGACGACCGGCTGGCGCTTCTGCTCACCCGGCCGCCGGACGAGTCCGACGGAGAGCCGGGCAGCGTCGTGGCCGTCGTCGACCGGATGCTTGCCGAAGTGAACGCCGTCCGACCGGGCTACGAGCCGGTGGTGGCGCTGCTCGGGGCGGAGTCGACGAGCAAGCTGCTCGTGGCGCAGGCCGCCTGTCGACGGCTGGAGCTGACGCTGTACCAACTGCCGTCAGCGCTTCTGCCCGCCGACCCCGGCGAGCTGGAGCTGCTGGCCCGGCGGTGGGAGCGGGAGAGCATGCTCTCGCCCGTAGCGCTCTACCTGACGGGCGCGGGCCCGGCGCTGGACCGGCTGGTCGCCCGAACGTCGGGCACGGTCTTCGTCGACACCCACGACGTGCCGTCCGCGCCCGGACGCACGGTGGTGGTGAGCGAGGTCGTCGGACCGTCGACAGCCGAACAGGAAGCGGTGTGGTGCACGGAGCTGGACACCGAAGGGCAGGCCGCGGCTCCCGGGCTCGCCAATCAGTTCCACCTCCCGACGCCGACCATCCGCCGCATCGCGCAGACAGCGCGGCGCGGGGTGGGCGGGAGCGTCGCGGACCGGGCCTGGTCGATGTGCCTGGCCGAGACCCGCCGCGGGATGGACGCGCTGGCCGAGCGGGTCGAGTCGAGCGCGGGCTGGGACGACATCGTGCTTCCCGATCGGGAGCTGCGCCTCCTACGGACGTTGGCCGACCAGGTGGCGCAGCGTCGTCAGGTCTACGAGACGTGGGGGTTCGGCGCGAAGAGCTCCCGTGGCCTCGGCATCAACGCGCTCTTCACCGGGCCGCCCGGCTGCGGCAAGACCATGATGGCCGCGGTCATCGCCAACCACCTGCGGCTCAGCCTGTACTGCATCGATCTGTCCAAAATAGTCGACAAATACATTGGGGAGACCGAGAAGAACCTGGCCCGGGTGTTCGACCAGGCCGAGCACCGCGGCGTAGTGCTCTTCTTCGACGAGTGCGACGCGCTGTTCGGCAAGCGCACCGAGGTGCGCGACAGCCACGACCGCTACGCCAACATCGAGAGTAGCTACCTGCTGCAACGGCTGGAGGCCTTCGGTGGCCTGGCGATCCTCGCCACCAACATGAAGAGCGCGCTCGACCCCGCCTTCATCCGCAGGCTCCGCTGTGTGGTCGACTTCCCGTCGCCGGGGCCCCGGGAGCGCACGCAGATCTGGCGCAGGGCCTTCCCGGCCGAGGCCGAAACCGATGGCATCGACGCCGAACGGCTCGGACGGCTCAACTTCACCGGCGGCAACATCGTCACGATCGCCGTGAACGCCGCGTTCCTCGCCGCCGCGCAGGGCGTCCCGATCGGGATGCCGCACGTGCTCGACGCGGCCCGCACCGAGGCGCACAAGCTGGAGCGGCCGTTCAGCGAGCGGGACTTCGAGCTGCTCGCGGTGGGCGGATGAACCTGCACATCGAGCGGATCGTCGTTTACGGCGCCCGATTGGGGCCCGAGGACGAGCGCGCGCTCGGCGCGGCCGTCGCCGCCGAACTCACCCGGCTCCTCACGGTGGGCGGGCCGCCGCCCGCCCGCCCCGCCTCCGTACTCGCCGCGCCGCCGGTGAGCACGGCGACCAGCGGCGCGGCCTTGGGCGTCGGCATCGCCGGCGCGGTGTATCGAGGGCTGGGCGGAGATGGGTAAGGCCGCCGCCGTTGAAGCCGCACCGGCCCGCTCGGCCCCGGTGCGGCGCTCTCGCGGGTGCGCGCACGGCGCGAGGGAGTGCTCGTGCCACGCCGAGCCGCCCGCCCCCGGCGCCGTGCTGCGGACGCTGGACGTCGGCCGTGTCGGGGCGGACACCACCGTGCGCATCTTCCCGCAGCTGGAGGTCTCCACCCCCGGCGATCCGGCGGAGATTGAAGCCGACCGGGCGGCCGACGAGGTCCTGCACATGCCGGACCCCCGTCGTCGCCGACGGACCGGCCGCCCCCCGCTCTCCGCGACCAAATCCGGCGGGCCGAACCGGCCGCCGACCCCGCATCCGACCCCATCTCCGACCCCACCTCCTCGGGCCGCCGATCCGGCGGCATCGAGCACCGGCTCGACCTCGCCCGTGGCGGTGGCGTGCCCGCTCGCCCCTTCGGAGCGCGCGTACTTCGAGCCGCGCTTCGGCGCGGACCTGGCGAACGTTCGTGTGCACACGGATCCGGCAGCGGGCACGCTGGCCCACGACCTGGGCGCCGCGGCGTTCGCCCGCGGTCCGGACGTGTTCTTCGCCCCCGGCCGCTACGCCCCGCAATCCGCCGGGGGCCGACGGCTCCTGGCCCACGAGCTCGCCCGCGACCCCGAGGAGCACCCATGACCGTTGCGGAGCCGGGTGAGCCACGCGCCGGCGCGCGCAAGATGGTGGCTACGCCAGGCCGACCGCTCGAAGAGTCGGTCCGGCGCGTGGCCGAAGCGCATTTCGGAGCCGACTTCGACGCCGTCCGGGTCCACACCGACGCTCTCGCGGCGAAGTCCGCCGACGCACTGGGCGCCGACGCCTACACGGTCGGCCACCACATCGCGTTCGGCGACGGCAAGTACACGCCCGTGTCGCCGGGCGGTCGGCGGCTGCTCATGCACGAGCTGGCGCACGTCGCGCAGCAGCCCGCGGTCGACCCGACCGCCGTCGAGCGGATGCCGGTGGCCATGCCGCACGCCGCTGCCGAGCGGGCGGCCGACCACGCCGTCGCCGTTCCCGGTGCCCCGACGGTCGTCTCCCCGCCTGCCATCCATCGCCAACCCAAGGAGCGTCCGAAGCTGACGTTCGAGCTGAACGTCTTCGGCATCGAGGGCACTCCGCAGACCAACGCCAATCTGGTGGCGTTCGCCCGCTTCGTCGCCGGGACCCTTGAGTCGGACCTGGACGACGTCGAATCCGTCGAGCTGCGGGCTCGAGCGCGCAACTGGCTGGACACGACCGCCAAGGCTCTCCCGTACTTCGAGCAGCACGCGGCGGAGCCCATCGACGACGCCATGGTGCCGCTGATCAATCATCAGGCCGAGCAGCTCGTCGCGATCCGGGAGGCGATTCGCGAGGAGCAGGTCGAGCGTCTGCGGGCCGCACTGGTAGCGGAGCAGCGCGCTGCGGAGAAGGCGGCCGCGGCGGCCGAGGCGCTGCAACCGAGGCTGGACGACGCGCTCCGGGTGGCGTACCGCATGGGCGACTCGAGCGCAGTCAAGACCGCCGTCAGTACGGTGAAGACCGGGTTGAGCGCCGCGCGCAACCTCAACACGCTCGCCCGGGACATCACGACCGACATCTTTAAGCTGCCGTTGCCGAAGGGCACCACGATGTCCATCGACAGGTGGTCGTCGCAGATTGGTCGGGTCAAAGTCACGATCGTCAACGTCGGCAAGTACACCGACATGCTCACCAAGCTGAACCGCGGCCTGGCTGTGATCAACATCGCACTCACGATCGCCGACCGGCGCAAGCGCGCAACCGACGTCGAGCAGGGCATGAAAGACCTGGAAGACGTCGTGGGCATTGCGACCGACCTGGCGACGCTGTCGCCCGTTTCGCTGCCGCCGCACATGTCGCTGATGTCCACGCTGTGGATCAAGCCGGCATTGAAGGTGATCTCCAAGCAGATCGGTGTGCTGGTCGAGCAGCTCGGCGAGGTCAACCGGATCAGCGTCGAGGTCACCGGCAACCTGATGTACCCCGGCGCCGAGCCGGGCGGGCAGGAGATGTTTGATGTGATGGTCGCGGTCATGCGTGCGAGCACGGCGTCTGAGGTGCCCCCTATTCGGGACCGGGTGGCGGAATACCTCTACGACCACCGAGACAAGCTCGAGGCCGGAGCCGAGGAGGCCGTGCCCACCAGCGGTTGGTGGTTCTGGGAGGCGCTGGACAGCGACCGCAGCCGAGCCTGGCTCTTCACCCACCGGAGACGGATCTGGGCGATGTTCTACGGCTCGATGGCCGTCCCGGAGCGCCGCAGCCGGTGACGGGATCTCGCGCGTGACGACGTGGTGACGGGCTCCCCGCACGCTCTAACGGTCACCGATCCGTAGTGGCCAGAGGAGGTCCGGCGCGATGAGCACCCCCTTCTCACCGCGCGTGGTCAAGGGTGCGCTCGTCGGGCTGGATCTGTTCAGCCCCCTCACCTCGGTGATCGTCTTCCAGTACAACCCGGAGACGGTCACCCGGACGCTGCAGGGGCAGGCGTCGGGTGATGGCGGGGCTCGGTCGGAGGCCACGCGGCTCAAAGGGCCGCCGATCGAGACGATCAAAATCGACGTCGAGATCGACCGGCTGGCCGAGGAGTCGGGGGTGGGCGATCCCGACCTGGGCATCTACCCGCAGCTCGCCGCCCTGGAGATGCTTCTCTACCCGGCCAGCGCGCTGGCGGTGGCGAACACCAAAGCGCTGGCCACGGGCACGATCGAGGTGATGCCGCCGGTCGGGCCGTTCACGCTGCTGGTGTGGGGGCCCAAGCGGGTGCTGCCGGTGCGGCTCACCGAGTTCAGCATCACCGAGGAGTTGCACGACGCGGACCTGAATCCATTGCGCGCCAAGGTGTCGCTCGGCCTGCGGGTGCTCAGCTACACCGACCTGTCGATCACCCACCCCGGTTACTACGTCTTCCTTTCCCACCAGATCGTCAAAGAGGCGCTGGCCAAGGTCGGCAGCGGGATCAACCTGGCCGCCGTCATCGGCGCCGACGTCAAGGTCATCTGAGGAGCCCGGGTGTTCGACTTCACCAGCCGCTACGCGAGCCTGCCGACGACCGTCTTCGTCGGCGCCGACGGACGCGAGCTCGCTTACGTGCGCCGCCGCTTCGTCCCCGACGGGTCGACGCTGCCGGTGCTCGCCGAGGTGCGGGTGAACCAGGGGGACCGGATCGACCTCATCGCCGCGCGGACGCTGGGGGTGCCGGAGGTGTTCTGGCGCATCGCCGACGCCAACGACGCCCTCGATCCCGCCGCGCTCGCCGCCGAGCCGGGCAGGCGCCTGCGGGTGCCCGCCCCGCAGCCGTAGCGGGCCCGCCATGCTGCTCGGGATCAAGCTGCGACTGCTGATCGGCCAGGTGAAGCCCGTACCGGTGCCGGGGACGCTCGCCGAGGCGCTGGTCGGTGTTGAGGTGACGCTCGCCGACACCGGACGCAGCGGCTTCCAACTATCGTTCCAGACGGGCCGCAGCGGCGCCGCCGACCTCACGGACTACACGCTGTTGGCCAACCCGCTGTTGCGCCCGTTCAACCGGGTCATCCTCGTGGTCACGTTCAACGGGGCCGAGAGCGTGCTCATGGACGGCTTCATCACCACCACGCAGCTCGCGCCGAGCGAGCAGCCGGGCGCCTCGACGTTCACCGTCACCGGTGAGGACGTCAGTGTGATCATGGACCTGGAGGAGCGGAACGCGACGTACCAAGGCTCCGAGGACAAGATCGCCGAGGCCATCCTCACCCCCACGTACCAGCGCTACCTGGCGTCCAAACCGGACGTCAAGCCGCCGCGCAACCCGCGAAGCCCGTCGCTGAACGACCCGACCCCCGCCCAGGGATCACAGACCGACCTAGCCTACCTCAACGAGCTGGCCCAGCAGGTCGGGCACGTCTTCTACGTGACGCCCGGACCCGAGATCGGGCAGAACAGAGCGTACTGGGGTCCTCCGGAGCGCACCAGCGGCCAGTCCGCCCTGACCGTCAACATGGGACCTGAGAGCAACGTCGACTCCATCAACTTCACGTTCAACGCGCTGGCCGCCACTGTGGTGACGGGCACGATCCGCGACGCCGACTCGGACAAGACCCAGACGATCACGGCGGAGCGCACCTCCCGCACGCCTGCGCTAGCCGTGCAGCAGGCACCCACCGCGCTGGCCCGCCGCCGCACCGCCCTCCTCTACCAGAGGCCCGACGCCTCCGACCACGGTCCTGCACGCCGTGGCAGCATGACCGTCCCGGAGGCTCAGCAGTTCGCCCAGGCCAAGGTGGACGCCGCGGCAGAGCAGACGGTGTCGGTGTCCGGCGAGCTGGACGCGTTGCGCTACGGCGGTCTGCTGCGCCCCCACGCACTGGTCGGACTGCGCGGCGCGGGTTTCACCTTCGACGGCAAGTACCTCGTCAACAGCGTCACCCACACGATCCGCGCGGGCTCCTACAAGCAGCGGTTCACCCTCAGCCGGGAGGGCGTCGGCTCGACCGTCGCCCGCGTGGGGGTGTTCGGATGACGTGCTACTTCGGCAAGTACCGCGCGACGGTGGTCGACAACAAGGATCCCGACAAGATCGGACGCGTCCGGGTCACCCTCGACAACCCGCTGTTCGACAAGCCGCAATGGGCGATGCCGTCGGTGCCGTTCACCGGCCCGCAGGCGGGCGTGTACGTGGTGCCACCGGAGAAGGCGCGGGTCTGGGTCGAGTTCGAGGAAGGCGATCGGGCCAAGCCGATCTGGTGCGGCGGCTTCTGGGAGAAGAAGACCGTGCCGTCCGAGGCGTTGGACCCGGCGCCTCCGACCCCGCACATCCTCCTGACCACCGGAAAGAACAGCATCCACCTCTGTGACGGCGCGGCCAAGCCGCTCACCGGTTCGGGCGGGATCGTGCTCAAGAGCGGGTCGTCAACGGTCGTCATCCGCCCGGACGGAATCACGATCAGTGCCGAGAAGATCAACATCAAGGGTCTGACGACCATCAACGACGGCGCGCTGACGGTGCAGAAGTAGGAGCGTGACATGCCCGGCTCGGTGGTCCCGCTGAACGCGGGTGTGCTGTGCTTTCACGCCGCGACGGCCGCGATCGGCGCGGGCCAGACCAAGGTGCTGCTCGGTGGGCAGCCCGCGGCGACGACGGAAAACGCGATCAACGTGACCGGCCCCTGCCCGTTCACTGTCCCCGCGACCCCAGCCAAGCCGCAGCCGTGCGTGACGATCACCTGGGGCTCGACGAGCACGAAGGTCACCGCGGGCGGCAAGGCCCTCTTGCTCGGAGCGCCGGGGACGGTGCCGGGCGTCTGCCAGAGCGCCGAGAAAATCCCGCAGGGCGCACCGAGTCTGACCGCCGTGCAGAACAAGGTGAGTGCGCTGTGAACATCGATTTCCCCTTCACGGTCGACGTCCGCGGCCGGACTGCCACGGTTGCGGACGACGGCCACGTCCGGGACATGATTGAGCAGGTGCTGTTCACCGCGCCGGGTGAGCGGGTGAACCGCCCCGACTTCGGCTGCGGGCTGATCCAGCTCGTCCATGCCCCGAACAGCCCCGAGCTCGCCACGGCGCTCCAGTTCACCATCCAGGCCGCACTGCAGCGCTGGCTCGGCGACGTGATCGAGCTGCAGGACGTCGACGTCGAGAGCGACGAGTCGATCATCCAGATCACGGTGCGTCATGTCGTAAAGGCCACCGGGGCGCCGCGCGAAGACACGTTCGTCGGGACGGTGTGATGTCCGAGCTGATCTGTCGAGACAACCGCCGCCGTGCCGCGCTCCGGGCGTCCGGCCACAACGGGCTCGACTACCTCGAGGTCGGCGACGACCAGCGCACCCTCACCGCGTTCTTCCTGGTCAAGGGGCCCGCGCGGATCACGGCAGCGGACGTGGCCGTCGTCGGCGGCAGGCGGGTGCGCGACATCTGCGTCGTCGACGTCCGGATGGGCCGCGCCGAGGACCCCGATCGCGACGACTGCATGGTCGTCACCCTCGATAAGGCGGGCGACTTCTCGACCTACGAGCTGCGCGTGAACTCGGCCGACCTCGACCCCCGCTACTCGGTGCTGCCCTTCTCCTTCAAGGTCAACTGCCCGGCCGAGCTGGATTGCGTGGCGGAGCCGCCCCCGCCGCCGCCCCCGACGTACGGCCCGGAGATCAGCTACCTGGCCAAGGACTACGCGAGCTTCCGACAGATGCTGCTCGACCGGCTGGCGGTGGTGATGCCGCAGTGGCACGAGGACCACGTCCCCGATCTCGGGATCACGCTCGTCGAGCTGCTGGCCTTCGTCGGCGACCAGCTCAGCTACCACCAGGACGCCGTCGCCACCGAGGCCTACCTCGGCACCGCCCGGCAGCGGATCTCGGTGCGCCGACACGCCCGCCTGGTCGACTACCGGATGCACGAGGGCGCCAACGCCCGCGCGTTCGTCTGCCTCGCCACCGACACCGACGTCACCCTGCCCGAGGACGCCTTCTTCGCCACACGCGGCGACCGCGAGGTGTTCGAGCCGATGTGGCCGCGCGCTCGGACGATCCGTGCGGCGCACAGTCGCATCTGCTTCTACACCTGGGGCGACGGCGAGTGCGTGCTCCCAAAGGGCGCTACGAGCGCCACCCTGCTCGACGAGCACGACGCGTTGCACCTGCGCGCAGGCCAAGTGTTGATCTTCGAAGAGGTGCTGAGCCCGAAGACGGGCGCGGCGGCCGATCGGGATCCGCGGCGGCGGCACGCGGTGATGCTCATCGCGGTCGACCGGGCTCGCGATCCGCTCAACGGCGCTCTGCTCGTCGAGATCTGCTGGGCGCCCGAGGACGCGTTGCCGTTCCCGCTGTACCTGTCGGCGGTCGGGCCGCCGCCCGCGTGCGCCGAGCTCACCGACGTCAGCGTCGCGCGCGGCAACGTCGTGCTGGTCGACCACGGCCGCCTGGTGAGCGACGAGGACCTCGGTGCGGTGCCGCAGCTGTCGGCCGTGATGCCGTGCGCCGAGGCCGCCTGCGGGCGGTCGGCCACGTTCACGCCGGGCCGGTTCGCGCCGGTGCTCGCCCAGTCGCCCGTCACGTTCCGAGCGCCGCCGCCCGCGACCACGTCCGCCGCCGCGCTCATGGCGCCGCCGGACCCGCGGGCGGCGTTGCCCGCGCTGGACCTGACCAGCCTGCCGTCCGCACCGGGCCAGGTCGACGACCTGTTCGACCGGGCCGACCTGCTGGACGTCGTCGCCGTGGCCGCCCGATTGCAAGATCCGGCCACGCCCGCCGACCACGCGCTCTTCGCGATGGTGTCCG
Source organism: Actinomycetospora chibensis (assembly GCF_028737215.1). GTDB lineage: Bacteria > Actinomycetota > Actinomycetes > Mycobacteriales > Pseudonocardiaceae > Actinomycetospora > Actinomycetospora chibensis. The sequence continues at coordinate 49,824 of NZ_JAQZAM010000021.1, read as the reverse complement.
CGGCCGCGCGGGACGAGGCCGAGGCGCTGCGCTCGGAGTTGCGGGCGCTGCTGCAGCGGTGGGCGCCGGTGTACGACCTGCTCACCAGCGCGCCGACCGACCGGCACGTCGTCGTCGAGGTCGACAACAACGGCCGCGCCCACCTGCGCCTCGGGGACGGGCGCTTGGGCCGCCGTCCCGAAGCCCACGAGCGGTTCTCCGCCGACTACCGCGTGGGCGGCGGCAGCGCGGGCAACGTCGGGGCGGACACGATCGTGTGCGTCGGCCGCCGCACACCGGGCTCGGACATGGCGGTGCTGACCGCGCGCAACCCACTGCCCGCCTGGGGCGGCACCGACCGCGAGCCGGTCCAGAGCGTCAAGCTGCGCGCTCCCTCGGCGTTCCGGCGCGAGATGGTGCGCGCCGTCGTGGCCGAGGACTACGCGCGCCTCGCCGAGCGCGACCCGCACGTCCAGCGGGCCGCGGGCGTGCGGCGGTTCACCGGAAGCCGCATCGAGGTGCACGTCGCGATCGACGCCTATGGCGGAGTGGCGGACCCGGCGCTGGTCGCTCGGGTGGCGGCGGCGCTGGAGCCGTTCCGCCGCATCGGCCACGAGATCGTGGTCTTGCCCGCGACCACCGTGCCGCTGGACGTCGCGATCACCGTCTGCGTGCGGCCGGACCGGATCGCCGGACACGTGCGCGCCGCGGTGCTCGACGTCCTCGCCGCCTTCTTCGACCCCGACCGGCTCACGTTCGGCGACGACGTGCGAGTCAGCAGGCTCGTCGTGGCCGTGCTCGCGGTGGCCGGGGTGGATAACGCCCAGGTCACCTGCCTGCGGCGGCTTGAAGGCGGGGACAACGTCGTCGACGACGGCGTGCTGCGGATCGGGCCGCTCGAGGTGGCCCGCCTCGACCGCGACCCGGACGCCCCGGAGAACGGTCGGCTCACGGTGAAGGTGGAGGGGGGCCGATGAGCTGCGACTGCGGATGCACTAGCGGAGCCACGCCCGCGGCGGTGCAGAATCGGCCGGGCCTCGACGCGATCGCGTACCGCGTCGGCACACACCGGCAGTTCCTGGACGCGATGACGGCTCGGCTCTCGGCGACCGATGGCCTGCCCGCGCTCACCACGCGGCAGCCCGACGACCCCGCGCTCGCGCTGCTGGACGCGGCCGCGAGCCTCGCCGACGTCCTCACGTTCTACCAGGAGCGTATCGCCAACGAGGGCTACCTGCGCACAGCCACGGAGGACGGCTCGATCCGGGAGCTGGGCAGGCTGGTGGGCTACGCGCCCCGCCCCGGCGTCGCCGCGACGACGTTTCTTTCCTACACCCTGGATGACGACGTTCGGGCTCTGTTGCCCCGTGGCAGCCGGGTGCAGAGCGTGCCCGGTCCGGGGGAACAGGCGCAGACGTTCGAGACGGTGGAGGAGCTGGACGCGCGCGGTGAGTGGAACACGCTGCCCGTCCGCACGACGCGCGACCGCAACGCCGCGATCCTCGACGACGCGGCGAAGCTCTCGACCCCGACTGGGCCGCCGCCGTCGATCGCGCTGGCGGGCACCTCGACCGGGCTGAACCCAGGCGACCCGCTGCTGGCCGACTTCGGTGAGACCCAGGTGCTCTTCCGCGTGATCGAGGTCGAGTCGGACGCGGCCGCCGACCGCACCCGGGTCGCGGTGCTGCCCTGGACACCCCCCGGGCCGAACGGCCTGAGCCCGGCCATCGTGCTGGCGGCGGTCGAACGGTTCAGCGACCTCGTCGCGGCCGGTGTGGACCCCACCCGGATCACCGCGAAGAACGTGCTCGCCGTGTTGGCGACACTGCGGGGGACGGCAACGGGCGGAGCGACACCGGAAGCGCTCACCACGGTGATCGCCGACGAGGTGCTGCCGTCGCTGCGGGCCGAGCTCGCGGCGCTGCGCGCGCCGACCGGACCGCTGCGGGCGTGGCTCACCACGATGATCGCCCGGATGCGGGAGCTGACCGACCCGGTGGTGGCGGCACGCGAAGCCACCAGCCTGCTCCAGCAGGGCGGCGAATCGCCCGGCACCACGACGATCGGGGCGGCCCTCGGCGGCTTGGCCAAGCCCGCCTCGGTGCCGCCCAGCAGCGCCCAGAACCGGCCGCCGGATCTAGCCACCGACCTCGCTCCCACCTCCGACGCGCTGCCCGACCTGCTCCTGTCCCTCCGCCCCGACCTGGCGTCGACGCTCTACTCGGCGTGGCAGGGCGTTCCCGCCACGCCGGCCGGGACGCTGCGCTGCTACGCGCTGCGCAAGCGAGCCTCGGCGTTCGGGCACGCCGCGCGCCCCGAGGTGATCACGGACGACGAGAACGGCAAGATCGTCGAGGAGCGCGAGTGGGCGCTGTTCCGCGCATCGGGTGGGCCGCCGGAACTGTTCACCGTGACCGTCGCCCTCCCGCTCACCGGGACGCTGGTGGGCGGCGGCGGCATACCCGAAGGCGAAGTCCCGCCTCAGGACCCCGCACAGATCGAGATCACGATCGGGGAGGTCACGGCCGATCCGCGTTCGGTCACCCCGGCGGAGCTGCTCGCGGGCGTGCCGGTCGCCGTGCCGGCCGCGAAGGAGACGGTGCTCGTCCAGCTGTTGCGGCCACCGGACGGGCCCACCGCCCGGCTCACCATCGAGTTCGCCAATCGTCGGATCACCGTCGAGACCACACTGGACTTCGGCGTCGATCCACCGGAGGTGGCGGTCACCGCGTCGAGCCTCGGCAGCGACCCGGTCGACCTCACCTATGCGCTGGGGTTCGGCGAAGGTGGCTTGGAATTCTTCGGCAGTCGGGCCTCCGAGCTGCGGTTCACCGTCGCAGGCAGGCACACCGGGGCGGGGCGGACCGCCTCCGAGGAGCCCTCTGTCGTGTCGCTCGACACCACCTACCCGACCCTCACCCCCGGCGGCTGGATCGTGCTCGACCGGCCCGACGCCGTACTTCTCCGGCGCATCAGGGCCGTCCGGGAGGCGAGCCGGTCCGACTACGGCATCACCGGCAAGAGCACCTTCGTCGGCATCGACGCGCCCTGGCTGGACCTGGAGGACGACACGTTCGCGGTGATCCGCGGCACGGCCGTGTACGCCGACAGTGAGCTGCTGACGTTGGCCGAGACGCCGCTCGACCCGGTGACCGAGGCCGTCTGCGGCGCTGAGATCGAGCTGGACGACCTCTACGACGGCCTTCGCCCCGGCCGCTGGCTCGTGGTGAGCGGCGAGCGCACCGACATTACCGGTGACGCAGGCGTTGCCGTTCCCGGCGTGCCCGCCACGGAGCTGGTGATGCTCGGCGGGGTCCGACAGGAGTTCCACCAGGAAGAGCCGGGTGCGCGCACCCGCACGACGCTGCTGCTCGCTGAAGAGTTGGCCTACTGCTACCGCCGCGACACGATCACGCTGCTCGGCAACGTCGTCAAGGCGACACAGGGGGAGAGCACCACGGAGATGCTGGGCAGCGGCGACGGCACCGCGTCCCACCAGGTCTTCACGTTGGTGCACCACCCGCTGACGTTCGTCTCGGCGCCCACCGACAGCGGCGTGGAGAGCACGCTTTCGGTGCGGGTCGACGGCGTGCGGTGGCGTGAGCTCCCCGACTTCATCGACGCAGGGCCGACCGCGCGCGCCTTCGTCACGGCGACCGGCGAGCAGACCGACGTCGTCTTCGGGGACGGCCGCGAGGGTGCCCGGCTGCCGACGGGGAGCGAGAACGTCGCGGCCGACTACCGCTTCGGCATGGGCGCAGCGGGCAACGTGGCCGCAGGCACGATCACGGTGGCGAGCACCCGTCCGCAGGGGGTGCTGGAGGTGGTCAATCCGCTGCGGGCCACCGGCGGCGCCGATCCCGAGCCCGGTGCGGAGACTCGCAGGCGGATCCCCCTCGGGGTGACCGCGCTCGACCGCGTGGTGTCGGTGGACGACTACCGCGACTTCGCCGTCACGTTCGCGGGGATCGGGAAGGCCGCCGTCGCGGAGCTTGCGCAAGGCCGCAGCCGGATCGTGCACCTCACCGTGGCGGGGGTGGACGACGCGCCCCTGGAGGGCTCCGACGTCGTGGCCAATCTGCGGGCCGCGCTGATCCGCTTCGGCGACCCCGACCAGCCGTTCCTGATCGAGGTGCGGCAGCTGCTCGCGCTGGTCGTCGCGGCGAAGGTCGCGGTACTCCCGGACCGGCGCTGGGACGACGTGCAGCCCGCGATCCGCACCGCGCTAATAGATTGCTTCGGCTTCGCCCGCCGCGACCTCGCCCAGGACGTGACTGCGGGTGAGGTGACCGCGGCGATCCAGGCGGTACCCGGCGTCGACTTCGTCGACCTCGACAAGCTGGACACGATCAGCGAGGCGACGGTGGCCGCGTTGTTGACCGATCCGAAGGCCGGGGGACTCGATCCCGGACTGCGGAAGCGGGTGTTCGTCCGCCCCGCGCGGCGCGTGGGCGCCGAGATCGTCCCGGCCGAGCTCGCGTTGCTGCGGCCCGGCGTGCCCGCCCTCCTCTCGCTCACGGAGATGCCCCCATGACCACGGACCGGCTCTACGACCTGCTGCCCGCCGTGCACCGGCGCCGCGACGCCGACGTCAAGCAGCCACTGCGAGCGTTGTTGGCCATCGTGGCCGAGCAGTTGGACGTCGTCGAACAGGACATCGAGCGCCTCTACGACGACTGGTTCGTCGAGACCTGCAGCGAATGGGTGCTGCCCTACATCGGTGAGCTGGTCGGGTTCACGCCCGATTCCGACGTACCCGTCGCCACCTCGGGGGAGCTGGCCCGCGTGCTGTTCCCGCGCGCGCAGGTCGCGAACACGATCGGGGACCGCCGCCGTCGCGGCACGCTGGCGGTGCTGGAGAAGCTCGCCCGCAACGCGGGCGGCTGGCCCGCCACAGCGGTGGAGTTCTCCCGGCTGACCGCGGGCCTGCAGTCGCTCGTGCACCCGAACGTCGAGCGTGGGCGGATCGTCGACCTGCGCGACGCCGACGCGCTCGACCGCCTCGACGGGCCGTTCGAGTCGACGGCGCCCGTGGTCGACACGCGGCAGCTCAGCGCCCGCAGCGCGTTGGGTAGGCACGCGCCCAGCGCGGTGGGCCTGTTCGCGTGGCGGCTCGCGGCCGTGCCGGTGACCCTGCGCCAGCCCTACGCCCAGGAGTCCGTCGGGCCGCAGGCGTACACCTTCAGTGTGCTGGGGGTGGACACGACGCTTTTCGGCCGGGGTGGTGGCGCGGGCGAGCTGGCCGTCCCGGCTCCGCTGCGGAGGCACACGTTCGTCCGCAGGCTCGACGAGCTTTACGGCGCCGATCGCGACGTCCAGATCTGGTGGGTGCCGCCCGGCGGCACCCCGGCCGACCCGCCGCCGCGGGAGCTGATCTCGCGCGAGCGGATCGTCGTCGCCGACCTCACCGACTGGACCTATCGCACGCCGCGCGGCAAGGTCGCCGTCGACCCCGTGCTCGGCCGGATCGCGTTCCCCAGCGCGACCACCGAGCAGCCCCGACGCGGCATCTGGGTGAGCTACCGGTACGGGTTCCCGGCCCAGCTCGGTGGCGGCGAGTACGAGCGGGCGCTCCCAACGCCTGCCGCGCACAGCCGCCTGTACAGGGTCGGTGCGGGTGCCCCGTTTGCACGGCTGGGTCAAGCGCTGCGGCACTGGTACCTCGATCGGCCCGACGCGGCGGTGATCGAAGTGGTGGACTCCAGCACGTACACGGAACCGATCTCGGTGGAGCTGGGGGAGGGCCAGTCGCTGGAGCTGCGCGCCGCATCCGGCACAGCGCCCGTGCTGCGGCTGTTGGACTGGCAGACCGACCAGCCTGACGCGCTCACGGTCACCGGCGAGGAAGGCAGCTGCTTCACCATCGACGGGTTCCTGGTCACCGGCCGCGGCATGCGTGTCGCGGGGGAGCTGGCCCACCTGGAGATCGGTCACTGCACGCTGGTGCCCGGATGGGGGCTCCGGCCGGACTGCAGGCCGCGACGGCCGGGTGAGGCCAGCCTCGAGCTGGACGACGTCGACGCCGTCGTCACCATCGCGCACAGCATCCTCGGACCGATCCGGGTCGTGCACGACGAGGTGCGGAGCGAGCCGGAGCGCCTCACCGTCACTGACAGCGTGCTCGACGCCTCCGACCCCCACGCGCTGGCCGTCTCCGCCGCCAACGGCGACACCGCCCACGCCGAGCTGCTGCTGCGCCGGGTCACCGTGTTCGGGTCGATCCGCACGCACGCGGTGGAGCTGGCCGAGAACTGCATCTTCACCGGTCCGCTGCGGGTGGCGCGCCGCCAGCTCGGTTGCGTCCGGTTCTCGTCGGTGCCCGAGGGATCGCGCACGCCGCGGCGCTTCCGCTGCCAACCGGACACGGCTCTAGCGACCGCGGCGGCCGATCTCGCGCGCAGCGAACGCCTGCGGCTGTCCCCGGATTTCGTGAGCACCCGCTACGGCACGCCGAACTACGCCCAGCTCGACCTGACGTGTGCCGACGAGATCCGCACCGGTGCCGAAGACGGCGCCGAGATGGGTGTCTACCACGACCTCTTCCAGCCGCAACGGCTGGCGAACGTCCGCAACCGACTGCGGGACCAGACTCCGGCCGGGGTCTATTCCGCGGTCATCCTGGTGAACTAGGGAGAGCCATGAAGGCCGACATCGGGCGCCTGACCTTCGACCCGGCGAAGCGGTTCGCCCAGGTGGTGCTGCAGCAGGGCCGGGTGCAGGTCGAGTCCGACTGGAACGAGCAGGTCGCGATCCTGCTGCACGCGGTGCGCACGCTTGCGGCCGACCTGATCGGCCCCTGGGGTGGCACCCAGGGCGCGTTCGCGCTCGCCGTCAGCACCGACGCGTCCGCTGACCTCGAGCTCGGCGCAGGCGTCTACTACGTCGACGGCATCCGCGTGGAGAACGACCCCGGGGTGCGCTACCTGAACCAGCCCTACTATCGGGTGCCCGATCGCGACAAGCTGACCGCCCCCACGAGCGGCACCGACAACCACCTGCTCTACCTCGACGTGTTCGAGAGGCTGGTCACGGCGGACGAGGACGCGTCCCTGCTCGACGTCGCGCTCGGCGGACTCGACACCGCCGCCCGCACCCAGCCGGTGTGGCAGGTGCGCACCGCCCGCCTCACCGAGACGGCGCTCTCCGGGGCGACCTGCGAGAAGATGCCGGACCTGTGGGCGACCACGCTGCAGGACCTCATCGCGAAGCCGCAGCGCGGCGAGCTGCGAGCCCGCGCACGGGTGCGGGACGAGTACATCGACCAACCGTGCGCCATCGACCCGCGAGCGTCGTACCGATTCGACGAGAACGCGCTCATCCGCGTCGAGGTGCACCAGGGCGGACCCGCCGGGACGGCGACGTTCAAGTGGTCGCTGGACAACGGCTCCGTCGCCCTAGCGGTCACCGAGTTCCGCGGCGAGACCCTGCACCTGGCCACGCTGGGTCGAGACCCGCGCCTCACCCTCGACGTCGGCGACTTCGTCGAGTTGGAGTCCGACGACTACGTCCTGCAGCACGAGCCCGCCGAGTGCCTGTACAGGGTCACCGAGGTCGACCGTCCGGCGCTGACCGTGAAGGTGACGCCCGCGCCCCCGGTGATCCCACCCGACCAGCACCCGCGGCTGCGGCGCTGGGACCAGAAGAACAGCACCTTGACCCCGCTCACCGACAAGGGCACGGTCGCCATCGCCGAGTCCGCCAACGCCGACGGCCCCTACATCGACCTGGCCCATGGCGTCCAGGTGCAGTTCCAGCAGGTCGCGGGCACCGAGTACCGCAGCGGGGACTTCTGGTTGATCGAGGCCCGCACGGCCATCGGCGACGTGATCTGGCCCCAGACCCAGGACACGGCGGGGCACGTCGTGCCCGCCGCGCTCCCCCCGCGCGGGATCGAGCACCACTACGCGCCGCTCGCCTGGGCGACGGTCGCCGCCAACGGCGCGGTGAAGGTCGAGCAGTCGTTCGTGCGGCACGTCAACCCTCCCGTCGCCTGCGGCTGAGCCTCGATGGCGCCTCCCCAACGCGACGTGGCCGAACCGACGCCACGGCGGTTCCGCAACTTTTCGCTGGGAGCGCCGCCGCTGGCGGCGCCGAAGATCGACTCTGAGGCAGCGCCACCGGTGCCGGTCCTGGACACCGACCTGGACCTCAGCCGAGTGCCTGCGGGCGACGCGCCGTTCGGGCTGCGGCTGCTGGATCCGCCGGATGTCGTGGAGACGGCGATCCGTGTCGTGGAGCGGGCTCTGAGCAGCTATCGCGGCACGCCTGCGGCGGACGGGGCGTGGCTGCACCTCCTCAGGCAGGTCGACGAACCGAGGTCCACGAGGCGCAAGGGAGCCACCCCCGAGCTCTACGAGCCTGACGTGGTGGCCGCCCTCCTCGCGCTGACCCCGGTGCGGACCACCCCCGCCGACCGCAAGCAGCAGGCGAAGGAGGACCACGACCTGACGCTCTGGCGGCGCCGTCAGGTCGTCGACCACGTCTTCGCGGAACTGCTTTCCGGCGTGCAGCAGACGACGCCGGGAGGCGGTCCCGCGGACGCCTTGCAGGAGTGGGAGACGCTCTCAGGAACGACGCAGCGCTACGTCCTCGATGGCCGCGCGGGCTACCAGGTGATCCGGGCCGACCTGCTCGCCCACTTCGGTGCCCTCGCCGACGGCAGCGCCAAGGCCATCGAACGGATCAACGCCTACTACGGCACGACGATCAAGAAACGCACGGTGCTCGGCTACCCGGACGTCCCGGTGCACCCCGACCTGGGTGCGGCGATCGACAGGGCCCTGCGAACGCTGGCCCCCGCGCGACGTGCGGCACTGGCCGCTGCGGGGATCGTGGTCAACGGCGCGAAGATCCGGCCCAACGCGAACAACAAGATGCGCCTGTCCGAGCACTCGTTCGGGTTCGCCGTGGACATCGACGCCAACACGAACCCCAACATCACGGGGTTCCCCGTCGAGTTCATCGAACAGATCACCGGCATCACCCTGCTCACGAAGGCGCGTGGCGGAACGGACGTGCAGGTCTTCGACGCGCGCGGCGTGGCGGACTGGTTCACGCAGAAGGCCCCGGCGGAGCGCGAGATCGACCGTCTGATCGCCGCCGACGCCGCGCTGGTGGAGGCGTTCTCCTCGGAGGAGCGGCTCGGAGCGGGGATGGCTGCGGTCGTCGTACGGCAGACCGGGTCGCAACCGGACCCGGCCAGGCTGCTCGCTGCGGCGCAGGACGCGGAAGAGGAGCGGCGGAGCCTCGGCCAACCCCTGCGGTGGCGCTTCGCCGATCCGACCGTCTGGCGGCGGCGGGCGGCCAAGGACGGGCCTGCCCAGGACACGCTCGCGGCCCTGGTGTTCCCGCTGCCCACGCACGGTGCCCCGCTGCCGGAGGACCCTCGGCTCGCCGTCGTGCGTAGGCCCGTCGTCGAACTGCTCGTGCAGATGGCCGGGGTCTACCGCCGGTCCTTCCTTCCGCAGCCGAAGTTGGCGAAGGCGGGCCCCGTGCCGGCCCCGCTGCGGGTCAAGCCCTCGGCCAACCCGGGTGCGGACGCGCTGCAGCAGATCGCAGGCTCCGGCTTCCTGAACCTGCCGCGGGACCTGGTGCTCGCTTTGCGCGACCCGGCAGGCGGAGACCTGAAGTGGCTCGGCAGCGCGGACCACATGGGCGATACGCGGGACTTCATGCACTTCGAGCTGAAGAAGCCACCGAGCCTGTACAGCCGGTGAGCGTGGGCCCGGCAGCGTGCGCCGCCCGCGACATCACAGCGTGCCTCCGCAGGAGGCTGCCTGGCTGAGCGCCGGTGTATCGATGACGCAAGTGGCGAGTGGCGCGGCACTCGGTCGAGCGCCGTGGCGGTGTCGTGATGCTCGCCGTCATCTCGTAGTACATCTGTAGGCCCGTTGACGGGCGAGACCGGTACAAGGCATGCCCGACACTCTGCGAACTCGAGTCTCGGAGCGGGCGGGACGGGCTCCGATGCAGTCGCGAGCGTGAGGAGATCGCGCTGCTGCGGGCCCAGCAGCTCGGGGGCCCGGTAGTTCAGCTGGCCGCCGCGGGTGGCCGCGTTGCGGCCGAGACACCGCGGTCAAGGCCCGCACCAGCGCCATGATCACCCTCAAGGCCACCCTGGTTACCGCGCTCGACGAGCTGCGCCGAGTACGAGCAGGCGTTCTACGCTGCCCAGTGGGCCGACCACGACCCGGTCAATCCCGACGCGGCGATGCGCCACGTGCTGCGGTCGCTGGCTCGGCGATGGCTCGCCGAGAATGGACAGCTCGAAGGATTTGGCGCTGGGGTGCGCAGGACTGTAGCTTACTTGAACCTTCTCCAGCCGCGCATAACGAGCTATCTCGTCAACACTTCGGCAACCGCTCCAGGGGAGCCGATTGCCCCTTCAAAGATTTGGTCCAAATCGAAGGTTCGAATAGGAGTTGACCCATACACTCCATCGAATCTTTCCTCACGATACTCGCCGCGCTTAGACTGTGTGGGCGGGTCGTCTTGTTCCTCTTTTTCCGTCGACGTCGCAGGCGGGCTCGGTTCCGAGAGCGAAAGCAGAGCATCAACCTCTGCTGTGGCCTTCTCTAACTCACGCTTCTCGCCAGGAAGAGGCACCGGCGACCACCCCGCCGTCTCGCAGAAAGTTCACGCGGCCCATCGCGGCTCACCTTCCTCGCTGCGGTTCGCCATCTACGAAGCGCTAAGTAGTGATAAGGACGCCATGATACCTGATGCACCGACAAGAAGAAACTGAATGGGCGCCGCGGTGATGACGCGCGCGACTTTCGGTTCGTTCAACCTCGGCAGGACGAAGGTCGCTACAGCAAGGACCTTAAGGACCTCCGGTCGCGGTACCGGCGGGCCTCGTTCGAAGAGGGGCGGGGCCGGCACCCATATCTCTACCGGCTGCTCATCGCGCCAATTCCACAGTATTTTACGAACTGGTTCCCCGACTCGGGGCAACCGCAACCAATCCTCCTCTCTCGCCACGCTCTTGCCCACGGTCCCGGGCCTAACCAGTTCAGCGAATCAAACTTCGCTCGAGCCCTCCTGCTCGTCACGTCGTTGCTCAGAGAGCAGCAGGAGTGGTCCGACGAGGTGCGTTCCATGCACTGGCCTGTCACCTGAGAGGGCGCGGGCCCGGGCGCAGATCAGAGCTGCGCACCGACCTGACGGGATGGGGTTGCGGCCTCCGCTCACATGCGAACTTCGGTGCCGGCAGGGAGGTGAAGAGCCTGCCTTGGTACCGCATTCGATTGTCTTCGTAGTTCAGCGCACGGGGCCCTGGATTTGCCGCAGCGGGAGTCGCTGTCTACCTGGGGTGATTCCCCTCGGCAGAGCACTTCGCATCGTTACCGAACGTGGCCCACCCCGGCTATAGAGAGCGTGCGGCGCACCCCGAGGGCCGGAAAGGGGCTGTGTCGGCGGACATAGACTCCTACCGCGGCGCGCGACAGGCTCTCGGCGTCCGCCTGAGCGCCTCCTCGCCGCAAGCAGAATCGAAGGTGATCGTTCAGCGCCTGGAGAACAAGGGGCACAGCGCTCTCGCTTTACCTGCGTAGAGGCTGGCGAGCACAGTCTGGAGGCGAATTGTGCTGACAAGCCGTCGGTCGGAGGGCGCTCTTGCCGGATCTGTTGCCTTGCGCGACGTTAAGCGGCGATGGCCGCATCTAGGAGGACGGCTGCGCCGACATGAAGTTCGCCGCGACTCACGTAGGTGTCCTTGAGGAACTGAGCCTGGCCCATGAGGTCTGCCTTCATGCGGTCGGTGAAGGTGATCTCATCGTCGAGGATGGCGGCGTAGGTGCGGCGCCAGGTGTGCGGGGTCATCCACTCGAGGCCGACTTCCTGGCGAACGGACCGCAGGGTCCGCCTGACATTCGACGGCCAGCGATAGGTGATGCGGCCGTCTCGGCCAGCAGCAGGAAACAGCGGCCAGCTGTCCTCGCCAGGCAGCGCGAGTCGCTCACGGAGGAGTTCGGCGGTGAACCGAGGGAGCGGGATGACGCGGAGGGCTGCTTCGCTCTTCCCGTCGTGGCGTACGAGGCCCTTGCCCCTCACCCATGTGACGTTGCCGGCGATGGTGACCACCGGGACCCGCAGCAGCCCGTTCTTGTTGCGGACCGGTACTCCGTCCAGGTTCACATCGAGTCGGCGGACCGCCAGTGCCTCGCCGATGCGGAGGCCTGTGCCGAGGGAGAAGCGCACCAGGTCCGGCAGCTCCGCCGCCCGAGCAACCCGCTGCAGACGCCGGACTCGATCGTCGTCCGAGCCCTGGTCGAACCAGTCAAGTAGGGCCTGGCGCTCGTCGACGGTCAAGCCCCGCGGCTTCTTCTTGGCCTGGCCCCTGGGCTGCTCGATGCGGTCGAGCTCGCGGACCGGGTTGGCCGGCAGCGCCTCGTGGAGCACCCCAATCTGGAGGACGCCGCTCACGATCGATCGCAGCGTGCGGCGGGTCGACGGCGCATAGCGCGGCTCGAGGGCCTCGAGGAAGGCATCGAGGCGCGCGACGGTGCACTCACGCAGCTGGAGCGCGCCGAGGGCGGGGAGAACTGTGCGTTCGAGGTGGTAGGTGTACAGCGCGTGCGTCGAGTCCTCGCGCTTGCGGTCCACCTTCGCGAGGTAGAGCACGGTCGCCTCGCGGAAGCGCGACGCCGGCGTCAGCACAGCGCTGTGCCCCGTCTTCCCTCGCTGTCGCTGCTGGATGAGCTCGTGCAGGGCCGCCTTCGCGGCCGTCTTCGACGCACCGTGCTTGCGGAGCCGACGGGTGACACCGTCGTGGTCGCGGAAGCGGCAGCGAGCGACCCAGGAGCCGGGCTCTTCCTCGGCGACGGAGATGGTCCCGGGGGTGCCGAGCGGGAGGGGTGGACGGGCCATGTGGAGCGCCTCCGGAGGAGTTTCCGGCCCGTAAACGGACCGTCGATCTACCGGAGGAAAGCACCGCAGGCCCGACACCTGCAACGATGGGTGCGCCGTCAGGGACTCGAACCCCGAACCCAGTGATTCCCGACGGCGAATTTTTCGGAGTCATCGACGATTCGTGTCTACCCCGGATGACCTGCGAAGACGGCTCACCGGGTCTGGCTTTAGTTGCGATCGTCAGAGGACCGTTGCCCGATGAATCTCATGGGTACCTCATGGGACGATCTTGCGCAGCCGCCAACAGCCCGCTCGGGCTGCCGTCCGACGGCCCCGTGCGGTCAGACCTCAAACGGCGCGGTCTCGTGCGCGCCGTCCAGGTGCTCGTGCCACAGGAAACGGCGGCCCGACCGCCATCGGACCCTCTCATCACCAGGGTCGTCAGTGCTCTCGATCGAGACCTCGGCGATGATTGCGGTAGAGCTAAGGGGCCAGCCGTCCGGCTGGAAGATCGGAAACGTCTCGCCGAGCTGGATCAGTCGCCAGTCGTTCCGCTGCTCGTCGTAGCGCTCCCTCTTCTTCCCGTTGTCACCAGGAGAAGCGATCGAGAAGAACTTCGGACGCACATAGAGCATCGAAGGGCCGGCCAGGTATTCAACCCTGATCTGCCAGTCTCGGCGACAGCGACCATCCCTGGTGGCGAACGTGAAGTCGAATTTTGGTGCGTGTTCAGCCGCGAACGAGCGAACGGTGATGTTTGCCTGAGTCTCAGTCGCTTGGGCGCTTGCTTCCGAGGCAGAGGCCGACGATTCAGCCGCGCGTGCGGACCGGAGACTCAGCCACGCTGCCCAGCTGGCGACTACGAGAGCGCCGCCGGCAAAGATCGCGCTCAACAGCGAGGCGATGTCTCCACCGTCCACCTGGGTCCTTTCAACTGTGGCACTCGGTTCGTTGCGGAGAAGGGGGGCCTCGATGATCCCCCGACGGACCGTACTTCATACTGCGGCCTGCTCACGGTCACGCGTCTCAGCTCGCGGCCGGCCCTCGGGGTCTCTCCCTCGGCGGCGCGGGCTCTGTCCTGCCTGGCCGCTCGCGCAGGTGCAAGCGCCCCTGTCGTCGATGACCGGCGCATGTGCTGCCGGATGGCGCTTGCGGCTGTGCGGGCGGCCTGGCAGCCCTCGGGCGCGTCGTCGTGGGTGAGGCCCCGCCTCGACCACCACCTCTGTCCCGAGCTCGTCGCATGGGTGGGCTCTCCTGAGGTCGGTGCCCTGGTCCAGGGCGGAGCGCCTGGCCGCCGGAGGCCGAGTCTCGTCTTGCTCCTGGTCGCCGCCGTGGTCCAGGTCGTCGTTGTCGCTGCCCGGTGGATGGCCGGCCCGGGGGCCGGCCGCGCGGCACGGGACGAAGTCAGGAGTGAGAGCGTGGCCGGCCCGGAAGGGCCGGCCACCGCCGGCGCGCCAGCGCCGGCCCTGACCGCTGGTGGTGCCCAGTGAGCGGGCCGGCTCTCGGTAATGGGCGAACAGGTCTTCACCGGACCAGGCAGCGCCGGGGAGCCAACGAGCGACTGACCCCGGATGAGCGGGTGGCCAAGGCCCAGCACCGACGCGAGACCCGCTGGGCGCGCCGGTCGCAGCTACGTCTGATCACCAGCTTGCGCCGGGTTCGGAACTGCGGTGCGCCACTCGACCCCGACGCCGGGGTCACGCTCGCGCTCACGACCGGGGTGGATGGCTCCCGCTCGGCGGGCTACTCAGGTCTGGCGTCGTGCGGGTCGGTGTGGGCGTGCCCGCAATGCGCGGCCAAGATCGCCACACGGCGAGCGGACGAGCTGTCGACGGTGATGCGTGCGGTTGAGGAGGCCGGCGGGTCGGCGTTCCTGCTGACTCTGACGATGCGCCACGGTCGCGGTGACCGGCTCGGGTTGACCAAGGACGAGCGCGCCCGGTTGCGGCGCCTCGAGGAGAACCGGTCGCGCTACGAGGCGGCGAACTCGAACTTGTGGGAGTTCGACGAGCGCGAGGCCGAGGCCGACGCCATCGAGGAACACACGCTTCGGCAGGCCCGCGGCTGCTGGGACGTGCTATCCGACGCGTGGGCCCGCGTCACCTCCGGCGGGGCATGGCAGGCCGATCAAGAACTGTTCGGCGGGCTGCTCGGGTGGGCACGCGTCGTGGAGGTCACCGACGGCGAGAACGGCTGGCACGTCCACATCCACGCCCTGCTCTGCTTCGGCCAGCAGGTCTCCGCCGAGCTGGTCGCCGGCTCGGTCGGTGCCCGCATGTTCTTTCGGTGGCGCGCCGCGTTGAAGCGCAAGGGCTTCCACGCCAGCGAGGAACACGGATGCGACCTGCGCCGGGTGCAGCTCGGTGACGGGGACTTGGCCGACTACTTCACCAAGATCGCCCACGAGGTCACCGGCTCGCACCGCAAAGAGGGCCGTCGCCGCGGGGGCCGCACTTCGATGCAGCTCCTCGCCGACGCCGTCGACACCTACGAGGAGTCAGCCGTGGCCCGTTGGTGGGAGTGGGAGCAGGCCAGCGAGGGCCGCCGTCAGCTCACCTGGTCCACCGGTCGGCGGGACCTCCGCAAGCTCGCCGGTCTCGGAGCCGAGGCCACAGACGAGGACATCGCGGCCGACGACCTGGACGCCGACGTCCGGCTCGGACTCAGCGTGGACGCATGGGACTACGTCGAACGCGCCCAGCTCGGGCCGGAGTTGCTGGCCGTGGCCGAGAACGGCGGCCTCGATGCCGCACGGGCCTGGCTCACGATCCGGGACCTGCGATGGCACTACACCCCAGACGAGCACCCCGCCAGGCCACGAGACCCAGTCGGCTGAACCGCGCGTGCGCGGGGCGCGCTGCCGCGAGGTGAAGGCGCGCCCAACGCGTCCGATCACAACGTCGGGCTTCTCCAGCGAAGTCGCAGTGATCGACCCGAGCAATTCAGGGCGCGCGCACGCGCTTGTAGGGAGAGTTTCGGGGATACGTAGAGCGCCCGGACTGTCACATCCCGTATGCATCGCGACCCGTGCTGACCAACAGGGGAATCAGTCGTGCCCGCGAGTCGCCCGCTTCGCCTATATCCAACACAAGCCGCCGCTTCTACGCTGTGGCACATGGGGGAACGGGGCGTGCGCGACAGCTCTCATAAGGAGGCAGGCCGAGGGGGATAACGATCTTGGGCTCGGCTCGCGCTGTCCAGCAACAATAGCGGGCCGCCACCGATGTGATCGTGACGATAAATGCGGCGATGCATGCCTAGGGATAGATAGTACCCCTACCGAAAATGAGAGCCGGAAAAGGGGAAGGACCTCACGATGACGGGACCAGATGACCAGGCCGGACCCGCCGACCAGAGTGAGCCCGAGGGCCAGGCCGCACCCGACGATCAAGGTCGTGATTTTGCGGTCCCAATGCGCCGCAGTCGTACGGCGGACCTTTACGAGCTATGGACTTTAGATATCGTGCCGTCAGTCGGCGGACGAGCGGCCAGGGCCTTCGAGACCCGGCCCAAGCAGTTCAAGAGGACACCGATCGATGTCGCAGAGACTTTGGCTAGACTCCGCTACCAGACAGGGCACAACGAAATCTATTTGAGCGAAACGCAGCGTAGGGAGCTAGTCGAGCCCCTCCTTGGCGAGTCGGACGGAACCGACCATAGCGACGAGACTTCTAAATTCCATCAGGCAGCAGCGGGGCTTCGTAGCGCTGCTGTGGATTATGTGCAGCGGAGCTTTGACACCGGAGAGCGTCAATTGAGGAACGCATTCCGGGATGCCGCAAAGACCATGTACGCATATCTGACAGTCATCGAGGGAAGCGTGACAGCCCATGCGATGGCCCGCTTGACTACTCACTTCGTTGACGTGGTGAAGGTAGCGCGGAGCGCCTCTAAGAGATCGATCTCCATCTGGCGCTCGTGACGGGCCTGTTCGATCCGTCTGTCGAATCGGTACTTGACTAGAATTGCAATCAGGGTTACAACTCCTGTTACTAACACGCCGAGAAGTGTAAACACGGCATTTGAGGAGCCTGCGTTGCTAGGCAATCTACTTTGCCCCCGTCGCGCTGTCGGCTCGGTCATGCATGAGGGGTTGGCGAGGTCTCGGCGTCAAGTTCGCCGGCCCTGACCACTGGGCAACGCGCACGAGAGGGAGACCGGGATCGTCGAAATTCTCTGCTGCTGCTGCTGCTGCGATTCTCTTACGCCTAACCGTGAGCAGCCGAAATAAGGAGAAAGAGGGGCCTCTTGAAGTTGCTGCGCCACCAATCGTCGGTCTTTAGACACTCCGGAGATGGGTGCGGTTCGCTAAGCATGGTTATCGCGAATCCTGCACTAGCTAGTGCGGACGCGTAGAACTCAAGCGGCCGGAAATTCATATGTACCTGATCCGGAGATTCGATCCCCGCCACGTTGAACGGCTGCGAGATCGTTCTCTCCGTGAAGTACGTAGTTACGGGGATTGATCCCGAGGCGTCTCGTTCCGCGTGTGCTGTGTAGAAGCACGGGTGAAGCATCAGCGCCACGAGCCTCCCGCCGGGCCGGAGAACCCGGCCCAGTTCGGCCAGTGCTCGTCCGGGGTCTGCCACATCGCTCAGGACGTGGTTGCAGACGACGAGGTCGAAACTGTCGTCTGGCTCCGTGAGGTCTTCGAGACTCGCGACCTCGTATCGGAGGCCCAGGCGTTCGGCGTCTTCGTGCGCCCTGGCGGCATCGACGAGCGAGTCGGAGATGTCCGCGCCGACGACTCGCGCGCCGCGCTCCGCGAGCAGCCGTCCCATGTAGCCCTCGCCGCAGCCAGCGTCGAGCACGTCCAAGCCGTCGCACGGACCGACGGCATCCAGTACTGCATCGTCTGTCAGCTCGGTGCGGTAGCGGTCTAGCCCCTCGCGGATGATCTTGATCCAGAAGTCGGCATTCCGCGCGTAGGTGTCGGACTCGCTACCACTGCTGGTCAAAGCCACTGCCTCCGACTGCGCTCGCCGTCCCGTCTAGCTGTCCGAGGATAGCGTCGCAGGCGGTGGCAGCCTGCGGCAGCAACACCCGCTCTCGACGGGCTCGCAGCCTCGACCGCAGGTCGTCGCGGCGGAGGCCGAACGTCTCGTCGGTAGCGATGATGGTCGGGATCGACGTCTCGGCGAGGTAGATCAGGTAAGCGTCGTTGTACTCGTCGACTTCGCGGATCACCTCGTCCGCGGTGTGCCGGAGGAGTAGCGAGCGCGGCAAAGAGAAGTCGGGCGTGGGCTTGGCGTCGTGCGTGTAGGTCGGGAACGCCCAGTCCTCCACCATCGCCAGTAGCGGGGAGGACTTCACCGATCGGCTGTAGCCGTTGGCCAGGTCGGCATCGTTGGTCGCCATGATCTGTCCGATGACCGAGCTGCGAAACGCGAGTGCGGTGTTCCGGTTCACCTCGTCCGCGTCGACACTCGCCGGCTGACCCGTGCTGCGCGAGATGTGGTGCAGGAGGTTCGCCTGCGCCACGATCGCGTGGAAGGAGTTCGAGCGGCTGCTCAGCTGATCGACCATGGCGGAGGCAGCGGCCACGAGCGGGACGGCGTCTACTAGTAGGGCGTCGCTGTCGTTCGTCCCGAACACGAACCCGAGCGCGTAGTCCTGCTCTCGGCCCCAGAAGCGGGCCAGGTGCGCGGCGGCCTGGCGGACGTCTCCATCGAGCACGCACGCTGCGGTGTCGAGGGCATTGCTGAGGTACTGCTCGGGGATACGGCGCTCCTGGACCAGCCGGCGGAACGCGGCGGTGTCGACTTCGACGTTCTGATCGCTCAGGCGGTCCGCGAGCCGGTTGCGCCGATCAGCCAACGAGTAGCCGAGGACGTACTCACCAACGCCCGGCACCACCGCCACGATCGCCTGGAGGGAGCTGCCCTTCACGCGGTCGAGCCAGTCGGGGTTGTCCCACAGCCGGCACACGGTGCTCTCGTCGAGACCCGTCAGGAATGCGACATCGGCCATTCCGAAGCCCGAGGACTCGGCGATTCGTGCGAGAGATTTCGGAGCGACAGCCATAGCCGTGACCTCGGAATTCGACGGCGAGCAACTGTCGACCACTCTAGACAAGTCAACTGTGTAGGGCAAGGGCATTTGCGTGCGCGCAAGTGGCTCCCGTCGAATCGAGTGGCGGGCGTGCAGGGAAGCGTAGATGACGGATTAAGGGCCCGCATCCCAAGCTGTTTCCGTGCCGCAATTGGCGGTGACGAGCAGAAGGGACGCGAGAGACATGTTCGAATTCAATGCCCCGATCGACACCGGGCAGATGGCGGCCATAGCTACAGGTCACGCGCAGACGATGGAGCGCTGGGAGGACGGTCCGAACGGCCGACGCTCGTCCGGTCAGCCGCTGATCGACGAGGAGACCAACGCGCCGGTCCGCATCTACGACGTGATGCTGCCGACCGGTCGGGACGGTCGCCACGAGCTCCACGGCATCCGGGTTGCCTCCCACGAGGTCCCGGCGCTGGCGCCGTACTCGGCGGTGGAGCTGCCGGGCCTGCGGGCGAAGGTCCGGCAGGCCCGCAACGGCGGCAAGGGCGTGGACGTGTCGTTCACCGCCGACGGCATCGCTCCCGCGGCCGGCTCGGCTCCGCGTCCGGCCCGCCGCTCGGCCGAGGGCGAGGCGGCGTGATGCGCTGGCAGACCCGCGGCGCGTGCCGCGACACCGACCCGGAGCTGTTCTTCCCGCCCGACGACGGCCAGGGCCTCGCCGACACCGAGGGTGTGCAGGTCCAGGTGGCCGCCGCCCGGCAGGTGTGCCGGTTCTGCCCGGTGCAGCGCGAGTGCCTGGCGTGGGCGCTGGACTCCGGGCAGGACCACGGCATCTGGGCGGCCACTACGCCCGGTGAGCGCCGGGTGATGCGCTACCTGCGCGCCCACGGCGTGCCGGACCCGGTCGCGGACGCCGAGCCGATGTGCCCGGCGTGCTCGCTGCTGTTCCCGATGCCCGCGGTCGACGGGTCGCTGTGCCCGGCCTGCACTGAGCGGGGGGCCGCGTGATGCCCGCCGTCGAGCACACCCGCCACCTCGAGCACCGGTCCGGGCGCAGCCATGGTCCCGGCGCTCACCGGCCGGGTCTTTTCGCCCGGCTGCGTGAGAAGCGGGCCCGCCGCGAGTACGAGGCCTCGGTGGTCATGTTCGCCAACTCCCTGCGCGGGGTGTTCCGCGAGGCCTGCGCCGGGATCGGGCTGTGCCAGTACGTGTCGGTGGCCTCCGGGATCACGGTGCGCACCCCGCGGGTCGGGGAGGTCCGCCTCGGGCCGCCGACCTCGCTGACCGTGGAGCTGATGGCCGGCCAGGAGCCAGGCGACTTCACCGCCAAGGACCGCGGGCCGCGACTGGCCCACACCCTGGGCGCCCACGGGCTGCGCGTCGAGCCGATCGCCGGGCGGTGGGTGCGTCTGCACCTGCTCGACCACGACCCCCTGCGCGACGGCTACGGGCTGCCCTCGCTCACCCTCGCCTCGGTCCACGACCCGGTGATCATCGGCCGGACCGAGAACGGGCTGACCCTCGGGCACGCCCTGTCCGAGGCCGGGCACCTCGGGGTGCAGGGCCAGAACGCATCCGCCACTGCGCGGTGCGCACGCCCGCCGACCTCGAGCGCGAGACCCTCTCGCCCGGCGGCTCGATCTACGGCACCTCGTCCGACGGCGCCCTCGCGGCGTTCCTGCGCCCGGCCAACCGCTCACCCGTCGACGGGCTCTACCTCGTCGGCGGCTCCGCCCACCCCGGCGGCGGCCTCCCCCTCGTCACCCTGTCCGCCGAGATCACCGCCGGGCTGATCACCTCACGTGCGTGGTCTTCTGAGCCACAGCTCAGAGGATCACGCACGTAGGCGGCGGCGGACCGTCACGACCACCTGGGCGAAGCCGACGACGGCGAGGACGGCCGCGATCGCCAGCGCGATCGTCGCCACCGGCAGGGCCGGGCTGACGAACGCCCCCACCAGCCCGAGCGCCGTGACGATCACGCGCGACGGGCGCTCCCACACGCTCACGACGCCGACGTCGGGCAGCCGCGCCGAGGCCCGCACCGACTCCTGGAGCAGCGTCAGCACCCCCACCCCGGCCGCGAGCCACCCCGGCCCACCCGCCAGCACCAGCGCCACGAGGAACGCGACGTCCCCGATCCGGTCGACCAGCGGGTCGAGCACGCGCCCCCACGCCGTCGCGGTGTCGGTGAGCACGGCCACGGCGCCGTCCAGTCCGTCGAGCAGCGCGCACACCACCGCCAGCACCGCCCCGGCCAGCAGGCCCCACCGGCCGGTGAGGACCGCGAGGGGCACCGCCACCCCGCACAGCGCCGACGCCCCCGTCAGCACCCACGGCGGCACGCGCCGGCGCGCCAGCGGCCGCACGACGACGAACACGACCCGCAGCCACGCGAGGACCAGCCCACGCGGCTCGATCCCCCCGTGCGCCGCCGACCACCGTGCAAGGAAGTCGTTCACTGCTCCCGCACGACCTCCGCCGGGTCCTTGTCGAGGCGCAGGCCCTGGTAGCGCGGGTGGCGCAGCCGACCGTCGGTGGTCCACTCGCCGAACCCGACCGCGCAGACCATCTCCGGCCGTACCCAGTGCTGCCCCTTCTCCCGCGGGGCGTCGACGAAGGGGCACTCGTCGGTCGCCAGCGGGTCGAGGCGGTCGCGCAGCATCGTCAGCGTCGCGGCGTCATAGCCGGTGCCGACCTTGCCCGCGTAGCGCAACCCGTCCACCCCGGAAGCGTGGTAGCCCACCAGCAGCGCCCCCAGCCCGCGCCGCGATCCCGAGGGATCGGTCCAGCCGCCGATGACGAACTCCTGGTCGCGGACGCACTTGAGCTTGAGCCAGTCGCGGCTGCGCCCCCCGACCACGTACGGCGCCTCGCTGCGCTTGGCGATCAGTCCCTCCCAGCCCCCGGCGCACGCCTCGGCGAGCAGGGCGGACGGGTCGCCCTCGAGGGCGGGCGAGCGGAACAGCGGCGCCGCCGCGTCGACGATCGCGTCCAGGATCCGGTGCCGCGTCGACTGCGGGAGCCGCGTGACGTCGACGTCGTCGAGCACCAGCAGGTCGAACAGGTGCGCCTGCACCTCCACCCCGGTGCGCCGCGCCCGGTTCGGGTCCTGGAGGTGCATGCGCGCCTGCAGGCTCGAGAACGTCCCGTCGGCCGCCGTGATCTCCCCGTCGAGCACGAAGCGCGCCGGCCCGTGCTCGTCGAGGGCCTCGACGATCTCGGGATAGCTCGCGTCCATCGGCTTCTGGTTGCGCGACCACAGCCGCGTCGACTGCCCGCGCTCCCGCGTCGCGATCATCCGGACACCGTCGAGCTTGCGCTCGAACACCCAGCCCGCGCCCGGCGGATGGTCCTTCGACAGCGTCGCGAGCATCGGTGCCCGGAACCCCGCGTCGTCGGCCCGACGTAGCGCACGCTGCTGCTCGGGCAGGAGATCCCACACGTCGTCCGGCACCCCGCCTTCCTACCGCCTACGGTCGCGCCATGAGCGAGCAGCGCAACGAGGCCGCGAACATCGAGCAGCGCTACGTCGCCGAGCAGAACGACGAGGAGGCGCTGGTCGAGGGTCTCGACCCCGCGAAGCCCCGCGAGCAGAAGACCACCGACGCGGTCGCCGCATCGGGCGACGACGTCGAGGAGCACGTCGACGAGATGACCGACCCCGAGCGGTGACGCCGCCGGTGTGACCCGTCGGTAACCGGCACGTGCGGAGCGTCGTGGGCTGTGCCACGATCCTCCGCCATGCGGTATCTGGTGACCGGCGGTACCGGGTTCCTGGGCCGAGCGGTCCTCACCCGTCTGCTCCAGCGCGACGACTGCGATGCGGTGTACGCGCTCGTCCGTGAGGGCTCACGTGACCGGCTGCTGCGCCGGCTCACCCACGTGGAGGGGCACGAGAAGGTCGTCCCGGTCGTCGGCGACCTGACGCGGCCGCGGCTCGGCCTGCACGACGCCGAGATCGACGGCCTGTCCGGGCGGGTCGACCACGTCCTGCACCTCGGCGCGATCTACGACATCACCGCCGACGACGACACCAACCGCGCGGCCAACGTCGACGGCACGCGCGGGGTGGTCGAGCTGGCCTCGCGCCTCGGCGTCTCCTGCCTGCACCACGTGTCCTCGGTGGCCGTCGCCGGCGAGTACGAGGGCACCTTCACCGAGGACGACCTCGACGTCGGCCAGGAGTTCGGCAACCCGTACCACGAGACGAAGTACCGGGCCGAGCGCATCGTCCGCGAGGAGTCGACGGTGCCGTGGCGCGTCTACCGACCCGCGGTGGTCGTGGGCGACTCGCAGACCGGCGATATGGACAAGATCGACGGGCCGTACTACCTGCTCACCGCGATCTCGCTGTTGGGTCGGCTACCGAGCGCCCTGCGCTTCGCCGTGCCCGAGCTCGGCGCCACCAACGTCGTCCCGGTCGACTTCGTCGCCGACGCGATGGTCCACCTCGTCCACGAGCCGGGCATGGACCACCGCGCGTTCCACCTCGTCCACCCGCGTCCGCAGCCGCTCTCCGAGGTCTACAACGCCCTCGCCGACGCGCTCGGCGCCCCGAAGCTGCAGGCCACGATGCCGACGGCCGTGGGCTCCCTCGTGAAGCGCGGGGCCGAGCAGGCCGCGCGGGTCCCCGCGCTCGCCGCCGCCCGCGACATCGCCCTCGCCGAGCTCGACATCCCGCCCGAGGTGCTCCCCCACCTGACGTTCGGCGCCACCTTCAGCAGCGACGAGACCCGCCGCGCCCTCGCGGGCACCGGCATCGCGAGCCCGGAGATCGGCGAGTACGCCCGGGTGCTCGTCGACTGGTGGCGCGAGCACCTCGACCCCAACCGCCACCGCAGGCCCCGCCCCGGCGGGCCGCTGCAGGGCCGGCGCGTGGTCATCACCGGCGCCTCCTCGGGCATCGGGCGCGAGACCGCGTTCAAGGTCGCGCGCGCCGGCGGCGTGCCGCTGCTCGTGGCGCGCCGTACCGAGGAGCTCGAGGAGGTCCGCACCGAGATCGAGCGCGACGGCGGTCAGGCCTGGGTGTACTCGTGCGACATCACCGACGGCGAGTCGGTCGACGCCCTGGTCAAGGCGATGATCAACGATCACAGCGGGCCCGACACGGGCATCGACATGCTGGTCAACAACGCCGGCCGCTCGATCCGCCGCGGCGTGCGCCTCGAGGTCGACCGCTTCCACGACTTCGAGCGCACGATGGCGATCAACTACTTCGGCGCCGTCCGGCTGACGCTCGCGCTGCTGCCGCACATGCTCGAGCGGCGGTTCGGGCACGTCGTCGACATCTCGTCGATCGGGGTGCAGACGGGCCCGCCGCGGTTCTCCGCGTACGTCGCGAGCAAGGCCGCGATGGACGCCTGGGCCGACATCGTCGCCACCGAGGTGCTCGGCGAGGGCGTCACGTTCACGACCGTGCACATGCCGCTGGTGCGCACGCCGATGATCGCCCCGACCCGCATCTACGACGCCTTCCCCACCGACTCCCCCGAGGAGGCGGCGGACAAGGTGCTGCACGCGCTCATCGACCGTCCCAAGCACGTCGGCACGCTGCTGGGGACGCTCGGCGCGGTGTCCGGAGCACTGACACCACGGTTGAAGGACGCCGTCATGCACGTCGCATATCGGGTGTTCCCCGAATCCGCCGCGGCCCGTGAGGGTAGTGAGCAGGAACGGCGTGACGACGACCGGACGCTCGACACGGGCCCGCTCTCGCGCGGCGCCCAGGCCATGGCCCGACTTCTCCCTGGAGTGCACTGGTGAAGACCCCGTTCGGCACCCCCTCCGAGCTCGCGACCGGGCTGCGGCTGCTGACGGACGCGGGCGTCATCGCCCCGGTGGCACCGCACCGGGCCGCGTTGTTCCCGACCGCGCTGTACCGCTACGGCTTCACGCCCACCACGGCGTTCGTCGTCGGCCGCTGGCGCCACCCCGACCGCGTCGCGATCGTCGACGACCGCGGGACGGTGACGTTCAAGGAGATCCACGAGCGCACCGACCGGCTCGCCCGCGCCCTCGCGGACCGCCGCGTCGGCCCCGGCAGCCGCGTCGCCGTGCTGTGCCGCAACCACCGCGGCCCCATCGAGACGATCCTCGCCGTCTCCAAGCTCGGCGCCGACGTCGTCCTGCTCAACACCGGGCTCTCGCCGTCGCAGATGAAGGCCGTCGCCGAGGAGCAGGAGATCGGCACGATCGTCGTCGACTCCGACCTCACCGACCGCCTCGACGAGGTGCCCGACACCGTGAAGCGCGTCTTCGCCTGGACCGAGGCCGCCGGGTGCTGGGGCGACGACACCCTCGAGGGCCTCATCGGCGCCGACGGCTCCAAGCCGCTGGCCACCAAGCCGCCGGTCGGCAAGACGATCGTGCTGACCTCGGGCACCACGGGCACGCCCAAGGGCGCCGAGCGGCCGTCGCCGAACGGCATCGGCGTCGTCAACGCGATCCTCTCCCGCATCCCGCTCACGGCCCGCGAGCACGCCCTGGTCTCGGCGCCGCTGTTCCACACATGGGGGTTCGCGGCGTTCCAGATCGGGTCGCTGATGGGCTCGACGCTGGTGCTGCGGCGCAAGTTCGACCCCGAGGACGCGCTGGCCCAGCTCGCCCAGCACCGCTGCACGTCGATGTTCGCGGTGCCGGTGATGCTCCAGCGCATCCTCGAGCTCGACGACGAGGTCAAGGCCCGCTACGACGTGTCGGCGCTCAAGACCGTCACCGCCACCGGCTCGGCGATGCCGCCGGCGAAGGTCACCGAGTTCCTCGAGACCTTCGGCGACAAGCTCTACATGCTCTACGGCTCCACCGAGGTGTCGTGGGCGTCGATCGCCCGCCCCGAGGAGCTGCGCTCCGAGCCCGGTACCGCCGGCCGCCCGCCCGTCGGCACCACGGTGAAGATCCTGGGTGACGACGACCAGGAGCTCCCCGCCGGCGAGACCGGCCGCATCTTCGTCGGCAACGACATGCTGTTCACCGGCTACACCGGCGGGCGCGGCGAGACCGAGGTCGTCGACGACATGCTCGGCACCGGCGACCTCGGGCACTACGACCGCCACGGCCTGCTGTTCATCTCCGGCCGCGCCGACGACATGATCGTCTCCGGGGGCGAGAACATCCACGCCGGGGAGGTCGAGGGCCTGCTGTCCGACATGGAGGGCGTCAAGGAGGCCGCGGTCGTCGGCGTCGACGACGACGAGTACGGCCAGCGCCTGGCGGCCTACCTCGTGCTCGAGTCCGGGGCGAAGGTCGACGCGGACGCCGTGCGTGACCACGTCAAGAACAACCTCGCCCGCTTCGCGACCCCCCGCGACGTCGAGTTCCTCGACGAGCTCCCGCGCAACAACACCGGCAAGGTGCTCAAGTCGGAGCTCGGGTCCTCGGACTCGTGAGGGCCTCGTGAGTGTCAGCGAAGTGCCGTCGCAGACGTTCAGTGTCCGTCACGGTACTTCGATCACTGGCCGGGGCGGCTCGCGAGCGAGCAGACGGATGCCGGGATTGGGCAGACTGGCCCGGTGACCACGCCGGAGCCGGGCGCCTCGCGGTTGCGCGCGCCCGCGCACCGCGTGAGCCCCCGCGCCCGGTCGTGGTGGGCGCTGCGGTCGGCGATCACGACCGTCGGCCTGCTCGTCCCCCAGGTCGCCGTCGCCGTCGTCCTCCCGACCTACACCTCGCTGATGATCGTCACGGGGGTGGCGACGGCCGTCGTCGGCGTCGCACACATGCTCGTCGTCCCCCGCTGGCGCTACGCCCTGCACCGCTGGGAGATCACCGACGACGCCGTCCACACCCTCTCGGGCTGGCTGCGCCTCGAGTGGCGCATCGCCCCGATCTCGCGGGTCCAGACCGTCGACACCGACCGCGGGCCGCTGCAGCGCGCCTTCGGTCTGTCCTCGGTGACGGTCACGACGGCCTCCGCCAGCGGCGCACTGACGATCGACGGGCTCGACGCCGACGCCGCGGTCGACCTCGCCGACCGGCTGACGAGGGTCACCGAGACCCTCGGGGGCGACGCGACGTGACCTCCTCCCCGTCCGACGGCCTCGGCTGGCAGCGCCTCGACCGCCGGATGCTCGTGGTCCACCCCGCCGTCGACCTGATCAAGCTCGTCCCGGTCCTGCTCGTCATCGCGATCACCGGCGGCACCAGCGACGATCGATGGCGTCTCGGCGGGGGCATCGCGCTCGCCGTCGCGGTGCTCGCGTTCGGGATCTCGCGCTGGTTCACGACGTCCTACCGGATCGGCACCGACCGCGTGGAGCTGCGCACGGGCCTGCTGCGCCGCCACCACCGCAGCGTGCACCGCGACCGCATCCGCACCGCCGACCTCACGGCCAACCCGGCGCACCGCCTGTTCGGGCTCGCCGTGGTACGCGTGGGCACGGGACGGCGTGAGGGTGGCGACGACGCCGAGCTGACCCTCGACGCCGTCCGCCGCGTCGAGGCCGAGCGGCTCCGCGCCCTGCTGCTCGGCGAGGCCCCGGTCGACGCCGACGCACCGGTGCCCGAGCTCGCCCGCCTGCGCTGGACCTGGGTGCGGTTCGCCCCGCTGACGTTCTCGGCGATCGCCGTCGTGGGTGTGGTGTGGCTCGGGCTCTTCCGCCTCGCCGAGGAGTTCTCGCTGCGGGCGCCGGTCACCGAGACCCTGCGCGAGGGCGCCGGGCGCGCGCCGGTGTGGCTCGGCGCGGTGGCCCTGCTCGCCACGGCGGTCTTCGGGGCCGCCGTCGTGTTCGTCGAGGGCTGGTGGGGCTACCGGCTCACGCGCGCCGACGACGGCGGGCTCGTGCTGCGGCGCGGCCTGCTGACCCGCCGGACCCTGTCCCTCGAGGGCCGGCGCCTGCGCGGCGTCGAGCTCGACGAACCGCTGCTGGTGCGCCTCGGCCGTGGGGCGCGCCCGCTGGCCCTGACCACCGGCCTGCGGGCCGACGGCCAGGGCGAGCACGTCGGCGCCGTCGGCCCGGCGATGCCGCGGCGCAGGGCCCACCAGGTGGCCGCCGGCGTGCTCGGCGTCGGGGAGGAGGAGGGCACGCGCGCCCCGCTCGTCCGCCACCCCCGCGCGGCCGTCGTCCGTCGGCTGACCCGCGGCGTCGGCCCGGTGCTGGTCGTGTGCGCCGTGCTGCTCGCCCGGCCCGAGGCCCCGGCCGACCCCGTTGTCGTGCCGATCCTGCTCGGCGCCTCCGTGCTGCTCGCCGTCGACCGGATCAGGTCGCTGGGGCACGCGCTCACGGGCACGCACCTCGTCAGCCGCCACGGGGCCTGGGTGCGGCGCACCGTCGTCCTGCGCCGCGGCGGGGTGATCGGCTGGCGGCTCACCCAGTCGCTGACCCAGCGCCGCGCCGGGCTGGTCACCCTGCATGCGGTGACCGCCGCCGGACGCGGTCGCTACGAGGTGCTCGACGTCGGCGTCGACCGCGCCCTCGAGCTGGTCGAGGACGTCACCCCCGGCCTGCTGGCACCTTTCGTGATCGACGGTCGGGGAGCCGGGCGGCTCGTGCGCCGTTAAGGTCGTCCGGGTGAGTGCCCGGCTGGTGTGGATCGACTGCGAGATGACCGGACTCGACCTGGGCCACGACGCGCTCATCGAGATCGCGGCCCTGGTGACCGACGCGGACCTCGTCCCGTTCGGTGAGGGTGTCGACGTCGTCATCCACGCGTCCGACGAGGCCCTCGAGGCCATGCCGGACGTCGTCCGCGACATGCACGCCAAGTCGGGCCTGACCGACGAGGTGCGGCAGTCGACGGTGACGATGGCCGAGGCCGAGAAGCTCGTCCTCGACTACATCCGCGAGCACGTGCCCGAGGGCCGCTCGGCGCCCCTGTGCGGCAACTCGATCGCCACCGACCGCGGCTTCCTCGCCCGCGACATGCCCGAGCTCGACGGCTACCTGCACTACCGGATGGTCGACGTCAGCTCGATCAAGGAGTTGTGCCGGCGCTGGTACCCGCGCATCTACTACGCGCAGCCGGAGAAGGGGCTCGCCCACCGCGCGCTCGCCGACATCCGCGAGTCGATCCGCGAGCTCGAGTACTACCGCCGCACGGCCTTCGTACCCCTGCCCGGGCCGACCACCGACGAGGCCCAGGCTGCGGCCGCCTCAGTGGTGGCCGACGACCGTTCCGGCGTCCTTTCCGCCGAGGCCACCGAGCCGGGTCCGGCGGGTGGCCAGGCGCCCCCGCCGGGGGCCTGAGGGCGGTCGCAAGCCGCTCGCACCCGGCTTGTAGGCTCGTACACGACTCACCGGGGCCTCCCCGGAGAGGCCAATGGTGGGTGTAGCTCAGTTGGCAGAGCACTGGGTTGTGATCCCAGGTGTCGCGGGTTCAAGTCCCGTCACTCACCCGGACGGCAGTGGTCCACCCGCTGTCGGATCGGAACGCTGGCTTTGCTAGGGTTTCGATCACGCGCCGTTAGCTCAATGGGCAGAGCAAGTGACTCTTAATCACTGGGTTCGGGGTTCGAGTCCCTGACGGCGCACAGTCTTTCCAGCTCAGAGGCCGGACCACCCTCCGTGCCCGGGCCGGGGTCCATGATTTACCCACGATTTGCGTCCTCCTGATCGTGCTGGTCGTGCCACGCGTCGAGCGCCGCGGCCGCAGCCGGGTTGGCGATGCGCCGCCCGAAATAGTGGTTCTGGGTCATCGACACCTGGGCGTGCCCGAGCTGGTCGGCGATCGAGCGCGACGACTGGCCGGACTGGTCGAGGATCGTGGCGCAGGTCCGGCGGAACACGTGGCTGGTGACCCACGCGAAGCCCTCGCTACCGCGGGCATCGCGCAGCGCCCGGCGGGTGTTCGACGGGTCGCGCCAGCCGCCGAGGGTGTCGGGAAACACCGGCCCAAGGGCGTCGCCGTCGGGATTGCGCCGACGCAACATCGTGACCACGAACCGCGGCAGGGTCAGGATGCGCTCACCGGTCTCGGTCTTGGTCGACTTCCGGATCAGGCCGACGCCCCTGAGCCGGATCAGCGTGCGGGACACGTCCACGGTGGCCTCGTCGAGGTCGACCTCCGGCCACGCCACGGCCAGCGCCTCCCCGATGCGCACCCCGGTGCCGATCATGAACCGGCAGAGGTCGGGCAGGTCCTTGTCGCGAGCGTCCTCGTCGGCGTCGAGCTGGGCCAGCCACGCGCGGCACTCGGGCGGGGTCAGTGAGCGGGTGGCCTTGCGCCGGCCGGTGTGGATGCGCGAGAGGTCGCGGACCGGGTTGGTCGGGATCGCACCGTGGCGCACCGCGACCCCGAGCAGGCCCGAGAGCACCGAGCGGGCGAGCTTCGCCGACGCGGTGCCGCGGTGGACCTGCACCGTCTGGATGAAGCTGTCGAGCAGCGGCACCGTCGCCTCCCGGACCCGCAGCTCCCCCACGCCGGGCAGGACCACCCCGTCGAGCTGACGGCGGTACTGCTCGGCGGTACTCGGTGACCGCTCCCCCGCGTTCACCGCGGCGTCGATCCCGGCCAGCCACTCCGGGGCGATCTCGCGGATGCGGGTGTCGCCGCCGATGCCGGTGGCGGTGCGGGCCCGGTCGCGCAGGGCGAGCTTCAGCGCGTCGCGGGCCTTGGCCTTGGTCGGGCCGCTGCGCTCGACCTGGCGGGCCTTGCCGTCGAGGTCGCGGAACCAGGCCCGCGCGACGTAGTGGCCGGGCTCGCCGTTGACCCTGATCGTTCCGTAGGTGCCGACCGCGGTGGGTGGACGAGGCATCGCCGGTCAGCCGGCCTGCGGGTCGGCGAGGCCGTCGAACCAGGCCCGGACCTCGTCGGGGTCGTAGCGCAGGTAACGCCCGACACGGCGGCCGCGGGGCCCGTAGCCCGAGCAGCGCCACTGGTAGACGGTGCTCAGCGCGATCCCGAGGTAGTCGGCAACGTCCTGGGCGCTCCAACGTCGTTCCGGGCGGGCGGCCGGCGGGGTGGGCGTGGGGCGCTGGCCGACGGGCCGGACGACGTCGTAAGTGCTCACAGGTCAGTCCTCCAGGGCAATCCGGCCGAGGTGGCCGAGGTGGTTGTGGGCGCGGTCGAGGAAGGCGCCGACATCGGCGACCAGGCCGCGGGCATCGGTGAGGGCGCCGTGGGCGTCACGCAGCGCCGTCGACGGGTCGTGGCCGCGGTCGTCGACGTAGCCGGCGGGATCGGCCCGGCGGAGCTGATCGGTCAGGAAGTCGAGGAGCTGGCCGTGACGGTGGACCAGGACGCTGACGTGTCCGACAACGTCGTAGGCGTCGGTGGCCGCGAAGAGGGCTGTCGTGACGGCGTGGTTGGCCTCGCGGACGGTCTCAGCGGCTTCGGCGACGCAGCCGGCGAGGCTGAGGGGCTGATCGTTCATCGGGTGTCCTCCGGGACGTCGGCGGCGCGGTCGGTGGCGGCGCCGAGCTGGTGGGCGAACTCGCCAGCCGAGGACGTGACGGCCGGGCCGAGCGTCGGGAAGGCGGCGAACAGCAGCACGAGGGTCACGACGCCGGAGACGAGCGCGGGCGCGGCACGGCGGCTCTTGATCAGCAGCGCGGTGACCAGGCCGGCGATGATGACGATGGCGACGAGGTTCATCACGCGGCCCGCCGTCCGTGGGCCTGGATGCGGTCGACGTAGGTGCCGTAGTCGCCGAGGTACGGGACGCGGATGCGTTCGCAGTCGCGGCCGAGCCCCGAGAGGTAGGCCACGCCGGGAGCGGCGTTGGCGTGCTCCTGGCCCAGGGGTCGGGCGTCGGTGCCGTGGAGCATCTCAAGGGAATCCGCCGGCACCCGGAACGACAGACGCAGCGCGAACTGGTCGCGGGCGTAGCCGCCAGCCACAGCGGTGGCCTCGAAACGCTGGGCCAGCATCAGCACCCGGAACGCCGCCTTGCGGCCCTCGGAGAGGAGACGGAGCACCGCGGTGCGGATGCGGTCGCCGACCGGGACACCCTCACCGCGCTTGGGCTTGGGCAGTGAGTCGGCGGCGCGCAGCAGACCGGGGAACTCCTCCAGGACGACGAGCACCGTCGGTGTGGCCGGGGTGGGCTCGATGCGGTCCTCCCGTGGCGGGATCGCCGCGAGCCGGCGGTCCATCTCGGCGACCAGGCCCTCCAGCAGCACCGCGTGGGCCCCGATGTCGCCGGTGCCCACGACCTGATGCGGGCGGTGGACCGTGCCTTCGAACGGGCGCCCGAGCAGCAGCCCGGTGATGTCCGAGCCGGTGATCAGCACGTCGGAGGCGGCGGCGATCTGGGTGAGCAGCCCGTTCGCGAACTGCGTCTTGCCCGAACCGGTGCCGGACGTCGACGCCCCGCTCGGCCATCAGCGCCAGGATGCGCTCGGCGTACCGCTCCGCAAGCCCCGGCGCGTCCCAGTCCACGCCGCCGCCCGGGTCGTGACGTGGGGCGGTGACCAGCACGAACCACGCCTCGGAGCCGTCGTGGGGGCGCAGCGCGGGGTCGTCGGGGGCGTGCACGTACACCGCCGGGGCGGCCGGCGGGTCGGCGCCGCGGTACGCGTCGAACTCCGCGTCGTAGGCCGCGCGCGATGGCGGGAAGAGCACCCGGTGGTGCGGGGTCGCCGGGTCCCGGCCGTCGAGCCCGAGCAGCAGCACGAACCCCGACGACGACGGCGTGGTGCTGCCAGCCGGCGGGCCGACGGCGCGTGGGGGAGGAGCCCGCCGGGCCCGTACACGGTCGCCGCGTCGGAGTTCGCGACGACGACGTCGGCCGGGACACCCTCCCCGGACCCGAGCCGCACCCCGCGCACGTGCCCATCGGAGGTGTCGATCGACGTCACCCGCTCCCCGGTCCGCAGCGTCACCCCCAGCGCCCGGCACCGGTCCGCGACCACCTCCGCGAGACGGCGCAGCCCGCCGGGCACGTACCAGGACCCGAACTGCTGCTCCACGTACGGCACGACGGCCAGCGCGGCGGGGGCGCGACGCGGGTCGGAGCCGGAGTAGGTGGCGTAACGGTCGAGCAGCAGGCCCAGGCGCGGGTCGTGGAGGTGGCGCGCGCCCACCCCGCGCAGGCTGCGCCAGGGGGCGACGGCGATCAGGTCGCGGACCCGCAGCGACAGGCGCGCGAGCCCGCCGGGGGAGACCGGCGACTCCAGGAAGTGCTCGTGGGTCGCGTCCCACACGCGCTCGGCGTGGCGCAGGAACGCCTCCCACTGCGCGCCGGCGCCGTCGCCGAGCGCGGCGTCCATCGCCGGTCCGATCGCCGGGCGCTCGCCGGGCAGGTCGAGCTCCACGCCGTCGCCGAACCGGTAGCGGGCGGCGACGTCGAGGCGCCGGAGGTCGAGGACGTCGTGCAGGGGCGCCCCGGTGTCGGCGAAGAGCCGCTCGAACACCGCGGGCATGGTCACCAACGACGGGCCGGTGTCGAAGCGGAAGCCGCCGAGCTCGACGGTGCCGAGCTTCCCGCCGACCCGGTCGGCCTGCTCGAGCACCGTCACCGGGGAGCCCGCGGCGGCCAGTCGCGCCGCCGTCGCCAGCCCGCCGAGCCCGCCGCCGACGACCACGACGCGCGGGTCGGTCACGCCGCGGGCCGCTGCTCGGACCGCTGCTCGGATCGCCGCTCGGCTGGCGGCCCCGGCGCGGCCTCGACGGGGCGGCCCCGCCAGCGCAGCGTGCCTGCGCGACGGCGCCGCAGGGAGTCGACGGTCAGCGCCCCGACCGCGAGCACGGACACCGGGTGGGCGACCGCGTCGCGGACGCGGGCGCCCGTCCGCCGGGCGGCGAGCGCCCGGCTCGCGACCCCTGCGAGGTAGCCCACCAGGCCGACCCGCGAGCCGCCCAGGGCCGCCAGCGCGGGCAGGACGTAGGTCAGACCGAGGAGGGCGAGCACTCCGGCGGCGCCCACCGGTGACCCGAACGCGGCCCACAACGACTTCGCGTAGCCCTCGCGCAGCTCGGCGGCGCCCCGGTACATGCGGCACGTCGCGACGTCCGTGCCGTCGGCGACGATCCCGTGTCCCCCGACCCGCTTGAGCGCCCGGAGCAGGGCGAGGTCGTCGAGGACCTCGCCACGGGCGTGGCCGCCGGCCGCCCGGTACGCCTGCGCGTCGACGGCGAGCAGCTGCCCGTTGGCCGCGGTCAGCGTCGGACGGGACGAGAGCTCGGCGACCCGCAGCGGCAGCATCGCGAGCCACGACCACGCCAGCAGCGGCTGGACCAGGCGCTCGGCGCCCCCCTCGGCGAGCTGGCGCGGGTGCGGCGAGACGAGGTCGAGCCCGCGGCGGCGCAGCAGGTCGACGGTGGCGGCGAGGCCGTGCGGCGCGACGCGGACGTCGGCGTCGACGAAGACGAACACCCCGGTGCGCGTGTGCGCCGCGCCCACGAGCTGGTGGCAGGCCCAGGGCTTCGCCAGCCAGCCGGGCGGCGGTGGCACGCCGTCGAGCACGCGCACCCGCGGGTCGCCGAGCTCCCGCACCCGCGCGCCGGTGCCGTCGGTGGACCCGTCGTCGAGCACCACGATCTCCACCGGGGCCGACCAGCCCTCGACGGCCGCGAGCAGGGCCCGCACGGCCTCACCGATGCCCGCGGCCTCGTCGCGGGCCGGCACGAGGACCGCGACGCGCTCGCCCGGGGGCCGCGCGGCCGGGTCGGGGACGGGCAGGCGCCGCAGGTTGTCGACGGTGAGGCCGAGCGAGGCGAGGGCGAGGGCGGTGCCGATCCCGACGAGCCTCACGCGTCGCTCCCGCGGCGGGAGAGCACCACCAGCAGCGGCACCCCGACGACACCCATGAGCAGCCCGCCGACGAGCGCGACCGAGGGCCGTCCGAAGAACACCGCGGCGGCCATCGTCGAGGAAAGGAACGTCCAGCACCACAGCGCCAGCGGCAGTCGGTCGTCGCCGTCGTGGCGGTCGGGCAGCACGCGGTCCAGGGCGGCGATCATCAGCAGGGCGACGAGCAGCCAGCCCGCGAAGTTGGACACCGGGATGCCCGGGACCCCGGGCAGCGTCGGCCACGGCTCGAGCCAGTACCAGTGGCCGGCCTCGACCATCTGCGGGTCGAGGAAGACGTCCCAGGTGGCGAGCGCCCAGGCCCCGAGCACGGTGGTGACGCCCCGCCCCCGGCCGAGCGCCGCGGTCAGACGTCGCCCGACGATCAGCGACGGGTACGCCATCATGATCCACGCCGCCGGGACGACCAGCGGCACGCCGAGCACAGCGGCTCCGAGCGAGCCGGTGTAGGCGTACTGCCCGAACGGCAGGCCGGTCGCGAGGCCGATCGCCTCGGCGGCCAGGCCACCCCCGCCCGCGACGACGACGAGGCCGACGGCGGCGGCGGGGCCGCGGGTGAGCAGCGCGTGCGTCACCGAGGCGCACGCGAAGAGGACCACCGCGAGCACGGTGAGCGTCGGCGTCCCGCCGCCGGTGAGCGGGAAGGCGATCTGCACGCCGACGACGCCCGCACCGAGCGCCCAGGGCACGGCGTGCCGGGTCGGGTGGATGCCCGGCTGGCCGGCGACGGCGGGCCGGACGCGGGTCGCGTGGCTCATCGGCCTGCCCCGACCGCGACGGCCGCGGTCTCCGGGACGGGCGGCTCCGCGACCCGGACCGACCGCAGACGCCGGTCCAGCGCGTCGGTGGCCGCCCAGCCCGTCAGCAGCAGCACGTGCAGCACGAACATCCAGAGGGCGATCGCGACCGCCGCGCCGACGACGTCGAGCCCGCCGAACGGGATTCCCAGGTCGATCGGCAGGGCGAGGAACAGCAGGAAACCCTGCAGGAACCCGGCGAGCACCGCCCCGGTCCCGAAGGCCCCGAGCAGGGTGGCCCGCCATCCCGGGCCGCCGGGCGCGACGACCCGGAACCCCCAGGCCAGCACCACGCCGAGAGCGACGAAGGAGAGGTGGAACGCGACGACGACCCAGCCGGCGGTGGCCAGGAACCCGCCGGTGCGGGCGAGGTCGGCGAGCAGCGGCGCCCCGGCGAACACCCCGAGGGCGAGGACGGGCACCACGAGCACGAGGGGCAGGAGGCTCAGCCGGGCCCGCCAGCCCGTGAAGCGGTCGCGCCGCGGGGACAGGCGCAGGCACGCCCGTCGCAGGCCCTCGCCGTAGAACGTCGCGGGCAGGACGGTGACGAGCGCACCCCACGCACCGAGGTCGAGCCCGGCGCGCACGAGGGCGTCGTAGACCGGCCGCGCGCCCATCTCGGGCGGCACGAGCAGGCGCAGGTCGGCGAGGTACGCGCCGACCGTCTCCGGCGACGTGAGCAGCGCCGCGCCCCACACCGCGAGCAGCAGCCACGGCACGACGCCGAGGGCGGCGAAGTAGGTCAAGCCTGCGGCGACGGCAGCCAGGTCGCGCCCGCGCAACGTCGTCCCGACGTCCCGGACGAGCGCCATGGAGGTGGCGATCGGCGCGGGTCGACGGGGCACCGGCCGGGCGTACCCGAGGTGGAGGCGGCACAACCGGTCGCGGCGCGGGTCACAGCCGAGCGGCGATCGCCAGGGCCGGCGCGGCCGGCGTGGATCTCGTCGGGGCATGCGTCCGATACCTCGGACGGCCGATCGGCGCCGTCACGTGACGAGTCGTCAGCGCGACGTCAGCCGATCGACGCCGGGACCGGTCCGTTCCACCGCGGGCCACCCGGTGTCGTGGGCGCGCTCGGCCTCCTCGGCGCGGCCGCCGCCCCGCACCCCGAACAGGCGCTTGGCGACGAGGAGATAGACGATCACGGCGATGTTGACCACCAGCGCGGCGATCTTCGTCGGCGTCGGTCCGTGGCTCAGCTCCCAGAGCTCGGGCGCGAGCAGGACGGTGGTGGCGACGAACGTCAGGTACTCCGCCCAGCGCCGCGCGTACCAGAGCCCGACCGCTTCGACGGCCTCGAGCGCCGCGTAGGCCAGCAGCGCGAGCGCGAGCCAGTAGAGCGTGGCGCTGGGAACGGCGAAGGCGCGCTCCACCTCGGTGAGCAGCGTCGGGCCGCCGTGACCGACCGGTCCGCCGAGGCTCGCCTGCAGGATGCCGACGATCTGGCCCGCGGTCGGGCCCCAGCTCTCGCGGTAGGCGGCGAACAGCAGCACCGCGGTGCCGAGCAGCCCGAGGCCGACGACGTGCAGGGTGCGGTCGAGGGCGATGAGGCGCAGCACGTAGCGGTCGCGCAGCGGGCGGCCGCGCAGCGGGACCTCGATCTCGTCGGGGCCCGGCGGGGTGTCGCGGGTGGGTGTCGTGGGCGCCGCGCGGGGCTCCCAGGCGTCGCAGCGCAGGCAGCGGTGCCAGCGCAGGCCGTCGGCGTCCTCCCGCACGAGCTGGGCGTCCTGAGCACGGACCGTGGCCGCGTCGGTGCCGACGAGCGCGTGCCCGTGCAGCGCACAGCCCAGGAGCTCGTAGCGCAGCCTCACGGTTCGTGATGCTAGGCGGACACGGCTGGCCCGACACGGGTGCGGAAGAAGCTTCGAAAACCGAAGCGTCGTGGACGAGGTGGACGCCGGCGCCGCGTCGCACCGTCCGTGAGAGCGGCCCACCGACGGGGAGCCGAAGATGCTTCGGAAACCGAAGCGTCGCGGACGAGGCAGACGCCGGGCCGCCGCCGCGTCCTCATGAGCGCCGGCGACCGACAGGGGTTCCCACGATGCTCGAGACCGCGGGGTAGGGGACCGCGGGGTAGGGGACCGCGGGGTAGGGGAGCGCGGCCAGGACGTCGTCGGGGGTGACGGCGAGCAGCGCGGGGTCGGGGTCGTCGGCGAAGCGCTCGCCGCGCCGGACGGTGTCGTCGCCGAGCACGACGTGGGGGCCGCCGGGGGGCGGACCCCACTGCGTCGGGGGCACGGGGCCGAACAGGGTCACCGAGGGCGTGCCGAAGGCCGTCGCGACGTGGCTGATGCCCGTGTCACCCGCGAGGACGAGCGCGGAGGCGGCGACGAGGTCGAGCAGGCCGGCGAGGTCGGTGCGCCCGCCGAGGTCGGCGTCGACGGGCAGTCCCGCCCGGGCCACGACCTCGGCGGTCAGTCGGTGCTCACCCGGGCCGCCGGTGACGACCACCGGGTGACCCCGCGCCTGCAGGGCGGCGGCGCACGCGGCGAACCGCGGCGCCGGCCAGCGTTTGGCGCCGTAGGCGGCGCCGGGGTGCACGACGACGGGCCCGGAGGCGACGGCCCGGCGCCCGGGCAGCGTGAGGTCGTCGGCGTCGTTCACCTCATCGACCAGTCCGGTCTCGACGAGCAGGTCGCACCAGCGCTGTCGTTCGGGGCGCGCGGGGTCGTCGACCCACGCCGGCCCGTCCCAGCCCGGTGCCGCGTGCCCGATCCGCCGGCGCGGGGCGAGCGCGTCGAGGCGCGCGTGGCTCTCGGGCCCACGCCCGTGGAGGTTCACGGCGACGTCGGGTCGTGCGTGATCTTCTGAGCGATAGCCCAGAAGATCACGCACATGGGAGTCCACCGCCTCGATGCGCGCCACGAGGGGCGCGAGGGCGTCCGGGGCGACGAGGACGATCTCGTGGTCGGGCAGGGCCCGGCGCAGCAGCCGCAGGGCGGGGACGGCGACGAGCAGGTCGCCCAGGCCGAGGTCGCGCAGGACGACGGCCGTCGGGCGGGGGCTCACCGAGCGTCGCCGACGTCCCCGCGCAGCTGGACCAGCGTCTTCGCGAGCAGCCGGGAGACGTGCATCTGGGAGATGCCGACGTGCTCGGCGATCTGCGACTGCGTCAGGTTGCCGAAGAAGCGCAGCTTGATGATCGTCCGCTCGCGCTGGGGCAGCTTCTCCAGCAGCGGGGCCAGCGTCTGCTGGTACTCGACCTGCTCGAGCGCCGCGTCGGCCTCGCCGAGCAGGTCGGAGACCTTCCCGGAGTCGGGGTCGTCGACGAGCATCTCGTCGAGCGAGCCGCTGCGGTAGGCGTTCGACGCCTCGAGCGCCTCGAGCACCTCCTCCTTGGAGATGCCCAGGTGCTCGGCCAGCTCGGGGGCGTTCGGGGCGCGGCCCAGGGTCTGCGACATCTGCGACATCGCCGCCGACAGCGTGACGTTGAGGTCCTTGAGCCGGCGCGGGACACGCATCGACCACGCCTGGTCACGGAAGTGGCGACGGACCTCGCCGGTGATCGTCGGTACCGCGTAGGACAGGAAGTCGGTGCCGCGGTCCGGGTCGTACCGGTCGACGGCGTTGATCAGTCCGAGGGTCGCGACCTGCTCGAGGTCCTCCTCCGGCTCGCCGCGCCGCGAGAACCGCCGCGCGATGTGCTGGGCGACCGGCAGGTGCCCGCGCACGAGCTCGTCGCGCAGCCGCAGCCGCTCCGGGGAGCCCATCTCGAGCTTGGCGTGCTCGGCGAGCTTCGGCATGAGGTGGTCGTACTCGCCCCGCGAGGAGCTGCGCCGCCCGTTCGACCGGCCGCCGTTGTCCTTCGTCGCGGTGTCCGCGGCCGGGCGCGGGGCGGTGTCGGTGGTGGAGTAGGTGGAGTCGGCGGTGTCGTCGGACTCGGCGGTGGCGACGGCGTCGGCCGTGTCGCTCGTCGTGGTGGTCGCAGCCATGGCGTCGATGGAGGTCACATCCGTCGTCTCTGGAGTGGAAGGGGGCGCCGGGTCGGGGGACGGCGTCACGGCCCCGGGCTCCCGGGACGCTCGGGCATGAAGGAGACGGCGGCGTCCCGGGGCGCCGCGGCGTCGGCGTCGCAGGCCCCGAACGCCCCGAGCGAGGCCCCGAGCGCGGGACGGACCAACGTCATCCGCAGGGCCAGGCGGTGCGCCTCACCGGGAGCGGTGGGCGCCTCGGAGAGCACCCGCACGTCGTCGGCCAGGACCGTCAGCACCCGCCACGCGAACGTCGTGGTGGGCAGGCCGGTCGGTCCCGTCGTCGAGACGGACGCGGTGACCGTGATCCGGTCGTCGTCCACCGTGAAGGTGACCGTCAGCTTGGTGCCCGGGCGGGCCAGCCCGGCCAGGCACGTGCACGCCTCGTCCACGGCGAGCCGGAGATCATCGACGGCGTCGAGGGGGAACTCGGCACGGGCCGCGAGATCGCCGGCCACGGTGCGCACGGTGACAAGCGCCTCCGGCTGGGCCAGGACACGCAGTTCCACGTCACGCGGCGCACCCGGTCCCCGGTCCTCAGGGGGCTGGGTACGGATCAACGCGGTTCCCTCCAGGCGGTCGCGTCCGGTTCGGGCGGACAGGACCGGCGCGAATCCCGGTCTCCGGGCGTGTACCCGGGGCCCCCACCCACAAACCGATGCGGCTCGCGGGCCACACGCTTCCCACACCGCGGGGGCGGGCGGTGCGGGGCCACCTGGTCCGTGGTGTGCTCCCGGACCGTGAGCACCCGACCCCGTGCGGTGCTGTTCGACCGCGACGGCACCCTCGTCGTCGACGTCCCCTACAACGGCGACCCGGACGCCGTGCGCGCCATGCCCGGCGCGGCGGCGGCGCTGGGGCGTGTCCGCGCGGCGGGCGTCCCGGTCGGCGTCGTCAGCAACCAGTCCGGGATCGCGCGGGGCCTGCTCGACGCCGGGCAGGTCGAGGCAGTCAACGCCCGGGTCGCCGAGCTCCTCGGTCCGTTCGCGGTGTGGCGGTGGTGCCCGCACGGCAGCGACGACGGGTGCGCCTGCCGCAAGCCGGCGCCCGGCATGGTGCTCGACGCGGCCGCTGCCCTGGGTGTCGCGCCCGCCGACGTGGCCGTGATCGGTGACATCGCCGCGGACGTCGGGGCCGCCGACGCCGCCGGGGCGCGGGCGGTCCTCGTGCCGACCGCCGCGACCCGCCGCGAGGAGATCGAGGACGCGGCAGCGCGCGGGATCCTCGCCGACGACCTGGCGGGTGCCGTCGCGCTGCTGGGGTTCCGACCCTCCGGATCCGCACCGTGAGCCGGGTGCTCGTCGTCCGCCTCGACAGCGACGGCGACGTCCTGCTCGCCGGGCCGGCGGTGCGCGCCGTGGCGGCGGGCGCCGACGAGGTCGTCATGGTCGTCGGGCCGCGCGGCCGGCAGGCGGCCGGGCTGCTGCCGGGGGTGGATGCCGTCGTGATGTGGCGCTGTCCCTGGGTGGACGGCGAGCCGCCGCCCATGACGCGCGAGGGCACCGAGGAGGTCGTCGACACACTCGCCGCCCTGGGGGCCGACGAGGCGGTGGTGCTCACCTCGTTCCACCAGTCGCCGCTGCCGACCGCGCTGGTGCTGCGCATGGCGGGCGTCGGTCGGATCACCGCGGCCTCGGTCGACTACCCCGGCAGCCTGCTCGACGTCCGCCTGCGTCCCGGCGACCCGGCGCTCGACCCCACCGTCGACCTGCCCGACGACCTCCCCGAGGCCGAGCGCGCGCTCGCGATCGCCGCCCGCGCCGGCCACGCGCTCCCCGAGGGCGACGACGGGCGGCTCGCCGTCACGGTCGGCGACGACGCCCGCCGCGAGGCCGCCGACGCGCTCGCCGCGCACGGCGTCGACGGCCCCTACGTTGTGCTGCACCCCGGGGCCTCGGTGCCGGCACGGGCGTGGTCGCCGCACCGCGCGACCGAGGGCGTCGCGGCCCTCGCGGCCGCCGGCCACCGGGTGGTCGTGACGGGTGCGCCGGACGAGGCCGCGCTCACCGCACGGGTGGCCGGACGCGAAGGCGTGGATCTCGGCGGGCGGACGTCGTTCGGTGCCCTGGCGGCCGTGCTGGCCGGCGCGCGCGCGGTCGTGGTGGGCAACACAGGACCCGCCCATCTGGCGGCCGCGGTGGGTGTGCCGGTCGTCTCGTTGTTCGCCCCCGTGGTGCCCCCGGAACGGTGGGCTCCTTACGGAGTGCGACGAATTCTGCTCGGTGATCAGGGGGCGCCGTGCCGGGGGACACGCGCGAGGGACTGTCCCGTGCCTGGTCATCCGTGTCTCGACAGCGTGCGAGCGAATCAGGTGGTCGCCGCGGTCGGCGCCCTGATCTACGGAGAGTAGTAGTTCCCGGGGAGAAGTTTATGGGTCCCGGGCGGGAACCAATACCTCGCCGGTGACCTTCCCGCCCGCCGCGACGTCCGTTCCGAGGACCGTCCTGCACTGGCACGTGCACGGCTCCTGGAGCACGGCCTTCGTGCAGGGGCGGCACACGTGTCTGCTCCCGGTGCTGCCCGAGGGCGGCCCCTGGGGCGGCGGGCGTCCGGCGGCCTGGGACTGGCCGGCACGGGCGCTGGAGGCCACCCCGGAGCAGCTGCGCGAGCGCGCCGACGAGATCGACGCGGTGGTGCTCCAGCGGCCCGAGGAGATCGAGCTGACCGAACGCTGGACCGGTCGTCGCCCCGGCGTCGACCTGCCCGCGGTGTTCGTCGAGCACAACACCCCCAAGGGCGACGTGCCGACGACGCGGCACCCGCTCGCCGATCGCGACGACATCCCCGTCGTCCACGTCACCCACTTCAACGCCCTGGCGTGGGACACCGGCCGGGCGCCGACCCGGGTGATCGAGCACGGCGTGCTCGATCCCGGCGACCGCTACACCGGGGAGATCGGCCGGGCGGCGGTCGTCGTCAACGAGCCGGTGCGCCGCGGACGTGTCACCGGCACGGACCTGCTGGCCGGGTTCGCCGACACCGTCGGTCTCGACGTCTTCGGGATCGGCAGCGAGCGCCTGGGCGAGGCCGTGACCCACCCGGACGTCGCGATCGGCGGCGACCTGCCGCAGGACCGCCTGCACACCGAGATGGCGCGCCGACGGGTCTACCTGCACCCGGTGCGCTGGACGTCCCTGGGCCTGTCGCTGATCGAGGCGATGATGCTCGGGATGCCGGTGGTCGCCCTGGCCACCACCGAGGTGGCGGTCGACGTGCCGGCCGACGCCGGCGTCGTCGCCACCGACCTGCGGGTCCTGCACGAGGGTCTGCGGACCTTCCGCGACGACCCCGACCTCGCCCGCGCCGCGGGTGCCGCGGGACGGGCCTCCGCCCTGGCCCGCCACGGGGTTGACCGCTTCCTGCACGACTGGGGCCGGCTGCTCACCGAGGTCGTCGAGGGCGGACCCGGCGGCGTCGACGAGGACGCCGCCCTCGCCCGTGGACCGGGTCGGCTCCAGCCAGCGGGCTGACCCCTTCCCCCCCTGGACCGGCACCCGCCGGTCGTGACCTCTCCGGCGCCCGTGGCGCCACCCGAGCGACGACGCGACCACCCAGCGCGGGGGTCGTGGGAGGAGTGCGCGCATGCGGATCGCGATGGTCTCCGAGCACGCCAGCCCGCTGGTGGCGTCCAACGGGCTCGGCGGCGTCGACGCCGGCGGGCAGAACGTCGCGGTGCGCGCGCTCGCGCTGGCGCTCGCCGACGCCGGGCACGAGGTGGTCGTCCACACCCGCCGCACCGACCCGCGCACGCCGCGACGGGTGCCGATGGCCCCCGGTGTCGTGGTCGACCACGTCGACGCCGGACCGGCGGCCGAGCTGCCGAAGGACGAGCTCGTCGACCTCATGGATGCGTTCTCGGCCGACCTCGCCTCCTGCTGGCGTGCGGAACGACCCGACGTCGTCCACGCCCACTTCTGGATGTCGGGGCTGGCGGCGCTGCCCTCGGCCCGGGCCCTCGGCGTGCCGGTCGTGCAGACCTTCCACGCGCTGGGGTCGGTGAAGCGCCGCCACCAAGGCGCCGACGA
The DNA here is from genome assembly GCF_028737215.1 of Actinomycetospora chibensis. Classification (GTDB taxonomy): domain Bacteria; phylum Actinomycetota; class Actinomycetes; order Mycobacteriales; family Pseudonocardiaceae; genus Actinomycetospora; species Actinomycetospora chibensis. Next base: position 6,516 of record NZ_JAQZAM010000021.1, on the reverse strand, counting down.
CACGAGCCCGGCCCGCCGGGTCGCGGCGGAGAGCGATCTCGGTGCCTCGGTCGACCGGGTTCTCGCGACGTGCCGCGACGAGGCCGACGAGCTCGCCGCGCTGGGCGTGCCCGCCGAGCAGGTGACGGTCGTGCCCTGCGGGGTCGACGTCGGGCACTTCACGCCGGCGGGCGACGCCGCGTCGACGTCCGGCCGCGGCGGGTTCCGCGTGCTCACCGTGAGCCGGCTGGTGCCGCGCAAGGGTGTCGACACCGTGATCGCCGCGCTCGGGCGCCTGCCCCGCGACGTCGAGCTGACCGTGGCGGGCGGCCCGAGCGCCGGGCGTCTCGACGACGATCCCGAGGTCCGCCGCCTGCGGGCGCTCGCCGCGCGGACCGGCGTCGCCGACCGCGTCACGTTCCTCGGGGCCGTCGCCCACGACGCGCTGCCCGCGCTCTACCGCGGTGCCGATGCCGTCGCCTGCGTCCCGGTCTACGAGCCGTTCGGGCTCGTCCCGCTCGAGGCGATGGCCTGCGGGCGCCCCGTCGTCGCGGCCGCCGTGGGCGGGCTCGCCGACACCGTCGTCGACGACGTCACCGGCCACCACGTCCCGGCGGGCGACCCGGCCGCGGTGGCCGCGGCGCTCGACGCGCTGCGGGCGCATCCCCGCCGTGCCCGTGCCCTGGGGCGGGCCGGGCGGCGTCGCGCGGTCGCCGAGTACGGCTGGGACCGCGTCGCCGCCGCCCACGAGCAGGCCTACGCGGGCGTCGTGGCATCGACCACGGTGTCCCCGGGCGTGCTGACCACGGGGAGCCCGGCATGAGCGCCGACAGGATCGTGCACCGGCACCTCGGCGGGCTGCGGGCCACGCTCGACGGCCTGGCCGGGGAGTCGGGACGCATCGAGCGCTGGGGTGTCGACCTCGCCACCCGCCTGAGCCGTGGCTCGCGCCTGCTCGCGGCCGGCAACGGCGGGAGCGCGGCGGAGGCCCAGCACCTGACCGCCGAGCTCGTCGGGCGCTACCGCGGCGAGCGCGAGCCGCTGTCGGCGATCGCGCTGCACGCGGACACGTCGGCGATCACCGCGCTCGGCAACGACTACGGCTACGACGAGGTCTTCGCGCGCCAGGTGCGTGCTCACGGCCGTCCCGGCGACGTCCTGATGCTGCTCTCGACCAGCGGCCGCAGCCCCAACCTCGTCGCCGCGGCCGAAGCGGGGCGCTCGCTCGGGCTCACCGTCTGGGCCTTGACCGGACCGGGACCGAACCCGCTCGCCGACGCCGCGAGCGAGGCACTGTGCCTGCCGGGGGAGACCCCGTCGGTGCAGGAGGCGCACCTGGTGACCGTGCACCTGCTGTGCGAGATGGTCGACCGGTCCCTGGCGTCGCGGGTCTCGGCCTCCGCCCGCGCGACCCAGGAGCTGGTCCCGTGAGCGCGCCCCTGGTGATCGTCGGCGACTGCCTGCGCGACGTCGACGTCCACGGCGCCGTCGACCGGCTGTGCCCGGACGCGCCGGCGCCGGTGCTGGCGGCCGAGAGCAGGCGCGAGCGCCCGGGCGGCGCCGGCCTGACCGCGCTGCTCGCGGCGCGCTCCTCGTCGCGACCCGTGCGGCTCGTGACCGCGCTCGGCGAGGACGCCGAGTCGCTGCGCGCCTTGCTGGTCGGCGTCGACGTCGTCGCCGCGACCGCCGTCGGGACCACGCCGACCAAGACCCGGATGCTCGCCGGTGACCGCGTGCTGCTGCGGGTGGACGCGGGCGGGCTCGGGGACGTCGCCGTCGATCGCCCTGTGCTCGACGCCATCGCCGGGGCCGGCGCGGTGCTGGTCTCCGACTACGGGCGTGGACTGACCGCCGACCCGGCCGTCCGCGAGGCCCTCACCGCCGCCGCGACCCGGGTGCCGCTGGTCTGGGACCCGCACCCGAACGGCGCCCCGCCCGTCCCCGGCGCCACGCTCGTGACCCCGAACATGTCGGAGGCGCGCGGCTACGTGAGCGAAGTCCGGGGCTATAGCACCGAAGTTCGCTCACGGGGGTTCCCGCACGAACCCGCCGCGCTGGGCGAGGCGCTGCGCGAGCACTGGGGCGTCGACGCCGTCGCCGTCACCGCGGGCAGCCGCGGCGCCGTGCTGCGCGGGGCCACCGGCACCTCGGTGACGCCCGCCGAGCCCGCCCGCGGCGGCGACCCGTGCGGGGCCGGCGACCGGTTCGCCGCCACCGCCGCGGTCGCCCTCGCCGACGGCGCCGCGCTCGACGACGCCGTGCGCGCCGCCGTCGCCGCGGCCGCCGACTTCGTGGCTGCGGGCGGGGCGGGCGCGCTCGACGACATGCCCGACCCGACGTCCACGGACACCCCCGTCGACGTCGTCGCCGCCGCCCGCGAGCGGGGCGCGACCGTGGTCGCCACCGGTGGCTGCTTCGACCTCCTGCACGCCGGGCATGCCCGCACCCTCGCGGCGGCGCGACGTCTGGCCGGCCAGGACGGCGTGCTGGTGGTCTGCCTGAACTCCGACGCCTCCGTGCGCCGGCTCAAGGGCCCCGACCGTCCCGTCGTCGCCGAGGCCGACCGCGCCGAGATGCTCCGCGCGCTCGTCGCCGTCGACGCCGTGGAGGTGTTCGACGAGGACGACCCGCGCACGGTGCTCGAGCGCCTGCGCCCCGACGTCTGGGTCAAGGGCGGCGACTACGCGACCGACGAGCTGCCCGAGACCCCGCTGGTACGGGGCTGGGGCGGCGAGGTCGTCGCCGTGCCGTACCACGCGGGCCGCTCGTCCACGCGGCTGCTGGCCCGCCTCGAACCCGAACCCGTCCCCACTGGAGGAACATCGTGACCAGCCCTGGCACCGTCCTGATCACCGGCGGCTCGTCCGGCCTCGGCGCCGCCGTCGCCGAGTCCGTCGCCGCCGCCGGTGGCACTCCCGTCGTCCTCGACCTCAAGGCCCCCGACGCCGGGCACGCCTTCGTCGAGGTCGACCTCGCCGACCCCCGTGCCGCCGAGGACGCCGTGGCGCGGGCGAGCGACCGGGTCGGCGGCCTGGACGCCGTCGTCACCGCCGCCGGCATCGACCGCTGCGGGCGTCTCGTCGACGTCGACGCCGCCGAGTGGGACCGCGTCGTCATGGTCAACCTGCTGGGCACCGCCGCCGTCGTGCGCGCCGCCCTCCCGCAGCTCGAGCAGCGCCGGGGCAAGGTCGTCACCGTCTCCTCGACCCTCGGGGTCAAGGCCGTGTCGGACGCGACCGCCTACTGCGCCTCGAAGTTCGGCGTCGTCGGCTTCACCCGCGCGCTCGCCGCGGAGACCGCCGGCACGGTCGGGGTGACGCTGCTGGTCCCCGGCGGCATGTGGACGCACTTCTTCGACGACCGCCCCGACCAGTACAAGCCGGGTGCCGACGCGAAGCTCAACGACCCGGCGCAGACCGCCGACGCCGTGCTCTACGCGCTGACGCGACCCGCCGGCAGCGAGGTGCGCGAGCTCGTCGTCACGTCGTCGGAGGAGGGCTCGTACCCGTGAGGTCAGCGCACGTCGCCCCAGTGCACGTCGCCTCAGCCCAGGTGGCCTCAGCTCAGGTCGGCGGCCGCGGCCTCGGCGTCGGGGTAGGTGTCGAAGAGCTCGGTGAGGCCGGTCAGGCTCAGCGCCCGGCCCGCCGTGCGCGGCACACCCGCGAGCCGCAGCTCGCCCTCGCGGGCGATCGCCGCCTCGCGCTCGGCGATGAGCAGCGCCAGGCCGGCCGACCCCATGAACTCCACGCCGGAGAGGTCGAGCACGACGTGCACCGCGCCGGCGTCGACCTGCTCGCCGATCGCCGCGCGCAGCGGTCCGGCCGTGGCGGTGTCGACGTCGCCGGCCGGTGCCACGACCGCCACCCTCGGTGTGAGGAGGCGGGCGTCGATCGTCGTCTGGTCGTCGGGGCCCACGGTGTCGGGGCCCGTCGAGGGCTGGGGCGCGTCGCTGGCCATCGGCACTCCCGTGACGGATGGGTCACCCCGCCGGAGACGGAGCGGAGAGCGACAGTACCCAGACCGCCCGCCGGGCGCCGGTCGGCAGGTACCCCTACCCCCGTCCGCACCCGGCCGTGTTCCCCCGGACGGACGGTCCGCTGATGGCTGCTCCCGAGATGTCGCGCCTTGAGGCATGGTCGCGACCCGAGTCGCCCGACCTGGCCCTCGCCCCGCTGGCCGCCGACCTGCCCGCGCGTCTCGCCGCGGTCGCCCCGCGTGTGGTCGTCGTGGGCGATGCGGTGCTCGACCAGTGGCTCACCGGTCCGTCGCGCCGCCTCTCGCGCGAGGCGCCGGTCCCGGTCGTCGAGGTCGACCACACGCACGGCTCGCCCGGCGCCGCGGCGAACACGGCCGCCAACCTCGCGGCGCTCGGCGCCCGCACCGAGTTCGTCTCGGTGCTCGGCGACGACGCGGACGGGGCGACGGTGCGCGAGGTGCTCGCCGGCTTCGGCGTCGGCACCGCCGGCGTCGTCACCGACCCCTCGCGCCCCACCGCGGCCAAGCGGCGGGTGCTCGCCGACGAGGCACTGGTCGCGCGGTTCGACACGTCGTCGCGGGAACCGCTGGACGCCGACCGGCGCGCGGCCGTGCACGACGCCCTGCGCGCGGCGGTCGAGGGCGCCGACGCCGTGGTCGTCTGCGACTACGGCGGCGGGATCGTCGACGACGAGACGGTGGCGTTGGTCGGCTCCCTGCTCGACGCCCCGGGGGAGCGCAGCTGCCGGCTGGTCGTCGACGCCCACGACCCGGCGCGCTGGGCTCCGGCACGCCCGGAGGTCGTCACCCCCAACGCCGGGGAGGCGAAGCTCCTACTGGGCCGCGAGCTCGGCGGGCCCGACCGCGTCGCGGCGGCGGAGGCCGCGGGCCCCGAGCTGCGGGAACGGTCCGGGGCGGCGTCGGTCGTCGTCACCCTCGACCGCGACGGGGCCCTGCTGCTGCCCGACGACGGCTCCCCGACGCACCGCACGTTCGCGCGCCCCGCGCCGGAGGCGAACACCTGCGGGGCGGGCGACACGTTCACCGCTGCGCTGGCGCTCGCGCTGGCCGCGGGCACGCCGGCGGCCACCGCCGTCGAGCTCGCCCAGGCCGCGGCCGACGTCGTCGTGGGCCGGCCGGGGACCTCGGTGTGCGGCACCGGCGAGCTCGCCGAGCGCGTCGCCGCCGCGGAGGGCCCGTTGTTGGACGCGGCCTCGCTCGCCACGATCGTGCACGACCAGCGGGTGGCCGGGCGGCGCGTGGTGTTCACCAACGGCTGCTTCGACGTCGTGCACCGCGGCCACGTCGCGTCGCTCAACCAGGCCAAGCGCCTCGGCGACGTGCTGGTGGTGGCACTGAACTCCGACGAGTCGGTGTCGCGTCTCAAGGGCCCGGAACGCCCGTTGAACCCGCTGGCCGACCGCGCCGCGGTGATCGGCGCCCTGAGCTGCGTCGACCACGTCACCGCGTTCGACGCCGACACCCCCGCCGAGCTGCTCGACCTGCTGCGCCCGGACGTCTACGCCAAGGGCGGCGACTACACCCCCGAGATGCTGCGCGAGACCGCGACCGTCACCGCCTACGGCGGGCGCGTCGTCATCCTCGACTACCTGCCCGACCGGTCGACGACGTCGCTGGTCGACCGCATCCGGAGCGGGTCGTGATCGACGTCCTCATCCCGACGCGGGGGCGTCCGGTGGAGCTCGCGACGACGCTCGCGGGCCTCGCCGCGCAGACGGGCGTGGCGTACCGGGTGACGATCTCCGACCAGTCCGACGGCGACCCCTCGTGGGAGACGCCGTCGGCGTGGACGGTGATCCGCTGGCTGCGTCGGCGCGGGGTCTCGGTGGACCTCCACCGCCACCTGCCGCCGCGCGGGATGGCCGAGCAGCGCGCCTTCCTGCTGTCGTGCGCCACGTCGCCGGCGGTGCTCTACCTCGACGACGACGTGTGGCTCGAGCCGGGTGTGCTGGCGCGGCTGCACCGGGCGCTCGGCGAACTGGGCTGCGGGGTGGTGGGCGCGGCGATGCAGGCGCTCGGGCACGCCGAGGACCGCCGGCCGCACGAGGTGACGTCGTTCGCGGCGTGGGACGGGCCGGTGTCGCCGGAGGCGCTGGTCAAGGACGGGCCGGGCTGGGACCGGTGGCGCCTGCACAACGCCGCGAACGGGCTGCACCTGGCCGAGTCGCTGGACCTCGACGGGCCGGGGCGCCCGACGCCGTCGCCGGAGTCCTACGTGGCGTACAAGGTCGCGTGGCTGGCGGGCTGCGTCCTGTTCGACCGCGCCGCGCTGGTCGAGGCGGGCGGCTTCGAGTTCTGGCGCGACCTCCCGCCCGATGCCCACGGCGAGGACGTGCACTCCCAGCAGCAGGTCATGGCCCGCCGCGGCGCCGCCGGCATCCTGCCCTCGGGCGCGTACCACCAGGAGTCCCCCACGGCCCTCCCCGACCGCGGCGTCTCGGCCGTGGACGCCCTGCCCACGTGAGCGATGTTGGGGCCTATAGGCCCCTGCTCGTGCTCAGGACATCGGAGACAGTTGATGTCTCAGCACATCGCGGACAC
>NZ_JAQZAM010000020.1 GCF_028737215.1 Actinomycetospora chibensis | reverse complement strand
ACCTTCCGCGCCACCCTGGCCTGGCTCTCATGAACCACCAGACACGCGCTAGCGGACCACCGTCGCGTCGTCGTGACCGCTCTCCCCCGCGGCGCGCAGGCTGCCGCAGGAGCGCTCGACCTCGTCCCAGACCCGGCGCGCGTCCGGGTCGGTGCTGATCCACTGCCCCGCCGCATCGGCCGCCTCGCGGTCGCCGTGCTCGGCGAGGACGTGCAGGTCCACCAGCCGGTCCAGCCACGGCGCCCGTCCGACCTCCAGCGCCACCAGTTCGGGAGCGGCGTCGTCGTCCCAGGGATTGCGGGTCAGCATCCGTCTCTCCTGCCGTCGTGGCGTGTGTGTGGGCCTGTGTGTACGCCGCCCCGGGCCGTCCGCCGGGAGGTGTGAGCGGGAGCACGGATCGCGATCGCCGAGCGGACGGGGACTGTCGACCGGGCCACGTCGGGCCGTCTGTCGGTTTCGGCAGGTGGCCCCGACGAGAACTCTGCGATCAGGTACCCCGTGTACCGAAGGTCGCCCGGACCCGCGTCCTCCCCACCGCACACGCGATCCGCAGGCCCGCGCCGGGCCCTGGAGGACCTTTGAGCATCACCCCGAGTGCCACCACCACGACGATCGAGACCACCGCGCACCTCTCCGACGCCGACGTCGAGGCGCTGGGTGCCGAGCTCGACGCGATCCGTGCCGAGGTGATGGACGACCTCGGCGACGACGACGCCCGCTACATCCACCGCGTGATCGCCGTGCAGCGCGGCCTGGACGCCGGCGGCCGGGGACTCCTGCAGTTCTCGCTGCTACCGCCCGCGTGGCTGGCCGGCACCGCCGCGCTGTCCGTCTCCAAGATCCTCGAGAACATGGAGATCGGGCACAACGTCCTGCACGGCCAGTGGGACTGGATGAACGACCCCGAGATCCACTCCACGAACTGGGAGTGGGACTCCGCCTCCTCCGCCGAGGGCTGGAAGTACTCCCACAACTACGTCCACCACACGTACACCAACGTGCTCGGCAAGGACCGCGACCTCGGCTACGCCGCCTTCCGGATCGACCCCGACCAGCCGTGGAAGCCCTGGCACCTGCTCCAGCCCTTCTACAACGTCGCGCTGGCCGCCGGGTTCGAGTACGGCATCGCGATCTACGACATCGAGCTCGAGGAGGTCGCGGCCGGTCGCAAGCCGTGGGCGCAGGCGAAGACCGAGCTCGGCGGCCTCTGGCGCAAGATCCGTGGCCAGATTCTGAAGGACTACATCGGCTTCCCGCTGCTGTCCGGCCTCGCCGCCCCCACCACGCTGCTCGGCAACCTCACCGCGAACGTGACCCGCAACGTCTGGAGCCACGCGGTGATCTTCTGCGGGCACTTCCCGGCCGGCGCGGAGACCTTCACCGAGGACCAGCTCGACGGCGAGACCCGGGCGCAGTGGTACCTGCGCCAGATGCTCGGGTCGGCGAACCTCGAGGGCTCGCGGGTGTTCCACCTGATGACCGGCAACCTGTCGCACCAGATCGAGCACCACCTGTTCCCGGACATGCCGTCCAACCGGTACGCCCAGGTCGCGCCCAAGGTCCGCGCGCTGTGCGAGCAGTACGGGCTGCCCTACACCAGCGGCTCGCTGCCCCGCCAGTACGGCAACGTGCTCGCCACCATCGCCCGTCTCGCGCTGCCCGGCGGTGGCACCCCGACCGACCCGGAGACCCCGCCGACCACCACCGCGACCCGCGGCGACCCGGTGCGTGCCGAGCCGACGGCCGCGTGAGCACGGGCCCCGGGACCCTCGAGCACCCGGTCGTCGACCCCGACCCCGCCGGCGGGGCGGTGACATCGCGCGGGACACCGCGGGCCCGCGGGTGGATCCACCTGTGGGCGTCGGTGGTGGCCGTGGGGCCGGGGATCGCCCTGGTCGTCCTGGCCGCGTCCACCGTCTCGGCGGCGGCGGCGACCGCCACCGCGGTCTACGCGGTCACGGTCCTCGCGCTCTTCGGGGCCAGCGCCGGCTACCACCGGGGACGGTGGGCCTCCGGGCGGACACGCGAACGCATGCGCCGTCTCGACCACTCGACGATCTACGTGTTCATCGCCGGCACCTACACACCGATCGCGGTCCTTGCGATGTCCACCCCGACCGGCCCGATCATCCTCGCCGTCGTGTGGGGTGGAGCCCTGGCCGGGGTGGCCCTGACCCTGCTGTGGCCCACCGCACCGCGATGGGCCGGGGTACCGCTGTACCTGGCACTGGGGTGGGTGGCGGTGTTCGCACTGCCCGACCTGCTGAGCGTCGGCGGCGTCGCCGTCCTCGTGCTGGTGGTCGCCGGTGGCCTGGTCTACAGCGTCGGAGCCTTCGGCTTCGCGCTCCGCCGTCCCCACGGGCGGCCTGCCACGTTCGGGTTCCACGAGTACTTCCACACCGCCACCGTGGCCGCCGCACTGTGCCACCACGTCGCGATCTGGCTACTGCTGTACGCGTGACGACACAGGATCGGCCGGCGCGACCGAGAAGTCGGCGTCGTGGTTGCCATCCGTCGCTCCGAGCGCCATGCTGATATCACGGTTGTGGGCAATCGAGGTCGTCGGACACTCGCCCCACGACCTGGCGGTCCCCCAGCCCCGGAGCTGTCGTGCGTCACCTCCCTGTGACGCCCCGACGTCCGGAGAGGCTGCCCGGCCTGATGACCACGATGCGAACCCCGCCCACCGAGTCGGTGGACCCCTCGAGCAGGCTGATTCTGGCGCTGCACCATCCCCGGCCCGGAGCCGTGCTGGTCCGCGCCCATGGTGAGGTGGACCTCGGCACGGTCGAGGACCTGCGGGCCGTGCTGGAGCGAGCCGGCCGGGAGCCCCACCCCGACACCGATCGCGAACCCGATCACCTGGTCTGGGACCTGGACGGGATCACCTTTCTCTCGGCGGCCGGGGTCGGCGCCCTCGCCGAGGCCGGCGACGCGGCCCGCCGGCGTGGCGCAGACGTGCACCTGATCGCCTCGACCCGCCCGGTCCGTCGCGTGCTGTGCCTGTGCGGCCTGGACGAGGAGCTGCCGATCGCCCCCCGGCTGGTCGACTCCCTCTCCCCGGGGACACCCGGGATCCCTGCTCCCCGGAGCGCGACGTGACCCGCCACGATGACCGGCCCGCGGCACCGGGCCTGGCCGAGGCCATCGCCATGGGCCTGCGCGCGCTGCGGGACCTCACCGCTCCGCCGGCCGGGGTCACCTCGGGCGACCTCGAGCACGTCCTGCGGGTCGCCGCTGCGCGCCACGAGACCTCCTGCGGCCTGACCTCGGGCGACAGCGCGGTCCCCCGCCCCCTCGAGAACGCGGCCGTCGCGGTCCGGACCGCCTGTGCCCACCTCAGCGCCGGCGACCTCCCGGACACCTACCTCGCCCTGTGCACCGCGCGCGACGCCCTTCCGCTCGAGCTCCTCCGAGCCGAGCAGCCCGTCCTGCGGGACCCGGGCTCTCCCGGCGACGCCCAGGTCCGGCGTGCCGGTGCGGTCGCCGGGAACCGGCAACGCGCGCTCGGCGAACGCGCCGCCGTCGAGCAGGCCGCCGGCGTGCTCGCGCAGCACGCCGACACCTCGGTCGACGAGGCGCTCGCCCTGCTGCAGGCCCATGCCGAGCGGCACCAGTTCGTGCTCGCCGAGCTCGCCGCCGACGTCGTCGCCGGCCGCGTCGACAGCACGGCCGTCGCCGGCACGGCCACCGGGACGCGCCACCGGCGTCGAGAGCCGGTCAGTGACCGGTCCGTGTGAGAGGTCTGGCCCGATGGTCTACCGTCCGTGGTGTCGTCGTGACCCCGAGCCGTCGGCTCGCGAAGCCCCGGACCCGGCTTCGGCGTGGACGCAGAGCGGATGGCTGCGCGTGCCGGCAGGGATGTTCCGTGAGCAACGAGAACGACGCGTTCGAGGGTGCCGCACCGGCCGACGAGGCTCGGCGGCGTCGTCTGGCGGCGCGCCTCGACGATCAGACCGCCCGGGCGAACGGTCGAGGGCGGCGGTCGCGACCGACCCGGGGGACGACCGGGGTGCGGGAGCGCCTCCAGCAGGTGTGCGTGGTCACGGTCCACGTCGTCGGGGTGGACGGCGCCGGTGTCACGGTGATGGGCAGCGTCGAGGCCGGTCTGGACGGGCACCGCGACCAGCTCGCGGCCACCGGTGGGTTGGCCCGCCGGCTGGAGGACCTCCAGCTCACCGCTGGCGAGGGCCCGTGCCTGGACGCCTTCCGGGAGGGCAGACCGGTCCTGATCCCGGACCTGGCGGGCGAATCGGGTCGCTGGCTCGGGTTCGGACCGGAGGCGGTGGGGGCCGGAGCCGCGGCCGTGTTCTCGCTGCCCCTGCAGGTCGGCGCGATCCGGCTGGGGACCTTCGACCTGCACCGCCGGACCGCGGGTCCGCTCACGGACGAGCAGCTCGCCGACGCGCTGGCGATGGCGACACTGGCGACCGAGGCGCTGCTCGAGCTCGCCGAACAGGACGGTCCCCCGGACCCCGGCGGCGGTCGCGAGGTGGCTGCGGGGTGGCTTCCGGACGTGCACGCCGACGTGCACGCCGCCTCGGGGATGGTCTCCGCCCAGACGGGATCCGACGTGCGTTCGGCGCTGCTGCATATCCGGGCGCACGCCTTCGGCAGCGGCGAGCCGATCCACGAGGTCGCCCGGCGCATCATCGACCGCGACCTGACCTTCCCGCTCCCTGACGACAACGGTCCCGGACACGGACCCACCGCACCCGACGAGGAGGGAGAGCCGTGAGCAACGGCCGAGAGCCCCAGGTCATCGACACGTTCCTGGCGCTCACCGACACCCTGACCCGCGATTTCGACGCTCTCGACATGCTCACCACGCTGAGCGAGAGCTGCGTCGAGCTGCTCGACGTCTCGGCCGCGGGGGTCATCCTCGCCGACGGCCAGGGCGGCCTGTCCGTCGCCGCGGCGTCCTCCGAGCGCACTCGGCTGCTCAGCGTCTTCGCGGTGGCCATCGACGCGGGCCCGTGTGTGGACTGCGTGCGCACCGGTCTCCCGGTGATCAGCGAGGACCTCAGGACCCCGACCGCCCGCCAGCGGTGGCCGCGCTACGTCTCCGGCGCCGACGAAGCCGGGTTCCGCGCGACGCACGCCCTGCCGATGCGGCTGCGCGACGACGTCATCGGTGTGTTGACCCTGCTGCACACCGACCACCACGCGCTCACCGACGCCGATACCCGCCTCGGCCAGGCCCTGGCCGACGCGGCCACCATCGGCCTGCTGCACGAACGCGCCGTCCGCCATGCCGAGACCGTCCAGGAGCAGCTCCAGGGCGCCCTCAACAGCCGCGTGATCATCGAACAGGCCAAGGGCGTGCTCGCCGGCAGCACCGCCCTCGCCCCGGAGGACGCGTTCACCGTGTTGCGCAGCCACGCCCGCGGGCAGGGCATCCGACTGACCGACCTGGCCCGCGGCGTCGTCGACGGCACCATCGACCTCACCAGCGTCGTCCGGCCGGCACTCTGACGCGACCGGCCTGGTCGTCGAACACGGCCTCGGCGTCGGCGGCCTTCCTGCGGATGCACCCGGCCGACGAGCGCGAGGGGTCACCCCCGTGGAAGGCGATCCCGCCGTCGGCGAAGAACGTCGAGAAGGGCATCGGGGCGGGGCGGCCCTCGGCGGTCCGTGACGCGAGGAGATCGCGGGGCGGGCGCCCTGCACGTGCCGCTTCCCCGTCCCCATCGACTCGAACGGGTCGGCCCCGGAGCCTCCGGACGGGTGACGCCGGGATCTCGAGCAAGGACGCTCTGGACGAGGATGAGCGCGTGCCGTCACCGGACATCGCCGTGGGCCGCGTCTACGACCCGCGGGAGCCCGACCGCCTCCGGGTCCTGGTGGACCGGCTGTGGCCCCGGGGCCTGCGCAAGGACGCCGCCGACCTCGACCGGTGGGCCAAGGACGTCGCGCCGTCGAGCGAGCTGCGCTCCTGGTACGGGCACGCCCCCGACCGCTCCGACGAGTTCGCGCGCCGCTACCGCGCCGAGCTCGCCGAGCCGGAGCGGGCACAGGCCCTCGACGACCTGTGCGCGTGGCAGGACGGACGCGACCTCACCCTGCTCACCGCCACCAAGGACCTGTCGACGAGCCACGCGACCGTCCTCGCCGAGGTCCTCGCGGGCCGGCCTCGACGGCCCTGATCCTCGTCGAGCGCGGCCCGGCGGAGGAGGATGGCCGGTTCCTCCGAGGAAGGAGCCCTGAGATGTCGAAGGACGAGATCGAGCAGAAGGCGACCCTGTCGCGCCAGGAGGTCGCGCGGTGGCTGGCGGATCTGGCGAAGGCGATCGAGAGCGGCGGCACCATGCAGGTCTCGCTCACCGGCCCGCCCGTGACGCTGGAGCTGCCCGAGGAGTTCCGCTGCGAGCTGGAGGTCGAGCCCCACGGCGACACGGTCGAGCTGGAGATCGAGCTCACGTGGCCGAGGACCCGCGCTCGGGCCCGTCACGACGCGCCCACCGCGGCTACTCTCGCCCGACCGGAGTGAGATCGATTTCCCAGGAGAGGAGGCACCCATGGCGGGTGGAAAGATCGAGCAGAGGGTCATCCTGTCGCGCCAGGAGGCCGCCAAGTGGCTCCACTCGCTCGCGAACGCCCTCGAGAACGGCGGCACGACGGAGGTGGCGCTGGTCGGACCGGGCGTGGCGCTCAACCTGCCCGACGAGTTCGAGGTCGAGCTGGAGCTGGAGCCCTACGGCGACAAGATCGAGCTGGAGTTCGAGCTCATGTGGCCGAACTCCGGCGCCGAGCCGGCGGCCGAGGAGAAGCGCTCGAGGGTCGCGGCCGCCGACGGCCTGCGCTGATCAGCTCGTCTCGGCGGTCAGGGCCTCGTCGAGGATCGCGACCCCACGGTCGATCTCGGCGTCGGAGGCCGTGAGCGGCGGGGCGATCCGGAAGATCCCGCCCATGCCCGGCAGCTGCACGATGTTCATGTGCAGGCCGAGGTCGGCACAGCGCCGGGTGACGGCGCCGCCGAGCGCGTCCGCGTCGCCCGATCTCCCGTCGCTGCGCCCGCCCCGACCCACGTCGACCAGCTCGAGCCCCACCAGCAGCCCGCGTCCCCGGACGTCGCCGATCACCTTGTGCCGCTCGGCGAGCTCGAGCAGCCCGCCCTGCAGGCGGTCGCCGAGTTCGCGGGCGCGCTCGTCGAGGCGGTCGCGGATCAGCACGTCCAGCACGGTGTTGCCGACGGCGGCGGGCAGCGGGTCGTTGACGTGGGTGGTGAAGAACAGGAACCCGCGGTCGTGGGCCTCCTGCTCGATCGCCTCGCTGGTCAGCACCGCCGCCAGCGGCAGCCCGGCGCCGAGGGTCTTCGAGAGGGTCAGGATGTCCGGGATGATCCCTTCCCCCGTCGCTCCGCTCGCCCTCTTACCGTCGCGCTCGAACGCGTACCAGTCCCCGGTGCGGCACAGGCCCGTCTGCGCCTCGTCGACGATCAACAGCATGCCGCGCTCGTGGCACTTGTCCCGCAGCGCGGCGAGGTAGCCGGGCGGGAGGTCGATGACGCCTCCGGAGCTCAGGATCGGCTCGACCAGGCACGCCGCAAGGCTGCCGACCGACTGCGCGTCGATCAGGTCGAACCCGAGGTCGAGCTGGCGTCGCCAGTCCAGCTCCCCGTCAGCGTCGACGAGGTCGGGCCGGAACCGGTCGGGCACCGGTAGGGCGAAGTTGCCGGGCGCGGCGGGTCCGTACCCCGTGCGTCCGGCGACGTAGGTCGCGTTCGCGGCCGCCCCCGTCATGCCGTGCCAGGACCGGGCGAACGAGACGATCTCGTGGCGGCCGGTGACGAGCTTGGCCATCCTTAGCGCCGCCTCGTTGGACTCGGCGCCCGTGGTCAGCAGCATCGCCTTCTCCAGCGGCGCCGGGAGCGTCTCCGACAGCCGCCGGGCGAGGTCGAGGACCGGGCGGCTCAGCATCCCGCTGTAGAGGTGGTCGAGGCGGCCGACCTGCTCGCGGACGGTCGCCACGATCTCCGGGTGGCCGTGCCCGAGGATCGCGCTCATCTGGCCGGACGTGAAGTCCAGCAGCTCGCGCCCGTCCTCGGTGATCACCGTGCTGCCGCCGGCCCGGTCGGCGATCCCGGGGCTGAACCCGCCCCGGCCGGAGTACCGGATCAGATGTCGCTCGCGCTCGGGAGGGGTGGGCTCCGGCATGGTCGGCGACGCTACGGCCTGGACGTCGCCGCCGTCAGGTCCTCGTCGCCGTGCCGCCGGGGGAGACGACCGTCACGGGACACCGACGCTTGACCATGCCGCAGCGGCACGGTCTTCACTGTCGTCGGCACACCGGTCCCGAGGCCCGTCGACAGGAGGAGCAGCCCCCATGGCGTGGAGCACCCGGCAGCTCGCCGAGCTCACCGGCACCACCCTGCGTACGGTCCGGCACTACCACGAGGTCGGCCTGCTCGAGGAGCCGAAGCGGCGCGCCAACGGCTACAAGCAGTACGGCGTGGCCCACCTCGTGCGCGTGCTGCGGATCAAGCGACTGACCGATCTCGGGCTCTCGCTCGCCGAGATCGCCGAGATGGGCGACGCCGACGAGCACCCCGAGGCGGCGCTCCGGAGGCTGGACACGGAGCTCGCCGCGACCATCGAGCGGTTGCAGCGGGTCCGCGCCGAGCTCGCCCTCATCCTGCGCGAGGCGGCGCCGACCGACCTGCCGCCCGAGATCGCCCCGGCCGCCGCCCGCGCGGACCTCTCGGACGCCGACCGCTCCTACATGGTCGTCCTGTCCCGGGTCCTCGGGCCGAAGGGCATCCAGGCCTACGCGAACCTGATGACGAACTACCAGCACGAACCCCTGATGACGGAGTTCGACGAGCTCTCCCCCGAGGCCGACGAGCAGACCCGCCAGGACCTGGCCGAACGGATGCTCCCCCACGTCCGCGCCCTGCGGGCCGAGCACCCCGAACTGCGGACCGCGGACGAGGACGCTCCACAGGGCGCGAAGTTCGCCGCCCGCACCATGGGTCAGGCGATGGTCGAGCTCTACTCCCCGGCCCAGCTCGACGTCCTGAAGCGGGTGGGGCGGGTGATCGCCGAGACGCCGGTCGAGGGCGACTGATCCGGGCGGATGCTTCGGAGACCGAAGCATCCGTGTCGGGGGAACGGGTGGCGGTGCCGAGGACACCGGCGGACACCGCCCGCGCTCAGCGGGCGTTGTGGAAGATGATGCCGAGCACGTGCCGCTCGCCGGTGTGCACCGCCGAGACGCCGTGGCGCATCTGCACCCGGTGGTGGCCGCGCGAGCCCTGCTTCGGGCGGTGGCGCACCGGGAAGACCACGGCCTGGCCCAGGCCGGGGCGCGCCACCATCGGGCGCGACTGCTGGCGGGGTCGCTGCTCGACGAACACGCTCTCCCCGCCGGTGAAGTCGACGTCGGGCGTGTTGAGCATGACGAGCACCTGCAGCGGGAAGGTCAGGTCGCCGTAGACGTCCTGGTGCAGGCAGTTGTAGCCGGTCGGGCCGTAGCGCAGCACGAGCGGCGTGGGCTTGTGCTGGCCTGCTGCCGCGCACGCCTCGACGAGCCCGTCGTGGCACTCCGGGAAGGTGTCCTCCCCGAGCAGCCCGGCCCAGCGGTTCGCGATCTGCGCGAGCGGCGGGTACAGCCGGGTCCGCACCGTCTGGACCAGCGACGGGAGCGGATCCGCGAAGTAGCGGTAGCGGCCCTCGCCGAACGACAGCCGCGCCATGTCGATGGTGGACCGGAACGCGTCCTCGTCGTCGAAGACGTCGATCATCTGCCGGCACTGGTCGGGGTCCAAGAGCGGCGCGGTCATCGCGAACCCGTCGCGATCGAGGCGGGCGGCGAGGTCGTCCCAGTCGACGCGGTCGAGGGCGGGGAGCTCCTCGGTCGTGGTGGGACTCGTCGTCATCGGTTCTCCTGGAGGGTCGGCCACCGGTCGTGCTCGCGGGACGGGCACCACCGCGCAGGGTCGGGGCGTCCGTCGCGCCGTGGCACGAGGGAGAACCCCGATCGGGTCGTGGGCGTGGCACGCGCGGGCCCGGGTGTCGGAGCGCCATCGGTCATGAGGCACCGTGCGGACAGGCATTCCGCTGCGGAAACGGCGCCCGCCGAAGCGTCCTGGGAGGAATCAGAAGTATGTCCGACACGACTCGCAACGAGACCGTGGCGACGGACGATCCGCCGGTCGGGGACGGCGAGGCCGGGACCGGGACCGACAGCACCACCGCGACGGAGAGCGCCACCCCGGCGGACAGCACGCCCGACGAGGACGCCGACACCCCGGCCGCCGCGGTCGACGATGACGACTCGGGCAATTCCGACGACGACCTCACCGACGAGGACGACGACGAGGACGACGACGAGCCCGCGGGCCGTCCGATGGGCCTCGTCATCGCACTCGGCGCCGTCGCCGCGCTCGCGGTGGTGGCGCTGGCGGTGACGGCGCTGCTCTACCCCGGCTTCCTCGTCAAGCCCGGTTCACCGGACGCGCGGGCGACGGAGATGACCACGGCGCTCGCGAACAAGGACGCGGCTGCGCTCGAGTCGCTGTCGTGCCACGACCAGCAGGGGCTGTCGTCGAACCCGTTCCCGCCGGACGTCATGTCGATCGTCCAGTCGGCGACGCCGAGCGGACCTGCGGAGCTCAAGCTGGACACGCAGGCCCGGGCACCCGTCGACATCGTGGTGAGCGCCGGGGGACAGACCCAGACCCTGCCGGCCGATCTCGTGCTGGCCGTGACCGACGGCAACTGGTGCATGACGGGCGTCTCCCAGCGCGGGTGAGCTCAGTGGACGACCGGGAGTCGGGCCGGGGATGATTCGGGCAACCGCCGACCCCGCCCGACCCCCGAGGACCCTGTGGACCCCGCGGACCAGCACCGCCTGCGTGACCTCGCGCGGCTGCGCCGTGTCCGCGACCGGATCGACCGCGAGTACGCGCAGCCGCTCGACGTCGAGGCGCTCGCGCGCGGCGCGGCCATGTCGGCGGGGCACCTGAGCCGCGAGTTCCGGCGCGTCTTCGGCGAATCGCCCTACAGCTACCTGATGACGCGGCGCATCGAGCGCGCCATGGCCCTGCTGCGCCGGGGCGACCTCAGCGTCACCGAGGTCTGCTTCGCGGTGGGCAGCTCGTCGCTGGGCACCTTCAGCACCCGCTTCACCGAGCTCGTCGGCATGTCGCCGAGCGCCTACCGGAAGCAGGCGGCGGGCCCGGGTCCGGGGATGCCGCCGTGCGTGTCGAAGCAGGTGACCCGACCGGTCAGGAATCGAGAAGCACGGGTCTCCGGGGCGCCCCTAGCGTCACCGTCATGAGCACACCCGACCTCACCATCCACCACGCCTTCCTCCCCCACACCGACAACGACGCCTCGCTCGCGTTCTACCGCGACACCCTCGGCTTCGAGGTGCGCAACGACGTCGAGTGGAACGGGCTGCACTGGCTCACCGTCGGCCCCGTCGACCAGCCCGCGACCTCGATCGTGCTGTACCCGCCCGCCGCCCAGCCCGGGATGACCGAGGAGGAGCGGCGCACCGTGGCCGAGATGATGGCCAAGGGCACGTTCGCGTCGATCAATCTCGCCACCACCGACCTCGACGGCACCTTCGAGCGCCTGCAGTCCGGCATCGCCGACGGGGCCGAGGTCGTCCAGGAGCCCACCGAGCAGCCGTGGGGCATCCGCGACGCCGCCTTCCGCGACCCCGCGGGAAGCATGATCCGGATCTTCGAGGTGAAGTGACGCATCCACCCGCAGGAACGGAGCCCCCGATGAGCACGGCCATCCGCACCGACGCGCCGGCACAGGCCGCGGCCGACAGCCACGACCTGATCCGCGTCCACGGCGCGCGCGAGAACAACCTGCGCGACGTGAGCGTCGAGCTGCCCAAGCGCCGGCTCACGGTCTTCACCGGCGTCTCGGGCTCGGGCAAGAGCTCGCTGGTGTTCTCGACGATCGCCGCCGAGTCCCAGCGGATGATCAACGAGACCTACAGCGCGTTCCTGCAGGGGCTGATGCCCACCCTCAACCGGCCGGACGTCGACGTCCTCGACGGGCTGACCACCGCGATCGTCGTCGGCCAGGAGCGGATGGGCGGCGACGTCCGCTCCACCGTCGGCACCGCCACCGACACCGGCGCCATGCTGCGCATCCTGTTCAGCCGGCTCGGCGAGCCGCACATCGGAGGGCCGCAGGCCTTCTCGTTCAACGTGGCGTCGATCAGCGGGGCGGGAGCGGTCACCCTCGAGAAGGGCGGCCGGGAGATCAAGGAGCGCCGCGAGTTCAGCATCACCGGCGGCATGTGCCCCCGCTGCGAGGGCCGGGGTACCGCGTCGGACTTCGACCTCACCGCGCTCTACGACGACGCCAAGTCGATCGACGAGGGCGCGATCACGATCCCCGGCATGAGCATGGACGGCTGGTTCGGCCGGATCCTGCGCGGCTGCGGCTTCTTCCCGGCGGACAAGCCGATCGCGCAGTTCACGAAGCGGGAGCTGAACGACCTGCTCTACAAGGAGCCGACGAAGCTCAAGATCGAGGGCATCAACCTCACCTTCACCGGGCTGATCCCGCAGATCCAGAAGTCGTTCCTGTCCAAGGACCGGGAGGCGATGCAGCCCTACGTCCGCGCGTTCGTGGACCGGGCGGTCGTCTTCGCGGAGTGCCCCGAGTGCGGCGGCACCCGCCTGTCCGAGGCCGCGCGGTCATCGAAGATCGCGGGCGTCCACATCGGCGAGGTCAGCGCGTGGCAGATCAGCGACCTCGCCGACTGGATCCGTGGGCTCGACGAACCCTCCGTCGGGCCGCTCCTGTCGTCGCTCTCGGAGACCCTGGACTCGTTCGTCGAGATCGGGCTCGGCTACCTCTCCCTCGACCGCCCGGCGGGCACGCTCTCGGGCGGCGAGGCGCAGCGCACCAAGATGATCCGGCACCTCTCCTCGGCGCTCACCGACGTCACCTACGTCTTCGACGAGCCCACCATCGGGCTGCACCCGCACGACATCGACCGGATGAACACGCTCCTGCTGCGCCTGCGCGACAAGGGCAACACCGTGCTCATCGTCGAGCACAAGCCCGAGACGATCGCGATCGCCGACCAGGTCGTCGACCTCGGCCCGGGGGCCGGCACCGCCGGCGGGGAGATCGTCTACCAGGGCAGCCTCGACGGGCTGCGGGCCAGCGGCACCCTGACCGGCCGGCACCTCGACGACCGCGCCACGCTCAAGACGTCGGTGCGCACGCCGGACGGCGCGATGGAGGTGCGCGGCGCGGACTCCCACAACCTGCGCAAGGTCGACGTCGACATCCCGCTGGGCCTGCTCGTCGCCGTCACCGGCGTGGCCGGCTCGGGCAAGACCTCCCTGATCCACGGCTCGGTGGCGAAGCGGGACGGCGTGGTGCTCGTCGACCAGACCGCGATCAAGGGCTCGCGACGCAGCAACCCGGCGACCTACACCGGCCTGCTCGAGCCGATCCGCAAGGCGTTCGCCAAGGCCAACGGCGTGAAGCCGGCGCTGTTCAGCGCGAACTCCGAGGGCGCCTGCCCGAACTGCAACGGGGCCGGCGTGATCTACACCGACCTCGGGATCATGGCGGGCATCTCGACCCTGTGCGAGGTGTGCGAGGGGAAGCGCTTCGACGCCTCGGTGCTCGAGTACACCCTTGGTGACCCCTCCCACCCCAAGGACATCAGCGAGGTCCTGGCGATGCCGGTGGCCGAGGCCGTGGAGTTCTTCGGGGCCGGCGACGCGAAGACCCCCGCCGCCCACAAGATCCTCGTCCGGCTCGCCGACGTCGGGCTCGGCTACCTCACGCTCGGCCAGCCGCTGACGACGCTCTCGGGCGGCGAGCGTCAGCGGCTCAAGCTGGCCACGCAGATGGGCGAGGAGGGCGGGGTCTACGTGCTCGACGAGCCCACCACCGGCCTGCACCTCGCCGACGTGGAGCAGCTGCTGGGCCTGCTGGACCGCCTCGTCGACTCCGGCAAGTCGGTGATCGTCATCGAGCACCACCAGGCGGTCATGGCGCACGCCGACTGGATCATCGACCTCGGCCCGGGGGCGGGGCACGACGGCGGCCGCGTGGTGTTCGAGGGGACACCGGCCGACCTCGTCGCCGGCCGTTCCACCCTCACCGGCGAGCACCTGGCGGCCTACGTCGGGGCGTGACCCGAGTCGTCATTGTTGACGACGTACAGCGCCGATCGGGTGATAAGTACAGACGTCTCCTCGGCCTCGCTGTCACCGTGGGTGACCTTCGCGTCGTCATCGGAGGTCCCCATGTCGCTGAGCACCCTGCCCCGGTCCGTCCGCACGCCGTCCGGGCCCCGTCACGAGCACACCCGCGCCTGCTACTGGGACCACCTCGAGTGCCGCTGGGCCTGCACGCCGCGGGAACGGACCGTGCCCGCGCCGCGACGATCCCCCGAGCGCTGACTCACTCCGTCGCCGCCGAGCGCCGGGGCAGCCTCGTCGCCCCGATGACGGCGACGAGGCAGAAGGCGAGCGTCCACCAGAAGGTGTCGGCGAAGGCCAGCGCCACCCCCGGCTCCCCCCGGTGGGCGCGCGCCTCGAGGCGGGTCTGCAGGACCACGGCGAGGACCGCCGTGCCGATCGAGCCGCCGAGGACGTTGAGCAGGTTCAGCGCGCCGGAGGCCCGCGGGAGCTGCGCGTGCGGCATCGACGAGTAGACGATGTTCATCACCGGCGCCCCGATCATGCCGAGGCCGATCCCGCGCACGAGCAGTGACGCGATGATGAGCGGGTCGGACGGCGCGCTGCCGAGCTGGGTGAACAGCACCGTGCCGAGGGCGATCAGCCCGATGCCGGTGAGCACGAGGGTGCGCGGGGCCACCTTGTCGATCGTCCGGTTCACCACCACCGAACCGAGCGCCGCCCCGAGACCCTGCGGGACGAGAAGAAGGCCGGCGGCGAACGGCGTCAGGCCGCGTCCCGCCTGGAAGTAGAGCGGCAGCAGGAACACGGCGCCGTACACCGAGGCGCCGAGGATGATCAGTGCGCTCGCCGCGGCCCCGAACGGTGGGCGCGTGAACAACCTCAGGTCGATGAGCGGGACGCCACGCATCCGCACCGCGTGCACCGCGTAGGCCATCAGCAGGACGACGCCGCCGACGAGGCCGAGGAGCACCGGGACGAAGTCGAGGGAGCGTCCGTTGCCGACCTCCGTGAGCCCGAACACGAGCGCCGCCACCCCCGGCGGGAGCAGGGCCGCACCCAGGACGTCGAACGGGGCGCCCTGGGCCGCGGGCGGATGGGGCGCGACGAACCGCAGGGCCAGCAGCACGGCGACGAGACCGATCGGCAGGTTGACGTAGAACAGCCACGGCCAGCCGGCGACGCCGAGGATCGTGCCGCCCACGATCGGCCCGATCACCGGCGACAGCAGGGGGATGACCCCGACGATGCTGATGATGCGCCCGATGCGCTTCGGTCCGGCCTCGCGGGCGACCAGGGCCTGGCCGACCGGCGGGAGGAGCCCGCCCCCGAGCCCCTGGATCACCCGGAACACGACCAGGCTCTCGACCGACCACGCGAGGGCGCACAGCAGCGAGCCGGCGAGGAACAGCACGACCGCGGAGATCCAGGTGCGGCGGCCCCCGAACCGGTCGACGATCCAGCCGGACGAGGGCACGGCGAGCAGGAGCGCGAGCAGGTACGCCGTCGTGACCCACTGGATCTCGGTCACCGACGCCCGGAACTCCTGCGCCAGGGTGTCGATGCCGACGTTGACGATCGTCGCGTCCAGCGTCGCCATGAAGGTGCCGAGGACGAGGACGAACGCCGTGCGCAGGAGTCGTCCGTCGATCTCGGTGGGCGCGGGGGGCGGCTCGGAGGCCTCGGGCGGGGAACCGGCGGCGGTCACGAGGTCGGGGTCCTCCGAGGTGTGGGCGTGGGGGTGGGGAACGGGGACGGATCCGGACTCGGCCGAAGGATAGGGTGCCCTAACAACCAGCGCCCGGTGCGGCATCCGGCGAGACGACCCAGGAGGGACCGACCCATGGACCGCGAACGACCCCGCGAGCGCGTCGCGGAGGCCCGACTCGGCGCCGGGGGCGCGAAGGTGCCCTACCCCATCCGCATCCGCCGCCTCGAGGTCGTCGGCCGGCAGACGATCACCCCGACGATGCTGCGCCTGACCCTCGGCGGCGAGGACCTCGTGGGCTTCGAGAGCCACTCGGTCGTCGACGAGCACGTCAAGATCGTTTTCCCGGACCCGGACGGCGGGCTGCGCGTCCCCGAGCCGAACGGGTCGATGGTCCGCTGGCCCCACCCCATGCCCCCGACCCGCGACTACACGGTGCGCCGCTACGACCCGGCGGTCGGTGAGCTCGACCTCGACGTCGTGCTGCACGCCGGCGGCCTCGCCTCGGAGTGGGCGGCGCGCGTGGGCCCCGGCGAGCCGGTGTGGGTCGCCGGGCCGCCCGCGGGGCTGGCCGTGCCGGAGCACTACGACCGCTACCTGCTCGCGGGCGACGCCACCGCGCTGCCCGCGATGGCGCGCTGGGTCGAGGGGATGCCGGCGACCGCCCGCGGGTGGGTGTTCGTCGAGGTCGCCGACGCCTCCGAGGAGGTCGACCTCGCCGCACCCGAGGGCGTCACCGTCACCTGGCTGCACCGCGACGGCGTCGCGGCCGGGCGGAGCGACGTCCTGGCCCGCGCGGTCCGCGGCGTCGCGATCCCCGCCGGGGAGTCGGTGTACGTGTGGGTCGCCGGCGAGGCCGGGTCGATCAAGCCGCTGCGGCGCTGGGTGCGCGACGAGCTCCGCCTCCCGCCCGCGGACTGCTCGATCACCGGCTACTGGAAGGTCGGCCTCGCGATGTTCGACGAGGACCACAACCCCGGCGACGGGGAGGACCACGGACACGGGCACGGGCACGGGCATGACGAGGCCGCCGTGGGTTAGCGGGCGCCGGGATCGGAGGGGGTGTCGGCGAGGGCGTCGGCGACGATCGGCCCGATCGCCGCCCACCCGCGGGGCGCCACCATCGCCGCGTGGTCGCCCTCGACGGGGTGGGCGACGAGGCGGTCCGGTCCCACGAGGTCGCGCCAGGCGTCGGCCAGCCGGTCGGCGTCGGTGCCGTCGGTGCCGGGGGCGCCCGCCGCCGCGAACAGCATCAGACGGCCGTCGTAGACGGGCGCGTGGGAGTTCGTCCGGATGGCGACGGTCCGCTCCACCGCGGACCGCACCGCCGCGAGCAGCTCCGGCGCGTCCTCGGCTGCCCCCGGGGGCAGCGCGGCGCGCAGCTCGCGCTCCACGACGTCCGCGGACGGCCCCCGCCCGTCGGCCCGCTCGGCGGCCAGCGGCCCCGAGTCGATCATCCCGGCGAAGGCGACCTCCTCGCCGTCGCCGGCGAGCAGGGCCGCGAGCGCGTGCACCACGTTGCCGCCGAACGAGTACCCGAGCAGGTGGTACGGGCCCTCCGGCTGGATCCCGCGGATCGTCTCGAGGTAGCTCGCGGCGAGCTCGTCGATCGTCGTCGCGGGCACCGGAGACCCCTCCAGCAGCGGCAGCTGCAGCCCGATCACCGGCCGGTCGGACGGGAGCTCGCGCACCAGCCCGGTGAAGACCGTCGCGAAGCCGCCGGCGGGGTGGACGCAGAACAGCGGCGCCGGACCGGTGCCGACGGCACCCCGCAGGGTCAGGACGTGGTCGCGCGGCAGGTCGATGCCCGGCGCCCCGGGGTCGACGTCCGGCCCGACGGTCGCGAGCGCCGCGATCCCGGCGACGGTGCCGCCCTCGAGGACGTCGCGGACGGACAGGGCCACCCCCTGGCGCCCCGCCCGCGAGACGAGCGCGAGGGAGACGATGCTGTCGCCGCCGACGTCGATGAACTCGTCGTCGAGCTCGATCGCGTCGTTCTCCAGCACCTCGCGCAGCACGCCCAGCAGCACGGACTCGGCCGGCGTGGCGGGCGCGCGCGACGGCGTCGACACGTGGTCGGGGGCCGGCAGCGCGCCGCGGTCGAGCTTCCCGCTCGGGCCCAGCGGCAGGCGGTCGAGCGGCACCAGGGCGGTCGGCACCATCGCGCTCGGCAGGACCGCCGCGAGCTCCGCGCGGAGCGCGGCGGGCTCGATCCGCGCGCCGTCGACCGGGACGACGTAGCCGACGAGGCGCCGTTCGCCGGGACGGTCCTCGCGGACCTCGATCACGCCCGCCCGCACGTCGGGGTGGCGCGCGAGCGCGGCCTCGATCTCGGCGGGCTCGATGCGCACCCCGCGGACCTTCACCTGGTCGTCGGTCCGGCCCAGGTAGACGAGCTGGCCGTCGGCGCGCCAGCGCACGCGGTCGCCGGTGCGGTACATCCGCTCGCCCGGCGGGCCGAAGGGGTCGGCGACGAACGCCTGGGCGGTCTGCCCCCGCAGGCCGAGGTAGCCGCGGGCGAGCCCGGGCCCGGCGAGATAGAGCTCGCCCATCATCCCCACGCCGACGGGCAGCAGCCCGCTGTCGAGGACGTAGGCGCGGACGTCGGGATCGGGGCGCCCGATCGGCAACGTCCCCTCGTCGGTGTCGAGGGCGGGCTCGGCCGGATCGTAGCGCCAGGTCACCGCGTTGATCGTCACCTCGGTGGGGCCGTAGGCGTTGAAGAGCGCCCGCCGCCCGTCGCCCCAGCGCCGCGCGAGCCCCGGGTCGAGGCGCTCGGCGCCGACGACGAAGAAGACGTCCGGGTCGACCTGCGCGTCGTCGGGCATCGCGGCGAGGAACGACGGGAGCAGGTTGATCCCGGTGACGCGGTGCGCGGCGGCGTAGTCGAGCAGCTCGTGGCCGGGCAGCCGGACCTCCTCCGGGGCGATCACCGAGGTCCCGCCCGAGAGCAGCGGCAGCATCATCTGCCACACCGCGACGTCGAAGCTCGTCGAGGCGAAGTGCAGGTAGCGCTCCCGGTCGGTGACGCCGACGACGTCCTCCTGCAGCGCGATGAGGCCGGCGAACCCGGTGTGGCTCACCGCGACGCCCTTCGGGCGGCCCGTCGTGCCCGAGGTGTAGATGACGTAGGCGAGCGCGTCGGGCGTGAGACCGCGGCGCGCGTCGGCGGGGTCGTCGTCCCAGGTGGCGGGCTGCTCC
Source organism: Actinomycetospora chibensis (assembly GCF_028737215.1). Classification (GTDB taxonomy): domain Bacteria; phylum Actinomycetota; class Actinomycetes; order Mycobacteriales; family Pseudonocardiaceae; genus Actinomycetospora; species Actinomycetospora chibensis. The sequence continues at coordinate 68,360 of NZ_JAQZAM010000020.1, read as the reverse complement.
CCCACCAGCTCCGGGTCGTCGAGGCGCAGCACGGCCACCGCGTCGGCGAAGGGCAGGCGCCCGAGGTCGTCCAGCACTCCCCCGGTGGTCACGGCCGCCGCGGCGGCGGCGTCGCCGACCATGTACTCGAGCCGGTCCCGCGGGTAGCTCGGGTCCATCGGTACGTAGACCGCGCCGGCCTTGACGATCCCGAAGACGGCCACGACCATCTCGACGTCGCGCTCGAGCAGCACCGCGACCGGCTGCTCGGGCCGGACGCCGCGGGAGATCAGGGCGTGGGCGAGGCGGTTGGCCCGCCGGTCGAGCTCGGCGTAGGTCAACGCGCGGTCGCGGCACTCCACGGCGGTCGTGTCGGGCCGCCGGCGCACCTGGGCGGAGAACTCCTCGAGGCAGCCCCCGCGGACGCGGTGCCCGGCGACGTGGTCGGTGCCCGCGGCGAGGACCCGGGCCTCCTCGGCCGGCTCCAGCAGCCGCAGGCGCGACACCGCACGGTCCGGGTGAGTGATCATCTCGCGCAGCAGCGTGCGCAGCCGGTCGCTGTACTCGCGCACCGTGGCGGGGTCGAAGGCGCCCGGCTGGTAGCCGAAGCGGATCACGATCTCCGGTTCGGGCAGCACCACCACGTTCATCGGGTACTGGGTGCCGTCGTCGGTGTCGACCCCGGCCAGCTCGATCCCCGGCGTGAGCGTCACGCCGGTGCGGGCCGACATCGGCAGGTTCTCGGTGACCATGAGCGTGTCGAAGAGGTCGCCGACGCCGACCGCGCGCTGCACGTCCGCGAGGCCGACGTGGTGGTGGTCGGTCATGGCCATCGACTGCTCGTGCATCGCGGCGAGGACCTCCCGCACGGTGTCCCGGTCGGAGTACGCGAGCCGGACGACGACCGTGTTGCCGAGCTGGCCGATCATCGTCTCGATGCCGTCGATCTGGCCGGAGCGCCCCGACACCGGGCTCGCGAACACCACGTCGTGGCGGCCGGTGAGCCGGGCGAGCAGCAGGCCCCACGCGGTCTGCACGACCGTCGCGAGCGTGAGCCCGTGCGCCCGCGCGAAGGCCCGGATGCCCTCGCTGAGCTCGGCGTCGAGCGCGGTGTGCAGCCGCTCGGGCCGCTCGAGGGCGGCACCCCGCGCGGCGGGCGCCAGCCGGGTGCCCTCGTCGATCCCGGCCAGCAGCTCGCGCCACGCCGCCAGCGACGCGCTGCGGTCCTGACGGGCGAGCCAGCGCAGGAAGTCGGTGACGGGCGCGGTGCGCGGGGCGGGGGCGCCGCCGCCGATCTCGTCGTAGATCGCGAACAGCTGGCGGCAGACCAGCGGCATCGACCAGCCGTCGAGCAGCGCGTGGTGGTTGGTGAGCACCAGCCGGTGCTCGGTCGCGCCCAGCGTGACGAGCACGAACCGGATCAGCGGCGGCCGGGCGGGGTGCCAGGGGCGGTCCAGCTCGGCCCGGGCCGCGGCGGCCACCTCCCGCTCCTGCTCGACGCGTGGCCGGGACGACACGTCGACGTGCTGCCAGCCGAGGACGACGTCCTCGGGCACCACCTGGACGACCGCGCCGGTGGCCGCCGTGGTCAGGACGCTGCGCAGCGCCGGGCTGCGGGCGAGCAGCTCCTCGGCGGCGTCGCGCAGGCGTCCCGGGTCGAGACTGCCGACGAGGTGGTGCACGCCCTGGACGAGGTAGACCTCGGCCTCGCGCTCGTCGCGGGCCAGGCTGTGCACGACGAGCCCGGCCTGCAGGTCGGTGGCGGGGAGCGCCTCGCGGAGGCGCAGCCCGTCCTCCAGCGGGTCCACGTCGGCCGGGTCGACGAGGACCTCGGGCGCCTCGTCCCCGTCCTCCGCCCCCTCGTCCGCCTGCCGCGCGAGGGCGGCCAGGGACGCGACGTCGGGCGCCGCCAGCAGCTCGCGGGGACGGAGCTCGAGGCCGTGCGCCCGCAGGCGCGAGCACACGGAGATCGCGGTGATGCTGTCGCCGCCGATCCCGACGAAGTCGTCGTCCACACCGACCCCGTCGAGCCCGAGGACGTCGAGCCCGATGACGTCGGCGAGGACCTCGCACAGGACGCGCTCCTGCGCGGTGCTCGGCGCCCGTCCCGTCCGGGTCGTCGGGGGCGCCGGGAGGGCGAGGCGGTCGAGCTTGCCGCTGGTGGTGGTCGGCAGCGCGTCGAGCACCACCACGGTCGAGGGAACCATGTGCTCGGGCACGCGCGCCGAGAGCGCGCGCCGTACCTCGTCCGACGACGGCGCGCCGCCCGGCTCGGGCACCACGTAGCCGACCAGCTGGGGACGGCCGGTGCCGGTGCGGATCGCCGCGGCCGCCGCGCGCACGCCGGGCAGCTCGACCAACTGCCCCTCGACCTCGCCGATCTCGACCCGGAAGCCGCGGATCTTCACCTGGCCGTCGCCGCGGCCGAGGTAGTCGAGCCCGCGTCCGGGGACCCAGCGGGCGAGGTCGCCGGTGCGGTACATCCGCGCGCCGGCCGGGCCGAACGGGTCGGCGACGAACCGCTCGGCGGTCGTCCCGGGGTGCCCCAGGTAGCCCCGCGCCAGGTGCGGCCCGGCCAGGTAGAGCTCGCCGACGGCACCGTGCGGCACCGGCTGCAGGGCGACGTCGAGCACGTAGGCGCGCGTGCCGGGCAGGGGGTGGCCGATGGTCGGGGCGCCGGTGGTGACCGGGGCGACCGTGGCGTCGACCGCGGCCTCGGTCGGGCCGTACATGTTGCGGGCGGCGACGCCGGAGTCGGCGACGCGCTGCCACAGCGCGGGCGGGGTGGCCTCGCCGCCGAGGATCAGCAGCGACGGCGGGTGCCCGCCGGTCAGCAGGCCCGCCTCCACCAGCTGCGCGGCCATCGACGGTGTCGTGTCGACGACGTCGATGCGGTCGCGGGCGTACGCCGCGAGCAGCTCCTCGGCGTCCTTGGTCAGCTCGGTGTCGTAGACGTGCAGCTCGTGCCCGCCGAGCAGCCAGAGCAGCTGGTCGATCGAGGCGTCGAACGCGAACGAGTAGGTGTGCGCGACGCGCAGGACACCGTCGGGCACCCTGCCGGCCACATCGGCGGCGGTCTCCCGGTGGTGCGCCAGCAGCCCGGCGAGACCGCCGGCCCGGCCGAGCACGCCCTTGGGGCGCCCGGTCGAGCCGGACGTGTAGATCACGTAGGCGAGGCGGTCCGGGGACTCGTCACCCCGCGCGAGCGACCCCGCCTCCTGGGCGTCGGCGTCCGCACGCAGGTCGGCCACGTCGACGGCGCCGAGCTCGTCGACCGCCGTGTCACTCCCCAGCACCAGCGCCGGGCGGGCGTCGTCGAGCAGCTCCTCCTGACGCCGGCGCGGGTGGGCGAGGTCCAGGGGGAGGTAGGCCGCCCCGGCGTCCATCACCGCGAGGAGCGTGACGACGAGGTCCACGCCACGCGGGAGCGCGAGCGCGACGACGTCGTCGGTGCCGATGCCGCGCGCTTGCAGGGCCCGGGCCGTCCGGTGCACGCGGTCGACGAGCTCGACGGCCGTGAGCCGGTCCGGTCCGCAGACCAGGGCGGTGCGGTCGCCGACCTCGGCGCGCAGCCGGTCGAGCGCGGTCGGCAGGTCGTCGGGCGGGCCGGTCGGCGCCGGTCCCGGTCCCGTCCACTCCCCCACCAGCCGGTCCTGCTCGTCGGCGGGGAGGAGGTCGACGCGGCCGATCGGCGGCGCCTCGTCCGAGGTGAGCGCGTCGATCACCCGCAGCAGGGCGTGCGCGCGCCACTCGACGCCGGCCTGGTCGGTGAGCCGGTCGTCGACCTCGAAGCCGAGCCGGATGCCGCCGTCCGCGGTGGGCGTCGCCGTCAGCTCGAAGTCCTGCGGCGGGCCGCCCGCCACGTTGCGCATGACTCCGGTCGACCCGGCGAAGTCGATCGTGTAGTCGAAGGCCTTGAGGTTGATGCCGCCGATCAGCATCGCGCCCAGCCCGGGCACCCCGAGCTCCCGCGGGAGGTCGGCACCCCGGAAGCGCTGGTGGGAGCGCATCTCCCTCATGAGGCCCGCGACCCGGCGGGCGAGGTCGTCGAGGCGGTCGTCCCCGCGCACGGTGACCCGCAGCGGCAGCAGGTTGACGGCCATCGCCGGGGTGCGCAGCGCCGCCCTCCCGACGCGGCACATCAGCGGCATGCCGATGACGACGTCGGTCTCGCCGTGGGCCCGGTGCAGGAAGGCCGCGAAGCAGCCGATGAGGACGTCGGCCCAGGTCGTCGAGGTCTCGTCCCCGAGGGCGCGCAGCCGGGCGAGCGTGTCCGGCGCGACCACGACCGACGCGGCGACCGTGCGCTCCGGCGCCCCGGACGCCGTGCGCGCGGCACCCGTCGGGTCGGGCAGCGGCGAGAGGCGGTCGCGCCAGTAGGCCCGGTCCTTCTCGTAGCGCTCGCCCGCCCGGTACTCCTGGTCGGCCGCGACGAGGTCGGCGATCGCGCCGAACTCGGGCGGCGGACGGTCGGTGCCCCGGACCAGCGCCGTGTAGTGCGCGGCCGCCCGCCGGGCCATCATCGCCGCGGAGTACCCGTCGATGATCACGTGGTGGTAGAGCTGCACCCACCACACGGCGCGGTCGGAGAGGCGCAGCAGCGTCTGGCTGTCCAGCCGGCGGTCCACCAGCCCGCGGCACGCCTCGGCCGCCCGTGCCCGGATCGACGCCACGGCCGCGTGGGCCGCCGTGACGGGGTCGGGCTCGGCGCGGAGGTCGACGATCTCGGGGGGCCGCGCGCGGTCGTCGGACAGCGACTGGCGTGGGCCGTCCGGGGTGTCGTGGAAGCGCAGGTGCAGCGTCTCGGCCTCAGCGAGCGTGGCGCGGACGGCCTCTGCCAGGGACGCGAGGTCGAGCGGCTCCGTCCCGTCGATCTCCACGACGTCGCCGACGAGGTAGTGCGGGGAGTCCGGCTCCAGCCACTGCGCGTTCCAGATCCCGAGCTGGGCGCCGGTCAGCTCCAGCAGCGCGTCCGCAGGGGTCCGCGTCCGGACAGCAGTACTCAACCCGTCCTCCTGTGTCGCCCGGCCGGAGCCGCTCCCGAAGTCGGTTAGGCATGCCTAACCCATCATTCCGAGCCCCGTTGCCGCAAGCGAGCCCGGACGTCGCATGAGTCACGGTGAGTGTCAGGACCACCACGTCGGGCGATCGCCCGTCTGGTGTCTTATGGAAGGCTGCCCTAACGTCGCGACCGACGCGCGGTCGACGACGCCACCGACGAGAGGAGTGACCAGTGGGCCCTGTGGGCGAGCACGCCACGGCCGTCGGGCGAGGGATGCGGGAGGGATCCCGGCGCGCCGGCGGGGGCGCCGGGCGCCTCCCCGCGGCGCGCCTGCTGCTCGCGGGGCTGGCGGCCCTCCTGGTGCTGACCGCGTGCGGCGGCGAGCCCGCCGGCGGCGCGGCCCCCTCGGGCCCCACGCGCACGGTCGACTCCGAGCGCGGCCCCGTGCAGGTCCCCGCCACGCCGCAGCGGATCGCCGTCCTCTCCGGCAGCCTCGCCGGGGACCTGTTCACCCTCGAGGCGCCGGTCGCCGTGGCGGAGCCCCGCGTGCTCGGCGTCCCGCCGGACGCCACCGGCTTCCCGCCGAGCTGGTCGGCCCAGGCGACGGCGCAGGGCACCCAGCGGCTCGCGAGCGAGGGCGCCGGGCTGTCGATCGAGCAGATCGCCGCCGCCCGCCCCGATCTGATCATCGGCGGCGGGCAGGGCTTCACGGCCGCGCAGGCCGCGAACGCCTACCCGCAGCTGCAGCAGATCGCGCCGACGGTGCTGCTCCCGGCCTTCACCCAGTGGCAGGACCAGCTGACACGGATCGCCGACGTCGTCGGGCGCCCGGACCGCGTGCCGGGCCTCCTGCAGGCCTACCAGGACCGGGCCGCCCAGGTCCGGGGCGCCCTGCGGCTGCCCCCGCAGCCGACGGTCTTCCTCTACCAGGCCCGCGACGGCAAGCCCTACGTGATCACCCCGACCGCGGCGCTCCCGCGCATCGCGAGCGACCTCGGCTTCGTCCCCGACGACGTCCTCGCCAAGGCGGGCAACCCGCCGCTGTTCGGCACGGGCGACTCGTTCGAGACCAGCCCGGAACTCCTCCCCCGGGTCGCCGACGCGCCGACCGCGATCGTGCTCCCGATCGGCCAGCGCCCCCTCGCCCAGCTCCGGGCGGACCCGGTCTACGCACGGCTGCCGGCATTCAGCAGCGGCCAGGTCTACGAGCTGCCCTCCACAGCCTTCCGTCCGGACTACGCGGGCGCGATGAGCACGCTCGACGCCTTCGCCGCCGAGTTCCGCTGACCGCCTGGCCCAGAATCCGGCCGGCCCAGAACCCGAGCGGCCCAGAACCCGAGGAGCCCGTCGATGCGCGTCGTCCTGTTCGGCTACCAGAAGTGGGGCGCACGGCTGCTGGCCGCGCTGCTGGAGTCCCGCCACGAGGTGGTGCTCACCGTCAGCCACCCGGAGGAGGGCGAGTGGGCACCCGCGATCTTCGAGGAGTCGATGGGCGACCTCGCCCGGGCCCACCACATCCCGGTGGTCTACCGCGAGAAGGCGGTCGACGACGAGCTCGTCACGGCGATCGAGGAGTCCGGGGCGGAGATCGGGCTGGCCTGCAACTGGCGCACGTGGATCAGCCCGGAGGTCTTCTCCGCGCCCACCCGCGGCACGGTCAACACCCACGACTCGCTGCTGCCCAAGTACGCGGGCTTCTCCCCGCTGAACTGGGCGCTGATCAACGGCGAGAGCCAGGTGGGCATCACCGCGCACTGGATGGACGCCGACCTCGACCGAGGCGACATCATCACCCAGCGCACGGTGCCGGTGACGCCCACCGACACCACCGAGGACCTGTTCCACCGCACCGTCGGCCTGTTCGGGGAGCTCTCGCTCGACGCCTTCGACCGGATCGAGCACGGCCCGCACGACTGGCTGCGCCAGGACCCCGAGCACGCATCGTTCTTCCACAAGCGCGCCGACCCGGACAACAGGATCCACTGGGAACGGCCGGCCCGCGACCTCGTCAACCTCGTGCGCGCCCAGACCGGGCCGTACCCGAACGCCTGGTGCCTGCACGAGGGCCGGCGGCTGCGGGTGCTCGAGGCGTCGGTGTCGAAGGAGAAGGCCGGCGGCACGCTCGGGCGCGTGTTCGCCCGGGAGGGCCGCGGCGTCATCGTCGTCGCCGGGCCGGACGCCTGGCGGGGTGGTCAGCACGGGCTGGTGCTGCAGCGGGTGCGCGACGACGAGGGCGTCGAGCACGTCGCCGGCGACTGGTTCCGGCGCATGGGGGACTACCTCGCATGAGCGTCTCGCCGCCGGCCGCCCCGAAAGCCGACGAGCGCGGGACGCCCCCGCTCGCGGGCGGGGCGTCGCGCGCGGCGGGCCTGGTGGTCGGGGTGGGGCTGCTGGTCCTCGCGACCCTGCTGTCGCTGGCGGTGGGCGCGCTGCCGGTCTCACTGACCCAGGTGATCACGGCGTTCACCGACTTCGCGGGCACCGACGCCCACGTCGCCGTGCGGGAGCTCCGGCTGCCGCGGACGCTGGTCGGCATCGCGGTCGGCGCGGCGCTGGGCGTCGCGGGCACGGTGATCCAGGGCGTGACGCGCAACCCGCTCGCCGATCCCGGCATCCTCGGCATCGAGGCCGGCGCGGCGTTCGCCGTGGTGACGTCGATCTACGTCCTGGGCATCACGAGCGTGTCCGGGTACGCGTGGTTCGCCCTGCTCGGTGCGGCGGTGGCGGCGGTGGTCGTCTACACCCTCGGGGCGTCGGGCCGAGCGGCGGCGAGCCCGGTGACCCTGGCGCTGGCGGGCGCGGCGGTGGCCGCGCTGCTCACCGCGCTGACCTCCGCGATGGCGCTGCTCGACTCCGGCACCCTGGACGCCTTCCGGTTCTGGGTGGTCGGCTCGCTCGCCGGCCGCGACCTGGAGATGCTGGCCGGAGCGGCGCCGTTCCTGGTGGTCGGCGTGGTGCTCGCCCTCCTGTCCGGCCGCGCGCTCAACGCGCTGGCCCTCGGCGAGGACGTCGCGCGGGCGCTCGGACAGCGGGTGCCCCTGTCCCGGGGCCTCGCCGCGGTGGGCATCGTGTGCTGCGCCGGCGGGGCGGTGTCGGTCGCCGGACCGATCGGGTTCGTCGGGCTGACCGTGCCCCACGCGGCCCGCGCGCTGGTCGGCCCGGACTACCGCTGGGTGCTGCCCTACTCGATGCTCATCGGCCCGATCCTGCTGCTCGTCGCCGACGTGGTCGGCCGGGTGCTGGTGCGGCCGGGCGAGCTGCAGGTCGGCATCGTCATGGCCGCGATCGGCGCTCCGGTGTTCATCGCGCTGATCCGGCGCGGACGGCTGGTGCAGCTGTGACCCGGGCCGACCCGCGACCGATGTCGCGCCGCGTGCCGGTCCGCGCGGGCGGGTTCTCGCGGCTGCTCGATCTGCGGCTGCTCGCGGTGTGCGCCGGCGCGCTCGTCGTCGGCGTCGTCGCGGTCGCCCTGTCGGTGAGCGTCGGCGAGTTCCCCATCCCGCTGGGCGACGTGGCCGCGACCCTGGTCGGCTCGGGGACGTTCAGCGACGAGTTCATCATCGTCGGCCTGCGGCTGCCGCGGGCGCTCGTCGGCCTCGGCTGCGGGATGGCGCTCGGCGTCTCCGGGCTGATCTTCCAGACGCTGGTGCGCAATCCCCTGGCGGCGCCGGACATCATCGGCGTCACCGGGGGCGCGAGCCTGACCGGCGTCGCCATCCTCATCCTGGGCGCCCCGCCCGCCCTGCTCCCCCTCGGGGCGTTCGCCGGCGCCGTCGCGTCGGCGACGCTGGTCTACGCCCTGGCCTGGCGCGGCGGGCTCTCGCCGTACCGCCTGGTGCTGATCGGCATCGCGCTCGCCGCGGTCTCCGTCGCGGGCACCCAGTACCTGCTGGTGATCGGCGACCTCATCGACGTCCAGCGCGCCGCGGTGTGGCTCGTCGGCAGCCTGGGCGGCGTCACGTGGGCGGAGTTCTGGCCCCTGCTCGTGGGCCTGGTGCTGCTCCTCCCGGCCACCGCGGCCCTCGCGCGGGCCCTCGACGCGCTCTCGCTCAGCGAGGAGTCCGCCACCGCGCTCGGGGTGCGCGTGCAGCGCTCGCGCCTCGGGCTCGTGGTCGTCGGCGCGGCGCTGGCGGCGTTCGCGGTGGCCGCGGCCGGGCCGATCGGGTTCGTCGCCTTCATCGCCCCGCACCTCGCCCGCCGGCTGACCGGGCTGACCGGCGCGGCCGTGCTACCCGCCACCGCCCTGCTCGGCGGGGTGCTGGTGATGGTCTGCGACCTCGTCGCCCGCCTGGTGCTCGCGCCGGTCGAGCTGCCGGTCGGCGTCGTCACCGCCGTCGTGGGCGCGCCCTTCTTCCTCTACCTGCTCCACCGCGCCAACAGACCCGTCCGTGGAGGGTGACCGCATGAGCCTGCGCGCCCATGACCTGACCCTGGGCTACGGCGGCACCCCGGTGGTCGCCGACCTCTCGCTCGAGCTGCCGCCCGGGTCCGTCACCGCGATCGTCGGCGCCAACGCGTGCGGCAAGTCCACCCTGCTGCGCGGCCTGATCCGGCTCCTGGCGCCGAGTTCCGGCGCGGTGCTGCTCGACGGCACCGAGCTGGCCCGCCTCGGCACCCGGGAGGTCGCCCGGCGCCTCGGGCTCCTGCCCCAGTCCCCGTCCGCGCCCGAGGGGCTCACCGTCGAGGACCTCGTCGCCCGGGGCCGCTACCCGCACCAGAGCTGGCTGCAGCAGTTCTCCCGCGACGACCAGCACCACATCGACTGGGCCCTCGAGGTCACCGACACCGCCGGGCTGCGGCGCCGCTCGCTCGACGCGCTGTCCGGGGGTCAGCGCCAGCGGGCCTGGATCGCGATGGCCCTGGCGCAGGACACCGAGACCCTGCTGCTCGACGAGCCCACGACGTTCCTCGACATGGCCCACCAGGTCGAGGTGCTCGACCTGCTGTCCGACCTCAACCGCGAGCAGGGCCGCACGATCGTCATGGTCCTGCACGACCTCAACCAGGCGTGCCGCTACGCCGACCACATCGTCGCGATGCACCGGGGCCGGATCCACGCGCAGGGCCCGCCGTCGGAGGTCGTCGACGCGGAGATGGTGCGCACGGTGTTCGGCCTCGACGTCCGCATCGTCCCGGACCCCGAGGAACACACCCCGATGTGCGTGCCGGCCAAACGGCGACGGCGTCGCGTCGACGCCCCCGAGCAGCAGCCCACCGTGACGTGACGCTGCCCGAGGGCAGCACGAGGGAGAGGACCGCCATGGCAGAGCAGACCCCGACGACCGGAACGACCGGGAGCGTCGACCGTGACCGCATCCGGACCGACGTCGCCGCGGCACTCGGCGAGGAGCCCCAGGAGGTCGGCGACGACGACGACCTCTTCGACCTCGGCCTCGACTCCATCCGGCTCATGAGCCTCGTCGAGCGGTGGCGGGGCGAGACCGGCTCCGACATCGGTTTCGTCGACCTCGCCGAGGAACCCACCGTCGCGGCCTGGAGCCGCCTGTTCACCGGAGCGTGACGACGTGCCCAACCCCTTCGACGACCCCGACGGCCGCTTCCTCGTCCTCGTCAACGACGAGGGCCAGCACAGCCTCTGGCCGGTCTTCGCCGACGTACCGGCCGGCTGGACGGTCGTGTTCGGCGAGACCGAGGACGGTGCCGGCGCCGACCGGGCCGCCGCGCTCGAGTACGTCGAGCAGCACTGGACCGACATGCGCCCGCGCAGCCTCGCCGAGCGGATGGAGCGGGCGGAGACCTGACCCCGCCGGCTCAGCGCGGGTCGCGCCGCATGCTGAGCGCGAGGCCGACGTCGGCGGCGCCGCGGAAGATGAAGGCCAGCCCCACCAGGATCCCGATCCAGACGATGGCGGTGAACGGCGACACGAGCAGGACGAACGCGGCGATCAGGCTGAGCACCCCGAGGACGATGTTCCACCCGCGGTGCTCGGACTGCGAGAACCCGACGAGCAGATCGTGGACGCCCGCGATCACGAACCACAGGATGAGCCCCCAGACGAGCGCGACGACCCCGCCGCCCGGGTTGAAGAGCACGAGGATGCCGGCCACGAGGACCAGCACACCGAACGCGGCAAGCCACCCGCGACCCGTCGAGCCGGTCTCGGCACGCCAGGCGACCCCGATCTCCAGGGCGCCCTGCACGATCAGAGCGATCCCGAGGAAGACGGCGGCGACCACGGTCGTCGCCAGGGGATTGATCAGCGCGATCACTCCGACCACCAGGCCGAGGACGCCGGACGCGAGGATCCAGCCCCATCCGCTCGACGCCCGGCGCACGCCGGGTCCACCCACCGCGCTGGTCATCAGCGTTCTCCTCTCAGGGAACAGATCCTTCGGGGCACATCGAAGCCCTGTTCACACCCCGTGTCGAGAGGGCGCACTTGACCCGTCTGCTGCGATGATCGACGTGAGCGGAGCCTTGCTCGACCCCACCGTCGCCGTCGACGCCCACGCCGGGGAGCGTCTGGCCTCGGAACCCGTGATCTGGCTGGGCACGGTCGCGCCGGACGGCCGCCCGCACACGGTGCCGGTGTGGTTCGCCTTCGACGACCCGATCGTGACGATCTTCAGCCGTCCGGACACCGCGAAGATCGGCCACCTCCGGGCGAACGGGGCCGTCAGCATCGCCCTCGACACGGCCGGCCAGGGCGCCGACGTCGTGACCGGCGGTGGCGACGCCGTCCTCTCCGAGCTCGCGCGGGTGGAGGACGCCCTCGACGCCTTCGGGCGCAAGTACGCCCCGATGCTCGGCGACCAGCCCCTGGACGCCTGGCTCATGACGTTCTCGCAGCCGATCGTCGTCACCCTCGACCGGCTCGTGGCGTGGCGCAGCACGGCGAACGGGCTCGAGTACCGGTCGCTACCCTCCCGCGAGTGATCACTCCGACCCGCCGGGCGGTGCTCCTCGGCGGTGTCGCGGCGGTGCTCGCCGGGTGCTCGGCGGGCGTGCCGCCGGCCGGCCCTGCGGCTTCCCCTGATCGGCCGAGATCGGCCCGCACCGTGCTCGACCCGGCCGCCCTCGACGACCTGGAGCGCCGGTCAGGCCGGCGGATCGGCCTCGTCGTGCTGGACACCGGCACCGGGCAGGCGGTGCGGCACCGCGCGGACACCCGGGTGCTGATGTGCTCGACGGCCAAGGTGCTCATCGTCGCGGCGATCCTGCGCCGGCGCCTCGAGGACCCCGGCCTGCTCGGGCGCACCGTCCGCTACACCCGCGCCGACCTGCTCTCCTACGCGCCGACGACCACACGCTTCGTCGACACCGGCATGACCGTGGCCGCGCTGTGCGAGGCCGCGATCGTGGTCAGCGACAACACCGCCGCGAACCTGCTCACCGGCCTGCTCGGCGGGCCGGCGGCGACGACGGCGTTCGTCCGGACGCTCGGCGACCCGGCGACGCGTCTGGACCGCCTCGAGCCGGAGCTCAACGAGACCGGACCCGGCGACGAGCGCGACACCAGCACGCCCGACGCCGTGGCGGCGGACCTGCGCGCCCTCGTGGTGGGGGACGCCCTCGACCCCGTGGGCCGCGATCTCCTCCTCGGCTGGATGGACGGCGCGACCACCGGCACCCTGCAGATCCGCGCGGGCGTGCCCGGCGACTGGCGCGTCGGCGACAAGACCGGCTCCGGGGCCCGGGGCGAGAGCCACGACATCGCCGTCGCCCGCCCGCCGGGGCGGGCGCCGCTGGTGATCGCGGTCTACACGACCCCGGACGACCCGGCGAGCACGAACGGCAGGCAGACCATCGCGGAGGCGACGCGGATCGCCGTCGCGGCCCTCCCGCCGGGCGGTCCGGCACGGTAGGACGGGAGCCGTGGAGTACACGGTCAGCCGGGACGTGGACGCCGACGCCGGGACGGTGTGGGCGGTGATCGCCGACGTGGAGCGCATGCCCGCGTGGACGTCGACCATGACGCGCGTCCGCGTGCTCGACGGCGGGGAGCTGCGCGTCGGCACCCGCGTCCGGGTCGAGCAGCCGCGGCTGCCCACCGCGACGTGGGAGGTCACCGAGCTCGAGCCCGGCCGGTCCTTCACGTGGGCCTCGCCCGCCCCCGGCCTGCGGAGCGTCGCCTGGCACGCGGTCGAACCGACCGACGCAGGTCGCAGCCGGGTCACGCTCGGCATCCGCCAGACGGGGCCGCTCGGGGTGGTCGCGACGCTGCTGGGCCCGCTGACCCGGCGCTACGTCGACACCGAGATCGCCGGAATCGTCGCGGAGGCGACGCGGACTACGTGAGGACCAGCGTGAGGTGCACGCTGTGGTGGTCCTCGGGGTAGTCGGCGAACGGGGCGCACGGCACGAAGCCGTGGCGCGCGTAGAGCCGGCGGGCGGGGGCGAAGTACTCCTCCGCGCCGGTCTCCAGGCTCAGCCGCCGGTACCCGCGACGGCGCGCCTCGGCGACGACGTGCTCGACGAGCCGCGTCGCGGTCCCGCGACCCCGGTGCGCCGACGCCGTGCGCATCGACTTGATCTCGCCGTGGGACGGGTCGAGCTCGCGCAGGGCGCCGCAGCCCAGGAGCGAGGCGCCGTGCGTGTCGTCCCAGACCGTCCAGAAGGTCACGTCCGGGGCCCGCAGACCCTCGAGGTCGAGGGCGTGCGTGCTCTCCGGCGGCGACACCGCGCGCATCTCCTCGAGGTGCTCGTCGAGCAGGGCGGCGATCTCGGGGCCGGTGAGGTCGTCGGCGAGGATCCTCATGGCAGGGGAGCGAGCTGCGGGCGCTTCGGCGGGCGGTGGTCGCCCGTGCTACGGCCCTGCGCGCGCCGCTGCAGCCACGGCCACAGGTGCTCGCGGGCCCAGCGGGCGTCCTCGGTGCGGCGCGCGGTCCACGTGGTGGGTGCCTCGGGCGGCCAGGGCTCGCGCCAGTCCTGCTCCGGCGGGAGGCCGAGGACCTCGCAGACCCGGGCCGCGACCTTCGCGTGACCGGCCGCATTGAGGTGCAGGCGGTCGTCGGTGCGGGCCCGGGCATCGGCCAGCGGCGCCATCGCCCACAGGTCGACGAGGTAGGCGTCCTGCCGCGCGGCGATGTCGCGGATGTGCTGGTTCATCGCGGCGAGCCGCCGGGCGATGAGGTTGAGCAGCGGGCTCTCGCGGGTGTTGAACCCCGTGAACACGAGCACGTCGGCACCTGTCGCGCGCAGCGTCGCGACGGCGCCCTCGAGCCGCTCGGCGAGGGCGTCCGGGTCGGCCGACGGGCGCAGCAGGTCGTTGCCGGCCGCGCAGATGCTCACGAGCTCGGGAGCCAGGCGCACGGCAGCCGGGACCTGGGTGGCGACGACCCGGTCGAGCAGGAGCCCCCGGATCGCGAGGTTGGCGTACCCGACGTCCGGCCGTCCGCGGGCCAGGGCGGCGGCCACGCGGTCGGCCCAGCCGCGCTCGACCCCCGTCGCGGGATCGGGGTCGCCGACGCCCTCGGTGAAGCTGTCCCCGAGTGCCACGTAGCTGCGCCAGGCCCCACGCGCGGGCCGCGGGCCCGGCACGTCGAGTGACGCCTCGTTCCTCGTCACCCGCGCGATTCTGCTCCGCGGGCCCGACGGTGCGCGCCACCGCCCCGATCATGTCCGGTTCCTACCGACCGCCCGCGACGTCGAGGACGCTGCCGGTGCAGTAGGACGCCTCGTCGGAGAGCAGCCACGTCACGGCGGCGGCGACCTCGTCGGCCGTGCCGGCGCGCCCCACGGGCGCCGAGGGACCGAGACGCTCCACGCGGTCGGGCTGCCCGCCGGACGCATGGAGCTCCGTGTCGATGATCCCGGGGCGCACGACGTTGACGCGCACGCCCTCGCCCGCGACCTCCTTGGCCAGCCCGGCGCCCAGGGTGTCGACGGCGGCCTTCGAGGCGGCGTAGTCGACGTACTCCCCCGGCGAGCCCAGCCGGGCCGCGGCCGAGGACACGAGCACGATCGACCCGCCCGGGCCTCCGTGTCCGGTGGAGAGCCGTCGCACGGCCTCGCGGCAGGTGACGACCGCGCCGACGACGTTGACCGCGAGCATCCCGCTGACGCGCTCGGCGGACATCGCGTCGACCCGCGCCTTCGGGGCCACCACCCCGGCGTTGACCACGACGCCGGCGAGCGGGCCCATCGCGTCCGCGGCGGCGAACGCGGCCTCGACGTCGGCCTCGACCGCGACGTCGGCCCGGACGGCCTTCGCGTCGACGCCGTGCTCGCGGGCTGCGGTGACCACCTCCTGCGCGGCCTCGGCCTCCCCGCGATAGGTCAGGCACACCGCCCACCCGGCGGCCGCGGCCCGCGCGACCACCGCGGCACCGATGCCGCGACTGCCGCCGGTGACGAGGAGGACGGCCATCAGACGGTGAACCCGAGGCTCGACTCGCGTCCGGCGGCGCGCGCCGCACGGTGCTCGGCGATCGTGGTCTGGTCGGCCAGCGAGCGCCCCTGCCCGAGCCCGGCGAGCACCGCGGCCTCGGCGCGCTCGATCGCCTCGGCGCCGGCCAGCGCGGCGCGTACCTGGTCGGGGGTGGCGACGGCGAGCCCGTCGTCGTCACCCAGCACGACGTCGCCCGGCCGCACGGCGACCCCGCCGACGGCGACCGTGCCCTCGTCGAACCCGCGCGGGTCGCGCGCGGTGCCCGACGCCGGCGTCGACCCGCGGGCGAACACCGGCAGCCCGAGCGCCCGCAGCCCGGCGACGTCGCGGCAGTGGCCGTCGATGACGATCCCGGCCAGGCCCCGGCGGCGCGCCTCGGCGGCGACGAGCTCGCCCGCGATCGCCCGGGAGCCGCGGGGGTTGGCGACGACCAGCACCGAGCCCGGCGCCGCCTCGCCCGCCGCGACGAGCACCGGCAGGTGGTCGTCGGGGGCCACGACGGTGACCGCGGGCCCGGCCATCCGCACGTCGGGCACCATCGCCCGGATCGCGGGGTCGGGCAGGGCGAGGGTCTTGTCGGCATCGCACAGCGAGGAGGTCGCGAGGGCACGGGCGCGCGCGAGCTCGTCGGCGGTCAGGGGATCCACGGGCGGCCATGATGCTCGACTCCGCGCCGCGTGGCGACGATCCTTCTGCGGCGTGACGTCTCCCGTGATCCTCGAGGTCGCCGTCAACGGGGCGACGCCCCGCTCGGTCAACCCGCACGTGCCGCTGACCCCCGCCGAGGTCGCCGACGAGATGCTCGCGTGCGTGGCCCGCGGGGCGAGCATCGCGCACGACCACCACGAGGCGATGTTCGTCGCCGACGGCGTGCACCCGGTCGAGCCCTACGTCGAGGCGTGGACGCCGGTGCTCGCCCAGTACCCCGACCTGCTGCTCTACGCGACGATGGCCGCCGGGGCGCGCGGCATCCCGATCGAGCGGCGCTGGGCGCACCACGAGGAGCTCGCCCGCCGCGGGATGGGCGGGCTCTCGCTGGTCGACCCCGGGTCGGTGAACCTGGGCCTGACCAGCGACGGGGTCGTGGCCGAGGCCGCCGCGCCGGGCCCGTACCAGAACAGCCTGGCCGACACCGAGCACATGTTCGCCCGCTGCGCGGCGCACGGGACCGGGCCGTCGATCTCGATCTTCGACCCGAGCTTCCTGCGGGTGGCGCTCACGTGGCACCGCCACGGGCGCGTGCCGCGCGGCGCGATCGTGAAGCTGTACTTCGGGGGCGCGCTGGAGTTCGGGCTGCCGCCGACGACCACGGCGCTGGAGGCCTACCTCGAGATGCTCGAGCCGTCGGGGCTGCCGTGGTCGGTGGCCGTGCTGGGCGGCGACGTCGTCGCCTGCGGGCTCGCCGAGACCGCGGTGCGCCGGGGCGGGCACGTGCGGGTCGGGCTGGAGGACTTCGCGGGGACGACGACGCCGACGAACACCGAGCTCGTCGACGGTGCCGTCGCCCTGCTCGCCGACCTCGGGCACCGGCCGGCGACCATTGCCGAGACCCGCGGGATCCTGGGTCTGTGAGCACGGTGGTCGACCGCCTGCGGGCGGCCGGGTGCGTGTTCGCGGAGGAGGAGGCCGCGTTGTTGCGCGCGGCCCCGGGCGACCTCGACGCGCTGGTGGCCCGCCGGGTCGCCGGCGAGCCGCTCGAGCAGGTGCTCGGATGGGCGGAGTTCGCGGCGCTGCGGGTGCGCGTCGCGCCCGGGGTGTTCGTGCCGCGGCGCCGCAGCGAGTTCCTCGTGGCGCGGGCGCTGGCGGTGCCCGGCGAGGTCGTCGTCGACGCCTGCTGCGGCAGCGGGGCGATCGGGGCGGCGCTGCTGGCGGCGCGGCCGTCGCTCGTGCTGCACGCCACCGACCTCGACCCGTCGGCCGTGGCCTGCGCGCGGGAGAACCTGCCCGGGGCCGCGGGCGTGCACGTCGGTGATCTCCTGGACGCCCTGCCGGTCGCGCTCGCCGGGCGGGTCGACGTGATCGTCGCGAGCACCCCGTACGTGCCCACCGACGCGCTCGCGGACATGCCACCCGAGGCCCGCGACCACGAGCCCCGCGCCGCCCTCGACGGCGGCGGCGACGGGATCGACGTGGTGCGCCGGCTCGCTCACCGGGCGCCGGCGTGGTTGCGACCGGGCGGTCATCTGCTCGTCGAGTGCGCCGAGCACCAGGCCGACGCGGCCCGCGAGGCGCTCGTCGCGGCGGGGTTCGACGCCGTCGTGCACCACGACGACGACCGCGACGCCACGGTGATCGCCGGCGTCCTCTAACCCTCGTCGGTCTTCTCCGCGGCGCGCTTGCGGCGCTTGCCCTCGTGCATGGCCTGGACGCGGGCGACGGGGATGGTGCGGCCCTCGGCGACGAGCTCCTCGGGCAGCGCCTGGGCCGCGGGGCGGGACGTCGCGTCGGACCACGGATCGGGGCGGTCGGGCGCCGTGCGGACGGTGATCTCCGAGGGCACCACGGTGTCGAGCTCGTCCCAGGTCACCGGGAACGACACCGGCAGGCCCGGGCGCACGCGCGGGCTGTACACGGCGGCGATCGTCGAGCCGCCGGCGCGGGTGGGGTCGACGAACACCTTGCCGTCGCGGTCGGCGCGGATGAACGCCGTGGTCGCGACGGTCGGGTCGAGGCGCTCGGTGCGCACCGCGAGCGCGCGGGTGGCGCCCGCGACGTCCTCGTGGGTCGGCCCGGGCGCCAGCGGCACGAGGATGTGCACGCCCTTCGACCCCGTGGTCTTCACGACGCCGGCGAGCCCCACGTCGTCGAGCGCCCGGCGCACGAGGTGCGCGGCGGCCACGACCGCGTCGAACCCGGCGTCCTCGGGCGGGTCGAGGTCGAGGACGAGGTGCTCGGGCATGCCCATCGCGTCCGCGCGGGTGAGCGTGGGGTGGTACTCGATGGCGCGCTGGTTGGCGAACCACAGCAGCGTCGGACGGTCGTCGCACAGGGCGTAGGCCACCTCGCGGTGCGACGACTCGGCCCAGAACGACACCGTGCGCACGAAGTCCGGCGTGTACTTGGGCACGTTCTTCTGCATGAACGGCTTCTGCCCGCGCAGCGCCCGCACCACGGACAGCGGCCGTCCGGCGAGCGCGGGCAGAAGCCGTGGCGCCATCGCGTCGAGGTAGTCGACGAGCTCGCGCTTCGTCACTCCCGCCCCGGTGAACAGCTCCTGGTCGAGGTTCGTGAGCGCGACGCCGTCGCGCTCCTCGCCCGTGCTGTCGGACCCGCGCCCGCGGGATCCCGTTGCGGCCACGGCGTCACTTTCCTGCTCAGGGGCACATCGGGCAAGCGCCACACGCGGGGCGGGGGGTCCCGGCGGACGCCGTCGAGGATGAGAGAGTCCCCGCCCGGCAGCCGAGATCGGCACGGAGAGCGACGGGACGGTCACCGCGAGGGACCACCCGGACAGACCACTCGTCCGTGTCGACCCCGGTGCCGTTGAGAGGGAGGCGCCGCGCAGCGGTGCCCCGTCGAGAGGAGCAGGGTGGGTCGGCACACGTGGAGGGACGTCCGGGCCGAGGCGCGTGAGGGCGCCCATCGGGTCGGGCGTCGGATCGGCAGGCGCGCGGCGGCCCTGGGGCTCGGACTGACCGCCCTCGCCGGCATCGGCGGCGTCGGGGCGGTCGCGATGGCGGTGCCGGTCGCGCCCATGCCGTGCGAGGACAACGTCAAGGCCTGCGCCCGCCTGTCCACCAACGAGGCGTGGCTCTCCGACGGCAAGGGGACGATCCTGCGCGGCCCGGTGCGGATGAACCACGGCGCTCCGGGCAGCGAGACCCCGGTCGGCATGTTCGCCGTGCAGCGCAAGGAAGAGGTCCACCTCTCCAAGGAGTACGACAACGCGCGCATGCCGTGGTCGGTGTTCTTCGACAACAACGGCCGCGCGTTCCACGGCGGCGACCCCGCCCGCCAGTCCGCGGGCTGCGTGCGCATGGCCGACCCCGACGCCCAGGCCTTCTTCAACGGCCTCAACGTCTACGACCGGGTGCAGATCGTCCCCTGACCCATGTGAGCACTTTCCGCCCCTCCGAGGGCGGAAAGTGCTCACGGACGGAGGCGCAGGGAGCGGAGGCGGTTGAGGGCGGCGGCGACCTCGTGGCGGCGGGGGCGGGCGACGTCCTCGGACCGGCCGTCGAGCAGCGCCTCGGTCCCGCGGCGCTCGAGCTCGGCGTCGAGCAGATCCAGGCCCTCGGCCAGGGTGATCGTCCCGTCGAGCACGCCGTCTCCGAGCAGCGCGAGCGCGCGCCCGATGCCGGCGACCTGCGAGCGGTCGGCGATCTGCTCCACCGCCGAGAGGTCGACGTCGTCCTCGCCGAAGCTCAGCCGGTCCCGACCCCGCGCGGTCACCCGCCGCTTGCCCTTCGCCGTCGGGTCCAGCGACGCCGGGTCGACGACGCGCGGTGTCACCGCCGGGAAACCGGTGTGCTCCACCGTGCGCGACGGCCCGGAGGCGGCGATCTCGTGGGCCCGCGCGGTGACGTCGGACGCCCGGTAGGCGTCCATCATGATCACCGTGTCGGCGACGCCGAGGTAGTCGCCGGACCCGCCCATCACCAGCACCGTCGACACCCCGTGCTCGGCGTGCAGGGGGCGGACCCGCTCGACGAACGGCACCAGCGGCTCGGTCGCGATCAGCTGCTGCATCCGCGCGTCGCGGATCATCATGTTGGTCGCCGACGTGTCCTCGTCGATGAGCAGGACGTCGGCGCCCGCCTCCACCGCCTCGACGGTCGACGCGGCCTGGCTCGTCGAGCCCGAGGCGTTGGTCGTCGAGAAGTCGTCGGTCGGTTCGCCGGACGGCAGGTGCGCGACGAACGCGGACACGTCGTCGTGGGTCACCGCGCGCCCGTCCTCGGCGCGCAGCTTCACCGCGTCCGGCCGGGTGACCACCTGCTCGCGGCCGTCGCCGGGCACGTGGTCGTAGACGCCGGCCTCCAGCGCGCGCAGCAGCGTCGACTTGCCGTGGTAACCGCCGCCGACGATCAGCGTGACGCCCTCGGGCACCCCCATCCCGCGCACCGGCCCGGCGTTCGGCGCCTCGAGCGTCACCGACCGCTCGTCCGGCCCTGCGAACGGCGTCGCCCCGTCGAGCGGCCGGTCGTCGACGCCGCTGCGCCGCGGCAGCACGGCCCCGTCCGCGACGAACCCGACGAGCCCGCGGTCGGCGAGCGCCGCCCGTAGCGCCACGGCGTCCTCGACCGTCTCGACGAACGCCCGCGCCGCCGCGTGGTCGGCGGAGTGGACAGCCTCCCGCACCGCGGTCGGGAGGGTCTCCCCCAGCAGCGTCGCCGCCTCGCGCCCGAGGATCCGGCGCTTCGGCCCGGGGAACGGGACGCCGACCTCGAGGACCACGACGCCGTCGTCGCGGACCGTGCCCGCGCTGCGCTCGAGGACCTCGGGGCCCCCCGCGTCGACGTTCACCGGTGTGCCCCGCAGCGACCGGCGCAGGCCACGGAGCAGGAACGACGCGAGGGCGCGGCGACGGTCGGCGGTCGACCACAGGTCCGCGGGCAGGCCGGCGTCGTGCACGGTCATCCGCACCCGGCTCGGCGGGGCGAACGGGTCGGCCTGGACGCGCAGCACCTCGAGGTCGAGCGACGCCACGGACCATCGCCCGGACAGCGACCTGTAGCGGCCGTAGCTGGCGCCGTCCATCGAGCGCAGGGACGCGGCGAGATCGTCGCGGGGAGCCATGGCCGGAGGTGTGCCCGTCCCGCACCGACCTCACGCCCGGCCCCACGCCCGGCCTCACGCCCGGCCTCACGCCCGTCCGACCGGTGCCGGGGCACCGTGGGAGCCGTGCGTCGATCGTCACCCCGAGCGCGGGATCTCATCGCCCGGAGTGCGTCCGATCCGTCCCGTCCGGTCACGATGCGCGACCCGTGACCGTTCCACGGGCCACCCCCCGGGCACCGGGGGTCCGACCCCCGCGCGATAGTGGAAACGCTCACAACGTCGTGTCCGCAAGACCGAGGGGAAGCTCCGTGATCGTCCTGGGTCTCTCCGGCCTGCCGCACGCGCAGGAGCACCTGCGCCGCACCCACCCCGACCTCTCGCCGCTCGACGAGCGGATCGTCCAGGGCCTCGACAGCGCCGCGGCGCTCGTCGTCGACGGGCGTCTGGTCGCCGCCGCGTCCGAGGAGCGGTTCACCGGCGAGAAGGGCACCGGACGCCTGCCCGAGCAGGCGATCGCATGGTGCCTGCGCGAGGCCCGGGTCACGCCGGACGACGTCGACCTGATCGCCCACGGCTTCGACTACGACCGCCACCGCCGCACTTTCGAGATCACCGGCGCGCCGTTCGACGAGGTGTACTCGAGCGCCACCGTCATCGACGGGCTCACCGGCCTGGGCTGGACCCGCGTGGCCGAGCGCTTCCGCTCCGTGCGCCACCACGAGGCGCACGCCGAGTCCGCGCTGGTGCCGAGCGGGTTCGACCGGGCGCTGTGCATCGTCAGCGACGGCATGGGCGAGACCGAGTCGCTCTCGGTGTTCCGGGCCGTCGACGGGACGCTCGAGCGCCTGCACACCACGCCGATCGCGTCCTCGCTGGGCATCCTCTACTCGATCGCGACCCGGTTCCTCGGCTTCCAGTTCAACAACGACGAGTACAAGGTCATGGGGCTCGCCCCGTACGGCGACCCCGAGCGCTTCCGCCCGGTGTTCGAGAAGCTCGCCCGCGTCGACGCCGACCGCGGCACGGTGTCCATCGACTGGCCCACGAACGGCCTCGCCGACGCCGAGCAGGGCTACCCCCACGCCCGCGCCTTCCTGGCCGAGGCGTCGTTCACCCCGCGGACGCCGGACGGCGGCATCCACCGCGACGAGGCCGACTTCGCCGCCGCCCTGCAGGACCGGCTGACGACGCTGCTCGTCGAGCTGACCTCCGTGTGGCTCGAGCGCACCGGCGAGCGGAACCTCTGCCTCGCCGGCGGAACCTTCCTCAACTGCAAGTCCAACCAGTCGATCGCCGCGCTGCCGGGCGTGGACGCGATGTTCGTCCAGCCCGCCTCCGGCGACGACGGCACCGCGCTCGGCGCGGCCTGGCACGTCGCCCGCGGCGAGGGCGGCGGGCTCGCCCCGGTCACCGGCGCGTTCGACCCCTACCTGGGCCCGCGCTACGACCCCGACGAGGTGCGCGCGGCCCTCGAGGCGCGCCCCGACCTGCGGTGGACCCACGTCGGCGAGACCGCGGAGTACTTCGCCGCGGCCGCCGCGGACATCGCGGCCGACCGGATCGTCGCCTGGTTCTCCGGGCGCATGGAGTTCGGGCCCCGCGCGCTGGGCAACCGCTCGATCCTCGCCCGGCCCGACGGCGACCGGATCAAGGAGCGGATCAACGGGGCGGTGAAGTTCCGCGAGGCGTTCCGTCCGTTCGCCCCTGCGGTGCTCGACGAGGACGTCGACCGGCTCTTCGTCACCCGCGGCTTCGAGCCCGACCGCTACATGCTCTGCACCGCGCAGGTGCGGCCCGAGGCCCGCACCGTGGTCGAGGGCATCGTGCACGCGGACGACTCGGCGCGGATCCAGACGGTGCGCGACGACCTCGCCCCCGGCTTCACCCGGCTGCTGCGCGAGGTCAAGGCCCGCACCGGGGCCGGCGTCGTCGTCAACACGTCGTTCAACGTCAAGGGCCAGCCCCTGATCATGGATCCCGGCACCGCGCTCGACACCTTCGCCGGCATCGCCCTCGACCGCCTCTACATCGAGGGGTACGTCGTCGAGGGCACGGCCACCGGGGTCGCATGAGCTCGATCCGACCTCTGACGCGCGAGGACCTGCCCGCCGTCGCGTCGCTCTACGAGCGCGTCGCCCGGTCGGGCGGGGCCACGCCGCCGGCGCCGCTCGCCGGCTACCTCGAGCGCCTGTGCCTGGACGCCGTGTGGGCTGACCCGGACATCCCGCCGCTGGTCGCCGAGGGCGGCGACGGCGCGATCATCGGTTTCCTCGGCTCGTACCCGCGGCGGGTCCGGCTCGACGGCCGGGCGCTGCGCGTGGGCTGCTCCGGTCACCTCGTCGCCGAGCCGTCGAACCCCGGCATCGGCGCGCTGCTGACCCGCACGTACATGCAGGGCCCGCAGGACCTCACGATCACCGACGGGGCCACGGACTACATGCGCCAGATCTGGCGCACGCTGCGCGGCCGGGTCCGCACGGCGCCGTCGTTCGGCTGGTACCGCGTGCTGCGACCGACGTCGACGGTCGCCTCGCTGCTCGGCGACCGCGGCCGGCCCGTCCCCGGTCCCCTGCGCAGCGTCGGCGGCGGGCTGGACGCGCTCGCCCGGCGGGTCCCCCGCATCGGCGCCCGCCCGGCCCCGCCTCAGGACCCGGACGTCACCGCCGAGCCCCTGACCGTCGAGGCCCTGGTCGAGCAGACGTCCTCGGCGCCCCGGCACTGGCGGTTGCACCCGGACTACGACGAGCGGTACCTGACCGGCCTGTTCGCCGAGCTCGACGCGGTCGTCCCGGTCCGCGGCGAGGTGCTGCGCCGCCTGGTGCGGGGGCGCAACGGCCGGGTGCTCGGCTGGTACGTGGCCTTCGTGCCCACCGGCGGGATCGCCCAGGTCCAGCAGCTCGCGGCGACCGGTCCCGACCCCGGCCCGGTGCTCGACCACCTGATCGCGGAGGCCGACGCCCGCGGCGCGGCCGCGGTGGCGGGACGGCTCGAGCCGTCGCTCGCCGACGCGGTGCGCCGGCGCCGTTGCCTGATCCGGTCGAGCGCCTGGGCGCTGGTGGACTCCGACGACACCGGCGTGCTCGCGGCGCTCGACGCCGACGACACGCTGCTGACCCGGCTCGACGGCGAGTGGTGGATGGGCCACCACCTGCTCTGGCGTGAGAGGGAAGCCGCATGACCCCGACCGGACTCACGGTCTACTCGACGTGCCCGCAGTCCAAGGACGTGCCTGCTGCCGACTACCTCGACGCGGTGGCCACCACCGCGCGCTGGAGCGAGGACGCCGGCTGCGCGGGCATGCTGGTCTACACCGACAACGGCATCGCCGACCCGTGGCTGGTGTCGCAGACGGCGATCGCGGCGACGCAGCGGCTCGCCCCGCTCGTCGCGGTCCAGCCGGTGTACATGCACCCGTACACCGCGGCGTCGATGGTGTCGTCGCTGGCGTACCTGCACGGCCGCTCGGTGCACCTGAACATGCTCGCGGGCGGGTTCAAGAACGACCTCGTCGCGCTCGGCGACCAGACCGAGCACGACGACCGCTACGCCCGGACCGTCGAGTACACGCAGATCCTCACGGCCCTGCTGCGCGGGGAGACGGTGACGGTCGACGGGCGGTGGCACCAGGTGCACAACCTGCGCCTGGCCCCGGCGCTGCCGCCCGAGCTCATGCCCGAGGTGCTGATCTCCGGCTCCTCCCCCGCCGGCCGGGCCGCGGCCGAGGCGATCGGCGCGACGCCCATCCGCTACCCCGAGCCGCTCGGCGCCGGTTCCGTCACCGACGCCGACGCACCCACCGGCGGCGGCGTGCGGATGGGCATCATCGCCCGCGACGACGCCGACGAGGCCTGGCGCGTCGCCCGCGAGCGCTTCCCGGCCGACCGCGCGGGCCAGGTCGCCCACGCCATGGCCATGCGCGTCTCGGACTCGCACTGGCACCACCAGCTCGCGGCGGCCCGGGACGCAGCGGCTCCGACGCCGCGGGCCGACCTCGGCGCCGAGCCCGAGCCCTACTGGCTCGGCCCGTTCGAGAACTACCAGTCGTTCTGCCCGTACCTGGTGGGCTCGCACGACCGCGTCGCCGCCGAGGTCGCGCGCTACGTCGAGCGGGGCACGGAGGTGTTCGTGCTGGACATCCCGCCGGCGGCCGAGGACCTCGGCCACGCGGGCGAGGTGTTCGTCCGCGCCGGAGCGGCGGTCCGCGCATGACCCGCCACCTCCAGGACCTGCTCGCCGCGTCCGCCGACCGGCACGCCGACCGGCCCGCGCTCGTGGGCGCCGACGAGACCCTGACCTACGCCGAGCTCGACGCCGCGGTGAACCGGGTCGCGCACGTGCTGCTCGCGCACGGCCTGACGCCGGGCGCGCGGGTGTGCGTGCTCGCGGAGAAGGCGCCGTGGACGGTCGCGGCGCTGATCGGGACGCTGCGCGCGGGCGGCGCCTACGTGCCGGTCGACCCGGCCGGGCCGGCCTCGCGGGTGGCGCGGATCGTCGGCGCCGCGGAGCCCGAGGTGGTGCTGGTCGACGCCGGGTCGCGTGCCCTGCTCGACGAGGTGCTCGCCGAGCTTCCCGGTCCGCCGCCGGTGGTCGGCGCGATCGACGACGCCCCGGCCGCCTTCACGCGCGCCGACCTGCTCGCGGCGCCCGCGGACGCCCCCGCCGCCGCGCCCGCCGACCTCGCCCACCTGCTCTTCACGTCCGGCTCCACCGGCGCGCCCAAGGGCGTGATGATCACCCACGACACGGTGCTCGCGTTCGTGGACTGGGCGCTGCGCCACTTCGGTGCGAAGCCCGGCGACCGGATCTCGGGGCACCCGCCGCTGCACTTCGACCTGTCGACGTTCGACATCTACGCGACGCTCGCCGCGGGTGCCGAGCTGCACCTCGTCCCCGCGTCGCTGGGGATCGACCCGCGCGGCACGGCGTCCTTCATCCGCGACCGCGCGCTCACCCAGTGGTTCTCGGTGCCGAGCGTGCTGACCTACCTCGCGCGCTTCGACGCCGTCGCCCAGGACGACTTCCCCGCCCTCGAGCGGCTCCTGTGGTGCGGCGAGGTGCTGCCGACGCCGGTGCTCGCGCACTGGATGCGCCGGCTGCCCCACGTCCGGTTCACCAACCTCTACGGCCCCACCGAGGCGACGATCGCGTCGAGCTACTTCGACGTGCCCGAGGTCCCCGCCGACGAGACCCTCCCGGTGCCGATCGGGCGGGCGTGCGACGGCGAGGAGCTGCACGTCCTCGACGAGGCGATGGCTCCGGTGCCCGCCGGGGAGATGGGCGAGCTCTGGATCGGCGGCGCCGGACTCTCGCCCGGGTACTGGCGCGACCCGGAGAAAACGGCGGCCGCCTTCCGCGCCGACCCCGTCGCGGGCGAGCGGCTCTACCGCACCGGCGACCTGGCGCGCGCCGACGTCGACGGTGTCGTGCACTTCCTCGGGCGCGCCGACTCGCAGATCAAGAGCCGCGGCTACCGCATCGAGCTCGGCGAGATCGAGGCCGCGCTGGCCACCGTCGCCGGCATCCGGGAGTGCGCCGTGGTGGGCGTCGACACCGGTGGCTTCGAGGGCACGACGATCTGCTGCGCCTACTCGGTGGCGGAGGGCCACGAGCTCCCGCCCACCGAGCTGCGCAGCGCCGTCGCCGAGCTCGTGCCGCGCTACATGGTGCCCGCGCGGTGGGCCGAGCTCGACGACCTGCCCCACAACGTGAACGGGAAGATCGACCGCCCGGCACTGCGGGAGCGCTTCACCCCCGCGGGCGCCGCGACAGGAGGACGTTGACCATGCCGGACGCCAGCACCGGAGCGGTGAACGACCAGCTGATCGACCTGGTGCGTGACCGTCTCGGGGTCGAGGTGCCCTCGTCCGACACCGATCTCGTCGCCGACGGCCTGATCGACTCGCTGGCGCTCGTGACGCTGATCGTCGGGATCGAGGACACCTTCGGGTGTCGGTTGCCGCTCGACGACTTCGACATCGAGCGGTTCCGCAGCGTCGACGCGATGGCCGCGTTCCTCGCCGAGGTCGGGGTCACGGGCTGAGCACCGGATGACCGGCTCGTAGGCTGCCGGGCATGATCGTCGGCCTCACCTTCGCGGTGCTCGCCCTCGCGCTGGCGTGGGCGCTGTGGTGCGCGGTGTCCGCGGTCGTCGGCCAGGCCCCGACCAAGGCGCACCGCCTCGGTCTCGTGGCGCTCGAGGCCGTCGCGCTCGTGCAGGCGCTCGTGCTCGTGGTCGGGCTCGTCGTGCTGGGCGGGCGCTCGGCAGGCGCCGTCATCGAGATCGTCGGCTACCTGATCGCGACGCTGGTCGTGCTGCCCATCGGCGCGGCGCTGGCCCACGGCGAGCGCACCCGCTACGGCTCGGTGGTGCTCGCGGTCGCGGGCGTCACGCTCGCGGTGCTGTCGCTGCGCACGGGGCAGGTCTGGACGGTGACCGGTGCCTGAGACCCGATCCCTGTCGGCCGGTCCCGGCCGGGTGCTGCTCGTGGTCTACGTGGTGTTCGCGATCTCGGCGGGTGCTCGGGCGATCTACCAGATCGCGGTGCAGTTCGAGCGCGCGCCGGAGGCGTACCTGCTCTCGGCCTTCGCGGCGGCCGTCTACCTCGTCGCGGCGGTGGCGCTGGCCCGCGGCGCACGGCGGGTCGCGCTCGTCGCGGTGGTGATCGAGCTCGTCGGCGTCCTCGGGATCGGCACGCTGTCCCTGCTGCGGCCCGAGGACTTCCCCGACCCGACGGTCTGGTCGGACTTCGGCGTCGGCTACGGCTTCGTCCCCGTGATCCTTCCGATCCTCGGCCTGCTCTGGATCGGTCGCGTCCGTGAGTGACGTTCACGGCGACAGCCGTGAACGTCACGCACGTGGGCCGGTCAGCCCAGCCCCGTGCCCGCCACGCCGCGGCGCCAGTAGCCGTCGAGGTCGACCGCCGCGGTCGGCAGGAACGCGCGCAGGCGCCGGCGGACCGGGCGCAGCTCGCCCGCCTCGGCACCCATCCACGCGAAGCCCTCGCCGGGCGGGGGCGTGAAGCCCGCGACGACGTCGTCGAGCAGGCCGGTGGTGCCCGCCGGGGCGCCGTCGCGGTGGCGCCAGTGCACGGTGACGTGGGACGGGACGTCGGGGAGGTAGGCCTCCTCGGCGACGTCGGCGACGTCGACGGCCACGGTGATCGGCACCGGGGGCAGCTGGTCGAGCCAGCGGGCGAGCGCGGGCAGGGCCGTCTCGTCACCCCCGAGCAGGTACCAGTCCCGCGCCGCGACCGACGCGCTCGAGCGGGGCCCGTAGAGCCACAGGGCCCCGCGCGGGTCCTCGGCCCACGTCCCGGCGAGCCCGCCGCCGTGGCGCACGAAGTCGACGTCGACGGTGCCTGCGGGGGGGTCGTGACGGCGCAGCGTGTACTCCCGGTAGGGCCGGGACGTGCCCGCGGGCGGGGCGGCGAGACCGCGGGCGGTCAGCTGCGGCTCCGGCGGCTCCTCTCCCGGCGCCGGCGGGAAGAAGAGCTTGGCGTGGTCGGTCGGGCCCGTCACCGGCAGGTCGTGCAGGTCGCCGGCGAGGCGCACGCGGCGCATCCGCGGGGTCACGTCGAGCACCTCGACCACCTCGACGCGCCGCGGCCGCCGGGCGTGCTCGGAGTGCTCGACGTGCGAGACGACCGGGGCGTCGCGGACCACCATGGCCGGAGACGTTAACGAGTCCGGTAGCGCAGGTGGACCGCCCCGCTGTCGAAGCGCCGCTCCTCGACGAGCTCGAGGTCGAGGCGCACGCCGTCGGGGAGGAAGCGCGTCCCGCCGCCGACCACGACGGGGACGACGATCGGCCCGATCTCGTCGACGAGCCCGGCCGCGAGCGCCGCGGCGGCGAGGCCGGGGCCGTCGACGGTGAGGTCGCCGCCCTGCTTGAGCTCCCGGATCGCCTCGGGGTCGAGGTCGCGGGCGATCGTGGTCCGGGCGCTGGACACGGTCTCCAGCGTCCGCGAGAAGACGATCTTGTCGGCCGCCTGCCAGGTCCGGGCGAACTCGGCCATCTCCGGCGGCTCGTCGGGCAGCTCGTGGGCGGTCTCCCAGAAGACCATCGTCTCGTACATCCGGCGGCCGTAGAGGAAGGTGCGGACGGGCCGCATCAGCTCCTCGAAGTAGCGGTGCAGCTCCATGTCCTGCTCGATGCCCCAGCCGAAGTCGCCGTCGGCGTCGGCGGTGTAGCCGTCGAGCGTCGTCATCATCGAGTACATCAAGCGGCCCATACGACGCCTCCTCGTCCTGATTGCATTTCGCAACCGGTTCGGAGCGTAGCGGATCGTGCT
Source organism: Actinomycetospora chibensis (assembly GCF_028737215.1). Taxonomy (GTDB): domain Bacteria; phylum Actinomycetota; class Actinomycetes; order Mycobacteriales; family Pseudonocardiaceae; genus Actinomycetospora; species Actinomycetospora chibensis. The sequence goes on along the minus strand of NZ_JAQZAM010000020.1, from coordinate 39,015 downwards.
AGGACTCGGGGATGTTCCAGGCGCTCGCCGACGCCGTCGGCGCCGAGCACGTGATCGCGGGCGACGACCCGTCGGTGGCCGACCTGTGCGCCGACGAGGCGCTCGGGGTCCCGGCCGGTAAACCCGCGTACGTCGTGTGGCCCGCCGACCGGGAGGAGGTCGTCGCCGTGGTGAACGCGGCCCGGGCCGCGGGCATCTCGGTGACCGCGCGGGGCGCAGGCACCGGCCTCTCGGGCGCCGCGACCCCCGACGACGGCGCGGTGCTCCTGTCGTTCGCCCGCATGGACCGGATCCTCGAGATCGACCCCGTCGACGCCGTCGCCGTGGTGCAGCCCGGGGTGGCGCTCGACGTCCTCGACGCCGCGGCGGGCGAGCACGGGCTGACCTACCCGGTGCACCCCGGTGAGCAGTCGGCGTCGCTCGGCGGCACCGTCGCCACCAACGCCGGCGGGATGCGCGCGGTGCGCTACGGCGTCACCCGCGCCCACGTGCTCGGTCTCGAGGCGGTGCTCGCCGATGGGACCGTGGTGCGCACCGGCGGGCGGCTCGCGAAGATTTCCTCGGGGTACGACCTCACCCAGCTGCTCATCGGCTCGGAGGGCACGCTCGCGCTGGTCACCGAGGTGATCGTGCGCCTGCATCCGCACCTGCCCGCCCGGCGCACGGTGCTGGCGCCGTTCACCGGTGGGGCCGACGCCGTCACCGCCGCGGTCGGGCGCATCGTCGGCGCGGGGCTCGCGCCGTCGGTGTGCGAGTACCTCGACGGCCCGACCATGCGCGCGGTCTGCGCCGCCGCCGACCTGACCCTCGGCCTGCCCGAGGACCTCGTGGACGCCGACCACCTGCTCGTCGAGCTCGCGGGGCGCCGCGTGGAACGGGTCGACGAGGACGCCGAGGAGCTCGCCGACACCCTGTCGGCGCTCGGCGCCGCGGAGGTTTTCGACCTGCCCGCGGGGTCGGCGCGACGGCTGGTCGAGGCGCGGGAGAAGGCGTTCTGGGCGGTCAAGGCGGCCGGCGCCGACGAGATCGTCGACCTCGTCGTGCCGCGCTCGGCGATGGCGGCGTTCCTCGGGCGGGCCCGCGCCGTCGGCGACGCCCACGGCTCGCGGGTGCTGGGCTGCGGACACGCCGGGGACGGGAACGTGCACCTCGCGGTCTTCCAGCCCGACCCGGAGCAGCTGGCGGCCACGCTGCACGGGGTGTTCGCCGCCGGGATCGCGCTGGGCGGCGCGGTGTCGGGCGAGCACGGGGTCGGGCGCGCGAAGGCCCACCACCTCGCCGAGCTCGGCGACCCCGGCGCCCTGGACGTCCTGCGGCGCGTGCGGGCCGCGCTGGACCCGGAGGGGACGCTGAACCCGGGCTGCTCGGTCCGCTGATCGACGCCCGGTCCCCGCTAGGGTTCCGGTCGTGGCGGAGCTCGTCGTCGCCCGCAATCCCGATCCGGGATCGTCGCTGGGCTTCCTGCTGTGGATACCGCTGGGCGACGGTCTGCTGTTCCGGACGTCCGGCACCTGGCCGCGGACCACGGCGCTGTACTGCCATCCCGCCGACCTCGACGAGTGGCCCGCCGGAGACGACCTCGAGATCGTCGAACGCGTCGCCCTGCGGTCGTGCGCCCGACGCGGCGCCGCCGTGGACGTCGTGCTCGACCGCGCCCGGGAGAACCGGTCCCAGATCGTCTACACCCGGGGCCGCGGGCGGGACATGGTCTTCTGGCAGTCGCCCAGGACCCGGAAGCAAGCCCGTCCCCAGGTCCGGACGCCGAGCGCCCGACCAGCCGCTCTCGACGGGACCGGCGCCGACGAGATCGAGATCGTCGTCGACGCCCACGAGCGCTACCCCTACCGGTTCGCGTCCCAGCAGACCCGCACCGTGCGGCGTGCCCTCCCGGCCGGCGACTACGGCGTCGTCCTCGGGGACACACTCGTGGCCTCCGTCGAGCGCAAGTCACTGCCCGACCTGATCTCGAGCGTCGCGAACGGGCGCCTGCGCTTCGCGCTGGGCGAGCTCTCGGCGCTCCCCCGCGCGGCGGTCGTGGTCGAGGACCGCTGGTCCCAGGTGTTCGCCCAACGGCGCGTGCGCCCGGCCCAGGTGGCCGACTCGCTGGCCGAGCTGCAGGTCCGGTGGCCGGACGTCCCGATCGTCTTCGCCGAGACGAGGCCGCTGGCCGAGGAATGGACCTTCCGCTACCTGGCCGCCGCCCTCGCGTGGGCGCTTGACGAGCACGCCGTCGGGGCGAGAGTGCCGGGCGCCACCACCGAGCTGACGGTGCCCATGGCCCCCGGGCCCTCGACCGCCGAGGTCCGGGCCTGGGCCCGAGGCGCCGGGATCGAGGTGCCGGATCGGGGCCGGCTGCGTCCCGAGGTCTGGGCGCAATTCCGCGAGGCCCGCGGAACCGTGTCCGGCGGACCGTGATCGGGACTCGTACCTCTCGTCGACGACGCGCGCTGGCCGTCCTGGCCGCCCGGCGCCGGCGAGGATGTGGCTGTTCCGGCGTCGAGTGCCAGCGTGGACGCAGGGCTGGCACGCGCGACGTGCCGCCGGGTGATCGTGAGGGCTCTCCTGACGATGAACGTCAGCGTGGCCCCCGGGCCGGCACGGCGCAGGCGCTCAGCTCTGCAGGGCCGGGCGGTCGGGGTGGTCGGCGCGGACGACGAGGTCGGCGACGGCGAGGGGGTCGACCTCGTCGTCGTAGCGGGCGTAGGCCGGCAGGGTCCAGGCCTCGTCGGCCGGGGTGCGGCGCTCGAGCACGGTGGCCGAGAGCGCGAGGTGGACCGCCAGCTCCGCCGGCAGGCCGCGGCCGAGCAGCAGCGGGCCGTCGACCACCACGACGCCCGACTCCGCCACGGCGACGCGGTCGGCGCGCGCCGCGCGGTCGACGTCGACGTCCCACAGACGCGGCAGCACCCACCCGCTCCCGCCGGGACCCAACGGTGCGAGGACCTCGCGGACCAGCCCACCGGCGTCGAGCCAGTCGTCGTAGAACGAGTCCGGATCGGTGCGCCCGCGCTCGAGACGCACCGAGGCGGGGCGCAGGAAGTCCCAGGCCGACACGCGCACGACAGGCCGGGAACGCACCCGCAGCGGGTCGACGAGAGCGTCGGCCAGCACCTCCGTCCGGGCCGGCGGGGCACCGTCGACGAGCACCCGGACCCGGCCGGGCCCGGCGCGCTCGATCGCCGCGACCAGCTCGTCGGTGAGGGCGTCGGGGGTCAGCGGGCGGATCGGCATCCGCCCCATCATCCCCGGTCCGTCATCCCGGGGCCGGGGACCTCACGTGGCCGTGCGCTCCGAGCGCGCGGCGTCCGCGATGGCGTCCTCGCCCGCGTGGTCCTCGGAGGCGAAGTCCGCCTCGTCGGCCTCCGGCGGCCGCGGGTGCATCATCAGCAGCGCCCCCATGGAGATCGCCGCGCAGATGATGATGTAGATCGAGATCCACGTCGTCGTCCCGGTGCCCGCGAGGATCGCGGTCGCGATGAGCGGCGCCGGTCCGCCCGCGGTGATCGAGGCGAGCTGGTAGCCCAGGCCGGCGCCGGTGTAGCGGATGCCGGTGCCGAAGCTCTCCGAGATCAGCGCCGCCTGCGGGCCGTACATCATGTCGTGGAAGATCAGACCGAGGATGATCCCGAGCAGGATCAGGCTCCCCGTCTTCGTGTTGAGCAGGGCGAAGTACGGGAACGCGTAGAGCCCGGTGAGCACGACGCCGACGCCGTACACCAGACGTCTGCCGAGGACGTCGGAGAGCCAGCCGAAGAACGGCACGCTCACGATGCCGATACTGGCCGCGATGATGAGGTAGAGCAGCAGGTCGCTGCGTGCGAGGTCCAGCTCCTGCGTGCCGTAGGCCAGCACGAACGAGGTGAAGATGTAGAACGGCGCCTGCTCGGCCGTGCGCACGAACATCGCCTTGAGCACGTCGCGCCACTGCGTCCTCAGCGTCTCGGCCAGCGGCAGCTTCGCGACCTTGCCCGACGTCTTGATCTGCGCGAACGCCGGCGACTCGAGCACGGTCAGTCGCACCCAGAGCCCGATCCCGATGAGCACGATGCTGGCGATGAACGGCACGCGCCAGCCCCAGGCGAGGAACTCCGGGCCGGAGAAGAAGTAGACGACCGCCGTCCCGAGCGCGAGCCCGATCGGCACACCCGCCTGCGGCCACGCCGCCATCAGCCCGCGCTGCTTGCGGGTGCCCCACTCCATGCTCATGAGCACAGAGCCACCCCACTCGCCGCCGACCCCGACGCCCTGCAGCACCCGCAACAACGTGAGGATGATCGGCGCCGCGACGCCGATCGTCTCGTAGGTCGGCAGGAAGCCGATGAGCACCGTCGCGCCGCCCATGAGCAGCAACGTGGCCACGAGGCTGTACTTGCGCCCGATGCGGTCGCCGTAGTGGCCGAAGATCGCGGCGCCGATCGGTCGGGCCGCGAACCCCACGAACTGCGTGGAGAAGGCGAGCAGCACCCCGCCGGCCGCGTTGTTGTTGAAGAACAGCGGCCCGAAGACGAGGGCAGCCGCCGTGTTGTAGAGGAAGAAGTCGTACCACTCGATGGTCGTGCCGACCGTGCTCGCGAACACGGCCCGACGCTTCAGCGTCCGGCGGCTCGTCACGGGTGGGGTGCTCATGGGCGCCCATGTTCGCCATCACACCCACACGGGGCAATAGCTCACACGGACCTGACCGAATCGGCCGATCAGATCACGGAGAAGCGATCGGTCAGTGGCTCACCGTCAGCACGCGAGATGACGCAGCTGACCTGGCGCGCACCGGAGGACGACGCCCCCGACGTGCGCGGCGCGTCGAACGCGGCCTCGGAGGGGATCACTGCGGTCATCCGCAGGTCGGCGCGGTCGACGCCCCCGGAGGTCGGCACGAGCAGCTCGGAGTCGGCGAACAGTGCGCAGTACGCCCGCCCGAAGTCGGCGAGCGCGGCCTCGCCCGGGTAGGCCACGGGACGCCCCTCGTCGATCGGGGCGCGTGAGGCCACCACCTCGACGTCGTGGGGCGTGCCGCACTGGGCGTCGGCCGCGTCGCCGAAGTCCCCGCCGCTCGCGAGCTCTCCGCGGGCGCACTGCCCGTCGAACAGGACGAACTGCTCGAGGTCGCCGCCGGGCCCGAACGTCAGCACGTCGGGCGCGGCGGTGAAGGGTCGCCAGCCGCCCATGAGGGCGCCGACGAGCACGAGCAGCACCGCGAGCCCCACGGCGCCCGCGGCCAGCACCACCCGTCGCGGCACCTCGGGGCGCGCGACCCCCCGCGCGCTCAGTTCTCCTGCTCCACGTGCATGGCCTGCTCCTCCGCGGTGCCCGGCTCGTTGTCGAGGGCCGCGACCTCGCCGATCGCGTCGTCGGCGGGCAGCCCGGTGGCCTCGACGGCGCCCGCGGCGGACGAGACGCCGAGCTCGATCTCGCGCGCGTCCTCGGCCAGGAGCTCGCCCTCGGTCGCCCCGTCGGCGCCGGTGGCGTCGAGCACGACACCACCGCCGACCCCGTCGACGGCGTTCTCCGGGTCGTCGATCGACTCGTCCAGCTCGTCGATCGGCTGCGCCGCGAGGGGACGGTCGGGGATCTCCTCGTCGGCGCCGGCCTCGGGCTGCTCCTGGGGCAGGCGCCGGTCGATGGTGGCCGGCTCGGTCTCCCACTCCTGGGTGCCGCCGAGCCGGACGTCGCGGCTGTAGCCGTCGGCGCCGTCCATGCCGTCCTCGAGCGGGTCGGCGTCCAGGCGGTCCTCGTCCAGGATCTCGGACGGCTCGGCGTCCAGGGCACTCGTGTCGTTGTCGACGACGGTCTCGGCCTGGTCCACGAACTGCTCGCTCACGCGCCCTCGCTCCTCGATGCCACTCGACGGACATCCTCCGTCGTCCGTCAGCGGTTCCCGCCACCGCCCCCTCCCATGCGTGGCGGGCGGCGGGTCTCAGCCGCGGATGCGCGTCGTGGCGTCGCCCCACTCCTTGGCACGCAGCTCGAACTTCTGGATCTTCCCGGTGGACGTCTTCGGGAGCTCCTCGACGATCTCGACGTCGCGGGGCGCCTTGTAGCGCGCGATCTCGCCCTTGACGTGCTCGATGATGGCGTCGGGCTCGGCGTCCTGGCCCTGGCGCAGGACCACGAACGCCTTGGGGCGCTCGCCCCACCGCTCGTCGGGGACACCGACGACGGCCGCCTCGAGCACGGCGGGGTGGGAGAGCACGGCCTGCTCGACCTCGACGGTCGAGATGTTCTCGCCGCCGGAGATGACGACGTCCTTGGCTCGGTCGCGCAGCTCGACGTAGCCGTCGGGGTGCATGACCCCGAGGTCGCCCGAGTGGTACCAGCCGCCGGCGAAGGCCTTGGCCGTCGCCTCGTCGTCGCGGAAGTAGCCCGACATGACGTTGTTGCCGCGCATGACGATCTCGCCCATCGTCGTCGCGTCGGCCGGCACGTCGACGAGCTCGACCGACGCCCAGTCACGGACGTCCTCGTTCATGGTCTCGACCACCCGCAGCGGCTCGGCCTGCAGCATCCCGACGCCCTGGCGGGCCTGCAGCCGCGCCCGCGCGTTCGCCTCGTGGCCGCGCCAGTCCTCCTGCCACTGGCACACCGAGTACGGGCCGTAGGTCTCGGTCAGCCCGTAGACGTGGACGATCCGGAAGCCCATCTTCTCCATCTCGAGGATGGTCGTCGGGCTCGGCGGGGCGCCCGCGGTGGTGACGACGAGCGCGTAGTCCAGGGTGCGGGCCTCGGCGGCGTTCATGATCGTGGTGACGACCGTCGGCGCGCCGTTGAGGTGCGTGACCCGGTGCTCGCCGATGAGCGCCCAGATCCGGTCGCCGCGGACCTCGCGCAGGCACACGTGGGTCCCGCCGATCGCGGTGATCGCCCAGGGGGTGCACCAGCCGTTGCAGTGGAACATCGGCAGCGTCCAGAGGTAGACGCTCGACGGGTCGTGGTACGAGTGCACGATCTCGCCGAACGAGTTCAGGTACGCCCCGCGGTGGTGGTACTGGACGCCCTTCGGCCGCCCGGTGGTGCCGCTGGTGTAGTTGATGCTGATCGTCGAGCGCTCGTCGGCGACCTCCCAGGCCAGGTCCTCCCCGTCGTCGCCGCGCGCCAGCAGGTCGTCCCAGGTCGTGCCGTCCACCGTGGCGCCCGCGTCCGGACCCTCCGGGTCGACGAGGGTGACGATCTCGCGGACCGTCTCCAGCGAGTCCGCGATCGGGTCGACGGTGGCGCGCAGGGCCGAGTCGACGACGAGCACGCTCGCCCCGGAGTGGTCGAGGATGTAGCGCACCTCCTCGCTGGACAGGCGCGTGTTCACCGCGACGAGCACCGCTCCGCCGAGCGGCACGCCGAAGTGCGCGACGAGCATCGGCGGCACGTTCGGCAGCAGGCACGCGACGCGGTCGCCGGGCGCGACCCCGCTCGCGCGCAGGCCGCGCGCCAGGCGCTGCGCGTCGCGGGCGAAGTCGGCGTAGGTGTGGCGCGCCGTCCCGTGGACGATCGCGACCTTGTCCGGGTAGACCGCGGCCGACCGGCGCAGGAACGAGAGCGGCGTGAGCGGGGTGATCCAGGTCTCCGGCGTGTCCACACCGGGATCATCGCTCAGTCGTCGTGTGTCGGGCCAGGGCCCTGTCCGTGACGGGGCCGGGCATGACGGGGTTGCGCGTAGCCGGGGCGCTCGTCGGATCCCGGCGCCGTGGGCAGCCCGGCGTCGGACCAGGCACGGAAGCCCCCGACGACGTCCGTCGCCCGGTGCAGGCCGATCTCCTGGAGCGCCGCGGCCGCGAGCGACGACGTGTAGCCCTCGGAGCAGAGCACGATCCACTGCCGGTCGGGCGAGTCCGCCTCGGCGATGCGGGCGTCGGACGTCGGGTCGAGACGCCACTCGAGGTGGTTGCGCTCGATCACCACCGCGCCCGGCACCGTGCCCTCGTCGAGGCGCTGCCAGCCCGGACGGATGTCCACGAGCAGGGCACCGGCGTCGACCGCCTCGGCCGCGTCGCGCGGGTCGAGCCGCCTCAGGCGGGCCCGGGCGCGGTCGAGGAGATCGGAGATCGCGCTCACTCGGGAGGCTGCCCGGGCGCGACGAGCTCGGAACGCGTGCGCCGCAGGACGCCGCCCTCGACGCCGTAGTACGACATGGCCGACAGCGGCGGGGAGTAGGCGTGCACGCTGACCGCCGTCTCGACCGCGCGGTTGCTGACGTCGTGGACGTGCCCGAGGCCGAACGCGACGCTGCGACCGGGCTCGAGGACCCGGCGGCGGAGCCCGGGCCCGCGGGAGGCGAGCTCCTCGGCACGGCAGGCGTCGTCGTCCTCGCCGCCGGCGGTCCAGCGCCACTCGGTCAGGCCGCCGCGCACGACGGTCAGCGCGCCGAGGGAGCCGCCGTGGTCGTGCAGCTCGGCGGCCTGGTCGCGGGCCCAGGAGATCAGCCAGACGTCGAGGTGCTCGTCGGCGTGCAGGCGCTGCGACCAGCGGTGCACGGGGTCGACCTCGACCGCGTGGCGGCCGGCGTGGACCTCGTCGGCCACCTCACGGGTGAGGGTGACGAGGTCGGCGAGGCTCGCCGGGGTCGGGCCGTCCTGCCAGCGGCGGCGGTCGGCGCGCAGGGTGCGGGGACGGGCGAACGGGCTGACGTGCGTGGGTGTGTCGACCAGGGCGGTCACGACGGTCGTTCCTCCGGGTGCGGGCGTCCACGCGCGCACGAGCCCCCGGGGTCAGGGAGGGATCGGTACGGCGCGCGGGCGACGGGACGTCGCGGCCGGGTCGGCTCGCGACGGTCGGCTCGTCAGGCCCGTCGACACCGCTCGTCGAACACGTGCGCGCGGCGGCTCTCCCAGAGGGGGCCGAGCAGGAACTGGCGCACGGGGGGTATTCGACCACGACGCCGGACGTTCGTCACGTCGGGGTCGGCGATCGGGCGAGCTGTCGGGGTGCCGTCCTAATCTGGGAGGAGACGTCCTTCCCACCACCACTTCTCCACCACTTCTCCGGAGGGCACCACGGAGCGCACCACCGAGCACGTCCCCGCGCGTGAGGACGTGCCGACCGGTCGCGCCCGCGGCTGGATGCGACGTCTCGCGAGCGACTGCTGGCGCCGCCCCTCGCTCACCGTGGCCGCCCTCACGGCCTCGGTGCTGGGCGTCAGCCTCGAGGCCGTCGGGCCCCTGCTGATCGGCACGGCGGTCGACCGCGCGGTCGCCGGATCCACCGCGGGGCTCGGCCCGCTGGTGATCGCGATGGCCGCCATCGCCGTCGTCCGCTTCGGCGCCGCCTTCCTGCGCCGCTACCTCGGGGGGCGCCTCTCGCTCGGGGTCCAGCACGACCTGCGCCGGCGCGTGTTCGGCTCGGTCTCGCGCCTCGACGGGCCCAAGCAGGACGCCCTGCGCACCGGGCAGGTCGTCTCGCGCGCCAACTCCGACCTGCAGCAGGTCCAGGGTCTGCTGGGGATGGTCCCGCTGGTCGCGGGCACGCTCGGGCAGCTGGTGGTCTCGATCGGCATCATGCTGTGGCTCTCGCCGCTGCTCACGGTCGCGTCGATGATCATCCTGCCGGTGGGCGTCCTGTTCACCGCGCGCATGCGCCGGCGCCTGTTCCCGGCGACGTGGGCCGCGCAGCAGAGCGCCGCCGAGGTCGCCCAGCACGTCGAGGAGGCCGTCACCGGCGTCCGCGTCGTCAAGGGCTTCGGGCAGGAGGACCGCGAGACGGGCCGGCTGCGCGACGCCGCGCGCCGGCTCTACGCCCAGCGGCTGCGGGCGGCGCGGTTCAACGCCCGCCTCACCCCGACGCTGCAGGCGCTCCCGACGCTCGGCCAGCTCGGGGTGTTCGGTCTCGGCGGGGCCCTCGCGGTGAGCGGGCAGATCTCGCTCGGGGTGTTCATCGCGTTCACCTCCTACGTCGCGGCGCTCGTGGGGCCCGCGCGGCTCGTCGCCGGACTGGTCGTCACCGGGCAGCTCGCCCGCGCGGGTGTGGAGCGGGTCTACGAGCTCATCGACTCCCAGCCCGAGATCGTCGACGCCCCGGCGGCCCGCGAGGTCCCGGCGGGGCCGCTCGGCGTCGAGCTGGACGACGTGCGGTTCGGGTACGCGCGCAGCGAGCCCGTGCTCGACGGGCTGACGCTCGAGATCACGCCCGGCGAGACGGTGGCGCTCGTCGGCACCGCGGGGTCGGGCAAGTCGACCGTCGCGCTGCTCGCCCCGCGCTTCTACGACGTGCAGGGCGGCGCGCTGCGCATCGGCCCGCCGGGCGAGGCCGTCGACGTGCGCGAGCTGCGCCTCGACGCCCTGCGCCGCGCGGTCGGCGTGGTGTTCGAGGAGGCGTTCCTCTTCTCCGACACCGTGCGCGCCAACATCGCCTACGGCTGCCCCGACGCCACCGAGGACCAGATCCGCGCCGCCGCGGCCGCCGCGCAGGCCGACGGGTTCATCACCGACCTGCCCGACGGTTACGACACCCGCGTCGGCGAGCGGGGCCTGACGCTGTCCGGCGGCCAGCGTCAGCGCGTGGCGCTCGCGCGCGCCCTGCTCTACGACCCCCGGGTCCTCGTGCTCGACGACGCGACGTCCGCCGTCGATCCCACCACCGAGGCCGCGATCGGCGAGACCCTCCGGGCGGTCACCGCGCAGCGCACCACGCTGGTGATCGCCCACCGGCGCTCGACGCTCTCGCTCGCCGACCGGATCGCGGTGCTCGACGGCGGCCGGGTCGTCGACGTCGGGACCCACGCCGAGCTCGAGGGCCGCTGCCGGCTGTTCCGTGAACTGCTCGCCGGGCCCGCGGAGCTCATCGACGAGCCGGGCTGGGTGCTCGACGAGCCCGCCGACCCCACCGACCCGGCTGCCCCGGGGCCCGAGGGTCGGGGCACCACCATCACCCCGGGACTGTGGCCCGACGATCCGGCGCCCGACCGCCCGGTGCCCCCGCCCGGGCCGATCACGGTCTCGTCGGGCTCGGAGGCGCTGGCCGGCGGGCTCGACGGCGCGGCGCCCACCGAGATGACCGCCGCGCTGGAGAAACTGCCACCCGCCACCGAGGAGCCCCGGCTCTACGGCGAGGACCCCACCGCCCCCGACCCGGGCTTCCGGCTCGGGCGGCTGATGCGCCCCGTGCGGTGGGCCCTCGTGCTCGCCGTCGTCCTCCTCGGCCTCGACGCCGCGGCCACCGTGGCGTTCCCGTCGCTCGCGCGCCTCGCCGTCGACGGCGGCATCCAGGCGGGCTCGCTCGACATCCTGTGGCTGTCCGTCGGGCTCGGCCTGGTGGTGGTCTCCGTCGACTGGGTGGTGGTCGCGGCGCAGACCGTGCTCACCGCCCGCATCGGCGAGGGGCGCCTGTTCCTGCTGCGCACGCGCAGCTTCGCGCACCTGCAGCGCCTCGGGCTCGACTTCTACGAGCGCGAGCTCGGCGGCCGGATCATGACGCGGATGACGACGGACGTGGACGCGCTGTCGTCGTTCCTGCAGACGGGCATGGCGCAGGCCGTGGTCAGCCTGCTCACGGTGCTCGGCGTGGCCGTGGCGCTGCTGGTCACGGACCTCGAGCTGGCGCTGGTCTCGTTCGCCGTGATGCCGGTGCTGATCGTCGCCACGCTCGTCTTCCGGCGCATGGTCTCCGCGGCGTACGCGGAGGCGCGCGAGCGGGTCAGCGTCGTCAACGCCGACCTGCAGGAGAACGTCGCCGGCCTGCGGGTGGCCCAGGCGCACACCCACGAGGAGCGCTCGGCGGCCACGTTCGCGGACAACAGCGACGCCTACCGCCGCGCCCGGGTCCGCGCGCAGCGCATGATCGCGACGTACTTCCCGTTCGCCGCGATGCTCTCCGACCTCGCGCAGGCCGCCGTGCTCGGCGTCGGCGCCGCCCGCGTCGCCACCGGCGGCCTCTCCCCCGGCATCCTCGCGGCCTTCCTGCTCTACCTCGCGATGTTCTTCGGGCCCGTCCAGCAGCTCTCCCAGGTGTTCGACGGCTACCAGCAGGCGCGGATCGGGCTCACCCGCATCGGCGAGCTGCTGCGTACGCCGACGTCGGTGCCCTCGCCGGAGCACCCGGTGGTGCTCGACGACCTGCGCGGCGAGGTCGAGATGCGCGACGTCGGCTTCACCTACGCCGGCGCGAGCACGCCCGCGCTCGCCGACTTCTCCCTGCACGTGCCGCCCGGGCGCACCGTCGCGCTCGTCGGCGCCACCGGGGCGGGGAAGTCGACGGTGGTCAAGCTCGTCGCGCGGTTCTACGACGTCACCGCGGGCACGGTGCTGCTCGACGGCGTCGACATCCGCGACCTCGACATCCCGACGCTGCACCGGCGTCTCGGGGTCGTCCCGCAGGAGGCGCATCTGTTCGTCGGCGACGTCGCCTCGAACATCGCCTACGGCGACCCGGAGGCCACGCCCGCGAGGATCGAGCAGGCCGCGCGCGACGTCGGCGCCGTGGACATGATCGCGTCGCTGCCGGCGGGGTTCCGTCAGCCGATCGGCGAGCGGGGCGGCGGGCTCTCGGCCGGTCAGCGCCAGCTCGTCGCCCTCGCCCGCGCCGAGCTCGTCGACCCCCGGCTGCTGCTGCTCGACGAGGCCACGGCCTCGCTCGACCCCGCCACCGAGGGCGCCGTGCTGGCCGCGGGCGACCGCGTCTCGCGCGGCACCGGGGAGGCACCCCGCACGACGTTCGTCGTGGCCCACCGCCTGGCCACCGCCGCGCGCGCCGACCACATCGTGGTGATCGACGGCGGACGGATCCTCGAGGAGGGCGCGCACGGCGAGCTCCTGGCGCGCGACGGTGCCTACGCGCGCCTGTGGCGTGCCGGGGCGGGCACGGTGGACGACGCGATCGAGGCGGTCGACCCGTTCGACGACGACGACCTCGCGCGCACGGGCTGATCCGTTCCCGGAGGGGATCGACCGCGGCGCGGTCCGTGCCCTGACCAGCCCGGACGGCGTCAGGAATTGTCCGGCGAACGAAATCCGGGAATCGGCCGACACCATTCGTCCCGGCGGCCGGATCCGTTCGGTTTCTCGTCGAATCCGACCATTTCCGAACCGGGCGGCCGTGGGGCGCGGAGGAGAGGCGTCAGCTCAGCACCGACGCTGATCTCGCCTCCGGAAGGCCTTCTCGTGACCCTTCGTCGTACGTTCGCCACCCTGCTCGTCAGCGGTGTGTCGGCCCTGGCGCTGGCCGGGCTCACCGCCGGTACCGCGGCTGCCGCCGACCCGGTCGCCACCATCCCCGACCTGACCGGCCAGTCGTCGTCGGTCCGGCTCGACCCGGGCTTCACCGACGCCCTGACCCAGCTCGAGGTCACCCCCGGCACGATCGGCGACGCCACGCTCGCCGACGGCAGCGTCAAGTTCCCGATCACCGGGGGCAACGTCACCGTGTACGAGCCCGGCACCGTCAACCCCTACGTCCAGGGCCGCATCGAGCACGACGGCAGCGGCCTGAGCCTGACCAAGGGTGAGACCAAGGTCGAGCTGACCGACTTCGTCATCGACCCGGGCAACCCCGCGACGCTGAGCGGCAAGGTCAGCGCGGGCGGGCAGACCATCGCCGAGTCGGCGGTGCTGTTCGACCTCGACGGCTCGACCCTGCAGCCCATCTCGACCGACGCCGCGGCCGGCACGGCCACTCTGACCGGCACCACGGTGCGGCTCTCGCAGACCGCCGCGACCGCGCTCAACCAGGCGTTCGGCACCGACGCGATCCAGGGCGGGCTGACCATCGGCGTCGCCACCATCGTCGTCAACCTGCCCGGCCAGATGCCGGCCATGCCGGCGGGCGGCGTCGAGACCGGCGGCGGCTCCACCAGCGGACCGTCCCCCGTCCTGCTGACCGCGGGCGTCGTCGCCCTGGTCGCCGCGGGTGGCGTGGGCATCGCCGCCCGGCGCCGCGCGGGCGCCCGGCACTGACCGTGCCCTGACTGATCCTGCCCTGATTGATCCTGCCCTGATTGATCCTGCCCTGACTGATCCTGCACCGACTGATCCTGCACCGACCCACTGATCGGTTACTGGCTGGTATCGCTCGCGCAGCGAGCGATACCAGCCAGTTGTCGTCGACCACCGGGAGCATGCGATGACCGAGCCCACCGCACCGACCCGTCGCCGGGTGCTGCTGGTGGTCGCCGGAGCGCTCGCGGTGCTCGGGCTCGTGCTGGGCGGCGCCGGGCTGCTGGGGGCCAACCCGCCCGCCCCGCCCGCCCCGGCCGCCGCCGTCGCCGCGGACCCGCCGCCCACGACCCCACCGGCCGCCGCGGGACCCCGCCAGCAACCCGCCACCGGGTCTCCCCCGGCCGAGATCGCCATCCCCGCGATCGACGTCTCGTCACCGGTGGACTCGGTCGGGCTCCGGCCCGACGGCACCCTCGAGGTGCCGATGCCGGGCCCGGCCTACGACCACGCCGCCTGGTACCGCGGCTCGCCGACGCCCGGTCGGGTCGGGCCGTCGGTCATCCTCGGGCACGTCGACTCGGCCGCGAACGGCCCGTCGGTGTTCTACGACCTCGGGCGGCTGCGTCCCGGCGACCGGATCACCGTCACGTCGGCGGACCGGTCGGCGCGCACCTTTGCGGTCGACGCCGTCCGCTCCTACCCGAAGGACGAGTTCCCGAGCCTCGCGGTCTACGGCGACACCGCGGGCCCCGAGCTGCGCCTCATCACCTGCGGCGGCGACTTCGACGACGCCGCGCGCTCCTACCGCGACAACACCGTCGTCTTCGCCCGGCTCGTCACGTGAGTCGCACGGCGTGCACCACGAGGTTGTCGGTGTAGCTGCGGGCGCCGCGGGCGAAGTCGCCGGCGCAGGTCACCAGCCGCAGGACGTCGGTGGCGGTCGCCCCGAACACCGCGAAGGTCGGGAACGCGTCCTTGGCCACCTGCTCGATGCGCTCGACGCCGTAGCGCGCCACCGATTCGTCCGACCGGCCGACCTCGACGACGTCCCCGGGGCGCAGGTCGCGCAGGCGGAAGAACACCGCGGGGCCGGCGCGGGAGTCGACGTGCCCGAGCAGCACGGTCGGTCCGCGGCCCGCCGGGACCGGGACCTCGGCAGGCGCCGCCCCGGCGCGCTGCGCCGCGAGCGTGCGGTCGAACCAGCCGACGCGCCCGAAGTCCTGCGGGACCTCGGCGGTCCCGTCCGGGGCGACGCCGAGCCCGACGAGCGCCGGCTCGTCGACGTCGATGGCCGGCACCCGCACCGAGATCGGCACGACCGCTCCGGGCAGGGCCCGATCCGTGGTCGTGACCTGCGGCGGGGCGGACGCCGCCCCCGGGACCGCCCCGCCGCCCGCACACCCGGCGAGCAGCAGGACGACCCCGAGGACGAGCGCGGCGAGACGCATCGTCAGGAGCTGGTGCCACGTCGGCGAGAGGCGACGGCCCCGGCCGCGGCGGCCGCGACGAGGGCACCCGCACCGAGCGCGGCCGGTGCGACGTCGCCGGCTCCCGTGGCGCCTGCGGTGGCGCCCCCGCCGGTCTCGACGCCACCCATCGGCACCGCCATCAGCTGACCGCGCACGGCGCCCGCCGAGTACTCGGCGGTGTGGGTGTCACCGAAGAAGGCGGAGGGGTTCTCCTCGATCTCGCGGACCGAGAAGCCGGTGCCCGTGTCCTGGCCGTTCGCCATCACCCCGGTGGTGAACGGGCCCTCCAGGCAGCCGGAGCTGGTGCGGGTGTCACCGTCGCCCTCGGGGTTCGGGAAGGCGATGCGCGGCGGGCCCGCGGCACCCTCGGCGGCCTCGTGGATGTGCGTCGCCGTCCGCGCCGGGCTCTGGTACTCGCCGGTGACGCCGGTGAGCGTGAGGTCATAGCAGATGACGTTCTCGTCCGAGTTGATGCGGTAGTTGAACGTGCCGGTCGCGCCCGGCTGGCCGGGTGCGGGCTGGCCGTTGGTCCCGATGACCGTGTCGGGGGTCGCCATCACGGTGAACATGCTCGTGAAGCTGTCGGGCTCGTCGACCGGGGTGTCCGCGAGCGCGGTGCCTCCCGAGAAGAGGACCGCGCCCGCGGTCAGCACGGACAGGGCGGCGAGCTTCGGGAGTGCACGGTGCACGAGGGCCTCCTGGGAACGGGCGGGATGTCCGGATCGCCCGTCTCTACGGAGCCCTCGGCGGCCGCGTTCACCACGGTCCGCCGCGATTTCTCCCGAGTTCCTCCCGATGTCGGTGAACGCCCCCGGCCGGCGACCCGTACCGACGGGAGTGACCCGTGCCGTTCCGCTCCGTGCCGTCCCGTCGCGGGCACGCATCACGACGCGGTCACACCCGGGCGATCACGATGCTCCGGACGTCGCACTGCGCAGGGGGAGCCGGGTGAGCGAGGCCGCTGGGACCGCGCACGCGCCGGTGGACCTGCGCCGGACCGAGGACCTCGAGGCCGCCTACCGCGCCCACGCCGGCGAGCTCGAGCGCTTCGCGCTGCGGCAGCTGCGCGACCCGGGTGCCGCGTCGGACGTGGTGCAGGAGGTGTTCGTGCGGGCCTGGCGCCACGCCGACCGCTACGACGCGACGGTCGCGAGCCTGCGGGTGTGGCTGTTCACCATCGCCCGGAACGCGGTGATCGACCACGTCCGCCACGCCCGGAGCCGCCCGGGCACCCCGACCGCCCCCGCCGACCTGTCGCTGGTGTCGGACCGGCCCGGGCGCGCGGGCCGGGACGACTTCAGCGACGACCAGCGCAGCGCCATCGTCGAGACCTCGGTGCGCGGCCGCCCCTACGCCGAGGTGGCCGAGGAGCAGGGTGTCCCGATCGGCACGCTGCGCAGCCGGGTCTTCTACGGCCTGAAGAACCTGCGGCAGATCATGGACGACATGGGAGTCCCGCTGTGACCACGACGCCCGACGGCCACGAGCGGCTGCGCGAGCAGCTCGGCGCCCACGCGCTCGGGGCGCTCGACGACGGGGAGCGCGCCGAGGTCGAGGCCCACCTGCGCACCTGCGCGTCGTGCCGTGCCGAGCTCGCCGAGCTGCTGCCGCTCGCCGGGCCGCTGCGGCACGTCGACCCGGACGCCGCAGGGACCGCCGGGATCGCGACCGGGACCCCACCGTCCCCCGACGGCTTCGCGGCGGTCCTCGACCGTCTCGGCGCGGAGGATGCGGAGGATGCGGAGGACGAGCCGCGGGAGGCACCCCGGCCCCGGCGCCGGGTCGCGTCCCTGCTCGCCACGGCCGCCACCGCGGCGGTGGTCGGGCTCGCCGGCGTGGGGATCGGGCTCGCGGTCGGGGCCGCGGGCGAGCCGCCCGTCGATCCGGTCGCGGTGCAGTCCCTCGACCCCGCGGTCCGGGCCACCGCGGGCACGATCGACCACACCTGGGGCGTCGAGATGGTGCTCACGGCGTCGGGCTTCGCCGAGGGGCAGACGTACGACGTCACCGTCCTCGACCGCGCCGGACGCCCGGTCCCGGCGGGCGCGTTCCGCGGCACGGGCCCGGCCGAGATGGTGTGCCGGCTCAACTCCTCGGTGCTCCGGGACCAGGCCGGCGGCTTCGTCGTCACCGACGCCGAGGGCGACGAGGTGCTGCGTTCGCGCTTCGCCTGACCGGGAACCCCGACCGGGAACTCCGTGGCCAGCCCGGTGCGAGGACGCCCTCGCGCCCCGCGCAGGTGGAGCAACGGTCGTGTGGACCGGTGCAGTGTGCGACAGGGGCCCCACCCCGGGCGGTGTCAAGCGCTAATCTGGACACGCTTCCGACGCCAGCGCGATGACTGATTGAGGCGATTTCGAGTCGTGTCGAGTAGTAGCCCGACCGCCCAGTTCGGACCCAACGAGTGGCTGGTCGACGAGATGTACCAGCGCTACCTCGCCGACCCCTCCTCGGTCGACAAGGCGTGGCACGAGTTCTTCGCCGACTACGCCCCTGCCGACAGCCAGTCCGACGGTGCCGAGCAGCAGCCCGGCGACGCCGACCAGCAGACCGACCACGCCGACACGGCGCCGGCCGGCGACGGCGCGACGGCCGCCCCCGCGTCCGCCCCCTCCGGCGGCGGCAACGGGCAGGGATCCACGAGCAGCGCGTCGTCCTCCCAGGACGCCCCCCGCTCGTCGGCCAACGGCAGCGCCCCCGCCGGCAGCACCACCGGCACCGGCTCGCCGTCCGCGCCGTCGACCGACGGCGCGCGCACGACCTCCTCGCGCAGCGGCGAGACCCCGAGCAAGCCGCCGGCCGGCACCACGAGCCCCGCCAAGGCCGCCCAGCCCGGCGCGGGCACCGACGCCGACCAGACGACGAAGCCGCTGCGCGGCGCCGCGAACGCGATCGCGAAGAACATGACCGCGTCGCTGCAGCTGCCCACCGCGACGAGCGTGCGGGCGGTGCCGGCCAAGCTGCTGGCCGACAACCGCATCGTCATCAACAACCACCTGCGGCGCTCGCGCGGCGGGAAGGTCTCGTTCACCCACCTGCTCGGGTACGCGATGGTCCGCGCCCTCGCGGACTTCCCGAACATGAACCGGCACTACGGGGAGGACGACAAGGGCAAGCCCGCCGTCGTCGACCCGGGGCACGTCAACCTCGGCCTGGCGATGGACCTGCCGGGCAAGGACGGCTCGCGCACGCTCGTCGTCGTCGCCCTCAAGGGCACCGAGAACATGAGCTTCGCGCAGTTCTGGGCCTCCTACGAGGAGATGGTGCGCAAGGCGCGCAACAACGCGCTGACCGGCGAGGACTTCTCCGGGGTCACGATCAGCCTGACCAACCCGGGCACGATCGGCACCAACCACTCGGTGCCGCGCCTCACCGTCGGCCAGGGCACGATCGTCGGCGTCGGCGCGATGGAGTACCCCGCCGAGTTCCAGGGGGCGAGCGAGGAGAAGCTCGCCGACATGGGCATCAGCAAGATCATCACGCTGACGTCCACGTACGACCACCGGATCATCCAGGGCGCCGAGTCCGGCGATTTCCTGCGGCGCATCCACCACCTCGTGCTCGGCGAGGACGGCTTCTACGACGACATCTTCGCGTCGCTGCGGATCCCCTACGAGCCGATCCGCTGGCGTCAGGACCTGCCGTCGTCGCAGATCGACCGCACCGCGCGGATCATCGAGCTGATCGACGCGTACCGGACGCGCGGCCACCTCATGGCCGACACCGACCCGCTGTCGCACCCGCAGCGCAAGCACCCCGACCTCGACATCGCGTCGCACGGGCTCACGCTGTGGGACCTCGACCGCGAGTTCCCCGTCGACGGCTTCGCCGGGCGCGACTGCCTGAAGCTGCGCGACGTGCTCGGGGTCCTGCGTGACTCGTACTGCCGCACCATCGGCATCGAGTACATGCACATCCTCGACCCCGAGAAGCGCGACTGGCTCCAGGAGCGCATCGAGCGCCCGCACGAGAAGGTGCCGGTCGCCGAGCAGAAGTACATCCTCTCGAAGCTCAACGCCGCCGAGGCGTTCGAGGCGTTCCTGCAGACCAAGTACGTCGGGCAGAAGCGCTTCTCGCTCGAGGGCGCCGAGACGGTGATCCCGCTGCTCGACGCCGTGCTCGACACGGCCGCGGCGCACGAGATGGACGAGGTCGTCGTCGGCATGCCCCACCGCGGGCGGCTCAACGTGCTGGCGAACATCGTCGGCAAGCCGGTGTCGCAGATCTTCCGCGAGTTCGAGGGCAACCTCGACCCGGGCCAGGCCCACGGCTCCGGCGACGTGAAGTACCACCTCGGCGCCGAGGGCAAGTTCTTCCGGATGTTCGGCGACGGCGAGACGACGGTGTCGCTGACGTCGAACCCGTCGCACCTCGAGGCCGTCGACCCCGTCATGCAGGGCATCGTGCGGGCGAAGCAGGACGTGCTCGACAAGGGGCCCGAGGGCTTCACCGTCCTGCCGGTCGCCCTGCACGGCGACGCCGCCTTCGCCGGCCAGGGCGTGGTCGCCGAGACGCTCAACCTCGCGCTGCTGCGCGGCTACCGCACCGGCGGCACGGTGCACGTGATCGTCAACAACCAGGTCGGCTTCACCACGGCGCCCGAGCACACGCGTTCGACGCACTACTGCACCGACGTGGCGAAGATGATCGACGCACCGGTCTTCCACGTGAACGGCGACGACCCCGAGGCCTGCGTCTGGGTGGCGCGCCTCGCCGTCGAGTTCCGCGAGCGCTGGAACTCCGACGTCGTGATCGACATGATCTGCTACCGGCGCCGGGGCCACAACGAGGGCGACGACCCCTCGATGACCCAGCCGGAGATGTACGACGTCATCGACGCCAAGCGCTCGGTGCGCAAGACCTACACCGAGTCGCTCATCGGCCGCGGCGACATCTCGCTGGACGAGGCCGAGCACGCGCTGCGCGACTACGGCAGCCAGCTCGAGCACGTGTTCAACGAGGTCCGCGAGCTGGAGAAGGCCGACCCGGAGCCCAGCCCGTCGGTCGAGTGGGAGCAGGCCGTCCCCAACTCCCTGCAGACCGCGGTGCCGCTCGAGGTGATCCAGCGGATCGCCCGCGCGCACACCGAGCTGCCCGAGGGCTTCGCGGTGCACCCACGCGTCAAGCCCGTCCTCGAGCGCCGCGGCAAGGCCGCGGCGACGGACACCGAGGAGGGCATCGACTGGGCGTACGCCGAGCTGCTCGCCTGGGGCTCGTTGCTCATCGACGGCAAGCTCGTGCGTCTGTCGGGCCAGGACTCGCGGCGCGGCACGTTCGTGCAGCGCCACTCAGTGATCATCGACCGGCACAACGGCGAGGAGTACGTCCCGCTGCGGAACCTCACCGCCGACCAGGGCAAGTTCATGCCCTACGACTCGGCGCTCTCGGAGTTCGCCGCGGTCGGCTTCGAGTACGGCTACTCGGTGGCGAACCACAACGCGCTGGTGCTGTGGGAGGCCCAGTTCGGCGACTTCGTCAACGGCGCGCAGTCGATCATCGACGAGTTCATCTCGTCCGGTGAGGCCAAGTGGGGCCAGACGTCGGACGTCGTGCTGCTCCTGCCGCACGGTCACGAGGGCCAGGGGCCGGACCACACCTCGGGGCGCATCGAGCGGTTCCTGACGCTGTGCGCCGAGGGGTCGATGACCGTCGCGGTGCCGTCCAGCCCGTCGAACTACTTCCACCTGCTGCGCCGCCACGCCTCCGACGGCGTGCGCCGCCCACTGGTGGTCTTCACCCCGAAGTCGATGCTGCGCAACAAGGCGGCCGTCAGCCCGGTGGAGGACTTCACCAGCGGCGGCTACCGGCCGATCCTGGACGACCCCGCCTTCGCGAGCGGCGACACCGACGGCGTCTCGCGCGTCCTGCTGTGCGCCGGCAAGATCTACTACGAGCTGGTCGCCGCCCGGGAGAAGGCGGGCCGCGCGAACGACATCGCGATCGTGCGGATGGAGCAGCTCTACCCGCTGGCCACCGAGGAGCTCACGGCCGTCCTCGACCGCTACCCGAACGCGGGCGACATCCGCTGGGTGCAGGAGGAGCCGGCCAACCAGGGTGCCTGGCCGTTCCTGGGTCTGTGGCTGCCGGAGCGCATGAACGGCCGCCTGCCCCACCTCACGCGCGTGTCCCGCCGCCGCATGGCGGCCCCGGCCGCCGGCGTCGCCAAGGTGCACGAGGTGGAGCAGAAGGCGCTCATCGCCGAGGCCCTGGCCGACTAGTGGCTGCCGACTAAACGTGTACTTCACGGATCGCGGGATCGAGGAGCTCGAGGACCGACGGGGCGAGGAGGAGGTCAGCCTGGCGTGGCTGGCCGACCGCCTCCGCGCGTTCGTCGACGCCCACCCCGAGCACGCGGGCGCCGCCGACCGGTTCGCGACGTTCCTGGCGCGCGACGACAGCGACGACGAGTAGGTCGCCGAGCGGAGCGAGGGGCGCCCTGACTACGTGGCACGCAGTCAGGGCGTCCCTCGCTCCCGCCGCCACCGGCGAAGGCGCTCGCGCGCTCAGACGGCGTCGACCCGGTCGGACTCCTCGTACCGCAGGACCGGGAGCAACGAGGGCTCGCTCATCGCGGGGTCGGCGGCGCAGGCGTCGAGCGCGGCGTGCAGGGCGGCCGCGTCGAACCCGGCGCCGAGGAACACGAGCCGGGCGCCGGCCACGTCGACGGACCGGGGCGCCGGTCGCACCCGGATCGCCGTCCCCACCGTCTGCACGACGAACGGTGCGGCGCCGGGGAACCGCACCACGCCCTTGGCGCGGAAGACGCCGGCCGGGCCCGCCTCGAGGAACGCCGCGAACCGCGCCGGATCCAGCGGGGCGTCCCGATCGACCGCGACGCTCTCCCAGGCGGCGTGGGCGTGCCCGACGGCCGTGTGGTCGGCGTCCTCGCGCAGCAGCGCGTCGAACGACAGCTGGCCCGATCGCGTCGGGCCGCGCCGGGCCGGCGGGTCGACGAGCAGCGCGGGGTCGAGGGCGCCGCGCACGACGGGGAGCACGGGGCCGGGGGCGGTCGCCCGCAGGGAGGCGAGCAATGGGGCGGGGTCGTCGACGCGGTCGACCTGGTTGAGCACCACGAGGTCGGCGAGGCGGACCGCCGGGTCGGGTTCGCCGGCCCTCACCGCGTCGACCACCACCACCAGCCCGCCGTACGCCGCGTGCCGCGCCTCGCCCGCGACGGCGTCGAGCAGGAGGCGCACGAGCTCGCGGGGCTCCGCGAGGCCGCTGGCCTCCACGACGACGAGGTCGAGGCGGGCAGCCGGGGCCGTGAGCTCGGCGAGCAGCGCCGCGAGGCCGTTGGCGTCGGTGGTGCAGCACAGGCACCCGTCGGCCAGCGACGTGACGGCGCTGGCCTGCCCGGCGACGAGCATCGCGTCGATCCCGATCGCCCCGAAGTCGTTGACGACGACGCCGATCCGGACCCCGTCGGCGCGGCGCAACAGGTGGTTGACCAGCGTCGACTTGCCGGCCCCGAGCTGACCGGCGACCAGCACCACGGGGACGCGACGGGGCACGCCGACCACCCTGGCACAGGGGGTCGGCGAGCCCCGGGACTCCCTACCGGATGCCGGCCGAGTTCAGCCACTCGCGGGCGACGGTCTGCGGGTCCGGGCGGTCCGGGCCGGCGAGGCGGGCGTTGAGCTGGGTCAGCTGGGTGGTGTCCATGGCCGCCGAGATCTGGTTGAGCGTGTCGGTGACGCGCGGGTCGGAGGACTTGGCGCGGTTGACCAGCGGCACGACGTTCTGGGCGGCGAAGTTCGACCGCGGGTCCTCGAGCACCACGAAATCGTTCTCGGGGATCGAGGCGTCGGTGGTGAACAGGTCCGCCGCCTGCACCGTGCCGTCGCGCAGCGCCGCCACGGTGAGCGGGCCGCCGGCGTCGAGGGCCCGGAACTCCTTGAAGGTGCAGTTGTAGAGCCGCTGCAGGCCCGGGATGCCGTAGGCGCGCTGCTGGAACTCCGGTGGGCCCCCGAAGGAGACCGTCGGGCACAGCGGCGCGAGGTCCTCGATCGAGCGCAGGTTGTTCTGCGTCGCGAAGGCCCGCGTGACGACGACGGCGTCCTTGTCCTCGGCGGGGCTCTGCTGAAGGAGCTGGAGCTGGGGCGGCAGCTTGGAGGAGACCTGCTGGTAGACCTGGTCCGACGCCGTGGCCGTGGCCTGCGGGTCGAGGAACTGCAGCAGGTTGCCCGTGTAGTCGGGCACCAGGTCGATCTCGCCGCGCTCGACGGCGGGGTAGTACGTCTCGCGGCTGCCGATGCCGAATCGGCGCTCGACGGTGACGCCCTTGCCCTCGAGGGCCGTCGCGTAGATCTCCGCGAGCAGCCGGTTCTCGGTGAAGTTCGCCGAGCCGATGCGGACCGTGCCCTGGGCGGAGGGCCCGGCGGGGGCGGTGGCGAGCGGGTCGGAGCCGCCGCCGCAGCCGGCGAGCAGCGCGCCGGCGGCCAGCACGGCCCCGACCAACAGGGCACGCGGGGATCGGATCACGGGGAGACCTCTCTGGTGGTGACGGGGTGGGGTGCACGGCGCAACCGCGCGCGGTCGGGGCCGGGCGTGACGAGGCGTCCGAGGCCCTGCAGGACGAGCTCGACGACGATCGAGAGCACGGCGACGACGAGGGCGCCGCCGAGCACCTGCGGGTAGTCGCGGACCGAGAAGCCGTCGAGGATGTAGCGCCCGAGACCACCGAGTCCGACGTACGCCGCGATGGTGGCGGTGGCGATCACCTGCAGCGTCGCGAACCGCACCCCGCCGAGCACGAGCGGAACGGCCGAGGGCACCTCGACCTGCAGGAGGATCTGGGACTCGCGCATCCCCATCCCGCGAGCGGCGTCGACCGCGCCCGGATCCGCCCCGGCGACGCCGGAGTAGGCGCCGGCGAGCATCGGCGGGATCGCGAGCAGGACCAGGGCGAGCGTCGGCGGCAGCAGCCCGAGGCCGAGCAGCAGGACGAAGAGCACGAGGACGCCGAGCTCCGGGAGCGCGCGCAGGCCGTTGGCCACGCCGACGACCGCGAGCTCGCCGCGCCGGGTGTGCCCGATGAGCGCGCCCAGCGGCAGGGCGATGACGGCGGCGATGACGACGGCCAGCAGGGTGTAGCCGAGGTGCTCGAGCACCCGGGCCGGGATCGCTTGGGGCCCGCTCCACTGCGCCGGAGCGGAGAACCAGTCGACGAGGCGACCGAGCACGCCCTACACCCCCGTCCGTGCGCGGACCCAGGGCGTGAGCGCCCGTCCCAGCGCGAGCCACAGCGCGTCGAAGACGAACGCGAGCACGATCGAGCCGATGATGCCGGCGGCGACCATGGCCGGGTACGCCTGCTGGAAGCCGTCGGTCATCAGGGTGCCCAGCGACTGCACGCCGACCAGGGCACCGACCGTGACCAGCGAGAACGCCGACACCGACGCGACCCGGATCCCGGCGGTGAGCACCGGCACGGCCAGCGGGAGCTGCACGCCGAAGAAGAGCCCGGACGGCTGGTAGCCGACGGCGACCGCCGCGGTGGTGACGGTGACCGGCACGGCGTCGAGGGCCTCCGCGACGCTGCGCACGAGCAGCGCCACCGTGTAGATCACGAGCGTCAGCCCGACGTTGAGCGGGCTGAGGATCGGCGTGCCCACCAGGATCGGGATGAACACGATCAGCGCCAGCGACGGGATCGTGTACAGCGCGCCGGACAGCGGCACGAGGACCCGGCGCGCCCCGGGCGACCGGTGCGCCCACCAGCCCAGCGGCAGGGCGATCACCAGGCCCACCAGGACCGGGACCAGGGCGAGCAGGACATGGGCGACCACGAGCTCGCCGATGTCGTAGCCGAAGGCCCTCACGGGACCGGGTCCGGCCGGAGCAGCGCCAGCACGTCGTCGGGGGCGACGCCGCCCCGGAAACGGCCCTCGCGGTCGACCGCCACGCCCCGGCCCGCCGGCGAGCTCAGCGCCGCGTCCAGGGCGCCGCGCAGCGTGCCGGCCGCCTCGGAGGCCGCGTCAGCACCCTCGGTGACGTAGACCGAGCCCAGCTCGTGGCGCGCCCCGTCGGGCCCGAGCCACGCCGCGGGACGCTCGGCCCCGTCGAGCAGGACCGTCCACTCCCCCGGCACCGCTGGACCGGCCGTATCGCCGTTCGCGCGCGTCGGCAGCTCGGTGAGCTTCAGCGCGGTGGCCGGCACGAACCCCAGGCGCCGGTAGCCACGGTCGCGCCCGACGAACCCGGAGACGAACTCGTCGGCCGGGTGCGCGAGCAGCTCGTCGGGCGGCGCGAACTGCGCGAGGCGGCCGCCGACGCGCAGCACGGCCACGCGGTCGCCCAGGCGGATGGCCTCGTCGATGTCGTGGGTGACGAACAGGATCGTCTTGCCGAGGTCGGCCTGCAGGCGCAGCAGCTCGTCCTGCAGCTCGACGCGCACCACGGGGTCGACCGCCGAGAAGGGCTCGTCCATGAGCAGTACCGGCGCGTCACCGGCCAGCGCCCGGGCCACACCGACGCGCTGCTGCTGGCCGCCGGAGAGCTGCGCGGGCCAGCGCTGCGCCATCGCCTCGTCGAGGCCGACGCGCTCGAGCACCTCGGCCGCCCGGGCCCGCGCCTCCTTGCGCGGCAGGCCCTGGAGCACCGGCACCGTCGCCACGTTGTCGAGCACGCGGCGGTGCGGGAACAGGCCTGCCTGCTGGATGACGTAGCCGATGCCGCGGCGCAGCAGCGCCGGATCACCCTCGGCGACGTCCCTGCCCTGCAGGAGCACCGAGCCCGAGGTGGGCTCGACCATGCGGTTGACGGTGCGCAAGGAGGTGGTCTTGCCGCAGCCCGAGGGCCCCACCAGGACCGTGATCTCGCCCTCGCGGGCGGTCAGCGACAGCGACTCCAGGCCGACGGTGCCGTCGGCGAAGCGCTTTCCCACGTCCCGGAACTCGATCACGTACGACGCCCCCGGGATCCGCCGGCGGCCACGAGTCGGCCACCGAGTCGACGCGTGAATCTAGCCCGAGCCCCCGACGGTCGCGACCGATCACGACGAGCCGCCGCCACGCGGTGTGACGGCGATCACCCCGCCGCGCGCGTCTCCGGGACGATCGGGCCGCGGCGGACCAGCTCGGTGAACGCCTCCGCCGGCATGGCGCGGGCGAACAACCAGCCCTGGTAGGCGTGCACGCCGAGGTCGCGCAGCACGGCGAACTGGTCGGAGTCCTCCACTCCCTCGGCCACACACACCTGCCCGATCGCGGCGGTGAGGTCCACGACCGCGCGCGCCACGGCCCGGTCGGACTCGCCGGTGGCGACCCCGCGGACGAAGGCCCGGTCGAGCTTGACGATCTGTGCGGGCAGGCCGGTGAGACGCGAGAGCGACGAGTAGCCCGTGCCGAAGTCGTCGACCGCGAAGCGCACGCCCGCGGCGATGAGCTCGTTCATCTCCCGCAGCGTGTGCGAGGGCAGGTCGGCCAGGCAGGTCTCGACGAGCTCGAGCACCAGGCGGTCCCACGGCAGCCCGGACTCGGCGACGGTGGCGCGCACGACGGGCAGGAAGTCCGGGTCGCCGGGCAGCAGGCCCGCGAGGTTCACCGCCACCGACGGCGCAATCCCGTCGGGCGCCGTGCCCGGCCACGTGGCGGCCTCGCGGACCGCGGCGCGCAGCACCCAGCGGTCGAGGTCGCCGAGCAGGTCGGCCGCCTCGGCCACCGGCAGGAACTTGTCGGGGAAGAGCAGGCCGTGCTCGGGGTGCTGCCAGCGCACGAGGGCCTCGGCGGTGACCACCCGGCCGTGGGGGTCGACGACCGGCTGGTAGTGCAGCACCAGCTCGTCGTTGACCATCGCCTCGCGCAGCTGGGTCTCCATGCGCAGCGCCTCGTCGGCGCCCCTCATGATCGCCTCGTCGGCCAGCGCGAAGCGACCGTTGCCGCCGCTCTTGGCCTCGAACAGCGCGGCGTCGGCGAAACGCATGAGGTCCCCGGTGCCCGGGTGTCCCGGCGCGGGCTCGAGCCCGGCCAGCTCCGTGGCCCGTTCGCGGCGCAGCACCTGCGCCACGGGGTCGTCGGTGGGGTCGATGTCGGGGCCCGACGGGTCGGCGCGATAGCCGTCGGGGTCCCCGACGCCGAGCCCGATCGTGGCGCCGACCGCGGCGCCGACCGTCGCCGAGATGCGCACGAGCTGGCCGTGCACGGGGATGGCGGTGCGCAGGATGCCGGCCACGGTCGCCGACAGGGCGTCCAGGCCTCCGTGCAGGTCGACGTCGGCGCAGACCACGACGAACTCGTCCCCGGCGCTGCGCGAGGCCGCGCACCCGGCGGGCAGGCGGTCGCGGAGGCGCTGCGCCAGCTCGACGAGCAGCTCGTCGCCGGCGTCGTGGCCGAGCGAGTCGTTGACGCGCTTGAAGTTGTCGAGGTCGCAGAACAGCACCCCGGTGCGCCGCGCCGTCGGTCCCGCCAGGAGCCGCGAGACCGTGGTGGTGAGCGCGCGACGGTTGGGCAGGCCGGTCAGCTCGTCGTGCATGGCCTGGTGGCGCAGGCTCGCCTCGACCCGTCGCGCGTCGGTGACGTCGGTGAACACCACGAGGTGGGTGACGCCGCCGTCCTCGTGCACCGACACCGACACGTGCAGCTCGCACCACACGGGCTCGGCGACCGCGCCGCCGGCGCCGCGCTCCCGGGTGCGCAGCGCGCGGGGGGTGCACGACCAGCTCACCGAGCCCGCCGAGCCCGCCGGACGGGCGAGCAGCGGGGTCACCGGGCCGGGGCCCGCGGCCGACTCCGCCGAGAGGTCGAGCAGCTCGTCGGCCCGCCGGCCGCGCAGCGCCTCGGGGCCCTGGCCCAGCAGGCGGCACAGCGCCTGGTTCGCCTTGACCAGCCGCTCGTCGTCGTCGAAGAGCGCGATCCCGACCGGAGCGACGGCCAGCAGGTCGGTGAAGCGCTGGTTGGAGGCCCGCAGCCGCTCCTCGGCGTGGCGCCGCGCGGTGACGTCGGCGGCCGTGCCGAGCACCGTGCCGCCCCGCAGGGCGGCGTGGAGGGCGACGATGCGCCCGCTGCCGTCGCCGAGGCGCACCTCGCACTCGAGCGGGGCGCCCTCGGTGACCAGGGCCTGCCACCGGCGCGCCAGCCCGGCGCGGTCCTCGGCGTGCAGGGCGGCGAGGAGCGTCCCGGTGCTGCGGGGGGCGTGCGGGTCGATCATCAGGAGCTCGGCGAGCACCGGCGAGAGCCACGCCGACCCCGTGGCGAGGTCGACCTCCCAGTGCCCGAGGCCCGCGATCCGCTCGATGTCGGCGGCGGACGGGGCCGAGGGGTGCGACGGGGCCGACGGGGCCGGCGGGGTCGACGCGGCCGCGGGCACCGACGGCGCCGCGGGGACCGGGACGTCCGGCACCAGCACGAGGGCGGCGCCGCCGTGGGCGTCCGGCCAGGCCACGACCCGCACCGGCAGCGGCGCCCCGGCCACGCGGCGCAGCCGGGCGGTGTAGAGGCCTCCCATGCCCTGGTCGGCCGCGCCCTGGTCGGCCGGGCCCAGGTCGCCGAGCAGCTCCCGCACGGGCCGTCCGAGCATCGTCCGCGGGTCGAGGCCCCCCGTGGGATCGACCAGGCGGGCCACCTGCTCACGGACCGCGGTGATCCGGCCCTGGGCGTCGTGGCGCAGCGCGGGGCCGGCCGGCAGGACCGGGGCGCCGGCGTCGGGACCAGCGCCCGCGTCGGGCCGGCGGGGCGTCGTCGTCGCGTGGACGACGGCAGGGCCCCGCGAGCCCGGCACCGACACCCCACCGCTCACGTCTCGACTCCTTCGCCGCCCGGGCCCCCACCGCTCCCCGGAGGAGGAACGGACCGACCACGTCTGTCTCAGCAACGAAGGAGACCCGGTCGGGGATCGGCACCATCACCGGAGTGGGGGAGGTCGCGCGGCGACCGTGGCCCGCGACGCGTCGTGCTGCATCACCTGATCGTTCAACCTTGAGTCCACCGACCGGTCGTCGCGCCGAAGCAGACGGAGTCCACGACGAACGGCAGGTGGCCCAACGCGACTCGACCGATGGAACGGACGATCACCCACGTGCGGCTCGACACCTCACGGTCGGTGCGATCTTGCCGCTACGAACGGTCCGTTCCCGGCCACGAACGACGTGCCACCGCCGAACGTGGACGATCCCTGCTCCGGGCGGGCGACACGGCATCCGGGCGCGTGGGGTCGACGGGACTGCTACCCGCTTCTCGTGGACCGCAATCCCGTCGTGCCCCACCGGTTCCTCCGGCGTCACTCAGGGGTCAGTGGTGGCCGTCGACGGCGACCTCGGCCACGTGCCGGCGCACGACCCCCTCCTCGGCGGCGGCCTTGGCCACCGCCTCGGCGACGGCGGGCGCCACCCGCGGGTCGAGTGCGCTGGGGACGATGTGGTCGGGCCCGAACTCCTCGTCGCCGGCCGCGATGTCCGCGATGGCCTCGGCGGCCGCGAGCTTCATCGCCTCGGTGATGCGCCGGGCGGCCGCGTCGAGCGCCCCGGCGAACACGCCGGGGAAGGCGAGCACGTTGTTGATCTGGTTCGGGTAGTCGCTGCGCCCGGTGGCGACGACCGCGGCGTGCTTGCGCGCGACGGCGGGGTCGATCTCCGGGTCGGGGTTGGACAGCGCGAGCACGACGCCGCCCTCGGCCATCGAGGCGATCACCGACTCGGGGACCGTCGAGCCCGACAGGCCCAGGAAGACGTCGGCCCCCTCGACGGCGGCGGCGAGGTCGCCGCGCACGCCGCGGGGGTTCGTCATCTCGGCGAGGGCGATCTTCTCGACGTTCATGCCGTCGCGGCCCTCGTGGATGACGCCGCGGGAGTCGAGCACCACGACGTCGTGCGCCCCGGCCGACAGCAGGATCTTCGCGCAGGCCACCCCGGAGGCCCCGGCACCACTGACGACCACCTTGAGGCCGGCGAGGGCGCGGTCGAGGACACGCGCGGCGTTGCGCAGGGCGGCGAGCACCACGATCGCCGTGCCGTGCTGGTCGTCGTGCATCACCGGGCAGTCGAGCGCCTCGATCAGCCGGCGCTCGATCTCGAAGCAGCGCGGGGCGGCGATGTCCTCGAGGTTGACCGCCCCGAAGCTCGGGCGCAGGTGCACGATCGTGTCGACGATCTCGTCGACGTCGGTGGTCTCGAGCACCAGCGGGATCGAGTCGAGGTCGGCGAACGCCTTGAACAGCGCGGACTTGCCCTCCATGACCGGCAGCGACGCGCGCGGGCCGATGTCGCCCAGGCCGAGGACGGCGGTGCCGTCGGACACGACGGCCACGAGGCGGTGTGTCCAGGTGTAGCGCGCGGTGAGGGCCTTGTCGTCGGCGATGGCGCGGCACACCTTGGCCACCCCGGGGGTGTAGGCGATCGCGAGGTCACGTCGTCCGGAGAGGCCCACGGTGGGCGCGACGGAGAGCTTGCCGCCCTCGTGCGCGGTGAAGACCTCCTCCTCGGTGATGTCGCGGCCGTCGAGGGACGGGGTCGTGTCGGCAGCCTCATTCACGGGGTCGCTCACGGGGGCTCCAAGCGGGGTAGGGGTCGCGGCACGTGGCCAGGATCGGTGTCGCGCCGGATCGGTCCGGGCTGCACGCGCGCCGGGGCCTGGCGCTGCCGAGGTTAGGGTCGGCGTCCGTGGAGGCGCGGGAGCTCGGTGTGCCCGGCGCGTGGCTGTTCAGCCCGCCGGTGTTCCCGGACGCGCGGGGCGCGTTCGCGGCGCCCTTCCAAGCCGGGGTGTTCGCCGACACGGTGGGGCACCCCCTGCATGTTGCGCAGGCGAACACGAGCGTATCCCGGCGCGGTGTGCTGCGCGGGGTCCACTTCGCCGACGTGCCGCCCGGCCAGGCCAAGTACGTGCAGTGCAGCGCGGGCGCCGTGCTCGACGTCGTCGTCGACGTGCGCAGCGACTCCCCCACCTTCGGGGCCTGGGACGCGGTGCGCCTCGACGGCACGACGCTCCAGGCGGTCTACCTCGCCGAGGGCCTCGGGCACGCCTTCCTCGCCCTCGCCGACCACACGGTGACGACGTACCTCTGCTCCCGGGAGTACGAGCCGGCCGCCGAGCACGGCGTCTCCCCGCTCGACCCCGCACTCGGCCTCCCCTGGGAGCGGTGGATTCCGCGCGACGAGCTCGTCCTGTCGGACAAGGACGCCGCGGCTCCCGGTCTCGACGAGGCGCGCGCGGCGGGGACGCTGCCCACCTGGGCGGCGTGCCGGGAGCGCCGGAGGGCCCTGCGGGCCCCGTGAGCCGGCTGTCGGGCCCCACCGCGGCCCCCTAGCGCGCCCGCACGCGCCCCGGGCGTGGCCACAGCCGCCAGCGCACCGGCCCGAGCACCTCCGCGGGCCCGAGGGTGCGCGAGTCGGTCGAGGACCCCGGGGCGTCGCCGACGGCGAACCAGCCGTCGGCGTCCTCCAGCGCCGCCCGTTTGACCGAGAGCTGGCCCGGCCGCGAGGCCCAGCGCACGAGGGCGACCTCGCCCGGTCGCACCCGGGACCCGGGCAGCGCGAGCACCACGTCGCCGTCGCGCAGCGTGGGCACCATCGACGGGCCGCGGACGAGCACCCGGCGCGGACGCCGTCCCACCAGCGTGATCAGCAGCTCACGGGGTGTCCTCACCAGCGGCGCTCCACGTGTCGGGGTCGGGTCACGGGGGTACGTTGACTGACGTCGGAACGATCACCATTTCCCGTGAGGAAGAGGGAGGCGAGATGGGACTGCTCTCCAGCGTCCTCCGCCCGCGCCTGGAGGCCACCGCACACTGCGACCTCCCCTGTGGCGTCTACGACCCGGCTCAGGCCCGGATCGAGGCCGAGTCGGTCAAGGCGATCCAGGAGAAGTACCAGGGCAACGAGGACCCGGCCTTCCGGGCCCGCGCCATCCAGATCAAGGAGGAGCGGGCGGACCTCGTCAAGCACCACCTCTGGGTGCTCTGGACGGACTACTTCAAGCCGCCGCACTTCGAGAAGTACCCGCAGCTCCACGAGCTGTTCAACAAGGCCACCAAGGCCGCCGGTGGCGGTGAGGGCGGCGCCAAGTCGTCCATGGACCCGCAGTCCGGGCAGCAGGTGCTCGACTACATTGCCGAGATCTCGGACATCTTCTGGGAGACCAAGAAGGGCTGAGTCCCGCGACACGACGCGCCCGTCCCGGGTCTCGGGGCGGGCGCGTCGTCGTCTGCGAGCCAGGGTAGGAGGGTGGCCGTGAGCGCGAGCTCGACGGGACGCATCTACGTGCTGCGTCACGGCGAGACCGAGTGGTCCCGCGACGGACGGCACACCAGCCGCACCGACCTGCCGCTGACCGAGCGGGGTCGCGAGGCGGCCCGGACCGCTGGTCGGCTGCTGGTCACCCTGCGCGGGCCCGACGTGCCGCCGCCGGTCGTCTGGACGAGCCCGCGTCAGCGGGCGACGGAGACCGCCCGCCTGGCCGGCCTCGAGCTCGACGCCGTCCGCGAGGACCTCGTCGAGTGGGACTACGGCGCCTACGAGGGCCGCACCACCCCGGAGATCCGCGAGGAGGTGCCGGGCTGGACGGTGTGGACCCACCCGTGTCCCGGCGGCGAGACGGGGGCCGAGGTGGCCGCCCGGCTCGACCGCGTCCTCGCCGACGCGGACCGCGAGCTCGCCGACCGCGACGTCGTGCTCGTCGGGCACGGCCACGCCGGGCGCGTGCTCACCGCCCGCTACCTCGGGCTGGAGCCGGCCGCCGGGGTCGGCTTCGCGCTCGACGCCGCGTCGGTGACCGTGCTGGGCCACGAGCGCGGCGCGCCGCGCATCGACCTGCTCAACGCTCCCGGCGGCCTCGTCGAGGCGCCGCCGCCGCCCGCGGACCGGTACTAGGTACCCGCCCATTCGCGCGCCGGGCGCGAGATCAGCGCCGCCAGCACCGCCGCGGCCAGCAGGATCACCGGCACGCCCCAGTCGGGCCGGCCCGAGGGCACCGCGGCGTAGAAGGCGCAGCCGAGGGTCAGCAGCTGCACGACGATCGACGGGCCGCGGGCCCCGCGCGCACCGCGCAGCAGGGCGACGCCGGCCACGGTGATGCCCACCCCGAGCAGGACCAGGAAGCCCCACACCGAGAAGGTCAGGCCCGCGGCCACCATCAGCGCCGCCACGACGAGCGCGACGACACCCTCGGTGAGCACTCCGAGTGCTGCGAGGCGCACAGGGCGTGGCGTCGTCACGGGATCAGCCTAGGCGCCGGGGTGTGTGGTCCACCGCTCGGTGGAGAGATCGGCGACATCCCTACCCGGCACCCCCCGGACGGACGGGGCACCCGGTCTACGGTGAGGGCCGTGCGTGCGCTGCTCGTGGCCAATCCCTCGGCCACCACGACGACGGCGGCCGGTCAGGACGTCATCGCGCACGCGCTCGCGAGCGAGATCAAGCTCGACGTCGTCGTGACCCGGTACCGGGGCCACGCCGCCGAGCTCGCCGCCCGGGCGCGGGCCGAGGCCGTCGACCTGGTGGTCGTGCTCGGCGGCGACGGGACGGTCAACGAGGCCCTCAACGGCCTGCTCGCGGACGGGCCCGGCGAGCACGTGCCCGCGCTGGGCGTGGTGCCCGGGGGGTCGGCGAACGTCTTCGCCCGCGCCCTGGGCGTCCCCCGCGAGCCGCTCGAGGCCACCCACACCCTGCTCGGCGCGATCGCCGAGGGCCGCTCGCGCAGCGTGGGGCTCGGGCGCGCCGACGAGCGGTGGTTCAGCTTCAACGCCGGCCTCGGCTGGGACGCCGACGTCATCGCCTCGATGGAGCGCGCCCGCGGGCGGGGCCACGACGCCACACCGACGCGCTACGTGGCCACCTCGATCCGGCGCTGGTCGCGCGCCCGGATCGACCCGCCGGACCTCACCGTCGAGATCCCCGGCGAGGAACCGGTCAGCGGCGTGCGCCTGGCCCTCGTGTCGAACACCGATCCGTGGACCTACCTCGGGCCCCGCCCGGTGCGCACCAACCCCGGCTGCTCGTTCGACAGCGGTCTCGGGCTCTTCGCCCTGCACTCCCTGGGGCTGCCGACCGTCCTGCGGCTCGTCCGGCAGGTCCTGCGCCGCGACGGGGCCTCCGGGCTGCCCTCGGTGCTGCGCCGCGACGACGTGCCCGCGATCCGCATCACGAGCGACGAGCCCGTCAACCTCCAGGTCGACGGCGACCACCTCGGAGAACGCAGCGACGTCGAGTTCGTGGCCGTCCCGGACGCCCTGCGCGTGGTCGTCTGAGGCCGCCGGCGGGCGCGATGTGAACTCCGTGTGAGATCTGATGGCGGCCGACGCCTTCTGAATCGAGCCGTGCTGCTGACCGCTCGTCGCGCTCGCTCACACGGGTGGACGGTTCGTCGTGCCTGAATCGTCGCTCGTCGCAGCCGGGCGCTCATGACGGTCCGCGCTATTCCACTCACCGACCGAGTTCGCCCGTCGAGCCGCTTGCCACTCGATCCTTCTGGTCACGTCCTGCAGATTGAGTCGCATCCCCCGCGAATACCGGGAAGGGCGCACCACCCGAGAGGGACGTGCACCCGGACCGGAGGGTCCGACGTTCGTGAATGTGCGAGCGACGGGCACGAGGCAGGGGACGGCGACACCGCATTCGTCCGTGGCACCGACGTCACAGTTCGAACGGGAGTTGACGTCCTCAGTCTCTCCTGACAGGTCGCGGGCCCTACACGGGGCCCACGACGAGGTCGAGACGATGACGACCACGACCGGCGCGCACCCCGAGGCGCGCCCACCGAGGAGCTCAGAACGATGGACTGGCGGAACGACGCTGCTTGCCGCGACGAGGATCCGGAACTGTTCTTCCCCGTCGGCACGAGTGGCCCCGCTCTCTCTCAGATCGCCCGCGCGAAAAGCGTCTGCCGGCGTTGCCCCGCGATGACCGAGTGCCTCACGTGGGCGCTGGAGTCCGGTCAGGACGCGGGCGTCTGGGGTGGAGCGAGCGAGGACGAGCGCCGTGCGCTGAAGCGTCACGGCATCCGGCCCGAGGTGCACACCGCCTGATCGGCGGCACACCTCGGCATCGTGGCCGGGCGCTCGCTCCCCAGGCGGCCGACCACGATCGAGACCCACGAGGGCCCCGGCCCCGTCCCACGGACGGGACCGGGGCCTTCGTGCTGCTGTGGGGCTCTCCAGGGCCCGTCCCGGGCCGCCGTGGCCCTGTCAGCGCCCCCGGTGCTGCAGCGGGACCTTGAGGACCGCCCGGGTGCCGCCGTCCTCGGCGGGCCGGATGCTCAGGGCCCCCGCCAGCTCGGAGTCGACGAGCGTGCGCACGATCTGGAGCCCCAGGCCGGTGGCCCGCTCCAGCGAGAACGTCTCCGGCAGGCCGCGACCGTCGTCGGCGACCTCCACCTCGAGGACGGCGGCGGTCCGCGTCGCCGTGATGACGACGGACCCCGAGGCCCGCTCGGCGAACCCGTGCTCGAGGGCGTTGGCGACGAGCTCGGTGAGCACCATGACCAGGGGCGTCGCCATCACCGCCGGCAGCACGCCGACCTCGCCGGTCCGGCTCATGGCCACGCGGGCACCGGGCCGGGCGAGGTCGTTCATCATCGGCAGCACGCGGTCGAGCACCTCGTCGATGTCGACCCGCTCGTCGACGGACGCCGCCAGCGCCTCGTGCACGAGCGCGATCGACGCCACCCGTCGCACGGACTCCGTCAGGGCCTCCTGCGCCTCGGCGTGCGGCGTGCGGCGGGCCTGGAGGCGCAGGAGGGCGGCGACGGTCTGCAGGTTGTTCTTCACGCGGTGGTGGATCTCGCGGATCGTGGCGTCCTTGCTGAGCAGGGCGCGGTCGCGGCGGCGGACGTCGGTGACGTCGCGGGCCAGGACGACCGCGCCGGACGGCACCCCTCGCGGGTGCAGCGGTAGGGCCCGCAGGACCGCCGACGCCCCGTGGCCCTCCAGCTCGGCGCGCTGCGACGGAGTGCCCGCCAGCGCGCCCCGCACGTGCTCGGCGGCCTCGGTGCCCTCGAAGGCGTCGTCGGCGACCTCGCGCACCACCCCCGCCAGGTCGGCGCCGACCAGCTCGTCGCTCCACCCGAGCCGGTGGAAGGCCGAGGCGGCGTTCGGGCTGGCGTAGAGCACCCGGCCCGTCGAGCTGATGCGCACCAGCCCGTCGCCCACCCGCGGCGTCGAGCGGCCCTCGTCCTTGCTCTGCGCCGTCGGGAACGTGCCGTCGGCGACCATCTGCAGCAGGTCCGCCGCGACCGCGAGGTAGGAGATCTCCAGGGTGCTCGGCACCCGGGGGGCGGCGAGGTTGGTGTCGCGGCCCAGGACGGCGATCACGTCACCCTGGCCCGAGGCCTCCCGTGCCTGCGGCGCGCGCACCGGCACCACCTCGCGGCGCACCGACCGCCCGCGGTGCCACCGCGGCTGGTCCTCGCGGCGCAGCATGGTGTCGGTCGTCGCCCGCTGCAGCTGCGACACCAGGCTCTCGGCGGGCGCGCTGCCCACCATGTCCTCGGGGTGCGCGGTCGCCGTCGTCGTCGGGCGGCTCTGGGCCATGCAGAGGAACCGCCGAGTCCCGTCCTGGCTCGTCACGGGCACCCACAGCAGGAAGTCCGCGAACGACAGGTCGGCCAGCAGCTGCCACTCGGCGACGATGCGCTGCAGATGGGCCACCGACGCCCCCGACAGGTCCGTATGGGCCGCCAGGAGGTTCGAGAGCGTCGACACCGGCCGGCCGCGGTTCCCGCTGCCCTGCATGGCGATCATCCAACCACCGCGCCGGGCGCGGTCTCCCCACGTGCGACGATGGACGCATGTCGAAGCGCGCGCGCCAGAAGCGGGACCGCAAGAAGAAGGCCAGCAACCACGGCAAGCGCCCCAACGCTTAGCCTCGCGGCAAGCCGTTCCGGCCCCTCACGCTCCTGCGTCGCGTGAGGGGCCGGCGTGCGGCGCCGCGCTCCGTCGGGGTCGTGTCTCGGTGTCGGCGGCTCAGCTGCGCCAGGACTCGACGCGCGTCTGGTTGACCTCGACGACCGTGCCGCCGGGCCCGCGCTCGACGGTGACCTCGGCCTGCTCGAGCACCGTGGCACGGATCTGCTCACGCAGCCGCTGGTGCAGCTCCGCCGGCGCGTGCTCGCCGCCGCAGCTGCGG
The DNA here is from genome assembly GCF_028737215.1 of Actinomycetospora chibensis. Lineage (GTDB taxonomy): Bacteria > Actinomycetota > Actinomycetes > Mycobacteriales > Pseudonocardiaceae > Actinomycetospora > Actinomycetospora chibensis. Next base: position 1,645 of record NZ_JAQZAM010000020.1, on the reverse strand, counting down.
CCCAGCAGCGTCTTGACCTTCTCCTCGAGCCCGTAGCGCGCCAGGCACGGCCCGCACTCGTCGAGATGGCGACGGAGCTGGGCGTCGCGCTCGGCGTCGCACTCGTGGTCGAGCAGGAGCCAGACCTCGGCCAGCACCTCGGAGCAGTCGGTCTCGTGGGGTTCACCGCAGCTCATCGTGCCGCCCCCTCTCCGGAGGCCACCCGCGCGCCGTCGGCGTCGCGCAGGAAGCCGCGGTCGCGGGCCGTGTCGGTGAGCGCGTCACGGAGCTGCTTGCGGCCACGGTGCAGCCGCGACATCACGGTGCCGATCGGGGTGCCCATGATCTCGGCGATCTCCTTGTACGCGAAGCCCTCGACGTCGGCGAGGTACACCGCCATCCGGAAGTCGTCCGGCAGCGCCTGCAGCGCGTCGCGGATGTCGGTGTCGGGCAGGTTCTCCATCGCCTCGACCTCGGCCGACGGCAGGCCGAGCGAGGTGTGCTCACCGGCCTGGGCGAGCTGATAGTCGCTGATCTCGTCCGTCGGCGACTGCTGGGGCTGACGCTGCCGCTTGCGGTAGGTGTTGATGTAGGAGTTGGTCAGGATGCGGTACATCCAGGCCTTGAGGTTGGTGCCGGGGGTGAACGAGGCGAACGAGGAGTAGGCCTTGAGCACCGTCTCCTGCACCAGGTCCTCGGCGTCGGCCGGGTTGCGGGTCATCCGCAGGGCCGCCGCGTAGAGCTGGTCCACCAGGGGCATCGCGTCGCGCTCGAAACGCGCGGCCCGCTCCTCGGGTGTCTCGGTGGCCACGTCGACCGTTTCGGGTCGCCCCTGGTCGGTACTGGTGTCGCCGGGGGTCTGGTCAGGCACAGCCCTCGCCGCGTCGGCCACGGGGCTCCCTTCGGACCGCGCCCGGGGCGCGGTCGGAACGTCGACGGATCCCGCGGAGACTACCCGCGTCAGCTCCCGGACATCCCACTCCGCGGACGACGTCACGCCGGGGAGCGGCGTCACGGGGGCCGTGCCGGCCTCCGTCATCGTCATCACTGCTGGCATGTCCGCGTCAACAAGGTTTCGGGGTGCGGGATTCCCGCCGGTCGCGGGGTGGGCGTCGCTAGGCTCGCCGGTCGTGGCGCGACGAGCGGCGGCGGCGACCCCGGCCCTGGTGGCGCTCGACGACGCAGGCGTCCCGTACACGACCCACCCCTACGCGGCGCCCGGCAGGGCCGCGTACGGCACGGAGGCCGCCGACGCCCTCGGCCTCGACCCGCGGCGGGTGCTCAAGACCCTGGTCGCCGAGGTCGACGGCCGCCCGGTGCTCGCGATGGTGCCGGTCGCCGGGACGCTGGACCTCAAGGCGCTCGCGGCGGCCTGCGGGGGCAAGCGGGCCGTGATGGCCGACCCCGCGGTGGCCCAGCGCCTCACCGGCTACGTGGTCGGCGGCATCGCCCCGCTGGGCGGGCGCCAGCCGCTCGACGTCGTGATCGACCTCTCGGTGGCCGAGCACGGGAGCGTGTTCTGCTCGGCCGGCCGTCGGGGGCTGCAGATGGAGCTGGCCCCCGACGACCTCGTCGCCGCCACCGGCGCCGAGCTGGCCGAGATCGGTGCCGGCTAGGGCGTGTCTGATGAATCGTCGGGTAGGGCTCTGACAAGATCTTGGTGTGC
>NZ_JAQZAM010000001.1 GCF_028737215.1 Actinomycetospora chibensis | reverse complement strand
TGGTCCTCCGAGCGATCCTGCTCTGGCTCCGACCTACTTAGGAGACACGCCCTAGCTGCGGGCGCGCTCCAGGTCGGCGGAGACGCGGGCGGCGGCGCGGCGGATGCCCTGGACGACGGCGGGCTTGCGCGGCCCGAGGACGCGGGAGGTCGGCGCCACGACCGAGAGCGCCGCGACCGGGTGCGGGCGACCGCCCCGCATCATCGTGATCGGCGCCGCGACGGAGGACCAGCCGGGCTCGAACTCCTCGCGCGAGGTCGCGTAGCCCTGCTCGCGGGTGGTCGCGAGGATCTGCCGGTAGCGCTGCGGGTCGACCACCGTGAACGGCGTGTACCGGACGAATCCGCGCTCGAGGATCGCCGCGGCCAGCGCGGGGTCGCCCGCGGCCAGCACGCGCCCGGTGCTCGACGAGTGCGCCGGGTTGCGCCGGTGCTCGCTGCGGAAGCGCACGTTCATGCTCGCGGCCTCGGTGCGCTCGACGTAGAGCACGTCGGTGCCGACGACGACGCCGAGCTGGATCGTCTCGCGCAGCAGCTCGCGCAGCTCGCCCATGGCGGGCAGGGCGACGTCGCGGAGCATGAGGCGGTCGACGGCGAGCTGGCCGTACTCGAACAGCCGCAGGCCCAGGCGGTAGCGCCCGGAGCCGGTGCGCTCGAGCAGCCCGCCGGTGGCCAGCGCGGCGAGCATCCGGCACGCGGTGCTCTTGGCGATCCCGAGGCGGGCGGCCACGCGGGTGGCGCCGAGCTCGGCCTCCTCGGCGAAGCAGTCGAGCACCGCCACGGCGGTGGACACCGAGCGCAGCGGCGAGTCGTCGTCGTGCGGACCGACGCCGCCGTCGAGATCCAGCGGGGGGAGGGACAGGACCGTCATCGGGCTCAGGCCTCCCACTGGGGGAACTCGTCGGGCGGTGGCACGTTCACCTCGGTGACGCGGTTGCGGTAGGAGACGAACGCGCTGCGTCCGCCCTCGCGCACCTTGACCCGGATCTCCTCGGTGTTCAGCGGCTCGCCGGGGTCGTAGCCGTGCGCCCAGGTGGCGAACGCGCGCATCGGGCCCGAGTGGGTCGCCGCGAGGATGCGGCGGTGGGTCAGCGACCCGTCGTCCTGCGTCGACTCGGTGATCAGCCGGTGGAACCCGCGCCAGAAACGGCGCACGCACATCGCCGGCGGCTCGAAGTACATCATCGGGATCGTGAGCCACTCCTGGATCGGGTCCGCCCCGCCCAGCTGGGTCCGGTAGAAGCGGTCGATCTCGACCAGCCAGCGCGGCCGGTCGCCGACGGCGAGACGCTCGAGCGTCTCGTTCGTGGCCTGGTACTGGCGGAACGCCGAGGTGACGTCGCGCAGCCCGTCGGGGGTCCAGACGCCGAAGTTGCGCAGCTCCGGGATCGGCTCCGGCCGGGTGATCTCGGCGTCGATGCCCCACATCTCGAGCCCGTCGGTGACGCCGTTGTAGAGCTGGTCGGCGGTCTGGCGGGCGCGGTTGGTGTCGGCGCAGACGAGGCGGACGCGGTCGCCGCCGTCGAAGCGCCGCGCGAGCTCGTGGCCGCGGCGGTGGGCCTGCCAGCCGCCCATCGGCGTCAGCCCGGCGTCGGTGGAGTAGCCCTGGGTGATCCCGTGCCGGATGATCGAGATCTCGCAGACGATCTTCTCCGACGCCCGCCGCTCCACGGGCGCGGCGACCTCCTTGCCCCGGCTGGCCTCGGCGAGCTCCGGGGTGAAGATCTTGCCGTCGTACTCGACCGTCCCCGCTCCCGCCGGCGCCGAACCCCGCTCGCGGAAGCGGCGCAGGTAGAGCGGCGTGCCGTCGCCCTCGGGGGGCGCTTCGGGCGCGGCAGGCGCGGACGCCGCGCTCGCCCGGTCGGAGGTCGGGGCCTTGTCCCCGCCCCGGCGCGAGCGGTAGCGGGACAGGTAGTCCGGGGCCTCGTAGCGGTGGACCGACCGGGGGTCGGTGCGGTCGTCGACGCCCGTCACGAGTGCACCGTGAAGAAGCGCTCGTTGACCTGGCGGTGGTAGTAGAAGATCGCGCGCCCCATCTCCTCCTCGGTCCAGGTGATCGGCTCGAAGTCCGGGTCCACCCAGTAGCCGCCGGTGAAGAGCTCGTTGCGGTTGCCCGCCGGGTCGAAGAAGTAGGTCGTGTAGCCGCGGGTGACGCCGTGGCGCGTGGGGGCCACGTCGATGTTCACGCCGTGGTACGCGAGCGCGTCGGCGGCCTCGCGGATCGCGTTCCAGTCGTCCAGCCAGAACGCGAAGTGGTGCAGCGCCCCGTTCGGGCCCGTGATGACGGCGATGTCGTGCGGGGTGTGCGAGTGCTCGAGGAACGTCGCGAGCTGGTGGCCGTCGTTGGCGAGGATCTGCTCGGTGAGCCGGAACTCGAGCAGCTCGGTGAAGAACGCCGTGAACGCCTCGACGTCCTCGGCCATGACGAACAGGTGGTCCAGGCGCGGCGGGGCGATGCCGATGAGGTCCTGCGGGCGCGGCGGCGGGTTCGTCTTCGGCAGCATGTTGCCGATCCGCTCCGTGCCGTGGGTGAGCTCCACCAGGTGGCCCGACGGGGAGTCGAAGCGGATCGCCTCGCCCCAGCCCGGGCCGAGCTCGCGGGAGGCGAACCGCTTGACCGGCACGCCTGCCGCCTCGAGCTTCGTCGTGAAGTGGTCGAGATCGGAGGCCTCGTTGAGCTTGAACGACATGTGGTCGAGGCCGTAGGTGGGGGCCTCGCGCAGGATCACCGAGTGGTGCTCGCGCTCGTCCCAGCACTTCAAGAAGACCCGCGGGGCGCCGTCGCGCTCGTCGCGCGCGGTCTCCACGAGGCCCAGGACCTCGGTGTAGTAGGCGGTGGCGAGCTCCAGGTCGGGGACCCGGACCTCGACGTGTTGCAGCCGGATGATCCGGTCCGATGTGGTGGCCACGTCTGTCGTCCCCTTTACGTGTGCATCCGCAGGAACCGCTGGCTGATGACGTTCTCGTAGTAGAAGAGGCCCTTGCCGAAGTTGTCCTCGGTCCAGGTGAGGATCTCGGTGTCGGGGTCGACCCAGTAGCCGCCGGTGAAGACCTCGTTGCGGATGCCGAGCGGGTCGAAGAAGTAGATGGTGTTGCCGCGCGTGACGCCGTGGCGCGTCGGGCCCTGGTCGATCTGCACCCCGTTGTAGGCGAGCGTGTCCGCGGCCTTGCGGATCTGGTCCCAGTCGTCGAGCCAGTACGCCCAGTGGTGCAGCGCGCCGTTGGGGCCGTTGACGATCGCGATGTCGTGCGGGGAGCGGGTGTTGCCCGCGAGCCACACGCCGAGCTGGTGGCCGTTGCCGTCGAGCACCTGCTCGGTCATCCGCATGCCGAGCACGTCGATGAAGAACGCCGCCGACTCCGCGACCTCCTCCGCGTTGACCAGCATGTGGTCCATGCGCGGGGGCGCGATGCCCTGCATGTCGGGCGGCGGGACCGGCGAGGGGTTGTGCTTGCCGAGGATGTTGCCGGTCTTCTCGATGTCCCAGACCAGCTCCATGATCTGACCGGACGGGACCTCGAACCGGATCGACTCGCCCTGCCCGATCGCCCCGCCGCGGCTGACCCGCTGCGTCGGGCAGCCGTAGGCCTCGACCTTCTTCTCGAAGTCGTGGAGGTCGTCCTCCTCCTCGACGCGGAAGGTGAAGGAGTCCAGCCCCGTACGCGGGTTGTAGCGCATCCGCAGGGAGTGGTGGTCCTCCTCGTCCCAGCACTTGAGGTAGACCGCGTCGTCGGTGCGCCGGACCTGCTGCAGACCCATCACCTCGGTGTAGTACGCGGTGGAGAGGTCGAGGTCCGGCGTGCGGACGTCGACGTGGGCCAGGCGGAGGATTCCCATGCGAGATGCCCTTTCGCGGGCGAGCCGGCTTCCTTGACGCCACGACGCTAACCGCCCTAGCGTTCCGGAAGGAAGACAGCGCGTTCCGGTTTACGGAACGACGGCCGCGGCGAGGGCTTGACGGGAGGGGCCGGCATGGCGGACCCGATGGCGATGCGCAAGGCCGTCGCCGGCTACGTCGACGGCATCCACCGCGCGTACGTGAAGCAGGCGACGACGTTCCCGCCCGCCGTCCAGGGGCGTCTGCCGCTGCTCGCGGCCGGGCGTCTCACGGTGGCCGCGGTCGGCGCGCGCAACCTGCACATCCTGGCGACGACGGAGGGTCTCGGACCCCCGCGCGGGCAGGAGGTCGAGCTGCCCGGCGAGTTCGAGGGCCTCGAGTGGACGGTCCGGTTCTACGACCCGGTGGTCGTGCCGGCGCTGGGGCTGATCGACGAGTCCGAGGGGCCGGCGTCGGAGAAGGTGCGCGGCGCGCTGGGGATCGCGACCGTCGTCTACCACGTCGTCACCCAGCCGGGCTCCGGTCTCTCGCCGCACCACGCGGGCCACGTCGGGTCGGGGCTCGCGAGCGCGCACTCCGCGGCGACGCGCGACTTCGAGCGCCTGCGCGACCGGGCCCGCGGGCGCGAGGCGCTGGTCGACGAGATGGAGGGCGCCGCCGTCGCCGGGCTCGCCCGCGCCCAGATCCTGCTGGCCCGGGCCATCCGCCCGCACGACGCGACCGTCGGCGAGGCCGTCGACGCGTCCCTGCGCCCGGGTGCGACCCCGGACCCGGACGGGGTGCGCAAGGTGCTCTTGAAGGCGTTCACCGAGGAACCGGTGTGACCGACGCGCCGCTGCAGACCGTCACGAACGCCGCCCGCCTGCTCAAGGCGTTCCTGACGCGCGAGGAGTCGCTCGGGGTCTCGGAGCTCGCGCGGCGCCTCGGGCTGGGCAAGAGCGCGGTGCACCGCCTGCTCACGACGCTCGCCACCGAAGGACTGGTCGAGCAGGACCCCGCCACCGGCGGCTACCGGCTCGGCCTCGTCGTCTTCGAGCTCGGCGAGGCGGTGCGCGTCCACATGGACCTGCACGCCGCCGCCGGCTCGGTGCTCGCCCACCTGCGCGAGGAGACCGGCGAGTCCGCGCAGGTCGGGATGCTCGACGGGCACGACGTCGTCTACGTCGACCGCCTCGAGTCCAGTCATGCCCTGCGGCTGTTCACCGAGACCGGGCGGCGCGTGCCCGTGCACTGCACGAGCTCCGGCAAGGTGCTGATGGCGTTCGCGTCCGAGCCGGTGCGCGAGCGCTTCCTCGCCACCGCGTCCCTGACGCGCCACACCCCGCAGACGATCACCGACCCCGACGAGATGCGCCGGGCGCTCGGCACCGTGCGCGCCCGCGGGTGGGCCGACGCCGTCGACGAGCGCGAGCTCGGGATCGCCTCCCTGGCCGCGCCCATCCGCGACCGGCACGGCGCCGTGGTCGCGGCCATCGGGATCGGGGCGCCCGTGAGCCGGTTCCGGGCCATGCCCCGCAAGCGTCTGGCCCGCGTCGTCGTCGAGGCCGGCGAGGCCGTGTCCCGGCGTCTCGGCTGGTCGGAGGACGTCATGTCGTTGCGGAAGGAGAGCTAGTGGCCGTCACGGACCCCGCTGACAATTCCCCCTTGGGAAAGGCGCGCGCCCTCTACGAAGCCCGCCGCACCCGGGTGCCGATCCCGCCGTTCACCGACACCGAGCCCGACCTCGGCATGGCCGACGGCTACGCGATCCAGCAGGAGCTGGTGCCGCTGCTGCTCGCCGACGGCGACCGGGTGGTGGGGCACAAGGTCGGCGTCACGTCGGCGGCGATGCAGAAGATGATCGGGATCGACACCCCGGACTACGGCCCGGTGCTCTCCTCCACGGTCTACCGCGACGGCGACGCGATCCCGCTCGACCGCTTCATCGCGCCCAAGGTCGAGGCCGAGATCGTGTTCGTGCTCGGGTCGCGCCTGCAGGGGCCCGGGATCACGCCGACCGACATCGCGCCCGCGATCGCCGGGGTGGCGGCGGCGATGGAGATCGTCGACTCCCGCATCGCCGACTGGCGGATCAAGCTCGCCGACACCGTCGCCGACCTCGCCTCGAACGGCGCGGTCGCGGTGTCGTCGCGGCTCGTGCCGCTGGCGGGGCTGGACACCCGGCTGATCGGGATGACGTTCACGCGCAACGGCGAGCTCGTCGACACGGGCGCCGGAGCCGCGGCGCTCGGCGACCCGCTGGCCGTCGTCGCCTGGCTGGCCAACGTCCTCGGCGAGGCCGGCGTCGCCCTCGAGCCCGGCCACCTGATCATGACCGGTGCGCTCCACGCTGCCGTGCCGCTGAAGGCCGGCGACGTGTTCCGAGCCGAGTTCGACCGCCTCGGACCCGTGACGATCCGCGTGAAGGAGACGACCTGATGGCTTCCGTGGACGTCCACGACCTCGCCGCGCGCCTGACCAAGGCCGTCACCGAACGTACGGCGATCGAGCCGCTCTCCGATGACGTCGGTGACCTGGACCTCGAGACCGGCTACGCCGTCCAGCGGGTGCTGCGCGAGCAGGCCGGGCCGCGGGTGGGCTGGAAGCTCGGGGTCACGTCGCGGGCCAAGCAGGCCCAGGTCGGGGTGTCCGACCCGGTGTTCGGCTTCCTGCCCGGCACCGGCGCGCTCGACCTCGGCGAGCCGCTGCGCACCGGCGAGCTCATCCAGCCGCGCGCCGAGCCGGAGATCGTGTTCCAGATGGGGCGCGACCTCGCGGGCGAGCACGTCACCGCCTCCGACGTGCTGGGCGCGACCTCGGGCCTCGCCGTGGGCATCGAGATCCTCGACTCCCGCTTCCGCGACTACCGCTTCACGATGGCCGACGTCGTCGCCGACAACACCTCGGCCGCGCGCTTCGTCGTGGGCAGCCCGGTGCCCGCGGCGGGCGTCGACGTCCGGCTCGTCGGCGTGCTGCTGGAGAAGAACGGCGAGCTCGTGGCCACCGCGTCGGGGGCCGCGTCCCTCGGCCACCCGGCCGCCGCCGTCGCCTGGCTCGTGCGCCGTCTCGCTGCGTCGGGTGAGGGCCTCGCCGCCGGCGAGGTGATCCTCTCCGGCGGACTCACCGCCGCCACGCCGGTCGCCCCCGGCGACGTCGTGACCGTGACCATCGACCGTCTCGGGACGGTGGAGCTCGCCTGTACGTGAGCGATGTTCGGGGCCATAGCCCCGAACATCGCTCACAGCCCCGACGGAGGAGGCACTCGGATGCCGCTCGTACAGATCACCCTGGCCCGGGGACGGACACCCGAGCAGCTCGCCGCGCTCGGGGAGGAGGTCACCGCCGCCGTGTCGCGCGCGGTCGGGGCGCCCGCCGGGAACGTGCGGGTCGTCGTCACCGAGTGCGAGCCCGAGCACTGGTTCGTCGGGGGTGAGTCGCTGGCCGCCCTGCGGGCGTCGGGTCAGAGATGAGCCTCGTGCGCGTCGACCGGCCGGGCGTCGTCGAGAGCGACGACGGCCGGCGCTTCGTCGCGCTCGAGCTGCCCGACGGGTGGCGGGTGGTCGACGCGCACTGCCCGCACAACCGCGGGCCGCTCGAGCAGGGCTGGGTCCGGGACGGGCGCACGCTCGTCTGCCCGTGGCACTGGTACCGCTTCGACCTCGACACGGGGGAGTGCTCGACCTCGCCGCAGCACGTGCTCGGCGTGCACCCCGTCCGCGAGATCGACGGGCAGGTCTACGCCGACGTCGGGGACCCGCCGCGGGCGCTCTCGTGGTCCGAACGGCTCCGGGCGCACGCCCGGGAGTGAGGGGTTCGTCCCGGAACGTCCGCTCCCGTGCTGTGATCGACGGGCGGCGTCGGGATCGAACGGGAACCGTCCGACGGGACCGGGTCCGGTACCGGCCGCGGCAGGTATGTTGCCGCGCGTGTCCTCCCCCTTCGGCGGTTCCGGCGACCCGAACCGCCCCGAGTCGTTCGGGTCCCAGCCCACCCAGCACGGGCCCCAGGCGGACCCCTCCCAGGGCGGGTACGGGCAGCAGCAGCCGGGACAGTACGGCCAGTCCGGTCCGCAGCCGTACTACGGCGGACAGACCGGCGACCCGTCCCAGCAGAGCTACGGCCAGCAGCCCGGGTACGGACAGCCGTACGGGCAGCAGGGGTACGGCCAGCAGGGGTACGGACAGCAGGGCTACGGGCAGCCCGGCTACGGACAGCCCTACGGCCAGCCTGGGTACGGCCAGCCCGGGTACGGGCAGCCCGGCTACGGCTACGGGCCGCCGCCCCGGAAGAAGAACAAGGCCCTGCCCTGGATCCTCGGGGGCGTCGCGCTGCTGGTCGTCCTCGTGGTGGCCATCGTGCTCGTCATCGCCCTCGGCGCGGGCGGCACCGTGACGGGCGCGTCGCAGCGCAACCTCGCGATCCCGGACTCCAGCCCCGCCGGCGTCACGGACACGATCGAGCTCGACGGCTCCGGTACGGTCTCGGCCATCCAGGTGGGCGTGTCGATCACGCACCCCTACACCTGCGACCTCGTCGTCTCCCTGCGCTCGCCGCAGGGCCAGCAGACGGTCCTGGCCGACAGCAACGACTGCACCCGCGCCAACCCGAACCTCAACCTGCAGCTCGACAGCCGCCAGCCCGGGAGCCCGCTGGCGCCGCTGGTCGGGCAGTCGGTCTCCGGGCCCTGGACGCTGACGGTGTCCGACGGCGTCGCCATCGACCGCGGCAACCTCAACGGCTGGAACATCACCGCCGAGCGGTAGGCCCTGGTCGCGGCCGGGCGTCGTCGGGTGGCGGCGTCTTCGGGTGACGCGGGCTCGTGCGTCTCGTCCGCAGCGCTATTCGTTGCAGCGGCCGTCGCCGTCCCCGTCACGGTCGCCGGGGCCGCAGGCGTACCGGCCGCTACCGCTGCTGCTCCCGCTGCTGCTGCCGCCGTCGCTCGAGGACGAGCCGGTGCGCCGCGAGCTGCTGTCGTCGTCGTCGGAGCCGAGACCGGCTCCCGCACCGACCCCGGCCCCGGCACCGGCCCCTGCGCCGCTCGAGGTGCTCGTCGCGGCCGGCGGCGGTAGGTACACCGTCGAGACGTAGGTGCTCGTGACGGGTGGTGGCGGGACGGCCGGTGCGGCGTTCGGGGTCGCGCTGCCGCCGCACGAGCCGAGGGCAGCGAAGAACAGGACGACGGTCGCGATGATCCAGGGCCCTCGACCCCGGGACCACGGCCTGCCCGGGCGGCTCGGGCTGCCCGCGCTGCGATGGCTGCTATGGCTGCTCACTGATGTCTCCCCCGTGGTGGTGGCCCTGACCCCAGAGGGTCACGAGGAGGTAACGACCGCCCCGAGGAGGGAGGTACTCGTCCGGGCGAGGACGACTCAGGTCCTGTCGGCGCCGTCCTGCGCGCGCGCAGACATCGACCCACAACCGCGCCCCGGCGGGCGACCGCGCGTCCCCCTCGGAGCGCAGGCTCAGTGCTCGGGCTCGTGCCCGATCGCCGTCTCGCCGGTGGTGGTGACCTCGCCCGTCCAGTCGCAGGTCGCGCACCAGCAGTAGAACCGGCGCTGGTCGCCCTCCCAGAACTCGTTCGCGAGCCCCAGGTCGCGCGCGCACTGCGGACAGAACCGCGGGGCGTCGCGACGATGGGCCTCGACGTCGGCGGCGAACCGCCGGTCGATGCGGGCGCCGGGCGAGCCGTCGGCTGGGGTCACGTCGGCTCGGGTCATGTCGGCGGGGCTCCCACGAGACGGCCTCACCGAGGGATCGTCCCCGAGTCCACCTGCGCGGAGGTCTCCGGAGCGAGCGTGGCCGTGCCGATGCCGCCCACGGGGGTGAAGGACGTGCGGCCGGCCTCCTTGTCCGCCGCCACGCGTGCCGCCGCGGAGATGTGCACCTGCCGGATGGCCTCGAGGTCGGGGGAGTACCGCGTCGATCCCATGTTGCAGAAGTCGAGGGCGAACTCGGCGCCACCGGCGTGGAACTTGTCCTTCTCGCAGGGCAGGTCGATGCGCTCGTGGGGCTCGCGGATCGTGCCCAGCGGGTCCTCGCCCTTGGCGACGGCCTGCATCGACTGCCGGAACATCTTGCGCAGCAGCGCGACGCCGATGTCCGAGCGTCCGAGGTGCTCCGTGGTCCGGTCGGTGATCCGACCCTGGGTGCACCAGGCCATGATGTCCTGGCCCTCGACGTAGTTCACGACGTGATGGCCGCGCTCGTCGAACACCGGGATCTCGTAGTCGGGCACCGTCTGCTGCTCGACCGGCTCGTAGCCCTCGGGAGCGTGGACGGTGTAGAGCATGAACCGGGTGGTCGTCCGGTTGATCGGCACGCGGATCTGCATCTGGTGGATGCCGCCGCCGCCGACGCGCATGTTGTACGGGAAGACGAGCGGGTGCCCGACCTTCCAGTCGTCGTTGTCCTCCGACGCACCGGCGAGCACGCGGCGCTTGATGATGCCCCACTCGAACGCGTCGAAGCCGATGCGCTGGTGCTTCTTGCCGAACGACGCCGGGGCGACGAAGCCCTCGTGGTTGCCGATGAACTCGAAGTAGCGGCCGTGCAGGTGCTCGACGTGGTGCGGGTCGACCGCGTTCTCCATGACCTGCACGTAGTTGCAGGGGATGTCGGCCCAGCCGATGTCGCGGTATCCGTCCATGACGTAGACGTCGAAGCGGGGGAGCAGCGGCGCCGGGTCCGGCCCGATGTAGGCCCACACGAGCCCGCCGAGCTCCTCGACCTTCCCGGCGGTGGCGCGCACGCGCTCGGCGAAGTTGGTGTTCTCCTTCTCCGCCGGCTGGTCGGTGCACGCGCCGTCGGTGTCGAACTTCCAGCCGTGGTACGGGCATCGCAGGCCGTCGCCCTCGACGACGCCGTAGGCCATCGACGCCTTCCGGTGCGGGCAGGGCTCCGGGATGATCCCGTAGCGGCCCGACGGGGAGCGCCAGAGCGCGAAGAACTCGCCGAGCAGCTCGACGCGCTTGACGGGGAACTCCTGGAGCTCCCGGGCGAAGGCCACCGGGTACCAGTAGCGGCGCAGCACCTCGCCCATCGGCGTACCGGCCTCGACGGCCGTGAGTTCCTCGTTCTGCTCGGCGGTCAGCATGGGGCCCTCCGGGGCGTGTGGCGGTGTCCACGACGCTAGGGAGCCGACGGGACCACGAGAAGGGCTGTGTCCCTCTCCGCGGGATGGACCCCGGTCAGGCCGGGGTCGGCACGACGACCACCTTGCCGCGCAGGGTGCCCGCGTCCGCCTCGGCGTGGACGCCCGCGAGCTCCGCCAGCGGCACCCGCCGGGCGACGTCGATCCGCAGGTCGCCCGCCTCGACCAGGGCGACGAGGTGCGCCAGCTGCTCGGCGTCGTTGCGGACGAAGACGTCGACCGCCCGCACGCCGCGCGCCTCGTCGGCGGGTGCCGGCGTCCCGGGCACGGTGTTCACGACGACGCCGCCCTCCCGGACGAGGCCGACCAGCGCGCCCAGCTCCTCCGGGGAGATCGAGGCGAGGTTGAGCAGGACGTCGACCGGCTCGGTCACCGCATCGGTCACGTCGGTGGTGGTGTGGTCGACGACCTCGTCGGCGCCCGCCGAGCGCAGCGCCGCGCTGCTGCGCGGGCTGCCGACCGCGATGACGTGGGCCCCGGCGTGCTTCGCGAGCTGCACGGCGTAGCCGCCCACGGCCCCACCCGCGCCGTTGATCAGGACGCGCTGCCCGGCCGTCAGCTTCGCGTCGTCGACCAGCGCCTGCCAGGCGGTGAGGCCCACCATCGGCAGGGCGGCGGCGTCGGTGAGCTCGACGCCCGACGGCGCCCGCGTCAGCACCTCGGCCGGTGCGACGACGTACTCGGCGGCAGCGCCGTCCGCGACCATCGGCAGGAAGGCCACGACCTCGGCGCCGGCGGACGGTCCCTCGACGCCGGCGCCGAGCGCGTCGACCGTGCCCGAGACCTCGATGCCCGGCGTGTGCGGCAGCGCCACCGGGAAGGGGCCCTGCAGGTAGCCGCCGCGGATGCCGTCGTCGACGAGGTTGAAGGTCGTGGCCGCGACCCGCACCCGCACCTCCCCGGGCCCGGGGACGGGCTGCTCGACGTCCTCGTACCGGAGCACGTCCGGGCCGCCGTACTCGTGGAAACGCACTGCCTTCACGTCCGGGCCTCGCTTCATGGTGTCACTGGCTGGTACCGCCGGGTGCTTCGAACTCGAAGCGCCCCCGACGCTAGCTATGCTTCGAACTCGAAGCAAGTAGACTCCCGGCGTGACCGAGCCGCCGCACGCCGTCGACCCGGTGCAGCTCGGCGCGTACTTCGCCCTGGTCGAGGTGTCCGACCTGCTGCGGTACGCGATCGAGCAGCAGCTGCGCGAGGCGGGCGGCCTGACCTTCGTGCGGTTCCAGATCCTCATGCGCCTGCGGCTGTCCCCGACGGGCAGCCACCGCATGACCGACCTGGCCGACGCCATCGTCCACAGCCGCAGCGGCCTGACCTACCAGGCCGGCCTGCTCGAGAAGGCCGGCCTGGTCGCCCGCGCGCCGTCGGTGGACGACGAGCGCGGCGTCACCCTCACCATCACCGAGGCCGGCCGCGCGCTCGTCGCGAGGGTGCTCCCGGGCCACGAGGAGGTCGTCGGGCAGATGCTCTTCGAGCCGCTCTCGCGGGCCGACGCGCAGCGGCTGGCCGACCTGCTGGGGCCGGTGCGCGACCACATGCGCGCGGCCCCGCCGCGGTCGGGCCGGGCGCGGCGTCGTCGGACGTGAGCTCCGGCGCCGGGTCAGGCTCGCCGGAAGCGCCGCCGGTAGGCGAGCGGGGACAGGCCGACGTCGTCGGCGAGGTGGGCCCGCAGGGATGCGGCCGTCCCCAGGCCGGCGGCGGTGGCGACCCGGTCGACGGGCAGGTCGCTGCCCTCGAGCAGGCGGCGTGCCCGCGCGACCCGCTGCGCGACGAGCCAGGCGTGCGGTGACGTACCGGTCTCCGCGCGGAAGCGGCGGGTGAAGGTCCGCACGCTCATCGACGCGCGGGCCGCGAGCCCGGCGACGTCCAGGTCGGCGTCGAGGTGCTCGAGCGCCCACGTCCGCACCGCGCTCGTCGCGCCCTCCGCGGCGGCGGCCGGCAGGGGATGGTCGATGAACTGGGCCTGCCCGCCGTCGCGCCACGGCGCGACCACGAGGTGTCGGGCCACGGCGTTGGCCACCTCGGTGCCGTGGTCGCGGCGCAGGACGTGCAGGCTGAGGTCCAGCCCTGCGGCGAGGCCCGCGGAGGTGGCGACGTCGCCGTCGTCGACGAAGAGCACCGACTCGTCGACGTCGAGGTGGGGGTGCAGGCGGCGCAGGTCGTCGGCGCGGGCCCAGTGGGTCGTGACCTTCCGGCCGTCGAGCCGCCCGGCCGCGGCGAGCACGAAGGCGCCGGTGCAGATCGACATCCAGCGGACGCCGTCGGGCACCGCGTCGAGGGCGGCATGCAGCTCCCGCGGCAGGACCCCGTCGCGGCGGGCCGGGACGTAATGGGTGCCGGGGACGATGACGGTGTCCGCGGCGACGAGGGCCTCCGGCCCGTGGTCGAGCAGCAGGGAGAAGCCCGCCGTCGAGCGGACCGCGCCGGGCTCGAGCCCGCACACGCGCACGTCGTAGAGCGGTGCGCCGTCTCTCTCCGCGGAGCCGAAGACCTGCGGCGGGATCTGCAGGTCGAAGCCGACGACCTCGGGCAGGGCGAGGACGGCGACGACGTGACGGCCGTCGGGAGCGGGCATGGCCGGATTCTTGCACGTTGTGGCGTTCAGGCCACTGGTTCGACGATCGTTCCTCGCGCAGGCTCTCTGCTCGTGACCGAGACGCGGCCCGACTCCCCGCCCGCCGCCGACCCGCCGGCCCGTCCCTCCGCCTGGCCCTGGGCCGTGGCGGCGACGGCGTTCGTCACCCTGCTCGGGGCGTCGGGGTTCCGGTCGGCGCCCGGGGTGTTCATCGACCCGCTGCACGCCGAGTTCGGCTGGTCCACGGCGACGATCTCGTCGGCGGTGTCGCTGAACCTGCTGCTCTACGGCGTGATGTCGCCCTTCGCGGCGGCGCTGATGGAGCGCTTCGGCATGCGCCGCGTCGTCTCCGTCGCCCTGGTGCTCGTGGCGGCGGGCAGTGGGCTGACGGTGTTCATGTCGGAGGTCTGGCAGCTCGTCCTGCTCTGGGGCGTCCTCGTCGGTGTGGGCACCGGGTCGATGGCGCTCGCGTTCGTCGCCGTCGTCACCGGGCGGTGGTTCGTGCGCCGGCGCGGGCTGGTCTCCGGGGTGCTCACCGCGGCGCAGGCGGCCGGTGGCCTCGTGTTCCTGCCGCTCATGGCGTCGCTCGCCGGGTCGGTGGGCTGGCGCGCGGCGTCGCTGCTGATCGCGGCGGGCGCGTTGCTCGTCGTGCCGCTGGTGCTGCTGTTCCTGCGCAACCGGCCCTCGGACGTCGGGACGCTCGCCCACGGCGCCGCGCCCGGCGACGTGGCGCCCGAGGAGGTGGTCGTCGGCGGCGCGGTCCGCCGCACCCTCACCGTGCTGCGCGACGCCTCCCGCACGGGCACGTTCTGGCTGCTCGCGGGCGGGTTCGCGATCTGCGGGGCGACGACCGTCGGCCTGCTCAACACCCACTTCGTGCCCGCCGCGCACGACCACGGCATGCCCGCCACCACCGCGGCCGGCCTGCTCGCCGTCGTCGGCGTGTTCGACGTCCTGGGCACCATCGCGTCGGGCTGGTTCACCGACCGTGTCGACCCGCGCAAGCTGCTCGCCGTCTACTACGTGCTGCGCGGCGTGTCCCTGGCGTTCCTGCCGTTCCTGCTCGCGCCGTCCGCGGCCCCACCGCTCTGGGCCTTCATCATCTTCTACGGCCTCGACTGGGTCGCCACCGTGCCGCCGACCGTGGCGCTGTGCCGCGAGCGGTTCGGGGCGCGGGCGCCGATCGTCTTCGGCTGGGTGTTCGCCGCCCACCAGGTCGGCTCCGCGATCGCGGCCGTCGGGGCCGGGCTGGTCCGCGACCTCACCGGCGCCTACGACGGGGCGTGGTGGGGCGCAGGCGCGCTCTGCGTCGTGGCCGCCGGGCTCTCGCTCGCGGTCCGCCGGACGGGAGCACTAGCGTCGACGAGATGACGATCTCCGTGCA
Source organism: Actinomycetospora chibensis (assembly GCF_028737215.1). Taxonomy (GTDB): domain Bacteria; phylum Actinomycetota; class Actinomycetes; order Mycobacteriales; family Pseudonocardiaceae; genus Actinomycetospora; species Actinomycetospora chibensis. The sequence continues at coordinate 460,288 of NZ_JAQZAM010000001.1, read as the reverse complement.
CCCGGGCGCCGACGACCGGGACTGGGGCGGGCGACTGCCCCGCAACGAGGCGATCGACCTCGACGACGACCAGCGCGCCGCCCGCGACGAGATCGTCGGGCGCTCCGCGCGCTGGGCCGAGCGCTCCGGGTTCGCCCCGACCGACGATCAGGGCGGGCTCATCGGTCCGTTCAACGCGTTCACCCTCCGACCGGCGCCCGGCCGGGCGTTCAACCAGTGGGTGCAGACCGACCAGCGCGGATCGTCGCTGTCGCCGACGATCCGCGAGGTCGTCATCCTCACCGTCGGTGTCGCGTGGCAGGCCGACTACGAGATCTACGCCCACGTCGCCGTGGCCCGGACCGTGGGGCTCTCGGAGACGGTGATCGCCGGGCTGCGCTCGGGGGAGACCGACGGCTCGACCGACGACTGGGCCCCCGACGAGCTCGCCGCCCACCGCTTCACCGACGAGCTCGTCCGCACCCACCGGGTGTCCGACGCGACCTACGCCGCCGCCGAGGAGGCCTTCGGCCGCGACGGGGTGCTCGACATGGTCCACCTCACGGGCATGTACCTCGCGACCTCGGCGCTGCTCAATGCCTTCGAGGTCCCGGCGCCGCCGATCCCCGATTAGCGTCCCGAGCGTGGCCGAACGACCGAGCTGGGAGCTGAGCTCGGTGCGCAACGCCGCGCGGCTGCTCAAGGAGTTCTCGGTCGCCGACCGCGAGCTGGGGGTCGCCGAGCTCGCCCGCCGCCTGGGACTCGGCACCAGCACCGTGCACCGGCTGCTCGCGACCCTGACCGACGAGCGCCTGCTCGAGCGCAGCCCGGAGGGGACCTACCGCCTCGGGCTGGCCGTGCACGAGCTCGGCGCGAGCGTCGCCCCGCACGTCGGGCTGCACGAGGCGGCGATGCCCGCGATGGCCGGGCTGCGCCACGCGACGGGGGAGACCGTGCAGCTCGCGGTGCTCGACGGCATGGACTCGGTGTACGTCGAGCGCCTGGAGAGCCCGTACACCGTCCGCATCTTCGCGCGCGTCGGCACGCGGTTGCCGGCGACGACGACGAGCACGGGCAAGGTGCTGCTGGCCGCGCTCCCGGCCGACGAGCTCGACGCCCGCCTGGCCCGGTGGACCCCGGAGCGCCCGACGCCGCACTCGATCACCGACCCGGCGACCCTGCGCCGGCGCCTGCGCGAGATCGCCGAGCGCGGGTGGGCGGACAACCGGGAGGAGAGCCGGCTCGGCGTCGTCTCGGTGGGCGCGGCGGTGCGCGACGGCGCGGGGGCGGCGATCGCCGCGCTGAGCGTCGCGGCCCCCGTCGAGCGGGCGGCCGCGGGGACCCTGCGCCGCTACACGACACTGGTGACCGATGCGGCCGGCGTGATCACGATGCGACTGCGCGCCGCCGCAGGAGGCTGACGAAGGCGACGAGGCCCAGCAGCGCGACGAGGCCCGCGAACACCACGCCGGACACCACGAGCCCGAACGCCGCCGACGCGAGGCCCTCGCCGATCACCGGCAGCGAGATGCCGACGTAGAGGACGAGGAAGAAGCTCGACGCCACCTCGCTGCGGCGCTCCGGCGGGCTGCCGGCGTTCACCGCACCCAGCCCCGCGCGGAAGCTCATGCCCTGCCCGACGCCCGCGACGGCCGCGCCGGCGACGAAGAGCGGGAGCGACGCCAGCACGACGGCGGCGCCGACGACGAGCACGCCGGCGACGAGGGTGGCGCACCCGACCAGCAGCGCCGGGCGCTCGGTCAGCCGGGACGACGCGATCTGGCCCACCGTCGACGCCCCGAACAGGGTGAAGACGACGAGGCCGATCGCGAGGTGGTTCTGCACGCCGAGGACCTGGGTCAGGAAGGCGGGCGAGACGGCGGTGAACAGCCCGAGGACGGCGAACCCCGCGAAGCCCGCGATGGCCGCGCTCACGAACACCCCGCGCACCTCGGGCGGCACCGACACCCGTTGCGGACGCCAGCGCACCGGTCCCTCGGGCGTCTCGATCGGCTCGACCAGCGCGGAGGCGAACACGCTCACGACCAGCACGAGCCCGATGTGGACGAGGTAGGGCAGGAACAGCGGCGCCGGCGCGTACTCGGCAAGCGCCCCCGCGACGACCGGCCCGAGCCCCAGCCCCAGCATGTTCACCGCGGCGGCGAGCAGGCTGTAGCGGTGGCGGCGGTCCTCCGGGGCCAGGTCGACGAGCGCCGCGGTGGCCGTCGCCGTGAAGATGCCGGCCGAGAGGCCCGAGAGCACGCGGCCGACGAACAGCGTCGGGATGTTGTCGGGGATGAGGAAGACGGCGCTGGAGATCGCGGCGAGCGCGAGGCCCGGGAGCAGGACGGCGCGGCGGCCGACCTGGTCGGAGAGCCGCCCGAAGAGCACGAGCGCCCCGGTGACGCCGACCGCGTACGCCGCGAAGATCAGCGTCACCATCACCCCGCCGAACCCGAGCTCCTGCTCATAGATCGGGTAGAGCGGCGTCGGCAGCGTGGCGCCGAGCATCGTGATGAGGAAGGCGAGGGCGACGACGGCGGCCGCGGTCGGTCCGCGGAGGCCCCGCGCGGGACGGGTGGTGGTCTCGGCCGACGAGCTGATGGCGGTCCTCCGTCCGGTCGTGCACGACGGGGGGCGTGTTCCCCGGCCACGGGAGGCGCAAGCGCACGTGCGTGATCCGGGTCGCCAGGGCGACCCGGATCACGCACGTGGCTACCGCCCTGGAATGGGCTTCCCGGAGAAGAGGTACTTCTGCGCCAGGGCCACCGGGTCGTAGGTGGCCGGGGTGGCCTCCTCCGGCGCCGCGGTCACCGTCACCGGCCGGGTCTGCACGATGCACACCGGGTCGCCCGCACGACGGTGACGACCGATCACCCACTCGACGTCGACGGGGTAGCCGTAGTGCTCCTCGATCGAGCGCACCGCCGAGGCGATCGCCCCGACCTGCTCCTCGTCGAGCACCCGCCGGTCGGCGAGCTTGGCCGGCATGTCGATCTCGGTGACCGCGCCGACCGCGAAGTCGAACGCCGAGACGATCCGCTTGTGCGCGACGTCGTACTTGAGCACCCGCCCGTCGGCCTTGCCGATCTCGACGTGGTCGGGGTCCACGAGACCCTGCACGATCGCCTCGCCCCAGCCCCAACTGGTCTCGACGACGATGCGGTCGGACTTGCCGGTGACGGGGTGCACCGAGAACGCCACCCCCGACGCGCGGGCGTGGATGAGCTCGATGACCCCGACGGCGATCGGCATCGCATGGTGGCTGATGCCCTTGCGTAGCCGGTAGGCGAGCGCACGGCCGGTGAACAGCGAGCCCCAGCAGTTGCGGACCGCGTCGAGCACCCGCTCGATGCCCGAGACCCCGAGGTAGGTGTCGAAGATCCCCGCGAACGAGGCGTCGGAGGCGTCCTCGCCCGTCGCCGACGAGCGCACCGCGACCGGCACGTTGACGTCGACGGCCCGCAGGCACAGCTCCTCGTAGGCCTCGGTGAGGCGACCCGTCAGGTCGGCCCCCACCGGGGTCTCGCGGAACATCTGGCGGATCTCCGCCGACGCCGACTCCACCTCGGCGTCGGTCGGGGACGACCCGAGCCGCTCGATCACCGCGTCGATCCGCTCGTCGAGACCCGACTCGCGGCAGTGCCGGGAGTAGGCGTCGACGGTGACGGCGAAGCCCTGGGGGACCTGCACGCCCGACTGCATCAGCTCGGCGAGCCGGCCCATCTTCGAGCCGCCGGCCGCGATCGCCTGCCGCGGATCCACCTCGTCGATCCAGACGACGGCGTCGCAGCTGTGGGTGGTGCCCTCGCCGGCGGCGTCGGGCTCGCTGATGTCGGCCGCGGTCATGGGTACCTCCGGGGCGGCGGTCACCCGGCGACTCCCGCGGGGGCGTCGGCGGTGGGTGCCGGTGTGGTGGTGGCTGCAGATGTCGTGGCTGCCTTGTTCAGGATGGTGACCGTGCCGGTGGTGCCGTCCACCTCGATCTCGTCGCCGTCGGCGATCGAGATCGTGGCGACGCCCAGCGCGGTGACGGTGGGGACGCCGTACTCGCGGCCGACGATCGCGGCGTGGGAGAGCATCCCGCCGCCGTCGCAGGCCGCGCCGGCGATCTTGCCGAAGACCGGCGTCCAGCTCGGCGACGTCGACTCGCAGACCAGGATCGAGCCGGGCTCGAGGCGGTGCATCTCGTCGGAGGACTGCAGGACGCGGGCGATGCCGCGCGCGGTGCCCTTGGCGGCGGGGACACCCTTCATCACCGTCTGCGTGGCGGCGTCGGGGTTCTGCACGGCCTTGATCGACCCCGGGTTCAGCCCGAAGATCTCGATGAGGATCGGGTCCTCGACGGCCTCGGGGATCGTCCCCAGCACCTTCGGCATCTCGCTGCGCCGGGCGTGCCAGTGGTCGAAGTACTGGCGGCGCTCGCCGACCAGGCTCTTCAGCTCGCCCTGATAGGGCTTGCGGCCACTGACCACGTCCATGAGTTCCGGCCAGAACAGGTAGAGCATGTCGTCCTTGTGGTCGGCGTTCTCGCGCCGGGCCAGCTCCTGGCATCCCCACCGCAGGGGCAGCATGACCTTGAGGTCGATGTAGTAGTTGTGGTCGTCCTGCCACCAGGGGAAGTTCGCCTCCTGGTTCGACTGCAGCCCCGCGTCGAAGACGGCCTGCTCCTCGCGGGTCAGACCGGTGCGCGCGTTCTCGATGGCCTCCTCGCGCTCGGCCATCGCGTTGCGGGCCGCGGCCTCGAAGTCGTGCTCGTCGTCCTTCTTGAGGAAGGTCTTGATCAGTCCGAGGGGGATCGTGTTGTCCTCGATCCAGCTCGGCACGCCGACGTCGCAGGTGGCCTCGGCGCGCCAGCCGTAGACCTGCAGGAAGTCGTCGAACTCGGTGAGCCAGGGCCCGGCGCCGGGCTCGCGCCCGAGGGCGGCGCGCAGCTCGTGCGGTTCGTGGGTGTCGAAGACGTCCGACAGTCCGGCCGCCCGGGCCCGCATGGCGAGCCGGTAGACCTCGCGGTCGGTCTCCATGATCTTGGTGTCCTCGCCCTGGAGGAACTTGCCGATCTCGTTGGGGTTGATCCCCATGTCGGCGCAGGCACCGTAGAAGCCCAGGAAGTTCGCCAGCATCGGGTACATGACTCCGAAGTGGATCTCCATGGCCCGCTTGTGGTAACGGCGGCCCTTGACCAGCAGATCCGTCAGGTCGGGCGTGCCGGCGAAGTCGACGCCCCGGAAGTACTGCCAGGTGTTCTCGAGCTCGTCGCGGCCGCCCTCCCAGATGCTGCGGTAGTTCTGCAGGAAGTGGGGCAGGTTCGTCGCGATGCGGTTGGCCCGCGCGCCGACCTCGTGGGGGTCGGTCTCGGGCAGCGCCGAGCCGTAGAGGTGGGTGCCGGCGAAGCGCGCCGAGACGCCGCGCCCGGGGGGCAGCGGCAGGGACTCGGCCGCGTGCTGGGTGCCCCAGCAGTAGCCGTCGCCGCTCCACAGGGTGGCGGCGAGCGGGGTGAGGCCTCGCGACCAGTGGAAGTCGAGGAACCAGAAGCCCTGCTCGTCGCCCGGCTTGAACGGGCTCGCCGGGTCCACGATCCAGGGCATGTCGAAGTGCTCCGGCTTGTACCCCGGGTACCACTCGCCCGTGGCGAAGTCGTCCACCGGCACCACGTTGGCCATCTGTTCCTCCTCGACGATGAGCGCCACATCACCGTTCATCCCGAGAGCACTGTGAGGCAAGCAACACGTTCCACCCCCGGGAACGTTGCCTCCCGCCGAACGGCGGCGTGGGTGCGCTACCCGGGTGACGCCTAGGGTCGCGGCTCGTGAACAGCGAACCGTTGGCCGTCGTCGTCGGCGCCACCGGCGCCCTCGGGGGCGCGATCGTGCGCCGGCTGCGCTCGCGGGGCGTCCCGGTGCTCGCCGTGGCCCGCTCGGCGACGTCGCTCGAGGCCCTGAGCGCCGACGACGAGGGCGTCGTGGGGTGCGCGGCGGACATCGGCGACGACGGCGCCCAGCAGGCGATCGCCGACGGCCTCGCCGCGCGGGACGCGCCCGTCGGGATGGTCGTGCAGGCGGCCGGCCTGCCGGCGGTGGGCGGCCTGGACGTCGTCGAGCCTGCGGCGCTCGGGGCGGCGGTGGCGCTCAAGGTCGGCGGGATGCTGCGCCTCGTCCGCGCCGCCGACCCGTGGCTGGCGGAGGGCTCGCGGCTCGTGGCGCTCGGCGGGCACTACGGCGCCGAGCCGTCGCCGCACGTCCCGGGTGCGGGCGTCACGAACGCCGCGCTCGCCAACCTCGTGCGCCAGCTCGCCGACGCCTACGGGCCGCGGGGGATCACCGCACACCTCGTCGCCCCGGGCCCGGCCGACACCGACCGCCTGCGCCGCCTCTCCGCCGACCGGGCCGCGGCGCGCGGCGTCGACGTGGAGGACATCCTCGCCGAGCGTCGCGCCGAATCACCCCTGGGTGCGCTGGTCACGCCCGAGCAGGTCGGCTGGGCCGTCGCGACCCTCCTCGACCCCGAGGCCTCCGCGCTCACGGGGTCGGCCCTGGCCCTGGACATGGGGGCTCGGCGGGGCCTCTGAACGATGATCAGCAGGTCGCAGGGCACCTCGGCGGCGCGATGAGGGTGCTCCACGGTCCGGTGATCTCGTCCCGACCGGCGCCTCAGCCCAGCGCCGCCGCGCGGTCGACGACGGCGTCGACGACCGCCGGGCCGTGGCTCAGGGCCGCGTCGTTGTGGTCCGCGCCCGGGACGGCGACGACGGGCGCCCCGGCGGCGTCGGCCACCGCCCGGCTCTGGGTCGGCGGCACGAGGCTGTCGGATTCTCCGAGCACGACCGTCGTCGGCACCCCGGCCCGGGCCACCGGCTCGGCGACCGGGAAGCGGTCGGTCAGCAGGGCACGCACCGGGAGGTAGGGGTAGATCCGCTCGCCGACGGCGGGGAGGTCCACCGACGGGGAGCGCAGGACCATGCCGCCGACCGGTGACTCGGTCGCGAGGCGGGCGACGACCGCCGACCCCAGGCTCTCGCCGAGGTAGAGCATCCGCTGCGGCGGGACGCCGCGGTCGCGGACGAGGTGGTCGCGCGCCGCGCGGGCGTCGGCGTACAGGCCCTCCTCGCTCGGGCTCCCCGGGTTGCCGCCGAAGCCGCGGTAGTCGAAGAGCAGGACGTCGAGACCCTGGGCGCTCAGGGCCGCCGCGAGGGGCGCGCGCATCGAGCGGTCGCCGGCGTTGCCGTTCGCCACCAGCACCGTCACGTCCCGCCGGGCGCCGCTCGCGGGCACGAACCACGCGCCGAGGGGCACGCCGTCGGCCGTGGTCAGCACGACGTCCTGCCCGCGGGCCACCGCCGTCGTCGCCGGCGGCACCGGGCCGGGGGAGGGGACGTAGACCAGCTCGCGCTGGAACAGCCAGAGGCCCCCGACGAGCAGCACGACGACGGTCAGGACCACGCCGACGACCACGGCGAGGCGTCGGATCACCCGCGCAGTGTGCCGCAGCTCGTCACCCGGGGGCCTTTTCGCGTCGATATGTCTGTTTCTGGTAGGGATGTCCACGAAAGGGTGATGCTGATGGAGGTCGCGCTCGTGGCCGAGGAGGCGGCGGGGGTCCGCACGCTGCAGCGCATCGCGCGCAGCGATCACCGACTGCGCGTCGTGCTGACGGCGAGCGACGCGACCGCGCCCGGGGTGTCCGTGGCCTCGGCCGCCGCGGAGCTCGGGGTGCCGACGCTTCCCGCCGACCGCGTCCGCGACCCGGAGCTGGCCGACGACCTCCGCGAGCGGGGCGTCGACGTCCTGCTCAACGTCCACTCGCTGCACCTCGTGCGCCCCGAGGTCCTCGACGCGCCCCGCGTCGGCGCCTTCAACCTGCATCCCGGGCCGCTGCCCGAGGTCGCCGGGCTCAACGCCCCCAGCTGGGCCGTGGCACGGGGGCACGAGCAGCACGGCGTGACGCTGCACTGGATGGAGCCCGGGATCGACACCGGCGACGTCGTCGACGAGGTACGTTTCCCGATCACCCCGGACGACACGGCGCTCACCGTCGCGGTGCGCTGCGTGGCCCGCGGGCAGGAGCTCGTCGACCGGCTCCTCGGTCACCTCGAGGACGGCGTCGTGCCCCGGCACCCGCAGGACCTCACGGCCCGCCGCTACTTCGGGCGCGGCGTGCCCTACGACGGCTGGGTGCCCTGGACGGCGTCGGCCCGCGAGGTCGTCGACTTCGTCCGGGCCTGCGACTACGGGCCCTACCCCTCTCCGTGGGGCGTCCCGCGCACGCTCCGCGACGGCGCGGACGAGATCGGGGTGGTCCGCGTGGGGGCGACCGGACGGTCGTGCGCGGGTCGTCACCCCGGCGAGGTGGACGAGGACGACGAGGGCCCGCTCGTCGCCACCGCCGACGAGTGGGTCCGACCCCGGTACCTCGCCGACGGAGCCGTCCTGCGGCCCGGGGACCGGCTCGCGGCCCAGGCCAGCTGAGGACTCAGACCACCTGGAGACCCAGCGCGCGGCAGACGTCGGCGGCCTGCTCGGTCGAGACGATCGCGCCGCGCAGGACCGCGGGCGTCTCGGGAGTGATCTCACCGAGGTCGGCGCCGCGAAGGTCGGCCCCGGCGAGCCGGGCGTGGGTCAGGTCGGCGCCGCGCAGCTTCGAGTCGGTGAGGACGACGTCGCGCAGGTCGGCGCCCGAGAGGTCGGCGTCGGAGAGGTCGACGCGGTCGAGGCGCCAGCCGCGTAGGTGGGAGTCGGTGAGCCGGGCCAGGGCGAGCGAGCAGCCGTTGACGGTGAAGGTGACCGCGAGGTCGCGCAGCCCCGAGAGGTCGACGCCGACCATCCGGCAGTCGCGGAAGACCGTGTCGGTGAGGTGGGCGCCGACCAGCTGGGCGCGGGACAGGTCGACGCCGGTGAGGACGGCGTCGGTGAGGTCGGCGTCGACCATCTGGGCGGCGGCCAGGGAGCCGCCGTCCACCCGCACCCCGTCGAGCACCGCGCCGCGCAACCGGACCCGAGTGGCCCGGACGCGGTCGAGCGTCGCCCCGGTGAGGTCGATCCCGGAGAGGTCGAGCTCGTCGAGGACGCAGCGCCGCAGCACCCACGGGGTGCCGTGCCCGCGCTCGAGCCGGTCGCGGACGCGCTCGGGGTCGGCGCCGGTGAGGTCGACATCCGCCACCTCGGGGCCGGCGTCGAGGGCGTCGAGGGCGTCGGTCACGGGCGCCGAGTCTGCCCGCCGCAGCTGACGGCGCGGGTCGCCACCCGTCGGTAGCCACCGGCGGCGAGGGGCACGTCCGGCATGATCAACTCGTTCCGCCGCCTGCGCAACGTGCCCGTCGCGCGTGCCTCAGCCCGGGATCGCCGCGCCCGAGGGGACGCCGGCGGCGACGTAGCCCTCGTAGAGCTCCTCCCACTCCGGGCTGCGGCCGCCGGGCAGGGTGCCGGGTGTCCCGTCGATCGCGGCCGTGAGGGCCTCGAGGCAGACGTCCCACCCGGCGGCGTTGCGCGATGCCGTGTCCCGCTCGTCCATGAGGTGGGTGAACGTCAGCCGCGACCGGCCGTCGCGCAGCGTCTCGACCTCGAACCGCAGTTCTTCGCCGCCCCACGTGAACGCGACGCGGTGCGGCGGCTCGTGGGCGAGGACCGAGCCGGTCCCGCCGTCATCGTCGGCCTCGAAGGAGAACGTCACCGTCGCGCCCGGCGACCAGGCCGGCGTCGCGACCCGCGCCGGGAACCAGTGCGCGAGCTCGTCGGGGTCGGTGAGCAGCGCGAACACCCGCTCGGCGGGGTGCTGGTACTCGCGGACGAAGCGCAGGGCCGGTCGGCCGTCGATCTCGAGGTAGCTGCCGGTGGGGTTCACGGGGTGTCCTTCCAGGCGCCGGGCTGGGGGGAGGTCTCGTCGAGGCGCCGCTCGAGGGCGTCGAGGCTGTCGGACCACATCCGCCGGTAGGGCGCCAGCCAGACGTCGAGCGCGGCCAGCGGCGCCGGGTCGATCTCGTAGACCCGGCGCTGGGCGTCGGCACGCGCGCGCACCAGCCCCGCCTCGCGCAGCACCCGCAGGTGCTTCGACGTGCTGGGCTGGCTGAGCGCCAGGGCGTCGACGAGCTCGCCGACCGCCCGGGGCCGCTCGCGCAGCAGCCCCAGCATCGCCCGCCGGTGCGGGTCGGCCAGGGCCGCCCACGTCCCGGTGTCCGGCTCGGTGGTCACGGCGAAGAGCATGCCTCATGCGGCATATTCCGCACAAGGCATGGAGGTCATCCCGGTTGGCGGCGACCCACGTTGCGGTTGGACCGGAACACGTTGTCCGGATCGTAGGTCTCCTTGATCCGGAGCAGGCGGTCGAACCGAGAGCCGTAGGTCGCCCGCACCCTCTCGTCGCCCTCGTCGGCGGTCTGGAAGTTGACGTAGTTCCCGCCGGTCGAGAACGGCCGGACGCGTTCCCACCCGGCCCGCACCCAGCCGGGGAACCCCTCGGCGCCCGGGTGCGCCGGCTTCCACATGCCGGTGATGCCGAAGACGAAGCGGGCGTCCCGATTGCCGACGGCGCCGTCGTCGTGCGCGTGGTCGCCGATGGCTCCGCCGAGGTGGAGGAAACCGATCTCGGCCTCCGGGATCGGGCACTCCGCGAACAGGTCCCGCGTCGTCGCGAGCAGTTCGTCGGTCAGCTCGGCGACGAACTCGTTCTTCCAGTAGTAGTGGTGGCCCTTCGGCTCGCCGTCGTCCAGGTAGGACTGCACCTCGGTGTAGGGCATCGGCCCGACCAGGTCGACGACCGGGTCGGGCAGCGCCCGGAGGGGTGCGAGCGCTGCAGCCGCGTCCTCGGGGACGCCGCTGAAGCAGACGACCATGGCGCAGACCTTCCGTCCGTGCCACGGCTGGGGGACGAACGGTGCCGGCGGGGCGTGCAGCATCAGCATCCAGACGCTGAGCTCCCGCGGCGCCTCGGCGGCGATCGTGCGGTACGCGGCGAGGACCTCGTCGGCGCGGTCGAACGGCCACAGGATCAGCCCGCCGTGGACGATCGGCCCGACCTCGTGCAGGCGGAACGTGAACGAGGTGACGACGCCGAGGTTGGCGCCGGCCCCGCGGATCGCCCAGAACAGGTCGGGAGACTCATCCCGGCTCGCCCGCCGGACCCGGCCGTCGGCGGTGACGATCTCGACCTCGAGGAGGTTGTCCACCGTCCACCCGAACCGTCGGCTCAGGTAGCCCAGGCCGCCGCCCAGCGTCAGGCCCGCCACCCCCACCTCCGAGATGAAGCCGAGCGGGGTCGCGAGTCCGTGCAGCTGGGTCTCGCGGTCGACCTCGCCGAGCACGCACCCGGGCTGCACCGTCGCCGTCCGGGCGACCGCGTCGACGTCGACCCCGCGCAGCGCCGACATGTCGAGGGTGAGCCCGCCGTCGACGAGCGCGGTACCGGCGATGTGATGGCCCCCGCCCCGGACCGAGAGCGGGACGCCGTGCTCGCGGGCGACGTCGACCGCGGCGACCACGTCGGCGGTCCCGGTGGGGCGTACCACCAGGGCGGGGGTCTTCGCGATCAGCCCGTTCCAGAGCAGGGTGGCGTCCCCGAACCCGGGGTCGCCCGGCCGGAGCAGGGCCCCGCGCAGGCGGGCGCGGAGGCGGTCCGCGACCTCGTCGTGCGTGCTGGTGGACCGGGCGGTGGTCGTGGACATCGGGGACCTCACCTCGCAGGGCGACTCGGACCCCGACGACGCTAGGAAGGCCGGGGACGGCCCCGCATCGGGCGGGATGTGCAGGCCGCGCGGACCGCGTGGGTCGTTCTGTGCAGAGTCTTCCGGCCACTCGCCACCGAGAGGGACGAGGCGCGGCTCGGGCGAAGAACCGGGGGCCGTCGCGGACTTTCCGAGACCGGGGTCGCCGGGCTGACCCCCGGTGGCGGATACGGCAACCTCAACGTGGTGGAGGCCCAGGTCGTCACTGCCGACGGCCGGGTCCTCACCGCCTCGGCGGAGGAGAACCCGGACCTGTTCTGGGCGCTGCGCGGTGGCGGCGGCAACTTCGGGATCGTGTCCTCGTTCACCTTCCGGCTGCACCCGGTCGGCCCCCGTTCCTGGTGTCGTTCGACAGCATGTGGACCGACCCGGCGCAGGACGACACGGCCGTCGATGCCGGCGTCGGCACCGCCTTCGGTCGCAACCTCGAGCGGCTCCGGCAGGTCAAGACGACCGACGACCCGGACAACTCCTTCCGGCTCAACAACAACGTGCTGCCCTGACCTGACGGGCTCGGGGCTATACGAGGCCGTGCTCGTAGGCGTAGGCCGTGGCGGCCGCGCGGGAGGACACGCCGACCTTGGTGAAGATGTTGGCGAGGTGCCGGGCGACGGTCTTCTCGCTGAGGACCAGATCCGCGGCGACGACGCGGTTGGTCCGGCCGGTCGCCACGAGGCGGAGCACCTGCACCTCGCGCTCGGTCAGGCCGCCCACCGGATCCGCCGCGCGGGTCAGCACGGCCACCCGGGCGAGGTCGGGAGCGGCGCCGAGCGCGGCGAACACCCGCCGGGCGGCGTCGAGCTCCATCTCCGCGGCGTCGTCGTCACCGAGATCCCGGCAGGCCATGGCGAGGAGTACCCGGACCCTGGCCGCGCGGTGGGGGACGTCGAGCTGATGCCACCCCCGCCAGGCCGCACGCAGGGTGGCCAGCGCCTCCACCGGACGACCCTCCGCGCGCAGGACGGCACCCGACGTCTGGGCCGCCGTCGCCCGCAGCAGCTCGGCGTCCGACCGAGCGGCGAGCGCGGCGAGCTCGTCCGCCGCGGCGCGGGCCGCCGGCGTGTCGCCCGTCGCGAGGAGGACCTCGACGAGTGCGGCCAGCAGCGCGGGCCGGTCGGGTGCGGGCGCCTCCGCGAGAGCACGCCGCAACGCCGCGGCCGCCACGTCGCCCCGGCCCTGGGCGAGTCGCAACAGCGCCAGGCCGGGCTGGGGCTGGCGGCCCCAGCGGGAGCACTCGCGATAGGCCGCCTCCGCCTCGGCGACCAGCCCGTGCAAACGGTGCAGCTCGGCGACCTGGTAGTACGCCCCGCCCACCGCCGGGTGTCCGGATGCCTCGGTGTCCGTGCGATCCGACGGGGCGGCGAGGCGCTCGCAGGCCTGGCCGGCCGCCGCGGCGGCCTCGGGCCACGCGCCCTGCAGCAGCAGGATCTCGGCTCGGTGCACCAGACACTGGCCCCGGAAGGGAACCAGATCGGGCTGGGCGGCGCACCACTGTGTCAGCGCCGAGGTCCACGCCCGGGCCCGCCGGAGGTCGAGGATCTCCTGGCAGGCCTCGATCACCGCGCAGTAGGCGATGCCGGCGACGACGGGCGACAGCTCGTCCGCGGTGGCGGCGACCATCACCTCGTCGAACAGCGCCGCGGCCTCGGAGAACCGGCCCGCCGCGGCCTGTGCCTCGCCCAGCCCGAGCCGTCCGAAGGCGCACAGGTCCGGGTCACCGAACCGCTCACCGAGCTCGCCGACCCGCTCGTACGTGGCGTGCGCGGCGGCCGGATCGCCCGCGCCCAGCTGCGCGATCGCGACCGGCACCAGCAGGTAGCCCCGTTCGGGGCAGTCGTGTCCGCCCTCGTCCAGCAGCCGGCGCGCGCGACCCAGCCACCCGCCGGCCCGGATCTCCTCGCCACGCAGCAGCAGACCGAAGCCGAGCCAGAACGCGCAGCGGGCTGCCGCGACGTCCTCGCCGCGCTCCAGGCACTCCCGGTGACCACGCTCCCGGAGCGCGTCGCACTCGCCGTCCCGCCCGGTCAGGTACGCGGCGACGGCGAGCCGTTCGAGGTCCGCGGTCCCGAGCCCGCCCTCGTCGTCGGCGTGCGACAGCTCGGCCCAGGCGTCCTCCCACCGCCTCCGACCGAAGGACTCGCGACCGCGATCGAGCGCGCGGGAGGTCGGGCCGCCGCGCGCGCCGCCGTTCATCTCCGTCGGGCGGCGATCTCGTCCCGGCGGGCCCCCGAGGCCGGCACGCCGCCGATGGCCCAGTCGTCGGGCGGCACCTGGATGATCCGGCCGCGAACCCGCGACCGCGTCGCGCCGAGGACATCGACGATCAGGTCGGTGAGCTCGGCGAGCAGGCGGTGGCGCTGCTCGACCGGCCGGCCCTCGAGGACGATCGCGGTGAAGTAGGGCGCGGGCTCACTGTCCGGATTCGTGGCCGTCTCGCCGCCCGTCGCCCAGTGCTCCCGGGCGTGGACCGTCACGTAGGCCCGGACGCGCTCGAGCGGGGACTCGAGCACCTCGGCGTAGCGCCGGCTCAGGATCTCGAGCAGGCGGGCGTGCTCGGCGGGGGAGTGGTCGCCGTCGACCAGGTGCACCTCGAGGACCGGCACGTCAGGTCACCGGCCCTGCTCCCGCTCGCGCGCCAGCTCCAGGGCGACGTCGATGATCATGTCCTCCTGGCCGCCGACGAGTCCGAGCTCACCGCAGCGGCGCAGGATGTCGGGGACGGGGACCTTGTAGCGCTCGCCCGCGTGCTCGGCGTGGAGCAGGAAGCTGGAGTAGACGCCCGCCCAGCCCTGGGTGATGGCGTTGCGGTCCATCTTGGGCCAGCGGTGCAGGTAGGGGCGCACGACGTCCTCGGCGGCGTCGAGCAGCGCGGTGACGTCGAGACCGGTCCGGATGCCCATCCGGTCGAACACGGCGGCGATCACCTCGGTGGGGGAGTTGCCGGAGCCGGCGCCGAGCGCGCAGAGCGAGCCGTCGATCTCCTTGACCCCGACCTCGGCGGCGATCACGGAGTTCGCCACGCCGAGGGAGAGGTTCTGGTGGCCGTGGTAGCCGACCCAGGCCTCGTCGCCGACCTCGGCGAGCAGCGCTTCGAAGCGGGCGCGGGCGTCGTGCATGAGCAGGGCACCGGCCGAGTCGGTGACGTACGGGCACTGGCAGCCGGCGTCGACCATGATCCGGGCCTGCTTCGCGAGGTCCTCCGGTGAGGTGCGGTGGGCCATCATGAGGAACCCGACGGTCTCCATGCCCAGGTCGCGGGCCACCCCGAAGTGCTGCGGGCTGACGTCGGCCTCGGTGCAGTGGGTGGCGACGCGCACGATCTCGGCGCCGGCGTCGTGGGCGCGGCGCAGATCGTCGACGGTGCCGATGCCGGGGACGAGCAGCACCGCGATCCGGGCCTGGGTGGCCTCCTCGCGGGCCGCGGCGATCAGCTTCAGCTCGTCGGTGTGGGAGAAGCCGTAGTTGAAGCTCGACCCGCCCAGCCCGTCGCCGTGGGTCACCTCGATGACCTCGACCCCGGCCCGGTCCAGTGCACGGACGGTGTCGCGCACCTGCTCCTCGGTGAACTGGTGGGCCTGGGCGTGGCTGCCGTCGCGCAGCGTCGTGTCGGTGATCCGGACGTCGTGCCGGATCCCGGGCCGTGCTCCCGCGCGCTCGCTCATGCCGCTGCCTCCGTCATCTCCGCCGCGACCAGCTCGCCGACCTGTGCCGCGGCGGCCGTCATGATGTCGAGGTTGCCTGCGTACTCCGGCAGGAAGTCGCCGTTGCCCTTGACCTCGAGGAACACCGCCACGCGCCCTCGTCCACCCCACTTGTCGGTGGGTGGGTCGAACTGCGGCTCGGCGCGCAGGGTGTAGCCGGGCACGTACTGCTGGACGCGCTCGACCATCCGGTGCACCGACGCCGCGACGGCGTCGTGGTCGGCCTCGGGCGGCAGCGAGCAGAACACCGTGTCGCGCATGATCATCGGTGGCTCGACGGGGTTCAGGATGATGATCGCCTTGCCCCGCGCGGCGCCCCCGACCTCCTCGACGGCCCTCGCCGTGGTCTCGGTGAACTCGTCGATGTTGGCGCGCGTGCCCGGGCCGGCCGAGCGCGAGGCCGCCGACGCGACGATCTCGGCGTAGTCCACCGTCGCCACCTGCGAGACCGCGGCGACGATCGGGATCGTCGCCTGCCCGCCGCAGGTGATCATGTTGACGTTCGGGGCGTCGAGGTGGTGGGGCATGTTGACCGCCGGGCACACCATCGGCCCGAGGTGCGCCGGCGTCAGGTCGATCGCCCGGATGCCGGCCTCGGCGTAGCGGGGCGCGTTCGCCGCGTGGGCCTTGGCGGAGGTGGCCTCGAAGACGATGCGGGGCAGCGGGTCCTGGCGCAGGAGCCAGTCGACGCCCTCGGACGAGGCGGGCACGCCCATCGCCCGGGCCCGCTCCAGCCCCTCGGACTCGACGACGCCGACCATCGCGGTGACCTCGATGCGCGCACTGCGCGCGAGCTTGGCCAGGAGGTCGGTGCCGATGTTGCCCGGGCCGACGATCGCGGCGGGGACCTTCGCGGGCGCACTCATGGAAGCACTGTGGCACCGCTCAGCGCCGCGGTGGAACCACCGCGTTCCGCTGTGTGGGACCGGCGGTGGGACCGGTGATCGGGCTGCGTCGTGGCGCGGGCACCGCGACCGACCTCGCCCCGGGCGTGCACACCGTGAGCCGTGCGCGGCCCGCGGCGGCGACCACGTCCTCCACGGTGCGGCCCAGCACGGCGCGGGTGAACAGACGGGTCGGGCCGGCCACCGAGAGCCCGCCGAGCGGGCGGGCGTCACCGTCGACGACCGCGGCGGCCACCGACGTCCGCCCCGCCTGGAACGACGAGGAGACGAGGTAGCCGGCCCCCCGGGCGGCCGCGAGCTCGTCGGCGAGCAGCGCCCGGTCCGGCGGGTCCACGCCCTCGTCGCGGCACAGTCGCGCGATCCGCTCGTCGACCTCCGCGGGCTCGAGCCGCGCCAGCGCCGCCTTGCCGCAGCCGCCCCGCCAGGCCGGCGCCCGCAGGCCGACGCGGTTGTCCATCGTCGCCCGGCCCATCGAGTCGGGCGCGGCCTCCCGGTGCAGGTAGACGACCCAGCCGCCGACGAGCTGCCCGACGTGGACCTCCTGGCCGGCGTGGCGCAACAGCCCGCTCAGGGCGCCCTCGACGGCGGCGACGAGCCCGGTGCGCTCGATGATCTGGCCGGCGAGGCCCACGAGCAGCGGGCCCAGCCGCCAGCCGCGGCCGGGCACCGTCTCGAGCAGCCCTTCGGTCGCGAGCGTCGTGGCGAGGACGTGCACCGTCGAGCGGGGGATGCCGGTGCGGGCGGCCAGCGCGCGGGTGGAGAGCACGTCCACCCCCGGGTCGAAGGCGCGCAGCAGGGCGGCCGCCTTGCCGACCGCGGACACCATCGGCCGAGTTTCCGCAGCGCAGTCAGCCATGTCCAGTCCTCACCGTGTCCAGCCCTGCGGGACACGAGCCTGGGTCCACCTCGCCCGCCCGCCCTAGCGTCCGCCGGCATGGCCCGCGTCTTCCAGGTCCCGGCCGGCAGCAGCCGGTCCGGTGCGCGGCGCGCGGCGGGGACGCCTGCCGCTCCGGCTCCGGCGCCGGCGCCCAGGCCGGGCGAGCAGAAGGCCGGCATCGTCGCGGGCTACCTCGCGCCCCACCCGCCGCACCTCGTGTACGCGGAGAACCCGCCGCAGAACGAGCCCCGCTCGACGGGCGGCTGGGAGGTGCTGCGCTGGGGCTACGAGGAGCTGCGCCGACGGCTGCGCGCCCACCGCCCCGACGTGCTCGTGGTGCACGCGCCGCACTGGATCACGATGGTCGGCCACCACGTCAACTGCGTGCCGAACCCGCGCGGGATCTCCGTCGAGCCGATCTTCCCGCACCTGTTCCGGTACCACTACGACTTCCGCACCGACGTCGACCTCGCCGAGGCGATCGTCGAGGAGGGCGAGCGCGCGGGCCTCGTGACCAGCGCGTTGCGTGAGGACGGCGTCCGCGTCGACTACGCGACGATCGGCGCGCTGCACCTGGCGAACCCCGACTGGGACCTGCCGGTCGTGTCGCTCTCGGCCAACAACAACCCGTACTACTACTCCGACGCCTCGCTCGCCGAGATGGAGACGCTGGGCGTCGCGACCCGCCGCGCGATCGAGCGCACCGGCCGACGCGCGGTGCTGCTGGGGTCGAACTCGCTGTCGCACCTGCACTGGGACACCGAGCCGGAGCTCCCCGAGGACATGAGCGCGGAGCGACCGTTCAACCATGCGCAGTACGCGGGCGACATGGAGCTCCTGCAGACGATCCGCGAGGGCCCGACGTCACGGCTCAAGGACGCCGTCCCGAAGCACATCGAGGCGACGGCGTCGGAGACCAAGGCCGGCAGCCTCACCTGGCTGCTCGCCGCGATGGGCTGGCCCGACGTCGCTGGCGACGTCCTGGCCTACGGCACGGTGATCGCGACCGGCAACGCCGTCGTGGAGTGGGTCCCGTGACGCCGGCCGCCCTCGTCCCCGCCATGCCCCACCTGCTGGCCGGCGACCCCGCCCCGAGCTGGGCCGAGCTGGCGACGGCCACCCGGACGGTCGGCGACCGCCTGCGCGCCGCCGGCGTCGACACCGTGCTGCTGCTCTCGACGCAGTGGTTCACCGTGCTCGGGCACCAGGTGCAGTGCGACGCCCGGCTGCGCGGCCGGCGGACCGACGAGAACTGGTACCGCTACGACTACGGGCACCTCGACCACGATCTCGCGATCGACACCGACCTCGCCCACCGCTGGGCCGACGAGATCGACGCCGCCGGCATGCAGGCCCGTCGCACGCTCTACGAGGGCTTCCCCGTCGACACCGGCACGATCGTCGCGACGAAGCTGCTGGACCCGCACGGACACGGCCGCCGGGAGACGGAGCGCAGCGGAGCTCGACCCTTCGAGTACGCGCTGGTCTCGTGCAACCTCTACGCCGAGCCCTCGGCGATGGCCGCGGTCGCGGCGGCCGGGGTGCGGGCGGCGCGGGACCTGGGCCGGACGCTCGGCGTCGTCGCCGTGAGCGGGCTGTCCTCCGGGCTCACGGGCCGCTGGATCACCCCGGCCGAGGACCGCGTCTCCGACGCCCACGACCGCTGGAACCGCAAGGTCCTCGACGCCATTCGGGCCGGTGACCGCGACGAGGTCCTCGCCATGAGCCCGCAGTACGCCGCCGCGGCGCAGGCCGACAGCCAGTTCCGCGCGTTCGCGTTCCTCGACGGTGCCGGGGTGGTCGACGGCCCGGGCGAGGTCCTGGCCTACGGCCCGGTGTGGGGCACGGGAGCGGCGGTCGTGTGGTGGGGATCCGACTCGGACTAGGGAGAACTGGTGGCCAGAGCAGTGGGGTTCATCGAGGCCGAGGGGTTCGTGCCCGTCTTCGACGCGGTCGACGCCATGGTCAAGGCGACCGAGGTCGAGGTCCGCGGGGCCGTGCGCCTCGGCGGCGGGCTGGTGGCCGTGGCCGTCACCGGCGACCTCGCGACGGTCGAGGAGGCCGTCGAGGTCGGCGAGGAGGTCGCCCGCGCGGTCTCCGGGCGCGCCGTGAAGTCGATCGTCTTCGCGAGCCCGTGCCTGCCGGTGCAGGCGCTCGCGGGCGACATGGCGATGGTGGGGAGCTGATCGTGGCCGAACGGGGAAGCGGTGCCATCGGGATCCTCGAGACGCGCGGCGTGGTGGCGCTCGCGGCGGGGATCGAGGCGATGATGAAGACCGCCGACGTCGAGACCGTGACCGTCGACCGGGTGTCGAGCGGTTACCTCGCGGTCGCCGTCCGTGGCTCGCTCGCCGCGGTGCGCCAGGCCGTGAACGCCGGGTCCGCCGCCGTCGAGCAGTACGGCGAGCTGCGCGCGGCCCAGGTGTACCCGAAGCCTCACGGGGTCTCGGTCGGGCTGCTGGAGAACGGGAGCGCCGACCGGCTCACGCGGGCGATCGAGTCCTCATGATCCTCGGGGAGGTCGTCGGACGGGTCTGGTCCGAGCGTTCGGTGGACGGGCTCGGCGGTGTGCGCATGGTGCTCGTGCGCGAGCCGGAGTCCGGGGAGCGGCGGGTCGCTGTCGACCTGCTCGACGCCGGGACGGGCTCGACGGTGCTGGTCGCCACCGACGAGGCCGCCGCCGCCGTGACGGGGCGCAGCTGTGTGGACGCGGCCGTGATCGCGCTCGTCGCCGGCTGGGACGAGCCGTGAGCCCCTCGTGGATCGTCGGGCTCGACGACCCCGCCGCCGCGGACGCCGCCCTGGTCGGCGGGAAGGGCGCCGGGCTGCGGCGCCTGGTGGCCCTGGACGCGCGCGTGCCGACGGGCTTCGTCGTGTCGACCGCCGCGTTCGCCGCGGCGATGGAGGGTGCCGAGGACCTCGAGGCCTCGCTGCGCGACGTGGGTCCGGACACCCCGCTCGACGTCCTCGAGCAGGCCGCCGGCCGGGCGCGGGCGGCCCTGCTCGGCGCGTCGCGGTCCGGGCTCGTGCTCGAGGCCGTGCGCGAGGCGTACACCGCGCTCGTCGGCCCGGACACCCGCGTCGCGGTGCGGTCCTCGGCCGTCGGCGAGGACGCGGCGGGCGCGTCGTTCGCCGGCGAGCACGACACCTACCTGGAGATCCGGGGCCCCGGCGCCGTCGCCGACGCGGTGGCGCGCTGCTGGGCGAGCCTCTACACCGCGCGGGCGGTCTCCTACCGGCAGCGGGCGGGCGGGGACGCGGGCGCCATGGCCGTCGTCGTCCAGGAGATGGTGACCGCGCGCGCGGCCGGCGTGTTCATGACGCTGAACCCCGCCAACGGCGACCGCTCGACCGTCGTCTGCGAGGCCGTCTGGGGGCTCGGCGAGCCGCTCGTCTCCGGCGAGGTGACCCCCGACCGCTTCGTCCTCGACAAGATCAGCGGGGAGATCCTGCGCCGGGAGATCGCCGTCAAGCCGACGCGGATGACGCGCACCGACGAGCGGCCCGGCACGGTCGTCGCCGAGGTCCCGCCCGAGGACCGCGACCGTCCCTGCCTCGACGACGCCGAGCTCGCCGAGCTGCTCGCCGTCGCGCGGCGCGTCGAACGCGACGCCGGGACGCCCCAGGACGGCGAGTTCGCCGTCGCCGACCCGGGCGGTCCGTCGCGCATCCACCTGCTCCAGACCCGACCCGAGACGGTGTGGAGCGCCCGCGCGCCCCGCTCGGCGACCGGCGCGACGGGCGCCGGATCGGCGCTGTCCGCGGTCCTCGCCACCCTCACCCGCACCACCCGGCAGGAAGGCTCCGACCATGGCGGCTGACCGTTTCCCCAGCCCGTTCGAGGTCCCGACGCCGGACGGCGCCGAGGGCTGGGAGTCGATGTACGACTGGTACCACCTCTTCGGCCCGGAGCGCCGCGAGCTCGACGAGCAGCGGTTCTGGTTCGCCGACCGCCTGCACCACCCCGACGTCCTGCACCCGTACGACGAGATCCAGTGCGAGTGCTGGTGGCAGGCGCTCGGGGCCTTCAACACGCGCGTCTTCGCGATGCCGCCGGCGTTCGGCGTCGACCAGCGCATCGTCAACGGGCGCCTCTACGTCACCCCGGTGCCGGCGCCGCCGGAGGACATCGCGGCGCGCGCCGAGGAGTTCGGGAAGCGCGCCGGGCACTACTACGAGCGCTGGGACGCGATCTACGACGAGTGGCGCACCAAGGTCATGGCGAAGCTGGAGGAGATCCGCGCGCTGCGGTTCGACCCGCTGCCCGACCTCGAGCCCGAGGAGACCGTCTACCAGCACACGGGGCACTCCGCGGGGTTCCGCATGATCCGCGACTTCGACCGGCTCGTGCTCACGATGTACGAGACGTACCAGTACCACTTCGAGCTGCTCAACATCGGCTACGCGGCCTACCTGACGTTCTTCGGGATGTGCCGCGCGGCGTTCCCCGACATCTCCGACCAGTCGATCTCGCGGATGGTCGGCGGCCTCCGGGTGGATCTCTATCGGCCCGACGACGAGCTCAAGCGGCTCGCGAAGGAGGCCGTGCGTCTCGGGCTGGCCGAGCGCATCACTGCCACGGAGGACGCGGCGTCGCTGTTCGCCGATCTGCGCTCCGACGCGGCGGGCGCCGAGTGGGTGGCCGACTGGGAGCGCACGGCCGACCCGTGGTTCCTCATCAACACCGACCCCGGCCACCCCGGCGGGTACCACACCTATCCGACCTGGGCCGACGACCCGAACATCCCGCTGGCCTCGGTGCGCGAGTACCTGCGCCGGCTCGCCGACGGGACGACGATCGACCGGCCGACGGACGAGGTTCTCGCCGAGCGCGACCGGATCACCGCGGGCTACCGCGAGCTGCTCCCCGAGGCCGAGCGCGCGACCTTCGACGACACCCTCGCGCTGGCGCGGCAGGTGTTCGTCTACATCGAGGAGCACGTGCTCTACATCGAGCACTGGATGTGGGCGACGTTCTGGGCGAAGTCCCACGAGCTCTCACGGGCCCTGGCCGCGATGGGCGAGTTCGACGAGCCCGAGGACATGTTCTTCCTGCGCCGCTACGAGGTCGCCGAGGCGATCTACGACTGCGTCGCCGGCTGGTCGGTCGGCTCGCGGCCCCGTGGCGCGGACTACTGGCGCCCGATCATCGCCCGGCGCCGCGAGATCTACACGGCGCTGCGGGCGTGGGAACCGCCGCCGGCGCTGGGCCCGCCGCCGACGACGATCGACGAGCCGTTCACGGTGATGCTCTGGGGGATCACGACGTCGACGGTGGCGGAGTGGCTGCGCTCCGACTCCGAGGAGGGCGTGCTGCGGGGGACCGCGGGGTCGCCCGGCGTCGTCGAGGGCCCGGTCCGCGT
Source organism: Actinomycetospora chibensis (assembly GCF_028737215.1). GTDB lineage: Bacteria > Actinomycetota > Actinomycetes > Mycobacteriales > Pseudonocardiaceae > Actinomycetospora > Actinomycetospora chibensis. The sequence goes on along the minus strand of NZ_JAQZAM010000001.1, from coordinate 437,750 downwards.
CGTCACCCACCCGTCGGAGCTGCCGTCGATCGAGCCCGGGGACATCCTCGTCTGCCCGGCGACGTCGCCGTCCTGGGCGCCGGTGTTCGGTCGCGTCGCGGCGACGGTCTCCGACGTCGGCGGGATCATGAGCCACACGGCGATCGTCTGCCGCGAGTACGGGCTGCCGGCCGTCGTCGGCACCGGGAACGCCGTCTCGACCCTGCGCACGGGGCAGCGGGTGCGGGTGGACGGGAGCGCCGGAGTGGTGACGGTGCTGGAGCCGGTGTGACCTCCTGCGCGCCACCGCCGGGGGACCGGCCGGGCCCGCCCACGCCCGTCGACGCCGTGCGGGCGCGCCGTCGCCAGGCGCTGCGCCGGACGCGGGGGGCGAACGGGACGCTGCTGCTGGACATGGGCGGCGTCGTGATCCCCACGCTGTTCGAGTCGACGGCGGTGCCCGGGTTCCCGGCCGGCCCGATCGGGGTCGACGCCGAGTACCGCGCCGTCGAGCGGGGGGAGCTCCAGGAGCGTGACTACTGGGCGAAGCTCGCCGCGCGCCGCCCGGACATCGACATCGGGGCGTTGTGGCGGGACTGCTCCTACGTGCGGGCCGAGGTGCTGCGCCTGATCGCGCGGGTGGCCGGGCGCGTGCGGGTCGTCGCCTTCACCAACGACATGGCGCACTGGTTCGGCGACGACTGGCCGCGGCGGTTCCCCGCGGTCGCCGAGTTCGACGGCGTGCTCGAAGCGGCGAAGCTCGGGGTGCTCAAGCCCGACCCCGAGGCGTTCCGGGCGGCCGCGGCGGCGCTCGGGGAGGACCCGCGCCGCTGCCTGTTCGTCGACGACCTCGCCGCCAACCTCGACGGCGCCCGCCGGGCCGGGATGGCCGCCGAGCTGTTCGAGGTGACCGACCCGGCAGGATCGACGGTCCGGGTCGCGAGGGCGCTCGGGCTGCCGGCGGACGAGCCGGTGCGTCGGAGGGTGTGGTCGCCGTGAGCACTCCGGAGGAACGACTCGGCGAGCTGGGGCTGGCCCTGCCGCCCCTGCGCCGCCCCGCGGGGCGCTACCGCGGCTGGACGATGGCCGGGGACACGCTGCACCTCGCGGGTCAGGGCGCCGACGGTCACGTCGGGCGCCTCGGCGCGGACCTCGGGGTCGCCGAGGGCTACGCCGCGGCCCGGGGGTGCGCGCTGAACCTGTTGGCCCAGGCGCGCGACGCGCTGGGCTCGCTCGACCGTGTCGCCCAGGTCCTCGTCCTGCGCGGCTACGTCACGTGCACCGAGGACTTCACCGACCAGCCGGGGGTCGTCGACGGGGCGTCCGACCTGCTCGCCGAGGTGTTCGGGGCGCGCGGGGAGCACGCGCGCACCGCGATCGGCGTGCGGGCGCTACCGCGGGGGTTCGCGGTCGAGCTGGACGCGATGGTCCGTGTCCGCTGAGCGTGTGGCCTACGGGGACGACCCGTCGCAGTTCGTCGAGGTCAGCCGGGGCTCGGGTACCGGGACCGTGGTGCTGCTGCACGGCGGCTTCTGGCGGGCGCGGGTCGGGCTGGACCACATCGCGCCGGTCGCGGCGGACCTGCACGCCCGCGGGCACACGGTATGGAACGTCGAGTACCGGCGCGTCGGGCAGGCGCCGTGGCCCGCGACGCTGGACGACGTCGCGGCGGCGGTGGGCCCTGTCGAGGCGCCGTGCGTCGTCGTCGGCCACTCCGCGGGCGGGCACCTGGCGGCGTGGGTGGCGTCCCGGGTCCCGGTGGCGGGCGTGGTGTCGCTGGCGGGGGTGCTGACGCTGGCCGACGCCGCGCGCGACGAGGTCGGCGGCACGGCCGTGCCCGACCTCGTGGGCGGGATGCCCGACGAGGTGCCCGAGCGCTACGCCGAGGCCGACCCGTCGGCGCACCTGCCGCTCGGCGTACCCGTGCGCGCCGTGCACGCCCCCGACGACGACCGCGTGCCGATCGAGATCAGCCGCCGCTACGTCGCGGCCGCCCGCGCGGCCGGCGACGACGCGGTGTTCGTGGAGGTCCCGGGCGACCACTTCACCCTCGTCGACCCGACCCACCCGACGTGGCCCGTCGTGCTCGGGCACATCACCGCTCTCCTGGGCTGAGTGCAAGCCCTGCGTCCTTGCTTGCACTCAACGCCAGTGAATCCACGTCGATCATGATCTAGGCGTAGGGGTAGCCCCGGCCCGCGTAGTCGAAGCCGCCGAGCTCGAGGCGGGTGTGGTCGGGCGCCTGGGGCGAGGCGTAGTAGGCGCGGATCTCGGTGATGAGGCCGTCGTCGTCGAACTCGTACCACTCGGCACCGCGCAGGATCACCCCGAGCGAGCCCTTGTGGTGGGTCCACTCGCAGACGGCCTGGCGGCGGGGCTCGTCGACGACGATCGCGTCGACGGTCCACGACGACCCCCGCTCGCGCACCGCGGTGGCCCAGCGCTGCGCGATCACACGAGCGCCCTTCCACGGCCCGTCGTACATGTCCGGCGGGAAGTAGTGGCGCGCGTTGCCCGAGAGGAAGCCGGCGATCCCGTCGGCGTCGCCGGCCGTGCAGGCGTCCATGTAGCCCCGCACCGTGGCCTCCAGCGCCGCCGCCGTGGTGCCGCCGACCGAACCTGCTGCTGCGCTCACCGCGCTCCTTCCGTGGACCCGTGTGGGGCGAGAATGCGGATTTCCTGACGTTGAGTGCAAGCGTGGCCCCCACGCTTGCACCAGGATGCCCGCGTGGCGGCGAGCGGGCGGGTGCGGCAGGACGAGGTCTACCGGGGCGGCATCGCGGGGCGGCGGCCCGCGGTGCCGACCGCGTTCCCGGCGCTGGAGCGCCGCGCGCGGTGGGCGATGTCGCGGCGCGCGTACGCCTACGTCGCGGGCGGCGCCGGCAGCGAGGAGACCGTCCGCGCCAACCGCGCCGCGTTCGGGCGTCTGCGCGTCGTGCCGCGGATGCTGCGCGGGGTGGGGGAGCGCGACACCTCCGTGGAGCTGTTCGGCCAGCGCCTCGCGCACCCGCTGCTGCTGGCCCCGATCGGGGCGCTCGATCTCGTGCACCGCCGGGCCGATCTGGCCGTCGCCGAGGGGGCCGCGGAGGCGGGCGTCCCGATGATCGTCTCGAACCAGGCGGGCTTCCCGATGGAGGAGATCGGGCCGCGCGCCCGGACCGGGGCGGGCTGGTGGTTCCAGCTCTACTGGTCGACGTCCGACGACCTCGTCGACAGCTTCCTCGCCCGCGCCGAGACCGCCGGGGCGGGCGCCGTCGTGGTCACCCTCGACACGACGGTGCTCGGCTGGCGCCCGCGCGACCTGGACCTCGGGCACCTGCCGTTCGCCCGCGGCCTGGGCATCGCGCAGTACACGTCGGACCCGGTGTTCGCGCGCCTCGCGCGGGAGACCGCCGCGGGCCCACGGCGCGCGTCGCCCCGCCCGACCCCGGCCGCGGTGCGCACGCTGGTGGAGATCAGCCGCCACCATCCCGGGCGCTTCGCCGACAACCTGCGCTCGCCGCTGCCGCGCGCCGCGGTGGAGACGTTCCTGCGGGTCTACTCGCGCCCGACGCTGGGCTGGGACGACATCGCGACGCTGCGCTCCCGCACGCGCCTGCCGATCGTGCTCAAGGGCGTCCTGCACCCCGACGACGCCCGTCGCGCGCTCGACGCCGGCGTCGACGGGGTGCTCGTGAGCAACCACGGCGGGCGCCAGGTCGACGGATCCGTGGCGAGCCTCGACGCCCTGCCCGGCGTCGTCGAGGCCGTCGACGGGCGCGCGCCGGTGCTGCTCGATTCGGGGGTGCGCAGCGGTTCCGACGTCGCCCGCGCGCTCGCCCTCGGCGCGACGGCGGTGTGCCTCGGGCGCCCGTTCGCCTACGGCCTCGCGCTGGCCGGGGCGGCGGGGGTCGCGCAGGTGACCCGCGACGTGCTCGCCGAGCTCGACCTCACGCTCGCGCTCGCCGGCGCGCGGACCCCGGCGGATCTCGAGCTCGCCCCGTTCGCCACCACGGAACCCGGGGTGCCGACGCCGAGGTGATCGCGACAGGGTGGAGCCCATGAGTCGGGTGCTGCTGATCCGTCACGGCGAGACCCACGGTTACTTCGACGACGTCGGGCTCACCGACCACGGCGAGGCGCAGGCGCGGGCCAAGGGCAAGGAGCTCGCGGCCGTCCTGCCCGCGGGCGCGCGGGTGACGATGCCGCACGCGCCGACCGCACGCGGCACGGCGACGGCGGTGACGCTGCGCGAGGTGCTGCTCGCCGAACTGGGCCCGGGCTCCGACGTCTCCGTCGGCGAGCTGGTGCCCGACGCCCGCTTCGACAGCCTCCAGTTCCTCTACGGGGGCGAGGCGCGGGAGTCGTCCGGGGTCGCGAAGCACCGGCTCGGGCTCGAGGGCGAGCTCCCCGACTGGGCCCGCGCCTTCGATCGCTTCGACACCGACTTCGGCGCGGGCTCCAAGCTCGGTGGACCGATCGACCGCTGGATGGTCTCGACGGACCTGCACTTCGAGCCGCCCCAGGTGATCGCCTACCGCGCCTGGGCGGGGATCCGCGCGCAGGAACCGGGCACCGTGGCGCTCGCCAGCTCGCACTCGGCGCTGCTGCGGGCGTTCGCCAGCGCGGCCCTGGGCCACGACGTCGGCGAGCCGCGCAACCTCGAGCACGTGGACGTCGAGGTCCACGGGGACCGCGCGACCGTCACCTACCGCGACGAGCAGGCCGAGGTCGACGTCCCGGCCGAGGTCCCGCCCTGGCTGGACCCGGCCTACCTCGACCGGGGGGAGCGCGCCGCGCACCGCTGGTGAGGGTCGGATCCGGCCATGAGGTGCGGGCTCGCGACCCGAGCGTGACGTTTCGGCGCCCCCCGGCGCGCCTATGCCCGGGAGTCCGGATCCCTCGTCCTCGGGAGCACTTGTCATGTCCGTCGCCGACACCCTCGCCCGCTGGCGGGCCCGTCTGACCGGGGAGCGCGGACCCGTCGGGCCGTCCCGGGTCTCCGATCCCTCGGAGTCCGACGCCGGCCACGACCCGCGCACCGCGTCCTCCCGGGTCGCCGGCGGCGAGCACACCGAGCACCAGGGTGATCAGGGCGCTGTCACGGGCACGGGCGAGACCGACGAGTTCGTCGGGCGCGCCGCGGGCCGCGATCTCGGGTACGCGGGCGAGACGGGCGCCGAGGCCCGTCGCGACGCCGAGCGGGGCCGGCGATGAGCGCCGACCAGGACGACCGGGGCACCCGGTCCCGCGTCGCCGACGCCGTGCGGCCGGACCACGGCGTCCTCTGGGTGCACCGTGTCGGCGCGGTCGTCGTCGCCGTCATCATCGCGACGATCGGCGTGCTGGGCTTCGTCGGCGGCCTCGGCTTCTTCGACACCGAGGGCGCGACGATGCCCGGCGGGCTGTCCACCAACGGGGCGCTCTCCACCGTCTCCGTCGTCACGGCCGTGATCCTGTTGGCCGCCGCCGTGCGCGGTGGCAAGCTCGCGTCGACGGTGATGATCGTGATCGGGGCGCTGTTCCTGGTCTCCGCGTTCGGCAACCTCGCGCTGATCGGGACCCCGTACAACCTGCTGGCGTTCCGCCTCCCCAACGTCTTCTTCTCGATCGGCGCGGGGCTCGTGCTGCTCCTGCTCGGGGCCTACGGCCGCATCTCGTCGAAGCTGCCGCCGGACAACCCCTACCGCCGGGAGCGCGGGGAGGACGACGACGAGCCCGAGGACGCCCACCGGCAGTCGTACCCGGCCTCGCCCGCCCAGGCCGCGGCCGACGCCGCGATGGCCGCGGCCGCGCGCGCGATCGCGCAGGGGACCGCCGACGACGAGCAGCGCCGTCGCATGAGGGCCGCCGACGAGGCCCGCAACCACGAGGACCGGCGGGCGATCTGGATGGCGTTCGACGGCCGGGACCCCGACGGGGTCGACCGCCAGGGGTCGGGCGAGTCCTCGCACGGCTCCGCCATGGCCTGAGAGCCCACGCCACCCTGCCCGGACGGACGGGCGGGTGCCGTGACGCTGGCCCCGCCGCCGGGCGACTGATAGACGTGGACGCATGAGCGTGACTGCGTCCCGGGCCGAGGCTGCGACGGCCGACTCCGCCGTCCGGATCGAGGTCGACGGGCCGACGGCCGTGCTGACGCTCGACAACCCGAAGCGCCGCAACGCCCTGTCGGTCGCCACCATGCGCGAGCTGCTGGCCGCGATCACCGACGTCTCCGGCCGCGACGGCGTGCGCGTCATCGTCCTGCGCGCGGAGGGACCGGCCTTCTCCGCCGGTCACGACCTCTCCGAGATGATCGACCGGACGCTTGAGGAGGAGCGCGAGGTCTTCGCCGTCTGCACCGACCTCATGAACGCGGTGCACGCCGTGCCCCAGCCCGTGATCGCCGCCGTGCAGGGCGTCGCGGTCGCCGCCGGGTGCCAGCTCGTGGCCACGTGCGACCTCGCCGTCGCCGCCGAGAACGCCGTCTTCGGCACACCCGGTGTGAAGATCGGGCTGTTCTGCTCGACGCCGATGGTGGCGGTCACCCGCGCGATGGGGCGCAAGCGGGCGATGCAGCTGCTGCTCACCGGCGAGGTCATCGACGCCGCCACGGCCGCCGAGTGGGGCCTGGTGAACCAGGTCGTCGCTCCCGGCGAGCTCGACGGGGCGGTCGCCCGGCTGGCGGCGAAGGTCGCCGACGCCAGCGCGGTCACCCTGCGCATCGGGAAGGAGGCGTTCTACCGGCAGGTCGACCTGCCCGAGGACGCCGCCTACGAGCAGATGCGCGAGACGATGGCGACCAACGCCATGACCTGCGACGCGCAGGAGGGCATGTCCGCCTTCCTGGCGAAGCGGGACCCGGTCTGGCAGCACCACGACTGACCGGTCCCCGTCGGACCCGATCCCGAGGCAAAGGAGCTTCATCCCATGGCCTTCCCCGGCCTGCAGCACGTCGCGATCACCGTCTCCGACCTCGACGCCAGCACCCAGTGGTACTCCCGGCTCTTCGGCGCCGACCCGGTGCTCGACGAGGACGAGGAGGGCGGCGAGTTCCACCACGTCGTCTACGCCCTCGACGGCGGCCTGCTCTTCGGCCTGCACACGCACATGGGCCGGGAGGCCAAGGACCGCGCCGACGAGCGCCGGACCGGCCTCGACCACATCAGCTTCGGCCTGTCGAGCACCGCCGAGCTCGAGAAGTGGCGCGACCGGCTCGACGAGCTGGGCATCCAGCACGGTGGGATCAAGAAGGCGCACTACGGCTCGGGCGTCTCGTTCCGCGACCCCGACAACATCGCCCTCGAGTTCTTCATCGCGCCCGGCACCTGAGTCCCGCCGCGCGCCTCAGAACGAACGAACGGCGCTTTCGCTGCTACGCAAGCAGCGAGAGCGCCGTTCGTTCGTCCGGGGCCGGCGAGGATCAGCTCGCCGCGAGCTCCTCGCGGCGGACGCGGGCCGAGGCGCGCCGGATCAGCCGGACGCCGACGAGGATCATCGGCGCGGAGCTGACGAACATCCCGACCACGATCGCGCCGGGCACCGGCACGAAGAAGCCGGCGAAGCCGACGACCGGCGCGGCCAGCAGCCACCAGCTGACGACGCCCGCGCGGGCCAGGGCGGCGATGACCAGCGGGATGCCGACGAAGCCGACGAACTGGCCGCTGAGCTGCCAGGTGGTCACCCACGGGTCGGCCCAGACGCCCTCGGTCAGCGTGGCGGCCGCCTCGAGCGGCATCGCCCGGGCGACGGCGCCGGTGAACCAGTCGGAGAGCAGCAGGCCCGAGAGCTGGATCGCCGAGAACGACGTGAGGATCGCGGCGACCGGCACGACCACCCGCCCGCGGCGCCCGCGGACCAGCCCGATGGTCGCCAGGACGCCGAGCGCGAACGCCACCCAGGAGTAGTGCAGGAGCCCTGCGGACAGCGCGGTCAGCGACGGGTCGGCGCCGAGGCTCGCGACGTAGTCCGCCGTCGAGTCCGATGCCTGGGGTGGAGACGTCGCGACCCCGGCGGTGAACAACAGCGGGAACGCGACCAGGGCGAGGCCGGCCGCGATGCGGGTGAAGGCCGGGGCGCCGACCGGCTCGGTGGCGGTGGTGTCCGAGGTGGTGAGGACGGCAGTGGGGTCGGTCGTGAGGCTCATGGTGGCTCCCTGGTGATGACTGGCGGTCTCGTGGCTCTCATCGAGCGATACGAGAACCGTAGGAAGCCGCTTACGATCACGGATCGTGTCCACGGTCCGTGATGATCCTCCGCCGGTCCACCCGGGGTCCTCCCGCAGGAGGACCCGCGACGGGGCCGGGCGGCCTAGTGTCCGCGGGATGGGGGACCGCGCGGTGGGCCCGCTCGTCACCCGTCTCCTCGTGGCCCTCGCCGCCGCCGCACTGGTGACGGCCTGCAGCCTCGTCGAGGCGCTGACCTACCGTGCGGCCCCGCTCGGGACCGTGCTGCTGCCGATGGTGGTCCTGATCGTCGGGGCGGGCGTCGCGCCGTTCGTGCCCGCCCTCGGTGTGCTCGCCGCCGTGGTGAGCTTCCCGGTCCAGGTCTTCGGAGTCCCCGACTCCCCGGGCGTCGGCGGCACCGCGCTCGTCACGATGATGGTGCTGATCGCGTACGGGGCCCTGCGCCTGCCGCCGCGGTGGAGCGCCCTGGGGGCGGCGCTGGCGGCGCTCGGTGCCGCGGCGTCGATCGTCGTCGACGGCGAATCGGTCTTCGAGTTCGTGTTCTTCGCCGCGACGATGGGCGGAGCGTGGACGCTGGGCTGGCTGCTGCGCCGGGAACGGCGGCGCGGACGCGAGCTGCGTGAGCTCGCCGCCGCCCTGGCCGCCGAGCGCGAGCGCTCGGGGCGCCTCGCGGTCGTCGAGGAGCGTGCCCGCATCTCCCGCGAGCTCCACGACGCCGTGGCCCACACGGTGAGCGTGATGACCTTGCAGGTCGGAGTCGTGCGTCGCCGGCTCGACGACACGCCCGAGGGGGACGTGCTGCGCACCGTGGAGGAGCTGGGACGGCGGTCGGTCGATGAGCTCCGGCGCGTGGTCGGGGCGCTGCGCGAGCGTCCCGACGATTGTCCTGACGCTGACGCCCTCGGCCCGGCGCCGTCGCTCGCCCGTCTCGACGGGCTCGTGGAGGAGCTGGGCGGCGTGGGGCTGCGGGTCCGGGTGCACCAGGAGGGCGAGCCGGTCGCGCTCGCCCCCGCGATGGACACCTCGGCCTACCGCATCGTCGCCGAGGCCCTGACCAACGTCCTGCGGCACGCCGCTGTCGACGAGGCCGAGGTCGTGGTCGCGTACCGCCCCGGCCTCGTCGCGCTCACCGTCCTCGACCGGGGGCGGGGGACCGGTCACGACGACGCGGAACCCGACGGCGCGGGTGGGCACGGCCTGCTCCACCTCCACGAGCGCGCCACGCTCTTCGGCGGCACCCTCGACGCCGGCCCGCGGGAGGGCGGCGGGTTCCGCGTGCACGCGGAGCTGCCCCTCGGCGCGGCCCCGGTCGCCGTGGCGGGAGGGGTGACGGGAGCGGTGACGGGAGCGTGAGCGCGATCCGCGTCGTCCTGGCCGACGACGAGCTGCTGGTCCGCGCCGGGCTGCGGATGCTCCTCGAGGGCGAGCCGGACCTCGTCGTCGTGGGCGAGGCGGGCGACGGGCGCGCGGCCGTGCGGGTCGCGCTCGAGGCGCACGCCGACGTCGTGCTCATGGACGTGCGGATGCCGGGTCTCGACGGGATCGGTGCCGCGCGCGAGCTCGCCGAGTCGGGCTCGCCCGCGCGGGTGCTCGTCCTCACGACCCTCGACGAGGACGAGACGCTCGAGGCCGCCCTGAGGGCCGGAGTGGCGGGTTTCCTGCTCAAGACCGCGCCGCCCGAGCAGATGCTCGACGCCGTGCGCCGCGTCGCCGCAGGCCAGGGGGCGCTCGACCCCTCGGTGGTGCCGCGGGTGGTCGCCGCCGTGGCCCGGGCACGTCCGCGACCGGCGCCGCCCCGGGAGCTCGCCACCCTGACCGCTCGCGAGACCGAGGTGCTCGCGTCCGTGGCCCGGGGGCTGTCGAACGCCGAGGTCGCCGCACGGCTGCACCTGGGCGAGACGACCGTGAAGACGCACCTCGGCCGGGTGCTCGACAAGCTCGGCCTGCCGGACCGTCCGCGGCTCATCGCGTGGGCGTGGGAGCACGGAGTGGTAGCAGCCGAGCACGGATCGTGATAGTCCTACAAAGCAACTTCGCAGGTCGGTAGACGTATCCGGTGATAGGGTGGCCATATGGCTGCACGGCGGGACTACTTCGACGGCTGCGGCGCCGCCCACGCGCTCGACCTGGTCGGGGAGCGGTGGGCGTTGCTGGTGGTGCGCGAGCTGATGCTCGGGCCCAAGCGTTTCACCGACCTGCGCGTCGGCCTCCCGCACGCCAGCCCCAACGTCCTCTCGCAGCGCCTGCGCGAGCTCGAGGACGCCCGGGTGCTCCGCCGCCGGCGGCTGCCCCCGCCCGCCGCGTCCGCGGTCTACGAGCTCACCGAGTGGGGTCAGGAGCTCGAGCCGGTGCTGCAGTCGCTGGGCCGGTGGGCCGCGCGCTCGCTCCCGGAGTCCGACAGCATCAAGGTCGACTCGTTCGTCCTCTCGCTGCGCACCATGTTCGTCCCCGACCAGGCCGGGGACGACGTCGTGACGATGCAGCTCGTGCTCGACGAGCAGCCGTTCCGGGTGCACCTCGGGCGGGGCGCCCTCGAGATCGAGCGCGGCGAGCTGCCCGACGCCGACGTCGCCGTGCGCTGCTCACCCATCACGCTGGCCGGCATCGTCTACGGCGGCCGCCCGCTCCAGGACGCGCAGGACGACGGCTCGCTCTCCTCCACCGGCGACGCGTCCGTGATCGCGCGCCTCGTCGGCGCCGTCCGGATGCCCGAGCCCCTGCCCGCCGAGTCGCAGCCCGCCTGACCCGCGACCCGGTTCAGGGCCGCTGCGGCCACCGCGGCACGAGATCGGTGTGGTCGCGGGTGCGCCGCAGCGGGAACTCCGGCGCACGCTTCTCGAGGAACGCCGTGACGCCCTCGGCGGCGTCGCCGTCGCGCCCGAGTTCGACGATCGCCCGCGAGTCCAGGGCGTGCGCCTCCCAGGGCGACGACGCGGAGAGCATCGACCACATCATCTGCCGCGTGACCGCCACGGACACCGCCGAGGTGTTCTCGGCGACCTCGCGCGCCAGGGCGTAGGCGGTGTCGAGGAGGTCCTCGTCGGGCACGACCTTCGAGACGAGGCGGCCCTCGTGGGCCTCGCGGGCGCCGAACACCCGTCCGGTCATCGCCCACTCCATGGCCTGCGAGATGCCGACGACGCGTGGGAGGAACCAGCTCGACGCGGCCTCGGGCACGATGCCCCGGCGCGCGAAGACGAACCCGAAGCGGGCCGACGCCCCGGCGATACGGACGTCCATGGGCAGCGTCATCGTCGCCCCGACCCCGACCGCGGGCCCGTTGATCGCCGCGATCACGGGCACGGTGAGGGCGGCGAAGCGCAGGGCCACCACGCCGCCCCGGTCGCGGCCCACGCCGTTGACCTCGCCGTAGCGCTCGGCCTTCTCGCGGCCCCGGGCGTCGAACGTGCTGCCGCCCCCGCCGAGGTCCGCCCCTGCGCAGAAGGCGCGACCCCGTCCGGTGATCACCAGGGCGCGCACGGCGTCGTCGGCGTCGATCGCGTCGCAGGCGCTCACCAGCTCGTCGCACATCCGGCCGGTGAACGCGTTCATGCGCGCCTCCCGGTCGAGCACGATCGTCGCGACCCCGTCGGCGACCGAATAGTCGATCTCGGTGAACTCCACGCCTCGCACCCTCTCGGAGGTCGCGGTAACGGTCAACCGTGACCGGAACTGAGGCTCTCGGTCGTGGAGCTGTGGAGCGAGGGTGACCCTCGCTGCCTCCCACGCACTCAAGGTGACCCTCGCTCCCACCATCGGCGCACCCCTCGCTCGATGCGCCGGACGAGCGATCACAACCCGGCGAGCGGGTCCCGCGTGTCGCAGAGCGTGGACAGGCCACGGACGGGGTACCACAGTCGGAAGGCCGGGTCGACGCAGCGGTCACCCGATCCCCGCAGCGGCGCCGTCGACGCCCCGAGGAGGACCCGTGACGACCGTGATGCCCGACAGCCCGACGGCCCCGACGCCCCACGACCCCGGCGAGATCGTGGTCGCCGTGCCCGCTGGCCCCCGCGCCGCCGCGGTGCTGAGCTGCCGTCTCCACGGCGTCATCGCGGGCGCCGGCCCCGGGGCGTCGCTGACCCTCGTGGTCGAGGCCGGCGCCCGGGCGGACGACCCGGACGTCGCCCGCGTGATCACCTGTGCCCGCGAGTGCGCCGAGAGCAGGGGCCTCGTCCTCGTCGTGCGGTAGCCACACGTGCTTTCCTGGACGTATGGCGTTCGTCCACGGTCACGCGCGGGAGTCGGGGTGGGTGGTCAGCCACTACCGACGGCCCCAGCGCGCCGGGGACGACCAGCTCCCGCTGCCCGGTCAGCGGGAGCCTGCCGAGGCTCAGGTCTGCGAGACCACCGACTCCGTCCCGGACGACGAGGACGACGAGGACGACCCCGACCCCAGCGTGCGCGCCATCCCGCGCCGCACCGCGTCGACGAGGTAGGGCCGCAGGCGCTCGGGCTCGACGATCCGGTGCACCGAGCCCATCTCCTGGGCGCGGGCCACGGAGTGCTTGGTGTCGAACTCGTCGGCCACCTCGCCGAGCTTCTCCGAGCGCACGACCGGGCGGATCGCGTTCAGCTCCGTGCGCAGTTCGGCGACGTCCTCGCCGCGCTCGAGCCGCTCGCTGATCCGGGCCTCGAGCTCGGCGACCCGCGGGTCGGCGGCGACGCGCTTGGCCACGTCCCCCGCGAAGACCACTGCGGCCGCCGGGGCACCGCCGATCACCGAGGCGTACGAGCCCTCGACCGCGGCCACCTCCATCTGGTCGTTGAGCGTCCCGGAGAACACGACGAAGGCGCCGCCGTGGTAGCGCGAGACGACGCAGAACACGATCGGGCCGTCGAAGTTGACCACCGCCCGGCCGATCTCCGCGCCGTACTCCAGCTGCAGGCCGCGCAGTGACTCCGGCGAGCCGTCGAAGCCCGAGAGGTTGGCCAGCACGACCACCGGACGGTTGCCGCTGGCGGCGTTGATCGCCCGCGCTGTCTTCTTCGACGAGCGGGGGAACAGCGTGCCCGCCGTCCACTGGCCCGGCCCGTCGACCGGCGGCGGACCCCGGCGGGGGATCGGCTTGGACTCGATGCCGATGAGCTCCACCGGGTTGCCGCCGAGGTGGGCGTCGAGCACGACGACGGACTCCGCGGCGTGCATGTCGGCCCAGCGCTCGAGCGTGGCGTGGTCGGTGTCCGCCACGCCCTTCATGAGCGAGCGGATGTCGAAGGGCTTCTTCCGCTCGGCGTTGCTCGCGGGGTCGAAGATCTCCCCGAGCGTCGAGAACCCTTCGCCGTGGTGGGCCGAGCCGCGGACGTCGCGGTCGACCGGGTCCTGGCTCTCGGCCACGCGCGGGAACCGCTCGCCGGGCACGACGTAGGTGTGCGCGTAGTGCTGCAGCAGCACCTCCACCGCGCCGGAGAGATCCGGCGCCCAGTACTGGGCCTGACCGTTCGGGCCCATGATCCGGTCGTAGCCGCCGATGCCGTAGTTGTCCTCGGCCGAGACGCCGCCGGAGTAGTCCAGCGACTGCTTGCCGGTGAGCACCATCGCGGAGTCCGGCGTCATGACGAGGATGCCGCGGGTATGCATGAGCATCGTCGCCTCGGCGTTCCAGTACGGCTGGGCGCCGACGTTGATGCCCGTGACGACGACGTTGATCTCGCCGCCGTCCTGGGTGAACGTGATGATCGCCCGGAGCACCCGGGAGATCCAGTCCATGTTCTCGGTACCCGAGTCCATCGCGATCTTGGCGCCGGCCGAGACGGCATACCACTCGACGGGCACGCCGTGCTCGCGGGCGAGATCGATCGCGGCGAGGACGCGCCGGCACTCCGGCTCGGCGATGGCCCCGAGCGCGCGCGTCGGGTCGCCCAGCAGCAGCACGCGGGTCAGGCCCTCGGGCTGACGACGGGTCGGCGTGGTGACCATGCCGAGCACGATGTTGGCGGTGTTCGCCCCGTAGGGGCGGTCGACGGGCACCGGGCGCAGGGTCTCGGGGTCGATGTCGTACTCGGTGAAGGTGCCGGGCGGCCCGTCGGGGTCGGGGTTGCGGGTGACCAGCGGGACGAGCTCGTAGGGGTAGAGCGCGCCGCGCCGCTCGGCCTTGATGACCTTCTGCGTGTAGGCGTCGAGCTCGCCCATCGGGTGCGACGGCGGCTCGGTCACCCGCAGCGTCAGCCCGGCGCCCGGCGGCCGGGTCATCCGCAGCACGTAGTCGCGCGTCGGCGCCGAGGGGTCGTCCGGGGCGCCGTCGCGGGACCGGAACCGCACCATGACCTGCTCGATCCCGAGTGCATCGGTGCGTGGCGCGAGCGTGCGCACGATGCCGTCGAGCTCGGTGAGGGGGACCTCGACGACGGGCCAGACGTAGAGCAGGACGCGGTTCCAGCGCAGGCCGGCGAGGTCGGAGTCGGCGGCGCGGACCGAGCGCAGGCTGTCGAGCGCCGCGTCGAGCACGGCCTCGACCTGCGGCAGGGCCCGCACGTTCCCGTCGTCGTCGCGCAGCACCGTGAGGTCGCGGACGTCGCCGGTGACGATCAGCCGCCGGTCCTCGGGCACGTTGCGGCCCTGCGCGTGGAACAGGTGGACGTCGGTGGCCGACGGCAGGCGCGTGAGGGCGAAGTCGCGCAGCCGCCACAGCCCGAGCCGCTCGGCGACCATGGGGTGCAGGCCGCGCAGGGTCCGGTCCTCGACGGGTGAGAGCTGGCCGTCCCCGGAGGTCGCGTCGTCGGTATCGGGGCGGAACGTGAACCAGCTCGTCCCGCCGTCACCCTGCCCGTCGGTGCCTCGCACCCCCACGGTCACCCGGGCGACCGACGGCGGGACCGTCGCGATCTTGTCCTGGATGCGGGCGGCGCGGTCGTCGGGGCCGTCGCTGGCCTCCGGCCCGCGCGGGGAGGCGACGTAGAGGTCGATGAGCACCCGGTCGCCGGCCGGCAGGGCCTCGACGAGCTGGTGCAGGTCGGTCGACACCGTCGCCGGGGCGGTGGCGCCCTCGGGCTCGTCGACGGTCGCGACGGTGGCGACGACGACGTAGGAGTGCCCCTCGTGGGTGTAGCGCGCCGTCAGCACCGGACGGCCGTCGTGCTCGACGACGCGGACGTCGCCCAGGTCGCGGATCAGCCCGTAGTACCGCCGGGTCATCACCTCGAGCATCACGGCGTGGTGGCGCTCGGCGAACACCCCGAGGATCGGCTCCCCGGAGGCGACGATGTCGTCGATCTGGGTGGCGCGCTCGTCGGGGTCCTCGGACAGTTCGTCGAGCTCGCTGCGCACCCGGGCCTGGACGCGGGCACGCTCGGACTCGATCAGCGGCGCGTCGAAGCAGCGGAAGCGCACCTGACGCGCGAGGTCGCCGATCTGCGGGTGCCGCACCTGGGTCGCGGCCACCAGATGGTCGAGCACCGTCCGGTAGGCCTCGCCCTCCCGGGCCGCCGACTCCGGGTGCTTCAGGCGGGCGCCCAGGAGCGCGGCGACCACCGGCTGGAGGGCGCCGGCGCGGCGGTGCGCCAGGAACATGCGGTACAGCGCCGGGCCGAGCAGCTCCGGGGCGCTGTCGAGGTCGGTGACGCCGTAGTGGGCGAGCGCGCGCCGCAGCTTGAGGCGGAACGACTCGGGCAGCACCTCGGCGTCCGGGTCGCGGGAGCGCAGGTAGGCGTAGAGGTACTCCTGCGGGTTGCGGGTGGACTCCTCGTCGACGGCGGTGTCGTCGACCTCGCCGCCGCCCTCCAGGCGGCGGTTGCGCGAGAGGGCCGAGAGGTCGGCGACGGTGCGCAGGATGTCGATCTCGTCGTGCAGCACGTCCGGGTCGTCCGCGGGGAGCTCGTCGCGGGCGCGGTCGAGGGCGGCGAGCAGCGGGCGGGCCTCGCGCTCGTCCACGTCGTACCCGAGGACGAGGGAGTGGAGGGCGTCGAGCGCGTCGTGGGCCCGCGCCCGGGCGTCGGCCCGGTCGGCGTCCGCGACGGGCGGGGCGAGCGCGGCGAGGCTCACGCGGTCCGCGCCGGAGCCGCCGCCGGTGTCGTCGGCGTCGGGCTCGAGCCGGACGAGCCGGGTGCCGCCCTCGACCTGTGTGTTGGCATCGACGATGACCTCGGCGACCCGGCCGGAGACCGGAGCCCGCAGCGCGGTCTCGAGCTTCATGCTCTCGACGACGGCGACGGTGTCGCCCTCCGCGACCGCGTCGCCCGGCGACACCGGGATGGACACGACCATGGCCGGTGCGGGCGCTCGGACGAGCCCGGCCTCGCCACCGGCGATGCGGTGGACGGCGCCGTCGACCTCGACGAGGTAGTCCGAGCCCTGGGTGACCGAGAGGACCCCGAAGGTCTGGCCGCCGACGGTGAGCCGGCGCTCGAAGCGCCCGGAGCGCTCGACGACCACGTCCACCCCCTCGGCGCCGTCGCCGTCGAGCACCACGCGGTAGTGCGACGGGCGCGAGCGGGCGACGCGCAGCCGGTAGGACTCGCCGACGACGCGCACGTCGACCTGGTGCCACACCTCGTGGCCGACCTCGGGACGCCCGCGTTCGGCGGAGAGGAACAGCCGGCCCTGCTGGCGGAACTCGTGGGCGCCGTGCGCCTCGACCGCGGCGGCCAGCAGCGCGATGTCGACGCGACGCGGCGGCGTGTAGCCCTCGGCCATCATCGTGTCGAGCCACGTGGTGTCCGCGGTGCCGTGCAGGACCTCCGGGCGCGAGAGCAGGTCGAGCAGGAACGCCTTGTTCGTGGTGCCGCCCTCGACGACCACGGCGGTCTGGCGGATCGCGCGCGCCAGCCGGGCCCGGGCCTCGTCGCGGGTGCGCCCCCACGAGATGACCTTCGCGATCATGGAGTCGTACTGCGGCGGGATGACGTCACCGGTGGCCACGCCCGTGTCGACGCGGATGCCGGGGCCGGCGGGCAGTACGAGGTGGCGGATGGCGCCCGGCGCCGGGGCGAACCCGTGCTCCGGGTCCTCGGCGGTGAGGCGGGCCTCGATGGCGTGGCCCGACGCGGGCGGGGTGACGGGGTCGACGTCCCCGAGCACGTCGCCCAGCGCGCCGCCCATCGCCACGTGCAGCTGGAGCTTGACGATGTCGACGCCGGTGACGGCCTCGGTGACGGGGTGCTCCACCTGCAGCCGGGTGTTGACCTCCATGAACGACAGGACGTCCTGCGCGGGGTCGTAGAGGAACTCCACGGTGCCCGCGTTGACGTAGCCTGCGGCGCGCGCGAGGTCGGCGGCGCTCCGGCGCAGCAGCCGGTCCTGGTCCGCGTCGAGCGCGGTGGAGGCGGACTCCTCGAGGACCTTCTGGTTGCGCCGCTGCACGCTGCAGTCGCGGACCCCGAGCGTGACGACGCCGCCGTGGGCGTCGGCGACGACCTGGACCTCGACGTGGCGACCGCCGCTCACCGCGCCCTCGAGGAAGACGGTGCCGTCCCCGGCGGTGCGCTCGCCCTCGGCGGAGGCGCGCGCGAAGGAGTCCGCGAGGTCCTCGGCACGCGCCACGAAGCGGATCCCACGCCCGCCACCGCCGGCGGTGGCCTTGACCATGAGCGGGAAGCCGATCTTCTCGGCGGCCTCCTTCGCCGCCTCGGCGTCGGCCACGGGCCCGCCGCTCCACGGCGCCATCGGCACGCCCACGCTCTCGGCGATCCGCTTCGACTCGATCTTGTCGCCGAGCCGCTGCATGGTCTCGGAGCCCGGGCCCACGAACGTGATCCCGAGGCGCTCGCACAGGGCGGCGAACTCGGCACGCTCGGAGACGAAGCCCCAGCCGGGCCAGACGGCGTCGGCCCGGCGGGCGACGAGCACGCGCTCGAGCTCGGCGAGGTCGAGGTAGGGCACGGGGCCCATGTCGTCGGGGTCGTCGGGCCCGATGAGCACGGCCTCGTCGGCCTCCCGCACCGCCATCGCGTGGCGGTCCACGGCGGTGTGGACGGCGATCGTCCGGATCGGGGGCAGCTCGCCGTCGTGCTCGGCGTTCCACTCCCGGACCGCGTTGATCAGTCGCATCGCGGGCTCGCCACGATTGACGATGGCGAGGCGTTGGAACGGACGAGGTGGCGCGCTCACGGTCCGGACCCTAACCGCGACCGGGGTGGTGTGCGGCCCTCGCGACGGCCTCTAGGCCGGCAGACGGAAACTCAACAGGCCCGGCACGTGGCCGACGTACACCGTGTCGGCCGACCGCCCTGCGTCCGTCCGGGCGATCTCGGTCTGGCGGCCCAGGAGATCCGTCACCGAGGTACCGCCGTCACGGCCCGCCTCGTGGGCGCCCCGAGCGCTCGTGACGGCCCTCGAGAGGGCGCTCGGACCGGTGTCGGTCCCGCGGCGGGTGACCTCGGCGAAGATCGGGGTGTCCATCGCGGGCGACGATAGTGGCGCGTCGGGTCGGGCGGTCCCGGCTCGCCCACGATCGGGCGGGTGCGTTCACCCGGGTGAGTCGTCCCGCACATCTCATCCCCGCGGGGTGGGGACCGATGCGGCGGGACTGTCTACGAAGACGGCATGTGCCTGTTCATCATCCTGCTGCTCATCGGGCCGCGAGCGGTCATCCTCGTGTGGGCATTGGTCTCGCCGCTGCAGTGGAGTGCCGTCTTCGGAACGTTCCTGGTCCCGGTCCTGGGGTTCCTCTTCCTGCCCTGGACGACGCTGACCTACTTCCTCGTGGCGCCCGGTGGTGTCGTCGGCCTCGACTTCCTGTTCCTGGCGCTGGCGCTGCTGGTCGACCTCTCGAGCTACGCGGGCGGCGGTGCCTACCGACGGCGCCGAGCCATGGCATGAGCGGCGCGGGCGGGCGTGCACCCACGTCATCCCGGCCGGGTGATGCCACGGCCCCGGCGGTCGCGCCACGCTCCGGTGGCCCCCATCGTCACGGCCGCCCGGAGGACGTCCCATGGTCCAGCAACATTCCGGCGCCACCGCGGGCGGTGCCGGGGGAGCTCGGGGAGGAGGAGCCCGGCTCGGCGCCGGGGCGATCGCCTCGCTCGTCGGGGTGGGTCTGCTCGTCATCTTCATGATCCAGAACACCGAACGCATCACGCTGACGTTCCTGTTCTGGAGCTTCACCTGGCCGCTCTGGCTGTTCACCGTGGTGACGGCGCTCGTCGGGGCGCTGATCTGGTTCGGCGTCGGTGTGATGCGCCGTCACCGGCGCCGCGCGGACCGCCGGGCCGAACGGCGGGACTGAGGTGGACGGGTACCGGTACGAGCTGAGGGTGGCGGGCCGGCTCTCGGAGCGGGCGCGCGACGCGTTCCCCGACACGACGATCGACGTCGTCCCGGCCGAGACCGTGATCTCCACGGACGTGGTCGACGAGTCCGGCCTCCACGGGCTCCTCGCGCTCTGCCGGTCCCTGGGGCTCGAGGTGACGTCGTTCCACCGCGTGGTGCCCTAGGACCCCGTCAGCCGTCCTCGCCGCGCCGTGGTGGTCTTTCGTTGCCGAAGTTGGACACGAGTCGCGCGACGAGGGTCACGAGGAAGATCTGGCCGAGCAGGGCCTCGAGCACGGCGACGGCACGTCCGGCGTTGCGGGCGGCGGTGAAGTCGCCGTACCCGAGGGTGGTCAGGGTCGTGAAGCTGAAGTACTGCACCGTGGCGGTGTCGGGGACCTGGCCGTTCGCGAAGAACGGCGCCGTCCCGAGCCGTGACATGCCGGTGTAGATCTCGGCGAACATCAGCCCGATGAGCAGGTAGGCGCTCAGCGCGCCCGCGATCGTCTGGAGCGTCACGACCCGGTGCCGCAGGATGTGCCGGACGACGAGCACGACGGTGATGCCGAGGATCAGGGCGAGCCACAGCGCGGCCACCCCGCGGAACCCGTTCCCGGGGTTCGAGAGCAGCACCGCGAGCGCCCCCGCCGAGCCGACCGTCGCCCCGACCCGCAGCCCCCACACGAGGGGCCGGCCCAGGCGGGCCGCCCGGATGGCGAGGACCAGGGCGCCGAGGTAGAGCAGCACCGTCAGGAGGCTCACCCAGGTGTCGGTCGCCAGCGCGCCCACCAGGTACCCGGCCACGAGCAGGGCCAGGACGAGCCCGTAGCGGCCTCCGTCGGCCGCGGCGGACTCCGCGGCGTCCCCGGTCACCCGATCCCGCCGACGAGCACCAGGAACCCCACCCCCACGCACGAGGGGCACCCTCTCACCCGGTGGCCAGGTCGACGACCCCGACGACCACGAGGTAGGCGCCGACGAGGACGAACACCGTGACGATGAGGTGCTTCTTGTGGGCCTGGACCCAGGAGGTCAGGCGCGCCGCGCTGTCACGTGTGGTCTCGGGGTGCCAGGTCCAGGACGCCAGGGCGGCCAGCGGCACCGCGTACCAGAGCAGGTTGTACGCACCGACCTGGAGCAGACCGCTGACGAGGCCGGGCCGGTCGGCCACGATCGCGGCGAGTGCGCCCAGGTAGAAGACGCCCGGCAGGTGGGTGGCCAGCCCCGCCACCGCGGCGTTCGTGACGGTCGGCTGGGCGAGGCGCCGCCGCAACGCACCCGGCGGGCGGGCCGGGCGCTCCCTCGCCGGACGGTCGGGCGGATCCCGGAACGCGTAGTACAGCGCCATCCCCACCGACCCGGCCCCGAGCACGAGGTAGGCGACGGAGCGGCCCGTGCTGGTCACCGTCGGGGGCGGGGGACTGACGTGGACGATCGTCACCGCGGCGACGCCGACCGACAGGCTGAGCGCGAGGCCCGCGAGGATGTAGGCCAGCAGCAGGGGCGTCGGGGACCGGGCCGCGAGGAACGCGTACACCGCGGCGACGGACGTCGGACGGACCACGCTCGCCAGGCCCAGCACGATGACGTCGACGCTCACCGGGCGCACGCTCGCACCACCCGCGTCCGCCGGCATCACCCCGGGAGGAGGGGGGTGGTGCCCGGGAGGGCCACCGAGAGAGACCGTCCCGACACCGTCCGGAATCAATTCTCGGGGTTCGCGGCCATTTCCTGCGCCGGACAGCGGCGCCCGATGATCCGAGAAGGCTCCTTGAATGGTGCACGACATTCTGGCGCGCCGAGTCACCCCGCGAGAATGATACTGTCGTGTGCAGGATGAGAGGCTTCCGAGGTCGGGGGTGACGATGCCCGCCGACGTTTCCGCCACGCACCCCGACGTGAAGTACTCCGTTCCCGTGGCCTTGCACGTCGTCGACCGCCCGCGTCTGTACGACCTCCTCGATCTCGGCGCGGAATCACCCGTCACCCTCGTGTCCGCCTCCGCGGGGTGGGGCAAGACGGTGCTCCTCGCCTCCTGGCTCGGCGCGCGGGCGGTCGAGCGTCCCGCCTGGCTGACGGTGGGCCCCGCCGACGACACCCCCGACACCTTCTGGCGGGCCGTCGCGACGTCCCTGGCGGCGGTCGTGGGCGCACCGGCGGACGCCCTCCTGCGCCGCGTCGCCGACGACCGGTCCGGCACGGACCTCGCCGACCGTGTGGCCGACGCCGTGCGCCACGTCGTGGGACCGGCCGTCCTCGTGCTCGACGAGGTCCACCAGATCACCTCGCCCGAGGTGTGGACCGGGCTGCATCGGTGGATCACGGCACCCCCTGAGGGGGTGCGCCTGGTGGTGCTCACCCGCCGCGACCCGCCGTGGCCGCTGCACCGGTTGCGGCTCGCCGGGCTGCTCGCCGAGGTACGCGCCTCCGACCTGGCCTTCGTGCCGCCCGAGGCCCGGGAGCTGTTCGCCCTCGTCGGCGTGGAGCTCACCACCGACCAGCTCGAGCTCCTGGTCCGGCGGACCGACGGCTGGGCCGCCGGTCTGCGGCTGGCCGCGCTGCCGCTCCGGGCCCCCGGCGCGGACGTCGCGAGCTTCCTCGCGTCGTTCTCCGGTGACGACCGCACGGTGACGGCCTACCTGCAGAGCGAGGTCCTCGAACCGCAGTCGGAGCGCGTCCTGCGGTTCCTCGAGAAGATCTGCATCCTCGACCTGGTCTGCGCCGAGCTCGCCGACGCGGTGACCGGCGACGACGACGGCGCCGCGATGCTGGCCGAGCTGTCGGCGTCGAACCTGTTCGTGCAGGCCGTGGGGGAGGGCGGACGGTGGTTCCGCCTCCCGGGGTTCGTGACCGACGTCCTGCGCAGCCGGATGGTCGAGCCACGAGCCCGCCGTGACCTGTACCGACGGGCCGCGGAGTGGTACCGGCGTCGGTCCCTGCCCGAGGCGGCGATCCGCCTCGCCCTCGCCGGCGGTCTGCTCCCGCTCGCCGCCGAGCTCGTCGGCGTCCACGACGTCGGGCTCGTGCTCCGGGGCCGGGGCCGGGAGCTGGACACGATGCTCGCCGCCGTGCCCCGCGACGCGTTGCTCGCCCACCCCGAGCTCGCGGCCGGGCTCGCGGGCGCCCGGATGGTGTACGGGCGCGACGAGGAGCTCGCGGACCTGATCGGCGCGGCCGAGGCGCGGCTCGAGGCGCTCCCGGCGCCCCGCGCGCGCCGGGTCCGCCTGGTGCTGGACCTGATCGCCCTCGCCGACGCGCGCCTGCGCGGCGACCTCGACGGGCTCGCGGCGGCGTGTCGGCGCATCCCCCTCGATCCCGGCGAGCTCGCGGAGCTGGGTCTGGCGGGCTGGGACCTCGTCCGCGTTCTCACGCTCAGCAACCAGGGCACCGCGGAGCTGTGGCTGGGCGAGCTCGATGCCGCGGAGGTCCACCTGCGCGCCGCGACCGAGGCGGAGCCCGCGGTCGGGCTCGTGCTGCCACGGGTGAACGCCCTGGCGCAGCTGGCCCTGTTGGAGTGCGCACGGGGACATCTGACGCTCGCGCGGACCGAGGCCCGCGCGGTCGTGGCCCGGGCGACGGCGACCGGATCGGCGCCGACCATCCAGGTGGTCTCGGCCTACCTGGCCCTGGCCTGGGCGCACCTCGACAGCGGGGAGCTCTCCGAGGTCGACCCGTGGCTGCGGAAGGCCGAGGAGGTCGCGGCCGCGGCGCCCGAACCGCACGTCGCGCTGACCATGGCCGTGCTGCGGGCCCACCGGCGCGCCGAGAACGACCCGGAGGCGGCCCTGCTCGGGCTGCAGACCAGGACGCGGGCCCTGGCCCCGTCCGTCGTGCCGGCGAGGCTCCTCGACCGCAGCCTGCTCGCGCAGGCCGAGCTCGCGGTGCAGCTCCACGATCCGGTCCGGGGGAGGTCCGCGCTGGCGGGACTCCAGGCGCACGACACCCCCGAGGCCGTCGTCGCGCTGGCCGGCATGCACCTGCTCGAGGGCGATCCCGACGGTGCCGAGCAGCTCCTCGCCGGCCTCGGCGGCGGGCCGTCGACGGTGCGGACGCAGGTCGCCACCGACCTCCTGTGGGCCCTCGCGGCCGCGGCCCGGGGCGACGACGAGGCGGCCCTGGGCTCGCTCGACCGCGCACTGCACACCGCGGCGCCGCACGAGCTGCGTCGGCCCCTCACGGCCCGCGCCGACGGTCTGCGCCGGCTGCTGAGCCGGCGGATCGAGCGCGGCACCGGCGCCGCCGCCTTCGCCGTGGAGCTGATGAGCCGCCTGAGCCGTCAGCTCGATCCCGCGCCGGATCCGGCACGTCGGACACCGACCCCCCTCACCCCGCGCGAAACCGTCATCCTGCGTTACCTCTCGAGCACGCTCGGGAACTCCGAAATCGCCGCAGAATTGAGTGTCTCCATCAACACGGTGAAGACACACCAGCAAACGGTCTACCGAAAGCTCGGCGTCGGCGGACGGCGCGAGGCCGTGCGTCGCGCGAGGGAGCTCCGGCTCCTCTGACCGGCCCGGTCATTCCGGGATCTCATTTCATGCTCCGAGGATGAGTCTCTCTCACCCCGCGTTCCGGAGGATGAGAGAAGTCTCTTCCACCCCCGGGAGAGCACTCGCGCAACGGGCGTGGAGGTCGGCATGGTCGGCGTCGCCGGTCAGCGCGTCCCCGCCGCGAAGGTCGGCCCACCCGTGCTGCCGACCGGGTTCGTCCCCCGGGACCACCTGAACGACCTGGTGGAGGCGGCGGCCGCGACGGCGCCGGTGACCACCTTGCGAGCCCACGCCGGCGCCGGCAAGACGCTGCTCCTCGCCGACTGGGCCCGGACGTCGCCCGTCGCGACGGCGTGGGTGTCCCTCGACCCGACCGACGACCGGCCGGGGCGCCTCCCCACCGCGGTGGCCCACGCCGTCGCCGCGTGCGTGCCCGCCCTCGCCGAGGCTCTCGTCGCGTCGTCGGACGGGCTCGCGGGCGACCCCGGCGACCCGCTGACCACCGGACGTCTGCTCGCCGTGCTCGACACGCTCCCGGACGAGGTCCGGCTCGTCCTCGACGACGTCCAGGAGCTCACCGACCCCGCGGTGCTCGACGAGCTGGCGGCGATGATCCGCTACCGGCCGGCACGCCTCCGTGTCGTCCTGTGCGGGCGGACTCCGCCGCCGGTGTCCCTGGCCCGCCTGCGCCTGGAGGGTGGCGTCGTCGACCTGCCCGGCGACCGGCTGCGCTTCTCGGTCACCGAGGCGACGTCGCTGCTGTCGCGGGGCGGGGCCCGGATGTCGTCGAGCCAGGTGGAGAGGGCGCACGCCCTGACCGGCGGATGGGCCGCCGGGCTCGGCCTCGTCGCGGCCGCCGCCCGACGGTCCGTCGAGGTGACCGGGCTCCTCGCCACGTTCCCGCGGGGCGAGCGCGCGACCGCGGCCTATTTCCGCGACGAGGTCCTGGGCGGGCTCTCCGAGGGCGACCGCACGCTCCTCGAGGACCTCAGCGTGGCGACCACCGTCGGGCCGTCGCTCGCCGCCGAGCTCACCGGGCGCGACGACGCCGTCCCGACCCTCGAGCGGCTCGGGCGCGAGACCTCGCTCGTCGCCGTCGACCCCGGCGACGGGCACGTCGCGATGCCGACGCTGCTGCGTGCGTGGCTCCGCGGCGAGCTCGATCGGCGGCCGGCCCACCTGGCCCGGCTCCACGTCCGTGCGGCCGAGTGGTCCGCGGCGAACGATCGTCCCGTGGAGGCCCTCGAACACGCCCGGGCGTCGGGTGACGACGCGCTCCTGGCCCGCCTGGTCCGCGGCTGGGCCGTTCCCCTCGTCCTCACCGGCGACCGCGAGCCGCTGCGCCGGGCCTGTGCGGCGCTCCCTCCCGAGACCGTGGAGGCCGACCCGGCGCTGCGCCTCGTGCTCCCGGCCCTGGACGGCGGCGTGGGGGAGGCCACCGCGGTGGCGCTGCGCGGCTCCCCGACGGAGGACGCGGCCGAGCTCCGCGCGCTCCGCGCCGTCGCCGACCTGGCGGCGGCCACCGTCGAGCCCGCCGACCCGGCCGGAGCCCGGGCACCCGGCGACGAGCGGACACCCGGCGACGAGCGGGCACGATGCGCCCGTGCCGCGGCCTGGGGCGCGCTGACCGAGGCCCTCGACGGCGCGACCCGACTCTTCGTCCTCCGGGACGGCGCCGGGGCGGTCCCCACGCTGGAGGCGGCGTCCGCCCGGGCCGCCGACCTCGGGCACCACCGTCTCGCCCGGCAGTGCGCCGCCCTGCTCGCGACGGCGGCCGTGATGGGTGGCGACGCCTCCGGAATGGTCCGGCACGGCCGGGAGGCGATCGCGGCCACCGCGGCCACCGCGGCGAGCGACCCGGGCGGACGGGACGGGTCGGCCTGGTCGGTCTCCGCCCGGTCGGCGCTGGCCTACGGGTCGCTCCTGCGCGGACGGCCGGACGACGCCCGCCAGCACGCGGCCGACCTCCTCGCCAGGGCCGATGACGGCCTGCATCCGGCCGAGAGGCTGCTCATGCACATCGTCCACGGCGCCGCCGACGTGGACGAGGGCCGGTTCGTCCACGGCCTCGAGGAGATGCAGGCGGCGCGCACCGCGTTCGCCGACCGGGAGCTGGTGGCCCCGCAGGCCGCCATGGCGGCGATCCTCGAGCACGAGACCGCGGTCGCGCTGGGGCGGCCCGCGCACGCCCGGGCCGTCCGGCGCTGGCTCGCCGCGCGCCTCGGCCCGACCGGCGAGGTCGCTCTCATGGACGCCCGCGAGGTCGCCGCGGAGCGGGGGCCCGGGGAGGGCGGGAAGGGTCCCCCGGAGCGGGGGCTCCGTCCGGTGCTCGACGGGTCGGCGCCGACCCTGCTCCCCGAGGCCGCCGTCGAGACGCTGCTGCTCGCCGCCGGTGAGGCCGAGCTGGCGCAGGACCGGGCCCACGCCCGTCGCCTCCTGGTCGACGCCCTCGACCGTGCCGCTCCGCTCGAGCTGGTGCGGCCCTTCACGCACGCCTCCGGGACGGTGCGGGAGCTCCTGGCGCACCAGGTCGGCAGCTTCGGCGCCGCCGATGGGTTCGCGCGCAGGGCACTGGCCGCGGGTGTCCGGGGCCGCTCGACCTGCGGGTCCGCCCTCAGCGACCGGGAGGCGACCATCCTGCGGCTCCTGCCCTCGTTGTCGACCACCACCGAGATCGCCGAGGACCTGCACGTCTCACCGAACACGATCAAGACCCAGGTCGGCGCGATCTACAGCAAGCTCGGGGTGAACGACCGGCGCGCCGCCGTCGTCGCGGCCTACGACGCGGGCCTGCTCGCCGACACCGAGGATCCCGGCCGGACTCCGGACGTCCTCCGGACCCCCGACCTCCTCCGGTCCGGGTGATGCTGCGCGGCGGGCATCCCGTGGATGGTTCCCGGTACCACGCACACAGGCTCCACGGCCTCCGGGAGGACCACGATGACCGACGACGCCAGCGAGATGGGCCCGATCGACTTCCTGGTGATGGAGTTCGACGGGGACCGGCTGACCGGCGAGAGCCTGCCGCTGCTGGTCGACCTGGTCGATCGGGGGATCGTCCGCATCCTCGACCTGGTCTTCGTCCGCAAGACCGGCGGTGTGGTCAGCACCCTGACGATCGCCGAGATCGACGCGGAGGAGGGTCTCGACCTCACGGTGTTCGAGGGCGCGTGGTCGGGGCTGGTCGACCAGGACGACATCGACGAGGCCGGCCGGGTCCTCGAGGACGGGCGGGTCGCCGTCCTCGTCGTCTACGAGAACTCGTGGGCCGCACCGCTGGTCGGTGCCCTGCGCCGCAGCGGGGCCCAGGTCGTCGCCGGGGGGCGCATCCCGGTCGACGCACTCGTCGGTGCCCTGGATGCGACCGAGTACGTCGCCTGACCGGCCTCACCCCACCAGCGAAAGGACCCTCACCATGCCCGGTCTTCTCCGCGGCCTCGCCCGCACCGCGATGGTCGCGGGCACCGCGACCGCCGTCTCCAACCGCGTCTCGCGACGCCAGGCGGGTCGGTGGGCGGCGCAGGAGTACCAGCAGCAGTCCTACCCCCAGCAGTCCTACCCCCCGCAGCAGGCTCCGCCGCAGCAGGCTCCGCCACAGCAGGCGCCCGCCGGTGGCGGGTACGACCAGGTGCTGGCGCAGCTCAAGGACCTGGGCGAGCTCAAGGCCCAGGGGGTGCTCAGCGAGGCGGAGTTCGAGACGCAGAAGCAACGCATCCTGGGCGGTTGACCGCGCGGCCTCTAGCCTCGTCCCAGGCGGACGAGGGGAGCGGACGGCGTGATCCCTCGGCGCAAGACGACCGTGCCGGGCGTGCCCCCCGACGTCGTGGACCGCCCGGAGCTCTTCGCGGGTTTCGACGCACCGGACGCGCCGGGTGTCGGCCTCGTCAGCGCGCCCGCCGGGTACGGGAAGACCCTCGCGCTCGCCGGGTGGGCCGCCGGCCACGCCCGGACCGCCTGGGTGTCGCTGGACCGTCACGACGACGCCCACCTGCTCTGGTCGGCGATCCTGGCGGCGCTGGTCCGGGACCCGGGGGCCCGCGCCGAGGTGCACGATCTCGCCCCGCCACGGGGAGCGGACGACCGGGACTTCCTCGCCCGGTTCTGCGACGCGCTCGACGTCCCGGACCCGCCGATCACCCTCGTCCTCGACGACGTCCACGAGGTCGGTGACGCCGCGGCGATGGGAGAGCTGCGGTCGCTCGTCCTGTACCGGCCCCGGGGTCTGCGGCTCCTGCTGTCGAGCCGCTTCGACCCCCCGCTGTCGCTCCCGCGCCTGCGGCTCGAGGGCCGGCTGTGGGACCTGCGGGCGGATCGTCTCGCCTTCTCGCCCGCCGAGACCGCCCTCCTCGCGGAGCGCGCCGGGCTGACCCTGTCCGCCGACGAGACCCGGCGGTTGCAGCAGCAGACGGGCGGGTGGGCCGCCGGCCTCCGGCTCGCGGTGCAGGCGATGCGGAAGGCGGAGTCCCCGGAGGCCTTCCTGGCGGCGTTCTCGGGCGACGACCGCTCGGTCGCCGACTACCTGGTGGGCGAGGTGCTCGACATCCTCCCGGCGCCCATCCGCGAGTTCCTGACCCTCGCGAGCATCACCGACCCGCTCCCCGGGGCGCTGGCCGTCGAGATCACCGGACGCGAGGACGCGGTCGAGGTCCTCGAGCGGCTGGAGCGCGAGACGTCGCTGTGCGAGGAGCTCGCCGGGGACCAGCACGAGTACCGCATCCTCGAGCTGCTCCGGACGTACCTGTTCGCCGAGCTCCACCGTCGCCGTCCCGTCCTGGCGGCCGAGCTGCACGGCCGTGCCGCGCGGTGGTGGGCCGCCCGGGATGCGCCCGTCGCCGCCCTGGAGCACGCCCGCCGTGGGGACGACCCCGCGCTGCTCGCGGAGCTGCTGGACCGGTTCGCGCTGCGTCTCGCCCTGACCGGGAACCACGCCCCGCTGCGCCGGGTCCTGGCGTCGGCCCCGGGGGAGGGCCCGCCGGGGGGAGCGCCGACGACCGCGGCCACCGCGCTGGGCACCGGCCTCGTCCTCGACGCCGAGGACCTCCGGACGCTGCGTGCGGCCGTCGCCGACGTGCTCACGGCCGGCTCGCCCGACGGCCCGGTCCTCGCCGTGCTGGAGGCGCTGGACCGGGGACTCGGCGATCTCCTCACCACCGACCTGGACGGCGCGCGGGACGGGCTGGAGGACGCGCTCGGGATCGCGTGCCGCCACGGTTTCGACTTCGCGGCCGTGCAGTGCCGGACTCTCCTCGCGTACGTCGCTGCGGTGCAGGGCGACCACGTCGGGGCGCGGACGCTCAGCGGCGAGGCGCTGGGGGAGGGCGTCGCCGCGCCGGCTCCCCGGGCACCGTGGGAGCCGTCGGCGTGGGTGACCCTCGCCTACGTCCTGCACGCCTACGCCGCGCTCCAGCAGGGCGATCCGGAGACCGCCCGGTCCTCGACGGAGACCGCGCTGAGCCGTCCGGTCGAGACCGTGGGGCCGACGCTGCGCTACGCCCTGCGGGTGGTGGGCGGCGCGGCCCGGACGGACGAGGGCGAGCCCGCCGACGGGCTGGCGGAGATCCGGCGTGCGCGCACCGAGCTCGCCGGACACCCGCTCCCGGCGCGCCTGGAGGCGATCGCCGCCCTGTTCGAGCACCGGGCGGCTCTGCGGCTCGGGCACCCGGCAGGCGCCACGGACGGGGCGAGCGGTCTCGCCGGGCGGGCCGGCGCATCGGCCGAGGTCGCCCTCCTCACCGCGTGGACCGAGCTCGACCGGGACCGCGCGGGCTCGGCCTCGGCCCGCGTCGCCGGGATCGTGGCGGGCACCCAGGTGCCGCTCCTGCCCCACGTCGTCGTCGAGGCGCAGGTGGTGCAGGCGACGGTGGACGTCCGGGCGGGGGACGTCGCCGCCGCCCGCCGCTGCCTCCGGGCCGCGCTGGCCACCGCGGGCCCGCTCGACCTGGTCCGGCCCTTCGTCCAGGCCGGCGAGGAGGTGGGGGAGCTGCTGGCGGAGCACCAGCAGGGGGACGAGCCCTTCGCCGCGCGGGTGCGCGCCGCTCAACGCACCGCGGGCGAACCCCCCGCGAACGCGCGCCTGACCGACCGTGAGCTCGCCGTGCTCGAGCTGCTCCCGAGCCTGATGTCGTCGGACGACATCGCCGCGGCGCTGAGCGTGTCGCGCAGCACCGTCAAGACCCACGTGCAGACGATCTACTCCAAGCTCGGGGTGCAGAGCCGTCGGTCGGCGGTGCAGGCGGCCCGGGCCCGGGGCCTCCTCTGACCGGGTGCCGTGCCGCTCAGGCCTCCTCCAGACCCTCGCCGAGGGCACGGATCGCCGGGTGGTCGTGGGCCTGGGCGAGGACGTGCCCGACCGCCAGGGCCGCGGCCACCGGCCACGCGACGACCTCGAGCGCGGCCAGGCCACCGAGAGCGGCGAGGAAGGCGAGGTTCCCGGTGGGAGGCCATCCGACCTTCCCGACGAGGGGCACGTCGACGTGCCACCCGGTGGCCGGGGCCGGGGTCGGGGCCGTGGTCGTGGTCGTGCTGTCGGGCGGTGCGGCGGTCATCGGACCTCCACCCGGGGGCTCCGGGCGCTCGTGGGCGGTCACTGGCGGGACGTCGCGATCCGCGCGACCTCGGCCGGGTCGATGAGGTGGCGATGGTCGTCCTCGCCGAGGTCGATCTGCACGACCTCGATCCGGCCGTTGAAGCGGCTCGCGGCGGCGTAGTCGGCACTCACCGGCATGCCGTAGTCGTCCCCGATGTCGGTGGTCTCCTCCGCGGAGAAGATCAACGGTTGCGTCTGGTCCACGCGCCCGCGGCCGACATCGCGGCCGTCGTAGTACAGCGTGACGTCCCCGCCCTTCGCGAGGCCGCCGCCGTCGTAGTCGAACTCGGCCCGCAGCTGGTGCCGGCCCGGGGGGATCTCCTCCTGCGCCTCGATCGTGTAGTACGTCATCCCGAGCAGGTTGTAGACGAACCGGGCGCGCCCGTCGACGACGTAGAGCGCCCAGCCGCCGAACCGGCCGCCCTGCGCGATGATCACGCCGCTCGTGGTCTCCTTCGCCGACGTTTCGATCGCCGCGGTGACCGCGAACGATCGGTTCTTGACGTCGAGGACGCTGTTCTCGCTCAGGCGCCTCATCCCGGGGAACAGCACCTGCGTCGTCCCGGTGACCAGCTGGGGGCGTCCGGCGATGGTGGCGTTGAGGCGTTCGTAGCGACGGTCGTCGATGGGCAGGACGTTGTACTTCACGGCCTCGATCAGCCACAGCCGCTGGAGCGCCGCGAGCCGCTCGGGCATCTCCCCGGCCAGGTCGTGCGCCTGGCTCCAGTCGGTGGAGCCGTCGTAGAGCTCCCACACGTCGTCGTCCAGGGCCGGCAGCTCCTCGTGCGGCAGCCAGGGGGTGCTGTGCCGGGTGACCGCGCTCCAGCCCTTGTAGTAGATGCCCCGGTTGCCGGCCATCTCGAAGTACTGCAGGTCGTGGCGCTCGGGAGCGTCGGCCTGATCGAAGCTGTAGACCATGCTGGTGCCCTCGATCGGCGACTGCTGCACGCCGTTGACGAAGTCGGGCTCCGGGATGCCGGCCGCCTCCAGCACGGTGGGCGCGACGTCGATCACGTGGCAGAACTGGGACCGCGTCCCGCCGCGGCTGCTGATGCCGGCGGGCCAGTGCACGATCGTGCCGTTGCGGGTGCCGCCCCAGTGCGAGGCGACCTGCTTGGTCCACTGGTACGGCGAGCACATGGCCCACGCCCACCCGACGGCGTAGTGGTTGTAGGCCTCCTTCGTGCCGAGCTTGTCCTTCATCGCCGCCATGAACTCCGGCGTCTCGATCGCGGCGAGACCGTTGAAGTTGGCCATCTCGTTGAAGGCGCCGTTGACCGTGCCCTCGGCCGAGGCGCCGTTGTCGCCGATGATGTAGTAGACCAGCGTGTTCTCGAGGGCTCCGATCTCCTCGAGCGCGTCGACGAGGCGCCCGACGTGGTGGTCGGTGTGCTCGAGGAAGCCGGCGTAGACCTCCACCTGCCGCTCCAGGACCGGCTTCAGCGCGGGGTCCATGTCGTCCCACGCCGGGATCGCGTCGGGCCGCTGCGTCAGGTGCGCGTCCGTCGGGACGACGCCGCTCTGCTTCTGGCGCTCGAGGATCGCCTCCCGCTGGGCGTCCCAGCCGTCGGCGAACCGGCCGGCGTACCGGTCCGCCCACTCCGGCGGCACGTGGTGGGGCGCGTGCGTGGCTCCTGGGGCGAAGTAGACGAAGAACGGCTTGTCCGGGGCCAGGGCCTTCTGGGTGCGCACCCAGTCGATGGCGTGGTCGGCGAGGTCCTCGGTGAGGTGGTACCCGTCCTCGGGGCCCCGCTCCGGCTCGATCGGCGTCGTGCCCTCGTAGAGGGCCGGGTAGTACTGGTTGTTCTCCCCGCCGATGAAGCCGTAGAAGTGCTCGAACCCGCCTCCGCCGGTCGGCCAGGCGTCGAAGGGCCCGACCGGCGACGTCTGCCACGGCGGCACCTCGTGGCACTTGCCGAACTGCGCGGTCGCGTAGCCGTTGAGCTTCAGCGTCGTGGGGATCGGTGCCTTCGTGTTCGGGCGCAGACCACTCGACCCGGGCGCCGAGGTGGCGGTCTCGGTGATCATCCCCATGCCCACGGAGTGGTGGTTGCGGCCGCTGAGCAGCGCGGCCCGCGTCGGAGCGCAGAGCGCCGTCGTGTGGAAGCGGTTGTAGGTCAGCCCCCCGCGCTGCAGCCGCTCGGCGGTCGGCATGTGCGCCGGGCCCCCGAAGGGGCTCCCGGCGCCGAAGCCCACGTCGTCGAGCAGGACGACGAGCACGTTCGGGGCCCCCGCAGGCGGGAGCAACGGCTCGATGGGCGGGAACGTCGTGTCCGGGTCCTTCGCGTCGTAGGTGAGCACCCCGAGGTGCGGGCGATCGGGGATCGGCAGAACCCCACGACGTGCGCCCCGCTCGTCCACCATGTCTCGATCCGCCCTCTGTCGTGACCGGGGCCCGGGGTCGGGCGACCCGGGCGAGCCCTCACGGTGCGGTGGGCCGCCGACGCCCGCATCACCCGCTGCGGAGGGGACCGCACGGGGACGGCGTCGGCTCGCGCCGCGTCGTCCCGAGTCATCTTCCGCGGGTGACGCGCGCGGGTCACCGTGGCACGACAGTGGCCTCCTCGCCCCCGCCACCCGACGGGAGCACGACGGAGCCGGCCCGACGCCGAAGCCGATGAGGAGAACGACATGACCGACGTGGACGGAGTGCAGAAGGAGGACCGGACCCCCACCTTCGGGGCACAGGCCGCGTATCTCAGGGAGCCGGCGTCCTACGGGCACGACACCGACGACTACTTCAGCGGGTGGGTCTCCTTCGCCGGGATCATGATGATCCTGCTGGGGGCCTTCCAGATCGTCGAGGGCCTCGTGGCGCTCTTCAGCCCGACCTACTTCCTGGTGGGCTCCGAGGGCCTGGTGCTCTCGCTGTCGTTCGCCGGCTGGGGCTGGGTGCACCTGCTGCTCGGCATCCTCATCCTCGCCGCCGGGTTCGCGGTGCTGGCGGGGAAGCCGTGGGGACGGTTCACCGGGATCGTGCTGGCGGGCCTGAGCGCGCTGGCCAACCTCGTGTTCATCGCCGCCTACCCGATGTGGTCGATCATCATCATCGCCGTCGACATCGCCGTCATCTACGCGCTGGCGACCGACCGACGCGGCTGGCAGACCTGACGACGGTCACTCCGGCTCACCCCGCCCCACCCCCGGCCGCTCCGGCGGCCGGGGGTGGGGCGGGGTCGCGTCGCGCCGCACCGGGTCTCACCAGGCGGCGCGGCGCCGGCCCGAGATCGCCTGCCGCGTCTCGGAGGAGACCTCGCCGCGCACCGCGTCGTGGACGAGGAAGACCTCGTCGAGCGGGGCGTCGGACAGCGCGGCGAGGAACTCCGGCAGGGCCACGCCGACCACCTGCAGAGAACCGCCGTCGTCGGCGAGCTCGGCGCGGGTGCGCGCGAGCACCGGGAGGAGGGCAGCGCTGTCCCACGAGGCGGTGAGGTCGACGGTCAGGACCCGGACCCCCACCGTGACCAGTCCCCGCACGGTGCCCGACACCTCGGTGACCTTCGCGCGGTCCACCTGACCCGTCACGACCACCGAGGGACGGTCACCGGAGTACTCGACCAGGACGCCGGCGGCCGCCGTGTCGTGCGGAGGAGGCGCCGGCTCATCGGCCGGCGAACCGGATCGTGCGTGGACACCGTGCGCCATGACCCCCCCGGGACCGTTCGCGTGGTACGGGTGCGACGCGGGGTCCGGGCGTGGGCTCGTCGTCAGCCTAGGCCTCGAGGTGGTCCGCCACCAATCCACTCGACACCGACGCGCAGCATGCAGCAATCCGCACGGACTCCGGTCCGCCCGATCTCCCCGACGATTCCCGTGACCTCACGGGGATCCCCGGGACGAGGGGTCGCGCGTCGCTTCCACATCACCGTCCGGGTCGTGACCCGTCCCGGCGCCCTCGGACCCACCTCGGACCAGCTCGGCGCCGAGGACGGCGGACAGGACCAGAAGCCAGCCGAGCACGACGAGCCATGAGATCACCGGGACGGCGACGCCGATCAGCCCGTACTCGGCCGCCGCGCCGGAGATGGCCGGCGGCAGGTATGTCGCGGAGAGGCCGAACACCGCGGCCTGACCGCACCCGTTGAGCGCGGCACCCGGCAGCAGGGCCCGCCACCCGACCCGTCCGCCGACCAGGATCCGGAGGACGGGCCACCACAGCAGCGTGGCCACGACCGCGTTGGCGACCAGCGCGAGCACGACGTGGCCGTCGAGGACGGCGAGCAGCGGTCCGACCATCACGAGCGCCGCGAACACCAGGATCAGCGCCGCGGCGGCCAGGAACCCGCGCCCCAGGCCGCGGAGTCCGCCCGGCGGGAGCTCCCACGCCGAGACGTAGGTGCGCTGCAGGGCCCGGGTGAAGCCCAGGACCGACAGCACGAGCAGGGCGCCGCCGACGATGGTCAGCGGCTGGACCGCCGGTGGGCGCGTGACCAGCGCCGTCAGGGCCGCGGCCGCGTCGCCGGTCACCCCCAGAGCGGCGATCACCTCGGGCCCCACCGAGGTGCGGATCGGGCGCGGGGACAGGGCGGACACGGCGACCAGCACCGGGATCAACCCCGCGAAGGCCTGCGCCGCGAGCGCCAGCGCCCGGTCGTACCCGTTGATCGCCATCATGCGCCGCGACACGCGCAGGACCAGCCCGCTCTCGTGACGGGCGACCACGACGCCGACCCGCCGGCGGGTCCTGCTGACTCCGGTCTCCACGCGCCCCCCGTCCGGGACGTCGTCCCCTGCCTCGGGCATCGCACACAGCGTGGCCATCGGCGCGGCGCGCGGCGTCACCCGCAACAGATGAATCCCGGTGGGGCGGAATCATCTGTTCCAGGTGATGTGAGGTCGCGCCCTCTGCCCACACTCAGGGGCATGACCACACCGCTGGAAGGCGTGGGGCCCTCAGCGGACCCACTCGCACCCGCTCACACGCCGCCGTCCAACGGTCGGCACCGCACGAAGCGGGAGTCCGCACCCGTGTCGCCCGGGGGCTTCCCCCGCGGGCTGACCCTGTTGCTGGGCATCGCCGCCGCCGTCATCGCGGTGGCCGGGATGCGGGCCACCGCCTGGCTGATCGGACCGCTGTTCCTCGCGTTGATGATCGTGATCGCGGCGCACCCGGTGCAGCGGTGGGCCCGTCGGCGGGGGTGGCCCGTCTGGGCCGCCACGCTGACGCTGATCGTCGTCGTCTACGCCGGACTGCTCGCCCTCGCCGCGGTGCTGTTCGTCTCGGTCGGCCAGCTCGCGACCGTCCTGCCCACGTACAGCGCCCAGTTCGACGCCATGGTGAACGGCCTCAAGCAGACACTCGCCGGGTTCGGGGTCGGGCCCGCCCAGATCCAGTCCGCCACCCAGGGCATCAGCTTCAACTCCATCGCCGGCCTCGTCGGCAACGTCCTCGCGGGGGTCTCGAGCCTGGCCAGCGTCATCGTGCTCATCCTCGCGCTGCTGCTGTTCTTCATCGCCGACGCCGCCACCTTCGACAAGCGGCTCGACAGCATCGCCGGCGACCGCCCGCACATCGTCGGTGCCCTCGACACCTTCGCCCGCGGCACGCGCAGCTACCTCTTCGTCACCACCGTGTTCGGCGGGATCGTCGCGGTGCTCGACACCATCGCCCTCGAGATCATGGGCGTACCGCTCGCGATCCTGTGGGGGGTGCTGGCGTTCATCACCAACTACATCCCGAACATCGGCTTCATCTTCGGGCTCATCCCGCCCGCGATCCTCGCGCTGCTCACCGGCGGCTGGTCGCTGTTCATCCTCGTCATCGTCGTCTACTGCCTGCTCAACGTGATCATCCAATCGTTCATCCAGCCCCGCTTCATCGGCGATTCGGTGGGCCTCTCGGCGACCGTCACCTTCGTGACGCTGCTGTTCTGGGCCTGGGTGCTGGGTGGGCTCGGGGCGCTGCTGGCCGTCCCGCTGACCCTGCTGGCCAAGGCCCTGCTCGTCGACATCGACCCGGGCGCGCGGTGGGCCGACGCCCTGCTCCGGTCCGATCCGGGGGACCCGGAGGAGGAGGACGAGGCCGACGAGGTCGCCGGTGAGGCCGACGAGGTCGTGCCTCCTCCGGAGAAGGTCACCTCGTGACGGGCGGTGACCCGGGGGCCGTGGGGTGACCACCGCCCACACGCTCCCGCGCAGGCGGGCCGCGGTCGCGCTCGTCCGGGCGTTGATCTACGCCGTCCTGATCGTCGTCGTGTTCTACGTCGTCCCGCTGCGGATGACCGTCGACGTCGGGACCCTCCTCCGGCTGGTGGCCGGGCTGGCCCTGCTGGGAGCGCTCATCGCCTGGCAGGTCCGGGGGATCGCGCGGTCGCCCTACCCGTCGCTGAGGGCCTTCGAGACCCTGGCGGTGGCGCTCCCGCTGTTCCTGATGCTGTTCGCGGCGACCTACACCGTCCTGTCCCAGGTGGACCCCGCGTCGTTCTCCGAGTCCCTGTCGCGCACCGACGCGATCTACTTCACCGTCACGGTGTTCGCGACCGTCGGCTTCGGGGACATCGCGCCGGTGTCGACGGTCGCCCGCGTCGCGGTGACCGTCCAGATGCTCGCCAACCTGCTCCTGCTGGGCTTCGTCGTGCGGGCCGTTCTCGACGCCGTCGAGCGCGGCCGCGGTCGCCTCAACAGGACGGCGCCGTGACGACCGGGCTCATCCGCCGGCGGGCAGGTCCTGCATCCCACCGACGACGAGGGACACCTCGACCGCGACGTCGCCGTAGCCGGCCCGGTCGAGCTCCTCGCGCAGCAGCGCGAGGTCCGGGCCCGGAGGAGAGCCGACCGCCTCGATCCGGACCGCGTCCGCGGTACCCGCCACGGTCACGATCTGCCAGGAGCGGCCGGCCGCCCACTGCTGGGCCACCGGTCGCACCCCCGCAACCGTGGTGGTGCCGCGGTAGACCTGGTAGCTGCCCGCCGCGAGCGGCACGGCGACGAGCACCACGAAGCCCGCGACGACCGCGATCGTCCCGCGCCCGAGGCGGCCGACCGGGCGGCCGGCCGCCTCCGCGGCCGGCCGGAGCCGGTAGGCGAGGAGCAGACCGGTGCCCGTGGCGACGATCGCCGCGACGTTCGACGCGAAGAGCAGCAGGGCCCCGAGGGCCTGGCCGGGCTCACCGGACTCGAGCGTCAGCCCGACGACGGCCAGGGGCGGGACGAGCGAGATCGCGATCGCGACCCCCGGCAGCGTGTCCGAGACGTCGTCGCGGACCAGGGCGAACGCGCCCACCAGGCCGGTCGCCAGGGAGGCGACCAGGTCGATGAGGTCGGGGCTGACCCGCGAGGCGACCTGGGAGTTCGTGGCGGCGACCACCGGCTCCGGCACGAGCAGCCCGAGCAGGAAGCCGAGCGCCACCACGAGGGCGGCGCCGGCGAGCACGGTGGTGACGCCGCGCAGGATGCGTGACCGGTCGGCGAGGACGACGGCGAGGGCCGTGCCGAGGATGGGGGTCATCAGCGGCGCGACGATCATCGCCCCGATCACCGTGGCGTCGGAGTCGGCGACGACCCCGGAGCCGGCGATGATCGCCGCCAGGGTCAGCAGCACCCAGAAGGCCGACTGCTTGCGGTGTCCCTCGAGGAAGAGCCGGTCGGCCATGCGATCGATGTCCGCACCCGACACCGCCACCACGCGCATCGCTCCAGCGTCGGGGGCGCGCACCACCGACCGCTTCCCCCGTCGCGGAGGAGACGCAAGGGCGGGTCCGCCGACTCGTCCCGACCTCGTCCCGACCTCGTCCCGACTCATACCGACGAGGTGATGTCAGGCGGTGGGGCCCGGCCGAGAGTCGCTGTCGGACGGTGGTGCGCCCGACCGGCACCGCGCGGCTCGACGACGAGGAGGAAAGACCGATGGCGACTCTGACCGCGGTGAAGTTCCCGAAGGCGACAGGAGCGGACGAGGCCTTGGAGATCCTGGAGCGACTCCAGCGGGAAGGGTCGATCGTCGTGCACGACGGTGCGATCGTGTCGTGGGAGGAGGGGGCCAAGAAGCCCAAGACCCGCCAGCTGAACAACCTCACCGGCTCGGGCGCCCTCGGCGGCGGCTTCTGGGGCCTGCTCTTCGGGCTGATCTTCTTCATCCCGATCCTGGGGCTCCTCGTGGGTGCCGCGATGGGCGCGGCGGCCGCGTCGATGGCCGACGTCGGGATCGACGACGACTTCATCAAGGAGGTGCGGGAGAAGGTCACCCCCGGGACGTCCGCGCTGTTCGCGCTGACCTCCGACGGGGTGCGGGACAAGGTCGCCGAGGCCTTCCGCGGCGTCGACGCCGAGCTCCTGCACACCAACCTCTCCACCGAGCAGGAGGCCCAGCTCCGCGAGGTCTTCTCCGACGCGCACGCGGTCTGAGGGAACGGTCCGGCACCGGGAGAGAGGACGTGCGAGGTGGCCGCTGAGGTCGCGCACCCGGCGAGCGCGGACGGGCCCGCCGACCCGATGGCCGTCCTGCGCTCGCGTCCCTACCTCGGGATGCTGGGGCTGGCCGCCGCGCTCGGGGTGCCGATCTCGGCGCTCGCCTACGGATTCCTCCTCCTGACCTCGGCGCTCCAGACCTGGGCGTTCACCACGGCACCCCTCGCGCTGGGTTTCGCGGCCCCGCCGCTGTGGTGGCCGCTCGTCCCGCTCACGATCGCCGGCGTGCTCGTCGCCCCCGTGATCCGGTTCCTGCCGGGCCACGGGGGCGAGTCGCCGGCCGACGGCTTCCACGCCGGCGGTTTCCCGGCGGGGCGTGACCTCGGCGGGATCGCCGCCGCGGCGCTCGCGAGCATCGGGCTCGGCGTGGTCGTCGGACCGGAAGCGCCGCTGATCGCCGTCGGGGGCGGGCTCGCCGTGCTCGCCCTCCGCACCGCCCGCCGCGGGAACGTGCCCGCGAGCGTCGCGTCGGTGGTCGCGGCGACCGGCAGCTTCGCGGCCGTGAGCACGCTCTTCGGGTCCCCGCTCGCCGCCGCCTTCCTCATGATGGAGGCGGCCGGGCTCGGGGGCGCCACGGCGACGATGGTGCTGGTCCCCGGCCTGCTCGGGGCCGGGATCGGCTCCCTGGTCTTCGTCGGTCTCGACTCGTGGACCGGCTTCGGCACCTTCTCCCTCGCCGTGTCCGACCTGCCGGCCGCGAGCTCCCCGACGGTGGCCGGGATCGGGTGGGCCGTGGTGGCGGGTGCCGTGGCGGCCCTGCTCTGCTGGGTGATCCGCGACGCCGCTCTCCGGATGAAACCGCTGGTCGTCCGGCGCGCGCTGCTCCTGATCCCCGCACTGGGCCTGGCCATCGCCGCGCTCGCCATCCTCTACGCCGGCGTCACCGGCCACGACGTCGGCGAGGTGCTGTTCTCCGGGCAGGACGCGCTGGGCCCGCTGCTGCGTGACCCCGCCGCGTACGGCGTCGGTGCGCTGCTGCTGCTGATCGTGTGCAAGGGACTCGCGTACGCCGGGGCGCTGGCCGGCTTCCGCGGCGGGCCCACGTTCCCGGCGATGTTCATCGGGGCCGCCGGCGGCACCGCGCTGGCCCACCTGCCAGGTCTCGACGCCCTCCCCGGGGCCGCGATCGGCATGGGGGCGATGACCGTCGGGATGCTCCGCCTGCCGCTGACCTCGGTGCTGCTGGCCACGCTCTTCCTGGGAGCCGACGGCCTGACCGTGATGCCGCTCGTGATCGTCGGGGTGGTGGTCTCCTACGTGGTGACGCTCCGGCTGCCCGACCCCGGCCCCCGGGTCGCACCCGCCCCGGAGGCGACCTGATTCATCTCCGCCGGGTGACCCGCGTCCGGGCGCGGGACGCGACGCTCGTGGAGCGCCGGACCTCTTGGCGCGGGACCCCGGGTGAGGCCGGGAGAGGAGTCGACGATGCCGCTGGATGACGCGGAACGGTCGGTGCTCGCGGAGACCGAACGGGCCCTGGCCGCGGACGACCCCTCCTTCGCGCGCCGATGGCACCGCGCGTCGGGTCGGGGCGGCCGCGCGGCCCGGATCCGGTTCGCCGTCCTGGTCGTGGGGCTGCTGCTGATCGTCGGTCTGCTGTGGCTGGGGCTGCCGGGTCAGTCGCTGATCATCCTGCTCCTGACGGTGGGGGTCCTGGTGGGGGTCGGATGGCGTCCCCGGCTGCCCCGGGCCCTCCGTGAGGAGCTGACACCCCCCGGACCGCGGGCCCCGGACCCCGGTCCCTGAGCACCCGGCCAGCGAGAGGCGATCATGCTGCTCTTCATCTACGTCCGGCACATCCGCCGCTACGCCCACGACGTCCCCTGGGTCCACCTGGGCGTCGCCCTGTTCGGGAACATCGCGTTCGTCATCGGCAGCCTGTTCTTCCTGTCTCCCGCCCTGACCCGGGCCGGCACGTGGCTGTTCGTCGTCGCGTCCTGGGGCCTGCTCGTCGGCGTGATCGGCGAGATCCTCGCGCGGTACGAGTCCCGGCAGCGTGCTCGGGCGGTGGCGGCGGCGGTCGGTACCGACCCCGTGTGAGGACCGACCGTGTGAGGACCGCACCGAACCTGCTGGTCCTGCTCCGGGTGATCGCGCGCCTGCCTCGGGAACGGCTGCCCCTGCGACGTGCCGTCCGCCCCGCGCTCCTACCCCACCACCCGTCATCTGATGCGGGTGATGCGGGGGCGGAGAAGTCGGCCGACCGTGGGTGCACCGAATCCACTGGAGGTCCCTCTTGTCCTCACATCCGGAACACCTCGTCAACACCCGCCTGCTGATGGGTGGGGTCGTGCTCACCGGCATCGGCAGCGCGATCGCCACCCTCGGTCTGGCCCTCGGGAGCGCCGCCGTGATCGGCGCCGGCCGCCGCTGGCAGCAGCGCACGGAGATGACCCCCGCCCAGCTCGCGAAGCACGCGATCGGCGCTGCCCAGGCCGCGACGAACGCCGGCTACGGCGCGTGGCGCGGTCCACTGGCGGTCCCGGCCCAGCGGTCGTCGAGCGAGCGGGCTGTGTCGCCGGTGTCGTGAGGCGGGCGCGTCCCGTCAGCGGGGCGCGCCGTCGGGCCGCGGGGCGTCGGTGGCGATCGGGGAGCCGGCGCCCGCCGCCACGGCCTCCTGCACCGGGAGGGTGTGGGTGGTCGCGGCGGCCGCCGCGGCGTACTCGGCGATCGCCGGCCCGCGCCGGGCGCGGCGGCGAGCGAGGACGGCGAGGACGATCCCCGTGGCCGAGAAGATGGCCAGAGCCAGCGAGGCGGCCGCGAAGCCGCTCGCGAGCGCGTCCTCCGGCGACTCGCCGGCCCCCTGGCGGGCCAGCCCGATGTTGCCGTAGATCCCCGCCGCCACGGCGGTCATCACCGCGCCGCCCACGTAGCGGGCCATGTTCGAGATGCCGGAGGCGGCGCCGACGTCGGCGGGGGAGACGCAGGACGTCGAGATCGCGGAGGCCGGTCCGTTGGACAGTCCCAGCCCGACGGCGATCGCGAGGAGCGGCAGGACGAACGTCGCGTAGGTCCAGCTCGGCTGGACGAACACGAGCACGACGAAGCCCCCCGTGAGGAGCAGGAACCCGGCCGAGATGATCGGTCGGGTGCCGAACCGCCCTGTCAGCGGCGTGATCGCGGGGGCGACGAGGATGACCAGCGCCGCCACCGGCAGCGAGGCCAGACCGGCCGCGAGGCTCGACATGCCGAGGCCGGCCGGGTCCTGGAAGTACAGGCTCATCAGCAGGCCGAGGGCGGCGATCGCGCCGGCGCCGATGAGGATCGCGAGCGTCGAGCCGACCAGGGCGAGGTTCCGCAGCAGCCGGAGATCGACGAGTGGGGCGGGCACCCGTCCCTCGACCACGACGAAGCCCACGGTGGCCGCCACCGAGACGGCGAGGCAGGACAGGGTCGGCACCGAGACCCAGCCCCAGTCTCCGCCCTTGGTCATGGCGAACACGAACGGCACGAGGATCCCCGCGATGAGGGCCGTCCCCGCGACGTCGACCGTGCGGGGCCGGTCCGGGTCGGACGACTCCTGCACGGTGCGCAGCGTGAGCGGCACGCAGGCGAGGGCGATGGCGGCGTCGATCCAGAACAGGCCCTGCCACCCGGTGGCCTCGTCGAGGAGACCGCCGACCAGCGGGCCGGCGGCCGCGCCGGCCGCGGCGGCGGCGCCCCAGAGCGCGACCCCACGCATCTGCTGGGCCCCGGACGACGCGACCGAGAGCAGGCTCAGGCCGCACGCCAGGATCGTCGCGCCCGCGGCTCCCTGGATGACGCGGCCGATCACCACCATCGCGCCCGATCCGGCCAGGGCGATCAGCGCGCAGGACGCGATGAAGAGGGCCAGCCCGGCGAGGAACACCCGCCGGCGCCCCAGGATGTCCCCGAGCGCCCCGGACGTGACGATCACCGCGGCCCCCACCAGGAGGTAGCCGGTGACGGCCCACTGGAGCAGCTCGATGGAGGTGTCGAGGTCCGCCGCGATCGACGGCAGCAGGATGCTCACGGCAGAGGTGTT
This sequence comes from Actinomycetospora chibensis, assembly GCF_028737215.1. Classification (GTDB taxonomy): domain Bacteria; phylum Actinomycetota; class Actinomycetes; order Mycobacteriales; family Pseudonocardiaceae; genus Actinomycetospora; species Actinomycetospora chibensis. The sequence continues at coordinate 394,951 of NZ_JAQZAM010000001.1, read as the reverse complement.
CGCGTTGACCACGAACGTCGAGACGCAGGCGACCGTGAGCACCCCCCGCCCTGCTCGCAGTCCGCCGACGGGTGCGGCCTCGGATCCAGCTGGGCCCTCGGTCATGGCTGCACCCTTCCTCCGGGCGCGGGCGCGTTCCTCACCCGCAGGGGATGAGGTCAGCGGGTCGGCGGTGGGTCGGTGGTTCGGGGAGCCCGGCGCAGGACCACGACCAGCCGCCACACCGCGCCGACCACCCCGAGGCCGCCGAGCACGAGAAGCACCACGGTGCCCCACCCGTCGAGTGCGCCCTGGATCAGGACCGCGTGGCCGACGCCGAGCACGACGACGAGCGCGGCGAGGCTCCCGTGCAGGAAGCGCCAGGTGGCCGGGGACCAGCGCAGGCGCCGCCGCAGCACCCCGAGCAGCGTCACGGCGACCAGCAGCACGGTCGCGAACAGGGCCATGCGCGACCGGGTCGGCCCGTCGGGCGACATCGAGAACAGGGCGTCGTCCGGGTCCTCCACGAACAGGGCGACGACGTGCAGGGCGACCAGGACCGCGACGATCCCGCCGACCCGGACGTGGACCCCGACGCGGCGCCGGGTCAGCCAGGGCTGCACGGCGAGCGCGGCGACGGCGACGCACGCCGCCAGCGTCGACACCACGAGCAGCGCGGGCGCCCCGGCGAGGTGCGGGCCCGCGAGGGCCAGGACGACGAGGAACGCCCCGCCGAGCGCCGCCGCGGCCCCGACGACCCGGACGGCGCTCACGACGACGGCACCAGCGTGAGGTCGACGACGGCCAGGGTGTCCTCGGAGTCGACGACATGGCGCTGGAAGACGGCGCGCCACGGGCCGCGCACGTCGTGCGCCACGTGCACGTTCGGCTCGCCGAACTGGGCGACGGCCGGATCGGTGTCCACGCGGTAGCGCCCGTCGGGGCCGGTGAGCACCGTCGTCCGGTTCTCGCGCTCGCTGCCCAGGGCGGTCTGCAGCCACACCTGCACCGGCACGCCGGGCAGCGGACGGCACGCCGTGTCGCGCACGAGGCCGGTGATCACCAGGCCCCGGCCCAGCGGTACGTCGAGAGGGGCGTCGTCGTCGTAGTTGTTGCGCCCGCCGGGGTTGGTGACCGTCGGGGCGCAGGTCGCGCCGGGGGGCGCGGCGCCGGGAGCGGGGGCGGGAGCGGGAGCGGGGGCCGCCTCCGTGCTGCCGACGTTGCGGGCTCCGGTTCCCGAGGCGTCGGAGTTCCACAGCGCCGCCGCGATCATCGCGACGAGCAGCAGGACGGCCCCGACCGCCACGGGGTGCGGTCCGGTGCGGGTGGTGGGCACGGGACCAGCCTGCCCTGCCCGGGTCGCGACGCTCAGGCCGGGACGCGGGCCAGCACCACCGAGTTGACGACGTCGGTGTGGGGGTGGAGCACGGCCACCGGGTCGAGGCCGCCGAGGTCGCCGCCGGCCACCTCGAGCACGGGGTAGAGCAGGCCGCGCAGCGAGTGGGCGCTCCGGGCGAGCACGATGGCGCCGGGCCGCATGCGGGCGCGCACGTGGGCCAGGGCGGCGGCCTTCAGGTCGGGGTCGAGGCCGACGAGCGCGGCCACGCAGACGAGGTCGTAGTCCCCGAGGTCGCCGAGCTCCAGAACGTCGCCGGCGGCGACGCGCACGTCGTCACCGAGCGTCGCGGCGAACCGGCCGCCGAGCTCCACGGCCTCCGGGTCGACGTCGACGGCGTCGACCCGCACGCTGTGGCGGGCGAGCAGCAGCGCCGAGAGCGGCAGCGGCCCGGCGCCGACGAACAGCGCCCGCCGGGGCGCGCGGGGAGCGTGACCGGCGACGGCGTGGTACTCGATGCGCGTGAGGTCGCGGTAGTTCTGCAGGTACGGGAACGACTCGAGCTCGGCGTGCGGGTCGTCCGCGGCGAGCACCCGGTGGGCCCAGGCGCGCTCCAGGGCGTACTCGCCGGTGGCGCAGAGGGCGCGCAGGTCGGGGAGGCGCTCGGTGAGCCGCGGGTCGGCGAGCACCGCATCCACCTCCTGCGGCGCGCGGGGGGCGACGGCCAGCGCCACCAGCGCGGTGAACAGCGCGTCGGTGCGCGGGCCCGGCTCGAGCGAGGGCTCGGCGGCCAGGGCGTCGTGGAGGGCGAGGATGTCGGCGATGAGGCCGGACGGGCTGTCGGGGCTGCGCTCCGTGCCGCAGGCCCGCACCGCGAGGCGCGACGGCAGGTCGAGGGGCCGCTCGCCGCCGGGCCGGGCCGACCCGCCCCCCGAGAACGGACGTGTCGCGGTCCGGGGGACCGGGCGGTCGAGCGGACTGCTCATCTCGTTGCCTCCACCGGGCGGGCGATCGTCGTCGGGCGGCGTCCGAATGGATGCCAACACGGCTCCGTCCTCTGGCACAATACGTAAGCGTGTGCGCACACGACAACGTGCAACGGGGTGGGAGCTGGGCCGAGCTCCCACCCACCGAGCACGTCGACGTGGCCGTCGAGGGCCTGCGGATGCTGGCCGATCCCACCCGTCTGCGGATGCTGTGGCTGCTCTGCGGCGATGAGCTGGACGTTTCCACCCTGGCCGCGCGCCTGGGGGCGACCCGCCCGGCCGTGTCGCAGCACCTCGCCAAGCTCCGCCTCGCCGGCCTGATCACCCAGAGACGTGCGGGACGTCATGTCCTGTCGCGTGCCCGCGATCACCACGTGGGAGAGCTCCTCGGGGTGCTCGTCCACGACGCCGAGCATCGCCGGTCGATGCCGGATCACCCGTTCGGTGGTCCGTAGGCTCTCGCGCCGTGGGGGGACCCGAGGGACCGCTGGGTGAGGTCGCCACCGCCCTGGCCGCGGGGCGGACGGCAGCGCAGGTCATCGACGCCCACGGGCGCCTGGCCTGGGTCTCGGAGCAGATGCTGATGCTCGCCGGCGCGGACGACGACACCGACGTCGGCTACGGCGAGCACGTCGACGAGGTGCTCGAGCGCCCGCTGTGGCGTGACCTCCTCACCCCCGAGGCCGTCGAGACGCTGCGTCGCGACCTGCACCCCCGTCTCGACGGCCAGACCGACCCTGCGGCGCCGTTGTGGGTCCTGCCGCTGGGCCTGCAGGTCGGGGCCCGGCAGCGGTCGGTGGGCATGCTCGGGGTCGGTCTGCGCCACGCCGACGGCTCACCGATGGGCGCCGCACTGATCTACGCACCGCTCCTCCCCGCCCGGGTGCTCGCCCTGGTCAGCGAGGGCGACGAGGCGATGTTCACGCGGATGGCCGACCTCTCGGAGCCGGCGAAGCGCCCGGCGGCCATCGTCTTCGCCGACGTCGACTCCTCCGGCCCGCTGTCCCGCCGCCTGCCGACGCCCGCCTACTTCGAGCTCATCCGCGGGATCACGACGGCGTTCGATGCGCTCGTCGCGCGGCACGGCGGCATCGTCGGCAAGCACGCCGGGGACGGGGCCAGCGCCTACTTCCTCACCGAGGGCCACGGCTCGGACTCGGAGGCGGCGTCCGCGGCGCTGCGGGTCGTGCAGGGCCTGCCGGGCGCGGTGGCCGAGGTCGTCGCCGACCTCGCCGAGACCGGCGTCGACGTCTCCGACGAGCACTGCCGGCTCAACGTCGGCGCGCACTGGGGCGCGGACCTGTTCATCGGTCAGGTCGTCACCGGCGGGCGCCTCGAGGTGACGGCGCTGGGCGACGAGGTCAACGAGTGCGCCCGCGTCGAGCAGGTGGCGGCCGGTGGTCAGCGCCTGGTCTCCAAGACGCTCGTCGAACGGCTCGGCGAGGAGGCAGCGGCGGAACTCGGGCTGCGCCCGCGCAGCCTGACCTACCGCATGCTCGCCGAGCTCACCCGCGACGGCGGCGCGGCGGGCGGCAAGGCGGAGCGCGACGCGGGATCGCTCGCGGTCCACGATCTCGGTTGAACGGTCTACGGTCTGCGGCATGAGCGCGGACAAGTCGTCGTTGATCAGCGAAGAGGAGCGGCAGCGGCTGACGGCCGCCCGCGATCGGATCCGCGAGGAGTTCCTCGTCCCGTCCGATCACCGTCCGCCGTCGACGGGCAAGGGCATCCACCACACGGCCCTGGTCTGCCGCGACGTGCGCACGACGGTGGAGTGGTACCAGAACGTGGCCGGCTTCCCGGTCACCGTGCTGTTCGAGAACCGCGACCTCGCGGGCTCGACACACTTCTTCTTCGACGTCGGCAACGGCAACAACCTGGCCTTCTTCGACCTGCCCGGCGTCGACCCGAGCCCCTACGCCGAAGTGCTCGGCGGGCTGCACCACATCGCGATCTCGGTGCCCGGCAGCCAGTGGTACGGCATCAAGCGCCGCCTCGACGAGCGCGGGATCGAGTACATGGTCGAGTCGGACGTCTCGATCTACACGCGCGACCCCGACGGCGCCCGCGTCGAGTTCATCATGGACCCGCTCGGCGAGATGTACGGCGAGGACACCCTCTGAGAGGTGCGCTCCGCGCATGTGAGCACTTCGAGGTGTTGGAGCACCTCGAAGTGCTCACGAGCGCGAAGCGCACCTAGCGGCCCTTCCACTGCGGCGCGCGCTTCTCGGCGAAGGCGGCGGCGCCCTCGCGGGCGTCCTCGCTGTTCAGCACCGGGCCGAGGATCTCGCCCTGGCGGCGCCACATGTCCTCCGAGCTCCAGTCGGGGGACTCGACGATCACCTGCTTGCTCGCCCGCACCGCGAGGGGACCGTTCGCCCCGATCCGCGCAGCGAGCTCGCGGGCGCCCTCGAGGGCCCCGCCGGCGGGCGTGAGGTGGTTGACCAGCCCCCACCGGTGGGCGTCGGCCGCGCTCATCGGGTCGCCGGTGAGCGCGAGCTCCATGGCGACGGTGCGCGGGATGCGGGCGGGCAGGCGCATCAGGCCGCCGGCGGCGGCGGCGAGCCCGCGCCTGACCTCCGGGATCCCGAACGTCGCCTCCTCCGAGGCCACCACGAGGTCGCAGGACAGCACCAGCTCGCACCCGCCGGCCAGCGCCGGCCCCTCGACCGCGGCGATCAGCGGCTTCGACGGCGGGCGCTGGGTGATGCCGGCGAATCCGCGGTCGCCGACGTGCGGGCGCTCGCCCCGCAGGAAGGCCTTGAGATCCATGCCGGCGCTGAAGAACCCGCCGGCGCCGGTGAGGATGCCGGCGACGAGCGCGTCGTCGTCGTCGAGCTCGTCGAGCGCCGCGGCGATCCCCTCCGCGACCGCGGTGTTCACCGAGTTCCGCGCCTTCGGGCGGTCGATGGTGATGATCAGCGTGGTGCCGTCGCGCTCGGTGCGCAGGACCTCCTCGTCACCCGCGGGCGAGCTCATCGGGGAGGCATCCGGATCGCGCCGTCGAGCCGGATCGTCTCGCCGTTGAGCATGGGGTTCTGCAGCATCGCGACCGCCATCTGCCCGTACTCGGCGGGGTCGCCGAGGCGGCGGGGGTGGGGCACCGACTCGCCGAGGGCCTTGCGGACGTCCTCCGAGAGCGTCGCGAACAGCGGGGTGTCGAAGAGCCCGGGCGCGATGGTGTTGACGCGGACCAGCTTGGACGCGAGGTCGCGCGCGGCGCACAGCGTCATCGAGACGACGCCGCCCTTCGACGCCGAGTAGGCCATCTGCCCGATCTGGCCCTCGAACGCCGCCACGGAGGCCGTCATGATCATCGCGCCGCGCTCGCCGTTGACCGGCTCGGTGCGCGCGATGGCGGCGCCGGCGAGGCGCAGGGCGTTGAACGAGCCGAAGAGGTTGACGCGGATGACCCGCTCGAAGGACTCCATGTCGCCCGGGTCGCCGTTCTTCTCCACGACGCGGGTGAGGCTGCCGATGCCCGCGCAGTGCACGAGGGCGCGGAACGGACCGGCGGCCTCGGCCGCGGCGACCGCGGAGCCCAGCGCGTCGGCGTCGGTGACGTCGGCGGCGACGAACTCCCCGCCGAGGTCCGCGGCGACCTCCTTGCCCTTCGACGACGGGAGGTCGGCGACGACCACCCGCCCGCCCGCGGCGGTGATCGCCTGCGCGGTGGCCAGCCCGAGGCCGGACGCGCCGCCGGTGACGAGGGCCGAGACGCCCTGGAGATCCATGATCGGGTTCCTCCCGTGGTCGACGAGGTGCTCAGGCGCACCATAAACAGTCGGAACTGACTGTGTCATCGGATCCGGGGTCACCGGGTGCGGGCGCGCGTGACCACGGCGGCGGCGACCGCCACCGCGAGGGTGACCGCCGCCGCGACGGCGATCGCGGCCGCCGGGGCGACGGTGTCGATCAGGACGCCGGACAGGGGCGAGGCGATCGCCGCGCCCGCCATGAGCGCGGAGCTGTGCAGTCCGATGGCGACGCCCCGTGCGCCGTCGGGGGCCAGGCGCCCCACGGTCTCGGTGGCCGAGGCCAGTGCCGGCGCGCAGAAGGCGCCGGCGGGGATCAGCAGGAGCGTCACGGTCCACCAGGGCCCGCCCAGGGCGACCGGCAGCGACCCGAGCGCGAGCAGGGCCAGCAGCACCGCGGTCGGGGGCGGGCGCCGGGTACCGCCGTAGATCCAGCCCCCGGTGAGCGACGCGGCGCACCACACGGCGTTGGCCAGCGCGAACCAGGCCGTCTCCCCACGGGCGGTCAGGCCGGCGACGACGGCGAGCTCGGTGGCCGTGAGCATGAGGATCGCCGCGCCCGTCGACGCCAGGGCGACGAGCATCGGGACGCGCAACCACGAGCGCACCGGGGGCGCGGTCCGGTCCTCCGCGGCCGTGCCCGGCAGGCGCAGTGGCGGGTCGAGCCTCGCCAGCGCGGCCGACGCGAGGACGAACGCCCCGCCCACGGCCCACAGACCGGGACGGCCGGGCAGGGCGATCGCTACGAGGGTGCCGAGCGCCGGGCCCACCGCGTAGGCGACCTCGGTGGACATCGCGTCGAGCGCGAACGCGGGCCGCTGGTGCTCGTCGGGCACCGAGGCGGCGAGGGACTGGCGCACCGCGGAGAACGCGGGCGGCATGAACATCCCCGCCGCGAAGGAGGCGGGGGCGAGCGCCGTCACCGGCAGCAGGGACGCGACGCCCCAGAACGCGGCCTGCGCGAGCCCGCACATCAGCAGGACGGGACGCAGGCCGCGACGGTCCATGAGGCGGCCGAGGAGCGGGGCCCCGAGCGCGACCCCGGCCGTCACCGCCCCGCCGACCAGGCCCGCGGCGGCGAACCCGGCGTCCAGGCCCACCGCGACGTGCAGCGTGAGCACGACGGCCGTTGCGGTGGCCGGGATGCGCGCGGCGAACCCGACGGTCACGAGCGGGGTGAGGCCGGGGAGGCGCAGCACCGCTCCGTAGGTGGCGACGCCGCCCCCCGTCGCCACCGTCATCACCTCCATGGTGCCCGCCGCGTCGCGTCCTCTACCTCTCGTGGACCGCGACGTCTGGACGACGGGGCGCACGGGCACACTGGCGACCATGAGCGAGGCACCCGTCCTTCCCACCGCCACGTACGCCGTCACGGGCGCGACCGGTCACCTCGGCCGCCTCGCCGTCGATGCCCTGCTGCGCCACGGCGTCCCGGCCCGCAACGTGTTCGCGCTCGTCCGGGACACCGCGAAGGCCGACGAGCTGGCCGCCCTCGGCGTCGGGGTGCGCGAGGCCGACTACGACCGTCCGGAGACCCTGGAGCCCGCCCTCGAGGGCATCGAGCGGCTGCTGCTCGTCTCGAGCCCCACGGTCGGCGACCGCGTCACGCAGCACGGCAACGTCATCCGGGCCGCGGACGCCGCCGACGTCGGCTTCGTCGTCTACACGAGCGTGCTCCACGCCGACGAGACCGAGCTCGCGCTGGCGCCCGAGCACGCCGGCACCGAGGACCTCCTCCAGGCCTCCGGACTGCCGTTCGCGGTCGCCCGCAACGGCTGGTACGTCGAGAACTACACCGGCCGTCTCGACGAGTACCTCGAGCGCGGCGAGATCGTCGGCGCCTCGGGTGACGGTCGTGTCTCGGCCGCCACGCGCGCGGACTACGCCGAGGCCGCGGTCTCGCTGCTCACCGGCGACATCGCCGACCAGCAGGGCTACTGGGAGCTCGGCGGACCGGCGTTCTCCATGAGCGAGCTCGCCGACGCGATCACCGAGACCACCGGCACCAAGGTCGTCTACCGCGACGTCTCGCCCGACGAGTTCACCGACATCCTGCGCGGCGCGGGGATGGACGAGGACACGGCCCGGTTCGTGACGTCACTCGAGCTCTCAATCGCACGGGGGGAGCTGGAGACCGACAGCCCGGCGCTGGAGAACCTGCTGGGGCGTGCACCGACCTCGCTGGTCGACGCGATCCGTGCGGCGCGCGTGTAGGCCCGCGCGGTAGGAATGCCGCATGGAGACCTTCCACGGGCGGGACGAGCTCGTCGCCTCACTGGGCCGCGAGCTCGGACCGGGGGAGTGGCTGGAGATCGGCCAGGACCGCATCGACGGTTTCGCCGACGTCACCGGTGACCACCAGTGGATCCACGTCGACGCCGACCGTTCCGCGACCGGGCCGTACGGCGCGACGGTCGCGCACGGTTTCCTGACGCTCTCGCTCCTCCCGCTGCTGCTCGACGGCCTGCGCCGCGTCGAGGGCACGCGGATGGGCCTGAACTACGGGCTCGAGCGCGTGCGCTTCCCGAACGTCGTGCGGTCCGGGACGCGGGTGCGGGCACGCTCGACGCTCGTGGACGCCACGGACGTCGGCGACGACGGGTTGCAGCTGGTCACCCGCGTGACCGTCGAGGTCGAGGGCGAGACCAAGCCGGCGTGCGTCGCCGACCTCGTGACCCGCGCGTACTTCTGACCCGCCCCGGGCACCGGCCCGATCGGGTCGGTCGCGACCCCGGCGGGCGTATGTGGACTCGGGTTCGGGTATCTGTGGACCACACGGAGCCGCGTCGTGGCGTCTCCGCGCGAGGAGGTGGTCGTGATGGACGCCCCCAGTCCGACGTCGACGATGCGGCGTCCCGAGGCCGGCACTCCCGGTGCATTCCTTCCCTTCCCGGCCTGGTGGCTCACGGTCACCGATCTCGGACGTGCGTCGGTGGAGACCGCCGCGTGGCACGCGGTCCGGCACGTCCTGCCCGGCAGCGGCCGCGGCAACGGCCAGCCCGTGCTCGTGCTGCCCGGGTTCCTCACCAGCGATCTCGCCACGGCCGCGCTGCGGGCGCATCTGCGCAATCGCGGCTTCCACACCCATCGGTGGACCCTCGGCCTCAACCAGGGCTTCACCGACACGATCCTCGACGGGCTGCTCGCGCGCTTCGACGAGCTCCACGCCCGGCACGGGCGCCCGATCGCGATCGTCGGCTGGAGCCTCGGCGGGCTCATGGCCCGCTGGCTCGCCCACGTCCGCCCGGACGCCGTCGAGCGCATCGTCTGCCTGGGGTCGCCGTGGCGCGCGGAGGCCGAGGAGAACCGGGTGACCACCGCGTTCCGCCTCGCCGAGCGGCACTGGGGCTTCTCGAACCGTACGGGCGAGGTCGTGGACCTGGTCCGGCGCCCGGTGCCCGTGCGCTCGGTGGCGATCTACTCGACGTGGGACGGGCTCCTGCACGGCGACGGCTGCCGGCAGGACGACGGCGAGCTGTGCGAGAACGTGGTGATCCCGAGCAGTCACTGCGGGCTCACCCACAACCCGGCGGCGCTGGTCGCGGTCGTCGACCGCCTCGAGGTCCGCCTCGACGACTGGCGCCCGTTCGCCTGGGCGCACGCGCTCTCCTCGGGCGTGGTCGGTCGTCGTCGGGGCCGCCGCGAGACCCGCCGCCGGGCCCCGGCACCGACGGTCGCCGCCGCCGCCTGAACCACCTCGGTTGCCCACGACCGGTCCGTGACAGACGCCTCGTCGCGCGAGACGTGGATCTCACAGCCACGCTCGGCGCCGAGGTGTACGACGGTCGGTAGGAGGTGTGCATCAATGGCTGATGTCTCCCGGCTGCCGTGGGCGATCAACGACCACTGGGACTGGCAGCTCCACGCCGCGTGCCGCGGCATGAACTCCGAGGTCTTCTTCCATCCCGACGGAGAACGCGACCCCCGGCGCAGCGAACGCGTCGCGGCGGCCGCCAGCATCTGCGCGGGCTGCCCGGTGCGCGAACCCTGCCGGGACTGGGCCCGGCGGGTCGAGGAGCCGTACGGCGTCTGGGGCGGGGAGAGCGAGCAGGAGCGGCGCGAGCACCTCGCCCGTGCCCGTCACCACGATCGCTCCGCCTGATCGATCTCCTGCCGGCGACCCGTGGGAAGCTGGGGTCCATGGACGCGCCGGCGGCGTGGGCCCGGGGTCGCCTCCCGGAGGGTGACGGACGTGTGGTGTCGCTCGACGTGAACGGGCTCGCGCTCGACTGCGTCGTGCCGGCCGACGAGGGCGAGCCCGAGGGCGCGACCGCGTTCGGGCTGCTCGCGGCGTCGCTGTCGTCGTGCACCGCCATGTCGGTGCGCACGTTCCTGCAGCGCCACGACGTCGAGGCGTGCGACGTGGAGGTCGACGTCGCGCTCGAGGCCGGGCACCCACCGACGGTGCACCGGCGCGTCGGCCTGGTCGCCGACCTCGACCACGACCTGCGCACCCAGCTCTCCGCGGTCGTCGACTCCACCCCGGTGACCGTCCTGCTCCAGGACTCGCTCGTGATCGTCACGCGCCTGGACGTGGGGCCCGAGCCTCGGGGATGACCGGCCCCCCGCTCGCCGGCCTGCGGATCGTCGACCTGACCCAGGTCCTGGCCGGCCCGTTCTGCACCATGCTCCTGGCCGACCTCGGCGCCGACGTGATCAAGGTCGAGCCCCCCACCGGGGACGTCGCCCGCCGCTGGGGGCCGTCGCTGGGCTCGGACGGCCCCGACGGGTACGCGGGCTACTTCGCGAGCGTCAACCGCAACAAGCGCAGCGTCCGCCTGGACCTGGCCACCGAGGAGGACCGGGCCACGGTGCTCGAGCTCATCGGCGGCGCGGACGTGCTGGTCGAGAACTTCCGCGTCGGGGTGATGGAGCGCCTCGGGCTGTCGTACGAGGAGCTGCACGCCCGCTTCCCGCGCCTGGTCTACGCCAGCATCAGCGGGTTCGGCACCCCGCGCGCCGGGGCGAGCCCGTACGTCGACTTCCCGGCGTTCGACATCATCGCCCAGGCCATGGGCGGGCTGATGAGCGTCACGGGCGCGGACCGCGAGCACCCGATGAAGGTCGGCCCGGGGATCGGCGACGTCCTGCCCGCGATCCTCGCCGCGTTCGGCATCCTCGCCGCCGTCCGGCAGGCCGAGGCCACCGGCGAGGGCCAGCACGTCGACGTGGCGATGTACGACGCGGTACTCGCGCTGAGCGAGCGGATCGTCTACCAGCACTCGCTGACCGGACGCAGCCCCGAGCCGCAGGGCAACACCCACCCGCTGCTCTGCCCGTACGGGCTCGTCAGCACCCGCGACGGCGCCGTCGCCGTGGCCGCCCCGACCGACGCCCTGTGGCGGCGCCTGGCCGTGGTGATCGGGCGCGACGAGCTCGGCGCCGACCCCCGCTACGCCACCAACCCCGCGCGCCTCGAGCACGCCCGCGACGTCTACGCCGCGATCGAGCAGTGGAGCTGCGCCCGCACGACCGCGGAGGTCGTCGACGCGCTGGGGGGCCAGGTGCCGTGCGGCCCGGTGAGCACCGCCGCCGACATCGCCGTCGACCCTCACGTGGCCGCGCGCCGGATGATCGTCCAGATCGACCGCCCCGGCCCCGGCGACCGGTTCGGGATCGTCGGCGAGCCGGTCAAGCTCTCCGGCGACCCCGATCCCCGCTACGTCCGCGCGCCGCTGCTCGGCGAGCACAACGACGAGGTCCTCGCGGAGCTGCGCGACCTGTGAGCGAAGTTCGGGGCTATAGGCCCGAAGTTCGCTCACGGTGGTAGCCGGGGTCGATCATCGGCTCCGGGTCGTCGGGCAGGGCGACGGTGCGCCGGGGGCCGGCGCGGTGCCCGAGGAACGCCGCTCGGTTCGCGTGGCCCATCAGCAGCGGGAGCAGCTCCCGGGCCGTGACGACGCCGTACCAGCCCGTGTGGGCGGGGGCCTCGCCGAACGCGGTGACCGCGTCGGGGCGCACCGTCGGGCCCGCGACGACGAGCGGCGTCGGGTCGCCGGTGTGCAGCACGCCGCCGGTGGACGGGGTGGCGTGGTCGCCGGTGACGGCGACGACCGCGCGATCGGCGAGGTCGAGCAGGCCGGCGAGCCCGCGGTCGGCGGCCTCGAGGACGTCGAGCTTGGCGCGGGGCCGCTTCGTGTGGCCGGCGTCGTCGGTGGCCTTGATGTGGACGTGGACGACGCGCGCCCCGGCGTCGATCAGCTCGTCGGCGGCGGCGAGGCGGGCTCGGAGATCGGCAGCGACGTCGTCGGCGGGGGACAGGTGTCGGGACGCCATGCCGAGCTCGGAGGCGAGGCCCCGGTAGAGCCCCGTGCTGGTCACCGCCGCGCCGGCGACGCCGTTCTGCTCCGTGAACGACGGGATCGGCGACCGCGCGCCCGACCACTTCGTCGTGAGCACCTCCAGCGCCGGGAGGCCGCGATCGGTGCGGGCGCGGTTGACGGGGTGGGCGCGCAGGGCGGCGCGGGCCTCGCGCAGCAGCGCCTCCAGGGCCGCGGCCGTCGGCGCGGCGTCGGGCTCCTCGGCCCGCGGGAGCACCCGCAGCCACGGGTGGCGGTCCTCGAAGAAGGGGTCCGAGTCGGTGACGGCGCCGCTCGCGTACCCGGTGAGCGCGAGCAGCGCCTCGCCGCGGCGGGGGAGCGGGGTCAGGACGACACGAGGTCGGAATCGCACGGTCAGGTCGCCGAGCAGCCGTGACGCGTCGTCGGTGTCGTCGGGCGCGACCCGCCCGGTGATCCACACCCGCCCCGCGTCGTCGGTCCGGGCCGTCCGCAGTGCCGCGTGGGTGACCGCGATCCCGGTCGGCACGTCGACCCCCGCGCCGAGGGCCTCCAGCACCGCGCGGCCGGGGAACGGCACGTCGGCGAACCCGAACATCGCCCAGTGCGCCAGCTCGGACGACGGCGCGCGGCCCCAGCCGAAGGGCAGGTGCCAGCCGGACGCCCCGCGGGCCGCGAGCGCGTCGAGGACGGGCGTCTCCGCGGCCTCGGACGGCGTGCACCCGGCGAGCTCGGGCACCGGGCGGTCGCCCAGCCCGTCGAGGACGACGAGCACCACGGGCAGCCGGTCGTCGTCGAGACGCGGCTGGGTCTCGCCGTACCCGGGCGGTCTCACGACCGCGTCCCCAGGAGCTCCCGCAGCACCGGCATCGTCGACGGGAGCACCATCGCCTCCCACGTCCCGTCGGCGAACCCGTCGCGGATCGCGGCGGCGTCGAGCTTGGTCGCGGGGTCGCCGTCGACGACGGTCACCGCGTAGCCGCCGTCGGCGAGCCGGCCCGCCTTGTCCTTCTCCCACGCCGAGAAGGCGCGCACGAAGTGGCGGGCCCCGAGCGGGACGTATTCCGGCCACAGCTGCGGGCGGGTCAGGTCGAACGGCACGACCGAGGCACGGGCGGCCAGTCCCGCGCCGTCGAGGGCCGCGTGCAGGAGCCGCAGGCGCTCGAAGTAGGTGAACGGGTTGGCCGCGTCGGTGTGACGGTGCGCCGAGGTCGCCGCCTCGTGGCGGGCCCCGGAGTCGGGGTTGGTGACGGCGACGACGAGGTGGTCGTGCTCGGCGAGCGCCAGCGCGAACAGCTCGAGGTGCTGGTGGTGGACGGGCTGGAAGCGTCCGGTGACCGCCGCCAGACCTCGGGAGCAGAGCGTCACTGCCCGCGCCGGAGCAGCCCGCGCGCGATCGCGTTGCGCTGGATCTCCACCGTGCCCGCGGGGATCTTCAGGTTGCGGGCGAGGCGGAAGAGCTTCTCCTCCGGCGAGCCGAGCCGCAGGCCCGTGCCGCCGTGCACCTGGACCGCGCGGTCGGCGACGCGGAAGAACGCCTCGTCGTTGAGCACCTTCACGAGGCTCATGAGGCGCGGCGCGTCGGCGTGCAGCGGCACCCCGAAGGCGCCGCCGGGCATCGCGTCGAGCTCGGCCTGCGCCTGCAGCGACGCCGCCCGGGCCGCGTACACGTCGGCGTCCATGTCGGCGAGCATGTGCTGCACCGCCTGCAGCTCGGCGATCGGCCGCCCGCCCGAGGTCCGCTCCCGGGCGCGGTCGATCGCCCGCGCCAGCAGCCACTCGCCCCAGCCCGCGCACATCCCGCCCCGGCAGAGGCGCCGCCAGTTGATCCAGGCCATGGCCAGCGCGAACCCGTCGCCCACCTCGCCGACGACGTCCTCGGCCGGCACCCGGACCCCGTCGAAGTGGAGCTCGCCGGTGAGGCCGTCGTCGAGCATCGTCGGGATGTCGCGCCCGCGGGAGAACCCGGGCGCGCCCGCGTCGACGAGGAACATCGACAGCGACCGGGTGCCGGCACCGGGCTCGGTGACGGCGGTGACCTGGACGACGTCGGCGAAGTGCGCGTTGGTGATCCAGGCCTTGGTGCCGTCGAGGATCCAGTCCGAACCGTCGCGGCGCGCGCGGGTCTGCATCGCCAGGACGTCGGTGCCGACGGAGATCTCGGTGTTGGCGAACGCCGCGGTGATCTCGCCGGCCATGAGCGGCTCGAGCCACCGGGACCGCGCGGCGTCGGAACAGTGCTCGATCGCCGGGTTCGCGCCCTCGGTCCAGCCCAGCGCGGCCAGGCCCAGGCCCAGCCCGGAGTGCCGGTACACGAACTCCTCGACGTGCTGCATCTCGGCCCGGCAGAAGCCGCCGCCGCTCGGGACGTGGGGGTTGTAGAGCCCGGCCGCCGCCGAGCGGCGCTGGACCTCTCGGCGCGCCTCCCAGACGGCGGGGTGCATGCGGCCGGCCTCGTCGAGGCGCGGGTTCCAGGGCGAGCCGACGTCCTGACGGTCGAGGTCGGCCTCCAGGGGCTCGACCTCGTCGGTGAGGAAGGCGGCGAACCGCTCGGTGTACGCGGCGACGCGGTCGGTGGCGCCGGCGGGGGAGATCGTCACGGTCATGCCCTACGGCCGGTGGGGGTGCGGCGTCAAGCGTCCCGGGGGTCAGTCGTCCTAGGGTCGGGGCATGCCGCTGCTGTCCGCCGAGTCCTCGGTCCTGCTCGTCGTCGACCTGCAGGAACGCCTGATGCCGGCCATCAGCGCGGGGGCGGAGGTGCTGCAGAACGCCGAGCGGCTCCTGCGCGGCGCCGGCCTCACCGGCGTCGACGTCCACGCCACCGAGCAGAACCCGGCGGGCCTCGGCCCGACCGTCGGCGAGATCGCCGACCTGCTGCCGGGTCCCGCGCAGCCGAAGACGTCCTTCGCCGCGGACATCGACCCCGGGCCGGGCACGATCGTCGTCGCGGGCTGCGAGGCCCACGTGTGCGTGCTCCAGACCGTGCTCGCCCTGCGCGCGAGGGGCCGCGACGTCGCCGTCGTCGCCGATGCCGTCGGCAGCCGGGCCCCGGCGAACCACGACCGGGCCCTCGGGCGCATGCGCGCGCACGGCGTCGATGTCGTCACCACCGAGATGGTGCTGTTCGAGTGGCTGCACGACAGCGACCACGCCGCGTTCCGCGACGTCCAGAAACTGATCCGCTGACTCAGGCGCCGGGGGAACGGACGACGAGCACGAGCGTGTCGTCGTCGCGGTGTCCGTCGGTGTGCACGTCGACGGCCGCCAGGACGGCGTCCGCGACGGCGTCGGCGTGGGCCCCGGCCGGCAGCGCCTCCAGGGCCTGACGCAGGCGGTCCTCCCCGAACTGTTCCCGGCTGCCCGCCGCGCGGGCCTCGGTGACCCCGTCGGTGTGGAGCACGAGGGCCGCCCCCGGTGGCAGCATGATCGTCTGGCTGGCGACGTCGGCCTCGGCGCGGATGCCGAGGACGCGACCTCCGCCGTCGAGCTCGGTGACCGCACCCCCGGGGTGCCAGACGACGCCCGGCGGGTGCCCGGCGGCGGCGAGCTGGACGGTCAGGCCTGCGGGCTCGGGGGCGTCGTGGTCGGTGATCTGGGCGTAGACGGCGGTGACGAAGCTCCGCGCGGTGTCGAACCAGTCGTGCAGGACACCGTTGACGGCGGTGAGCACGAGGGCCGGGTCGGGCTCGCTGTGTCCGAGGGCCCGGGCCGTGGAGCGGGCGAGCGCCGTGGTGCGGGCGGCGTCGGCGCCGTGCCCGCAGACGTCGCCGACGACGACGCCCCACCCCGTGGGCGTGGCGAACACGTCGTAGAAGTCACCGAGGACCTCGCCGCTGTACGAGTGGCCGTCGGTGGGGCCGCGGTGCCGCGCGGCGATCTCCATGCCCGGGACGCGCGGGGGGTGCTGGGGTGTCAGGGACTGCTGCAGCGTCTCGGCGAGCTCGACCGCGGCACCCGCCTGCCGGCGCGCGGCGGTGGCGAGGGCGTCGGCGCGCTCGGCGCGGTCGTACGCCCGGCGGGCGTCCCGGTCGGAGGCGCGGGCGGCGCGGTCGGAGGCCTGCAGCCGGTGGGCGAGCTCGTCGGCCGAGCGTTGCGAGACCGCGAGGTCGGCACGCAGGGCCATCTCGTCCCCGGCCGCCCGGGCGATCCCCGCGAGCCGGCGGACCTGCTCGCCGGTCCAGGGCCGCGACCGGGTGTCGACGACCGTGAGCGACCCCAGCACGGCGCCGTCGGTGTCCCGGATCGGGAACCCCGCCCACGCGCGGATGCCGACGGCGAGCACGGCGTCGGACTCCCCGTCGCGGGAAGCACGGTCGGCGTCGGGGACGACGACGGGGCGCTGCGCGTCGGCGACGAGACGGCAGAGGGTCTCGGCGACCGGCACCTCCCGGTCGATCGCGTCCGTACCGGGGGCCGCATGCCACACCCGGACGCCGTCGTCCTCGAGCCGGCTCACCAGGGCGATCGGGGCGGCCGCGACGTCGCAGGCCAGCTCGGTCAGGCGGTCGAACGGCTCCGCGGGGCCGGGCGGCGTGGTCGGGACGGGGGACGGGTGCTCTCCGACGTCGCCACCCACCGAGTCCACCTCCCTCACGACGGCACCTGCGCGGCACCTCCACCCGACGACGGTCGCGCACAATCATTCCAGGCGTCCGGCCCGCTCGCCGACCGGTGTGGGCACCCCGGCGCGGCGTTGCTCCCTGCGGCTCAGCGCCGGTACGCAGCCGCCGGATGGGAGGCGGCGACCCGGGGGCCCGCGCCGCCGAGGACCTCGCGCAACGTCCCGGTCGCCGGAGTGGCGGGCATCCGCCCGCGGCGCCGCAGCTCGGGCACGACCAGCTCCGCGACGTCGACGAACGTGCCCGGCGTGACCGCGTAGGCGAGGTTGAAGCCGTCGGCGCCGGTCTCGTCGACCCAGCGCTCCATCTCGTCGGCGACCTCGCCCGGCGAGCCCACCGCCACCGGACCGCGCCCCCCGACGGCGAGGTGCGCGGTGACCTCGGCCAGGGTCCACTCCCGGTCCGGGTCGTCGGTGGTGAACGACGCGAGCGCGGAGCGACCCGCGTCGGTCTCGACGTGACGCAGGGGCTCGTGCGGGTCGACGCCGGAGAGGTCGAGACCCGTCCAGCCGCCGAAGAGCGCGAGCGCGCCCTCGGTCGAGGCCACCGCGAGGTACTCCTCGTACTGCGCCCGCGCCTCCTCCGAGGTCTCGGCCACCACCGGCGCGAGCTGCACGAACACCGTCACCGACTCCGGGTCGCGCCCGGCCTCCGCGGCCGCGGCGCGGATGCCGGCCACCGACTTCGCGACCACCGTCGTCGACGGGCCCGAGACGAACACCGCCTCGGCGTGCCGCCCGGCGAACGCGAGGCCACGCGACGACGCCCCGGCCTGGAAGATCGCCGGGGTGCGCTGGGCCGAGGGCTCGCAGAGGAACGGGCCCGGCACGTCGAACCAGGTGCCGCGGTGGTTGATGTCGTGGACCTTCGCCGGGTCGGTGTAGACGCCGCGGTCGGCGTCGCGCACGACGGCGTCGTCGGACCAGGAGCCCTCCCAGAGCTTGTAGCAGACCTCGAGGTACTCCTCGGCCATCTCGTAGCGCTGGTCGTGGGCGAGCTGCTCGCCCAGGCCGAGGTTCGCCGCCGCGCTCGCCAGGTAGCCGGTGACGACGTTCCAGGCCACCCGCCCCTTCGTCAGGTGGTCGAGCGTCGTGAAGCGGCGGGCCAGGGCGTAGGGGTGCTCGTAGCTCACCGAGACCGTGATGCCGAACCCCAGCCGCGACGTCGCCGCGGCCATCGCCGGCACGGGCAGCATCGGGTCGCCGAGCGGTACCTGGGTGCCGGCGCGCAGCGCGCCGTCCCGCGAGCCGCCGTACACGTCGTAGATCCCCAGCACGTCGGCCAGGAACAGCGCGTCGAACCCGGCGTCCTCGAGCACCCGGGCGAGACCCACCCAGTGCTCGACATCGGTGTAGCGGAACCCCTCGTCGCGCGGGTGGCGCCACAGCCCCGCCGACTGGTGGCCGGCGCAGTTCATGGCGAACGCGTTGAGGTGGATGCGGCGGGACACGTGCCTCCTAGGGTGCGAGCGGCTCGAGCGCAGTCTCCCGCGCCAGCAGGGCGGCGACCGTCGTGAGCACCGACAGCACGGCGAGGAACGCCACGACCAGCCAGAACGAGCCCGTCGCGCCGACGAGGGCGGCGGCCACGAGCGGCGCGAAACCGCCCGCGACCACCGAGCCGATGCCGTAGCCGAGCGACGCGCCGCTGTAGCGCAGGCGCGTCGAGAACAGCTCGGCGAACCACGCCGCCTGCGGCCCGTACATCGCGTCGTGGGTGACGTTGATGCCGAGCACCATCGCCAGGACGATCAACGTCGTCGAGCCCGTGCCGACCGCGAGGAAGAACAGGGCCAGCGTGATCGTGCCGCCGATCGAGCCGACGAGGTAGGGCGTCCGCCGTCCGATCCGGTCGGAGAGGATCGCCCACAGCGGCGTCGTGGCGAGCCCCAGCGCGGACGTGATGACCACCGCGAGCAGGCCCGCGCTGCTGGCCTTGCCCAGCTCGCCGGCGATGTAGGTCAGGCCGTAGGTCGTGAGCAGGACGAACAGGGCGATCTGCGAGAGCCGAAGCCCCGTC
Organism: Actinomycetospora chibensis; assembly: GCF_028737215.1. Lineage (GTDB taxonomy): Bacteria > Actinomycetota > Actinomycetes > Mycobacteriales > Pseudonocardiaceae > Actinomycetospora > Actinomycetospora chibensis. The sequence continues at coordinate 375,979 of NZ_JAQZAM010000001.1, read as the reverse complement.
GTGAGGACGACGTTGCGCGGGGCGGCGCGCAGCACCTCGACGACCGGGAGGCGGGCGACGTCACCGCGCTCGCGCAGGGCCCGGAACTCGGGGGCGTCCTGGATGCGCAGGCGGATGAACAGGCCGACGCCGACGAGCACGATGCTCGCGACGAAGGGCAGGCGCCACGCCCAGGCCAGGAACGCCTCGTCGCCGGCGATGACGCGGACTCCGAACAGCGAGCCGGTGGCGAGCAGCATCCCGGCCGGCGACCCGAGCTGGGTGAAGCTGCCGAAGAACCCGCGGCGCCGCTCCGGGGCGTGCTCGACGGCGAGGATCGCCGCACCCGCCCACTCGCCGCCGACGGCGAGGCCCTGGACGATCCGCAGGACCACCAGCAGCGCCGGGGCCCAGACGCCGATCGTGGCGTAGGTGGGCAGCAGCCCGATCGCCGTGGTGGCGACGCCCATCGTCACCAGCGCGGCGATGAGCACGGCCTTGCGTCCGAGCCGGTCGCCGAGGTGACCCGAGATCACCGCACCGATCGGGCGGGCGCCGAAGCCCGCCGCGTAGGTCGCGAACGCCGCCAGCGTGCCGGCCGTGGGGCTGATCGACGGGAAGAAGAGCTGGTTGAACACCAGGGCGGTGGCCGTGGCGTAGAGGTAGAAGTCGTACCACTCGATCGTGGTGCCGACGGCGCTCGCGAGGGCGACGCGGCGCGGGGTGTGGGTGGACTCGGTCGACAGCGGGCTGGCGGTCGTGGACACACGGGCTCCCGGGACGGGGGAGGGACGGGGAGGCGTCGTGAGCCCGGCGCCGGGCTCGTGTGTCAGCGACAGCCGCTGCTGGCGACGCGCATGAGGTCGACGTGGCGTCGCCACGTCAGCACCCGGCGTGCACCCATGGCGGGGGATGTTCGCGACCCCCACCGCGGGAGTCAACCGGCGGGGAGCAGCGTCACGTCTGCGCCGACGTCGCGGGCTGTGCGGTCTCCCCGGGCGCGTGCGGCGAGGGTCGCGGTCCGCCCGGAGCACTGACCCGTGGTCCGTCGGCGAGGTGCGTCCGATCTCAGCCGACGAGGGCCGAGATCCCGTCACCGACGAGCTTCAGCCCGATGACCGCGAGCAGCACACACAGGATCGCGGTGTTGTGCGCGGCCATCCAGCCGCGCAGGCGTCCGAGGATCCGCTGCGACCGCGCGCCGAGGCCGAGGTAGATCGCCGGCGGGACGGCAGGCCCGAGGGTGCCGAGCAGCACGAACAGCCCGAGGGTGACGGCCTGCCCACCCGGGGACATGCCGGTCTCGGCGATGGCCGCCGCGGCACCCACCGTGATGAGCAGGTTCTTCGGGTTCGCCGCCGAGAGCGCGAGGCCCAGGCCCGCCGACGTCAGGGGGCTGAAGCGGTCGATGCTCGCCATCCAGCCGGGGAGCGCCGCGGTCCCGCTGCGGGGACGGCGGCGCCACTGCAGCCCCGCGAGCACGATGAGCGCCACACCGAGCAGGAGGCTCACGACGTCGACCCACCTGGCCGGCGCGCTCCCGTCGGATCCTCCGGAGAGGAGCAGGACGATCGTGCCGACGACGGAGAGGCCGATCAGCCAGCCGAGCAGGAACGAGGTTCCGTTGACCCCGGCGCGCGGTGTCGCCAGCATGAGCACGACCGCGATGATCGGGATCGGACTCAGGGCGACTCCGAGGGCGAGCGGGAGCACCGCGCCGATCGCGCTGCCCATGGCCGGTTCCTTTCTCGAGGACCCCTCCGGGGACCGCGCGATCAGGGAGCTCACGGCACGCTAGAGCGTCGCGCGCCGCGCGAGGTCCCCGATGACCCGAAGGAGCCCCTCTCCTCCCGGGCCGTCCCGCCGGTCCCTCGCGCCGGGGTCAGCGGGTCTCGACGGCGGTCGTCAGCAGGGTCGCGAGGTCGGGGTGCACGGCGAGCACCTGGCCGGGCACGACGTCGAGCTCGTGGAACGCGCCGCTCCGTCGGTGGACGGCGTGGAAGGCACTGCTGCCCTGGGCGAGGACGAGGTGCTCGTCGAGCGGCGCAGCGCGGCGGCGACGGTCGGGGTCACGGGCGCAGCCTGCACGGGGTCCGACCGGACGTCGGGCGGTCAGATGCTCGCGACGAGCTCGATCTCGACCAGGAGCTCGGGGACGGCGGTGCCGGGGGTGCCGACGCCCGGACTCGCGGTCGTCCTCGGGCCGTTCACGCCCGTGCGGGGTGGGGGATCGTGTAGGGAGCGGTCATCCCGCCGTCGACGGGGAGGGCCACTCCGGTCACGTAACGCGCCTCGTCGGAGGCCAGCCACGTGACGGTGTTGCTGATGTCGACCGGGTCGACCCAGGAGATCGGCAGCGCGTGCATGCCCTTCATCGCCGCGGCGGCGGAGGCGCGGTCCGCGCCGGGCACGCCGCCGCTGAAGAGCTCGTACATCGCCGGGTTCTGGATCATGTCGGTGTCGACGTTCGTGGGGTGCACGGAGTTCACCCGCACCCGGTGGGGCGCGAGCTCGATGGCGAACACCTTCATCAGCCCCACCAGGCCGTGCTTGGCCGCGCAGTAGTGGGCGAGGTTCGGGAAGCCGATCAGCCCGGCGACGGAGCTCGTGAGCACGATCGACCCGCCCCGACCGCCGTCGACGAGCGCGGGGGCCGCGGCGCGAACGGTCTTCCACGCCCCGGTCAGGTTGATGTCGATCATCTCGTCCCACGTGGCCTCGTCCATCTCCAGCGCGGGCGCGAAGCCGCCGATGCCGGCGTTGGCGACGACGATGTCGAGCCGCCCGAGCTCCGCCACGGTGTCGGTGACCGCGCTGCGCAGAGCAGCCAGGTCGCGGACGTCGGCCCGGAACGCGAGGGCGCGGCGGTCGAGGTCCTCGACGAGCGTCACCGTGTGCTCGAGCTCCGCGACATCGGGCATCGGATAGGGAGCCGTGTCGATCGGCGCGCAGTGGTCGACGAGGACGATGTCGGCGCCCTCCTCGGCCAACCGGACGGCGTGCGCGCGACCTTGCCCACGGGCTCCTCCGGTGATCAACGCGACCTTCCCGTCCAGCCGGCCACCGGCGCTCACGGCAGGACCCGGTCGATCTCGGGGGCGAGCAGCTCGGCGGCACGCTCCGCGGTGATGACGTCCGCGGGGTCGGGCTCGAGGATCTCGCGAGAGGCGCCGTCCTCGTAGACGTGCTCGCCGATGAGGCGGCACCGCTCGTCGTAGGGCCAGACGAAGGCGAGCGTGCGGCGCAGCAGGTACATCTCGGTCGGGTCGCCGCCCGGGCGGATGTCGGAGAAGGCGCTGTCGCCGAGCATGGGTGCCGGGACGAAGGCGTTGAAGACGACCTCCCCGGAGAAGCCGTGGTCGTTGACCGCGATGTCCTGCTCGGCCACCCACATGACGATGGCGTTGGCGGCCATCAGCGACTGGTAGAAGCCGACGACCTGCTCCATCCCGTCGAGGACGATGGACTGCCCGCCCTCGTGCAGGCGGTACTGCGGGTGCTCGACGGTCATGTCGGGGGCGAGAAGCTCCCGGTAGCGCCCGGCCACCTCCAGGAGCCCGTGCCGCCGGTAGTTCTTCAGGATCGCGCGGTGGCGCGGGTTGTCGATGTTCTCGAGCTGCTTCTCCAGCCCGGCGAACATCGTCACGAACTCGTGGTCGTAACGGCTCACGGCGGTGTCTCCTCCGTCGGTGGTGGACGCCACCGAGGCTCGTCGGCGACACGGAGAAGGTCCATGACACATGTCGTCGCGTGCCTGAACCATTCGGTTATCGCGCCAGGTGAGAGCCCCTTGCGTCTCGTGAGGTGCGACACTCGGCCCGTCGGAGGGAGCCGGCGTGGACCTCAACCTGCACCTCGTGCGCTACCTCGTGACCGTCGTCGACGAAGGACACTTCGGGCGGGCCGCCGCGCGGCTCTATGTCAGCGGGCCCGCCCTGAGCAAGCAGATCCGCCTGCTCGAGCGCAAGCTCGGTGTCGACCTGGTCGACCGCAGCGCGCACCCGGTCGTCCCCACGGACGCGGGCCGACGCTTCCTCCCCGAGGCCCGTGCGGCGCTCGCCGCTGCCGAGCGCGCCGTCGCGGCGGTCGAGGCGCACCGTCGCGCCCTCGGCGGAGTCCTGCGGCTCGGCTTCATGACCGCCGCGACCGGCACCCACACCCGGCCATCCTCGACCTCGTGCAGCGTGACGTCCCCGCCGCGTCGGTGCAGCTCGTGCAGTTGACCTGGCCCGACCAGGCGGCCGCGGTCCGCGCCGGCACCGTCGACGCCTCCCTCGTCCGGCCGCCGATCGTCGACACCGACGGGCTGTGCCTCGACGTGGTTCGCGACGAACCCCGCGTCGTCGCGCTCCCGGCGGGCCATCGGCTGACCACCCGCGCTGAGGTCGAGCTGGCCGACCTCGACGGTGAGCCGCACGTCCACGACGACGAGACCGACGAGCGGTGGGTGCGGTGGTGGGCCTGTGACCCCCGGCCCAGCGGCGTGCCCGTGCGCTACGGACCGACGGTGCACACGATGGACGAGCTCCTCGAGGTGGTCGCCTCGGGCGCCGCCATCGCGATCACCGGGAGCTCCGTCGCGGACAGCTACCGTCATCCGGAGGTCGTGTTCCTCCCGCTGACCGACGTCGAGCCCTGCCCGATCTCGCTCTGCACGCGCGCGGGCGACCCCTCGGCCCTCATCGCGTCACTGCGTCGTGCCGTGCAGGTGGTGAGGGGCGAGACCCGCGAGCAGGCCCAGGTCTGACGGTCAGGCCACGCCCTGGTCGCCGCCGGCCGCCACGAGCACCGGGTGGCTCGCCGGGTCGTCGCCGGCCGCACCGTCGAGAGCGTTCCGATCGAGCACCCGCTTGAGCTCGCCGAGCTGGGTGGCGGCCCGGCGACGGCGTTCCTCGAGGGCGTCCACGGCCGTGGTGGCGGCGTCGACCCGGGCGGCCGCCTCCTGCTCGGCCGCGCGGGCGCGCTCCTCCGCCCGCCGGCGGCGCTCCTCGGCGTCGGCCAGGGCCGCGGCCGCCTCCGCCCGGCGCGCGGCCAGGGCGGTCTCGAAGTCCTCCTCGACGCGGTGCCGGCGGGTCTGCGCGTCCTCGTCCCGTCCTCGGCGGTCGGCCGCCGCCTCGTCCTCCAGCCGTGCCACGTCGGCTCGGGTGCGCTCCACCAGCTCCTGCTGCTCGGCGACGAGCTCCTGCTGCTGGCGCTCGACGTCGTCGCGGACCCGTTCGGCCTCCCGGCGCAGGGCACGGGCCTGCTTCTCGGCCTCGGCGACGATCAACGCGGCCTGCTCGGTGGCGTGGGTCAGGCGGGCGCGGCTCCGGGCGTCGGCGTCGGCGACGAGTCGGTCGGCGCGCGCGAGGGCCTCCGCCTCGGTCGCTCGGGCACGGTCGGCCACCCGCTCGGCGACCAACCCGGCGTCGGCGGCCGCCTGCTCGCGGACCTCGTCCGCCTCCTCCTGCGCGAGCCGCAGGAGATGCTGCAGCCGGGTCGACACCCCGTCGAGGGAGAGGGGCTCGGACGCCATCCGGTCGACGTCGGTCCGGACCGCCCGGAGCTCCGCGCGCACCTGCTCCTCGGCCCGCACCATCGCGTCGCGGTCGGCGGTCATCACCCGCAGGTCGGCCTGGGCACGGTCGAGGGCCGCCTCGACCTGGCCGCGGTCGTAGCCCCGGTGCACCACGTCGAAGCCGACGCCCCACCACGGGATCCGTCGGTCCTTCGCCGGGGCGTCCACTCCAGCGGCCACCCCGTTCCCGACCGCCCCGTTCCCGACCGCCCCGTCGTGACCCATCGCGCCCCTCCCTGTTCGCCCCGGCACGGGTGAGCGTCGTCCGGAGGCCGGAGGCGGGGTAGGGCCGATGGGCCCAACCGCCGGTCACGGTCGGAGAACGGGCCGGGCAGAGCACCTTGTCGAGGTCGGCGTCGGGGCGGAGCGGCTGATGGTGCTCACGAGGCATCCTTGCCGAGCAGGCGCGTGCTCGTCCGGCGGAACGCCCAGACGACGACGAGGCCGGCCAGGATCGTCAGCGGGGTGCCCAGGGCGAGTTTGGCGACGGCGAGCCAGGTGGTGGAGTCGGCGACGTAGAGCCACTCCTTGACCACGAACCGCGCCCCGAACACGGCCGCGGCGCACAGCGTGGCGAGGTCGTGCCAGCGCCGCACGGCGCGGTCGGTGCGCCAGTCGTGGGTGCCGCCGTGCACGAGGTTCCAGACGACCCCGGTCAGGGGGCGGCGGGCGAGCACCGAGCCGAGGGCGACGACGAAGCCTGCGAGAGCGGCCCAGATGCCGATGACGAAGAAGTCCCTCGCCGACCCGGTCCACGCGACGACGCCCACGGCGGCGCCGAGGCCGACCAGGCCCCCGACCGCGCCGGCGACGTGCTCCCCACGCACCAGGCGCAGCGCGGTCAGCGCGAGTCCGACAGCGACCGAGACCCCGATCGTCACCGGCAGCGACAGGAACGTGTTCGCCGCGACGAACACGACGACGGGGACCGAGGAGTAGACGAACCCCCGCGGACCGCCCATCTGGTCGAGGACGGAGGGCCTCGAGGTCGCCGGCGCGACGGCCGGCAGCGGGCCGGTCGGGGTCTCGTCCTCGGCCTCGAGGCCGTGGTGCTGTGGTGTCGCGGTCATCTGGTCCTCCCGGTGGGCGTGTGCCGGTCCAGGACAGGCCGCGCCGCCACGGCACACTCAAGGCGCTGTGGGCGGGGCCACGATCCGCGCCCCGCTGCTCGGCGGGGTCGAGGATCCGTCCATGACTCCCGACGGCCGCCCGTCCGCCCGTCCGCCCGTCCGCCCGCCGGACGCTGCAGGGCGCCCTGAACGGCGACAGCGACCACCCGGCCATGCCGCGCACCCCCGGGGAGACCGCGGCCGACGCCGCGGCGTGCGTCGCGGCGGGCGCGACCCTGCTGCACCTGCACGCCTTCGGCGACGACGGCGCAGAGACGCTCTCGGAGCGGGAGGTGGGACGCGCGATCCAGGCCGTCCGCCGTGCGTGCCCCGGCGTCCCGATCTCGATGACCACCTTCGCGCAGATCGAGCCGGACCCCGCGAAGCGACTCGCCACGGTGTCGTCGTGGGCCGAGCTGCCCGACCTGGTCCCTGCCAACCAGGGCGAGGACGGCGTCGTCGAGCTGACGGACCTGCTGCTGGCGCGGGGCGTCGGCGTCGAGGCCTGCGTCTTCACGGTCGCGGAGGCGGAGGGCCTCCTGGGGCGGGGGCGGGGTCATCGGCACCCAGGAGCTGCACCCGACCCGGTCGTGATCACAGCGTGGCCCACAAGCGATCAGGAAGCGGACCCGCACTAGGCCGTTCCGCCGTACCCGCTCGCCCGACACGTGCGGCGAATGGCCACCTGCGACCCTTGATCGTCCTCGGCGGCCCGCGCTGTGGTGACGAGCCCCCGGAGCCACCGTGAACCCTCCTCGCGACGCCCTCATGCCGCCCGGCGCCGCCGGGTGACCGTCAGTGGTTCCCTGCGGGACGTGCTCGCCGACGTGCTCGACCTGACGAGCGAGGTCGTGGTCGCGGCCGTCGTCCTCGCCGCACGACGGGTCGACCATCCGGTGGTGTGGCGTGAGCGCGCCGAGGACGACACGCCGAGCTGAACACCGTGGTGACGTCGGTGCGCCTCACGGCTCCGGCGTCCTCGCTGTGGTCCCATCCGCCGCACGGGCTGCCTCAGCGCGTGACGAAATCGACTACTGCGGGCACCGGTGCCCGAGTGAGGAGCAACCGCTCGTGATCATCCTCGGTGTCATCCTGATCATCCTGGGCTACGTGCTCAGCATCCCGATCCTCTACACGATCGGCATCATCCTGGCCGTCGTCGGCCTGATCCTCACGATCCTGGGTGCGGTGGGACGCGGGGTCGGAGGCCGCAAGACGTACTTCTGACCCCGGCTCGTCCGCCCGGGCGCCGACGGTCTGTCGGCGCCCGGTGCGGAACGCTTCCCGACGGCTGGGTCAGCGCGGCGCGACCTTGCGGGCGCCACGCTGGGCGGCGGCGGTGCCACGGGACGCGCCACGCCCGACGAGGGACAGGCCGCCCGCGGCCACGACGCCGACGACGCGACCGGCGATGCGCACCGGGTTGAGCGCCTTCGCGAGCTCGTCCAGCGGCGCGGCGGCCGACTCCGTGACGGCGTGGATCTGCTTGCCCACGCGGTCCGCGGCCGTCTCGGCCTGCTCGCCGACGCCCGCACCGATGGTGGCGGCGCGGTCGGCGCCCGACACGAGCTGGTCACCGCCCTCGCGGGCGGTGGCGTCCACGCGGGCGGCGGCGCGGCGGCCCGCGGCGCGGGTCTCGCCGGCGACCTCGCGACCGGTGCGGTCGGCCTGGTCGGTGATCTGAGCGCCGGCGGTCTGCGCGATCGTCGCGGCGTCGTCGGCGGCGGCCTCGAGGCTCTTCTCACCCCGGCTGACGGCGTCGACCTGCTCCCCGATCCCGGCGGCGGCGGCGGCGGCGTCGGCGGTGGCTTCGGCGTGCTCGGCCCCGGTGCGGGTGTGGCCGGCCACCTTCTTCGCGGTCACCGATGCCTCGTCGGCGACGTCCTCGGCGGTGTCGGACACCTCGGCGGCCGCGGCCGAGGCGGTCGTGCGCGCGCCTTCGCCCGCCGCGCTCGCGGCGAGGGCGGCCGCGGTGCGGGCCGTGTCCTGGGCGTCCGACGCGACGGTGCGGGATTCCCGGACCTTGCCGTCGGTGCCGTGCACGACGACCTCGCCGCCGCCGTCGTTGGCGACGATCTCGACGGCCCGCTTCACGGCCTCGGCCTGGGTCGGGGTCTTGGCGCTCGGACGCTGGGCGTCGGGCTTCTCGACGGCCCAGCCGTCGTCGGTGGGCTTGACGTGACGATCGGACACGGCGGGCTCCTCAGGAAGGGGGTACGGCATCGGACTGCCCCGAGGACGAACGGGCAGGCCTCTTCGTCACCGGATCACCCCGTGACCCTGGACTCACCGCGCGTCCGCGTCGGGCCGAGCGGAACGGGCATCGCCGCCGTCGTCGCGAAAGCTCTGCGATCGCTCTCCGGCCGATCGATGGTGAGATGGCCACCGTCCCTCAGCCCCGCACGGACCGTCCCGGGAGGCACGCGTGGAATCCGCGATCGACACCCACCTGCAGTGCCCGCGCACGTTGTCGCGGCGGGCGGGGGAGGACTACCGCCCGCCGTTCCCGGTGTGGGTGGCGCGCGGCGCCGAGGATCTCACGCAGGTGGTGATGGGCTACTTCGGCGTGCAGTACCGCGGCGAGGAGCACCGGGACGAGGCGCTCGCGGCCCTGCGCCACATCGTCGACGGGTTCGGGCGCGACGACGGCCCGGGCGCCTGGGACACGACCCACCACGAGGACGCGGCCGGCTACGACAACCTCGTCGCGGTCGGCTACTGGCGCGATCCCGACACCTACGGGCGCTGGCTCGCGCGGCCCGAGGTCGCCGGGTGGTGGGACTCGGACGACCGGCTCACCGCGAACGTCGGATTCTTCCGCGAGATCGCCTCCCCGCGTGTCGACCAGTTCGAGACGCTCTACCCGTTCACCGACCACCTCCCCGGCGTCGGCGGGGTGATGGACGGCGTCAGCGACGAGGTCGAGGAGCACGCGTACTGGGGTTCGATGCGCGACCGCATCCCGCTCTCCCAGACCGACCGGATGCGCCCGGCGGGGGAGCTGTCGGCGGAGGGCGACCCGGCCCGCGGCGGCCGTGTGATCGTCCGGGGCCACGCCAACGTGGCCCTGATCCGCTCCGGCCAGGAGTGGCCGGACGCCGAGCCGGACGAGCGTGAGCTCTACCTGACCGAGATCGAGCCCGCGCTACGGGCGGCCATGGACTTCCTGCGCGACCGCGGGCACCGCCTCGGCTGCTACAGCAACCGCTACGTCCGCTCCATCGACCTCGACGGCCTGCCGATCGACAAGACCTACGCCATCTCCCACTGGCGCTCGCTCGACCGGCTCGAGCAGTGGGCCGAGACCCACCCCAGTCACCTGCGGGTCTTCGTCGCGTTCGTCAGCACGGCGAAACGGCTCCCGACGCTGCGGCTCTACCACGAGGTCTCGGTGTTCGACGCGGGCGAGCAGTACTACGAGTACGTCAACTGCCATCCCGCCACCGGGCTGCTGCGCGACGCCGTGTCGGCGCCCCCGGCCTGAGCCGCGCCCGCTATCGCCGGTAGGCGTCCCGGAACGCCGGTACGGCGTCGGCCCCGCTCACCGCGTCGGGGCTGATGACCTCCTCGACCGGACGGCCGCGCAGCACCTGCTTGACCGGACGTTCGAGCTTCTTGCCGGTCAGGGTCCGCGGCACGGCCGGGACGGCCGCGATCAGGTCCGGGACGTGCCGCGGGGACAGGTGGCGGCGCAGCCCGCTCGCGATCCGGGCGCGCAGGTCGTCGTCCAGCTCGGCCCCGGGCACGAGCGCGACGAACAGCAGCAGCTCGCCCGATCCGCCGCTGTCGTCCTCGAGGTGCACGACCAGGGAGTCGGCGACCTCCGCCATGTCCTCGACGACGTCGTAGAACTCGGCCGTGCCCAGCCGCACGCCGCCGCGGTTGAGCGTCGCGTCCGACCGCCCGGTGATCACGCAGCTGCCGCGGTCGGTGAACCGCACCCAGTCCCCGTGGCGCCAGACGCCCGGGTAGGTGTCGAAGTAGGCCTCGCGGTAGCGCTCGCCGTCCGGGTCGTTCCAGAACCCGACCGGCATCGACGGCATCGGCGCCCGCACCACGAGCTCGCCCAGCTGCCCGACCACCGGGTGGCCGTCCTCGTCGAACGCGGCGACGTCGTGGCCGAACCCCGGGCCGGACATCTCCCCGCGGTACACCGGCTGCCAGGTCCCGCCGCCGACGAAGCCGCTGCACACGTCGGTGCCGCCGCTGAACGGGTTGAGGATGACGTCCGGCCCGAGGTGGGAGTAGACCCAGTCGAACGCCTCCGGCGGCAGCGGCGCACCGGTGGTCCCGAGCTGCCGGAGCTGCGGCCACCTCGGCGGGACGACGCCCTCCTTGCGGCAGGCCGTGAGATACCCGGGACTGGCCCCGAACAGCGCCACGCCCGTCTCCGCCGCGAGCCGCCACTGCGCCTCGAGGTCCGGCCAGAGCGGGTTGCCGTCGAGCAGCACGATGGCGCCGCGGTGCAGCAGCACCGAGATGGTGATGTTCCACATCGCCCAGGCGGTGGTGGTGAACCACAACGTCCGGTCGCCCGGGTGGATGTCGAAGTGCAGGCCGAACAGCCGCAGGTGCTCGAGCAGGATGCCGCCGTGGCCGTGGACGATCGCCTTCGGCAGCCCGGTGGTGCCCGAGGAGAACAGCACGTACAGCGGGTGGTCGAACGGGACCTCGTCGAAGGACAGCTCCCCGGGCTCGGCGAGCAGCTCGTCCCACGCCATCGCGTCGGGCACCGGGTGCGGCCCGTAGTCGAGACCGACGACGTGCCGGACGCTCGGCAGCCCCTCGCGGATCGTGGCCAGCTCGTCGCGTTGGTCGATCTCCTTGATCCCGTACCGGTACGACGCGACGGCGAGCAGTACCGTCGGCTCGAGCTGGCCGAGCCGGTCGACGACGCTGCGGGCGCCGAACTCCGTCGCGCACGCCGCCCAGACGGCGCCGAGGCTCGCGGCGGCCAGGAACACCACGATCGTCTCCGGGACGTGCGGCAGGTACCCGACGACCCGGTCACCCCGCCCCACGCCGAGGCGCCGCAGGCCGGCGCGGGCGCGTCCCACCTGGTCGCGCAGCTCGCCGAACGTGAGCTCCCGGGGCTCGCGCGTCTGCGAGCGGGCGATGATGGCGGTGCGGTCGATGTCGGCGTCGGTGCCCACCATGTGCGCGGCGTAGTTGACCCGGGCTCCCGGGAACCACTGCGCGCCCGGCATCGCCGACGAGCCGAGCACCCGCTCGTAGGTGCCCGGCACCCCGTAGTGGTCCCAGATCGACGCCCAGAACGCCTCGGGCTCGGCCACCGACCAGCGCCACAGGTCCCGGTGGTCGTCGAACTCGAGGTCGCGCGTCGACGACAGGTGTTCGAGGTAGGCCCCGAGCCCCGTTCCCTCCGGCGACCCCGCCGGTCGCATCAGCGTCGGTCCGCCGGGAGCGCTCATGCTCGGAGATGGTGCCGTGGTGGGTGCGTCACCGCGAGGGTCGCGCGCGCTCCCGGAGCTGGGTCGCGATCGACCAGCGATCGATCAGCGAGGTCACCGCGGCGATGCGGCCCCCGTCGAACCGGTAGAAGACGTGCTCGGCGAAGGAGACCTGCTCGCCGTCCGGCGTGAAGCCGAGGAACGTGTCGCGGGGCGTGCACCGGAAGACGAGGCGGCACGCCACCCGGTCCCCGGAGACGACCACGAGGTGCGGGTCGAACACCAGGTCGGGGATCGCGGCGATATCGGCGGCGATCATGTCCCGGTACCCGCGACGGGTGATCTCCTCGTCGTTGTAGGTCAGTCGCTCCTGCACGAGGTGCACGAGGTCGTCGAGGCGCCGTTCGTTGAGGACCGCCAGGTAGGCGAGGTAGCGGGTCTCGAGATCGTCGGTCATGGTGCCGGCTCCATCGCTCGCGCGAGCAGGGGACGGTAGCGATCGTCGGCGAGCCGCGCGGTGTCGAGGTCCGCGCGCGTGAACCAGGCGATGCGGTCGTGCTCCTCGTGGGCGGTGTTCGTGGGCATCCCGACCCACGACCGCACGGTGAACAGGGTCAGCTCGACCAGCGGGTCGCCGGTGCTCACGGGGACCTCCGTCGCCTCCAGGAGCCGGACGCCGAGCTCCTCGCGACACTCGCGGCCCACGGCCTCCCGCGCCGTCTCGTCCGGGTCGACATGCCCTCCGGGCAGGTCCCACACGTCGGGGTACCACCTGCGGTCCGGCCGACGGTGGCACAGTAGGACGCCCCGGTGGCCCACGAGCGCGGCGGCGATCACCATGTGTCTCGCGCCGTCGGACGTCATCGCGGACCCGCGGATGCGCCCGCCGGGCGAGGTTCCGCTCGGCCCACCCGGCGCAGTGAACCAGAGTCAGTACAGGAGCGTGCGGTAGTTCTCCGGCGCGTAGCGGCGCTCGAGGTCCTCGAGCGAGGAGTCGGGGCTGGTCCGGTGCGCGATCTCGGCGACGCTCGGGAGGTGGACGGCCGGCCACGCGTCCGGGTCCCAGAGGTGGGAGCGCATGAGGGCCTTGGGGCAGTAAAAGAAGACCTCGTCGACGGTGACCTCGGTGAGGATGCGGGGGCGGTGCCCGCGGATCTCGAACGCCGCCGCCTCGTCGGGGTCCAGGAGCAGCCGCGCCCGACCGTTCACCCGCAGGGTGTCCCCGCGTCGCGGGACGAGGAACAGCAGCGCCACGTGGGGGTCGTCGAGAAGGTTCATCATCCCGTCGACCCGACGGTTGCCCGGGCGGTCGGGCAGCAGCAGCGTCCGGTCGTCGGCCACGAGGACCGCGCCGGCCGGGTCGCCCTTGGGGGAGACGTCCAGCGAGCCGTCGGCGCCCGTGGTGGCCAGGAAGTGCAGGGTCGAGCAGGCGATGAAGGCGCGGTCGACGTCGTCCAGCGTCGCGCGGACCTTGTCCCGGGCGCGGGCGATCGGCTCGCCGACGACCGCCCGCAGCTGCTCGAGACTGGTGATCTGCGTACCGCCGCGCGTCGACCCCGTCATCCTCCCGACGGTAGTGACCCGTCCCGCCGATCGGCGAGCACGACAGGTGCCCCCTGCGCCGGAGCGAAGAGCTGCCGACGGACGGCCTCGCGCACGTCGGACCGCGTGCGTGCCCCGTGGTCGGCGGCGATGAGCCGGTCGGCGATCGCCACCGAGAAGGCGATCAGGCACCGGGCCTCGAGGTCCTCCTCGTCGGCGCACACCGGCTCCAGCAGCGTGCGGAGGTAGGCGATCCGGACGTTGTCGACGCGTCGCAGGCGCTCGGCGACCGCGGCGTCCCGGCGGGCCCAGTCCCGCACCGCGAGGTCGATCGGCCGCAGCTCGGCGCTGAAGGTGAGCTCGGCGGCCCGGCGCGCCCGACTCATGGCGTCGCCACCCTCGTGCTCGACCTGCTCGATGACGCGCTCGGTGCTCCGCGACTCCCAGGCGTCGAGCACCTCGCCCAGCAGCGCGCGCCGGTCGTCGAAGTAGCCGTAGAACCCGCCCTTGCTGACGCCCAGCGCCCGCGCCAGCGACTCGATCTGGACCGCGTCCGGGCCGCCCGCGGCCAGCGCCTGCAGGCCCTCGTCGATCCACCGGTGACGAGCCGTGCGGGCGACCGCCATGAACCGGCCTCTCTGTCGGACTCACTTCTATACGGCACCGTACACACGCTGGTAGCGTCCCGAGCCCGGTATACGACGTCGTATAGACGAGGTCACCATGAGCATCGCGACGCGCCACGGCCTGCGGATGCCGCCGGGCCAGCGCCCGGTCGAGGGGTTCCCGCGGTTCGGCACCCATCTCCACCACCCGCCCCCTGAGGTCCCGGTCGACCACGCGATCGAGGTCGGCGGGGCGGTGACCGTCTCGGTTTCGATGACCTCGGCGGACCTCGCGCAGCTCCCGCGTCGCGAGGTCCGCGCCGATCTCCACTGCGTCGCCGGGTGGTCGGCGATCGACCTCCGGTGGGAGGGGGTGGCCTTCGAGACCGTGTACCGGGAGGTCATCGAGCCGGTCCTCGACCGGAGCGCCCCGGTGACCCACGTGGCCTTCGCGGGCCTGGACGGCCACCGGTCGGTCGCGACCCTCGAGGACGCCCTGGCCGCGAACGTCCTGATCGCGGAGAACCTCGACGGCCGGCCGCTCGACGCCGACCACGGCGCGCCGGCCCGGCTCGTCAGCCCGAGCCAGTACGGCTTCATGAGCACGAAGCACCTGAGCCGCATCGAGATGCGTACCGCCGGACGTACGGGCGTGCCCCGGGCCCTGGCGGACCGTCTGCTCGAGGAGCACCCGCGCGCCCGGGTCTGGGAGGAGGAGCGCCACGGCAGCCTCCCCGGCCGGGCCGTGCGACCGATCTACCGCCTGCTGATCCCGCCGATCCGGTACCTCAGCGCTCGGGGTCGTCGGAGCACGCCTCCGGAGTGAGCGGTCCGGCTCCGAGGTGGGCGCGAGCCCTCAGCGGAGGTCCAGGCGTCGGGTGACGACCTCCTCGGCGACCGTGGCGATGGAGAGGTGCCGGCGGCGGGAGTAGGACCGGAGCCGCTGGAAGGCCTCGCTCGACGCAGCGGCTGCCCTCGCCGCAGGTGGCGACGGTCTCGAGCGCGCCGTTGTCGTCCGTGATGTGGACGCTCGCGGTGTCGGTGTCGAGGAGGTCGACGCTGTTGGCGGCGAGGTTGTGGAGCAGCTCGGAGACGTCGAGTCCGGGGCCGGTGGTGCCGGCCACCTCGACGATGGCCTCGACCAGCCGCAGTTCTCGGGGCGCTTCCCTCTCGTGTCGTGGCCCAGCCGTCGAGGCGCAGACGGCGCAGGCATCTACGCCATCCATCTCGACACGCTTCTCTGCATCCGTCTCCGCATCCATATCGGGCGTTCCGGACGTAGTCCTGCGCATCACCGTTCGTCCGAGGTAGGAGTTCCATGATCTCGACACGCAGGATCCTCACGGGTGTCGCCGCGGCGACCCTCGCTCTCAGCACGTCCGTGGGTCTCGCCGGGGCCGCGCAGGCGGCGGAGGGGGAGGGTGACCAGGCGGCTCAGGTCTCGGTGGTGCACGGCATCCCCGGACAGCCGGTCGACGTCTACGTCAACGGCACGGAGACCGTGTCCGACTTCGCGCCGGGCACGGTCGCGGGCCCGCTCGAGCTGCCCGCCGGCACCTACGACCTCGCGGTCCGGGCCGCGGGCGCCCCGGCCTCGGAGGCCCCGCTCATCGCGGCCGAGGACGCCGAGGTCCCGGCCGGGGCGAACATCAGCGTCGTCGCGCACCTGTCCGAGCAGGGCCAGCCGACCCTGACCCCGTTCGTCAACGACGTCGGCTCGCTCCCGGCCGGTGACGCCCGGCTCGTGGTGCGGCACACCGCGGCGGCCCCCGCCGTGGACGCCCGCGTCGACGGCCAGGCGGCCCTGACCGGGCTCACCAACCCGAACAGCGCCCAGGCCGACGTCCCCGCCGGCACGGTCTCGGCCGACGTGGTCCTCGCCGGGACCGACGACGTCGTCATCGGCCCGGCATCCCTCGAGCTCGGCGAGGGCACGGTCACCGTCGCCTACGCCATCGGTTCGGCGAGTGACAACACGCTGGCGCTGGTGACGCAGACGATCTCCGGTGCGCACAGCGCCCCCGGTGGGGTCGCCGGCGGCTCCGGCGGGCTGGCGGACGACGGCCTGCCCGTCGGCCTCGGCCTCGGGGTCCTGGGTCTGCTGGTGCTCGCGGGTTCCGGCGCGGTCTGGGTCCGTGCGCGCTCCTGACCCATCACGCTCGACGCCGCCCCACCCGGGGCGGCGTCGACGCGTGTCCGCCCTGACCGGCGTCGTCGTCGGCGCCCTGCTCCTGCTCGCGGGCGCCGTCTGGCCGGCCGTCGACCCGGTCTCCCGGTCCTCGTCCTCGTCGGCCGTCGCGGCGGTCTCCGACCCCGCGCCTCCACCCCGCGTCACCGGGACCACGTCCACCACGCGCCCGGAGGCGCCTCCGGTCGGCCTCCGGATCCCGGACCTCGGCGTCGACGTGCCCGTGGTCCCGGTCGGCGTCGACCGCGCGAGCGGTGGCATGGAGATCCCCGAGGACGTCGCCACCGTCGGCTGGTACCGCTACGGCCCCGGGTTCGACGCGGTGCAGGGCTCGACGGTCCTGGCCGGCCACGTGGACCGTGCCGGGCAGGAGGGCGCCCTGTTCGACCTGCGGGAGCTCGAGCCGGGGGCGACACTGGCCGTCGCGGGTCCGGACGGTCAGGTCCGGTCCTACGCGGTCGCCTCCCGTGACCAGTGGTCGAAGGACCGGGTGCCCCTGGAGCGGCTGTTCGCGCGGACCGGTGCGCCTCGCCTCGTCGTGATCACCTGCGGCGGGCCGTTCGACGAGGCCACCCGGTCGTACCGGGACAACGTGGTGATCACCGCGGTTCCCACGGGAGGGCCATGACGTCCGACGACGAGGTCCGGCTCGCCGAGGGCTTCGTCACCGGCGACGAGGCCGCGCTTCGCGCCGCCTACGACCGGTGGGGCCGACTGGTGTTCGCGCTGGGTCTGCGCAGCTTGCCCGACCGGGTCGACGCCGAGGACATCACCCAGCAGACCTTCGTCACCGCGTGGCGCGGACGGCACACCTTCGACCCGCGCCGGGGCACCCTGCCGGCCTGGTTGCTCGGCATCGCGCGCCGGCAGGTCGCCGACCGTCTGCGGGTGCTCCAGCGTGAGGCCCGGCTCCAGCGCGTTCTCGAACGAACTGAGGACCCCCCTGCGCCCGAACCCTCGGCGGACCGCGTCCTCGACCGGATCGTCGCCGCCGACGAGCTGACCCACCTCGTCCCACAGCAACGGCGTGTCATCGAGCTCGCGTTCTACGACGACCTCACGCATGCACAGATCGCCGCCGTCACCGGTCTACCCCTCGGTACGGTCAAGAGTCACCTCCGGCGGGGGATCGAGCGTCTCCGGACGAGGAGGGAGGTGGAAGGTGCCGCATCCCGACCGTGAACGGCTCACCCTGGTGGCCCTGGGCGAGCAGCCCGTCGTCGACGCACTGTCCGCCCACCTCGACCAGTGCGCGCAGTGTCGGAGCGAGGTGACGGCGATGCGTGACACGGTCGCGCTCGCCCGCGAGGCCGGACCGGCACCGCTGGAAGCACCCCCCGACCACGTCTGGTCCAGCATCGCCGCCGAGCTCGCCCTCGAGGCCGATCCTCCAGGCAGCCCGGTCCGACCGGCCCGGCCGTCGCGCCGACGTCGGGGTCTCGTCGTCGGCGCGCTGGCGGCAGCCGCCGCACTCGTCGCCGCGGTGGCGATCGCGGTGGCCGGCGCGTTCACCGGTGGGTTCACCGAGGACCCGCCCGCGACGCGACAGATCGCGTCCGCGTCCCTGTCCGCCGTCGCGGCCGGACCGCCCGGCGCGACGGGGCAGGTCAGCGTCGTCGAGACCGGCGACGAGCGGCGCATCGAGGTGAGCGCAACGATGCCGCCGCCCCCGGAGCAGGGCTACTACGAGGTCTGGTTGCTCGACGAGCGCACCGACAGCATGATCGCGATCGGCGCCCTCGGCGAGAACGGGCACGGCACCTTCACGATGCCCGCCGGCCTGGACATGACCGGCTACTCCGTCGTCGACGTCTCCGCCGAGCGCTACGACGGCGACCCCGCCCACGCGTCGAGCGTGCTGCGCGGGGCCTTGACGTCCTGATCCAGCGTCGCGAGGACCACCCCGCATCCGTCCTCTCGCCGGCCGACGCGAGGCGGAGCTGAACCGTTCTAGGTGACCTGGCACACTGGCACGCGGCGACTCTCGACGAGGAGAACATCGTGCGTATCGGGATGCTGACCGGCGGCGGCGACTGTCCGGGGCTCAACGCTGTCATCCGGGCCGTCGTGCACCGTGCCGACGCCGCCGGCGACGAGGTCATCGGTTTCCGGGACGGCTGGCGGGGCCCGCTCAAGGGCGCGTCGCGGCCGCTGAACGTCGCCGACGTGGCCGGGATCCTCGCGCGGGGCGGCACCATCCTCGGCTCGTCGCGCACGAACCCCTACGCCCAGGGCGAGGGCGGCGCCGACGCCGTCCGCGCCACGATGGCGGCCCAGGGCGTCGACGCGCTCGTGGCGATCGGCGGCGAGGACACCCTGGGTGCGGCGGCCCGGCTCGCCGCGGACGGCGTCCGGGTGGTCGGGGTCCCCAAGACGATCGACAACGACCTCGCCGCCACCGACTACACGTTCGGTTTCGACACCGCGGTGCACATCGCGACCGAGGCGATCGACCGGCTGCGCACCACCGCGGAGTCGCACCGACGGGCCCTGGTCTGCGAGGTGATGGGGCGCCACGCCGGCTGGATCGCCCTGCACGCGGGCATGGCCGGCGGCGCGAACGCGATCATCATCCCGGAGCGGCCGTTCACGGTGGGCCGGGTGTGCGACTGGGTGAACAGCTGCTTCCGTAACGAGTACGCCCCGGTCATCGTCGTCTCGGAGGGCGCGGTGCCCGACGGTGGCGACGAGCTCCTCGCAGCCGGTGGCACCGACGCCTTCGGCCACCGCCGCCTGGGTGGGGTCGGCACCTGGCTGGCCGACGAGATCGAGCGGGAGACCGGTGCGGAGTCCCGCGCCGTGGTGCTCGGCCACATCCAGCGCGGTGGCACGCCCACGGCGTACGACCGTGTCCTCGCGACACGGTTCGGCGTCCAGGCCATGGCGGCCCTGCACGACGGGGAGTCCGGCGTCATGGTCGCGCTGCGCGGCACCGACATCGTGCGGGTCTCGCTCGACGAGGCCACCGCCGAGCTCAAGACCGTCCCCACGACCCGTCTCGACGAGGCCGAGGTGTTCTTCGGCTGAGGTCTTCGGTCGGCCGCGAGGCGCCGGTGAAGCGAGTCACACGGACTGGAGTGTGCCGCGACGGCATGGTTTCTCGTGTCGCTGGAACAGGCGCTCGCAGGGGAGAGGAGCACGCCGATGACCGTCCGACTGGTGCATCCCGAGGGTGTCCACCGGGTCGACGTCCACCACCAGGTCGCCGTCGCGGAGGGCTCGCGCACCGTGTACCTGGCCGGGCAGGTGTCCTGGGACCTCGAGGGCGATCTCGTGGGCCGTGGCGACGTCGCCGCGCAGGCCGAGAAGTGCTACCTCAACATCGCCGCCGCGCTCGACGCGGTCGAGGCGACGCCGGCCGACCTGGCGAAGGTCACCGTCTACATCGTGGAGCTCGACGAGGCGAAGGCCGAGCAGTTCGTCGTCGGGCGCGAGCGGGCGGCGGAGGCGCTGGGCGTCGAGTTCCAGCAGCCGAGCACCTGGATCGGGGTCACCGCGCTGGCCGCGCCGGGCTACCTCGTCGAGGTCGAGGCCGTGGCGGTGCTGCCCTGAGGTCGCTCGAGCGGTCGTTGTCCTAGGTTCCGTCCGTGACCCACTACAGCGTCGACGCCGCCGACCTCGATGTCGGTCGGGGACCCCATCCCGCGGCGAGCCCGTTCGAGAAGCGAGTCGGTGAGGCTCTCGGGCTCACGGCCTTCGGCCTCTACCAGATCGAGCTGCCCGCCGGGGAGGAGACCGTTCCCCACGACCACCTCGACGACCACGCCGAGGACGCCTACGCCGTCCTGCAGGGCCACGGCTGGGTGATCGTCGACGGGGAGGAGATCCCGGTCGGGCCGGGGCAGTACGTCGCCGTCACGGTGGACTCCTCGAGGTTCCTGCGTGCGGGCTCGGACGGGATGGTCTTCATCGCCGTCTGCGCCGCACCGACGGCGTCGTGACGACCGGCCGACCTCGCACGTCATGCCGTCGAGGAGCCTCCGAGCCCGGCGACGAACGTCCGCACGAGGTGGTCGAACAGGCGCGGGTCCTCGAGGTTGGTGAGGTGCCCGGCGCGGGGGAGCACCGCGAGGCCGGCGTCGGGCAGCGTGCCCCGCAGCATGAGGTTGGCGTCGATCGCCTCCGCGTCCTCGTCGCCCACCAGGAGCAGGGTCGGCACGGGCATCGTGGCGAGGTCGGCCCGCAGGTCGAACAACGAGGGCCGCGCGGCCTGCACCCCGCGCATGGTGAGGGCGGAGCCGACGGGGTCGTGCTCGGCCAGGATGCGCAGGTGCTGCTCGTGGGCGGCGGGATCGCGGCGACGCAGGGCCTGGCGGGCGGGGCGATGGCCGTACTCGGCCGCGACCGCTGCGGCCCCCACACGGTCGTAGGCGTCGGCGAGGGCGAGCGCGTCGGCGCGGAAGGCGTCGGCGTGCTCCGGGGCGGCGCCGTAGCCGCAGCCGGCGACGACGAGGCCGAGGCAGCGCTCGGGATGGCGCAGGCCGAGGTGCAGGGTCGCGAACCCTCCCATCGAGTTGCCGACGACCACGGCGCGTTCCGTGCCGGTGGCGTCGAGGACCGCGAGGGCGTCGGCGACGGCGCGGTCCTGCGAGTACGCGGCGGGCTCGGTCGGCACGTCGGAGGGTGGGTAGCCGCGGGCGTCGTAGGTGACGCAGCGGTGCGCGCGGGAGAGGTCGGCGACCTGCGGATCCCACGAGCGGTGGTCGCCGCCGAACTCGTGGACGAACAGGATCGGCGGGCCCGGCCCGTCGTCGACGTCGGTCGGCCCGGTGACGTGGACGGCGAGCCCGACACCGTCGTCGGTGGTGATCCTCACGGGTGCTCCTCCGTGCCGAGGCGGGGCGCACGATAGTGCCCACGCGCACTTTCGTGTCTCGACACCTCGCGAGCGGACCGGGCGGGAGCTCCCCGCGGGCCGGTGAGCCGGCTACAGCAAGGTGCGGTACTCCCGGTTCGACGGCCGCAACCGGGGGTCGGCCCCGAGGTAGACGTGCTTCGACATGTCCGGTGAGTATCTGCTGGCCGGCGGGGTGCGCCCCAACGTCTCGGCCATCGCCCGCAGGTGGTGTGGTGCCGCGCCGCAGCACAGGCCGAAGTAGCTCACGCCGGCCGCCCGGGCCCGGCGGGTGAAGTCCGCGATCTCGTAGCGGTGGCAGGTGAACGGGTCGAGCGCCGTCGGGAACGGGAGACCCTCCGGCGGCGTGGTCGGCCCGCGGTCGCGCAGTGCGTGGAAGGTCGGCTGCTCGGGGTGGGTGCGGTAGGGCACCGGCAACGCGGCGACCGGAACGTCCACCGCCGCGGCGATCGGGCCCAGCAGCGGCAGCATCGTGGCCGGACCGCGCACACAGTTGAGGCCGACGACGTCGGCGCCGCGCGCGGCGAGCTCGCGGCACGCCTGCGCGATCGCGACCCCGTCCCGGGTCACCGGCTCCTGCCCGGCCACCAGCAGCAGCACCGAGGGCAGTCCCGCCGCGCGGATCACCTCGAGAGCGATCTCGGCTTCCCCGAGCCAGCGAAACGTCTCGCCGATGACGACGTCGACGCCGGCCTCCGCCGCCCAGCCCACCTGCTCGGTGAACATCTCGCGCACGGTCGCGTGCGTCACGGGATCGGCCGGGTCGTAGACCCCGGTGTTGCAGATGTTGCCCGCGAGCAGCGTGCCCGTGCTGTCGGCCACCCCGCGGGCGATCTCGAGCGCCTGCCGGTTGAGAGGTTCCAGGATGTCGCCCTTGCCGATGATGCGCAGCTTCTCGCGATGCGCGTAGTACGTGAACGCCTCGACGACGTCGGAGCCCGCGTGCACGAATTGCCGATGCAGTGCGGCGACCTCCTCGGGGTGGTCGAGGACCACCTCCGGGACGAACGCACCGGCCTGCAGGTAGCCCCGCCGCTCGAGCTCGAACAGGTAGCCCTCGCCGCACACGACCGGCCCGGCCGCCAGGCGCTCGCGCAGGCCGGGACCGCGGAGGGACTCCGGCGCCGGCTGGGGAACTGTCATGGTGACCTCGCTTCGCCGTCGTGGATCTCCCCAGAATCGCCCTCGGTGGAGGAGATGACTCCGTCCGGTCGATGCGCAGCGTCACTGATTCGAGAAGGTCCGCCTTATGAGGCCGCGCGGGAGAGCGACGGTCACGTGATCGGAACGTCCTCTGGCGCTGCTGGGGGAGGAGCGGGTCGCGCAGGACGCACGACGTCCCGCCGTCCGGGGTCCTCGACGGTGGGCCGACTACGGCCACGCCGGGGGTCGCGGGGCTCGCCCCGGGACGTCCTCGGTAGGGGTCGGCTCGGATTCGACAGCGAGCACCGACGTGAGCGGGCCGGTGATGAAGCGGGCGGTCGCGATGAGCTCGCCGTGCTGGCCCTCGACCGGCACGAGCTCGGCGAACCCGAAGCTGTGGCCGTCCAGCTCGAACGTCCGCTCGTGCACCTCGTGCCACCCGTCGGAGAGGAGCACACGGGTCACATCAGGCTGTTGTCGTCGTGGGATCGCGCTCATCGTGTCTCCTCATGCCTCGATGGAGAATCACGCCGCGGTGTGCACGACCTTGACGACGACGACGATCGCGGCGGCCGAGTCGCGCCGGGAGGTCGCCCCCTCGTCAGGTCGAACGTCCAGCGGGTTCATCGGGTGCGCGTCCTGGGATACGCGAGTCCTCACCCGTTGCGCTGGTCGGCGATGGTGCGTCGCGCCTCGTCGAGCTGGTCCTCGAGCACCACGATGCGGCACGCGGCGTCGAGAGCGGTGCCGTGGTCGAGGAGTTCCCGGACCCGCGCGGCCAGCCGGAGCTCGTGGCGGGAGTAGCGGCGGTGACCTCCTCCGGAGCGCTGGGGGTCGAGGAGCTTCGCCTCGTCCAGGCTGCGCAGGAAGCCGGGGGTCGCGCCGACCATCTCGGCGGCACGGCCGATGGAGTAGGCGGGGTAGTGCTCGTCGTCGAGCCGCTGCGTCACGGCTTCGGACTCTCGGGCCAATATCACCTCCGACGGACGAGGGGCCCCGGTGCACCTGGCACCGGGGCCCCTGGGGGATCAGGTCTGCACACTGTCGGCCGGCTCAGGTGCCGGCCTCGTACCGCAGGAACCGACGAGCGGGTGCTGCGGGGATCGGGGGAGCTCGATAACCGAAGATCACCATCCGTTCCGACGAGTCGGTGTGTCCGGGCCGTGACGACCCGGACGGGCTGACGGTGCGCCGACCTCCCTTCCCCGGAATCCGTTCGCGTCGACGTGCGCCACGGGCAGGTACGCGATCTCCCGTGTCTCTTGATCTTCTCGTTGCGCGATGCCGAAAGTACACCTGCCGCTGTCAGCATGTCTAGCGTGGCGGAGGGAGATTTTCTTCGTCGAAGAGGTGTGCTTGCGTGAGGTCCCGGCACCGAGGACCTCGGATCGGACCTCAGGGCTTGAGCGTGCCGCCACGGCGCGGTGTCCCCTCGAGGTCACGACGTCCGAGCGGGGTGACACCCCGAGCCCTCAGGTCGAGCGGCGCCACGAGGCGTCGCGCCGGAGGAACCGCCGAGGTCGCGGCCCGGGACGTCGCCGGATCCCCGTCACTGTGGTCAGCGGGCGGTTCCGTCCCGGTAGAACCACTGCCCGGCCTCCCGGACGAAACGGCTGCTTTCGTGCAGGACCCCGCTCTGCGGACCCTCGCGGTAGTGCGCGCGGAACTCGACGACTCCGTCGCTGTCGAAGAGGCCGCCGCCCACGCGGTCGAGCACCTCCAGCTGCGTCCACCGGATCGAGGGGTCGAGTGTCAGCGTCGTCGGGCGGGTCGAGGGGTGCCAGGTCCGCAGCAGGTGGGCGACGTCGCCGTGGGCGAAGGCCGTGTAGCGCGACCGCATGAGGGCCTCGGCGGTGGGAGCGGGGTGATCGGAGTCGCCGAGATACCGGCCGCAGCACGCGTCGAACGGTTCGGGCAGGCCGCACGGGCACGGTCGGGAAGGCACGAGGCTCGAGTATGCCGACCGTGCGGTGGCCGAGGCGCGCCCTGGAGCGCGGCGCGGATCGACGTCATGCCCGCTCGCCGGGCCTCGCTCGATCGGCTCGGCGCCTCTGTTCGACCCGGTGACCGGCGACGACGTGGGCAAGGCCTGCCAGGGCGATCACGATCGCGGCCAGGGGGTGGACGGCGGCCGCGACGCACGTGACGGCGGCCCAGAAGCCGATCACGAGGAAGAGCGCTCGGTGGTAACGCCGTCGCGCGCCCCACGTACCGAGCCGCTCGGACCCCGCGGCCCCCTGCTCGCCGGGACGCGGCTGACCCCACGCCACCAACCTCGAGATCGGAGCGACGAAACGAGACGACACGGCCAACCCCCGAGAAACCGCAAGGAGGGTCACCCCGACCCGGACGGGGACGGTACGGGACCCCGCGGTTCGACGGCATGTTCAGAGACGACGGCCCGCCCGAGATCACCCGTGAACCACGGTGCCGTCACCGTCGAGCGACGGTCAGTCTCGCGGTGCGGTAGGCGACACCGACGGCGTAGACGAGCAGTCCGGACAGCACGGCCTGCGGTGGCAGGGTGGCTACGAGGAGCAGGCATCCGGCGGCCCCGGCGACCTGGAGCCAGCGCGGGAACCGCCGCTGCTCGGGCCGCTGGGTGAAGGCCGAGAGGTTGGCGATCAGGTAGTACACGAGCACGCCGAACGACGAGAACCCGATCGCATCGCGCAGATCCACCGTGAGCACGAGGACCGAGACGACGACGGCAACCGCGACCTCCGCGCGGTGCGGGACCTCGTGGCGTGGGTGGACCGCCGCGAGCCACGCGGGGAGGTCGGCCCGCCGGGCCATGGCCAAGGTGGTCCGACCGACTCCGGCGATCAACGCCAGCAGCGCCCCGAGCGCCGCCGCCGAGGCGCCGACGGCCACCAGTGGCACGGCCCAGGCCGAGCCCCCGACGGCGACCGCATCGGCCAGCGGGACCCTCGACGTCGCGAGCCGCTGCGGACCGAGCACGAGCAGGAGCGTGACCGCGACGACGGCGTACACCGTCACCGCGATGGCGAGGGCCGTCACGATGGCGCGCGGGATCGTGCGCCGTGGGTCGCGCACCTCCTCGCCCATGGTGGCGATGCGGGCGTACCCCGCGAAGGCGAAGAACAGCAGTCCCGCCGATTGCAGGACCTCGTACGGGCTCGGGCCCTCCACCGGATCGGCGACGAGGCCGGCGATGGCCGGCGTCCCTCCGGCGAAGGATGCGACGACCGCCGTCGTCAGCACGAGCAGGACCACGGTGACGATCACGCGGGTGAGCCGAGCGGTGCGGGTGACCCCCTGGTAGTTGATCGCGGCGAGGGCGACGACGGCCGCCACGGCCGCCGGGCGCTGCCACGGGGCGGGCACGGCGTAGGCGGCGAAGGTCAGGGCCATCGCCGCGCAGCTGGCCGTCTTGCCGACGACGAAGCCCCAACCGGCGAGGAATCCCCACCAGTCTCCGAGCTGCTCGCGGCCGTAGACGTAGGTCCCTCCCGAGACCGGATACTGCGCCGCGAGCTGCGCCGACGCGGTGGCATTGCCGTAGGCGACCGCTGCGGCGATGACCAGTCCGATCAGCAGCCCGGCGCCGGCAGCCGATGCCGCAGGCGCGAACGCCGAGAACACCCCGGCGCCGATCATCGAGCCGAGTCCGATCAGGACGGCGTCGGTCAACCCGAGCCGGCGCGCCAGCTGTGGGTCGGTCACCTCGGCTCCCTCGGTCGACCTACTGGACGAGAAATGCATCAACTGTGATTGATGGATCGGCCGCTCGGGGCGCATACTGCTGCGCGTGCCGAGCTCGGGTCAAGTCAGCGCACCGCCGCCGTTCGTGGCGCTGGCGGCGCATCCCGTGCGCTGGCGGCTGATGGCCGAGCTCGCCGGGAGCGACTACCGCGTCCGGGAGCTGGTGACGCGGCTCGACCAGCCGCAGAACCTCGTCTCGTACCACCTGCGGTTGCTCCGCGACGGCGGGCTCGTGACCGCCACCCGCAGCTCGGCCGATCGGCGGGACAGCTACTACCACCTCGACCTCGACCGGTGCGCCCGCGAACTGGCCGGTAGCGGCACCGCGCTCCACCCGGCCCTGCGGACGAGCCGCACGCCGTCCGGTCCTCCCCTCCGGCCACGGAGGGGGCGGCCCGTGTCCGTCCTGTTCGTCTGTACCGGCAACAGCGCTCGCTCACCGGTGGCCGAGGCCCTCCTCACGCTCCGCTCGGCCGGCGCGGTCCTGACGAGGAGCGCGGGCAGCCGACCCCGGGACCACCTGCACCCCGACGCCGTCCGCGTGCTCCGCGAACGCTTCGACGTCGACGTGTCCGCCCAGCGACCCCGGCACCTGGACGACGTCGCCGACGAGTCGTTCGATCTCGTCGTCACCTTGTGCGACAAGGCGCGGGAGATCTGCCCGGAGTTCGCCGGCCCCGTCCGACGGATGCACTGGAGCATCCCCGACCCCGCGGCCGCCGGCGGCGTCGACGCGCAGGGCTACGCGGCCTTCGAGCGGGCCGCGGAGGACATCGACACGCGCGTCGGGCACCTGCTTCCGGTCCTCGCCACGACCCGTCAACGAGAGGGTGACCCGTGAACACGCCAGAGGAGTACGCCAGCGTCCGCTACCTCGTCGACGACGTCGGGGCCGCGATCGACTTCTACACCGAGCACCTGGGCTTCACGCTCCACATGAGCGCCGCGCCCGCCTTCGCCGACGTCCTGCGTGGTCGACTTCGGCTCCTGCTCTCCGGCCCCGCGAGCTCCGGTGCCCGCGCGACACCCGCCGACGCGGCGACACCGGGAGGCAACCGCATCCATCTCGTCGTCGACGACCTGGACGCCGAGATCGCCCGCCTCCGCGCCGCGGACCTGCCCTTCCGCAGCGAACTCGTCGCCGGCCCGGGAGGCCGCCAGGTCCTGATCGCCGACCCCGACGGCAACCTGGTCGAGCTGTTCCAGCCGAGGAGCCCGCGCGAGGTCACACCGACGACCGGGACGGGGTGAGGGGACCAAGGACCCGCCTTTCGGTGCCGAGGTGCACTGGTCGATGCCGGAGTCGGGAGATGACTCTCTCGATGCAATCACTACGAGGAGGCACATCATGAATTCGTCCTTCCGGCCCTGGTCCGCGACCATCACCGCCCGACTGACCCGCTCCCGCGGCGTCGACACCACCGAGATCATCGAGTACGCGCACGAAGGGTTCACCCGTCGCCTCGTCGGCGCCTGCGGGCCGCTCGAGCACCGTCCCGAGCCACTGGACGAGCAGGCGCGACGCGACCTGCTCGAGGATCTGCGTGGCGAGCTCGACGCGCTTCCGGTCGATGTGGACCGCGACGATCTCGAGGCGTTCACGCGGATCCTCGCCGCGTCCCTCGCCCTGACGCCCGCCGGGTGACCCGCGGCCGGCCGTGACCCGACCGGCCGGCCGGCGTCCCGGGCGTCCCGTGGTGCCGACCGATGCAGCGGCGACGCAGGAGGGCCGCGGGGTCGCGTTCGGCCCATGACGCGCTCGCGCGGACCCCGCAGCCTCTCCGCTCTCCTAGAGTGGGCGACCACGTGGCTGGCCGGCCATCGCTCGCAGGACGCCGAAGGTGATGCCGTGAAGCCGTTCGTGATCAACCGGAGTGGTCGCCTCGTCTTCCCGGCCAACTTCTTCGGCGAGATGGACTTCTCGGTCCTCGACACGCTCGAGCAGTTCACCGCCGTCATCGAGCGGGACTTCGAGGCGAAGGCCCCGACGGGGACCGACATCCTCCACCGCGTGGAGAGCGGCTCCTACCCGAGCCGCTTCGAGCTGCTGCGCGACCTCGGGCAGAACCTGTTCTGGGTCAACCGGTACTCGATGACGATGTTCGACAAGCGCCCGATGCGGTGGCGTGACGTGCCCCGGCACCGCGACGACGTCTTCCTCCCGGTGCTGACGCCGTGGGAGGACCGTGACCGCAAGGTCGCGGCGGTCGAGCGTGCGTTCCACGACCTGCCGCCGCGCTGGGTCGCCGACACCGAGGACCGGGTCTTCGCCCTGCTGTTCGACGTGTTCCGGCACAAGCTCCACCACGCCACCGAGCTCCCGGCGATCAAGCCGACCGTCGCCGAGTTCCTCGCGCAACCCGAGGCCCTGACCTTCGTCATGCCCGACCACGATCCCGATCACCACCTCTTCCCGGTGGACGAGATCCTCGACGCCGACGAGGAGGTGCCCGAGCTCGAAGCCCTCATGCGCTGGGCGATGGTGCTGCACAACCTGTATCCCTGGGACGGTTCCCGGACGACGCTGCGCCACCCCGCCGACATCGGCCCCGACGACTTCGTCGTCACCTTCCACCCGCGCAACCGCGACGTCACGGCGTTCATCGATCGGGTCAAGCAGGCGCGCGACACGGGCCCCACCGCCCCGGAGACGCCGAGGGTGCCGGTCGAGACGGTGTCGCCCCGCACGCCGTACCCGGCGGTGAGGGTGCGCGAGGCCTTCGCGGTGCGGCCGGCGCTGGAGGCCCTGGCCGTGGTGCGCGGTGAGCACGTCTGCGACAACGACGACGTCATCCGCAACGCCAGCTTCTCGTGGTCACCGATGAGCGCCGAGGAGATCGGCCGCAAGACCGGGATCCGCCAGCGGCGCTACACGTCCCGCGAGCCGCAGCACCTCGCGCTGGACGCCGCGCGGGCGGCGCTCGGGAAGTCCGGCCGCTCCCCCGACGAGATCGGCGCGGTCCTGGTCAGCACCTGCACCAGCAACCGCCAGATTCCGTCCATCGCCTGCTGGGTGTCCGGCGAGCTGGGGCTGGCGCAGACCCACACGTCGATGGACATGGTCGCCGCCTGTGCCGGACTGCCCTACGGGCTCGCCGAGGCGGTCCGGCAGATCCAGGAGGTCCGACGGCCCGTGCTGCTGGTGTGCGTCGAGAAGTTCTCCGACAAGATCGGGAGCGCGCGCACGTCGAGAATGATCTTCGGCGACGGGGCGTCGGCGATGGTCGTGGCTCCGGCCGCGGAGGGCGCCCCGGTCGACGTCGAGGTCCTGCAGACCTACGCGAGCGGTCCGGCGTCGGAGGTCAATTCGATCATCTGGCCGAACCCGGAGTTCGACAACGACATCACCGTCTACGGCCCCGAGGTCAAGTCGTTGGTGCAGCGCTACCTGGACCAGATGCTCGGCGAGCTCTCCGAGCAGACCGACCCCGACGACCCCGGGCGCAGCCTGCTGGAGAGCATCGAGCTCATCGTCCCGCACCAGGCGAACAAGACGATGATCCTCGACCTCGCCGCCAAGGCCGGGCTGTCGGCCGACCAGCTCTACTTCAACATCGAGTCCATGGGCAACGTCTCGGCCGCGAGCATTCCCATCGCCATCCACGATGCCGTGCGCGACGGCGCGATCGACCGCCCTGCGAGGATCTTCGCTCCCGGCTTCGGGGCCGGGGCCGTGGGTGGTTACGCGGTCCTCCGCATCGACCCCGCGATCGTGGCCGACGAAGTGGTGCCCGACCCCGTCGAGAGTGGGCGCGGAGGTCCGGCACGCCGGACACCGACCACGACCGACGACGTCCGGGTGGCCTTCGGCGAGTAGCGCCGCCCGCCGCTGTGGCTTTCCGGTCCGGACGTTCAGGTGTCTCCGGCTGACGCCTGTGCGGCGGCCATGAGCTCCGGGTCCACCCAGGCCGTGGTGTCGATCCCGTTCTCACGAGCCCGGTCCACCAGGTCCAGGAGGCGCGCGGCGTAGGCGGTCACCTCGTGGGGGAGGTCCTCGCGGCGGGCCCGCCGCAACCCTTCCTGTGCCCGGGTGATCCCTTCGTGCAGGGCCGACTCGAACATCGACACCATCCTCTCCGGCTCCGAACCAGCGCCGCGCACGCGCCTGACCGCCATCGAGCGCCGGGTCGACACGGGGTGGCGAGAGGCTCTCGGGCCCGAGGGACCGGGCCTTCCGGCCCGGTCGGAACGGCCCTTCACCGCTGCGGACCCGCGGCCGACGCCGTCCTGCCGGTCGTGGGGGACCGACGCCCCCTCACGAGCGGGTCCGAAGGTCCCTACCGGGACCACCCGCCCCCCAGCATCGTCTCCGCCACGGAGCGGAAGGAGATGGTCATGGCGACCGTCATGGAACGACGCAGGACCGGCTGGGACGTCGCGCTCGGGATCCTGTTGCTGCTGGCCGGGTTGTTGGTGCTGGGCAACGCGGTGATCGCGACGATCCTGTCCGTGCTGTTCCTGGGCTGGATCGCGATCGGATCGGGTGTGGTGACGCTGGTGGGCGCCTTCGTCCGCCGCGACTCCGGCGTCTCCTGGTCCGCAGCGCTCGGCGGGGCAGTGCTCATCGTGCTCGGCGTGATCATCGTCCGCGACCCGCTGGCGGGGGCCGCGGCGCTCACGTTCCTGGCGGGCACGCTGTTCCTCGTCGTGGGCGTGACCCGGCTGTTCGCCGGGGCCCAGGTGCCACAGGCCCGTTCCCTGCTGATCGTCAGCGGGATCCTGTCGATCATTCTGGGTCTGGTCGTGCTCTTCAACCTGACCATCGCCGTCCCGTCCCTGCTGGGCCTCCTGCTCGGAATCCAGATCGTCATCGAGGGCGTGACGCTGCTCGTCGCCGGCCGGCTGCGGCCCGGCCCCGTCGCGGCCCGCTGACGGAGGGCGATCGAGGCCGACGGAGGAAACATGATCGAGAAGCTGTCCGATGTCCCGCCCGAGATCGACGGCGTCCGGGCCGGCGGTCTGCTCACCCGGCAGGAGTACGACGCCGTCGTGCTGCCGCTGCTGCAGGAGGCCGAGCGCGCCGACCGACGGCTCCGGGTCCTCTGCCAGATCGACGACGACTACGCGGGGGTGACACCCGCCGCGCTCTGGGAGGACCTGCGGCTGGGCGCCCGCGCCATCGGACGCTTCGCGGCCTTCGCCGTGGTGACCGACCTCGTGTGGATGCGGGTGGCGTGCCGCGTCGCGGCCTTCGCGGTGCCGTATCCGCTGCGCGTGTTCGGCACCCGGCAGCGGGACGAGGCCGTCGCGTGGCTCCTGGGTCTCCACGAAGGTCCCCGCATCCACACCCGGACCTACCCCGGGACCGGGGTGGTCGTCGTGGAGGTCGACCGCGCGCTGCGTACCGAGGACATCGATGCGCTCGCGGCCGCCGTCGACGACGAGCTGCGGTCCGTGCGCGAGCTCCGCGGCCTGGTCGTGCACGCCCCTCGGGTCCCGGGCTGGGCGAACCTCCCGGCGCTGTGGCATCACCTCGGCTTCGTGGCGGGGCACGAGTACCGCCTCCGGCGCCTCGCACTCGCCGTCGACGGCGTCCTGCCCGCTGCGGGCGCGGCCGTCGCCGACGTGGCCCTGCACCCGGAGGTCCGTCGATTTCCCTACGACGACCTCGACGTGGCGATCGGCTGGGCCGCGGCCGAGGACGAGGTCGTTCCGGCGGCCGGCGACGCACGCTCCGGGGCCGAGATCCCCGGACCCCGGGACCACCGGGCGAACGTCCGCCCCTGACGCCGGTCCCCGCGGCTGCCGTCGCCGCTACCCGACGCGCGATCCCACAGCAGGACCGATCGGAGGAGGAGACGATGCTGGAGACGATCCCGGACATGCCCGAGGGCATCGTGGCGATCAAGGCCGTCGGGACGATCACCGCCGAGGACTACGCGAGCGTGGTCGAGTCGATGCTCGAGGAGGCCCGCGCGGACGGCCGACGTCTGCGCGTCCTGCTGCAGCTCGGCCCGGAGTACGAGGGCTTCACCGCGGGCGCGGTGTGGGAGAAGGCCGGGACGTGGATGCGGCATCCCGGCCTGTGGCACGAGATCGAGGGGTACGCCCTCGTGAGCGACATCCACTGGGTCGCCGAGCTCGTCCACCTCGCGGGGCTCCTGGTGCCCTTCCCGATGCGCGTGTTCGGCAACGACGCCCTCGACGAGGCCGCCGCCTGGTTGGCCTCGTCGGTCGAGCGCGCCACCTCGGCGGACCTTCCGCAGGGAGCCTGAACGTCTCGTGATCGCCTGGCTCTGGGTCCCGGCGCTCCTGGCCCCCATGCTCATGGCCGTCCTCCTGGTCCTCGACCTCCTCGAACGCGGCGTGTGGTTGCCGGAATCCCTCGACCGTGGCCGGGCGGCGCAGGGCCGGACCGAGGCGGAGGGACGTGACCGGTCGTCGTACGCGCCGGGGCCACCACGAGGAGTCGAGAAGAGAGCGGAATGAACGAGGACGGACGTCCCGTGGTGGTCGTGGGGGTGGACGGGTCGCGCGACGCCGACGCCGCGCTGCGGCATGCCGTGCAGGAGGCCCACCGGCGGAACGGTCGGGTGCTGGCGGTGGCGGCCGCGGACAGCCCCGTGCTCGCGGCAGGTGACGTCGAGTCGCTCCCCGTGAACCCGGAGGCGGTGCGCGAGTCGACCGAGCGGCGCGTCCGGGCGCACATCGACGAGCTCCTGGCCGGGGCCACGGACGCGGATCGGGTGCCCGTCGAGGTACGGGCCCGACTCGGGCGCCCGACCTGGGCGCTGGTGCACGCCGCCCGGGAGGCCGATCTGCTGGTGGTGGGCCACCGCGGCCGTGGGCCGATCCGTTCGGCCCTTCTCGGATCGGTGGGCCTCGGCTGTGTCCTGCATGCCCCGTGTCCGGTGACGGTCGTCCGGGCGATGCCCTCCGGAGCACCGGTCCCGGGGACCACGGCGCCGGCGGCCGCCCCGTGACCCGGGTCGAGGGCCCCGCGGTCGTGGTCGGGGTCGACGGCTCCGACGGGTCCCGCGCCGCGCTGCACCACGCCCTCGGAGAGGCCGCGCGGCGGCGCACCGGGGTCCGGGCGGTCGTCGCCCACCCACCGCCCCACGACGGGGCCGAGCTGTTCGCCCTGGATCCGCTTCCTCCGATCCCCGACCCGGGGCCGGGCGCGACGGCGCGTGCTCGGGAGCTGGTGGACCAGGTGGTCGCCGCCCGCCGCGCGGCGGCGGCCCCGGTGCCCGATGTGGCGACCGAGGTCGTCGGCGTCGCCGGAGCTCCCGCGGACGTGCTCGCCGACACCGCCGACGGAGCGGATCTGCTGGTCATCGGCCACCGGGGACGCGGCGCGGTCCACGGGCGTCCGACCGGTCCCGTGGCCCTCGGCTGCATCCTGCGGAGCCGCTGCCCGGTCACGGTCGTACCCCCGGGCGAGGAGGACCGATGACGGGTTCGACGACGCAGGTCACGGTGGGCTTCGGGGACGACGAGGCGTCCCTGGCGGCTCTGGAGTGGGCATTGCATCGTGCCGCGCGCGAGGGTGCTGCGGTGCACGCCGTCCGGGCGGTCACCGGCGGGGCCGCGGACGGGATCACCTCGGGGTGCGCCGCCGGGACCGACCCTGCGGTGGTCGAGAGCGAGACGGGGGCGCTGCGACACCTCGCCCGCCGCGTCGCCGCAGCGACGGGTGTGCCCGACGCCCCGCCGGTGTCGCTGTCCTGGTGCCGCGGGCGCCCGGCGGACGTGCTCCTCGCGGCGGCCCACGACGCCCTCGTGGTCGGTCGGCCGGCGAGGGCGGGCCGCACCCTGCGCGAGCTGCTCCACCACGCGTCATGCCCGATCTCGGTGGCGGGCACGGCCGGCTCGGGCGTCGACGCGCGGCGGGGTCGTCTCGTCGTGGTCGGCGTCGACGCGGTGCCGGTCGCCTGTGCCGGGGAGGCACTGCAGGGCACGGTGCGCGAGGCGCTGCGCCATGTCCGCGGCGGGGACCGGGTCGTCGTGGTCGTCGGATTCGTCCCCGCGGCCGAGCGACTCGACTGGCCTCGGGGGCGCCGGCCGTCCGCCACGGTCGACGAGCAGGTCCGGGCCGTCCGGGACGCGTCGCTCGCGGTGGTGGCGCCGGTGGCGGGTGCGGTCCGGGACGGGGGCGATGCGCGTGGTGCGGGCGGGCCCGAGGTCGAGGTGCTCTCCTGGCCACAGGAGCCGACGCGAGCCGTGATCGGTGCCGCACGCGACCTCGGGGCCGACGAGCTCGTCCTTCCGGTCGGCGGCGCCTGGTCGCCCGGTCGGCTGCTCCGGCTGATCCGGGTGGCGCCCTGCGCGGTGACCGTCGTGCCCGGCCCGCGGGGGGACGGACCCGCGGTGGCCGGACGCTTGATCGCGTCACCTCGGTCAGCACCCGCACGCGGGAGCGCTGTGACGTCGGGCGCTCGCGGAGGTGGCTCGTGACCCGAGGTGCGCTGGTCTGCTGACCCGCCCCGATCGTCCCGGCGCCCCGGCCCGTTGGACCCTGTCGACACCGCCCGCTCCGCCGTCATCGTGGCAGGACGGAGGACGTGGACCATGCCCCGAGCCCTGGTGGTCGACCGCGCCGGCTCGGTCGTCGTCGGGGTCGACGGCTCGGAGACCGCCCAGCGGGCGGATGACACGCAGGAGGTCGTCAGGTGATCACCAAGCGAGACCTCGACGACCTTTTCGGCCCCGGGACACAGGCCGCGACACCCGCCGACCCGCCCCCGACCGCCGGCTCCGCCGCGCCCGAGCCCGGGCCGGCGGTGTTCTGGCCCTGCGACCTGCGCGACCGGGTGCCGCCCGCAGTGGTGCGCTACTTCGCGGGATCGCTTCTCCCGGGGGCGCCGGTGGTCCCCGCGGTGCGTCTGCGGATGCGGGGATGGCTGCGGCTCGGACCGCTCTGGCTCCCGCTCCGCGCCGAGGAGGAGCTCGCTCCACGACAGAGTTTCCGCTGGTCGGCGACGGTCGGTGGGCTGATCCGCGGCGCGGACACGGGAGGCGCCGGCGCAGGTCGGATGCGCTGGAGCCTCGCGGGCCTGGTGCCCCTGGTCGACGTCGAGGGGTCCGACGTCGCGCGCAGCGCCGCCGGACGCTGCGGTGCCGAGGCGATCTGGGCGCCCGCGGCTGTTCTGCCGGCCCCGGAGGTCGTGTGGACCGTCGTCGACGACCGGCACCTGCGCGTGCGGTTCGCGGTCGGCGAGACCCCGGTGGACCTCCATCTCCACCTCGACGAGAGCGGCCACCTGCGGGCCTTCCGCACGATGCGGTGGGGCGACCCCGGCGGCACCGGCCGCTGGGGTGCGCACCCGTTCGGCGGGCGGGTGTCCGCGATCAGGCGCTTCGGCACCTCGATCGTCCCCGCGAGCGGTGCGGTGGGCTGGTACCCCGATGGGCCCGGCGCCCGCCGACGGGAGTTCTTCCGGTTCCGTCTCACCGCTCTGGTGCCCACGACACCCGGGCCCTGACGCCTCCTCGGCGCCCGCCTCCTCACCGCCCGACGGCGCGCGGCTCGAGGGTCGCGCTCAGGACGGACTCCCGCCCTCCGTGTCGCCGCCAGCGGCCCGCTCGTCGTGCCGCACGGGGATCTCGACGCGCTCAGTCGGCGTCCGTGGCGCCGGCAGGGGCATGCGGACGGTCAGCACGCCGTCGGCGTAGGACGCGGTGATCGTCGACGGGTCGGTGTCCGGCGGGATGGCGAGCTCGCGGTGGAAGGTGCCCGTCCGCCGCTCGCGGCGCCGCTGGCGGGCGGTGTCCGGTCGAGCGTTCTCCGGACCGGCGTCGCGCACCGCGTGCAGGAGTAGCCGACCGCCCTCAGCGGCGACGGTGATGTCGCCGGGGGCGAAGCCGGGCAGTTCAGCGTCGACGACGACGGCATCGTCCTCGACGCGCTCGTCCACCGCGATCGTGCTCACGCGCGGGCGCCGGCCGAGCAGGCTGTCGGAGACCGGTGCGCTCAACGTGCCGACGACCGCACGGGCACCGCGGACGAGGGCGCCGGACATGCCGCCCGACGGTGCGGGCTGTGCGGTGTCGGTCGCGCTCTCCGCCGTGGCGGTGGTGGCGGTCTCGGTCGAGGTGCCCGCCGCCGTCGCTGCTGCGGGATCGGTGCGTTCGTGGGTACCGGCGCGCCGGCCCCGCGTCGTGGTGGCCATGGATCTCCTCCTGTCGTCGAACCCGGCCGCTCGGGCCGAGGAGACCAGATCCCCACTGTGAAGCCCCGTCGAGCAGGGCCGGTGGGCCCGTCGGGACGCGACCGAGGGCCCGGAGATGCCTGCCCGGCACGGCGACCCACGTGCGATCGTCGAACCGTGACGGGGAACCATGCTGCGGGGGAGGGGCCCGCTCCCACCGGTATCCGACAGGCCACCGAGACCGAGACCGTGGCGCTGGAGCCGGTCGTGGGGACACGTCGGCGACGTCATCGCGCCACAGGCTGAGCGAGCACGTCCCCCCGGTCCTCCGGGTTGCGGAGGCCGGTCGGGCGGGAGGGCGAGGCCCCGGGGAACGCTACCCGGGCCCGACGGCTCCGACGACGTGGTCGCGGGCGTAGGCCTCGAGCACCTCCCGCGTCGAGTCGCCAGGAAGCCCGAAGCGGCCGACGAGGCCGGCGGCGAAATCGTCGATCGCCCGCAGCAGCAGCCCGCCGTGGAAGTGGGCGTCGGGGCAGGTGCTCTGTCGGCGGGCCAGCTCGGCGAGGTCCAGCAGATGGCTCATCACCGCTGGCAGCGCGAACCGCACGTCGTCGTCGTGGAAGTAGTAGGTGATCGGGAAGGTGACCAGGTCGCGCTCGCTGGCCACCAGCCGCGAGGTCAGGTCGGCGTACACGCTCGCAGGCAGCGGCTCCGGCGGGCCGGGGTCGGCGCTGTCGTTCCCGACCTCCTGCAGCAGGCGGATCTCGTAGGCCAGGCCGCGGCGCCGGGAGAGCACGGGGAAGATCGAGAGCAACCACGACACGCTCGCGGTCAGCAGCCCCAGCCCGAGCAGGGCCTCGAGCGGCGCAGCCACGCGCAGCAGCCCGTGCGAGGGCGAGACGTCGCCGTAGCCGAGCGTGCTGAGGGTGACCAGCGAGAAGGACAGAGCGTCGAGCAGGCTCGTGCCGGCGGCGCCGAGCTCCGTCGCGAGCAGGAAGCCCTCGGGCATCCACGGCCAGTACACCAGTGCCCAGCCGAAGCCCAGGAACATCGTCCAGCTCGTCACGACGACGAGGAACGAGAGGGGGCCGGCGAGCGCCAGGGTCCGCGACCCGGGCAGGTGATGACACACCGACCACGTCGCACGGATCTCCGCCCGGCTCAGCGAGTGCCGCCGCGGGTGCGAGAACAGGGTGGCGAAGACGTCGAACAGTGCGATCGCGATCAACGCCACGCCGACGGCCGAGCTGAGCACCGCGACCGTGGGCGTCATCGTGTCTCGGGCTCGTGGGGCGCCTGCGGGAGCGTGAGGCGGCGCATCACCTCGGGAGCGACGGCGGTCCACAGGGGCACCAGAACCCAGATGCGACCGGCCCGCACGTCGTAGTCCGCCAGCAACTCCGACCAGGCCAGCTTGGCCACCAGCCGTCCGAAGCCGAACTCGAAGCCCAGGGTCATCACGACCCAGGACATCCCGACCACCCACGCGTGCTGCGCGTCCGGGATCGGGTGACGTCGCTGCAGCCGGCGTACGTAGGCGGTCAACGCCACGAGCAGCACGACGGTCGCGACACGGCGCGCGGTCTCCTCGCCGAGCCGGGGCTGGAGGATCGTGCCCCGGACCGTGCCGTTGAGCACGGCCAGCAGCAGCAGACCCAGCCAACTCGGGAGCCAGACACGGTAGACCGTGGACGATCTCATGACGGGAAGCGTCACCTGCCGGTCAGGCTTCGACCCAGGGCCGTGCGACCTCGCCTCGGACGGTCGTGGGGCCCGTCGCTCCGGTCCGATCCCGCGAGGAGCGGGCGGAGCGTCCGGCTGTGGTCCTTCGGTCCGGAGTGAGGGGACCTTCGCAGGCTGCGGCGGGCGGTGCGGGCGCGACAGGGTCGCTTCCGAGAGGCAGGGACGGGCGGCTCCTCAGCGGACCACACGGTCGCCGGGATCTCTCGATACAGGAGCGTCCCGTCTCTGACCAGGGAGGTGCGGCTTGTCGACGCGGTGGCTTGCGGGCGGGCTGGCGGTGACGTGGTTCGTCGTGACCGCTCTCGGCGTGCTCGATCTGCCGGCCTTC
This sequence comes from Actinomycetospora chibensis, assembly GCF_028737215.1. Taxonomy (GTDB): domain Bacteria; phylum Actinomycetota; class Actinomycetes; order Mycobacteriales; family Pseudonocardiaceae; genus Actinomycetospora; species Actinomycetospora chibensis. The sequence goes on along the minus strand of NZ_JAQZAM010000001.1, from coordinate 337,702 downwards.
GTCGTCGTGGTCGTCCTGGGCGTGCTCGTGATGCTCTCGGTCGAGTCGGACGCACGTCACCGGCACCGCGGCGTCGCCGCGACCCCGCGCAACCTCGTTCTGGCCGCGCTCACGACGGTCGCCTTCGTGCCGGTCGCGTCGGGCGCGGATCTCCTGGTCGGCAGGGTGTCCTTCGAGTTCGTACCCCTCGTGCTGAGTGCTCTGGCCTCGGTGTGCGTGGCGATCCCGCGCCTGGCCGAGACGCGGGAGTTCCCCACATCGGCCGTCGTCGGGCACCGTGAGCTGATCCTCGGGGTCACGGGGCTCGTCGCCGGCGCCCGCGCCTACCAGGCGGGGGAGACGGTGATCGCGATGGTCGTGTTCGCCGTCGTCCTGCCCGTCGTCATGGTCGTTCGTCGCGTCCGTGCCGGCGCGTGCCCGCCGGGCTGCCTGACACGGCGGCCCTTCGGGCTCCAGGCGGCGAACCTCTGGCTCTTCCTCGCGGTGCTGGCCGCCGCCGGACTTCCCGGCACGTTCTTCGTCTGGCGGTCCTACCTCCCCGGTGCCGAGCCGTTCGTGACCGCGGCGTTCTGGGTCGGCCTGGCCGTCGCGGTGGTCCTGGTCGCCTTCCCGCTGCAGCGGATATCGCTCATGAGCAACCTGCTGGCCATGGTCGGCTCGGTGGTCCTCGTCGCCCAGCTCGTCGGCACCGTGACCGCGCCCCGCGATCCGGTGGCGATCGGCCTTCCGCTGGCCGTTCGATGGGAGGCCGTCTCGGCGGGGCGGAGCGCGTTGGTCAACAACCACTGGACGCTCGCCGTGCAGCGTGACGCCATCGACTTCGTCGGCGTCGTCGACGACAGGACACACCGCGGAGACGGGAGCCGCCTCGAGGACTTCGCCATCTTCTCCCAACCGGTCCTCGCCGTCTCGGACGGACGGATCACCGAGGCCGTGGACGGTCTCCCCGACCTGCCGGTCGGTGGAGCCACCCGGCACGACATGGCCGGCAACCACCTGGTCCTCGACATCGGTGGCGGCCACTACGTCCTCTACGGACATCTGCAGCAGGGCAGCGTCCGCGTCCGGCTCGGCGAGCAGGTGCGGCGCGGCCAGGTGATCGGCCAGGTCGGTGACTCCGGCAACTCGGGCGAGCCCCACCTGCACCTGCAGGTGCAGAACAGGCCGTCCTTCGACGTCGAGGACCGGAACATCCGCACCTCGCCGATCCTCTTCGTCGACGCCACCGTCGCCGACGTCCGGCGTGGCGATTCGGTGGCGCCGGCGGTCGGCACGCCCTGATGATCTCCGGTGGGGACCGGGACGTCAGGGGAGCCGCGGGCGGCTCGAACGACGTCGTGGGAGCTCGGCGCCGTCGCCGTCGGCCCCGGGTGGCCGGTCCCGCGTCGAAGGGCCCGCCTCGGGACGCCCGGACGGCCCTGGCCCAGCCTCCGCGGGGCGACGGACGCTCCGAGCATGTCCTTGCCCGTGTCGTGCCCCCAGTGCGGGCGTGCCAACCGCATCCCTCCGGCCGCAGCCGGCAGCCCACGGTGTGGTCACTGCCGCGCCGCGCTGCCCTGGATCGTGGACGCCGACGACCGCGACTTCGCCGACATCGCCGAGGGTGCTCGCCTGCCCGTGCTGGTGGACCTCTGGGCCGCCTGGTGCGGGCCGTGTCGCATGGTCGCACCGGTCGTGGAGCGCGCGGCGCGCGAGTACGCCGGGCAGCTCAAGGTGGTCAAGGTCGACGTCGACGCCGCGCCCTCCGTCGCCGCCCGCTTCGAGGCCCGGAGCATCCCCACGCTCCTGCTGCTGCGGTCCGGGCGCGTGGTCGGTCGTCAGGTCGGGGCACCACCGGGCGATCGGCTCCTCGCGTGGGTGGGTGCGGAGCTGGGCCGCGAGAGCACGGAGCACCGCTGACCCGGTCGACCGACGACGTGACGAGCGACGAGAGCGGTCTGCCGGAGGGCGCTCCGCGGACGCCCCTCGCGCGCCCTCAGGAGGTCAGGACGGCGCGGGCCACGACGTCGAAGAGGTGATCGGCGCGGGGCGCGAGGGCCGGTTGGTCACTGAGCCAGGCGAGGGCTGCGACGAGCGCGAACAGGTCGGTCCCGTCGAGCTCGGTGCGCGCGGTGCCGTCGGCCTGGGCGCGGACGAGCAGCCGCGTGCCGGCGGCGCGCAGCGCGACGCACGAGGAGTGGAGCGCGGAGCCGGGATCCTCGATCGCCGCCACCATCAGCTCGGTCACACCCCGGTACGCGGTGGTGAACGCGACGCAGTCGCGCAGCCAGGACCGCAGGGCCTCGCGTGGCGGGCTCGCGGCCTCGAGGGCGGAGGCCTGCGACGTCAGCTCGTCGAAGCTCGTGCGCAGCAGGGCCTCGAGCAGGGCTTCCCTGGTCGGGAAGTGCCGGTAGAGCGTGCCGAGCCCGACCCCCGCCCGTCGCGCGACGTCGCGCAGCGACGCGTCGGCGCCCTGCTCGGCCACGACGACGCGCGCCACGTCGAGCAGGTGGTCGTAGTTCTTCCTGGCGTCGGCCCGCATCTACCCACCTTGACAACCGGAGCACTGCCCCCATTTATATTCGGGGCACTGCTCCGCTCACGATAGTCGTACTCCGACGGGGAAGAGGTGGCGATGCCGACGACCACGATGACGGCGGTCCGGCTCCACGAGTTCGGCGGCCCGGAGGTGCTGGGCCCCGACGAGGTGCCCGTTCCGGAGCCGGGACCCGGTGAGGTGCTCGTCCGCGTCCACGCCGTGGGGGTGAACCCTCCCGACTGGTACCTGCGCGAGGGCATGCCCGACGTGCCGGCCGAGCTGCGGCCGACGCTGAACCTGCCCCTGATCCCGAAGACGGACGTGTCGGGCGTCGTGGAGGCCACTGCGGACGACGTCGACGACGTCGCCGTCGGCGACGAGGTCTTCGGCCTCCTGCGCTTCCCCGCCCCGGAGGGCGGCAAGGCGTACGCCGAGTACGTCGCCGCACCGGCCGCGGATCTGGCGCGCAAGCCGGCGCGCCTGGACCACGTGCACGCTGCAGGAGCGCCGATGGCCGGCCTCACCGCGTGGCAGTTCCTGATCGAGCTCGGCCACGATCACCCCTCGCCCTTCCAGGCCGCGCAGCACCGACCGAGGACGCTGGACTCCACGACGACCGTGCTGATCAACGGCGCCGCAGGCGGTGTCGGGCACCTCGCGGTGCAGCTCGCGAAGAGCCGGGGCGCGCACGTCGTCGCGGTCGCCTCGGCCGCGCACGAGTCGTTCCTGGTGGACCTCGGTGCGGACGAGTTCATCGACTACACCACGCGCCGCCCCGAGGACGTCGCGCACGACCTCGATCTCGTGCTCGACTGCGTCGGCGGTCCCGACAGCGGGCGGTTCCTGCGCACGCTCAAGCGCGGCGGCGCGTTGTTCCCGCTCTACCCCGCCGAGTACGACCCCGACGAGGTCGCCGCGCTCGGCGTCACGACCTCGGCCACCCAGGTGCGCGCGAACGGCGCCCAGCTGGCCGAACTCGCGGGCTCCCTCGACGACGGGACCCTCCGCGTCGCCGTCGACAGCACCTTCCCGCTCGCCGACGCCGCGAAGGCCCACGAACGTGCCGCGCGCGGGCACATCCAGGGCAAGATCGTGCTGACGGTCTGAGCCGCCGATCGACCTCCTCGGCGCGGGCCGGAAGACTCTCCCGACCCGCCGGCGCCGCCCCCACCATCGGGGTGTCCGTGCCACCCGTCAGGAACGAGCCGTCGCGATGACCACGCCCTCGAGAGAGACCTCGCCCCTCCTCGAGGCGATTCTCAACCTCGCCCGCGCCCACGGGCAGCACGAGCGGTTCTACTCGTCCTCGCCCCTCGAGACGGCGCTGCGTCTGCAGCGTCACGGGCGCATGCTGCACGCGCTCGCCGACCGCTGGTCGACCGTCGTACCCACGCCCCGATCCGCGGCGAACCCGTACGAGGGGGCCGACGACCTCAACAGCGAGGCCGCCATCGCCCTGGACGGCGCGTTGTTCATGGAGGGCGGAGGCCGACCCGTCGAGATCACAGCCATGATCGCGGAGCTCCGGACCGATGCCGAGGGCTTCGCCCGGGGCGGGGAGTGGCTGGCCGCCGCGATGCGGAGCAGCTGGGAGGTCGCGGCCTCCCTGCTCGAGGTCGATGCCCTGTCCGACGTGATGGGGGAGCGGCACCGAATCATCACCAACGACTGGCTCGCCGCCCACATGCAGTCGGTGATCGCCGCGCTCCTCCTGCGCGCCGCCGAGATGCTCGACCACGTCGATCTCGCTCCGGAGGCGCTGAGAGCCGACCTGGCCGCCGACCGCGTCAGCCCGGCCCGGATGAGGTCGGCGGCCGAGGTGATCGCCCGCGCCGCCGATCTGTGCTGCCAGTCCGCCGAGCTGGTCCACGACAACGAACGCCGCTGGCGGATGTTCCGGGAACGGACGGAGCAGGTCGTGTCCGACCTCTCGGGCTGATCGCACGGACCGACGGGCCGGAGGGGGAGGGGCGGCGAGGTGGCGGACGCGTGGACCGTGGAGTGGCACGGCATCGATCTCGCGGACGAGGGCCGACGCGAGGCGCTCGGCACGCTCGGGAACGGGCGTTTCGCCACGCGGGGGGCGGCCCCGGAGTCGGTGGCCGACGGTGTGCACTACCCGGGCACCTACGCAGCCGGCTGCTACAACCGGCTCGGCGACGAGATCGCCGGCGTCACCATCGAGAACGAGAGCCTGGTCAACCTGCCCCACTGGGCGGACCTGCGGTTCGCGATCGAGGACGGTGAGTGGATCCAGCTGTCCGCCCAGAATGTCGTGGAGCACCGGGTGGCGCTGGATCTGCGGCGCGGCCTGCTGATCCGCGTGGTGCGGTTCGACGATCCGAGGGGTCGTCGCACGACGATGCGGCAGCGACGCTTCGTGCACATGGCGCAGCCCTACCTGGCCGGACTGCACACGGTGTTCACGGCCGAGAACTGGGACGGCAGGCTCCGGATCGCCTCCGGGCTCGACGGCTGCGTGACGAACTCCGGGGTGGAGCGCTACCGCGACCTGGCGGGCCGGCATCTCGAGACGATCGGCACCGGGCACCCCGCGCCCGGCACGGTTTTCCTGGCGGCGCGGACCCTCCGGTCGCAGGTGCTGGTCGCCGAGGCCGCCCGGGTCACGGTCGTGCCCGGGAGCGGCGCCGGGAGCCCGGCCCCCGACGTGCGTGAGGCCTCGGACTCGGTGTGCCTCGAGTTCGCACCGGAGCTGCGCCGGGGCGTGCCCCTCGCGGTGGAGAAGATCGTGTCCCTGGTGACCTCGCGGGACCCCGCGGTGGCCGAGCCGACCGCCGCCGCCGTCGGCGCGCTGGCGGAGGCGCCGACCTTCGACGAGCTCCTGGAGACCCACGAGCTGGCGTGGCACCAGTTGTGGCAGCGCTTCCGACTCGACCTCACCGACGGCGAGGAGGCCACGACGGACGAGACGCTGTGCAGCCTGCGCCTGAACCTCTTCCACGTCCTGCAGACCCTGACGGAGCACAACCTCGACCTCGACGCGGGCATCCCGGCGCGTGGCCTGCACGGGGAGGCCTATCGCGGACACGTGTTCTGGGACGAGCTCTTCGTGTTCCCGGTGCTGACCCTGCGTCTGCCCGGGCTCGCCCGGGCGCTGCTGCGCTACCGCACCCGCCGGCTGGACGCGGCGCGACGGGCCGCCCGCGCTGCCGGCCACGCCGGGGCGATGTACCCGTGGCAGTCCGGCAGCGACGGTCGGGAGGAGAGCCAGCGCGTCCACCTCAACCCGCGCTCCGGGAGGTGGATGCCGGACACCAGCTTCCTCCAACGCCACGTCGGGCTGGCCGTCGCCTACAACCTCTGGCAGTACTACCAGGCCACCGCCGACCTCGAGTTCCTCGCCGACCACGGGGCGGAGACGATGCTCGAGATCGCCCGCTTCTTCGCGGGCCTCGCGACCTACGACGCGGCTCGCGACCGCTTCCGCATCCGCGGGGTCATGGGTCCGGACGAGTTCAGCACCCGCTACCCGGGTTCCGAGACCCCCGGGCTGGACGACAACGCCTACACCAACGTCATGACCGTCTGGCTGCTGGGACGGGCCCGCGACGTGCTCGCCGTGCTGCCGACCACGCGACGCACCGAGCTCGTCGAGCGCCTCGGCATCACCCGGGCCGAGCTCCTGCGCTGGAGCGATGTCGAACGCCGCATGTACGTCCCCATCGCGCCGGACGGGATCATCAGCCAGTTCGAGGGATACCGGGATCTGCCGGAGCTGGACTGGGACGACTACCGGACCCGCTACGGCGACATCCGACGACTGGATCGCATCCTGGAGGCGGAGGGCCGCTCGGTGGACGAGTTCCAGGCCTCCAAGCAGGCGGACGTGCTCATGCTGTTCTTCGTCTTCTCCGCCGACGAGCTCCGCTCGCTGCTCACCGGCCTCGGCTACGCGCTCCCGCCCGAGGTCATCCCGCGCACGATCGAGTACTACGCCGCCCGCACGGCGCACGGCTCCACCCTCAGCGCCCTCGTGCACTCGTGGGTCCTCGCCCGGGCGCACCGGGCGCAGGCACTCGAGCACTTCGAGCAGGCGCTGCAGAGCGACATCGCCGACGTGCAGGGCGGAACGACCGCGGAGGGTGTGCACCTCGGCGCGATGGCCGGATGTGTCGATCTGCTGCAGCGGTGCTTCGCCGGGCTCGAGACCAGGCACGACGCGCTCTGGTTCAACCCCCACTGGCCCCGCCGATTCGGCCGGCTGGAGTTCTCCCTCCAGTACCGCGGCCGACCGATGGACGTCGTGGTGTCCGGGCGCGAGGTGCAGGTGTCGGCGGTGCCGGGACCCTACGGGCCCGTCCGGGTCGGGTGTGGTGACCGCGTGCTGACGCTGCACTCCGGTGAGTCGGTCCGCTTCACCGCGGTCGGGGTGCTCGAGGACGCCGCCGCAGAGGGCTGAGACGTCGCCGACCGGCCGCTACCGCGGCCACCCACCGCCGGGGCCCATCCCGCCGGGGCCCATCCCGCCGGGGCCCATTCCGCCGGGGCCGGTCGAGGTCGGGAACCAGCTGGCCAGGTAACCGCGCATCAGGACGATCTCGCTGCGCTGTGTGTCGCGCACCGTGCTGGCGAACCCGACGATCTCGGGGTGGAGGGGGCCGCCGGCGATCAGGACACGTTGGGACATCATCACCGCGCTCATGTGGTGGGGGATCATGTCGGTGAGGAACGCCCGGTCGAGGTCGTCGCCGGACAACGCGGAGAGATCGCGCATCATCGGGTGGTACTCGGGTCGCGGCTGCCGGGGGTACCACGTCGCCAGCCATCCGGTCATCTGCTGGATCTCGACGCTCTGGGTGTCGACGATCCGCTGCCCCAGTGCGCGCATCTCGGGACGTGGGGATCGCGCGAGCTGTGTCGCGGCCGCGACGGCTTCCTCGTGGTGGGGGATCATCTCGGCGAGGTAGCTCGCCTCGTCGACGCGCGGCCCTCCCATCATCGGCATCGGTACGCCGAGGCCGCCTGCCGTCGGCGCGGCCGAGGTCGTCGGTGGGGCGGGCGCGCCGCAGGCCGTGGTGGCGAACGCCGTGATCACGATGATCAGCACGCCGAGCACGGGCCGGCGACCCCGCTTCCACTGCACCATGACCACACGGTCGTCACGAGGTCGGCAGAACCTCAGGGCCGAAGGGCCCGAGCTCGCGGTCCGGTCGGACTCCCGGTCCCGGAGCGACCGATGGACCACGCAGCTCCACCCCGTGCCATGAGGGCGAGTCCCTCGGATCGTCTCGTGCTCCTCCAGGAGGACCTCGGTCCCCGACTCGATCATCTCCTGCGCGAGCTGATCCGCGACGGGCTGCACCTGAGGATCGAGAGTCGGAACGGCCAGGGGAACCAGGGGGCGTCCTGCGCGTCCACGCCCGGCGGAGGACCCGACGGCTCCTCGCCACGTCCACGGTCCTCGAGTCCGACCGCAGGAACCTCCAGATCACCTCGCTGGCCCCACCGCTACGCCACGTTGAGGACGAACAGCGCTCCGACGCACAGGGCGATGAAGGCGATGGTGGCGAGGTAGAGCGCGGCCGCGGGCCGGCTCGCGGTGTGGTCGCCCATCAGGTCGCGGTCCCGGGCGATCCCGTACATGAACACCAGGAGGGGCAGCAGCAGGACCGCGTTGAGGACCTGGGAGAGCACGAGGATCGGGATCAACGGCGCGTCGGGGAGGAGCACGATCAGCGCCGACACCCCGATCACGACGACGTAGGAGAGGTAGAACGGCTTGGCGTCCGCGAACCTGTCGTCGAGAGCGGCCTCGGAACCGGTGTACTCGCAGATCGAGTAGGCCGTGGACAGCGGGAGGACGGCCGCGGCGAGCAGGGCCGCCCCGATGAGCCCGATCGCGAACAGGGCACTCGCGAGGCTCCCCGCGAGGGGCTCGAGCGCGCCCGCGGCGTCGGCGGCGTCGTTGATCGCGACCCCCTGGACGTGCAGGGTCGCGGCGCAGGCCACCACCACGAAGAAGCCGATGACTCCCGTGAGCACCGCGCCGGTCGCGACGTCGATCCGTTCGTAGCGCAGGTCGGCGACGGTGAGCTTCTTGTCCACCGCATAGGACTGGATGAAGCTCAGCCCCCACGGCGCCAGCGTGGTTCCCACGGTGGCGGTGGCGATGAGCACGGCGTCGCGGGTGAGGGGCATGGTGGGGACCACCAGGCCGTAGAAGGCCTGTCCCCAGTCGGGGCCGGCGAGGATCCCGGCAGCGACGTAGGCGACGAACACGGCGGACAGCCCGATCAGGATGTGCTCGACGCGGTGGAAGTTGCCGCGGTTCATGAGCACCGTCACCGCCACGGCGGCGACGGGCACGGCGACGTAGCGGCTGACGCCGAACAGCTCGAAGCCTCCGGCGATGCCGGCGAACTCGGCGCAGGTGGTGCCGACGTTGGCCACGACGAGAACGACGAGCGCGATCCCGCCGGCGCGGACGCCGTAGCGCTGGCGGATGAGCCCGATCAGCCCCTGACCCGTGACCACCCCCATCCGCGCGCCGAGGCTGTGGAACACGATCAGGGCGAGCGTGGAGAGCAGGAGCACCCAGAGCAGCTGGTAGCCGTACTGGGCGCCGAGGACCGAGTAGGTGGTGATGCCGGCCGGGTCGTCGTCGGACAGCCCGGCGAGCAGGCCGGGTCCCAGGACGGCGACCAGCGCCAGGAGCCGGGTTCGGCGGCCGGCGCGCACGGCGCCGGCCGGTGCCTGGTCACCGGTCGCGGCCACGGCCGTCCTCCGGGTCGGGACGGTGGTGCGCGGCGCGGGCGGTCGGCAGCCCGTGCCGCCGCCACCCCCGCAGCCGCCGGAACCGGCGCCTGCGCAGCGGGGACCGCGCGCTCACCGCGGTCCGGTACTGCTGATGGGCGTCGGCGGGGAGCTCGTCGATCACGCTCGCGGCGTCGGCCGGTTCGAGCGCCAGCATGATGCGCCGGCCGACGGCCGGGTCGGCGCGGGCGACCGCGCCGGCGGCCCGACGGGGTCCGACCGCCTGGACGACCTCGGCGGCACTCGTGACGTCGAGCCGGGTGAGCAGTTCGGCGAGGCCGTGCGCATCGAGCTGGTGCACGGCGGCCGTCGTCGTCGCGAGGTGGATGTCGTGACCCCGTGCGGAGGTCAGATGCAGGTCGCGCCAGTCGACGGCCCGCAGGGGCAGCCGCTCGCCGAGCCTCCGCAGCCCGAGGCGGCGGACGACCGCACCGCTGCCGACCTCGACGGCGGCGACCTCGAGCCGACCGTCGGGTAGCCGGGTCATCAGTACGTCCGACACACGCGAGAGCCGGTGGCCGGCCAGGTCGACGATCTGGGTGTCCAGCACGTCACGCACGAGCAGGAGCTCGTCCTCCTCCAGCGGGTCCTCGCCGTGCCCGATCACGAACCGCTCCCACGGCCCGATATCGCGCAGCTGGACCTCGGAACGCTCGAAGGAGGCGACTGCGCTCCACGGCACCAGGTGGGTGATCCGTCGTCGGGAGCCCACCGCCAGCCGGGCGACGACCGGGTGATCGGCTCCCAACCGGGCGGTGAGGTCCCGCAGGTGCCCGACGACGCTCCCGTCGGCCGACCGGACGCCCTGACCGGTCTCTCGGCTCAGGACCAGCACGGTCGGAGCCTAGGCGAGCCGGCGATGCCGCGGGGCGACCGTCACGCGCGGGCCCCGAGGGACGCTCTACGTCACCCGGGGCCTGCCGACCAGGCGGGCGACGAGACCCGCGATGACAGCCCCGCCGAGGGCCACGGCGAGGCTGGCGGACGCGGGTGTCGTCGTACGCAGCAGCGTCATCAGCGGGGGCACCGTCACCGCCGCGATCTGAGCGAGGACGGCCGCGGCCACGGCGATCGACAACCAGTCCCGCCCGTGCCGCCGCGCGCCCCGCGGTCGTCGGGCCCGCAGCCCGACAGCCGCACCGAGCTGGCCGAGGCCCAGCACCAGGAAGGCGACGCTGCGGGGGTCGTCCCCACCGACGAGGAGCATGGCGCCCAGGGTCAGCGCGGCCACCGACGCCCCCACCACCAGCACCGCGAGCCAGAGACCGCCCGCGAGCACGGAGGCGCCGGGCCGTCGCGGCTCGGCCGCCATGACACCCGGTTCGGACGGCTCGGTGCCGAACGCGACCCCGGGCAGGCCGTGCGTGAGGAGGTTGATCCAGAGGATCTGCCCCGGGAGCAGCGGCAGTGCCACACCGATCATCGGGCCCACGAGCATCACGAGGACCTCGGCCAGCCCTCCCGCGAGGGCGTAGGCGAGGAAGCGGCGCACGTTGGCGTGGATGCGCCGCCCCTCGTCGACGGCCGTCACCACGGTGCCCAGGTCGTCGTCGGCGAGCACGAGGTCGGCGGCCTGACGCGCGACCTCGGTGCCGCGCCGGCCCATCGCCACCCCGACGTCGGCCCGCCGGAGCGCGGGTCCGTCGTTCACCCCGTCGCCGGTCATCGCCACGACCTCGCCCCGGGCCTGCCAGCCGACGATGAGGTCGAGCTTGCGCTCGGGTCGGCATCGCGCGACGACGTCGGCGTCGAGCAGCGCGCGCTCCCGGTCGTCGGACGACCCGTCGGCCTGTTGGTCGGCCTCGTCGTCGGGCGTGGCGACCCGGGCGGGCCGTCCGCCCCGGCCGGTGAGCCCGACCTGACCCGCGACGATGGCGGCCGTGGCGGGGTGGTCGCCGGTCAGCACCACGGTCCGGATACCCGCCCGGTGACAGCCTTCGAGGGCGTCACGAGCCGCGGCTCGGGGGAGGTCCTGCAGTGCCACGACGCCCACGACGTCCAGACCCTGCTCCACCTCGGCGGCTTCGGGCAGTGCCCTACGACCGGCGGCGGCCACCACGAGCACCCGCAGCCCACGCGCGGCCGCGTCCTCCGCCCAGTCGCGCGCCCGGTCGGCCCGGCTCGAGATCCCGGGCGGGGGGAGCACGGCCTCGGGCGCGCCCTTGCCGACGACCAGGAACGACTCCGCACCGCCGCCGTGCCAGGTCGTCATCCGCCGGCGGACGGCGTCGAAGGGCAGCGCACCCAGGCGAGGGTGGCGGGCCCGGACGGCCGCCACGTCGATCCCGCGGTCGCGGGCCCACTCGACGAGCGCGACGTCGATGGGATCCGCGCCCGGCCCGGACACGTCGGCTCCGTCCGGGCCGTTCTCGGGTGCGTCGTTGGCCAGCACCGCCATCCGGGCGAGCTCGTCGTCGGCGTCCTGCTCGGGGTCGGTCCAGGTCTCGGCGACCCGGAGCCTGCCCTCGGTGAGCGTCCCGGTCTTGTCCGTCGCGAGCAGGGTCACCGCCCCGAGCGTCTCGACCGCCGGCAGGCTGCGGGCGACCGCGTGCCGCGCGGCCATGCGCCGGGCCCCGAGGGCGAGCCCGAGGGTGACCACGACCGGCAACGACTCGGGCACGGCCGCCACCGCGAGGCTCAGCGCGGCCACGAGCATCAGCACCGGGGGCTCGCCGCGGGCGAGCCCGAGGACGAACACGACGACGCACGCGACCGCGATGACGAGCGCCAGCCGACGGCCCAGGACGGCGAGCTGGCGCTGCAGCGGGGTGCGGCGCGACCGGGTGCGCACCAGGCCCTCGGCGATCCGACCCATCGCGGAGGCCGGTCCGGTCGCCCCGACGACGATCTCGCCCCGTCCCCGGATGACGACGCTGCCCGAGAGGACCTCCGTACCGGGGCGGTGCGACTCCACGGGCATCGACTCGCCGGTGATCGCGGCCTCGTCGAGCTGCAACGACTCACCCCACACCACGGTGCCGTCCGCGGCGAGGACGTCGCCGGCCGCCACCACGAGCACGTCCCCGGGCACGACGTCGCGGGCGGGGACGGTGCGCACGACCCCGCTGCGCCGGACCCGTGCCCTCGCGGCCCCGAGTCGGTCCAGGGCCTCGACGGCGCGGTCGGCCCGGATCTCCTGCACCACCCCGACGGCCGTGTTGCCGACGATGACGAGCAGCACGACCGCCGCGTCGGTGTGGTCGCCGATCGCGATCGTGACCACCGCGACCCCGACGAGCACGAGGACCAGAGGATCGACCAGCTGCGCGCCCACCCGCCTCACGACCGAGCGTCGACGGGGGCGCGGCAGCTCGTTCGGTCCCTCCCGCACGAGGAGCGCGGCTGCCTCGACCTCGTCGAGCCCCTCCCCGGGTGGCGCGGTCCTCGACATGGAGCGCGACGTTGTCGGCGACCGGGCTCCCCGCACCAGGGCCGGAGGTCACGGGGGAGGTCGCCGAGAGCCCGCCGGTCCCGGTCCGAGGACCCCGGGGGACCGGACCTTGGTCTCTGGGCCGGAGATGCCCGGCCCGGGCAACGTTCCGGCTGAGCGGGACGTGCGGTACGACCCGTGGGAGATCGTCGGGAGGACCCGTGGAACACCGGGAACGGGCTCTGCTGCGGCGGTGGATCCCTGTCGTCGCCCTGGCGGAGATCCTCGGGTTCGCGGTGCCGGCGGTCGTCGGGGTGCTGACCGTCGGATCCCCCGTGGTCCTCTCCCTCCCGTTGCTGGTCGCGGCCGGGGCGGTGGAGGGAGCGCTGCTCGGCACGGGGCAGGCCCTGGTCCTCCGGAGCGCCCTCCCCGCGATCTCGGTGACCCGCTGGGTCCTCGCGACCGCGGGAGCCGCGGCCCTGGCCTATCTCCTCGCGCTCCTGCCGTCGACGACGGCGACGGTCACGGCCGCCTGGCCCGTTCCCGTGCTGATCGTGTCGGCGATCGCCCTGGGCCTCCTGGTCCTCCTGACGATCGGCGTCGCCCAGTGGTCGGAGCTCCGCCGCCACGTGGACCCCGCCGCGGCGTGGATCGGCATCACCGCCGTCGCGTGGCTGCTCGGCCTCGGGATCTTCCTCGCCGTCGCGATGCCGCTCTGGCATCCCGGGCAGTCGGTCCCGGTGGCCGTTCTGGTCGGTCTCGTCGCCGGCGCCCTCATGGCGCTCGTGATGGCGGCGGTCACCGGAGCGGGGCTGGTCGTCCTCCTCAGGCGCTCGCGCGGACGGGCCACGGGTCGCGGGACCTCCGGAGAGACGTTCGGCCCTGGGGTCGGGGGCGCCGAGGGCGGATCGTCCGGAGCGATACCGGTGCGACGCGGGGAGCGATCATGAAGGTTCGGGAGGACGGCGCTCGGGTGCCCGCGCGTGAGGGAGGCCGCCCGACCGTCGTCGTGGGGGTCGACGGGTCGCCGGGTTCGCGCGCGGCGCTGGTCGACGCGATGCGCTCCGCGTCCCGTCGAGGCGCCCGCCTGCACGTGGTCGCGGTCTACGAGCCCCCCGAGTGGCGGCTGGGCCCGACTCCCGGCATGCCCCTCCCGAGCCGCGCCGAGATCGAGACCGAGTTGCTCGCCGCGGTCCGTGGGATGGTCACCGACGTCGCCTACGAACTCGGCGGGGAGCACCTGCGGCGTCCCGAGGTCGATGTCCTCGCGCTTCCCGGCCAGGCCGCCGAGGTCCTGGTCGACGCGGCCGAGGGTGCCGACGAGCTGGTCGTGGGCCACCGCGGCCGCGGGGCGGTGGCCAGCGCGCTGCTCGGATCGGTCGGGCTGGGCTGCCTGCTCCACGCGCCCTGTCCCGTGCGGGTCGTGCCCGGGTCCTCGCCGCCGGCCGACTCCTGATCGTCGGGACCTTCGACCCTGCCCGTCGCCTCGGCGAGGGACGATGCTCGCGATCACGGATGTCGTCGCGTTCACGCCGGCCCCGGTCCGTCCCCCCGAACCCGACGAGCTGCAGGAGAAGGAGCGTGTCGTGACCACGGTGTTCCTGGTGGATGATCATGAGGTGGTCCGGCGGGGGGTGGCAGACCTGCTGGACGGACACGACGATCTCGAGGTGGTCGGTGAGGCGGGGTCGGTGGCCGAGGCCCTCAGCCGGATCCCGGCGTTGCGACCACAGGTGGCGGTGCTCGACGTGCGTCTGCCGGACGGCACGGGGATCGAGCTGTGCCGGGAGCTGCGGTCCCGGATGCCGGAGTTGTCCTGTCTGATGTTGACCTCGTACACCGATGAGCAGGCGATGTTCGACGCGGTCCTGGCGGGGGCCGCGGGTTATGTGATCAAGGACGTCCGGGGCAACGACATCGTGAACGCGGTGCGAGAGGTGGGGGCAGGAGGGTCCTTGCTCGACGGACGGGCGGCGAGTGCCCTCATGGGTCGGTTGCGGTCGCGCAGTGAGGCTCCGGATCCGTTGGCGGAGCTGACGGTCAAGGAGCGGGAGGTCCTGGGCTTCATCGGGGAGGGGCTGACGAATCGGGAGATCGGCCAGCGGATGTACCTGGCGGAGAAGACGGTGAAGAACTACGTGTCGGCGTTGTTGGCGAAGCTGGGGATGCAACGCCGGGTGCAGGCCGCCGTCCTCGCGAACAAGGTCAAGCCCGAGGAGTACTGACCGGGCCCGATCGCCGGGACCTCTTCGGGACCTTCGACCCTCACGGGCCCTCGCCGGGGCGGCCAGGCTCGTGGTCATGACGGCACACCAGCTCCTCGCCCCGGACGGCAGCGCGGCGGAGACGACGGAGACGACGGAGACGACGGAGACGACGGAGACGACGGAGCAGCCCCGTCCCGGTCCCGAGCGGGTCGGCGACGTCCTCGACGGTGTCGTGTACCGCTCCGCGGTCGTGATCGACCGGCTCCGGGCGCGACTTCCGGCGAACCCCGTGCCGATCTACCTCGGTGTGGCCGCCCTCGCCGTCACGGGTGTGGTGAGCTGGCCCGTCGCCGTGGCGGCCGGGTGCGGCTACGCCGCGTTCCGGCGGTGGGAGCCCCAGCCGCACGGCGTCCCGCACCCGGTGCCGGCGCCGGTCCTGGCGTGACCGTGTCTCGCGGCCGCCCCGACCATCCCCCGCAGGTCCTGTGCGGGGTCAACGGCTCGACCAGCTCACGACGAGCCCTCGCCGAAGCCGTACGCCGAGCGTCGGCGTGCGGCGGCCGGCTGACGGTCGTCACGGCGTACGACGCCGTGGGCTACTTCTGGGGGGCCCTCGCCGCGTTGCCCGGAGGCGACCTGCTCCCGGTGCCCGACCGGGCCGCGGTCCGGGCGGCCGAGGAGGCGACGCTGCGGGCCTTCGTCGACGACGTGCTGTCCGACCCCGCACTCGCGCCGCTCGTCGCGGAGGGCCCGATGGCGATCGAGACCCGGGCCGTGCCCGGCCGTCCCGTCGACGTGCTCGTCCGGGAGTCCGCCGAGGCCGCCGCCCTCGTCGTGGGCCACGGCGAGGGCGCGCGCACCATGACGTCGGTGGCCGCCGGGTGTCTGCGCCGGGCCCACTGCCCGGTGATCGTCGTCCCGGGAGTCCTCACGAGTCTCCCCGCTCCGTCGAGCACGAGGTCGCGTCGGGGGCCCTAGGTCCCCGGGTCGCGGGACCGTCGGGCGGGCCTTCGCCCCTGATCGACGGCGTCGTCACGGACGACGCTGGGGTCGCCGGGTCCGTCGGATCTCCCGGCCGACCGGCGCCGCCGTGCCGGGAGCTCGGAAGGGTGATCGGGATGTCGGAGCAGATGCCGCTGGTGGTCGTCGGGGTCGACGGCTCCGAGCACGGGGACGCGGCCCTGCGGACAGCGCTCCGGGAAGCCGCCCGGCTCGGAGGGCGGCTCGAGGTCGTCTCGGCCTGGGAACGTCGCGGTCTGACGCTCGCGGAGTACCTCGACCTGCCGTTGGGCGAGGAGGGCGAGCTCCAGGCGGAGCTCGACCGGCGGGCCCGCGCGCAGGTCGACCGGGTGATGGCCACCGAGCCCGACCACGGGGTGGACGTGCAGGTCCGGGCGCACGCCGGCCACCCGACCGAGGTGCTCCTCGAGGCCGCGCGCGACGCGGACCTCCTCGTCGTGGGACACCGGGGCCGCGGGGCGTTCCGCAGCGTCGCGCTGGGTTCGGTCGGTCTGGGCTGCGTGCTGCACGCTCCCTGCCCGGTGCTGGTCGTACCCGTCCCGACCACCCCGCCGGCCGCGGCGACGGCCGGCGGGGCGACGGCCCGGACCGCGCGAGCGTGACCCGGGTCCGCCTCAGGCGGTCGCGCCGGTGGCCGTCCTGCGGCGGCGGTGGGCCGTGGACACCGCGGCCGTCACCATCGTGGCGCCGAGGGCGAGGAGCACCCCGCCGACCACCAGCAGCCCGACGGCGAGCGTCCGCAGACCCGGCACCGTGGCGCCCACGTCGACGGCCACGTCGACGCCCGGTCGCCCGTCGGGCTGGAGGACCACGAGGGTCCAGTCGCCCGGCGCCGGACGCCACGCGACCGACTGCACGCCCGGCCCGGAGACCGACGTGGTCCAGATGCCCGCCTCCTGGGGCGGCACCGGCGGCGCGCCGCCGGGCTGGGCGAGGACGACCGGGCCGTCCTCCGTGCCGGTGCCGTCGCGGTCACCCACGACCGTGCCCGACGCCACGCCGGCCAGGTAGCGGTCCACGTCCGCGCGGGGGGCGACGCCCACGAACACCGGACGCCCGGGGTCGAGGGCGGTGGCCCGCACCCGGACCGTGCCGAGAGCGGCGTACGGGGAGTACATCGCCGGGCCGGCCGCCTCGAGGAGCATCCCCGGGGAGCGCAGCGCGTACCCCGCGTCGGTCAGCCGCGTCGGCGGCGTCGTCAGCAGGCCCGCGGCGTCGCGCGCGGTCGAGTCGGCCGCGAGGCCGGTCGTCCCGCCGACGAGCGGGGGTACGGCACCCAGGCACAGCAGGGCGCCGAGCGCGAGCGCGACCACCGGGCCCGCGCTCCATCCCGACCGTTCGGGCGCCGGTGAGGGCGCCGGCGCCGTGTCGGGGTCGACGGGCCGCTCGACGGGCCGGTCGGCGGGCTCACGCGGACCCATGTCGAGCTGGAACGGCGGGTAGCGGTCGGTCATGAGGGTGACGTAGCCGGCCACCCGCAGCACCCACCGGTCGAAGCCGATGATCATGTCGAACAGGGCGCGCGGGTAGGTGCCGCTGACGGCGTGCACGACGATCCCGATGAGGGCCAGCAGCCCCACCAGGCCGCCGGCCCCGACCGTCCACTGGTAGTTCTGGTCCTCCCAGATCCACCAGGGACTCGAGATCAGGAGCCCGACCACGACGTAGTGGGGGAGCGCCAGCAGCCACCACTTGACCAGCACGAGGCCGCGCGACAGGTGCTCCGGGACATCGACCTCGAGGTCCGCCGGGTAGGTGGGGTCGGGCCGGAGGGAGAAGGGCGGGTAGCGGTCGGTGCCGAAGGCGGCGTTGGTGTAGAACGCCACGCGCCAGGACCATCGCAGCACCCCGACCGCGAAGTCGAAGAGCACCCGCGGGTAGCGGGCGGTGACGAGGATCGCGACGAACGCGACCACCGTGACCATGGCGAACGCCACCCAGAGGAACGCCAGGACGATCCAGTGCGGGATGGCGAGGATCCACTTGAGCAGCCACAGCCAGCGCGAGAGCCCGGGGTCCAGGTCGCCACGCACCCGGACCGGATAGGCCACGGGCCCCGACGGGGGAGAGGCCTGCAGTGCGTCCTTCGTCGTGGTCATGGTGGTCTCCCTCGGATCGCACGGACACCGGCAGGCTGTGCGCGGTGCGCGGATCTCGTCAGGGCCGAACGGCCCGGGCGTCGCGCTCCTCCGGGTGCGCACGACGGCCGGCCGACCCGGGTCACCAGGCCTTCCGACCCTGGCCCTCGCTCGCCGGGGGTCGTGACCATTGCGGTGAGGACGAGGAGGTGGGCCGTGTCGGATCCGAGGGTCTCCGCGCCGGTGGGCGCCCCCGCACCAGCAGCACCGACGCCCCGGGCGGGTGCCGACGTCGTGGTGGGCGTGCCCCTCGGGGGACGGGCCCGAGCCGCGGTCCACTGGGCCGCCGCCGAGGCCCGGGACCGCGGCGTCGCGCTCCGGCTGGTGCACGGGCTGGTGGTCCCCCGCGGGGGCTATCCGGGGCGCTCGTTCGTCGGCGTCGACGCCGAGCGGGGCCTCTTCTCCCTGGCCCGGCAGGAACTGCGCGACATGCGGCTCGTCGCCCGCGACGTCGCCCCGGACGTCCCGATCGTCGAGGACCTCGTCGAGAGCGATCCTGTCGCGGTGCTGCGGGCCCAGGCGCGCGTCGCCTCCCTGCTCGTCCTCGGCAGCGACGGGTTCGGCAGGCTCGGCGAGCTCGCCCTGGGCAGGACCACCCGGGGCCTCGCCGGTGAGGTCGCCATTCCGGTCGTCCTCGTGCCCCACCACTGCGACGCGCAGGCGCGCGAGAGGGCGGAGGGTCACGCCCCCGTCGTGGTCGGGGACGACGGCACGGAGGGCTGTCGGGCCGCTCTGCGGTTCGCCGCTGTCCGGGCCGTGTCCCGCGGGGCTCCCCTGGTGGTGGTGCGGGCGGGCAAGGACGTGCGGCTGCTCGACGAGGACGTCCCCGAGCTGGGCTCGGAGCGTCCGGTCGGAGTCCGTGTCGTCCTCGCCGAGGAGCGCGCGGACCGGGTGCTGGCCGACCAGGCCCGCGACGCGGAGCTCGTGGTCCTCGGGGTGGGGGAGCACGGCCGGCTGCGGCATCGCCGCCCGCGGACGCGCCCCGGCCTCGTGCGGAGGGCGACGTGCCCGGTGGCGATCGTGCCCCCGGGTCCGGGCGGGCGCTCCGGGGCCTCACGGTAGCTCCGGCTCCGGCCCCGGCTCCCCGTGTCGCCCCGCCGACCGCCCGCCCGATGTCGAGAGTGGGAGGTGCCGTGGACACCAGTCGGACGGACATGCCCGACCGGATGCGTGACCTGGTGCTGGCCGTCGACGCCTACCGCCGGGCCTTCGCGGACGTGCTCGGGCTCGGGGTCGGCGAGGTGCTCACGCTGGCGGATCTCGGCCGGCAGGGCCCCGTTCCGGTGTCGCTGCTCGCCGCCCGACTGGGAGTGAGCGCGCCGGCAGGCACGGCGCTCGTCGACCGGATGCAGACGCGGGGCCTGGCGGCGCGGCGTCCCCATCCGACCGATCGACGCAGCACGCTCGTCGACCTGACCCCGCGCGGTCGTCGCGTCGCCGAGATCATGGGGCGTCTCTTCCGGGAGGACGTCCACACGGCCCTCGAGGACGTGCCGATCGACCACCTCGACGAGCTGGCCGAGATGCTCGATCAGCTCGCCGCAGCCCTCCGCCTCCGAGCCGGCGACGTCAACCACCTGCGTCGTCGGCTCCTGCGCGAGGACACCGCCGATCCCGGCGTGCCCGACTCGGACGAGGGCGCACCCGCGTGATCGTCACGCTCCTGCTCGACGCCCTCGACCGCCGGGTGAGGGCCACCGGACAGCTCACCGGGCGGGACCTTCCGCCCGGCGGTGGGGGGCCGCCCGCCCCTGGGCGCAGGCGGGCACGACGGGTGACGGTCGGCCGACGTCGCCGTGCACGTCCACCCGGTCGGGAGGCCCCATGACCACCACCACCGAGCGTCCGACCACCGCCGTGCGGCCCCTCGCCGAGGTGCGCGCCCGCGACGCGGGGGACGTCGGTGGCAAGGCCGCCCACCTCGGTGAGCTGATCGCCGCGGGGTTCCCCGTACCCGACGGGTTCGTCCTGCCGGCGGAGTCCTACCGGTCGGCGATGGATGCCGCCGGCATCCGCGCCGCCCTCGCGACCGGTCACGAGGAGGCGCTGACCGCCGGGCCCGAGCGCCTGCCGGAGCTGTGCACCGCGCTGGCGGAGAAGGTGCGCGGGGCGGGGATGCCCCCGGCGCTCGCCGACCACGTCCGCGCCGCGTGGGATCGCCTGGGCGCCCCCGTCGTCGCCGTCCGCTCGTCGGCCGTGGGCGAGGACGGCGCGGAGGCGTCCTTCGCCGGGATGAACTCCACCTTCACCAACGTCCGCGACGCGGACGAGCTGGTGACCCGCATCGTCGACTGCTGGGCCTCCCTGTTCGGTGCCCGCGTGGTGGCGTACCGGGCCGCGCGGGGCCTCACCGCGGAGCCCGCGATCGCGGTGGTCGTGCAGACCATGGTCGCCGCCGACCGGGCCGGGGTGGCGTTCACGGCCGATCCGCGCACGGGCGAGCGCGACCTCGTGCTCATCGAGGCGGCTCTCGGCCAGGGCGAGGTCGTGGTGAGCGGGGCCGTCGAGCCGGACACCTACGAGGTCGTGGCCGACGGGCTGCGGCTGCGCTCGATGCGCGTCGGGATGCAGACCCATGCGGTCGTGCGCGGACCCGACGGGGCCGACCTCACCGTCGCCCTGGAGCCGGACCGCGGCGGTGCCCCGGTGCTCGCCCTCGCCGAGATCATGGACGTCGCCGCGCTCGCCCGCCGCGTCGAGGAGCACTACGGACGACCGCAGGACGTCGAGTGGGCCTACGCGGGCGACCGGCTCCGGCTGCTCCAGGCCCGCCCGATCACCACGGGGCTCGAGGGTCACCGGGCCGCCGGAGACCCGGGCGAGGTCCTGCTGCGCGGCCTCCCCGCTGCTCCGGGTCGCGTGTCCGGCCCGGTCCGTGTCCTGCGGTCGCCCGACGAGGGCGGGGCGCTGCAGCAGGGGGAGCTGCTCGTCGCACCGCTGACCAACCCGGACTGGCTGCCGACGCTGCGCCGCGCCGCGGGCGTGGTGACCGACACCGGGGGTGCGACGTGCCACGCGGCGATCGCCGCGCGCGAGCTCGGCCTGCCGTGCGTCGTCGGGACCCGCCGGGCGACGGACATCCTCGCCGACGGGCGGATCGTCACCGTCGACGGCGCCACCGGGGAGATCACCGACGGCGATCGCACGTCCCGCGGCACCGTCGCGACGACGCCCTCCGCTGCGGTCGCGGTGCGGCCGGGCGTGGCCTCCGCCCCCGTAGCCGGGCCGGCGGGCGCTCCCACGCCGCTCGGCACCGAGATCCACGTGAACCTCGCCCTGCCCGAGGCGGCCGCGCGAGTCGCGGCCCGACCGGACGTGGACGGCGTCGGTCTGCTCCGCGCGGAGTTCCTGCTGACCGCCGCGCTCGACGGCGTGCATCCGCGTGAGGTAGTGGCCCGCGGGGAGCAGGAGCGCTTCGTCAACCGCGTGGCCGAGTCGGTGGGCACCATCGCCGCTGCGTTCGCGCCGCGTCCCGTCGTGTACCGGACCACCGACCTGCGCAGCAACGAGTTCCGCGGGCTGGCCGGGGGAGAGCGCCACGAGCCGTCCGAGAACAACCCGATGCTGGGCTTCCGCGGGGCCTACCGCTACCTGCGCGAGCCCGAGGTGTTCGCCCTGGAGCTGCGGGCTCTCGCCCGCGTCCGCGAGCAGCACCCGAGCCTGCACGTGATGCTGCCGTTCGTCCGCACGCGATGGGAGCTCGAGGGCTGCCTCGAGCTGATCGACGCGAGTCCCCTCGGACGGCAGCGCGGCCTGCAGCGGTGGCTGACCGCCGAGGTGCCCTCGGTCGTCTTCCGGCTCCCCGAGTACCTCGGGTGCGGCATCGACGGGGTCTCGATCGGCAGCAACGACCTCACCCAGCTCGTGCTCGGGGTCGACCGCGACAGCGACCGGTGCGCCGAGGTCTACGACGAGGGCGACGCCGCCGTCGTCGACGCCATCGAGCGGATCATCGCCACGGCGCGCCGCCTCGGCGCTCCGTCCTCCCTGTGCGGCCAGGCGCCGACCCGTCGCCCGGAGTTCGCCGAGATCCTGGTGCGCGCCGGTATCACGGCGATCTCGGTCGACCCCCACGCCGTCGACGGTGTGCGGGCGGCCGTCGGGCGGGCCGAGCGCCGGGTGCTGCTCGACGCCGCCCGCGAGCGACCCTGAGCCCGGCGGGACCTCCGGCCCCCCGATCCCGGTCCGGCGGCCCCGTGCCTCTCCGGGCGGACCGCAGGAGGGTCACTGCATGACGACGACCAGGACGTGGACGGTCACCCTGACCTTCGAGGACGAGCACGAGGACGAGAACGGCAGCGCCACCTGGGCCCGTGCCGTGCTCGACAGCGCACCCGACGACGTCCTCGGCCCGGGGGAGGTGCTGGCGGTCGAGGGCCGGGCCGTGCGGTGGCCGCACCATCCCTCGGTCACGCTCATCGGGCGGCAGATGGCCGCGGCGCGGGCGCTCGTGGAGCTGGGTCACCGCCTCGGCGACCGCGCCGTCGACGACGCCTTCGCGAACGCCTACGGACGTCCGGCCCTGGGGCCGGTCGCGGCGTCAGGGTCCTGACGGGAACCGGGCGGCCGTCCGGTCACGGCTCCTGTCGCCGGCCCACGGCGACCGGCTCGGGGCCCGCGGCCGCCGACCGCACCATGCGGTGCGGGATCACGAGCACCGGGACCGGCGACTCGCGCACGCAGCGGGCGCTCACGGAACCGAGGACGGCCGAGGCGGCGCGTCCGCGTCCGCGGGACCCCACGACGAGGAGGTCCGCGTCGGCGGCCGCGTGGAGGAGGATGCCCGCCGAGTCGGGCCCCTGGCGCAGGTGGACGTCGACGTGCGCGGCGTCCTGGCCCAGGAGACCGGTGAGGACCCCGGTGAGGTGGAGCCGAGCGACCCCCTCGAGCTCGGCCAGGTGAGGGCCGGTGGGCTGGTCGTCGGCGGCCACCGCCGTGTCCCAGACGTCGCGGATCTTCCAGGCCCACACGACCCGGAGGGCGCTCCCGGTCGGTCGGGCCAGCGAGGCGGCCCAGCGCACGGCCTCGACGGACTCCTCCGAGCCGTCGTAGCCGGCGACGACCAGGGCGATCTCCTCGGCCCGGGCCGTGTGCCCGCTCGCGGCGGCGGGTGCGGCGCGGCCCGACGGCTCCTCGTTCATCGGGCCAGGATGTCCGCCCACGCCGGAGGACAGCAGAGGCGTTCGACCGGTGTCGCCCGGGTCTCGTAGCCCTGCCCGGGCCGCAGGGAGGGGAAGGACGGCCCTCCAGGGTCGGGACCGGAGCCTCTGACGCCCCGCGCGGGTGGGCGCGAGGGTGCGGGGCCGGGGTCGCACGTCGCCCGTTCTGAGGAGCCAGCATGTCCACCTTCACCGTCGGCGCCATCGTGTGGATCGTCGCGGGGGTGCTGGCGGCGCTCGTCCTCCTGGGCCGGCAGGGCTACCGCGACTGGCGCTGGTACGTCCTCGGCGCCGTGTTCGGCCCGCTGTTCATCCCGATCGCCGCCGAGCGGGCGAACCGCTCCGTGGCGGTCGTCGAGTCCAGCGAGCAGGCCCCCGGCAGCGGGACGTCGATCGTGGTCGGCGTCGACGGATCGGCCGGCGCGGACCAGGCGGTACGCCTCGCCGCGACGTTGTTCGACACCGCGCGGGTGCGCGTCGTCCTGGTGAGCGTCGTGGATCCCGACGCGGCCGACGGTCCGCAGGACGACCCGCGCCGGGTGCGTGCCAGGGCGACGCTCGTCGAGCGCGCCGCGTGGTTCCGGCCCGCGGCACCCGCAGGCCACGTGACGATCGAGGTGGTCGCGGGTCAGCCCGCCCGGGCCCTCGAGGCCGTGGCCGAGGCGAAGGGCGCGTCCATGATCGTGCTGGGACGTCGTGGGGCGGGCCTGACCCGGCACGTGCTCGGTGACGTGGCCACCCGGCTCGGCCGGCACGCGACGGTCCCGGTCCTGCTCGCCGCTCCTCCGGAGGGCTCCCGCGTCGGCGATGCGGGGTCGGACGGGCGCGGGACGATCGTCACGCTC
Source organism: Actinomycetospora chibensis (assembly GCF_028737215.1). Taxonomy (GTDB): domain Bacteria; phylum Actinomycetota; class Actinomycetes; order Mycobacteriales; family Pseudonocardiaceae; genus Actinomycetospora; species Actinomycetospora chibensis. The sequence continues at coordinate 313,671 of NZ_JAQZAM010000001.1, read as the reverse complement.
GGCCCGGTGTGACGCCGACCGGCACGATGCGGACGGTGCAGCGCGCGTGCCGCAGACAGTCCGCGGCCACCGAGAGCGCCCCGGCGTACCGCGCCTCGGCCCGCCGCGCCGTGCCGATCACCAACAGCTCCGCCCGTGTCGACGCCTCCGCCAGGACGCCCCGGGCGGTTCCGGGGGCCACCTCGCACGTCACGCGCCTGTCCACGTCCCCGGGCTCGGCCCCGGTGAGCGCGCGCGTCACGGTGTCCACCAGCGCCTCCAGGGCGCTCTCGCGCAGCGTGGCCGCCGTGGGTGGCGGTGGCGGTGGCGGTGGCGGCGAGCCGGGCACGACGGCCCAGAAGTCGGGCGGCTCGTACGCGGTGAGGGCGAGCAGCCCGACACCGCGGCGTCGCGCCTCCCGGTAGCCCTCCACGATCTCGGGGTGTGGCCCGGTTCCCGGGGCCACGCCCACGATCACGCCCGCGCCGTCGGACCACACCGCGTCGCCCCCCGTCCCCGGAAGCCCCGGCCGTTCCGGGCCGGTCCCCGCGGACACCTCGCCCGTCCTCCCGTTCCCGGCGCCGGGGCGACGAGCGGTGTCGGTGTGCTCACCGCGATCCTCGCGTCCCGGTGACCACGTCGGTGCCGTCGCCGGGCCCGGTGGTCCCGGAGTCCGGCACCGTGGTCTCCGACGAGGTCGGCTCGGACGAGGTCGGCTCGGACGAGATCGGCTCGGACGAGGTCGGCTCGGACGAGGTCGGCTCGGACGAGGTCGGCTCGGGAGAGGTCGACGATGCCCGCGTCGGCGTCGGTGTGCGCGACGCGGTAGGCGGCGTGGAGGTCGGCGCGCTCGTCGGCGTCGTGCGCTCCGTGGTGTGCTCCGTGGTGTGCTCCGTCGTGTCCGGTCCGGGCGTCCACGCGGTGGTCGCCGGAGGACGTCCGGGGTCGTGGTCCCGGTGCGTCGCGGCGGAGGCGACGGGGGACACCCCGCCGGTGAGGACGGTCGGCTCGCGCCCCGTGGGACGACCCGGCGAGGGGGCCGCCGCAGCGGGGGGATCCTGCTCGCGGGGAGCCAGGGTGGCCGACGCGCCGTCGGCCGGAGCGTGGTCGAACGCCGCCGCCGTCGTCGCGCCGAGCACCACCGCGCCCGCGGCCACGGCGATCGCCGCTCCGCGCACGAGGCGGGCGGTCGTCGCGGCGCCGTGCGGCGTCGGGCGGACCCCGTCACGACAGGACGCGAGCCCCACCGCCACCTCGTCGATCGTCGGACGGACCCGCGGGTCGTGCGCCGTCATCCCGCGCGCCATCGCGCGCACCGCGCGCGCCTCGCGGCCCCACGGGGAACGCAGACGGGCCTCGAGCAGCATCCGACCGAGGGCGTACACGTCGGAGGAGGGCCGCGCCGGCCCGCCGTCCTGCTCCGGTGCCCGGTAGGCGGCGTCGCCGGGGAGGCCGGACCACCGCTCGACCAGCTCGGCGAGCCCGCACTCGGCGATCATGGGACGGGCGCCGCCGAGGAGGACCCGGTCGGGGGTCAGCGCGCCGTGCGCCGCGCCGTGCCGATGGACGGGCCCGAGCGCCTCGGCCGCCCGGCTCACGAGGCCGGCGAGCTCGGTCGGATCGAGTCGCTCCTCCAGGCGCGTGGCGAGTGTCGGTCCCGGCACCAGCTGGCACACCAGGAAGACCTCGCGGCCGTGCACCCCGCCGTCGTAGAGCTCGACGAGTCCCGGTCGGTGCAGGTGTGCCGGGGTCACGGGCAGCGTCGGTTCGGTCGCCGCGGGACCGGCAGCACTGTGGGAGGTGTCACGGTCGACGAGGAGCACGGCGACGGCCCGGCGGAGCCGGGTGTCCCACCCGTGGTGGACGCGTCGGCGTCCGTCGGCGTCCCGGAGCCCGCCGAGCCGATAGCGCCCCGCGATCAGCGTGCCCTCGGCGTCCCCGACGACCCGGGTGTCGACCTCGTCCACCGCGTCCTCCCCGCTCGTCCTGGTCACGAGTCTCGGAGCGCCGCGGGCAGCAGGGCACGGCCGCACGCCCCGCGCCCGGAGGGCCGGACGACGCCGGTCGCGGGTCCTTCGACCCTGGGGGTGGATCGGGCCGGGTCGGAACGTCGGGCCCGGAGGTGGAGAACATGTCATTGATCCGACGCCAGACACCCACGAGCTCGGCCGACGTCTTCCGACAGTTCGACCGGATGTTCGACGACTGGATGCGCGCCCTTCCCCTGCGGGCGTGGGAGCCGCCCGCGATGCGGGCCCCCGAGGAGGTGATCAAGGTCGACGAGTACCGGGAGAACGGTGACCTAATGATCAAGGCCGAGATGCCGGGTATCGACCCGGACAAGGACCTCAGCCTGACCGTCGCCGACGGGATCCTCGACCTCCGCGCCGAACGCAGGGTCGCGGAGGACACCGAGGACAAGGGCTACCACCGGCACGAGCTGCGCTACGGCACCTTCGCCCGCCGCCTGCCCCTGCCCGACGGTGTGGACCCCTCGGCGGTGGCCGCGTCCTACAAGGACGGGATCCTCACGGTCCGTGTCCCGATGCCCGAGCCGGCCGCGGGCGAGGAACCCACGACCATCGCCATCGAGAAGGGCTGAGTCCCGCCACCCGGGCCGGGCCGCCGACGGCGGCCCGGCCCGGGCGTGCGGGAGGTGGCGCGGACGCAGCGACCATCGGCCCGCCCGACGGGGCCCGGAGGACCCGGGCGCCGGCGGGCGTCACCACCCACCCTCGCCTCGGACGAGGAAGGCCCGCCGAGGACAGGAGAGCACGATGGACGCGGAACGCAGGGTGGCCGATCACGGCGGAGTGGTGTTCGGTCGGGCGGACGCCGCCGGTGACGTCCGGGACTTCGAAGGGGTGCACGTCGGGCGGGTGATCGACGACGGTGTCGTCGAGGACTTCGCCCACGTGCACATCGGGGCCGTCGTCGGCACGCGGGCTCCCCGCCACGCCGCGGCCGCCTGATGGCTGACATGTCGGGCGACGCCGGGACGGGCCGGCCCGTGGTGGTGGGTGCCGACGGCTCCGAGTCGGCGCTGCGCGCCGTCCGATGGGCCGCCCGCACGGCCGCGTCCCGAGGCCGGGACCTGCACGTCGTGCACGCCTACGGCGCGGTCGACGCCTCCCTCGTCGCCGACGCCTCGCTGTGGCGCCGCTACGAGCAGGATCTCCTCGAGCACGCCCGCGAGATCGCCGCACGGGCCGTGGCGGTGGCGCACGAGGCGGCCCCGTCGGTGACCGTCACGAAGGAGGTCGTGGACGGCCCGGCCGCAGCGGCCCTGCTCGAGCGGGCGGACGATGCCCTGCTCGTGGTGGGTGAGCAGGGCTCCAGCGGACTCGGCGGCACGCTCGTCGGGTCGGTCGCCTCGTCGGTGGCGGCCCACGCCGTGGGCCCGGTCGTCGTGGTCCGCGGCGACGAGCCCACCGAGCCCAGCGCACCCGTGGTCGTCGGGGTCGACGGCTCGCCGGCCAGCGACGCCGCGATCGATTTCGCCGTCGCGGCCGCGGACCTCGCGAGCTGCTCGCTGGTCGCGGTCCACACGTGGTGGGACCCGCTCTTCGACCCGGTGACGGAGCCGCTGCTGGGCTGGGACGCGATCGTCGACGACGAGAGGCGGGTGCTCGCCGAGCAGCTCGCCGGCCGCTCGGCGACGCACCCCGATCTCGTGGTGTCCACCGTGGTGGAGCGCTCCCACCCCTCCCGGACGTTGCTCGACCGCGCCCGCGGAGCGCGCCTCCTGGTCGTCGGGTCGCGTGGCCGCGGGGGGTTCGCCGGACTCCTTCTCGGTTCGGTGGGCCGTGCGATGGTGCACCGGGCACCCTGCCCCGTCGCGATCGTCCCCCCGCCCGGCGGCGGGTCCGTGCGACGGGCCGAGGCGCGTGCCGAGGTCGCCGCACGGTGATCCGAGCCGGGTCCCGGCCCGCGCCGGGACCCGGGTCGGGGCCGGCCCGGTCCGCACGCGCCGCCGCACGGCACGCCCGCCGCGGCCCGGGGCGCACCTCCCCGCACCCGGGACGTTCGACCCTGCCGACCCGGGTTCGCGCCCGTCCACGGTGACGAGGTCGCCACGGCGCCACCGACCGGCGCCGTCCCGGGAAGGACCACGACAGGACGTGATGACCTCTCGACGCCCGCCCGGCCCCGCGCCGGGCGCACCCCTCCGCACCGCCGCGCACGGCGGCCACCACGACACCGCCCGCGCCACCGCCGCCGCCGTGGCGCGCCTCTCCGCGGAGTTCCCGGCCCAGTGCGCCGCGGTCGTGTCCCGCACGGTGGATCAGTGCCGGCGCGACCTCGACGGGGCGCCACCCGGAGCGCTGCCGGAACTGCTCGAGAGGCTGGCCCGGCAGCGGCTGCAGGACAGCGCCCCCGGGAGGCTCCCGCCGCGCGGTGCGAGCCGACCGGGACCGCCGGCCGCTCTCACGGGGGGAGGCGAGCGCAGCCGACGGGCCGGCGGCCGCCGGAGCACGGGGCCGTCGGCGACGGAGGAACTCTAGGTCGGCCCTCCCTCGCCGACGATCACCCGAGGGTCGCAACTGCGGCCAAGGATCTCTGCGGCGAGGGCGGCCCGCGAGCGACCCGCCGGGCGTCTCGCCACCGGTCCCCGTCGGGGTCGAGCCGAGCCGGGACCGTGGGCGCGCCCGGAGGGGCCGTTGGTCCCTGCCCGGCCCCGGGGGGTGGCGGGACGGTCCACTCGACGAGTTCCGTCGTCTCGCCGGGAGGTGGAGAAGTCATGACCGACCAGAAGACCGATCCGAGGGAGAACCGAGGGGCACCGGGTACCGGTACGGGTCCGGCTCCGATGCGGACCGGACCCGGATGGAGTGGGGCGGCCGGATGGGTGCGCTTCGGCGCCGTCGTGATGGTGATCGTCGGTGTCTTCGGCGTGATCGAGGGCCTGGTCGCCGTGCTGAGCCCGTCGTACTACATCACCGTCGGCGGCGCAGTGTTCGTGCTGTCGCTGGCGGGATGGGGATGGGTGCACCTGGCACTCGGCGCGCTCGTCGCGATCGTCGGAGCGAGCCTGCTGGGCGACGCGCCGAGCTGGGCCCGCGGGACGGCGGTCGGCCTCGTGGCGCTCTCCGCGATCCTGCACCTGACGTTCGTCGCCGCCGCGCCGGTGTGGTCGATCCTCGTGATCGCCCTCGACGTGATCGTCCTCTACGCCCTGATCACGACCTGGGACGAGCCTCTGCGTACGGGGCGCTGACGCCGCGTCCGGTCGGCCCCCGGGCCGGCCGGACGGAGCGTGTGTGCCGGGCGGTACGCCGCAGCTCGGTCCGTGGTCCTGCCGGGAGCGAGTGGGCGGCGGGAGTGTTCGACCGGCGACGGCCGCCGCCGGCATCGCGAGGCGGGAGAGACCATGATCGAGCAGACGACGCGCGGAGACTCCGCCGGCGGCCACGCCGGCCCGGAGGGAACCGGAGCGTGGGACGAGGGGGCGGCCGTGAGGTTCGCCGACCGTGCGGACGCCGGGAGGCGCCTGGCCCGCCGGCTGGGCCATCTCGCCGGGCAGGACGTCGTGGTCCTCGGTCTCCCGCGCGGCGGAGTGCCCGTCGCGGCACCCGTCGCCGCGTCGCTCGATGCGCCGCTGGACGTCCTCGTCGTCCGGAAGCTCGGCGTCCCCTTCCGGCCGGAGCTCGCGCTGGGGGCCATCGGTGAGGGCGGTGCCCTCGTGCTCGACGAGCGGGTCGCCCGCGCCGTGCACGCCGGGGTGGACGTGATCGAGGGGCTGGAGCGTCGCGAGCGGCCACTCCTGGAACGGGCCACCCGGCGCTACCGGGCGGTGCGGGACCTCGAGCCGGTCGCCGGGCGCACGGTGGTGATCGTCGACGACGGCGTGGCCACCGGGTCCACGGCCCGGGTCGCGTGCCGGGTCGCCCGCGCCCGGGGTGCGCTCCGAGTGGTCGTTGCGGTGCCGACCTGCGCCCGGTCGGCGGTGGACGCCCTGCGTCCCGAGGCGGACGAGCTGATCGTGCTCGAGCGGTCCCCCCGCCACAGGTCGGTGGCGGACAGCTACGACGACTTCACGCCCGTGAGCGAGGCCGAGGTCGTCGCCGCGTTGACCCACCAGCCCGCTGCGGGGTCCACCGGCGACCCCGTGGATCGCGGCCCGCAGACCGACGCGTCGGCCGAGGGCGCGCCGTGACCGCCGCGCGGGTCGGCGGGGACCGCGGCGCGATTCCCAAGTCCGAGGCGGTACGGCGGGCTGCGCGCATGCCCGACTACGCCCGGGCCCGCCGGACGTTCTCGTGGTCCGGTGCACGCGCGCAGATGAGCGGTCTGCCCGACGGCCGCGGCCTCAACATCGCCCACGAGGCGGTGGACCGGCACGCCGCCACCCGGCCGGACGCGGTGGCGCTCCGGGTGGTCGACGGGAACGGGGCGACCGTCGAGGTCACCTACTCCGAGCTGCGCCGCCGGACGAACCGCTTCGCCGACGTCCTGCGGGGCCTCGGGATGTGCCGCGGCGACCGGGTCTTCACGCTCCTTCCGCGCACCCTCGATCTCTACGTGGTCGCACTCGGGACGCTCAAGGCCGGCTGTGTGCTCTCCCCGCTGTTCTCCGCCTTCGGCCCGGAGCCGGTCGCCCAACGGCTCCGGCTCGGCGAGGGCCGCGTCCTCGTCACCACACCCCGGTTGCACGACCGGCGGGTCCGGCCCGTGCGCGACGGGCTGCCGGCCCTGCAGCACGTGCTGCTCTCCGGCGACGGCGTGCCGGGGGAGTCGGACGCATCCTCGCTGGCGGCGGCGCTGGCGGGTGCCGACGAGGAGTTCGTCATCCCGCCCACCGACCCCGAGGACGTGGCGTTGCTGCATTTCACCAGCGGCACCACGGGCACTCCCAAGGGCGCGGTGCACGTGCACGAGGCCGTGGTCGCCCACCACGCGACGGCGGCCCACGCCCTGGACCTCGGCGCCGACGACGTCTTCTGGTGCACGGCCGACCCCGGCTGGGTGACCGGGACGTCCTACGGGACCATCGCGCCGCTCACCCACGGAGCGACGCTGCTCGTCGACGAACGCGACTTCGACGCCGAACGCTGGTACCGGACTCTCGCCGAACAGCGCATCTCCGTCTGGTACACCGCGCCGACCGCCCTGCGCCTGCTCGCCCGCCACGGTGCCGCGGCCGTGGCGCGCCACGACCTCTCGGCGCTGCGGCACGTCGCGAGCGTCGGCGAGCCCCTGAACGCCGAGGTCGTCCGCTGGTCGTACGAGGTTCTCGGGACCCCGGCGCACGACAACTGGTGGCAGACCGAGACCGGCGCGATCATGATCAGCAACTACGCCGCCGAGGAGGTCCGTCCCGGCTCGATGGGGCGCCCGATGCCCGGGATCGAGGCCGGCGTGCTCGAGCGCGGCCCCGACGGCCGTGCTCTCCGCGGACCCGCCGGCGTCAGCGAGGTGACCGCACCCGACATCGAGGGCGAGCTGGCGCTGCGCGCCGGCTGGCCCTCGATGTTCCGGGGCTACCTGCACGAGGACGAGCGCTACGCGGCGTCGTTCGCCGACGGCTGGTACCTCACCGGCGACGTCGTCCGGCGGGACGCGGACGGGTGGTTCTGGTTCGCAGGTCGCGCCGACGACGTCATCAAGACCGCCGGTCACCTGGTGGGCCCGTTCGAGGTGGAGAGCGCCCTGATGGCCCATCCCGCGGTGGCCGAGGCGGCCGTCATCGGCACGCCCGACCCCGTGGCGGGCGAGCTGGTCAAGGCCTTCGTGACCCTTCGCCCCGGATGGACCCCCGACGACGCCCTGCACGACGAGCTGCTCGCCTTCGGGCGCCGCCGACTCGGGAGCGTCGCCCCGCGCGAGATCACCGTCGCCCCGGACCTGCCCCACACCCGCAGCGGGAAGATCCTTCGGCGGCTGCTCAGGGCCCGCGAGCTCGGGCTGCCCGAGGGCGACCTGTCCACCGTGGAGACGCCGTGACGACCGCCCCGGAGACCACGCCCGACCCGCTCCCGGACGCCGAGGAGCTCCCCGAGGACGCCCGGGTGGGCCCGCTGCGCGCGATGGCGCGCATCCGCCGCTTCGAGGAGCGCTGCGTCGAGCTCTACAGCGCCGAGCGGATACGGGGGTTCATGCACCTGTGCATCGGCGAGGAGGCCGTGGCCGTCGGGCTGATGGGCGCGCTCGCCGACGAGGACGCCGTGGTCTCCACGTACCGCGAGCACGGGCACGCCCTCGCCCGCGGCCTGCCGATGACCTCGGTGCTGGCCGAGATGTTCGGCCGCGTCACCGGCTGCAGCCGGGGTCGCGGCGGCTCGATGCACCTGTTCGACGCCGGTCGGCGCTTCTACGGCGGCAACGCCATCGTCGGCGGCGGGCTGCCGGTGGCGGTCGGCCTCGCCCTCGCCGACGCGATGCGTGGGCGATCCGCCGTCACCGCCTGCCTGTTCGGAGACGGGGCCGTCGCCGAGGGCGAGTTCCACGAGTGCCTGAACCTGGCGGCGCTGTGGCACCTGCCGGTGATCTTCTGCTGCGAGAACAACCGGTACGCCATGGGCACCGCGCTCGAGCGCGAGCACGCGCAGACCGATCTCGCCCTCCGTGCTGCCGCCTACGGGATGCCCGCCTGGCCGGTGGACGGCATGGACGTCGAGGCCGTGGCCCTCGCCGCGGAGCGGGCCGCGGCGATCGTCCGGGCCGGCGCCGGACCGTGCTTCCTCGAGCTGCGGACGTACCGCTTCCGCGCCCACTCGATGTACGACTCCGATCGCTACCGGGAGCGCGCCGAGGTGACGCGGTGGAAGGAGCGCGACCCGGTGGACCTGCTGCGGGAGCGCCTGGTGGCCGAGGGGCGCCTGGACGACGAGCGCTGGACCCGGCTCGTCGCGCAGGTGGACGAGGAGATCGAGGACGCCGTGCTTGCCGCCGAGGCGGCTCCGATCGAACCGGTCGAGGACCTGGAGCGGTTCGTCTACTCGGAGCCGTCGTGAGCCTCCGGCGCCAGACCTACCGCGAGGCGCTGCGGGAGGCGCTGGCCGAGGCGCTGCGGTCCGACGACCGGGTGTTCCTCATGGGGGAGGACGTCGGCCGCTACGGCGGATGCTTCGCGGTGAGCCTGGGTCTGCTCGAGGAGTTCGGGCCCGACCGCGTCCGTGACACCCCGCTGTCCGAGTCGGCGTTCGTCGGCGCCGGGATCGGCGCGGCGCTCGGGGGACTCCGCCCGATCGTCGAGATCATGACGGTGAACTTCAGCCTGTTGGCGCTCGACCAGATCCTCAACAACGCCGCGACCCTCTCGCACATGTCGGGAGGGCAGCTCGCCGTGCCCCTGGTGATCCGGATGACGACGGGCGCCGGTCGTCAGCTCGCGGCCCAGCACTCCCACAGCCTCGAGGGCTGGTACGCCCACATCCCGGGCCTGCGCGTGGTGGCCCCGGCCACCGTGGCCGACGCCCGCGGCATGCTCGCCCCGGCCCTGGCGAGCCCCGATCCGGTGCTGCTGTTCGAGCACGCCGGGCTGTACGCGAGCGAGGGGGAGACCAACGGTGCCGCGGTCGGGCTCGACGGCGCCGTCGTGCGTCGGCCCGGCACCGACGTCTCGCTCGTGACCTACGGGGGCATGCTGCCGACGACCGCGGCCGCGGCCGAACGACTCGACACCGAGGGGATCAGCGCCGAGGTCGTCGACCTGCGGTCCCTCCGTCCGCTCGACGCGGACACCGTGCTCGGTTCGGTGCGCCGGACCCACCGTCTCGTGGTCGTCGACGAGGGGTGGCGCAGCGGGAGCCTCTCCGCCGAGGTCGCGGCCCGCGTCGCGGAGCAGGCCTTCTACGACCTGGACGCCCCGCCCGAGCGGGTGTGTTCCGCGGAGGCGCCGGTGCCCTACGCGGCGCACCTGGAGCGCGCGGCGCGGCCGGCCGTCGAGGACGTCGTCGCCGCAGCCCACCGGACGACGGGATGAGCCGTGGGTGAGTTCCGCATGCCCTCCCTCGGGGCCGACATGGAGTCCGGGACGCTCGTCGAGTGGACGGTGTCGCCCGGGGACCGGGTCCACCGCGGTGACCTCGTGGCCGCCGTGGAGACCGAGAAATCGGTCATCGACGTGGAGTGCTTCGAGGACGGTGTCGTCGAGCGGCTGCTGGTGCCGGTGGGGACGACGGTCCCGGTGGGCGCGCCGCTCGCCCTGATCACGCCCGACGGGACCGGCGGCCCGTCGCCGGAGGCCGTCCCCCCGGAGACCCCGGCGGCGGCGACCCCGGCCCCGCCGCCGCCGGAGGTCGCGCACGCCCCGCCGACCCCCGCCGCGCCCTCGCCCCGGGCCACGCCACTCGTGCGCAGGCTCGCGGAGCGACTCGGGCTCGACCTCGCGGCCGTCCCCGGCAGCGGGCCCGGCGGAGCGGTCACCCGGGCCGACGTCCGGGCGGCGGTGGCGCCCCCGCGCCCTCTCCCGTCCCCGCCGTCGCCGAGCCCGGCGCGCCTGCGGATCACGCCGTACGCCCGCCGGCTGGCGGTCGAGCGGGGGGCGTCTCCGCAGTGCCTGACCCCCGGAGGCGACGGGGTGATCCGCGCCCGCGACATCCCGCCTGCGCCCGAGCCGACTCCCGCCGCCGCGCCGCCCCCGGAGTCGCCCCCGGAGTCGCCCCCGGAGCCGCCGCCGGCGACGGCCCCGACCGGTGCGACGGCCGGAGCGGGTGCTTCCGAGCGGATGCGGGCGGCGATCGCGGCCCGGATGACCCGATCGATGCGGGAGATCCCGCACTATCACGTCGACGCCGTGCTGGAGATCGGCGCAGTGCTGGAACGGTTGCGCGAGGTGAATCGGCGCGCCCCGGTCCCGGACCGCATGGTGCCCGCGGTGCTGCTGCTGCACGCCGCGGCACGGGCCGCCCGCCAGGTCCCCGAGCTGAACGGCCACTGGGTGGACGGCGCCTTCGTGCCGGCCACGTCCGTGGCCCTGGGCGTGGTGGTGTCGCTGCGTGGGGGAGGTCTGCTGGTCCCCACGATCCCGGCCGCGGACGAGCTCCCGTTGCCCGAGCTGATGGCGTCGTTGCGGGGGGTCGCCGGGCGCGCCCGCAGCGGCCGACTCCGTTCGTCCGACACGGCCCCGGCCAGCATCACGGTGACGGACCTCGGCGAGACGGGTGCGCACTCGGTCCACGGCCTGATCTTCCCGCCAGAGGTGGCCCTGGTCGGGTTCGGCGCCGTCGTCCGCCGTCCCTGGGCCGACGGCGATCTCCTGGGCACGCGCCCGACCGTCGTCGCCACGCTCACCGGCGACCACCGAGCCACCGACGGCATCGTCGGCGGCCGGTTCCTGCACGTCATCGACACCGTTCTCCACGACCCCGAGGAGTGGCCATGACCGCCCCCACCACCGACGAGCACGCCCGCACCGTGGTGCGGGCGAGCCTGGCCCGCATCGCACCGGGCCCGGAGCTCGACGCCCTCGCCGACACCGACGACGTCCGCGACCGCCTGGAACTGGACTCCCTGGACTTCCTCGCCTTCGTCGAGCACCTCGCCCGATCGACGGGGATCCGCATCGACGAGGACGACTATCCCCGTCTGCGCACGGTCGCGAGTGCCGCCGTGTTCCTCGCTGCCGCCGGCCCGTCCTGAGCGTCCTGCCGGACGGGCCGGAGATCCGGACGGGTCAGAGATACTGCCCCGCCGAACCGGGGGGCGTGTCCCGCCGGCCCTGTGTGGCCTCGTGGCGCAGTCGCTCCAGCTGCGACCTCGCCGCCACCTGCTCCGCGGCGAACGCCATCTGCGCGCCCTGGAACAGCCCCTCGATCCAGCCGACCAGCTGGGCCTGGGCCATTCGCAGCTGCACGTCGCCGAGCACCTCGTCCGCCGGGAGCGGGACGACGAGGGCCTCCAGCTCCTGGCGCAGCTCCGGGCCGAGGTGGGCGGTGAGCTCGTCGACGGCGCGACGCCGGATCTCCCGGAGCTGTTCGCGGGCCGGATCGTCCATCGGGGCGTCGCGGACCTCCTCCAGGACACGCCGGATCATCGTGCCGATGCGCAGGATCGCCCCGGGGTCGGTGCCCTCCTCGACGTCGCCCGGAGGCTCCGTCGCGGGTGCGGCCTCGGGACGTGGCGAGGGGACCGACACGGCCGGTCCACCGACGCGGGACCACTTCCGCGCGTCGTGGACCACGGGCCCCACGGTCGTGCCGGACGCGGCAGCCGTGGTCGCGGCGGGTTCCTCGGAGTCGGAGTCCGGGCTCCAGGCGGGCATGTCTCCTCCAGGCACATCGAGGCTCGATGGTCCGGAGGGTCGGCCCACCGGCGAGCGCGGACCAGGGGCCAGGGGGCCGCTCGTGTCGGGCCCTCCGGTCTCCGTCGTCCCCGCCGTCTCTCCCCGCCGTCTCTCCCCGGTGTCACACGGACGGTGCGGCGGGGCGCCCCGGCGGCGTCGCGGAGGGGTCGGGCGCCCGGCCGGGGAGGGGACCGCCGTGCCACCACCACCCCGGGGGAGGCGGGGCGTCGTCGTCCGCAACGGGCCGGGCGGCGCCCGGCGTCCCCGGGCGTGGCGTGCCGACCGGTCGTGCCACGCGGTCGGAGCCGCGGCCGGCGACCTGCGCGACCTCGGCTGCGGACACCGTGCCGACCGGCGTCCCTCCGCTGAGCACCACCAGGCGGCTCCCCGGCTCGGCGAGGCGCCCGAGGAGCGGCGCGAGCCGGTCGTCCGGCCCCACCCGCGTCAGCCGCGAGGGCGGGACGGTGCGCCGGCGCAGGACGTGCGGGTCGCCCGACCGTGGCGACGGTGCCGGCTCCGGCGGGAGGTAGCCGACGAGGTCGCCCTCGTCCCCGGTCAACAGCACGCCCGCGGTGCGCCCGGCCGGGGAGGCCAGGGCGGCGGTGATCTCGCCGGGCGAGGCGTCCGCCGCGAGCAGCACGGGCGGCGGCGTGGCGGCGGCCGCGACGGGAATGCCGTCCAGCGCCCTGCCGAGCCGCGCCCGTCGCTCCTCGTCCCCGGCGGCCGCGGCGACGAACCACCCGACGAGGGCCAGCCACAACCCGCTGAGGTCCACGAGGAGGCCGGTCGCCACCCCGAGACCCACGAGCACGGCGCCGAGCCCCAGCCCGACCCGGGCGGAGGCGATCCCGGCACCCCACCGGTCCCCGCGTGCCGCCCACAGGAGCGCCTGCAGCACCCGGCCTCCGTCGAGCGGGGCCGCGGGCAGCAGGTTGAACACCGCGAGGACGAGGTTGACGAGCGCGAGCTCGACGAGCACCGCGTCGACCAGACCGCCCGCCGTGAGGCCGGCCCCGAGGGCGAACAGGCCGGCGAGCGCGCCGCTGGTCAGCGGCCCGACCACCGCCATCCGGAACTCGGGTCCCGGTCGGTCCGGGTCCCCCCGCAGGCGGGTCGTGCCCCCGAGCAGCCACAGCGTGATGCTCTCGACCTCGAGGCCCTGGGCCCGGGAGACCAGCGCATGAGCCACCTCGTGCGCCAGCAACGAGACCATGAGGAGCAGCGCGACCGTCAGCCCCGCCGCCCCGTAGGCGATCGGGCCGTGCCCGGGCGCGAGCATCGGCATCTCGCTGCGCGCCACGACGACCGCGATCAGGGCGACGATCCCGAGCACGCTCCAGTGCGCGGCGACGGGGATGCCGGCGATCCGGCCGAGCGGCACCCCGCGCCTGTCCGTCCGTGTGTCGTCCCGCGCCATCCGTGCCTCCCGGTGACCGTGCAGGACGTCAGTGCCGCACCCGGGACGGGAAGCCGGAAGGGCCGAAGGTCGCACGGGGGAGGGCCGGTACGGACCGGCTCACCCCGGGTCAGAAGGGGACGGGCTCGTACGAGTCCGGTGCGCGCGCCAGACGCGCCTCGAGCTCGGCGAGGGGCAGCAGGCCCGCTTGGCCACCGACGTGCTGGACGACGTTCATGCTGTTCACCGGCGCCCATCGCAGGGCGTCGCGCCAGCTCTCGCCGCGGATGAGCGCCGCGGCCAGCGTCGCGGCGAACGCGTCGCCGGCGCCGGTGCGTTCGACGGGTGGCGCCGGGTCGGGGTAGGTCGGCATCCAGAGGTGCTCGTCGCCGTCGGAGGCGTACGCGCCGTCCGGCCCGTCGGTGATGACCACCTTCGCCGGCCCGACGGCGTGGAGCCGGGCCAGGAGGTCGTGCACGTCGGCGTGGTCCCCGCCGGTGACGGTCACGGCCTCCTCACGGTTCATCACCACGACCTCGCTCCGTCGGTAGACGGCGCGGAGCGGACCGACCCCCGACCGGACCTGCAACGTGCCGGGCTGGAAGACGAGCCGCACCTCGGGATGGGCGCCGAGCCAGTCGGCGATCTCGTCCTGGTAGGCGGCCGCGTGCTCGCTCAGCGAGCTGAAGTAGACCCAGCGCGGCGCCCCTGACGCCGACGGGGCCGTCCACCGGTAGGCGAAGTCGTGGTGCCGCACGAGGATCGTGCGCTCCGCGCCGTGGCGCAGCACGAAGTGGTGGTTGGTCTGCTGCTCGGGGTGGACGTGCACGAGGTCGGTGTCCACGCCGTGCTCGCGCAGGCGCTCGGTGATGCGCCGGCCGGTGTCGTCCTTGCCGACGTCGGTGGCGAGGGCCGCCCGCAGGCCCAGGCGCGTACACGCCACCGCGGCGTTGGAGGCGTTCCCTGCAGCGTCGAAGGTCTGGTGGCCGGCGAACGGGAGCTTCGCGCCGGAGCGCATCGCGAGCCACGGGCCGTCGGCGCCCTCGTAGGTGATCGTGTTGGCGTCCTGGATCAGCTCGATCGCGGTGTCGGTGACGACGTCGCCGACACACAGGACGTCCCACGGCCGTGTCGGGGTCACGGTGCCCGCCTCTCCGCCCCGGCGAAGAGACCGATGACGTTCCCGTCGAGGTCGGTGAACATCGCGACGTCGCCGAGCTCCCCGATCGGCGCGGGGCCCATCACCCGCCGCCCTCCGAGCTCCTCGGCCCGGGTCAGGGACTTCTCCAGGTCGTCGACCTCGACGTACACGGTGACCCACGGCGACACACCCGGCGGGGTCTGCATGATGCCGCCGCCGATACCGTCCGACGATCCGGTGGACACGACGCCGTAGCCGTGGGCCTCGGGCGCCACCGACCATCCGAAGAGCTCCGTGTAGAACGCCCGGGAGCGAGCGCCGTCGGCGCCCCCGATCTCGAAGTGCACGACGGCGTCGCCCATGCCGCTCTCCTCCTCGCGCTGTGGTCCTGTCGCGGCCGACCGTGCCCACCGGCCGGAACGACCGGCATGTGCCGCTCGTCCTCCCGGCTCCGGCCGGAGGTCCCGGGCCGGTCGGTGCGGACGGCCCTGGTCCGCACTCCGCCGGCGTGGGGACCTCGGACGACCACACGGTCACGTGGCGAGGAGGCTCGAGATGAGGGCGCAGGTCGGGAACTGGTTGATCGTGGAGGGGCTGACCGATGCGTCGGCCCGCCGTCAGGGGGAGATCGTGGCGGTCACCCACGCCGACGGCACGCCGCCGTTCTGGGTCCGGTGGCTCGACGACGACCATCGCAGCCTGGTGTTCCCCGGCCCCGACGCACGGGTCGAGCCGCACCCGGTGCACCAGCCGCTGGGCTCCCCGTCGGTGGCCGCGCCGACGCCGCTCCGGGCGGCCCCCTGAGCGCGGGGGTCGGTTCGGGGTCCTGAGCGGTTCGGGGTCCTTAGCCGCGGTCCTGGTCGACGAGGCCGAATCGGTGGCGCCAGACGTCGGCGGAGGTGAGTTCGCCCTGGGCGACGCAGCGTAGGACGTCGCGGCGGGAGATGATGCCGACCAGGGTGCCGTGGTCGACGATCGGGATGGCGCGGAGCCGGTGGTCGAGCATGGTGTGGACGACGTCGGCGACGTCGCTGTCGGGCTCGCGGGTGATGGGTGAGTCGGTCATGAGTTGGCCCGCCCGGGAGGTGGTGGGTGGGGGTTGCTGGTCGCCGTGGGCGGGGATGCGGCCGGCGACGAGGTCGGCTTCGCTGAGGATGCCGATGAGGCGCTGGGTGTCGTCGACGACGGGCAGTGCTGAGATGCCGTGCTCGACGAGCAGGGCTGCGGCGTCGGTGACCGGGGTGTCGGGTCCGATCCGGATCACCGGGTGGCTCATGATGTCTCGTACCTTCACAGCGACCTCCTGGGTCTGGTGTGGTGCGTCCCGCGCGGGGCGCAGGTCGAGTAGAGGTCGGGTGTGGTGGGTCGCCCAGGGCCGTTGGTCGCGCCCGGCCACCCCGGAGGGCCCAGAACCGGGTGCTGCTGCTCAGCGACGTCACCCGCCGGCGGCTCCCCGCGGGGCGGGGACCGTCGTCGCCAGCACGAACTCGGGGACTCCGGCGAGCATCCGCTGCCAGTACGGGGTGAAGCTCCCGCGGACCTCGTCGGCCGGCACGATGCGCGGCGCGGTGACGTCGTGGCGGGCGCCGTCGAAGGTGACGACCCCGCCTCCCGCGGCCAGCAGGTTGCGGCACCAGTCGGTGTCGCGGCCGTAGGGCAGCGGGAGGGCGAAGCCGCCGGGCACGGGACGGGCGGCCACCGGAGTGGCGTAGGCCCGCTGCGTTCGGCGTCCGACGTGCTCGACCCGCGCCGCGTACCAGTGCCGACGGCCGGCCAGCCGGAGCATCAGGGGATTGAGCACGTGCTTGTTGAAGGTGCGGACGGCCTGGTTGGCGCCCGAGTGTCCGCCCGGTCCGGGTAGCGGAGTGCAGCGGTACTCCTCCACGAGCGACCACGCGCCGCCGCCGACGCTGGTCTCGTTGCGCCAGAGGATCGCGTCCGGCTCCTGCAGGACCCACGTGAGCCGGATCCGGACCACGGGGTCGCCGGTGGACTCGAAGACGAGACGGTCGCCGTCGATGTGTCCTGCCATGACCTCGGCGTGGCCGTAGCAGTCGGCGAGCGTGGCGCGGTACTCGTGGCGGGCGGGGTCCCATCCCGCGACCCAGTGCAGCTCCCAGCTCAGCACGGGGGTGCCGTCGAGCAGGTACTGGTCCTGGCGGTAGTCGCCGACCACCCACCGGCCGTCCTGGATCAGACGGTGGGTGCCCGAGCCGGTGGCCGTCATGGCCGGGGTCCCCGGGCCCATGCCTCCTTCGGCGATCGTGCCGGTCCAGGTGGTGTCGCGGTGGAAGCGCCGCAGCGCCGCCATCTCCTCACCGGGGGTGATGGGCTTCGGAACGGTGTCCGGCGTGGTCGTCACGGTGATCTCCTCGTGGATGTGCGCCGATGCGGTCGACCCAGGCCCGGAGGCCGAGGTGGGCGGGGTCGGTCCCCGGGCCGCTGTAGCCGACGTAGCCATCGGGGCGCACGGCGAGGACGGTGGAGCCCGGCCGGTCGTCGAGACGTTGGACCGTCAGCAGGTCCCCGGCCAGGTCGGGCGGGAGACAGGGGGCGTCCCGGCCGAGCAGGACGTGCACGCCCGGCCGGGCGACGAGGTGGTGGAGCCGGACCCGGGCGCCGTCGTGGACCACGGTCCGGTCGGGCAACCGGTCGCCGGGACGAAGGCGGCCCCCGCGGCCCTCCGCGCAGGACAGGGAGCTGCGTCGGAGACCCAGGCTGAGACCGGACAGCAGCCGCATCCCGGGCCGCGTGAGGCCCGATCGCAGGAGGGCGGGGACGAGCGGGGCGCCCAGGGGCGCCAGCACGCCGCGCAGGAGACCTGCGAGCACGGTCGGGGACGACTCGGCCCAGAAGACGAGGTCGGTGAGGTCCGCGGAGATCGTCGCGACCGGACGCCGCTCCTCGTCGTAGGAGTCGAGGAGGCGCTCCGGGTCGGTGCTCGAGGGGGCGAGGCCCAGCTTCCACCCGAGGTTGAGAGCGTCATGCAGGCCGAGGTTCATGCCCTGGGCGGCGGCGGGGGAGTGGGTGTGCGCGGCGTCGCCGACGAGGAGGACCGGACCGCGGCGATACGTCGTGGCCACCCGCCGCGTCAGCCGGAGCCGGGTGCACCAGGCCACCTCGGTGACCCGTCCCGTGAGCCCGGCGGCGGCGAGGAGCCGCTGGAGGTCCTCGGGTCCGGGGACGTCGCCGCCCTCGACGGCTGCCCGGGTGGCGAGGATGCGCCAGCTCGCCCGCTCCCCGAGGGCGAACACGAACACGACCCCGGCCCATCCGGCGGACACGTGGGACACACCGGCCGCGAGGTCGGTCTCGAGCTCGACGTCGGCGAGGACGATCTCCTGCCGGTAGGGCCTCTCCCGGCTCCCGATGCCGGCCCATCCGCGGACCGGGCCCCCGGCTCCGTCGCACCCGATCACCCGGTGGACCGTGGTGTCCTCCCGCCCTCCCGGTCCCTCCAGTGCCACGCGTGCCCCGTCGTCGCCCGGGTCCAGCCCGACCAGCTCGGTGCCGTGCTCGACCCGGATCCCGCGCGCCGCGGCGGCGGCGGCGAGGACGTCCTCGACGTCCTGCTGGCGCAGCAGCCACGGGTGGCCGAACTCGGTCTCGTCGAGCGCGAGCTCCCCGAGACGGACCGGTATCTCGTGCGAACCCAGGTGGAGCCGGGCCCGGGGATCGCGGTCGGCGCGGGCGGCGAGCTCCGCCACGACGCCGAGGGGGCGCAGGCCTTCGAGGGTCCTCGGGTGCACGACGAGGGCGCGCGACGGGCGCGGCCCGACCCGGCGCTCGACGACGCGCACCGGGGCGCCGTGGTCGTGGGCCTGCAGGGCGAGCGCCAGTCCGGTGGGACCGGCCCCGACCACCAGGACGTCGGCGGGCATGTCAGGCCACCGCGACGGGCTGCCACCACGGTCCGCCGGCCGGCGGCGCCGGCGAGACCAGGTCGTCGCGGTGGCGGCCCTCGAGCACGGTGTAGCCGATCGAGCCGGGCACGCTGACCATGGCGAGGATCCACCAGAGGGCGCGCGCGTACTGCTCGGCCCGCTCGGCACCGTCCCACTCGTAGAGGCCGCGGTAGACGCCGTGCTCGTCGGCCGCCAGCCACCACTTCGCCACGAAACCGGGGAAGCCCGCGAACATCGGGGTGTTCAGCAGGCTCTCCGCCCGGAACAGGGCGTGACCGATCCCCCGGACGCCACGCAGCCTGAACCGGACCACCAGCGTGCACGGTTCGCGTGCCTCCCGGCCGTCCACCACGGTCTCCCGGTAGATCCACGAGGAGCTGCCGTCGGCGAAGCGCACGCTCGCTCCCACCCACCGTCGGGGGAGGCGCAGGCGGCCCGCGATGAGGAGCCGCACCACCTCGAGGGCGCACCACCCCACGGCACGGGCCGCCTGCCTCGGGCGCACGGGTGCCTGTTGGTTCGCGATCACCCGCCGACCACAGCACCGCACGCCCGGGACGGCTCAGAGGCGGACGTCCTCGGCGGCGACGCCGTCCGCCCCGGGACCTCGGGCCCGGCGCTCCGGAGCCGAACGGCCCTGGGCTCCGCACCGGGTCGGACCAGCATCGAGAGCGTGACCGACGATCGGGTGACCTGTCCTCCGGCGTGCGCGCAGGCCGACCTCGTCCCGCGGGACGCCGCCGGGAGCCCGCGCGGCGCCCGGCGCCACGACCTCGCCGGGCACGCGGCCTCCACCGGGGGGCCTCGGTGACCGGGCGACCGGTCGTGGTCGGCGTCGACGGATCGCCGGGAGCCGCCCGCGCCGTCGCCTGGGCCACCGTGGAAGCCGCGCGGCGCCGGCGACCGTTGCAGGTCCTGGCGGTGCTGCCCGCGCACGGCGTGTCGTCGGTGTTCCTGGCGAGCGACGCCGCCGAGGAGGCCCGGCGCGCCGTCCCCGAGCTCGTGGTGTCCGCCGACGTGCGGCGCGGCGACCCCGTCGAGGCCCTCCTGGACGCGGGCCGCGATGCCGAGCTCCTCGTCGTCGGGAGCCGCGGCCGCGGCACGATCGGAAGCCTGGTCCTCGGCACCGTCTCCGCGGCGGTGGCAGCCCGTGCGACGTGCCCCACCGTGGTCGTGCGGGGCACCCGCGTTCCCTCGCCCGACGATCCGGTCGTCGTCGGCATCGACGGCACCCCGTCCGGAGAGGCGGCGGTCGGCTACGCCTTCGCGGCCGCCGACCGCGAGGGCGTGCCCCTGGTCGCCGTCCACGTGTGGCAGGACCTCCAGGACCCCGAGTGGGGATCGATGCTGGACGACGACGTCTCGCCGTCCGCGGCGGAGGGGATGCCCGACCTCCCGGAGGCCGAGCTCCTCGGCGAGCGGCTTGCGGGCTGGAGCAGCAAGTTCCCCGACGTGGAGGTCCTCCGCGTCCTGCCGGAGGGCCGGCCGGTCCCGACGCTCGTCGCGCGCTCCGACGACGCCCGGCTGGTCGTGGTCGGCTCCCACCGGCGCCAGGGCCTCGAGCGGGTCCTCGGGTCCGTCGGCCAGTCGGTGCTGCGGCGGGCGCAGTGTCCGGTGGCGGTCGTCCCGCCACCCGCGTCGTGAGGAGAGGAACGACCATGGAGATCCGGCTCGGACTGCCCTACGCCGACACCGTCGCCCGCGTGCGGGAGGCGCTGGCGGCCGAGGGCTTCGGCGTGCTCACCGAGATCGACGTGCGGGCGACCATGGCTGCGAAGCTCGGTGTCGAGTTCGAGGACTACGTCATCCTCGGCGCCTGCAACCCGGCCCTGGCCCACCGGGCGCTCGAGATCGACCGCTCCGTCGGCCTCCTGCTGCCGTGCACGGTGACGGTGCGCACCGACGGCGCGGAGAGCGTCGTGGAGATCCTCGATCCGCAGGCGATGGTGGCGATGAGCGGCGTCGAGGCGCTGGCCCCGATCGCCGACGAGGCGGGCGCCCGCCTCGCGCGCGTCCGGGACGCTCTCGCCCGCGACCAGGTGCCCGCCCCGCGGTCGCTCCAGGACGAGGGGGCACGGTCGTGAAGGTCCTGGTCGGGTACTCCAGTGCCCACGGTTCCACCCGCGAGATCGCCGAGCACCTGGGTGCGCGGCTGGGGGGACACGGGCTCGACACCGACGTGTCGGAGCTCGCCCGCGTCGTCGATCCGGGGCGGTACGACGCCTACGTCCTCGGCAGCGCGGTGCACGACCAGCGCTGGCTCCCCGAGGCGCGCGCCTTCGTCGCCGAGCACGCGCCCGAGCTCGCGGCCAAGCCGGTGTGGCTGTTCAGCGTCGGGATGCCGGCCGCGCTGCGTTTCCCGCTGACCCTGCTGGCCGGCCTGCAGCCGGCGGCCCTCGTCGCCGAGTTCACCGACCGCCTGTCCTTCCGCGACCACCTCGTCGTGAGCGGGGTGGTCCGCGACGAGCACCTGTCGCTGCTCGGCCGTCTGCTCATGTTCGCCACCAGCCACGGCGCGGGGGACTACCGCGACTGGGACCGCATCGACGCGTGGGGCGACGGCGTGGCCCGGGTACTGACCGCGCTGCCGGCCCGGCCGGCCGGGTGACGTCCGAGAAGACCCGCTGACCCGCGCGCCCCCTCAGGCGTGGTCGCCCGAGAGCAGTGCCAGTTCCGACTCGATCCCGCGGGCGAGCACGTCGAGGTCCTCCACGGACTCGTCCCCGGTGAGCCCGATGGCCAGGCCGTCGCGATAGCTCATGATCGACACCCCGATCTGGGCCGTGCTGCCGATCGGGACGTAGGGGATGATCTCGAGGAGCTCGCGGCCGAGTCCGTAGAGCGTCTCGCGCGGGCCCGGCACGTCGGTGGTCACGGTGACGACGGCGCGCTGGTCCGACCGGGAGGCCCACCGCACGCCCCGGGCGACGAGCGGATAGGGCTCCAGGCGCGCGAGCTCGGTCAGCAGCGCACCCGCCTCGGCCTCGTGCGCCGCCTTGCACGACTCCAGCTCCGCGACGGTCCGCGCGAGGCGTTCGCGGGGGTCGGCGACGTGCACGGGCAGGCGCGGTAGCAGCAGCGAGACCTGGTTGCCCCGCTCGCCCTCGTCCCCCCGCGCCCGCACCGAGACCGGGACCAGGGTGCGCACCAGATCGGGCGTCGGCTCCTCACCACGGGCGAGCAGCAGCGCGCGGAAGCCCGCGGTGACCGCGGCGAGCACCACGTCGTTGAAGGTCCCGCCGTGCCGGTGCCGGATCGCCCGGACGTCGGCGACCCGGCCGCGGGCGACGGCGTAGTGGCGGGGCCGGTGGCGCGACCCGGTCAGCGACGACGGGGCCCCGGCCCGCAGGCTCCCGAGCAGGGCGGTACCACCCCGGACCAGCGCGGCGAGCCGCTGCCCGCCCTCGCGGGGACGGGCCAGCAGCGCGCCGGCGCCGCGCACCGCCGACACCGGGAGCGCGAGCAGTCCCCGCGCGCCGAGCAGCATGAGCTCGGCCCTCGACGGCTCCCGTTCGGGGGCCGCCGCCGGTGGGGCCGGGGGCCGGGGGACCGGCCCGGGGTCGAGGACGTCCCGGTAGAGATCGGTGCCCGACACCCCGTCGACCATGCAGTGGTGGACCTGGGAGATCAGCGCCCACCGGTCCCCGGCCAGACCCTCGACGATCCAGTACCGCCACAGCGGGCGGTCACGGTCGAGGCGCGTGGCCATGACCCGCCCCATCAGCGCGCACAGCTGGGCGTCACCGCCGGGTGCGGGCAGGGCGACCCGGACCAGGTGGTGCTCGAGGACGAAGTGCGGATCGTCGACCCACACCGGTGGGCCCAGGTCGAGCGGCACCCGCCGGACCTTCTGCCGGTAGCGGGGGATGAGCGGGAGCCGCCCGGCGAGGTGCGCGGCGAACTCGTCGGAGCCCGGCACCGGGCCGGCGAAGACCGCGATCGAGGCGATCGCCATGGAGACCTCCGGCTCGGCGTCCTCGAGCTCGAGGAAGGCCGCGTCGAGCGGGCTCATCGCGACGGCGTTCACAGCGCCCGCTTGAGGATCTTGCCGCTGGCGCCGACGGGCAGCTCCTCGCGGAACTCGACGGACCGGGGGTACTTGTAGGACGCCACCCGCTCCCGGACGTAGGAGATCAGCTCGTGCTCGTCGGCCGTGCTGCCGGGGCGCAGCGCGACGACCGCGTGGACCTCCTGCCCGAGCCGCCGGTCCGGGACCCCGATCACGGCGGCGTCGCGGACGGCGGGGTGGGTGTAGAGGACGTCCTCGACCTCGCGGGGATAGACGTTGTAGCCGCCGCGGATGATGAGGTCGGAGGTCCGGCCGACGACGAACAGGAACCCGTCCTCGTCCAGGTAGCCCAGGTCGCCGGTGTGGAACCAGCCGTCGACGAGCGCCTCGGCGGTCGCCTCCGGCCGGCCGCGGTAGCCCCGCATGACGTTGACCCCGCGGACGACGATCTCGCCGACGTGGTCGCGGCCGCGCGGGAGCCGGTGTCCTTCGGGATCGCGGATCTGCAGGTCCACCCCGTAGATGGGCTTGCCGACGCTGTAGACGCGCCGTTCCTCGGCGCTGATGTTGAACGTCGTCGTCGACGCGGTCTCGGAGAGCCCGTAGCCCTCGAGCACGACGAGACCGAGGGCGCGCTCGACGGAGTCCAGCACCTCGGCGGGCAGAGGGGCGCCCCCCGAGACGCCGACGCGCAGCGCCCGCAGGTCGCGGGTGGTGCGGTCCGGGTGCTCGAGCAGCGCGACGTACATCGTCGGGACGCCCTCGAACACCGTGACCTGGTCGCGCTCCATCACCTCGAGGACCCGGCCCGGCTCGAACCGGGGGACCAGCGTCATCGTGGCCCCGAAGCGCGTGCAGACGTCGAGCTGGCTGGAGAGCGCGAAGACGTGGAAGAGCGGCAGCGCCACGAGGACCACGTCGTCGGACCGGATGCCGAACACGCGTCCCGGCGTGTCGGCGTTCATGAACAGCTGGAAGTGCGTCAGCTCGGCGCCCTTGGGCCGTCCGGTCGTCCCCGCGGTGTAGACCACGGCGGCCACGTCACCGGGGTCGCAGGGCGCGAGCACGCCGTCGGGGTCGTCGGGCGCGTGGGCCAGGAGCTCGCCGAACGGGTGGCCCGGTCCTTCACCGAGCACGAACACGGAGTCGACGCCGGCCTCCGCGGCGCCCTTGGCCGCGGCCTCCGCGCAGCCCTGCCAGGTCAGCAGCGCCCGGGCGGCGGAATCGGCGAGGATGTAGGCGACCTCGCTCTCCTTGAACAGCACGTTCATCGGCACGGCGACGAGGCCGGCCTTGAGGATGCCGAACCAGGCGACCGCGAACTGCGGCACGTTCGGCAGCTGGAGCGCCACCGCGTCGCCGGTCCGCAGGCCCTGCCGGCGCAGGCCCTCGGCCAGGCGGTCCGCGGCGGCGTCGAGCTCGCTCCAGCTCATCCGGTGCTCGTCGGCGATGATCGCGGTCCGGTGGGGGTGGCGCCGCGCGGACTCGCGCAGCACGACGGCCAGGTTGAGGCTCATCGGGTGCTCCTCGCAGGGGTGGTGGCGGAGCCCGTGGCCGGGCTCCGGTGGGTCGGGCGGTGGTCGCGGACGACGGCGGCCAGCTCCTCGCGGAGAGCGCTCACCAGGACGCGGGCGTCGCCGACGCGGCAGCGGTCGACGCCGAAGCCGATCCGGACCCCGCCGGCGTAGCTGACGATGCAGGCGGTGAGCACCTGGTCGGCGCTGCACGGTGCCCAGCCGACGATGCCGGTGACCTCCGCGCCGGCCAGCGCCATCCGCGTGCGGGGCCCGGGCACGTTGGTCACGACACCGATCGCCTTGTTCGCGAGGTGGTCGCTCACCGCGCCCGCGACCGGGTCGGGAGCCCGGCCGATGAGCTGCTGGAGCCCGTGGGTGAGGGCCGGCTCCCAGCTGTGCCGGATGCGCTCGACGCGGGCGTGCACCTCGGCCAGGCGGGCACGGAACGGACCCCGCAGCGGCAGGACCACGAGGACGAGCGCGAAGTGGTTGCCCAGCCGCTCCGGTGGCCCGGCCTCGAGGGGGTCGAGGTTCACCGGCACCATCCAGGCCAGGTTCGACGGGGTCGGGCCGTTGAGCTCGGACTCGTGGGCGCGGGCGACGGCGCCGCCGAGCAGCGCCAGGCACACGTCGTTGACGGTCGCGCCGTCCTCGTGGGCCAGTCCGGCGAGCAGGTCGAGCGGGATCTCCTCGCTCCAGGCCGCCGTCTTGTCCCGACCGGGCGGCCCCGTCCACGCCGTGCGTGGGTTGACCCAGCCGAGGATCTCGACCGTGTCGAGGGCCGTGTTGAGCGCCGACACCGTCAGTCGCAGGCCCGCGCCCAGGGAGCGCCAGGGGTGCCGCAGGCCGTCGAGCAGGTCCGCCACGACGTCGTCCATGCCGTGGGTGGCCACGGGACGCGCGTCCGCGGACGCACCGGGCAGGGGATCGAGCAGGGCGAGCAGCAGCCGGATCATGCGCACGCCGTCGGCGAGGGCGTGGTGGGCGCGCACCACGACGGCGCTGCCCTCGCCGTGCCCCTGCAGGAGGTGGACCGACCAGGGCGGCCGGGAGAGGTCGAGCGGGGTGCTGCGCAGCTGCCCGACCCGCTCCTGCAGGGCCGCGTCCGGCCGGCCGGGGGGCAGCGACTCCACACGCAGGTGGCGGTCGAGGTCGAAGTCGGGGTCCTCCTCCCACGTGCCCGCGGGCAACCACCCGCCGTCGAGCACGGGGCGGTGCCGGAAGACCGGGTGTGGGTCGACGACGCGCTCGGAGAGGACCCGGCGCAGGGCGACGGGCTCGACGGGGGTGGCGGTCCACAGGACCGAGACGATGCCGAGCACGTTCGTCGCGCGGTCGATCCGCAGCCACAGGCCGTCCTCGGCCGCCATCGGGATGTCGTCCATGTCCGCACCGTCGGCGGGATCGGGCCCCGTGGACAGGTCCCAACGGCCCGGTCCGTCTACCCCGGGGGACCCGGCCCTGATTACGATCCGCTCGCGGGGGGCCACGCGACGGAGGTGGTCGATGTCCGCACTGCTCGACGACGAGGGTCCGACCCCCTGGCGCCCCGGGCTGGACGCGGGGTTCCGTGCCCCGGGGTCGCACGAGAGGCCCCCGTCGTGGCCGTTGTTCGCCACCGATCTCGGCCGCGCCCTCGGCGCCTCCGGGGTCACCGCGCTCGGCCGGTCGGTCCTGCGCGCCGCGCCCCTGGGCGACGGTCATCCCGTCCTCGTGCTGCCGGGCCTGGGCGCCGGTGACGCGTCGACCCGCGTCCTGCGCCGCGTCCTGCGCCACCGGGGCTACCGCGCGCACGGCTGGCACCTGGGTCGCAACCTCGGTCCGACCGCCGAGGTGGTGGAGGGCGTGCCGGCGCGGCTCGCCGAGCTGCACGAGCGGTACGCCCGCCGGGTCAGCATCGTCGGCTGGAGCCTCGGTGGTCTCTACGCGCGCGACGCGGCCCGACGCGCGCCCGGGTGGGTCCGGTCCGTCATCACCCTGGGCAGCCCGGTCCGGCTGACCCACCCCGCGCAGACCCGGGCGATGGGCCTCTACCGGGCGGTGTCGTCCCGACACGTCGCGCCCGCGGCGATGCCCCCGCCGGAGGTCGACCGGCCGGCGCTCCCGGTTCCGTGCACCTCGGTGTTCTCGCCCTGGGACGGCATCGTCTCCTGGCGGGCCTGTGTCGAGCCGCCCGGCGAGCAGGCCGAGTCGATCGGGGTGCTCGGCAGCCACTTCGGGCTCGGCATGCACCCGGCGGTGCTGTGGGCGGTGGCCGACCGCCTCGCGCAGCCGGAGGGCCGGTGGCGCCCCTTCGCCCCACCGGGGGCCCTGCGGTGGCTCTACAGCGAGGGTGGGGCGGACGCCCCCGGTCCGGTCGAGGAGACCCGTCCGGACCGGGCGTCGTAGCGGCCCGGCTCAGGACATCGCCCCCGCCGCCGTCCGGCCGTTGACGGCGGGCGCGTCGGCGCTGGGGCCCCCCTCGCGCGCCACGAACGCGCTCAGGTCCCGGACGCTGTCGAGGAACTGGGCGGGGAAGACGATGGTGGAGTTGCGCTCGATGGCGATCTCACCGAGGACCTGCAGGTTGCGCAGCTGCAGGGAGATCGGGTGCGCGGCGAGGACGTCGGCGGCCTCGGCGAGCTTGCCGGCGCTGAGCGCCTCCCCTTCGGCGGCGATGACCTTGCCGCGCTTCTCCCGCTCCGCCTCGGCCTCGCGGGCCATGGCCCGCTGCATCGACTGGGGCAGCTCGATGTCCTTGAGCTCGACGAGCTCGACGAGCACGCCCCAGCGCTCGGTGGTCCGGTCCAGGATCTCCTTGATCGACTCGTTGAGGGTCTCGGTGTCCGACAGCACGTCGTCCAGCGAGGACCGTCCGACGACGTTGCGCACCGTGGTCTGGGCGATCTGGCCGATGGCGGTCTGCACGTTCTCGATCGCGATGATGCAGGCCACCGGGTCGACCCGGCGGAAGTAGGCGACCGCGGCCACGTTGATCGACACGTTGTCGCGGGTGATCACCTGCTGGGACGGGATCGGCATGGTCACCGTCCGCAGCGACACCTTCCGCATGCGGTCCACGAGCGGGATCATGAATCGGAGGCCCGGTTCCCTGGTCGCGCGCAGGCGTCCGAAGCGGAACACCACCCCGCGCTCGTACTGCCGGACCACGGCGACGCCGAGAAAGCTCATCACTGCACCTCCCGTCGGGGCCCGCGCGGACCCGCCCGGGCCCAGTGGGCGCGTGCCGCGCCCGGGACGTACAGGGCCTCGACGACCACCTCGACGGGCCGGAAGGCCCGCCCGTCCGGTGCCGATCGCACCTGGGGCCGGCCCGCGAGGCCGTCCACGGTCGCCGTCGGAGACCGCCGTACGCGGCCGTACGCGGCCCCGTACACCGCCGTCGGCCACCGAGGAGGAGCACATGGGACCGGAAGGCACCTGGCGCAACGAGCTCGGGTCCACGATGACCCTGGCCGCCACGCCGGACGGGCTGTTGAACGGCGACTACGAGTCGAACGTCGGGCACGTCACCGGGCGCTACGCCCTCGCGGGCCGCTTCGACGCGACACCGCCCGCGGACGCGCACGCCGCGGTGGGCTGGGTGGTGGTGTGGAACAACGCCTCGGGCAACCAGCACTCGGTCACGACCTGGTGCGGTCGCTACGACCCCGAGGCCGACCTCCTGCACGCCACATGGCTGCTGACCGCCGAGGGGCCCGAGCACACGGGGTGGTGCTCCACCCGGATGGGGCAGGACGTCTTCTCCCGCGTCGCCGCGCCGGTCGCCGCGACGCCCGACGGGGGGCGGACCCGTGCCTTTCAGTGATCGTGCCGAAGCCGGCCGGCAGCTCGCCCGCCGGCTGCAGCACCTGCGGGGGGAGGACCTCGTGGTCCTCGCGCTGCCACGCGGCGGGTTCCCGGTGGCGGCAGAGGTCGCCGCGGCGCTCGACGCCCCCCTCGACGTGATCCTCGTGCGCAAGCTCGGGATGCCGCTCCAGCCCGAACTCGCGATGGGTGCGGTCGGGGAGGGCGGCGTCCTGGTGCTGAACCGGTCGCTCGTGCGCCGGGCGAAGGTGGGCAAGGCCGAGCTCGCCGAGATCGAGCGGGGGGCGCGCGACGAGATCGATCGTCGTGCCCGCCGATTCCGTCCCGGGCGGGACCGCCTGTCCCTGGTGGGGCGCACGGCGCTGCTGGTCGACGACGGGATCGCGACCGGCGCGACCGCCCGCGCCGCGTGCCGGGTGGCCCGGGAACTGGGCGCGGCGCGGGTCGTGCTCGCCGCGCCGGTGTGCGCGCCGGACGCCGCGCCCCGCGTGCGCGACGAGGTCGACGAACTGGTGTGCCTCGAGACCCCGGAGGAGTTCTTCGGCGTCGGTGGATCCTACGCCGACTTCCGCCAGCTCCCGGACGAGGAGATGGTCGAGCTGCTGCGCCGCGCGGTGCACGACGAGCCGGTGTGACCCGGTCCCGGGCCTCAGCGGCCGTGCTCGCCGTCGGCGGTCTCGTGCGAGGCCGACATCTCGCCCAGGATCGCGGCGCGGACCCCCGCGGCGTCCCCGGCCCGCGCGCGCAGGGAGGCGGCCATCGCGCCGACCAGGTGCGTGACCGCGCGACGGAGCTCGGGGTCCTCGACCAGACGGGGATCGGAGCGCTCGAGGGCCTGAAGGAGGTCCTCGGAGAACATGGCGGACATCGCGGTGATGGCGGCGTGCCCCCGGCGCGTGAGATGGACGAGCAGGCTCCGACGGTCCCGTGGGTGGGGCCGGCGCTCGACGAGCCCGTACCGCGCGAGCCGGTCGAGCAGTGAGGTGCCCGCGGCCGGGGTGAGCCCGGCGCGCGCAGCGATCACCGAGGGTGTCTGCGGACCGTCGTGCAGGAGGTGGCCGAGCACGGCGGCCTCGGTGGTGCTCAGATCGATGCCGCCCGCCATGGTCCGGCGATAGCTGTCGGACGCGACGATCAGTTCGCGGACCACACGCGCCAGCTCGTGCATCCCTACTCTCTCGACGGTTGTACCGTTCGGCGATCGAAGGATAGCCGGAACCGTCTTCGGCCACGAGATTGTTCGACGAGCGCACGATGTGTTCGCCGGACCATCAGGTCCCCGCACCATGTGACGGCCGTACCTGTCGGTGAAGATGCGCCCGACGGCTCCTGTCGGGTCTCGGCCCCGGTGCCTAACGTCGAGGACGTCCCGATGGTCGCGCCCCGGCGACGGGTTCACGGGACCGGCCGCCGGTGGTCGCCCCCCCGAGACCACCGGCGGCTCCCCCACGGGATGGACGGAACCGCAGATGTTCGTGGAGATGTACGGGATCGGATGCGCGTTCTGCGGTAGGGACGTGTGGGCCTGGGTCGGCGACCGGATGTGGCCGTGCGCCTGCCCGGCGCCGGCCCTCGGAGCCCCCGACGACGCGCCGCCGGCGCCACCGGCGCGACGTCTGCAGCACACGCTGCCCAACCCCGGCACCGCTCCGCGGGCGGTACCGGCGTGACCGGCGGCGCGGGCGACGATCCGGAGACGACGCCGCCGCTGTGTGAGCGCTGCTGGTTCCCGGTCCCGCCCGGCGAGCCGGTGCGACGGCTCGTGACGTCGGCGGGCGACGACACCGAGATGGTCGGGTTCGAGCACGCCGAACGGAGTTGTACGCCGCAGGACCCGGCATCCGGCGAGGACGCCGCGTAGGCCCCCTCAGGGCCGCAGACGTCCCATCTCCCGCTGGACCCGCTCCTCGGTCACGGGGTCGGGGCGGTACACGTCCCAGGCGTTGGCGGCGAGCCCCACACCCCACCCGAGGATCGGGAAGATCGGCCAGAAGAACGGCGCGCCCGTGACGGCCCACACCACCACGAGCAGGCTGTTCACGAGCACGTAGATGAACACGTGGGTGCGGAAGTCGGCACGCTTGCGAAGCCGTGTGATCGCCTTGCGCCGCAGTTCGTCCTCGGCCGTCGCCTGCGTCTCGAGCTCCTCAATGTGCTGGTCGTCCGTGGTCACGGGGGCCTCCTCTCGGTCGTCGTCGTCACACCGTCGCCGCGGGCGGGGCCTCGGGGGAGGGCCGGGTGGGGCCCGACGTGGACCCGACCGCCGCTGCGACACGGGACCATCGGCCCTCCCACCCCGCGGGCGCGGTGACGGGAGGCGCCCCGCGCCGGGACGAACGACCCTGCCGCGCCCGGGGAGCTCGGACCAGCGTCGACACCATGACCTCGAGTCTCCCCACGACCTCCACGACCTCCACGACCTCCACGACCGGCTCGACCTCCACGACCGGCTCGACCGCCGCGCCCCGCGTCCCTCCGCCCGTCGTCGAGCTCCGCGGAGCCATCGCGACGGATCTCGTCGGGTACGTCCGCGAGAAGGTCGTCCAGACCCTCGACCACGGCGTCGACCCGCTCGGCCCCGCCCGGATCCGGGTCGTGCGCCACGGCGACCCGGCCCGCGAGCGGCCGGTGGTCGCGAGCGCGCACGTCGACCTCGCCGGCCGTCGTCTCCACGCCCACGTCGTCGCCGCCGACGCCCGTGAGGCGGTCGACCTGCTCGTCGACCGGCTGCGCCGGCAGGTCGGCGACGAGCACGCCCGCCGGCGGCCGAGGCACCTCGCGGACCCATCTCAGGCGCAGGACACCGAGGCCCTGATCGAGCGCCACGACGTGGTGCAGGCGGTGCCCACCTGCGCGTCCGACGCCGTCGCCATCATGGAGGCCCGTGACGAGGCCTTCCATCTCTTCGTCGAGCGCGCCACGGGGCGCCGCGCCGTGGCGTACCGCGGGGGCCCGACCGGCTTCCGCATCGCGCTCGACGACGGGTCCGCGCCGAGCCCGACGCGCCCGGCCCACATCACCCGCAGCAGCCGGCCGGCCCCGGTCCTGAGCCCGGAGAGCGCGGTCGAGCACCTGCGCCTGGCGGGGCTGCCGTTCCTGTTCTTCGTCGATCCGGAGGACGGGCGCGCGCGGGTCGTGCACCCCGACCGGCGCGGTCGCGCCGTCCTGGTGGACGTGGAGGTGGGCCCCGGGCGGGAGGGGTCCGGGCCATGAGTCGACGCGACCTCATGGCCGGGCTGCTGGTCACCCTCGCGGTGGCGATCGGTGTGCTGGGACCCGCGGCGACCGGGTCGCCGGACGGCGTGCGCGCCGCGACCATGCTCGTGATCGCGCTCGGCCTCACGGCGGCGGTCGTGGGCGGCGCCTGGGGCGAGTGGGTGACGCCGGCGACCGTGCGCGCGCCGGCGGCTCTCGGGGTCGTCGCCGCGGGTGCGGCGGTACTGGCCCTCGTGTCCGGGAGCGCCGAGGCGCTCATCGCCCTGGTCGTGGTGATCACCGCGCTGTGGGCGGTCGCCATCCTGCGCCACGCCACGACGGGGCGCCGGTGACCGGTCGGGCGCGGCGTCGGGCAGCCCGCCCCGGTCCCCCAGCTCCCGGTCCGCGGGCGCCGGCGGTCGTCCAGTCCCTCCGGCCCGGAGTGCCAGAGCCGGTCGAGCGGGGCATCGAGGTCGAGCACGATCCCGTCGACCGGCTCCCGGGTCCTCGCCGCCGTCCTCGCCACGTCAGCCGGCCCGGGACGGTCGACCCCCTTCGGGCGCCCGTGACCCGACAGGCCCGTTCTCGGCCCCGGGCCGTTCGCCGAGGCCCGTGGGTCACCCGGCCCGGGACGCCGCCGGACCTGCCGGTCGTCCCGCCGGAACCGGGCCGCCCGGGCCTCGGCGGGGGGCCGGGCGCCGGTGCCGCACCGTCGCGCGGGCGCCGACGCTCGTCGGGACACCGCCCGGAGCGGCGAGGGAGGCGGCTCGAGATGAGCGACATGACGGGACCGACGCGCCGGATCGTCGGCGCGTTCGTTCCGAGGCGATCGGCGCTGCGGCGCCGCAGCGACCGGATCGAGGTCGGCGCACGCTGGCTGCTGCTGCTCACAGGCCTGCTGTTCCTGCCCGTATCCCTCGCGATCGGCAGCGAGGTGACCGCGGGGCTGGCCCCGCAGGTCGCCCTGCAGCAGGCCGAGCGCCACCAGGTGACCGCGGAGGTGCTGTTCGCGCCCACCGATGCACAGCTGGCCCTCGGCGGGGAGGGGGACAGCGAGTGGCGCGCGCCCGTGCGGTGGACCGCCGCCGACGGCACCGCCCGTATCGCCGAGGTCCGTGTGCCGCCCAGCGCGCTCCCCGGCGACCCGCGGGTCGTCTGGGTCGACCGCGAGGACCGGCTCACGTCCGCGCCCATGACGCCCAGCCACCCGGCGGCGCAGGGATTCCTCACCGCGTTCTTCCTCGTGGTCTCCGATCTCGTCGTCTCGCTGCTCCTCCTCGCGGCGCTGCGATGGGTCCTCGATCGCTGGCGCCTGCGGACCTGGGAGACGGCGTGGCGCCGGTTCACCCCCCCGGACCACGAGAGCATGCACTGACGACCGCGGGACCGTCGGCCCGCTCGATCGGCCCGGTCGGCCCGGGCGCGTACCTCCTCCGGTGCTCGACGCTGCCCCCGGCAGGGGCCCGCCCGAGGGACAGGAGAGCGCGATGACGAGCACGACCACGACCGACGACGATCCGTCGGCCCGGAGCGGCCGGCCTGCCGGTCCGGCGTCGGTCGTCGTGGGTGTCGACGGCTCGGACACGGCACTGCGCGCCGTCCGCTGGGCCTCACGCGAGGCCGCGGCCAGGGGCCGTGCCCTGCGGATCGTGCTGGCCTACGGCGGCGTCGACCCCTCGCTGGTGGCCGACGCGGCGATCTGGCGCCGCTATCAGCAGGACGTCCTCGACCGGGCGCGCCGCGAGGCCGACCGCGCGGTGACGGAGGCCCGCCGGGCGGCGCCCGACCTGACGATCACCGAGGAGCTGGTGGACGGCCCGGCGGCGCCGGCACTGCTCGATCGGGCCGGGGACGGGTTGCTGGTGGTGGGCGGGCGGGGTGCGGGCGGGCTCGGCGAACCCTTCGCGGGGTCGGTCGCCTCCACCGTGGTCGTCCACGCCGCGGGACCGGTGGTCGTTGTCCGGGGCGATGAGCCCTCCGACCCCGCCGCGCCCGTGGTCGTCGGCGTCGACGGCTCCCCGGCCAGCACCGCCGCCATCGACTTCGCGGTGGCGGCCGCGGACGCGGCCGGGTGTCCGCTGGTAGCGGTGCACACCTGGTGGGACGCCCTCGTCGGTCCGGAGCTGGAGCCCCTCCTGGACTGGGGGGCGATCGAGAACGACGAGCACCGCGTGCTCGCCGAGCAGCTCGCGGGTCGGTCCGCGGCGTACCCGGACGTGAAGGTCTCGACCGTGGTCGAGCGCTCGCACCCCTCGAAGGTGATGCTCCGGCACGCGGTCGGGGCGCGGCTGCTGGTGGTCGGCTCCCGCGGTCGCGGCGGGTTCGCCGGACTCCTGCTCGGCTCGGTGAGCCGCGCGATGGTGCACCGCGCGCCGTGCCCCGTGGCGGTCGTGCCCCCACCTGGGGGTCCGCGGCATCCGCTGCCGGGGGTGGACGCGCACGCCGCGTCCACCTGACTGTGACACGGCGGGAGACGACCCCTCCGTCGTCGGGTCCCGCGGCCTGTCCCGACGCATGGCCCCGTCAGGTGGCGCCGGCCCGGCCGACGAGCTCCGTGCGGGCGGGGTCGGCCAGCGTCAGGCGGCGGGGCCGCTCGAGGTCGGGATCGTCGGGGAACGGCTCCCGGCGCTCGAGACCCTGTGTCAGCTGCTGCAACCGGGTGTCGATGCGGCGCATCAGCGCCACCAGTTCGTCTAGGCGCTCGAGAACCGCCTGCGTCCCGTGCTCCTCCATGTCTCATCCTCTCGTCCTGTCGGAGGTACTGCCGCCGCTCGAGCTGCGACCTCGGCCGCCGCCTGCTCGGCCGCGAAGGCCATCTGCGCGCCCTGGAAGAGCCCCTCGATCCACCCGACAGCTAGGCCTGCGCCATCCGCGGCACGTCGAGAGCCCGCAGCTCCCGGCGCAGCTCCGGACCGAGGTGGGTGGTGAGCCCGTCGACCGCACGGCAGGTGGCCGGCAGGCGGCCCTCGGCGTCGGTCAGGAGCACCCCCGCCGTGCGGCCCGGCCGCGGTGGCGAGGAACCCGCCGACGAGGGCCAGCCACAACCCGCTGGGCTCCCCGTCGGTGGCCGCGCCGACGCCGTGCCTATGCCGGTCCGGGCGGCCCCCTGAGCGCCGGGGTCGGTTCGGGGTCCTGAGCTGTTCGGGGTCCTGAGCGGTTCGGGGTCCTTAGCCGCGGTCCTGGTCGACGAGGCCGAATCGGTGGCGCCAGACGTCGGCGGAGGTGAGTTCGCCCTGGGCGACGCAGCGTAGGACGTCGCGGCGGGAGATGATGCCGACCAGGGTGCCGTGGTCGACGATCGGGATGGCGCGGAGCCGGTGGTCGAGCATGGTGTGGACGACGTCGGCGACGTCGCTGTCGGGCTCGCGGGTGATGGGTGAGTCGGTCATGAGTTGGCCCGCCCGGGAGGTGGTGGGTGGGGGTTGCTGGTCGCCGTGGGCGGGGATGCGGCCGGCGACGAGGTCGGCTTCGCTGAGGATGCCGATGAGGCGCTGGGTGTCGTCGACGACGGGCAGTGCTGAGATGCCGTGCTCGACGAGCAGGGCTGCGGCGTCGGTGACCGGGGTGTCGGGTCCGATCCGGATCACCGGGTGGCTCATGATGTCTCGTACCTTCACAGCGACCTCCTGGGTCTGGTGTGGTGCGTCCCGCGCGGGGCGCAGGTCGAGTAGAGGTCGGGTGTGGTGGGTCGCCCAGGGCCGTTGGTCGCGCCCGGCCACCCCGGAGGGCCCAGACCGCCCCGAGGCGTGCGCCGGGACCGACGGACCTGCCGGAGGTCCCGCCCGGTCGCGCCGTCGGGCCCTGACGCGGGACGGGCATGCGGCGGGAGCGTGGTGCGCGGGCCGCGACCGCGGCGCCGTTCCCTCCCGAGGAGGCCCGCATGATCGACCACTCGACGCCACCGGCCGGCGTGCTCGTCGGCGTGGACGGCAGCCCCGCGACCGCAGGCGCTGTCCGGTGGGCGGCGCGCGAGGCCGCGCGTCGTCACCTGCCACTCGACCTGGTCCAGGTGCTGCCGCCCTCGGAGCGTCCGCACGACGAGCTCCGCAGCCCGTCCGGGCGCGCCCACGCGCTGCTCGAGCAGGCCCACCAGGTCGCCGTCGCCACGGCGCCGGAGGTGCCCGTGCGACTCTCGGTGGTGGACGGCGTCGCCGGGCCGTCGCTCGTCGCGACGGCCTCCCGCGCGCGCCTCCTGGTGATCGGCGCCCGCCCCGGGACCGGGCTCGCCGACATGGGCGTCGGTCGCACCATCGCCCATGTGATGGGCCACGCCCCCTGCCCCGTGATCGTGGTGCCCCCGGACTGGGAGCCTGCCGAGGACGAGGCCTCGCGAGGGGTGCTCGTGGGCGTCGACGGCTCGGCCGAGGCGGTGGGCGCGATCGCGTTCGGTGCCGACGTCGCGGACCGGTCCCGCAGCACGCTCGTCACCGTGAGCGTCACGCCGCGCCTCGACGGTCCCGACGAGGAGACCCGGCGCCGGTACCTCGCCGAGGCCGGGGCCGGCATCGCCACGACACACCCGGACCTGGTCGTCCAGGAGGTGCTCCGGCGGGGTGCGCCCAGCGAGGCGCTCCTCGACGTGGCCCGGTCCGGTGTGAGCCTGGTGGCGCTCGGCTCGCGGGGGCGGGGGGCCGTCGGGGGTGCGCTGCTCGGCTCGACGAGCCAGCAGGTCGTCCGCTTCGCGCCCTGCCCGGTCGCGGTGCTGCCTCCGCGGGCCGCCGCGACGTGGGCGCGCCCCGAGCGCACCTACGCCGGTGAGGGGGCCTGATGACCGTGACGTCGATGGGGGCGACGGTGGCCCCGCGCCTCCCCTCCGTGGTCGTCGGCGTCGGCGACGGCCTGTTGCGGACCCGGGTGCTCGACCGCGCCGTGGCCGAGGCCCACCGGCGGGATCGCACCCTCCGCGTCGTGCACGTCGACGGTCCGGCCACTCCCGACACCCCGTGGTACGGCGACGCCGGCGAGCGGGCCGAGAGCTACCTGAGCCGGACCGCCCCTGACGTCGAGGTCCGCCGGACCTGCGCCACCGGCGACCCCGCGGCGGCGCTCGCGGCCGCCTGCGGAGCCTCGTCTCTGCTGGTCGTCGGCGACCGACACCGCCGCCTGGGCAGCGAGGCCGGCCGGACCACCGAGGAGCTGATCGCGATCGCGCCGTGTCCCGTCCTGGTGCTCGGCGAGGACCGCGCGCCCTCCGCGGTCCACGTGCCCCCGCGGGCGGTGATCGTCGTCGGGCTCGACGAGGGCCCGGGCGCCACGGTCGTGCTCGAGCATGCCCTGCGGATCGCGCAGATGTCGGCGGAGCCGGTCGAGGTGGTCCACGCGGTCGACGAGGTCACCTACGACGCCGGGCGGATCGCCCGCCGCCGCGACACCGACGCCGGTGACGAGGAGACGGACGCGCGTGCCCGGATCGAGGACCTCGTCAGCGCGATGAAGGACCGGTTCCCGGACGTCCCGACGAGCGTCGTGGTCGCCGAGGACCGACCGGCCCGGCTGCTGCTGGAGCGGGCCCTCGGGGCGGACCTGGTGGTCGTCGCGCACCGGTGCCGCGACGCCGAGGACCTCGTCGGCCTCGGCTCGACGACCCGGTCGCTGCTCCTGGCCGCTCCGTGCCCGGTGCTCGTCCTCGGTCCCCTGGCCGGCGCCGGGGCCGACGGTCCCGGCACCCGGGCGGGCGTGGTCCGATGACCGACCCGCTCGGCGCGGCCGCCCGCGGTGGCCGCGCGCCCGACGCCGACGGGCTCGCCGTCGGTGTGCGCGAGACCCATACCGCGGTGCTGTGGTTCCTCGGCGACCGCGTGCACAAGATGAAGAAGCCCGTCGACCTCGGCTTCTGCGACTTCACCACCGTCGAGCTCCGCCGGGAGGCCTGCCGGCGGGAGATCGCGCTCAACCGGCGTCTCAGCCCCGAGGCCTACCTCGGGCTCGAGACCGTCCTGGGGCCGTCCGGCGAGGCCGCGGAGTACCTGGTGGCCATGCGCCGCATGCCGGCCGACCGCAGCCTCGCAGCCCTCGTGCGCGCGGGCGCGCCCGTCGAGGACCACCTGCGGGCGGTCGCCCGACGGCTCGCGGGGTTCCACAGCGTCGCGGCGCGGGGACCGGAGATCGCCCGGGAGGGCTCGCGCGAGGCGGCGCGGGCCCGGTGGGAGGGGGTCCTCGACGGCCTGCGCCGTCACGCGGGCGCGCTGCTGCCCCCCGACGTCGTCGACCGGGTCGCCCGCGAGGCGACCGCGTTCCTCGACGGCCGCGCGGCCCTCTTCGCGGCACGACGTGCCGAGGACCGCGTCGTCGACGGCCACGGGGACCTGCTGGCCGACGACGTGTTCTGCCTGCCCGAGGGGCCGGCGCTGCTCGACTGCCTCGAGTTCGACGACCGTCTGCGGTACGTCGACGGGCTCGACGACGCGGCGTTCCTCGCCATGGACCTCGAACGTCTCGGCGGGCCGGAACCCGCCGCCCGGTTCCTGGAGCTCTACGCCGAGTTCGCCGCCGATCCGGCCCCGGTGGCACTGAGCCACCACCTCGTGGCCTACCGGGCGGCCGTCCGCGCGGCGGTGACCTGCATCCGCGTCGACCAGGGCGGCGCGGATGCCGCCGAGGCCCGCACCCTGCTCGACCTCGCCGACCGCCACCTGCAGGAGGCCCGGGTCCGCCTCGTGCTCGTCGGCGGCCTCCCCGGGACGGGGAAGACGACCGTCGCCGGCGGTGTCGCCGACCGGATGGGGGCCGTGCTCGTCTCCAGCGACCGGGTGCGCAAGGAGCTGGCCGGGCTCAACCCCACCGACCCCGCGGCCGCGGGGTACCGCGGCGGTCTCTACCGGCCCGAGCACACCGACGCCACCTACGCGGCGCTGCTCCACCGCGCCGAGGACCTGCTCGGCCGGGGCGAGACGGTGGTGCTCGACGCCTCGTGGACCGACGCCCGGCGCCGGGACCAGGCCGCGGCGCTCGCCGCACGGACCTCGTCGGACCTGGTCGGCCTGCGCTGCGAGGCCCCCCGGGACCTGGCGGACGCGCGCATCCGCGCACGCCGCGGGTCGCCCTCCGACGCCACCCCGCTCGTGGCCGCGGTGATGTCGGCCGACGCGGACCCCTGGCCGGAGGCGACCACGATCGACACGTCGGGACCTGCGGAGGACTCCGTGGCGAACGCGGTGACGGCCGTGCGCGCCCCGCGGCGACACGGGTCCTGGACCGTGGTCGAGGTGTGAGCACGGGGCTCGGGCCGTCCCCTCGGGGCGGCCCGCCCCGGTCTCATCCAGCCGGTCTCACTCGGCCATGGCCCGTCGACGGGCGGCGTACTCGTCGGCGTCGATCTCCCCGCGGGCGAAGCGG
Organism: Actinomycetospora chibensis; assembly: GCF_028737215.1. Taxonomy (GTDB): domain Bacteria; phylum Actinomycetota; class Actinomycetes; order Mycobacteriales; family Pseudonocardiaceae; genus Actinomycetospora; species Actinomycetospora chibensis. The sequence continues at coordinate 275,161 of NZ_JAQZAM010000001.1, read as the reverse complement.
ACGTCCAGGACCTGGCGGGCGTCCTGCCGTAGAGTGGCGCCGGCGCCCGGGGTCGTGCGCCACCACCGCAGGACGGCGAGCACGACCGCGATCACCAGCACCCACCACAGGACGGCGCTCACGCCCATCAGCGGGACCATCCATCCCAGCGTCCAGCCGCCGTCCCACATCATGGCGCGCCTCCTGCGCTCGGGCGCCTGCCGGTCGTCCCGGCGGGTCGGTCCCTGGCCCACGCCGGCGCTGCGGGCCGGTGACCGGCAGCGTCGCTGGGCCCCTTCCGGAGCGACCACCGGCGCTCCCGAGGGGGACGCCGGGCCCTGCACGCCGTGCCCGCGGGCGGGCATCGTGACGCCGAGGCGCCGATCGTTCCGCGCCGAGGAGGACCGCGTGAGAGCTTTCCGGGTACAGCGCCCGAGACCGGCCGCCGAAGGCCCGCTCGAGCGGGTCGAGGTGGCGGCTCCCGAGCCCGCGCCCGACGAGCTCCTCGTCCGGGTGCTCGCCTGCGGGGTCTGCCGGACCGACCTGCACGTGGCGGAGGGCGACCTCCCGGTCCACCGACGAGGCGTCGTCCCCGGGCACGAGGTGGTCGGACGGGTGGTGGGGGTCGGGGCGCGGGTCAGTGGGTTCGCCGAGGGCGAGCGCGTGGGCGTGGCCTGGCTGCGCCGCACCTGCGGGGAGTGCCGCTTCTGCCGTCGCGGTGCCGAGAACCTCTGCCCGCGGTCGCTCTACACCGGGTGGGACGCCGACGGAGGCTACGCCGACCTCACGACCGTGCCGGCGGACTTCGCGCACCGGCTGCCCGAGGGCTACACCGACGCCGAGCTCGCGCCGCTGCTGTGCGCCGGCATCATCGGCCACCACGCGCTGCGGCGCGCCGAGCTCCCGGCCGGTGGGCGCCTCGGGGTCTACGGCTTCGGGGGCAGTGCCCACCTGGCCACGCAGGTCGCGCTCGCCGAGGGGGCCACGGTGCACGTCATGACGCGCAGCCCGGCCGCCCGGGAGCTGGCCCTGCGCCTCGGTGTCGCGTCGGCGCAGGGCGCGGCCGACCCGCCCCCGGAGCCCCTCGACGCCGCGATCCTCTTCGCGCCGGCCGGGGAGCTGGTGCCGCCGGCGCTCGAGGCCCTCGACCGCGGCGGGACGCTGGCCGTCGCCGGTATCCACCTCAGCGAGGTCCCGCCGCTCGACTACCAGCGCCACCTGTTCCAGGAGCGCACGCTGCGTAGCGTCACCTCGAACACTCGGTCCGACGCGCGGGAGTTCCTGGGCCTCGCCGGGGAGCACCACCTCGAGGTCACGACGGTTCCCTACCCCCTCGAGCGCGCCGGTGACGCCCTGGCCGACCTTGCCGGCGACCGGATCACCGGCGCCGCGGTCCTGGTGCCCTGAGGCCGGCGCCGCCGGGCGGCGACACGACCGGCACGAGGGCCCTCGGACCGTCGAGATCGGGACCGTGGGGCCCTGCCGGCCGGCGCCGTCCTGCCGCACCGTGGCCGTCACACGGAGCGAGGAGGCGCGTGATGAGCGGTGGAGCGGGCACGGGTGGGGCGGGGCAACCTCGGGTGGTCGTCGGGATCGACGGCTCGGCGGGGTCCCGGGCTGCCCTGAGACACGGACTGGACGAGGCACGTCGACGGGGCGCGCAGCTCGAGGTCGTCGCGGCGTTCATCTCCCCCGAGCGGCTCGCGGTCGTGAACCGCCTTCCGATCGTCACCGAGCGCGAAGCGGTCGCTGCGGCGGCCGAGGCGGCCGCCCGGTCCGAGGTGGACGAGGTCCTCGCCGGAGACCGCGTCGAGCACCCCGGCGCCGCCGCGCCGCCGGTCGCGGTGCGCGCGGTCGCGGGCGATCCCGGGCCGGCGCTGACCGACGCGGCCGCCGGGGCGCAGCTGCTGGTCGTCGGTCACCGTGGCCGGGGCGGCCTGGCGACCACGGTGCTGGGCTCGGTGGCCTGGTGGTGCCTGCGTCACGCCTCCTGCCCGCTCACCGTCGTTCCTCCGCCGGGCCGGCCTCACACCCGGCCCGGCGTGCGGGGCGACCGGACCGCGGCCCTCTCGGGTGGCGCGCGAGATGTGCCGTGAGCCCGCGAGGCCCGGTCGGTCGCCGTCACCAGGACCGGATCGACGGGCGTCGCGTGGTCTGGTGGAGTGCGGGGGAGGGGCCGATGGTCCTGTTCCTGCACGGCTGGGCCCTGAGCCCGGCGTCCTACCGCCAGGCCCTCGAGCAGGTCGCCGAGCGCGGGGCGCGGGTGGTCGCGCCGGCACTGCCGGGGTTCGGCGGCTCGGACGAGCTGCCCGCCGCCGAGACCACGCTCGAAGGGTATGCGCGGTGGGTCGCGCGCTTCCTGGAGATGCGTGACGAATCGATGCCGGTGACCGTCGTCGGGCACTCCTTCGGGGGCGGGGTCGCGGTGCGGCTCGCCCACGACGCCCCGCAGGCCGTCGCCCGTCTCGTCCTGGTCAACAGCATCGGTGGTGCGGTGTGGGCCGCGGGGCCCGACGGTCCCCGCCTCATGGCGGAACGACCGTGGTGGGACTGGGGGCTGCACCTGCGGGCCGACCTCGACCCGGGTCGCGCGCCCGGCCGCGTCCTGCCCGTGATCGTCTCCGATGCGGCGACCAACGCCCTGCGCAACCCGCTGGCGGTGTGGAAGGTGGCCGAGATCGCCCGCACGGCCGACCTGCGGGCCGAGCTCGAGGAGCTGCGACGGCGCGGGCTCCCGGTGGTCGTGCTCTGGGGCCGACAGGACCGCGTCATCCCCCAGGCGTCCCTCGCCGCGCTCCGTCTCGCGCTCGGGGACGTCGACGTCCGCACCGTCGAGGGCAGCCACAGCTGGCTGATGACCGATCCGTCGGCCTTCACCGAGATCCTCACCAACGTCCTGGCCCGGGGCCCCCTGATCGACGGCCCGATCCCGGACGGGGAGCCACCCACCGCCGACGACACCGTCCCATCGTGAGGGCGCCCTGTCGTGAGGGCCCCGTCGTGAGACCCCCGTCGTGAAGGGTGGTCAGACCCCGCCGTCGGACGGGGAGCGGGCGAGGCTGCGGACCGCGACCCGCAGCGCGGCGTTGACGACGACCTCGTCGGCGTCGGCGTCGGCGTTCGTCGGCGAGATCGCCCGGCACACCCACGTCAACGAGCGGGTGACGGCCGTGTCCGGTTCGACGTGCAGCGAGGCCTCGGCCTGATCGATGGCGGCCAGGACGGCCACGGCCTCGGCTCGACCTCGCCGCAGGGCGACGGCCCGCACGGTCAGGTCGAGCGCCTCGCGCGGGTGACGGACGCGGTCCTCGGCCATCACAGCCTCCTCACCTCCTCACCAGTGGCCCACGTCGCCCGGGACAGGGGCAGGACCGAAGGTCACGGGATGAGCGGCCGGGCGCCCGGGCCGGTCGCCCCTGCCGCCCGGCCTGCCGAGGCGGCAGCGTCGTCCGGGTCGAGCCACTCGGAGGACAGATGAGCACCACCCACGCGGCACCGCACAGTGCGACGACCCCCGTCCGCGATCTCGCGACCTGGAACCTGGCCACCGTCGGGGCCGAGGCGACCCTGCGGGAGGTCGCCGAGGAGCTGGCCCTCGACGAGATCGGGGTCGTGGTCGTGGCGCACGGGAGCGACCCCGTCGGCCTCGTCTCCGAGCGCGATCTCGTCGCCGTGATCGCCGGCGGCTGGTCGGCCGACACGCAGGCCGCCGACATGATGACCGTCGACCTCGTGACGACCTCCGGCACCACCACCGTCGCGGACGTCGCCCGGTTGATGATCGAGTCCGGCGTCCGGCACGTCCTCGTGCGCGAGGACGCGGCGGAGGGTGGCCGGCTCTCCGGCATGGTGTCGATCCGTGACGTCGTCGAGCCCCTGCTCGCCGACCGCACGTGACCACCGTCCGAATGGTCGAGTCAGCCGTCCCGACCGAGGGTGGGAGCCCGATGCCCGACCCCGGGGTCGTCCGGGCCTTCGCCCCGCCCGGAACGGGGCGGCACGCCGTCGTCGCCTGGGCGCGCCGGCACGCGCGGCGGACCGGCGCGCGGATCGAGGTCCTGGTCGACCCGGACCTCGACCCCGAGGCTCCGCCCGCCCGGGCCACCGGGACCCGCGCCGGTCCGATCGCTCTGGTCGGCGGCCTGCTCGAGCACGTGTGGGCGCTGTTCGGGGCGCCGCCGTCGCTGGCCGAGCGCTTGGGGCGCGCGTCGGCGGGGGCACGGATGCTCGTCGTGCCCCAGTCGCTGCCCGAGGTCGACGTCCTCGTGGACACCGCGTACGAACCGGTGACGGTCGTCCCCACCGATCCTCCGCACCCGCAGGGAGCCGTCGTGCTGGCGCTCGCGCACCGCACGACCGACGAGACGATCGAGGCGGCCTTCGACGCGGCCGAGCGGCGGGGCGTCCCGGTCCACGTCCTGCGCATCCGTGACCCCGACCGGTGGACCCGCGTCGGCACCGAGGACGAGGACGGCCGCGTGGACGAGGAACGCCGGGACTGCGCGGACCGGCTGTCCGCCTGGCGCGTCACCCACCCCTCGGTGCCGCTCGAGGTACGGGTCGGCGACGGCGACCCGACGGTCGAGCTCATCGGATCGACGTGCGACGCCCGGCTCCTGGTGGTCGGACGCTCCGCGCGGGGCCGGGTCCTCGGCGCGGTGGCGCCCTCACCGGTCGCCCGGACGGTGCGGAGCGCCCGGTGCCCCGTCCTCGTCGTCCCCCCGCCCGGGCCACCCCGGCGCTCCTGGTGGCCCCGAGCCTGACCCCGTCCCGCTCGGGACCTTCGGCCCCGGCGCCCGGGACGAGGCGGGGACCTTCCGGCACTGACCGGCGACGAGCCCTGTGAGCCATGGTGGGAGCTCGGCACGAGGCCGCACCGAGAGAGGGAGCACCATGACCGACAACAACGCCCGGGGCGGCGTGATCGTCTGCGGGATCGACGGCTCGAGCGGGTCGCGTCGCGCCCTGGAGGAGGCGATACGGACCGCGGCCCGACGTGGCGACCGGGTCCGGGCGGTGGCGGTCTACGAGCCGCCCGAGATGTGGGCGGCCTGGGGCTACGGGCCGGCGTCCGGCATGGCCCTGCCCGACCCGGACGCGCTGCGCGAGGACGAGCTGAACGCCGCACGCACGATGGTCGACGAGGTCCGCGCGGACATGCAGGACGAGCTGACGCTGCCCGACATCGAGGTCGAGGCGCGAGCCGGCCGACCGGCCGAGGTGCTGGTCGAGCTCGCCGGGGACGCCGACGAGCTCGTCGTCGGGCACCGCGGCCGCGGAGCCTTCGGAAGCGTCGTGCTCGGCTCGGTCGGCCTGGGTTGCGTGCTCCACGCGTCCTGCCCCGTGACCGTCGTCCCCGAGCCCGTCGCAGCCTGAGGACCCGGCCGTGTCCACCGCACCGTCCCTGTCCGCCACCGGGCCCCCGGTCGACCTCGACGCTCCGGTGCACACGGTCGCCCGTCCCGCGACCGTTCTCGCGGAGACCACGCCGCTTCCCGAGGCCTGGACCCGGCTGCACGAGGATCCCGTCCGGTGCGGCGTCGTCGTCCGCGACGGCCTGCCCATCGCGGTCGTGACCGCCGGCGGTCTCGCCGAGAGCTGGCCCGCCGGGGGCCCTCTCGTCCAGCACCGGCGGACGGTCCACGAGCTGCTCGACCGCCCCTGCGGTGTCGAGGTCCTCGACGAGAACGACACGGTGCGGCACGCCGGCCACCGTCTGCTCGCCACGGCCCTGCCCGCGCTGCCCGTGCGTTCCCCCCGAGGCGGGCCCCTGCGGCTGGTGACCACCACCGCGGTGCTGAGCACGGTCCTCGGTGGAGAACTCCCGGCATGACCGGAGCTGCCGGCGTCGTCGTCGGGATCGACGGTTCGCCCCGGTCGGCCGCCGCGCTCATGACGGCCCTCGAGGAGGCCGCCCGACGCGGGGAGACCGTGACGGCCGTCCTCGCCTACCCCGCGCCGGGATCGTGGGGCGCGACGGGGCACGCCGGTGCCGACGAGCCGGACCGGCTGGCGACCGCCGTGCTCGAGGAGGCGCGACGGTTCGTCGACGAGGCGACGATGCCCCTGCCCGCGCCACTGCGCGAGGTCGCGCTCGAGCTCTCGGTCCGGGCCGGATCCCCTGCCCCGCTCCTCGCCGAGGCCGCCCGTACCGCCGCGCTGCTGGTCGTCGGCCACCGCGGTCGCGGGATGGTGGGCGGCGCGGTCCTCGGCTCGACCGCACTGCGTGTTCTCTCGCTCGCGGCCTGTCCGGTGCTGGTGGACCGGCCCCGGGAGACGGCGGCGGACGGTCCTGTGGTCGTCGGGATCGACAGGTCGATGGGCTCGGCGGCCGCCCTGCGCTACGCCCTGCGGGACGCGACGCGGCGGGGCGTCGGGCTGGTCGCGGTCACCGGGACGGCGCCACCTCCGGTGATGGTCGGCTTCCGCCCGATGGGTGCCGCGACGCTGAGCGAGGTGAGCCACGCCCTGCAGCCACGGGTCGAGCAGTTCGTGGCCGAGGTCGTGGACGAGGTCGTGAACGAGGTCGTGGACTCCGACCGGCGGGGTCACTCCGCCCCGCAGGTGGACGTCGTCGTCCGGGGGGAGGACCCGACGGCGGCTCTGGTGGACGTCGCCGAGCAGCGCGGGGCGCCGCTCGTGGTGGTCGGGCGCACCGGCCACGGCGCGTTCGCCCGGTGGCTGCTGGGGTCGGTCGCCCACGGGGCCGTGGTGCGGGCCCCCTGCCCCGTGGTCGTCGTCCCGGAGCATCCGCACGAGGACGGACCCTGACGAACAGGTGCCCCGGGACGGCCGCTCACCGGCCGGCTCCGGGCCTCCGACGTCGTGCGTCGCGACGTAGCCGCCGCCCGGACAGGCGCTGGACCGGGAGCACGAGGAGGATGCGCTCCTCGTCGTCGGGCTCGTCGTCGGGCCAGCACTCGGGACGGTCGACCACCGCCGCGGGCGCACGGTGGAGGGTCCCGACCGCCACCACGGTCCACCCGGTCCTGTGGACCGGGTCGATCTCGTCGACCTCGAAGGCGACCGTCTGACCGACGGCCGCGCGAGCCCCGCTGTGCGCGCCCGCGCCGATCACGATGGCGTCGCCCGCGAGGGCGAAGGCGAACGGCTCGACCGTGGGTCCGTGGGCGTCGGTGAAGGCCAGCCGCCCGAGCTCGGCGGTCATGAGCAGCGCCCGGCTCCCGGCGGTGTCGATGAGTTCGAGGCGGGCCGGGTCCATCGGGGTCACCGTCATGTCGTTCTCCTGTCCGGGGTGGTCGGCGACCGGCGGCGGCGCCACCGGTCGAGCTCGTCGACGCCCCAGACGAGAGGGGCGCAGCACAGCAGCAGGGCCACGGTCGGGGCGTCGAGGGGGGCGGTCCCGACGACCTGCTGACCGACCGGGAGATAGACGACGGCAGCGGTCACGAGCACCTCGAAGGCGATGCCCCACCACAGGAGCGGGTTGGTGCCCAGACCCACGCTGCGCAGCGAGGCGTGCTCCGTGCGCGCGGCGAAGGCGGTCCCGATCTGGCAGGCGACGATGCCGACGAAGGTGGCGGTGGTGGCCTCGAGGTACGCCGGGTGGAGGGCGCTTCCCGGTCCGGTGGGCGCGCCCGGGGTCCATCCGGCGCGCAGCAGCACCAGGAGGAAGGCGCCGGTCGTGAGGACGGCCGACGTGATGCCGAGCAGCCCCCAGGCCCGCCACAGCATGCGCGGGCGGACGAGGCCCTCGGAGCGGGGACGCGGCGGCCGGTCCATCAACCCGGGCTCGGCGGGTTCGCGGCCGAGCGCGAGGGCCGGCAGGGTCTCGGTGCCGAGGTCGATCGCGAGGATCTGGAGCACGGTGAGCCCGAGCGGGATCGACCCGCCGGAGAGCGCGAAGAGCAGGAAGGGCACGACCTCCGGCACCGCGTGGGCGAAGATGTAGACCACGAACTTCCGGACGTCGTCGTACACCCGGCGCCCGGCCGCCACGGCGCGCTCGATCGTGGCGAAGTCGTCGTCGGTGAGCACCATCGTCGCCGCCTCGCGGGCGACGTCGGTCCCGGAGGCCCCCATGGCGATGCCGATGTCGGCGCGGCGCAGCGCGGGGGCGTCGTTGACCCCGTCCCCGGTGACCGCCACGACCTCACCGAGGTGCTCGAGGGCCTCGACGATGCGCAGCTTGTCCTCGGGCGCCACGCGCGCGAACACGATCTCGTCGCCCGCGCCGAGCAGGGCATCCAGGTCGTCGTCCCGCAGCGCCGCGAGCTCGACGCCGGTCACGACGCGCAGACCGTCGGCCCCGATGCCGACCGCCCGGGCCACCGCCCCGGCGGTCGCGGGATGGTCACCGGTGACGACGTGCACGGAGATGCCGGCGGCGTGGCAGCGGGTGATCGCGGGGGCGACCGAGTCGCGGGGCCGGTCGAACAGCCCGACGAGGCCCTCGAGCACGAGGCCGGCCTCGACGTCGGCCCGCGGGGCACGGGCGTCGGCGGCGGTCGCGGGGCGGGTGGCGAGGGCCAGGACGCGCAGGCCCTCGGCCGCGAGGCCCTCGGCGACCGCGAGGACCTCGTCCCGCTCGTCCGCGCCGAGCGGGACCGCACCTGCCGCCCGGCGCAGACGCGTGCACCGGGCGAGAACGGCCTCGACGGCGCCCTTGGTGTGCACCGCCGGTCCGTCGGGGGTCTCGTCGACGGTGGACATGAGCCGGAGGACGGGATCGAAGGCGTGCAGGGCGACGCGTCGCCGGCTCCGGGCCTCGGCGCGGGTGTCGAGGCCGGCGGCGGCGGCGAGGGCGAGCAGCGCGAGCTCCGTCGGGTCGCCGGACCCGCGCCCGCGCGCCGGGTCGGGCAGGTCGGCGTCGCTGCAGCGCTGGGCCACCCGGGCCAACGCCGGCGCGGCGCCAGCGTCGCGCGTGGGATCCCCGCGACCGGTGGCCGGCGCCCAGAACGCCTGCGGGGACATCCGGTTCTCGGTCAGCGTCCCGGTCTTGTCGGTGCAGATGACCGTGGTGGAGCCGAGGGTCTCCACCGCCGAGAGCCGGCGGACCACGGCACCGTGGCGGGCCAGCGAGCGCACGCCCGCCGCGAGCGCCAACGTGATGGTGGGCAGGAGCCCCTCGGGCACGTTCGCCACCAGGAGGCCGATCGCGAACACCAGCGCGGCGGAGAACGACAGCCCCGCGGCCAGCCCGATCGGGAGGAACGCCGCGCCGACCCCGACCGCCACGGCGGTGATGAGCCAGGCCACCCGACGTACCTGCTGCTCGAGAGGGCTCTCGTGGTGACCGACGTGCCCGGTGAGGGCGGCGATGCGACCGATCTCGGTGTGCGCGCCGGTGCCGGTGACCACCGCGCGGGCCGAGCCGGAGGTGCAGGTCGTCCCCCGGAAGACGAGGTCCGGTGCCTCGAGCACGGGTCCCGGCGGGTGGGGGCCGGCGCGGCGCGGCGCGGGGATCGACTCGCCGGTGAGCGCACTCATGTCGAGCTCGACGGTGCCGGCCACCAGACGACCGTCGGCGGGCACGGCCGCGCCCTCGGCGAGCAGGACGACGTCGCCGGTCACGATCTCGGACGCCGGGACCTCGCGCGCGACGCCGCCGCGCAGCACCCGTGCGCCGGCCGGCAGGTAGGCCTCGAGGGCGGCGACGGCACGCTCGGCGTGCTGCTCCTGCCAGAACGCGAGCGCGGCGTTGAGCGCGATCACGATCACGACGGCCGCGGCGAGGACCGGCGTGCCGGCCACGAGCGCCAGGCCCGCGGCGGCCCAGAGCAGCAGGGCGAGCGGGTGCACGAGCTGATGGGCCAGGGCACGGGGCCACGACGGCCCGCCCCTGACGGGCAGGGCGTTCGGGCCCTGCACCTGCAGGCGCCGCGCGGCGTCCCGCTCGTCGAGGCCCTCGGGCCCGGAACGGAGCTCGTGCCAGAGCCGCTCGAGGGGGGCGTCGACGCCCGCGGCCGGTGGAGCGGGCCCCGGCTCGTCCTCCCCGACGGGAGGGTGCCGGCGGTGCCGCCGGGTGCGCGTCGGGGTCACCCGCCCTCCCCTCGAAGATCGTCGACGTCACGCAGCGGCGGCCCGGACGCTCGACCTCCGGGCGTGGTGGTCAGTCCACCTCGGTCAGCACGTGATCGAGAGGCCGCCGCGGAGTCGGGTGCAGGGGGTCGCCACGCTCGGAGGGCCAGCCGATCCGCAACGCCACGACGGGCGCGCGATGGGCGCCGACGACCAGGTGCCGGAGGCGCTCGCGGGTCTCCGCCACCTCGAGCACCTGGGTGATCGGCGTCGTGGCCAGGCCGAGCGCGGTCGCCTCGAGCAGCACCGCGCTGAGGGACTCCCCGGCACGCAGGACGGAGACGGGCTCCTCGTCGACCGCGGTGAGGATCGCCAGCATCGACGCGTCCTCGTGATCCATCCCCCCGTGCGGTTGGCGGAGCGTCCCCCGGGGGAACCACCGCAGCACCAGGTCGCGGTAGGACGGCGGTGGCCCCTCGAGCCGGGCTGCGGCCGGGATGCCGTCCCGGGCCCCGGCGTAGCGGTGCGTCCACCGGTACAGCTCGGCGGCGTAACCCTCCTGCTCGGGCTGGCGCTCGGCGGCCTCGCGCATGGCCTCGGCGAACAGGGCGCGGTGTGCGCCGAACGCCACGTGCAGGACCCCGCCGAAGGGCCGCGCCGCGTCGCCGAGGGCACCGAGGACGTCCGGGGGCACCGACCGGCTCGAGAACCGGCGGCGGTCCGTGTGCCGCCGGTCGATGGCCGCGGCCTGCTGGTGGACGTCCTTGTCGACGCCGCCCTCCGCGGGGCGGATCCGCACCCGGGCCAGCGGGCGTCCCTCGGGCTCGTCGGGGTTCTCGGGCTGGTGGCGCACCCGGGCGTGCCAGCCGCGATCGGCGAGCGCCACCCGCAGGTGGTGCAGGGCGCACCCACAGCCCAGGAGCACGCCGTGGCCCCGCTCGTCGGTGAAGGGCAGGCGACGTCCCCGGTCGATGTGGAGGTCGAGGTGGTCGGAAGCGAGCACCCATCGCCACGGCTGCGCGTTGTGCTCCGAGGGGGCCCGCAGTGACGTGGCGACGGCGTCGCGCAGCGCCGCCCGGACGGTGTCCGTGGTCGGGGTGGTCATCGCGCGTCACCTCCCGACGAGGACCGGGCCAGATCATGGGCGGCGACCCGCAGAGCGGCGTCGACGCGGGCGTCGGTGTCGGGGCCGGCGTCGCCGTGCTCGAGGGCGCCGGCGACCCAGATGAGCGTGCGGCGGGCGTCCCGGCACGGCTCGTGGTGCAGGGACCTCCGGGCCTGGTCGAGGGCCGCGAGCAGCGTCACGTGCGGCACGCCGCGCCGACGCAGATCCACGGCGTGGGCGACGAGCTCCCAGGCCTCGGTGATCCGGCGGTGCGGTGTGGTCTCCATGACGGCTCCTCTCCTCCGCACCAGCCCACCGCGGGGGGTTCCTCGCGGTCGAGGTCCGGAGGTCACCTCCTGGAGAGACTCAGGTCCCGAGACCACGGGGGGTGCCCCGACGCACGCCCCCCGGTATCCGGGCCCTGTGTCACTGCCGCCGTCGACCTCGCCCCGGCAGCGTCGGGACCGTCCGCAGCGCAGGAGGAGGTGGGCCGGATGTCCCGTGCCCTGGTGGTCTTCGAGTCCATGTTCGGCAACACGGCGGAGGTGGCCCGGGCGGTGGCCCGCGGCCTCGACGACCACGTCCCGACCGAGGTCGTGGAGGTCGGTGCCGCGCCTGCGCGGCTCGCCGAGGACGTGGACCTCGTGGTGGTCGGGGGGCCGACCCACGCGTTCGGCCTCAGCCGGCCCAGCACCCGCCAGGACGCGGCCGGGCGACGGGAGCACCCACCCGTCTCCTCGGGGATCGGTGTCCGCGAGTGGCTGGCCCTGCTCCAGGGCGCCACCGGCCGTCGGGCCGCGGCCTTCGGGACGCGGATGGGAGCGTCCGGTCTCCCCGGGTCGGCCGCCCGGGGCGTGCACCGGCGCCTGCGCGGCCTCGGCATGATCCCGATGGGGTCCCCGCAGAGCTTCCGCGTCGTCGGGATGGACGGTCCGCTCGCCGACGGCGAGGCGGCGCGCGCCGAGGCCTGGGGCGACGAGCTGGGGATCGCGCTCGCCGTGGCTCTCCGGGGTGCACGGTGAGTGCGCCGGTGGTCGTCGGTGTCGGCGGGCAGCACGACGACCGCACGGTGCGGTGGGCGGCGGTGGAGGCCCGCGACCTGGGACTCCGTCTGCGACTGGTTCACGCACTGATTCCCCCGGTCGGTCGCCGTCCCGGCTGGACGGCCGCGGCGGACCCGCGCCGCCGGCGGCGGGTCGCCCCGGACGAGCTCGACGCCGCCGCGGCGACCGCTCGGGAGGTCGTGCCGGAGCTCGAGGTCGAGACCGCCGTGATCGGGGGCGGAGCGGCGCAGGTCCTCCGCGAGGAGGCCGCCCACGCCGCGCTGGTGGTCGTCGGCAGTGACGGCCTCGGCCGGGTCGGCGATCTCCTGCTCGGCGGCGTGGTCCGCGGACTCGCCGGGCACGTCGACGTCCCCCTCGTGGTCGTCCCCGTCGGGTACGACCCCTCCGCGCCGCGCGGCGACCACGCGCCGGTGCTCGTCGGGGACGACGGCACGCCCGGCTGCGAGGGCGCCTGGCGCTTCGCCGCCGACCGCGCGCAGCGACGCGGTGCGCCCCTGGTCGCGGTACGGGTCGCCTCGGACCACGTCGACCGGGCGCTGCTGGACCGCGCCCGCGGTGCCGAGGTCCTCGTGCTCGGTGTCGCCGACGCGTGGTTCCACCACCACCACACGACGCCCGGCGTGGTGCGGAGCAGCGCCTGCCCCGTCGTCGTCGTCCCACCGCTGCCCGTCCACCGTGACCCCGCCGAGGGACCGCCCGTCACCACCGCGTCGCCGTCCGCCGGGTGATCGGCGGGACGGCTCTCTCCGGGCCGTCGGGGCCTTCGGCATCGACCGGGGCCCATTGGTCGGTGTCGCGACGCGCCCCCGGAGATCCTGGTGCCCCTCGACGCCTCCCGCCCGCCGATCACGGCCTGAGGGCCCGCGGGCTCCCTCCTCCACGGCGCGTGCGCGAGGGGGAGGGGGTCAGGCCGGCCGCGTGACCGCGCGCCCCGTGGATTCCGGCCGCGGACCGGGCACGCCCGGCGCGGAGCCGATCGCGACCACCGGAAGATCCGGGAACTCCTTCGGGCGGTGGGACACGACGATCGCGGTCCGACCGCGACTGAGCTCGCTGATCTCGCCGGCGAGCGCCGCGGCGGTCGGGGCGTCGAGATGGGCGGTGGGTTCGTCGAGAGCGAGGATCGGGCGGTCGGCGATCAGGACCCGGGCCACCGCGAGGCGCTGACGTTCACCGCCGGACACCGCCCCGCCGTGGTCGCCGAGGGCCGTGTCGAGCCCGTCGGGCAGCGACGCGAACCAGGCGCCGAGGCGCGCACGGTGCAGCGCGTCGACCAGATCGTCGTCGGTCGCACCGGGGCGGGCCAGGCGCAGGTTCTCGCGCAGCGTGCTGTCGAACAGGTGCGCGGCGGGGCCGCACCAGCCGAACCGGGCACGGACGTCCTCCCCGGCCATCGTCGCGGTGTCGTGCCCGTCGAGCGTGACGGCACCGCGGGCGGCGGGCAGGGCGCGCAGGAGCGCGGCGAGGACGGTGCTCTTGCCGGCACCGGACGGGCCGGCGAGCACCATGCGCCCGCCGGGCGGGAGCACGAAGGTCACGCCGCTGACCGCCTCGGACGTCGCGTCCGGCCAGCGCACGGCCAGGGCCTCGGCGGTGACGGCCGGGTCGGCGGGCACGGTTTCGGCCCGGACGGGATCGGCCACCGGTGCCGGCCGGGATTCGAGCTCGGCCAGCCGCCGGGCGGCGGGCCCGGCCTCGGCGAGGCGGGCGGCCGCGTCGGGGAGCCCGGCGACGAGCTCGGCGGCGGCGAGCGGTGTCAGGGCGAGCACGGCCAGCGCCGTCGGCGCGAGCCGCCCGTCGGCGAGGGCGAGGACGCCCGCGACGGTGGCCCCGATCATGGCCAGGCCGATACCGAGAACCCCGAGCCCCGCGCCGACGCCGGCGCCACCGGCCTGGGCCACGGTGCGCGCCGCGAGATCGGCGTCGTGGTCGGCGAGCCGCCGGCGGCGCCGGGCGGCCGCACCGAGGACGAGCAGGTCCGCGGCCCCCTCGAGCAGCTCCAGGGTGCCGGTGGCCACCGCGGCACGGGCGGCAGCCGTCGTGCGTGCGGCCCGGCGGCCGGCGAGCACGCCGAGCAGCGGGGCCACGACACCGGCGAGGACCAGACCGAGCGCGAGGACGAGGGCGGCCTCGGGCAGCAGGACCGCGAAGAGGCCGACGAGGCCCGCACCGACGAGCAGCGCCGAGCCGGCGGGCACGAGCCCACGGACGAGGACGTCCTGCTGGGCGTCGACGTCGCCGGTCAGCCGGGCGAGCAGATCGCCCCGGCGCTGCGTGGCCGTGGCCGCCGGGCCCCGCCGGACGAGGGCCTGCCACACCCGTACCCGCAGGTCCGCGCCGAGGCGCAGCGCGGCGTCGTGGGACGCGAGCCGCTCGAGGTAGCGCAGGACGCCCTTGGAGAGGCCGAACGCGCGGACCGCGACGATCGCGACCATCAGGGTGAGCAGCGGGGGCTGCAGCGCCGGCGCGGAGATCAGCCAGGCCGAGGTGGCCGCGAGCGCCACCCCACTGCCCAGCGCGCCCGCGCCGAGCAGGACCGCGCCGGCGAGGCGGGCCGCGCGGGGACGGACGGCGGCGGCGAGCCACCGCAGCCCACCGCGCGCGCGTCGCGTTCCCTCGGGCAGGGCGCGCTCGGGCAGGGCAGGGGGGACGGGCGCCGGTGTGCTCGGCCCCGCCGGCGCGGGCGCATCTCCGGGGGTGGCGCTGCTCGTCGCGGCCGACGTACGGCGGTGGGGCAGGGCGACGACCCGGTCGCAGGCGGCCAGGACCTCCGGGCGGTGGCTGACGACGACGGCGCTCCGCCCGGCGAGTGCCTCGGGCAGGGCGGCCAGCAGCGCCGCCTGGGTGTCCGCGTCGACCCCTTCGGTCGGCTCGTCGAGCAGCAGGAGGGGTCGGTCGGTGACGAGCGCCCGGGCCAGCGCGACGCGGCGCTGCTGGCCGGTGGACAGCCCGGCGCCCTGCTCGCCGACCTCGGTGTCGAGGGCCATGTCCACGCCGGCCGTGCGGGCGGCACGGGCCACGGCGACGTCGGTGGCGTCCGGCGCCCCCAACCGGATGTTGTCCGCGACGCTGCCGACGACGAGCACGGGCCGCTGGGGCACCCACGCGATCCGCGCCCGCCACGCCTCGGTGTCGAGGTCGTCGAGCCCGACGCCGCCGACCGACACGCGTCCACGATCGGGCCGGCGCAGTCCGGTGACGAGGTCGAGCAGGGTGGACTTGCCCGCACCGCTCGGTCCGCGCAGCCCGAGGGTCTCGCCGGGGCCCACGGTGAGGTCCAGGTCGTCGAGGACGGGCCCGCCGCGACCGTCGACGCCGATCCCGTCGAGGCGCAGCGGGACCCGCGAGGGGTCCGGCGCCGGGCGGCGGGCCCCCGAGCCGTCCGCCGTCGGGGTCTCGAGCACCGCGAAGACGTCGTCCGCCGCGGCCAGGCCCTCCATGCTGTCGTGGAAGCGGGCGCCCACCGCGCGCAGCGGCAGGTAGATCTCGGGCGCCAGCATGATCACCAGCAGCCCGGTGGCGAGGTCGAGACGGCCTCCGGCCAGGCGCAGCCCCACCGAGACCGCCACGAGCGCGACGGAGAGGGTGGCCAGCACCTCGAGCACCAGCGCCGACAGGAACGCCACCCGCAGGGTCCGCATCGTGGTCCGCCGGTACTCCTCGGCGACCGCGCGCAGGCGTCCGTTCTGCGCGCCGGCCCGGCCGAAGGCGACCAGGACGTCGAGCCCGGCGACGAGGTCGAGGAAGTGGTGGCCGAGCACCGCCATGGTCCGCCAGCGGCGGGCGGTGTCGTCGCGGGTGCGCAGGCCGACGAGCACCATGAACAGGGGGATCAGGGGCACGGTCACGGCGACGATCACGGCCGCGAGCCAGTCGGCGGTCAGCAGACGCACCCCGACCAGCAGCGGGACGGTCGTGGCGAGCAGGAGGGTGGGCAGGTAGCGGCGCAGGTAGCCGTCGAGCGCGTCCACCCCCCGCGTGGCGAGGGTGCCGAGCTCCCCGACCGACGGCAGGCGGGGATCCCGCGGTCCCAGGCGCAGGGCGTGGTCGACGAGGTCGGCGCGCAGCCGCCCGGTGACCCGGGCGCTGGCGCGGACCGCGGCGGCCTCGGTGGCCCAGGCCAGCAGCGCGCGTCCGGCGACGACGATGCCCAGGCCGACGAGGAGCGCGGTGAGGGCGGCGAGCGGTGCGCGGTCGAGGAAGGCCCGGGCGACGACCTGTGAGAGCAGGTCGGCCTGGGCGACGACGAGGCCGGCCGTGGCCACGCCCGCCGCGGCGGTGAGCACCACGAAGGTGCGGGCGGGGCGGACGTGGCGCAGCAGGCGGGGGTCCAGCGGCTTCACCGCCGCACCTCGGGCCGCTCCTCGGCGACCTCGTCCCCGGCCCTCTGCTCCTGAGCGGTCCCGGGGATCTCGGGCCGGGCCCCGGCACGGGTGTTGCGGGGCGGCAGGCCGGTGGGCGCGGGGATGTCGTCCCGCGTGAGACGGCGACGGAACACCCAGTAGCTCCAGGCCTGGTAGGCCAGGACGACCGGGGTCACCGCGAGCGCCACCCAGGTCATGATCTGCAGCGTGTAGGGCGTGGACGCGGCGTTCGTCGTGGTCAGCGTGCCGGCGGGGTCGGTGCTGGACGGCAACACGTTCGGGTAGAGCGAGCCGAAGAGCGTCACCGTGGTGGCGACGATGGTGGCGGCGGTCAGGGTGAACGCCCAGCCCTCGCGGCCGCGGCCGACGAGCAGGACGGCACCGACGAGCGCGCCGGCGGCCAGCGCGACGCTGATCAGCGTCCAGCCCTTGCCGTGGGCGAGCTGGGTCCAGACGAGGAAGGCGGCGGCGACCGGCACCGCGACCACGCCGAGGCGCAGCGCGAGGCGGTGGGCTCGCACCCTCAGGTCCCCGTCGGTCTTGAGGCTGACGAACACGGCGCCGTGCATCAGGAACACCAGCAGGGTGGTGAGCCCGCCGAGCAGGGCGTACGGGTTGAGCAGCGTGAAGAAGGTGCCGGTGTACTCGTGGTCGGCGTCCAGCGGCACGCCCGCCACGATGTTGGCGAACGCGACGCCCCAGAGCAGGGCGGGCACCGCGGAGCATCCGATGATCACGGCGTCCCACCGCCGGCGCCAGCGGTCGTCGTCCACCTTGCCGCGGTACTCGAAGGCGACGCCGCGCCCGATCAGCGCGACCAGCACGACCAGGAGCGCGAGGTAGAAGCCCGAGAACAGGCTCGCGTACCACTCGGGGAACGCCGCGAACGTGGCACCGCCGGCGACCAGCAGCCAGACCTCGTTGCCGTCCCAGAGCGGGCCGATGGTGTTGACGACCCGGCGGCGGTCGGTCTCGTCGCGGCCCAGCACGCCGAGCAGCGCACCGACGCCGAAGTCGAACCCCTCCAGGACGAAGTAGCCCGTCCAGAGCAGGGCGATGAGCAGGAACCAGATGTCGGTCAGGGCGAGCCCGAACATGATGTCCTCGATCTCCGTGGGTCGGGCGGGGTCAGTAGGCGACGGCGAGCGGGCGCGGCGCGTCCTCGCTCGGGGCTGCCTCGTCGGGCGGCGGCAGCGGGTCCGGGCCCTTGCGGGCGTAGCGGACGAGCAGGGTCACCTCGACGACGGCGAGCACGCCGTAGAGCACCGTGAACACGATCATCGAGGTGGCCACGGAGGCCGGGCCGACCGAGGGGCTCACCCCGTCGGCGGTGCGCATGGTCCCGTAGACGACCCACGGCTGGCGGCCCATCTCCGTGAAGATCCAGCCCACCGAGTTGGCCACCACCGGGAACCCGATGCCGGCGAGGGCGGCGTAGGTGAACCACCGGTTCGTCGGCACGCGCCCCCCGCGCTGCAGCCAGGCGCCGGCCAGGGCGAGGAGCAGGGCCAGCCCACCGAAGCCGACCATGACGCGGAAGGTCCAGTAGGCGATCGGGACGTTGGGCGTGTAGTCCCCGGGCCCGAACTGGGCCTCGGAGGCCCGTTGCACGTCGTTGATGCCCTCGACCGTCCCGTCGGGGTCGCCGGTGGCCATGAACGACAGGACCTTCGGCACCCGGACGCTCCAGACCTCCTGGGTGCCGTCGAGGCTGCCGATGGTGAACAGGGAGAACGAGGCCGGCGAGCTGGTGTTCCAGAGTGCCTCGGCGGCGGCCATCTTCATCGGCTGCTGCTCGGTCATGAGCTTGGCCTGCAGGTCGCCGGTCACGACGACCCCGACGCCGGCGACCAGCACGGTCACCAGAGCCATGCGCATCGACGACCGGAAGACCCGCGTCTCGTTCTTCCGTGCCAGGTGCCACGCCGAGATGCCGAGCATGAACATGCCCGCGGAGAGGAACGCCGCGGTGATCGTGTGTGTGAAGGCGCCGACGGCCGTGGAGTTGGTGAGCACGGCGCCGAAGTCGGTGAGCTCGGCGCGCCCGGAGACCGGGTTGACCGTCGACCCGACCGGGTGCTGCATCCAGGAGTTCGCGGCGAGGATGAAGTACGCCGAGAGCATGGTGCCGATCGCGGCCAGCCAGATCGTGGCCAGGTGGACCCTCTTCGACAGCCGGCCCCACCCGAAGATCCAGAGCCCCAGGAACGTCGACTCGAGGAAGAACGCCAGCAGGCCCTCGATCGCCAGCGGGGCCCCGAAGATGTCGCCGACGAAGCGGCTGTAGTCGCTCCAGTTCATCCCGAACTGGAACTCCTGCACGATCCCGGTGACCACGCCCATGGCGAAGTTGATCAGGAAGAGCTTGCCCCAGAACTTCGTCATGCGCAGCCAGCGCTCGTCACCGGTGCGCACCCACGCGGTCTGCATCATCGCGACCAGCAGCGACAGGCCGATGGTCAGCGGGACGAAGAGGAAGTGGTAGACGGTGATCACGCCGAACTGCCAGCGCGCCAGATCCAGCGCCATCTCGGTGCCCTCCCGCGTCGGCCCCCGCTCCGCAGCAGGGTTCGGCGGCGACGATGCGCCCCACGGCCGGTGGTTGATCAGGGCCCAAGGTCCCGCCGGTGGTCCCTCCGGGTCCGGGCCGCAGGGCCGTCGGGCGCGGGCCCGCGGCCCGTGCCGGTGCCGCTCTCCGCTGTCCACGCTGGACGGGACGGCGAGACGACCGGGGAGGCGACGACCATGGGTGCGACGGGAGCGGTGTACCGGGCGATCGGCCTGTTCCTACCGAAGCGCTCATCGCTCCGGCGGCGCAGCGACGGGATCGAGCTCACGGCACGCTGGGTGCTGCTCCTCGTGGGTCTGATCATCGTTCCGGTGGCGCTGACGATCGGCAGCGAGGTCACCGCGGCGCTCGCCCCCCAGGTCGAGGAGCAGTGGGCGGAGCGGCACCAGGTGACCGCGACCGTGCTGGAGAGGCCCGTGAACCACAACTCGGCCCGGAGCGACGTCACCGACCAGGATCGGCGGGCGGCCGTGGGCTGGAGGGCGGCCGACGGGACCATGCGGGAGGCCGAGGTCCACGTGGGACTCTCGGCGCGGCCCGGCGACCCGCGGGTGCTGTGGGTCGACCGGGCGGACCGGCCCACCCCGCCGCCGATCACGGCCTCCTACCCGGCCGCCCAGGGACTCCTGGTCACGATCGCGATCCTGCTCGGGGACCTGCTGATCTCCCTGGCCCTGCTCATCGGTCTGCGCTGGGTCCTGGACCGGATGCGACTGCGGGCGTGGGAGGCGGCCTGGCGCCGCTTCACCGGCCCCGACACCGAGAGCCTGCGCTGACCCGGCCCGTCCCCTCAGCGCGGGAAGACCGTGTCGCGCACAGCGCGTGCCACGTCGTCGAGCTCGGCGACCTGGGCGAGCAGGTGGTCGCGCAGCGCGGGATCGGCGCCCGACGCCGTACTGGTCAGGGCGAGCCCGACCCGCTGGACCCGCTGGAGGACCTGCTCGGACAGCGAGAGCACCAGCCGCTCCCGGTCCTCGAGAGCGCGGACCGTCTCGCGGTCGCGCCGGCCCCGCGCCAGCTCGACGGCCGTGGTGGCGTGGACGGCGAACCCGAGCAGCATCTCGGCCTCCACCGCGCCGAAGACGTCTTCGCCGGCGGCGCGCGTCAGGACGAGCACCGAGCGCGTCCCGGGCCCGCCGCGTGAGGAGGACAGGGGCACCGCGAGGACCGACCCCACTTCGGGGGCCCGGTCGACCACTCCGGTCGTGCGCGCGTCCGACGCGGCGTCGACGATGAGCACCGGACCTCCCGCGTCGAGGGCGGCCTGCGTGATCGAGCCCGCAGTGGCGGCGGTCCGGCCGGCCCAGTCGTGCAGCTGGCCGGCCGCGGCGGAGACCGTCGCGCGTCCGGGATCGGCGTCGGCGACCTCGGTGATGGCGGCTCCGTGGGCGCCGGCCACGTCGACCGCGGCCTCGAGCAGATGCTGGAGCTCCGCCTCGGGCGGGAGCTCGCCGGCGAGGAGGTCGCTGGCGAGGCGCGCCGAGGCTGCCTGCCACGCCTCCCGGCGCCGGGCGGTGTCGAGGAGCAGCGCGTTCTCCACGGCGATCCCGGCCGCGCCGGCCAGGGCGGTGAGGAGCTGCTCGTCCTCCGCCGAGAAGGCGTCGCCTCGCTCGCTCTCGGTGACGTAGAGGTTGCCGTAGACGGTGCCGCCGGCGCGGAGAGGCACCCCGAGGAAGGAGTGCATCGGCGGGTGCTCCTCGGGGAAGCCGACCGCCGCTTCGTGGGTGCTCAGGTCCGTCAGGCGCAGGGGCCTCGGGTCGTCGATGAGGCATCCCAGCACGCCCTTGCCCTGGGGGAGCTCGCCGATGCGCTCGACGGTCGCGGCATCCATGCCGACGTGGACGAAACGGATGAGGCGGCCGTCGCGCACCACACCGAGCGCGGCGTAGTGGGCGCCCACGAGGGCCCGGGCACTCTCGACGATCCGCTGGACGAGATCGTCGAGCTCGAGGCCGGCCGTGATGTGGTGGCTCGCGTCGAGCAGCCCACGCAGGCGACCCTGGGTGAGCTTGACCTCGGTGGCGCGGGCGATGAGCTGGTCGAGCAGCTCGTCGAGCTCGAGGCGGGCCACCGAGGGGAAGGAGAGTCCTTCCGACGGGACCGCGGGGTCAGGGCGGTCGGGCACTGCCCACCCTCTCTCGGACGGCATCGCGCGCGGCGTACCGATCCCATCCTGGACCGCCACCGCGCGGAGTCAAGCGCCCGCCCGGGGCGCGAGGTCAGGTCGTCGGCTCGCCGGCCAGGGCCGCCAGCGCGTCCGTGGCGGTGACGATCCCGACCACGACGCCGTCGTCCACCACGAGGGCCGCGTCGAGCCCGCCGTCGAGCACCGCGCGAGCGACGACCGGGGGTGGGTCCCCGGGAGCCACCGTGGGGACGGGGGAGCGAGCCCACGGGGCGACCGGACCCGTGACGCCCTCGACGGCGGCGGCCACGACGTCGCGGTCGACGAGCAAACCGACGCACCGCCCGCCGGTGACGACCGGCAGGTGGCGCACTCCCGCGACGCGCATGACCTGCAGGGCCTCGGCGACCGAGGTCCGCTCGTCGACCACGCGGACCGGGCGGCTCGGGACGATGTGCCGCGGTTCCGAGGGTGGCCCGGAGGTGGTGGTCATCGTTTCTCTCCTGTCGTGACGTCGGCCCGCGGCCCGGGCGGGGGAGGGCCCGTGACGGGGGCGACCCGGACCCGGGCGTCGACCAGTCGGCACGCGTCCGGCGTGCAGACCACGGGGTTGAGGTCCATCTCGGCGATCTGCGGCAGGAGCTCGGCCAGCCGGGCGACCCTGGCGATCACCACGGCGAGTCGGTCGCGGTCGACGAGCCGGGCCGCGATGCCCCGGTGCAGGGGGAGCTCGTCGAGCAGCTCGGCCAGGTCCGTCGTCGTCATCGGGACGAGGCGGTGCCAGCGCCGGTCGGCGACGTCGGTGCCGGTGCCGCCGACGCCGGCGGTCACGAGCGCGCCGAAGTCGGGGTCGCCCGCCACCCCCACCAGCATCTCCGCCCCGGGCGGGGCCATCGGCTGCACGACGGTGCCGTGCCACGCAGCCCCGAAGCGCTCGGCGAACCCCGTGACCGCCGCGCGCACGGCGTCGTCGCCCTCCACCGCAAGGGCCACCCCGCCGCGCTCGGACTTGTGCACCACACCCTCGGCCACGGCCTTGAGCGCCACCGGTCCGCCGTACTCCCGCGCCGCCGCGACCGCCTCGTCCACCGTGCGGGTGGTCCGACCGGGCAGGAGGTCGAGGCCGGCCGCACGCACCAGGGCTGCGCACTCGTCGGGCTCCAGCCACCCTCCCCCGGGGGCGCGGGCGAGCACCCCGGCGACGACGGCGCGTGCCGTCGCGAGGTCCACCGGGTGCTCCTCGGCGGGCAGGGGGCGCCCGGGGTCGCGGGCGAGGTCGGCTCCGCGCCGCACGAGGTGGGCGAGGGCGTGGACGGCGTCGGCCGGGTCGGCGAACGACGCCGCCACCGGGCGCCCGTCCGGGGCGGTCACCGCGGCGACCCGGACCCGCTGGTCGAGGGCGACCGTCAGGACGGGCACGGGACGCCGGCCCGGCCGGGCGAGCTCCCGCCCGAGCGCAGTACCCGGGTCGCCCAGCGCGGTGGGGCACACGACGGCGACGATCGCGTCGATCTCCTCGGCGTCGCGCAGGACCTCCAGACAGGCGGCGAAGGTCGCCGCGTCGACGGCGGCGGTGGTGTCCACCGGTCCCGCGGTGGCCGCGGTGGCGGGGAGCAGGGCGTCGAGCCGCTCCCGGGTGGCGGTGGCGAGCGGGGGGACCCGGAGCCCGGCCGCGACGCACGCGTCCGCGGCGAGCACGTTGGTGCCGCCGGCGTTGCCGAGCACGGCCACCCGGTCGCCGGGCGACGGCGGACTCCAGCACAGGGCGGCCAGCGCGCCGGACAGCTCGCCGAGGTCGTCGACCGGCTGCACCCCGGCCTGTCGGTAGAGCGCGTCGCGTCGCACGGCGGGGGTGGCCGAGGCGGCGGTGTGCGACGCCGCCGCCCGGGCTCCGACGTCGCTGCTGGCGGCGCGGACCGCGAGCACGGGGATCCGTGCGGAGACGCGGCGGGCGAGGCGGGAGAACGCCCGCGGGTTGCCAAAGGACTCGACGTGCAGCACCGCGACGCTGGTGGCGGCGTCCCCGGACCACCAGGCGAGCAGGTCGTTGCTGCTGACGTCGTACCGGTCGCCGACCGAGACGAGGGTGGAGACGCCGAGCCCGAGGCCGCGCAGGGCCTCGAGGACGGCGATCGCCACCCCGCCGGACTGGGTGACCACACCGACCGTGCCGGACGGCGCCGCGGCGGGCGCGAACGTGGCGTCGAGGTGTACCTCGGGGTCGGTGTCGACCAGACCCAGGCAGTTGGGCCCGATCAGCCGCATCCCGTGCCGGTGCACCGCGGCGAGCACCGCCCCGTCCACCCCGGCGGCGGCCAGGCCGGACGTGACGATCAGCAGCGCGCGGGCTCCGCGCCGCCCGCACGCCTCCGCCAGCGCCGGGAGGGCGTCGGGAGGGGTCGCGAGGATGACCAGGTCGGGGGCCTCCGGGAGGAGCTCGACCGACGCCACCGCGGGGATCGTCCCGATCGTCGGCGCCTCGGGGTGGACGACGTGGACCCGCCCGGCGAAGCCACCGGCGACCAGCGTGTCCAGCACGGCACGACCCACCGACCCGCGCTTCCGGCCGGCGCCCACCACCGCGACCGAACGGGGCCGCAGTGCCGGTTCCAGGCCGGCGCGGGCAGCTCGGGACGACCGGGTGAGTGCGGCAGCCGAGTACCGGGCGGTGCCCTCGGGATCGTCGTCGTCGGGCAGCGTCACGACGACGTGCATCGACGGGCCGTCCTGCTGCCGGGTGGTCGGGAGGCCGAGATCGGCGAACACCCGCACCATCGCGGTGTTCTCGGCCAGCACCTCCGCGCTCCAGCGCCGGATGCCCTGGCGGCGGGACTCGAGCACCGCCCGCTCGAGCAGGGCGGTGCCCACGCCGTGGGCCTGCATCCGGTGACCGACGGTCACGGCCACCTCGGCCTCTGCGGAGGTGGCGGTGTCGCGCGCGAGGTGCATCGCCCCGACCAGCTCGGCACCCAGGAAGGCTCCCCACACCTGACCGGAGATCGCCGCCGCGGTGGCGTAGGGCGCGAGACCGTGGGAGGACACGGTGGCGAAGCGCAGCCAGCGGTCACGCTCGGGCAGCTCCCGGTGCAGGCGCACGAGCGCCTCGGCGTCGTCGGGGCCGAGCGACCGGACATCGACAGGGGTGCCGTCCGCGAGAAGGATCCGCTGGTCGAGGGACGCGCGGGAACCGTCGAGGACGCTCATGCCCTCATCCCACGCGGCGGCGTCCTCGATCGTCAGGGTCGTCGGGCCGCGGGACCCGGGACCTCCGGTCCGGCGAGGGTCGGGGCGTCGGACGCCGCGGGCGGCGGGGGAGGGGACCAACGACCCTGACGGCGTACCGGCCCGGTGTCGGACGATCACTCGAGCCGACGACCGCCGGCGTCCGTATCTCCGGTAGGAGGCGCAGGGTGCTCATCCGTGACGTGATGACACGGGCACCGCTCACCGTGTCGTCGGAGACCTCGGTGCACGTCGCCGCCCGGCTCCTGTGCCGGTACGGGTTCGCCCTGCTGCCGGTCGTCGCCGGCGGGGCGCTGGTGGGAGTGGTGACCGTGTCCGACATCCTGCGAGCCCGCGACGACGAGGTGGGGCCGCCGGCCCGGATCGGCGAGGTGATGACCCGGACCGCGTGCGCCGTGCCCCCCGACACCGACATCGCCGACGTCGCCGTGTTCATGGTGGACCGCGGCCTGCGCAGCCTGCCCGTCGTCACCGACGACGAGCTCGTGGGCATCGTGACCCGGCTCGACATCACCCGGGTCCTCGCCCGCAGCGACGCCGACCTGCGTGCCGCGGTGGAGCGCAAGCTGGACGCCTACGCCGGATGGAGCCGGTGGACGGTCCACGCGAGGGAGGGCGAGGTCGCGCTCTGCGACGAGTTCGACGATCCGGTGGAGCAGCACCTCGCCACGGTCATCGCCGCTGCCGTCCCCGGCACCGTGCACGTCGACACCCACCACCGGACCGCCTGCCCGCACCATCCCCCGGTCGCCGCGTGAGAGTCGTCGAGCCCGTTCTCCTAGCCACAGAGCGAAACCGGGGACACCATGGGTGGTCGGACGCTTCGAGGGCAGGAGAGAGGAACCGTGGGCGAGCACGTTGGTGCCGCGCCGTGTCGAACGGCGGCGAACGAGCCCGACGGCCTCGCCGCCGGCACCGGGAGCACGGAGCACGTCGGGGCCCTGTACTCCTCGATGATCGCCGTCGCCGAGGGCCTCGACCTGGACGCGACGTTGCGTCGGGTGGTCGAGGCGGCGACCGACCTGGTCGACGCCCGCTACGGCGCACTCGGGGTCCTGGACGAGGCCGGCACGGGTCTGGCCCGGTTCGTCACCACGGGGCTCGACGACGACACCCGGGCGCGCATCGGGGACCTGCCCCGGGGCCTCGGCCTGCTCGGCGAGCTGATCCGCCACCCCGAACCCCTCCGGCTCGGTGATCTCCACGCGCACCCGTCCTCGGTCGGCTTCCCGGCCCACCATCCCCCGATGGCGAGCTTCCTCGGGGTGCCGATCCGGGTGCGGGGCGCCGTGTTCGGGAACCTGTACCTCGCCGAGAAGCGTCACGGTGACTTCACCTCCGACGACGAGGAGGTGACGGTCGCCCTGGCGGCCGCGGCCGGCGTCGCCGTCGAGAACGCGCGCCTGCACCAGGCCACGGAGCGGCTGGTGGTCGAGGGCCAGCGCCGGGGGCGCTGGCTGGAGGCCTCCGGGGAGATCACCACACAGGTCCTGGCCGGCGCGGACCCGGGCGAGGCGCTCGTGCTCGCGGCCGAGCGCGCGTCGGAGCTCGCCGACGGGTCCGGCGCGATCATCACGACGCCACCGTCGGTCGTGGCGGAGGGCGACGTCGCGCCTCCGGTGCGGGTGACGGTGAGCGTCGGTCTCGAGGACCGCCTGCCGGTGGGGGCCCGGCTCGGGCTCGACGGCTCCGCATTGGCCTCGGTGGCGCGCACCCACGCGCCCCGCGTGGCGGAGGACCTCGTGCTGACCGTGGACGGGCAGGACCGTCGCTTCGGGCCGGCCCTGCTGGTGCCGCTCGACGGCACCACGGCGATCACCGGGGTGCTCGTCGTCGTGCGCCGTGCCGGCTCGGAGGAGCTCGACGCCGAAGGCCTGTCCGTCGTGGCCTCCTTCGCCGACCAGGCCGCCCTCGTCCTGCGTCTCGCGGAGTCACAGCAGGCGCGCCGCCAGCTCGACGTCGCTTCCGACCGCGAGCGGATCGCCGCCGACCTGCACGACCACGTGCTGCAGCGGCTCTTCGCGGTCGGCCTCGGGCTGCAGGCCACCCAGGCCCGTCTCGCCGCGCTTCCCGAGGCGGCGCGCAGGGTCAACGAGGCGGTCGACCAGATCGACGGCATCGTCCGGGACATCCGCACGAGCATCTTCGACCTGCACGTCGTCGGAGGGGGCGGCACCGGTCTCGGTGGGCGTCTGCGCGGCGCGGTGGCCGAGATGTCCGCCCACGTCGCCCTCGAGCCGGTGGTGCGTCTCTCGGGGGCGGTCGACACCGTGCCCGAGGAGCTCGTCGTACAGGTCGAGGCCGTCGTGCGGGAGGGCGTGTCCAACGCCGTCCGGCACGGCGCCCCGCAGTCCGTGGTCGTCACCGTCTCGGTGGACGACATCCTCGCGGTGGACGTGACCGACGACGGGGCGGGTATCCCCGAGAACGTCGCGCGCAGCGGTCTGTCCAACCTCGTGGCCCGGGCCCGGGCTCTCGGGGGGGACGCCGACGTGAGCCGCTCGCCCACCGGGTCCGGGACGCGGCTCTCGTGGTGGGTGCCGCTCGACCCTCAGTGTCCCGACTGACGCCGCGGCGTCGGGTACACCGGGCGGCCCCGCCCCAGCCGGAGCACGACCTGGGGCCACATCACGCCGCCGAGCAGGGAACGGACCTCGGTCCGGACGTCCGGGAGCTCCATCGGGGGCGCGATGAAGGAGGCGCCCACACCCCGCGCGGTCGCGGTGAGCAGCACCTGCTGCATGGCCTGTCCGGCCCGGACGTGGGCGAGCGCGGTGTCGTCGTAGGACATGAGCACGGCGATCGTCGGCTCGTCCTGGCCCGGCTCGGGGGACGCGGTCGCGCGGTCGGCGTCGGGGACCGCCCCGGCGAAGTCACGCGGACGCCACGCCCCGTCCGGGCGCGGTGCGCGCCGGGCGTGGGTCGGCGGGAGGCCGTCGTCGACCCGGTCGGGGTTCCCGACCCACCGCTCCCACTCCGCGAGGAAGGCGGGATCGCTCTGCTGCTGCCGGTGTGCCTCGACGGTGATCTCGCGCAGCCGGCGTCGCTCCCGCGGGTCCGCCACGACGATGAGCCGGCAGCGCTCCCGCCAGGCGGCCCGTTCGAGCTGTCCGCGCAGGGTGACCGACAGCGGCGGCCCGGTGAACGGGTGCCGGTCGGTGTGCCGGCGGGGGACCGCCGCCGCGAGCTCGACCTCCCAGTCCGTCGGGATCAGCGGTGCTCCGGGCCGCACGCGACCGAGGAACCAGGGGTCGTCGGGGTCCGGCATCAGCTGTGCGTGCACCCGACGTCCCTGGGTGCGGGCCTTCAGCCGGACGTTGACCAGGGCCGCTCCGCACGCCATCCGCAACTCCCGTCCCTCGGGATCCGAGGCGGGGAGCATCCGCTCCGGGTCACCGTGCACCTCGACGGCGCCGTCGTGCCAGCGCAGCCGCCACGGCTGGCTGTTGTGGCTCGACGGGGCGAGCGCCGCGGCGTGCAGCAGTTCCTCGACCTCGGTCCCGGTCGGCGGTCCGCTTCCGCGGATCGGCGCGCTCGGCGTTTCCTGGTGCACGGGGCACCTCCCTCGTCCTCGGATCACACCTTCCGTGCCGCTCCGGCGGGTCACCAGGGACCGAAGGACCCCCGAGGCAGGGCCGTCCGCCTCGGGCGCCGGGACCCTGCCCGTCGGCACTCTGTCCCGGGAACAAGCCGCTGGTCGGACGACGGGAGTGCACGATGGACGGAACGGAGAACGGCCCCGCAACGATCGTGGTGGGGTTCGACGGCTCGGCCCACGCCGAGGAGGCGCTGCGGTACGCCGTGGACGAGGCCGCCCGTCGTGGTCTCGGTGTGCGTGCCGTGGTCGCGCACGAGCCGCCCGACGCCTGGATGGCCGACTACGGGATGCCGCTGCTGGCGGACGACGGCAGCCTCCGCCGGGCGGTGGAGGACAGCGCGCGCGCCCGGGTCGAGGAGATCCGAGGCGGGATGGATGCCGAGGAGCAGGCCGTGCCCGTCGAGGTCGTGGCCCTCTCGGGGTCCCCGGCGCACGTGCTGATGCGGGAGGCCGAGAACGCCCCCCTGTTGGTCGTGGGCCACCGCGGCCGGGGCGGCCTGCGCAGCCGGCTGCTGGGCTCGGTCGGCCTGGCCGCGGTCCTGCGCGCCCCGTGCCCGGTGACGGTCGTCCCGTCGGCGCGGGCCACCGAGGAGACGGCGCCGGAGGACGCGTCGGCGCTCGCCGGACCCCTGCCCGTGGGACCGATCGCCTGAGTCCCACCACACCGCGTCGCCCCGCCTCCCGCCCCGGTATCCGATCTCGGGTACCGGGGCGGTGTCCGCCTCAGGTCACCGGAACCGCCGAACCGGCCTCCGCGACCGGGGCTCCGGGGCTCTCCGCGGGTGCGGGGACCACCGCGACGACCGGACACCGGGCCCGGCTGACCAGCCGCGCCGTCAACGAGCCGCCCGGGGGGCCGCCGGGACCGTCGACGTGGCGGCTCCCCACCACGAGCAGGCGCGCGCCCTCGCTCGCCTCGACCAGCACGCGCATCGGGCGACCTTCGCGCACATTCTCCGTCAACGCCCTCCGGGCCGCCTCGTCCGCGCCGAGCGCCCGCCGCACCGTCGTCGCGAGCCGCAGCCCCGCTTCCGCGACGACCTGGGCGGGAGTGCCGTACAGGTCCGGCGTCTCGCAGGCGATGACGGCGACGAGGGGTGCCCCGGTGCTCGCCGCGGCCCGCGCGGCCCATCGCAGGGCGCGCACCGAGCCCTCCGACCCGTCGATCCCCACCACCACGGGGCCGTCCGGCGGGACGTCGGGGTCGGCGGGGACGCGGTCGTCGGGAGCGCGCGATCCCTCGCCGAGCAGCTCGCCCCGAGCGACGCGCCGGAGAACGTCCCTCCGGCTGACGATGCCGATGGGGATGTCCTCACGGACCACCGGGACGGCGCGGGTCCCGCTCGCGAGCAGGCGGTCGACGAGCTCGTCGATCGGGGTGTCCGGCCCGGCGACGGCGGTCGCCCGCGTCATCAGCTCGGCCGCGGGTGCCGCATCGTCCCCGCCGACGAGGCCGCGCTCGTCCACCATGCCGAGCAGTCGGCCCCGGGCGTCGACGACCGGAGCCGAGGCGATGCCGTGGGATACCAGCAGCGCCGCGGCGGCGGCACGCGGTGCGTCGGGGGGCACGGTGAGCACCGGGCTCGTCATCAGGTCGCGGGCCCGCCGCGGGCCCTGGTCGTGGTTCATGGCGTCGAGCGTGGGGTGGCCCGCAGCGGTGGAGCAGGGCCGCCGGACCGGGTCCGGCCGGGTCGGAGGGCCTCGGAGTGGTGACGTCCGGCCCTGGGGGCGCGGCCGGCCGCGGCCCACGCTGCTTCCCATGAGCGCGACCCGTGCACCCGCGACCTCGGCCGGCAGGTGGTCTCCGGCCGAGATCTCGGCTCTCCTGCAGGCTCTCGAACCTCTCGGGGGGCCGGCGGCACCCGCGTGCTCGGTGTCCGTCCACGACCGGCGCATCGAGCTCGCGCTCGACCCGTCGGCAGGGAGCCCCCGGCACCAAGCCCTCGTGCAGGCCGGGCGCCTCGTCGGGGCGGTCGAGAACACCCTGCGCGCGCTCGGGTGGGCGCCCCGCACCGTCATCGCCGGAACCCCGGAAGCGCGGCCCCTCGCCGTGGTCGCAGGCACCCGCCGACGGCCCGCGGCACCGATGGACCTCGCACGCCGTCGCGTCAACCGGTACCAGGGGACCGGGGCGTCCCCGCGGTACGCCGCACCCGCCGACCAGGCGCGCGTCGTCGACGTCGCCCACGCGGCGGGGTCACGCGGCGCCTGGCTGCACCTGCTCAACGGTCCGACCCGTGACGGGAACCCCGCCTGGCACAGTCCGGGCTCGGTGCCCGCGGACACCCTGACGCTCGATCTGCCGTGGCGCCGCGACCCCGTCATGGCGGTGTGCACCCACACCGACAGCGCCCGTGAGGCCGTCGTGGCCGGTATCGTGGTCGAGTCGGCGACCGTGGAGGCCGCTCTGCGCGGCCTGCACGCGGATGTGTACGTGGACGCCTTCGACGACGAGTCGGTCCGAGCAGCCGTCCTGCTCGCCGACCCGCGCGAGACCGGCGTCGGGCACGCGGTGCTCCGCCTCCGGCCCTGACAGCCCGGAGGTTCTCGTGCTCGCAGCGGTGCTCACCCGTTTCGGCGGCGTCGACGCTCTCGAGGTGCGCGAGGTCGCGACGCCGAGCCCCGGGCCCGGTGAGGTCCTCGTCGACGTCGCCGCGGCGGGGGTGAACAACACCGACGTGTGGACCCGCCAGGGCGCCTACGGCCGCAGCGAGCCCTCGGGGTGGCTCGGGCCCGTGGACTTCCCCCGCATCCAGGGCGCCGACGTCTGCGGCTACGTCGCGGCGACCGGCGAGGGCGTCGATCCTGCACGGCGGGGCCAGCGGGTGCTGGTGGACCCCGTGCTGCGCTACAGCGACGGACCCGAGCCCCTGGTGGCCGAGGTGCTCGGCAGCGAGGCCGACGGCGCGTACGCCGAACATGTGCTGGTGCAGGCCGACCGGGCCCATGACGTGACCGGCTCCCCCCTGACCGATGTCGAGCTGGCGTGTCTGCCGATCTCCTCGGGCACGGCGATCGGGATGCTCGATCGGGCCGCCGTGCATGCGGGGCAGACCGTGTTGGTCACCGGTGCGTCGGGCGGCGTCGGTCTCGGTCTGGTGTCGCTGGCCGCGGGACGGGGTGCCCGGGTGATCGCGCTGAGCTCGGCGGACAAGGCGGACGCCGTCCGGGCGGCCGGCGCGGACGAGGTGCTCGACCGCCGGGCCGGTGACGTCGGCCGACGGCTCTCCGAACTCGTCCCCGCCGGGGTCGACGTCGTGGCCGATGTCGTCGGCGGTGGCGTCCTCACCGGCCTCCTGCCGCAGGTTCGGGCGGGGGGTCGATGGGTGGTGGCGGGATCGCTCGCGGGCCCGGTGATCGAGCTCGACCTGCGGACCCTCTATCTGCGCTCCCTCGCGCTGCTGGGCTCCACGATGCACACCCCCGCGCAGTTCGCGCTGCTCGTCGAGGCCGCCCGTCGCGGCGACGTCCGGCCCGTCGTGGCGGCGACGTACCCGCTGACCGAGATCCACGCCGCGCACACCCGGTTCGAACGCCGCGAGCAGGTCGGCAAGATCGTCCTGCTGCCGAGACCCTGAGGTCAGGCCGAGGCCGCCGGTCGGGCGCCCGCACCCGCCCAGGCGATCGCCGCGTCGATCTCGCCCGTGGCGAAGTGGCGGACCTCCGGGTGGAGCAGGGCGCCGGCCACCCGCGCGGCGACCCCCACCGGCTGACCGTCGACGGCCAGGGCGACCCGGCCGATCCGGCGCTGGTGGCCGCCCACGAAGCGCAGGTGCTCCACGAGGGCGCCGAGGTTCTCCCAGCCGGGGAACGACGAGGCGTGCAGGACGAGTCCGGGCAGGTCGGTGTGGTCGGCGAGCCAGCTGTCCACCGCGGTCGCGATGACCTCGACGTCCTCGCGACGCAGCGGCTGGCCGACGTCGGCGACCACCACCCCGGCCGCGGGGTCGATCCGCGTGGTCGCGAGCCGCCCCGGCAGGCTCTCGAGCCAGCGCAGCGCCTCCTCGCGTTGGATCGCGTCGAACACACGCACGTGGCCGGGCAGGAAGAAGGACGCGAGCTTCGTCGTGTCCCGCACCCAGGGCAGGTCGCTGACCACCGCGCAGCCCTCGAGGCGGCGCATGGCGGTGAGACCGAGCTTGACGTCGGCCCACGCCCCGTCGGGGGTGAGGCCGTGGAAGTCCTCGTCGACCACACAGAGGAAGCGCAGGCGGCGCCCCTCGCGGACGGCGGCGTCGAGCATGGGGACGACGACCGTTTCGTAGTCGTGACGGGTCACGGTGCCGACGGCACGGACGGCGTCGATGCCTGCCGGGACGTCGGAGTCTCTTTCGATCATGCCGACAGTCCAGCCCCGCGCCGTGGGGCCGTCACCGGCCGGAAGGCCTCATGGGGTGGGTCGGTGGTCCCGCCCGCCGGCGAGACTGCGCAGCACGCTGCGCGCGTCGAGCAGCCCGCACGGTTCGCCGTTCTCCACGACGACCAGCACCGGACGGTCCTGAGCGAGCATCAGCTCGGCAGCCCGGGAACGGCGTGTCTCGGGCCCGACACCGTGCACCCGGGTCGCGACGGCCGAGACCGGGTCGAGCATCCGTGACGGTCGTACCCCGGCCTCGAGGAGATGGCGCTGCAGGTCGACCTCGGCGACGGCGCGGATCTCGCCGTCACCGCGGACGACGAGATGATCGCTCCCGCGCTCGCGCGCGATCTGCAGGGCGGTGACCACCCGCGTGGTGGGGGACACCTCGCTCGGTCCGATCGGGCTCATCAGGACCCGGGCCGGCGGGTCGTCGTCGAGAGCCTCCGGGGGTGCGGCGAGTCCACGCGGAGGTGTGGTCACGGGGGTCGTGCTCATGCCGTGACCGTCGATGCCGTCCACCCCGCCTCGGCAGGGCCGGAGGGCCCGGACGCACCGGGCCGCGGGTCGCGGCGACGGGATGCCGGAGACCCTGCCGTCGCGTCCCGCCCGCGAGCCACGGTGGCGACGGGCGAGGCGCCCGGATGGATGGGAACGGGGAGGGACCGCAGTGGTGGCGACGGACATGAGGGAGACGGTCGGGGGAGCGGAGCCGGTTCTCGGGGACGTGACGGCGGCACCGCCGACGCCTGCGGCGCGGTACGCGGCCTGTTCGGTGGCGTCCACGGTCGGCGACGTGGTGGGAGCGCGCATCCGGAGCCGCGGGCTCATCCGCATCGGTGGCCTGTGGTGGCCGTTCCGTAGCCACGAGGTGACGCTTCCGACGCACGGGTACTTCCGCGAGATCCGCATGGCCGGCGGCCTCCGGGTCGTCGACTCCTGGGTGGACGGAGAGGCGAGACGGAGCACGACCCTGCTGGGACGGTGCCTCCACCCCGCTCTCGTCGGACCGGACCTCGCCCGCACCGACGTCGCCCACGCCGCGCTCAGCGCGATGTGGGTTCCGCCGGTGCTCCTGCCCTCGGACACCGTGCGCTGGACCGCCGAGGACCGGGACAGCGCGTCGGTGGCTCTCGTCGTGGCCGGGGCCCCGGTGTCGCTGCGACTCACCCTGCATCGGGGCGGCCTGCCCCGTCGGATCAGCACGATGCGCTGGGGCGATCCCGAGGGCTCCGGCCGCTTCCGCGAGGTGCCCTTCGGAGCGGAGATCCTCGAGCACCGCACCTTCGGCGGTCTCACCGTCCCGAGCACCGGCGTGCTCGGGTGGCGCCTCGACGGTCCGGGCCCCGGCCGGGAGGTCGTGCGCTTCCAGCTCACCGCCCTCGAGCCCGTGCCGGGCGCTGCGCCGTTGCCGAGCGAGCTCGCCGACCCGCCGCACCTCTCGGAGGACTCGGCGGACGGGGAGCCCTGAGCGCGCTGTGGTGTCAGCGGCACCCCGACCCTCGGTCGGAGAGCACCATGGAGCGATGACCCTGTCTCGTGACCGTGTGCGCGCCGTCTCCCGGGCCGCGCTGGCCGAGGTCGCCCAGCTGACCGGCAAGGACACCGAGCAGATCGTCGCGCTGCGCCGCGAGGGCGCGGACTGGGTGCTCGACGTCGACGTCGTCGAACTGCGTCGCATCCCCGGCACCACCGACTTCATGGCGACCTACCGTGTTCGCCTCGACGACGCCGGCGAGGTCCTGGACCTCCACCGTGTCCGCCGCTACGTCCGTGGGTGGGTCGGCGACGAGGACTGAGGAGCCGGCGGCGTCCGAGGTGGGATGCCGGGGCCCGGACGGGGTAGCTGGCGACGGTGATGTCCCGTCGACGCCCACGTGCTCACGGCAGACCCCGTGCGGCCGAACCGGGACAGATCATCGCCGGGGCGTTCGCCGTGGGCATCGCGATCGGCACCGGGTTGCTGCTGTTGCCGGCGTCCGCTGCCGGCGAGGAGGGCGCGAGCGTTCTCGACGCGGTGTTCACCGCGACGTCGGCGGTGTGCGTCACCGGCCTGGTCACGGTGGACACCGGGACGTCGTGGTCGACGTTCGGGCACCTGGTGATCCTCGGGCTGATGCAGGTCGGGGGGCTGGGGATCATGACCGTGGCGTCCCTGCTGGTGGTGCTGGTGTCCCGGCGTCTGGGTCTGCGGGCCCGCCTGGTGGCCCAGGCCCAGTCCGGCAGTCTGGACCTCAGTGATGTCCGCCGGGTCCTGCGCAACGTCGTGCTGTTCAGCCTGGTCGGGGAGGCCCTGACCGCGCTGGCGCTGGGCGGGCGCCTCGTCGCGGGTTACGGGGTGGCGCCGGGCGCCGCCGTGTGGGAGGGCGTGTTCCACGCGGTCTCGGCGTTCAACAACGCCGGGTTCGTGCTGTGGTCCGACGGGATGACCGGGTTCGCCGGCGATCCGTGGATGCTGCTCCCGGTGGCCCTCGCCGTGATCGTCGGAGGCCTCGGCTTCCCGGTGATCTTCGAACTGGTCGCGTCGTGGCGACCGCGGACGTGGTCGGTGACGACCAGGATCACCATCGTCACCTCGGGCGTGCTGCTGCTCGTCGGCACGGCGCTGTTGACCGCACTGGAGTACGGCAACCCGGCGACGCTGGGACCGATGGGTGTCGGCGGCAAGGCCCTCGCCGGCTTCTTCTCGGCCGTGATGCCGCGCAGCGGCGGGTTCAACGTCGTCGAGATCGGGGCGATGACCCCCGAGAGCTGGTTGGCCACGGACGTCCTGATGTTCATCGGCGGGGGCAGCGCCAGCACCGCCGGGGGTATCAAGGTCACCACCTTCGGTCTGCTGGCCGCGGTCCTGTGGGCCGAGATGAGCGGGGAGCCGGACGTCGACGTCGGTCGCCGCCGCATCCCGGTGGCCAACCAGCGCCAGGCCCTCGCGGTGGCGCTGCTCGGCGTCGGCCTGGCGATGGCCTCGACCTTCGTCCTGCTCGGCGCCAGCGACGAGGACCTGGACCGCGTGCTGTTCGAGGCTCTCTCCGCTCTCGGTACCGTCGGGCTCTCGACGGGGATCACCGCCGAGCTGCCGGCCGTCGGCCAGGTGGTCCTGGTCGTGCTGATGTTCGTGGGCCGCCTCGGGCCGCTGGCGCTGGCCTCGGCGCTGGCCCTGCGCGAGCGCCCTCGGCACTACCAGCGGCCCGAGGAGAGGACGATCATTGGCTGACACGACCCACGCGCCCGTGGTGGTGATCGGACTGGGTCGCTTCGGCACCGCGATCGCCCTCGAGCTCGAGCGGCAGGGCACCGAAGTGCTCGCGATCGACAGCGTCAACCGCACGGTGCAGAACCTGTCGTCCCAGCTCACTCACGCGGTGACCGCCGATTGCACCGACATCGAGGCGCTCCGGCAGCTGGGCGTCGGCGACTTCCACCGGGCCGTGGTCGCGATCGGGGACCACCTGGAGGACAGCATCCTGGTCACCTCGCTGCTCGTCGACCTCGAGATACCCGACATCTGGGCCAAGGCCACCAGCGCCCACCACGGCCGCATCCTCGAGCGCATCGGCGCGCACCACGTGGTGTTCCCCGAGCAGGACATGGGCGAGCGCGTCGCCCACCTCGTCTCCGGCAATGTGCTCGACTACCTCAAGATCGACGCCGACTTCGCCCTCGCCAAGCTCCGCCCACCGCGGGAGATCCTGGGTGTGCCGCTGAGCGAGTCGGAGATCCGCAGCAAGCACGGCGTCACCGTCGTCGCGGTCAAGAAGGGCGAGGGGTCGTTCACCTACGCCACGAACGAGACCGTCGTGTCCCGCGACGACGTCATCCTCGCCGTCGGCCACAACGACGACATCGAACACCTCGTCGACGGCGACTGAGCAGGGGCAGCGCTCCGGGGTCGAGGGCAGTGGCGGAGCACCGAGGTCTCCCGGGTCAGCGGGCCCGGACGCGGTTGTTGCGGCTGTGGTGCTCGAGCTCGGCGAGGCCGAGGGCTTCGAGGACGGGGGGTACGTAGTTCCCGAAACGGCCGCGGAGCCCCTTCTTCAGGCCGTACCACCCGCCGACCGGGTTGTCGGCCGCTCGCCCCCACGCCTCGACCGTGTCCGGTTTCGCCGGCTTCTGCTCATCGGCGTTGCCCAGAGGCATCCAGTCCCCATGAGCGACCAGCATCTGGTGCAGGTCGTCGATGCAGCGCAGGTGATAGCGCAGCTCCGTGGTCCCGACCTGCACCACCAGTGCGGGGGGATCGGCGTCGGGGTCGCGGTAGCTCTCGAACTGCGACGTGCCTGGTGGTGTGGCCAGGACCCAGGGATCTGACGGTGTCCCCGATCCTTCGACCTCGATGGCGGTCATCGTCTCGTCTCGCCTTCTCCACGCGGGGACCGTGCCTTCCGCTCGGGCACGCTAGACCCGGAAAGTGACATCTCTTGTCACTCGCTCCGGAGGTCGGCAGGCTGGCGGCATGCGCGCCGGCCGGCTGGTGGCCCTGGCGTCGCTTCTGCAGAGTCAGGGGCGGCTCACCGGGGCCGACCTCGCCGCGCGCCTGGAAGTCAGTCGACGGACGGTGCTGCGCGACATCGAGGCCCTCATCGGGGCGGGCGTGCCGATCTACTCGGTACACGGACCCGGCGGAGGGTTCGCCCTGCTCGACCAGCAGGCATCGCTACCCGCCGTGGGTCTCGGGTGGCGGGCCCCGCGGCGGCAGCCCCGGCGAGCGCGAGCCCGGATCGCGCCGCAGGGCGCGACCCTCGCGGCGGTCCTCGGCCGCCTCCCACCACTGCGGCCGCGACCGGACGCCGTCGCCGATCCCCGTGGGTGGGGCGAGGTGAGCTTTCGATGGCACTCCCTCGAGCACACCGCCGCCGACGTGCTCTCCCTGGGCCCTCTGATCGAGATCACGCATCCACCGGAACTGCGCGACCGCGTCGCCGATCTCGCCGGCCGGACCCACGCTCTCTACGAACCCGGCGCGACCTGATCGAGGTCGTGCCCGACCGCGCGGTCACGACAACCCGGAGTCCGTCGCGGCTCGCACCGGGCCCACGCGTCGAGGCGGCGGACGCGAGCGCGCTGGGGTTGCGGCAGCGCTCCGCGACGCTCCGAGCGGTGACCGCAGCACAGTGGGCCCCGACCGTGTCGGGAACGTTGCGCGGCGGAATGGCTGCCACGTCCGTGTCGGTCACTTCCATGGCGGACACGGTGACACCTCGCGCCGACGGCTGAAGGCACAATTCGTGTTCCGTTCCTCGGAGGTGTTCGGCCGGTCGTCCCCCGGTGCCTTCGCGGCGGAACATTCGGCCGAGCTCCCTGACGCGGAGGGCGAGCGACCGGGTCACCGCCCGCTTGTTCGGCACCCCCATCGGAGGAGCATCACATCATCACCATGTCGCGCATTCCGGGGATCGTGAGCCCGGGAACGGCGGTCGGGGCGACGAGAACGACGATTCCGAGGACGACGAGGAGTGCCGCCGTCCCGTAGGTGACCAGGGAGCGCCACGGTGCGAGCTTCTCGATGGCGATGAGGACGGCGACGAACGCCATCCACACGATGCTCATGACGCCGAGGGCGAACAGGGCGAGCATGAGCGCCCAGCAGCACCCGAGACACCAGGCGCCGAGTCTGACGCCCATCCGCAGGCCGCCGAGCGAGCCATCGCGCCAGGAGCCGAGCAGGAAACCCAGCGGGCTCCGGCATCTGGTCAGGCAGACGCTCTTCAACGGGGTCAGTTCGTAGATGCCCGCGAAGATGAGCGCGGCACCCGCGAGAGCACGACCGCCGCTGTCCCACGCGAGAGCATCGCCACCCACCCGGCTCGAGGCCGCTCCGACCCCCCAGGCGATCGCACCGGCAACGGTCCACGTCAGGAGGTACCCGCCGGTGAAGGCAGAGGGTGCGACAGGGGTCCGCGTCTTCGTCATCCGTGTGTACAACGCAACGGTCGGCGCGACCGACGGAAACATCATCGCCGCCATCATCACGACCCAGAGAAGGACGAACCAGCCGAGACCGCCGAGAGCGGTCCACGGGCCGGAGTCCATTCCCCGCATCTGCTCGGCGGACCACCACCAGGCCACCGCCGCAACGACCAGGAGTGCGACGACGAGACCGAGCCGCGCGCCGGCAGCCGCCAGCGCCGGACGGGGGCCTTCATCGGCGGCTCGCTCGCTGCGGTTCCCCAGGGTCATGTCGTCAAGCTGCCCAGGAGAAGTCCGAGTGCGAGACCCCCGTCTTGCCCTCGTACCGGATACCGAAGGCGTCGATGTGTGATCGAGTGGCCTCGGCCATCGTGAGGTCGGAGGCCACCGGGTGGAACATGCCCGAGAACTTCACCGGCTCCGCGGGCTCCTTGCCGAACGGCACGATGTCCTGGATCTCGAAGTCGATCCCTCCGGATACGCGCACCGAGTGCCGCAGGCCGTCGTGGTCGATCTCGATCGTGGCCCGCTCCGGTCCCAGGACCTCCCCGACCAGTGGGGCGAGACCGGCCATCGGTCCCCCGAGCTGACCACTGAAGACCTGGGCCAGCTGCTCGAACTGGGCGTCGCTCGCCTGGTCGTCGACGAACACCCCGACCCGCCAGTTCCCTTCGGTCATGATCTTCGGCGTGTCGATGATCATGACGATCTTGCGGTCCGATACGTCGGTGCCGCCGATCGATCCTTGTCGGATGTCGAAAGCCAGACTGGCTCGGCAGAAATCGTAGGTGGCGCCGTGATCCAGTGACAGGTTGCACGGGCACATCAACTCGCAGGAGCAGGTCTCTACGTAGCGGCCCCGCAGGTTCCACGACATGGTCGCTCCCGACATCATGCGACTAATGGGGGATCGACTGTCCTGCGCACCACTCTTCGTGTCAAGGCGCTGCGTGGCCTCCGACCCGCCGATCTTCGTTGCGTCGACCTCCATGACGAGGAGCTACAGATCGCAAACAGAGAGTTGCTCGAGGCTGATTCGGACAGGCGACGCGAGGGCAGTGCGCTCGGCAATCTTGTCGACGGACGACGCCTGTCTGCTCAGGCACCCCACTACTTTCGGCTATGCGACCGGTTGTCGTCGATTGCGCACGCGGCGCGTTCCCGGATTCTCGTTCGGCCCAGTTCTCGACGGTGGCCTTCGACTGTCCACGATCGGAAGCGGCTCCTGAGCCTCGTCGTGCGTTCTTGCCAGCCGTCGGTCGCAGGTCGCATCCCGCCGCGCTCATCCCGGTCAGAAGCCGTGCACCGACCTCTGTGCC
Organism: Actinomycetospora chibensis; assembly: GCF_028737215.1. Lineage (GTDB taxonomy): Bacteria > Actinomycetota > Actinomycetes > Mycobacteriales > Pseudonocardiaceae > Actinomycetospora > Actinomycetospora chibensis. The sequence continues at coordinate 235,550 of NZ_JAQZAM010000001.1, read as the reverse complement.
GATGCCGTGACGTCGAACGTGGTGCGAGTGACCGGCACCGTCGCGATCGACCGCGCCGGTCGCCGCCGTGCCGAGCGTAGAGTTCTCCGGTAGACCGCCCCTCTGGAGGAGGGTCACGTGGACGTCCGCAAGCTCGCCGTGCAGGTGGTCGAGTCCGTGTTGTCGGTCGGCGGGATCCGGGTCGGCACGGAGGAACCGCACCATCTTCGTCGGCCGTTGACGGAGAGCGTCGAGCTACGGCGGTACGGACCGCGGATCGCGGCGGAGACGGTGGTCGCGGGCGACGAGGACCAGGCCCGGAACCTCGGGTTCCGGCGCCTGGCACGCTACATCTTCGGGGCCAACCACCGCAGCGACGAGATCGCGATGACGGCGCCGGTGGCGCAGCAGCCGGCCGGTGGCGACGAGATCGCCATGACCGCCCCCGTCGCCCAGTCCCGTCAGGACGACGGTGGGTGGAGGATCCGGTTCTTCATGCCGGCGAAGTGGACGCTGGAGACCCTGCCCGTACCTGACGATGACGGGGTCAGGCTGGTGACGGTGCCCGGAGAGACCGTCGCGGTGTTGCGCTTCAGTGGCGACCGTGGCGCACGAGCCGTCGCCGCCCGGACCGACGAGCTGTTGCAGACTCTGAGCGACCGCGGCATCGACACCATCGGGGACGCGGCCGCGTGGTTCTACGACCCACCCTGGACGCTGCCGTTCCGACGCCGCAACGAGATCGTCGTGCCGGTGGGAAGCACCCCGCGGGACGACCGGACCTGGGTCTCGACGTGATGGTCCCCGGCGACCGGGTGCAGGGCTGGGGCACGACTCGTTCGCCCGGCCCGAAGCGCCGCACGTCGACGAGCTCGACGAGGTCCGCCGGCCTCTCCCGCACCCATGACGAACGTGGTGTCGACGAGCTTGTCGTGCCCGCGCTGCTCGAGCACGGGGGCGCCGGCGCTCTCGGCGACCGGCTGGTGCGCACGCCCGGGAACCCCGCTCGACGCCTGCCCGGCACCGTCCCTGGCGCCGCCGAACTCGGACCGGTGGGGGGGGTCGAGCCCGGGACCTTCGGTCCTGCCCGACGGTGGTCGGCGATCGCACTGTCGTGGACAGGCCCGGCGCGGGGCCACGGTCGGGGTGGAGGAGAAACGCCGGCCCCCCTCGCGCGCGGGCCTACCCGGAGCCCGGACGCCCACGCGGAGCTCGCGACCGCGGAAGGTCGGCGCCGTGGGTCTGCGTGCACGTGCCGACTGGCGGTGCGTGGCGCCGAGACCCGCTCGAACGGTGTCCTGCACGCTGGTCGCCCTCGGCTCCGGGTCGGCCGGGCGCTGACCTCGAACGTCTGTCCCTCCCCGGGGCGGCCGGGGTCGGCGCCCGGCCTCCTCGCGCATTGCGCGCGACCACCACGACGGTGCAGCTCGCCCGCGGCGTCTCGTCAGCCTCCACACGGATCGGTGGATCCCGGCCTCACCTCGGGGTCTCACCGCGGCCGGTGCGGCTGTGCAGGCGGATGCGGTAGAGCACCGGCGCGCCCGTGCCGGCTCCGTGGCCGTGGTCGGTCGTGCCGTGCCCGTCGTCGGGCAGGGCCGTCCGACTCGGTCGTTCGCGCCGGAACCGGCGCATCAGCAGCTGCATCGCCTCGTCCGCCTGGTCCCCGGAGAGCTCCTCGAACCGGCCCTGCGCGATCACCGAGCGCCAGTCGGTCAGCCCCCGCACGTCCTCCACCTCCACACAGACCTCCGGGCGTGCGCGCATGAGGTCGAGCTTCTTCCCGCCCGCGCAGTGCCCGTACACGCACCCGTCGCCGTAGGCGTAGCTGATCGGCACGGGGCGGCAGCGAGCCGCTGCCCGAACCAGCCACCGACGAGGAACGCGACGACGAGGTAGCAGGGGATGGCGCGTCGGCCGCTCGTGAATTGCTGTCAGCAGCGGGGAGGGTGGCCTGCTCCGCCGGTGCGAGTCGATCGACCCGGGGGAGCGACTCAGGGAAGGTCGGCCCCCGCGGCACGTGGTCGCTGTCGGTCCTGAAGCCGTTCGAGGGCTCGCCGGAGGACGTCGATGCGCCGAGGGTCACGCGCGCTCGCCTCTTCCTCGGCGAACTCGGCGGCGACGGTGCCGAACGGCAGGTGTCCGGCTCGCACGTCGTCGATGATCGCGGCGAGCTCGATCTCGGCCTCCTCGCCCGGACTCACGCGGTCCGCCGGAGAAGGCGATCGAGCACCGCGGTGATCTCGTCGCGGCAGGCGTCGGGGACGTCGACGGTGCGCACGGCACGGAGGATGTCGTCGCAGACATGGACGAGCTCGGTGTTGGTCTGCTGCGAGAGCCAGACGAGCACGTCGAACGCGTCGTCCGGCTCCAGGCCGAAGCCGGACATCAGGATGCCCTCGACCTGATCGATACGGGCTCGGGTGACGACGGCGCGCTCGTGGTCGTCGCGCCGCTGTTCGGCCTTCTCGGCCCTGCGTTCCGCGCGCTCGATGCGCTCGTGGAGGTCCGTCACGTCCTCGGTGGAGCGACGTCGGTCCTCCGCGGAACCGAACACGTCGGTGGTGCAGGGCGCGCTCTTCCGCACGACGTCAGGAGTCACGCAGACATCTCGCCCGGCACCGCGCGATCTGGGCATACACCGTCCCGGTCCTGGCGTGGCGTGCGGGTGGACCGCCGGCGTCCGGGGCAGGGACGCCGGCGGCCCTCTCTCCGCGGCCCGGATCGGGGCGTTCCGTGCTCCTCGGAGCACCGTCGACGCTAGGACCCTGCCCCGTGCCGCGGCAGGCGCCGTCGGGCGCATCTTCGCCGAGGAGTCCGACCGGGAGAAGTTTCGCCGAGCGGACGTTTCGCTCGTCGAATCCTCTCGCCTCACGAGGCCGGCGGGCACCGTTGACGGTCGACCACGCTCGGACCGGTGTCGACAACGACCTGCCGGGCGGACTGCAGGAGGAGGTGCGACGGGCAGGTCCCGCCCGGGCAGAACGGCGGCCGTTCAGCTCCGGAGGGCAGGTGTGGCCGGCGGGCTCGACCGTGGCGAGTGCTGGAGCTGTGGCTGCGGCTGCTCGTCGGCGGCGGGGGTGAGTCGCGCGGCGAGCAGGACGATGTCGTCGTAGCGGGGCTGGAGACGGGTGAGGGTGGTCAGGATGGCGTCGCACTGGGAGCCGACGGGCAGGGTGGCGGTGCGTTGCGCGGTGGAGCGCAGCCGTTCCAGCCCGATGTCGATGATCTCTCCGCGGCGTTCGACGAGCCCGTCGGAGTAGAGCAGCAGGGTCGACCCGATCGGTAGCGCGACGGCTGCCTCCTCGCGGTGCTCGGCTACCGGGAACGCCAGCAGCGGGGAGCGACCGGCGGTGAGGAGATCGGCCCGGCCCTCGGGAGTGACAAGGATGGGCGGGGGGTGGCCCGCGCAGGCGTAGGTGACGTCGGCCCGGTGGGGGTCGATCACCGCGCAGGCGATCGTGGAGTAGCGGGCCGAGGGCAGGGTCGCGGCGAAGGCGCTGATCTCGTTGATCAGATCGGCGGGGCCGCTGCTGCGTGGCGCGAGCACGGCGAATGCCGTGCGCACCTGGCCCATGGTGGCGGCGGCCTCCAACCCGTGCCCGACGATGTCGCCCACGGCGACGACCGCCCGCCCGTCGGGCAGCAGGATGCTCTCGTGCCAGTCGCCGCCGACGTGCAGCGATCCGTCCCCCGGCAGGTAGCGGGAGGCCGTCTGCAGGCGGGGATGGGTGAGCGGTGTGGCGGGGAGCAGCGCATGTTGCAGCCGCTCAGCGGTCGTGTGGTCGTGCTCGAGCAACCGGGCGGTGGCGATGCTCGATCCGGCGCGCGCAGCGAGTTCCTGTACGTAGGCGAGATCAGCCGGGGTGTAGTCCGGCCGGTCCGGGTGGCTGATGCCCAGCATCATGACGGTGTCCCCGCCGATGAGCGGCACGGAGATGTGCGAGCGTGGCCCGAGCTCCTCCAGCAGCGCTGCGGTCGGCGGGTCCAGGGCGTACTCGGCGACCCGCTCCGGGGTGATGCGCTCGATCAGGTGAGACTCCCCGGCGGCAGCCCGATGCGTGGAGTGGGCCGCCCGGGGTGGCAGCGCGTGATGCTCCCGCAGCATGCGCAGCGTCTCGCGCAGGTGCGGATCCCGATGAGCGAGCGCGAGGACACGACGCGGCGGGCCCGGCTGCTCGACGACGGCATAGTCGGCCAGGGCCGGCACCACCAGGTCGATGAGCCGTCGGCAGCGCGCGGCCGCCGAACCGGCGGTCTCCAGCTCGCCGAGCACGCGAGCGGTCAGTTCCGAGCGTTCCAGCTTGAGGGCACGGCGGCTCTGCAGCTGCCCGCGGAGCAGGACCGCTCCGCAGCGGAGTGCGAGATCGGCGAGCACCGTCATCGTGAGCTCGTCCGCCGCGTTCTCCTCTGTCCACGCCGCGGCCAACGCGCCCACCACCTGACCGTTGGGGAGCGCGATCGGCACCACCGCCATCGTCCGGCAGCCCGATCCGTTCGTCGCCGCCTGCGGGAAGGACGCCAGCGGCGCCTCGCGGCTGCCGAAGACCTGCGGACGGCCCGACTCGATCACCGCCGTCATCGGGGTCGGCGTGGCCAGCGGGACCTGCTCCCAGCCGTCGCCGGAGCGGGGGCCCGGCCCGGGACCGTGGCGGAGCGCCACCACCGCAGCCTCCCGGTCGAGCAGTCCCAGCTGGGTGTGATGGGCGTTGACCACCCGGTGGGCGTTCGCGACGATCTCCGCGGCCATCTCGTCCGCGGTGTGGGCCGCGGCCAGCGTTCCGGCCAGTTCCTGCAACATCTTCGCCTGGGTGAGCTCGCGGCGCAGACGGGCCTCGGCGCGGCGCATGCGCAGCAGCGCGCGGGCGGTGGCCACGAGGACGGCCGGGTCGACCGGCTCGGTGAGGTAGGCGTCGGCGCCGCCGTCGAGCCCGTGGACGCGCGCGGCATCGTCGACGCGCGTCTGGGACAGGTGCAGCACGGGCACGTGCGCGGTTCGCGGGGCGGCCTTGAGCCGGCGGCACACCTCGAAGCCGCTCATGTCGGGCAGGTTGACGTCGAGCACGACGAGGTCGGGGTCCTCGGCGGCACGGACGAGAGCGAGGGCGCCGGTGTCGGCCTCCTGCACCGTGAAGCCCTCGCGCACGAACGCGCGCCGCACCGCGTAGCGGTTCTCGGGGCTGTCGTCGATGACGAGGACGGTTCCCACGTCGGCTGGGGTGGTGCCGCTCGCTTCCGAGGAGGTCATGGCACCCCTGCTCCGGTCCGGCCACGGCGGGGCGGCGTCGGGTGGGCGACGAGGAACCAGAATTCCTGGAGCGCGCGCAGCCCCCTCTGCAGCTCGCCGAACTCCAGCGCTTTGATCAGGTAGGCGTTGGCGCCTCGTCGGTAGGCGGCGTCGATGTCCTCCTGACGCGTGGAGCCCGACACGACGACGACCGGCATCACCCGGGCGAACGGGTCGTCCTTGAGATCGCTGAGCACGTCCAGCCCGCGTCGGCCGGGGAGGTTCAGGTCGAGCAGCACCAGCATCGGCCACGGGTCGGGGGTCGCGCGATCTCCGATCAGGCGCTCGAGTGCCTCCTCACCACTGCGGAAGCGCACGATGTGCTCACCGATCGTGGTCCCGCGCAGCGCGCGGCAGAGCGCGGTGAAGTCCTCGTCGTTGTCCTCGACGACCGCCAGCGATTCGAGCTCAGCGCTGCTCATGGCGCCTCCAGCGTGAAACACAGGACGGACCCGAGCCCGAGCGCCGAGTCGTCGACCCAGAGTATGCCGCCGTGCCGCTCGACGATGCGTCGCGCGATCGTCAACCCGGCGGTCCGGTCCGGCCAGCTCGATACCCCGGCGGGTCTCGGACAGCCGGCAGGCGGAGATCTCGACCTGAGGCTGCGCGTGCTCGTTGTACTTGATCGCGTTGGCGACGAGGTTGACCAGCACCTGCCGCACCCGGCTGCGGTCGCCGTACAGCCGCTGCTCGCCGGAGGTCACCAGCAGCGCGGCGTGGGAGACCGTCAGGCGCCCGGCGAGCAGTTCGCGCGCATCGTCGACCAGCTCGGACACGGCGAAGTCCGCCGGCTCGAGCGTGGCGCGGCCGATACGTGAGTACTCCAGCAGCGAGTCCAGGAGGCCTCCCATGCCCCGGGCCAACCGCATGATCGTCGCCAGCTGCTCGCGGCCCTCGGCGCCGAGGGTGTCGTGATAGTCCTCGACCAGGAACGTGGCGAAGTTGTTGATGCCGCGCAGGGGCTCCTTGAGGTCGTGTGCGGCGATGTAGGCGAACGCGTCGAGATCGGCGTTCGAGCGGGCGAGCTCGGCGTTGAGAGCAGCCAGCTGTTCGGCGCGGGTCAGGAGGAAGGTCCCCAGCCCGCCGCGGAGCTCGAGCACCGATTCCACCTCGACCTCACGCCACGGGCGGCTGGTGGCCCGTACCGACTCCGCCCACTGCGCGAACGAACCGTGCGGGCCCAGCGGCGCCTGCGCGGCACCTCGATCGGTCGCGGCGCGCGCGCCACCCCAGGTGACCGTGTGCACCCACTCCGGACGGAACCACACCAGGTAGTTGCCGCGCGCGTGCCCCAGCGGCACGGCGAGGAGGCCGCTCGCCGTGTCGGTCAGCCCCGCGTGGCCGGGCAGGGCGGCCGCCAGCGACGCGGCCTGGAAGACGTCAGCGGTGTCGCGCGCCGCCAACTCGTCCAGCAGGGACCGCACCGCCGCCTCGTCCGGGGTGCGTCCGACCAACCGCAGCTCCGATCCGAGGCGTACGGCTGCGCCGTCGGCGTCGCACACGCCCAGGAGCGCCGCGTCGGCGTCCGCCAGGCCCTCGGGGATGGTCTCCGCGGCGGCCACCTGCTCGAGCACGGCCGTACGGTGCTCGCTGAGTGTGACGCGCCGCTCGCTGGTCTCGAGCGCTTCGAGCGCCTGGAGCTGCATCGAACAGACGAGTCCGATCAGCTCACAGGTCGCGCGGACCTCGTGCCCCACCTGCCGCGGACCCGCGTAGTGATGCGCCGAGATCAGCCCCCACAGCCGGTTCCCGACCGACAGCGCGATCGACATCGACGCCGTCGCGCCCATGTTGCGCAGGTACTCGATGTGCATCGGCGACACGGCCCGCAGCACTCCCGCCGAGACGTCCAGCCACGCGCCGGTCAGGGGGTTCACGAGCGGCACGAGCGGCACCGGCTCGGCCTGCGCGTCGGGGATGAGGCGCAGCCGGTTCTGCAGGTAGAGCGCGCGTGCCTGGGCCGGGATGTCGCTGGCCGGATAGTGCAGCCCCAGGAACGCGGGCAGCGGCTCGAGCTTGTCCTCAGCGACGATCACGCCGTGGTCGTCGGGCTCGAACCGGTCGGCCCACACCCGATCGAAGCCGGTCAGCTCACGCACGACCCGCGCCGCCCGGACCAGCAGCTCCTCCACCGACGAGGTGTCCTGCAACGCCGCCACCGACTGCGCCAACCGCTCCTGGAGGTCCGCCGTCCCGGGCCGGCCGGCCTCCGCGGCCAGCTCCAGCTCCACGACGAGGAGCTGCTCGTCGGGGCGGTAGGCGAAAGCGTCGAACTCGCCACCCGCGATCGTCGCCCGCACCGGCCGTAGGTTCGGGGTGAGCAGGGTGGAGCGACGTCGCAGCTCGCCGACCAGCTCCTCGCCGAGCACCTCGCTCAGCGAGGCGCCCAGCGTCCGGTCGGTCTCACGTCCGAGCAGGGCGCCGGCATTGGCCGACACCTGAACGATCGTGCCGTCCTGCGCCTCCGCCGCCAGCAGCGCGCCGCCGGGCTGGATCGCCCCGGGCGTGTGGATCGGCTCGCGCTCGCAATTGCTGCGATCGATCGGGGTGCCCGGAGCCACGAAGTCGATCGATGGGCTCCGTCGCACGGCGCGCGCCCCCTGCCTCGGACCTGATCGCCCCACGGGAGCGTCGGCGCGGTCGCCGTCCCGCCGGGTCGGCGACCCGTCCTATCGGCGCGGCCGTCGCACCGGCCGCGCACACGATCGAACCTTCCGGAGAACCACGGGGGCACCCCCCCACGACCTGCCGGAGAAGCTTCCGCCGCCCGGGACCCAGCGTCAATGCCGACCCGATCTCCCCGGTGCCGTCCGGGTGGGCGCCCTCGCCGGTCGTGCTGCCCGGCGTGGAGCTCACATCGGCTCACTCGCCGAACGGTGGGTACGGGCTCCGTCCCTGAGGTGGCCTCTCCTCCTGCGGGCGTTCCTCTGCGCGACCGGTGATCCGGTGCTGGTCGCCGGGTGCCGATGCGGGGAGCCCGGCAAGGGCCAAGGCCCGGCCGGCGGGGCTCTGCGGTGGGGCGTGCAGCCGGACACCGCCGCCGGGGTGGCCGTGCTGGAACTCGACGAGCAACCGGATACCCGCGCTGGACAGGAAGCTCACCGCCGTCAGATCGATGGTCACGCTGTCGGCGCCGTCGCTCACATGCTCATCGAGCCAGTCGCCCAGAGCGGGGACGCTCGCGAAGTCCAGCTCCCCGGTGAGGTGAGCCGTGATCCCGCCGCGATCGTCGAGTTCGACATGCGGCTGGAACGGGGGCGGGTCGGGCACCTCCGCGAGCCCGTGCGCAACCTGGCGCAGGAACGGCAGCAGCGCGCTCCGCTCACCAGGGCTGCAGGCGGACACGCCGCGCTCGACCACGGCCGTGATGCGCTCCAGGTAGAGCTGGATGGCGGTACGTCCGACGGCGGTCAGCTCGATCACGAGCTTGCGCCGGTCGCGGGGGTGACGGTTCCGGGTGGCCAGGTTCTCGACCTCGAGCCGGTCGAGCAGGCTGGTCGCTGCGGCGTTGCTGATACCGACCTCGCCGGCGAGCTCGCTCGGCGTGAGCGGTCCGCGCATCGCCATGACGGTCAGCGCGAGCATCTCGGTGTTGCCCACGCCGAGCAGCCCGCGCGCGGTCGCGAGACGGAACCGGTCGAAAGCGACCGCGACCGTGGCCAGAGCCACCGTCAGGTCCCGGTGCGGGCCTCCGTTCGATTCGCCGACCTGCGACGCGTCGGAACCCGATTCGTTCTTCGCGCTCATCACGGGTGTAGTCCTCTAGGACGTTGCGCTCGAGGCCGTTGAGGTCAGGAAGCGCGAGTAGCCATACGAGTCGGCCCCCGGGTGTTCACCCCTCACGGGACCATCAACCCGTCCAGTGTGGCTGGACGCCATCCTCGGCGGCTACCCGGAACTCGGGGCACCGCGTTCGGTGGCGCCGTTGCGCCGTGCGATCCGGACGGGGTTCTCGTGATGCGCATCGGGTCTCTAGCCGCCATCGAGCAGCGGCTGTTCGTGGCTGAGCCGGTACCCGTCGGCCACGAGTTCGTATCCCTGGAAGCGGTCCCAGGGCCGGGCTGGAATCCCGACCAGGACGTCGATCCCATCGGGGTCGACCACGGCCACCAGGTCGGCGTCGTCGTGTCGGCGGGATGTGGGGGAGAGCCCGAGTGCGTCCGCGTGGGTGCGGTACCGCTCCAGCGCGGCCTTGTCCCGGACCCGCCAGATGATCGGGTGCTCGCCACGCAGGTCGGCCGGCGCGCCGAGGGTGGCCCGGAGCCGCAGGCTCAGGGCGAAGCCGGCCCGGGGATGGCTCAGGCTGCATCCGGTGACCTGCCCGTCGTGGAGGAACTCGCGGAGCACGGTGAGGCCGAGGAGCTGACCGTAGAACCGGGCGCTCGCCCCGATGTCCGTTACCGGAAGCATCGCGACGAGCACCGACTCGGGGTGGGGGAGGTCCTGGTCGGTCGGCTTGGCGCCGGTGGCCTCTGTGGTCGCGGTCATGGCTCTCACCTGTTAACTTGACGGTGTGTGTATTGAAAATACTACCTGTCAGAGAATGTGATGGGCAAGAGGGCCTACGAGTCACCCCTGCGCACCGCACAGGCGGCGAGGACGCGCCAGCAGATCATCGATGCGGCGTGGCGGGCGTTCGTGCGCGACGGGTACGGCGGCACGTCGATGGCGGCGCTCGCGCGGGAAGCCGGTGTCTCGCGCGAGACGCTCTACAAGACGTTCCGCACCAAGCCCGACCTGCTCAAAGCGGTCTACGACGTGGCCGTTGTCGGCGACCACGAGTCCGTCGCGGTCGCGGACCGGCCCGAGTACACCCAGATGCTGGCCGACCCCGACCCTGCCGCGGCAACCCGAACCTTCGGGATGCTGTCCGCCGAGCTCGTCGAGCGCATCGGGCCCGTGCTGAGAGTTCTCGCCGATGCCGCCCACGAGCCGGAGCTGCAGAGTCTGCTCGAGGCCACCCGGGCCGAACGCCTCGAGGGCACGCGGAACCTGCTCGTCCGGCTCTCCGGCACATCGGCCGGCCCTGCACTGGACCGCGCCGTCGACGTGGTGTGGACCCTCGTCTCGCCGGAGGTCGCGCTGCTGCTCATCGACCAACGTGGCTGGACACGCGAGCAGTACGGCCTCTGGCTCGGCGACGTAGTCGCCGAGCACGTGCACCGATTGTGCCGACCCAAGGACGCCGCTGCGCTTGGAGCTGCCGACACCTCGCTCAGCCGCGCCGCGTGGCCTGTCATCGAAGGGCGATCGACGTTCGCAAGCAGCGGTCCTGCATATCGGGCTGGTCAGACCCAGCGGTGGCCGGAGACGTCGGCCCGCAGCGCCTACGGGCAGAGGTCTCGAGGCTCCTCGGAGGAGACTTCGGCAGGTGAAGGACGACCAGCTCCGACCGATAGAACCAGGTCAGAGCTCTGACCTGCGACGAAGAGTGCCCCAGGCGGGACTCGAACCCACCGGACGGGTGGTGAATCCTGTCGGCAGTGGTGGTGCGCGGTGGGCGTTCGTGCTGGTCAGCGGTCAGATCGACCGAGGTGATCAAGCATCGTGACGGTCCGTCGGCGGTGGTGGTGTGACATGAGCGGTACCCAGACCGGTACCTCGGCTGGCGCCGCTCCTCAGCTCTCCGACTCGCCCGGAACAGGGATGATCGAGGACAAGCGACCCGGCAGCGACATTGCTCCCCCTAGCCGTCGGCTCTCGATCGCTGCCGACGCGCCGGGGCGACCGTGGCGCCTGCAGGCGGCTGCACCGCCGTCGGCCCGATGCGGTCAGGGACCGTCGTCAGGCGAAGACCTCCTTGAGGGCCTTCTCCTGGTCCTCGGAGAGGTTCGTGTGGATCAGCTCGACGCGATCGCCCCGGAAGGCATCGTGCACCTTGTCCATGACCGCTCCCGAGGTCATGACGAACAGAGCGGATGTGCCGGGCGTGACCTGGTCCCGAACGTTCTTGATGAAGTCGTCGTCGATCCCCACGTCGGCCAGAGCTCCGCTCGCTGCTCCGGTGGCCGCCCCGACAGCGGCCCCGAGCAAGGGAACGAAGAAGATCAGACCGAAGAGCATGCCCCAGAACATGCCGCCCATCGCGCCTGCCCCCACGAGGTTGTGGAGCTGTCGGGTGGTCGGGCGCTTGGCGCCTTCCTCCCACGAGATCGTGGCAGCGTCGTGGACCTGGATCAGCTCCTGCTTCTCCAGCGACTTCAGCCGGTCGACGGCTCCGTCCGCGCCATCGGTCGTCTGGAACTTCCACACTGTCAGCGTGGCCATGGTTGGTGAGCCTTTCTAGAGGGGTCGAGCCTCGAGCCAGGCTTGCGGCGCCGCCGGTCGGCCACCTCACACACGTCGGGTTAGCCGCCCCCCACGAGGGCTCCGACATCTCCCGTGGCTCATGCGCGGGTGTCGTCCCAGGTCGCCATCAAGGCATAGAGGACGAGCCCGTCGAGCGCGAGCACGAGGATCGACCAGATCGGGTAGGCCGGCAGCCACGCCAGTTGCACGATCATGTTGACCGTCACGAGCCCGATGCCCAACGCGCGGGCCCAGCCCGGGACGTCGCGGCCGAGCAGCGCGGCTCCAGTGGCGAGTACGAGCACGCCGAGGGCCAGGTGGAGCCAGCCCCAGGCAACGAGGTCGATGGCCAGCACAGCGCCGTCGATGGTCACGTACGTCGTGGGGGCGGCGAGCGCGAGGATGCCCTCGAGGACCGAGAAGGTGCCGGTCACCGCCATCACGATGCCGCCGAAGCGGACCCAGCCGGACCAGGACTCGGGCGAGCCGCTCGCCGGCGGCTCGGCCTCCCGCTGCCGAGGGATCGACACGCGGTCCGGCGAGGAGCTCGGTGTCTGTTGTTCGGTCATCATCGCCTCCGCACGGGCGGCAGAGCTGGGTGGACGAGGTCTCCGTGCACGGTGCTCCCCGGCCCGGGGCCCCTCCTCGCCCTGGGCGGGTGAGCTCTCCCACCGCCGGCACTGGCTGCCCCGACCGTCGATCCGGTACGACGCGAGGTCGCCCACGGCGGGTGAGGGTGACGCGGGTCCCGCGGACTGCGCCCGCGTGGTCGGCGAGGTCGGCGCGGGTCCGGAGGTCGCGGGACGACCGGCCACGTCGAGCCTCAGGTCGAGCCTCAGTCGGAGCTGGAGAGGAGGCCCACTCGGCGAGCCCGGAGCACGGCGGCGCGACGGGTGTCTGCGCCGAGCTTGTGGTAGATCGCTCGCTGGTGGGTCTTCACCGTGTTGGCGGAGACCGCGAGGTCCTCGGCGATCTCGACCACGGAGCGCATGCTCGGCAGGAGCTCGAGGACCTCCCGTTCCCGTTCGGTGAGCGCGACGACCGGCGGCGAGGACGCCGACGGGCCGGCGGAGAGCACGCGTGCGACCGTGCGGTCGAGGTCGTCGAAGCTCCCGCGTCGCTGCTCGAGGTATCGGTGGACCGTCGGTGCTGCTCGCAGGAGGGGACGGACGACACCCTGCGTGGCCGCCCGCCGGAGTGCGTCGTGCAGCCGGCGGCGGACGAACGGGTGCGCTCCCTGCGCGAGGGCGATCTCCGCATCGAGCACGGAGGACTCGACGGCGGCGAGAGCGGTGACGAAGGGGAGACTGCCTTCGCATGCCGGGGCGAGGAGCCGGCGTGCGCGCACGTCCCGGGTGGTGGCCCAGAGCTCCCGGGCCCGCAGGAGGACCGCGTCGCCCGTCCCGTCCAGCCGGGCCTCGACGTCACGCACGAGCCCCGCGGCCTCGTGTACCCGCCCCAGCCCGAGCGCCATCTCGTGCTCGAGCAGGGCGGCCAGCGCGACCTGGCGGACGTCGAGCTGGTCCGTGTCCTGGCGAGCGCGGCAGGCCCGCAGGCGGTGCCATCCATCGAGCTCCCGGCCGCTGTCGTGTTCCGCGGCGCCACGCAGGACCTCGAGCGACCGACGGTGCTCCACATGGTTGAGGGCTGCCATCGCCTCGGCCCGGGCGACCCCGGCGAGAGCGTGCTCCGGGCGCCCACCGAGGACATCGGCGCCAGCCAGCACCACCAGGGCGCCCACCGCCCACGGCGTGTGCTTCCACCCCTCGTCAGCCACCGATCGCAGGACGGCCTGGGCATGCTCGACGGCCACGAGGAGGTTGTCGCGGTGGGCATGAGCGAGCGCCAGGACGGTCCTGGCCTGCACGACGGCGTAGCGCCATCCGTGCCGCTCGGCCAGCGACAGGGCCTTCTCCGCGTCGGCGCGGGCGCGGTCCGGCTCCGAGGTGACCGACGCGTAACCGCGGGTCGTCAGGGCGAGGGTCCGCAGGGGAGCTCCGGTGACGGCCTCCGGCGCGATCCGCAGCGCCGCGGCCCGCGCGTCCACCGGTCGGCCACGAGCGAGTGCCAGACGGGTCTGCAGCACGGCGCGGACGGTGCCGAGGTTGGCGTCGTCGTCGCCGGTCTCACCCCCGACGTCCTGGGCGAGGGTCGCTGCGCGGTCGAGCTCGTCGTGCTCGAGTGCCGCGAGAGCGAGCACGATGCGTGCGCGGTGGTCCTCACCACGGGCCTCGAGCAGACGGTCGGGCTCCTCGAGGGACCGGAACGCCCCGCGGGCCAGCAGCTCGATCGCGCGGGCCCTCAGGAGGGCCTCGGTCCCGGCGACGTCGCAGGCGAGCGCGGAGTAGTGGAGGGCAGCGTCGGGGTCGTCCTGGGCCTCGTACCACGCGGCCGCGCGCTGGTAGAGGTCGCGGAGATCCTGCCAGCGGGTGCGTCGCAACCTGGCCACGACGTGGCTGCGCAGCAGCTCATGGGTGTGGAACTGCTCGCGCCGACGGTCGATGGCGGTGACCATGCTCGTGGACGCTTCCACGCGCTCGAGGACCTCGGCCGCCTCGGGATCGCCGGTCAGCACGGCGGCCAGTTCCACCGAGATCGGCGAGCATGCGCTGGCGGCCTCGACGAGGCGGCGCTCCCGATCGTCGAGCTTGGACAGGACCTCGTCCACCACGTAGTCGGCGACCGAGCGGTCGTCGCCGGCGAAGTCCTGCACCACCGCGGCAGGGTCGGGTGAGCTCTGCAGGGACCTCGCCACCAGACGCAGCGCGGCGACCCAGCCCTCGGTGCGTGCCACGAGACTGCCGATCTGTTCCGTGGTCAGCTCGATCGACGTCTGCTCGAACAGCTGCGCGGTGTCTGCGATCGTGAAGGCGAGCCGGTCGACCCGCACCTCACGCAGGCGGCCGTCCAGGCGGAGCCGATCCAGTCCGAGTGGTGGGTCGAACCGGCTGCACAGGACGATCGTGAGGCCACGGATCGGATACCGGACCAGGGCGCGGAGCTCACGCTCGGCCGGATGCCCCAGGATCTCGTGGACGTCGTCGAGGACCAGTCGCACGGGGTCGGGCAGGTCGTCGAGCACATCGAGGACCGTGGCGAGGAAGGCATCGTCGTGCGGGCGCCCGGCGGCGGGGGCGGCGTGCAGCCTGTGGAGGGCGCTGTCGGCCGGGACCTTCGCGCACAGGGCAGTCATCACCGACCGCCACCACGTGGCCTCGTCCCGGTCCGAGGCGTCCAGCGACAGCCAGGCCGTCGGGACCTCGGGCGTGGCGCGGACCCAGTCGGCCAACGCCACGGTCTTCCCGTGACCCGGCGGGGCACTGACGAGCACCACCGGGCAGGACCCCGTCGCGCCGCTCGGCTCGTCGAGCGCTCGCCGCACCCGCAGGCGTTCGACGACCTCGGCCGGGAGGAGCGGCACCGTGGTCTTCGAGAGTCGCATGGCGCGTTCACCGCCAACGGGCTCGGTCGCTCGGACTGGGTGATTCAGTGTGACTTCGTTGTGGCGCCGGGCATAGCTCTCTGTGATGGGTTCCGCCGAACGCTGGATTCGCTTGTTCAGGCAGCGGCATGCGTTCACGCCGACGGTCGTGCGCTCCGGGGATGACCCGGGATCCGTCGTCGGGTCACCTCTGCGGCATGAGGCCGTCGACGGTTCGGCGAGCCACGCTGTGGTCCCCGGAGGTCACATCACGAGCTCCGGCTACCCACTCACGCGAGCAGGTCGGCGAGGGCTTTCCATGGCATCCACCCGTTACGAGCTCCGGGTCCAGGGACGACTGTCCCCTGACGTCAGTCAGGACTTCGAGGAGTTCGACGTGACCGAGGCTCCGGCCGAGACCGTCCTGCTGGGCGAGGTCGTCGACGGGGCCCACCTCCACGGCGTCCTGGCCCGCCTCGAGTCGTTCGGGCTGCAGCTCGTCTCCCTGCGCGCAATGCCGCGGTAGGCCCCTGAGGGGTCGCGGGCTGCGGGTTGGGCCGCTCGCCCTCATCCGTGGGAGGCGAGGACGGGCGCCGCGTTTCCCGCCCACCATCGGCGCGAGACCGATCTGCCGTCCGGAGGCCGTCGTGAGCGACCAGCAGGCATCGACACGCAGAGATCGACACCGCGGATCGCCCCGCCCGGCTCGAGTGTCGAGGCATCCGGCTGAGGTGCCGTTCTTCGTCGTGATGGTGGTCCTCAACCTGGCCATCGTGCTGGTGATCGTGAGATCGGCCCTGGTGGTGCCCTTCCTGCCGGCGGAGATGCAGGACTCCGGGTTCGCGAACACCGTCCGCGCCGCGCTGGTCGGGCTCCTGCTCTTCGTTCCCGCCCTGATCGTCGTGCGTGAGGTTCAGCGGGCCTCGGTGCTGGGCACGGCGGTGCAGCTCTCGGAGCGGCAGTTCCCCGCCCTCTACGGCACCGCGCAGGAGTTCGCGGAGGCCCTCGGGCTCGGCCGGCGACCCGTCGTCTACCTGGCCAACGGGAACGGCGCGCTCAACGCCTTCGCCGCGCAGGCGGCCGGTCAGGACTACGTCGTGGTGTCGAGCCAGCTGTTCGCCCACCTGCGCGAGGAGAACCGCGACGGTCTTCGCTTCATCCTGGGACACGAGATGGCACACATCCGTCTGCACCACGTCTCGCTCTGGTACCAGCTCGCCGTGGCCTACTCCCAGCGGATCCCGATCCTCGGGCCCACGTTGTCCCGGTTGCGGGAGTACTCCTGCGACCGGATCGGCGCTGCCCTGGAGCCGCAGGGCGCCGTGGGCCTCGTCCTCCTCGCCTCCGGCCGCTACACCGAGACAGAGGTCGACATCGAGCAGCTTCTCGACCAGGGCCGTCGTCTGCGCGGAGTGTGGGTCGGCCTCGCCCAGCTCCCGCGATCGCACCCGTTCACGGTGCGGAGGCTGGAGCGTCTCGTGGGGCTCGGGCTCCTCTCGACGGACCCGGCCGACCGCGACCAGAGCGCCGAGTCCGACGCTGCGTGAGCCGGTCCAGGGACAGTGTCTGGTCGCCTCACTCGGCTGCGGACGGCGTCGTTCCTGTCCCGTCGACGTCGCCGTTGCCAGTGGTGACCGCCTCCGGGGCGTCCGCCCGACGTCGAGGCCGAGCCCCCGGAAAGGCCAGCACGCGGAGGGTGAAGTGGTCGCCGTAGTGGCTGGTGCCGTAGTCGACGGCCTGTTCGACGACCTCCGCGCTCTTGTCCTCGAGCCTCACCTGCGGGTCGTTCCTGAGGTCGCGGGCGAACGCGACGCAGAGGAGCAGCATGATCACGACGAAGGGAGCGGCGACGAGGATGGTGAGGCTCTCCAGGCCCTTGAGCGCATCCTCGCCGCCGACCAGCAGCATCACCACGGCGACCGCACCCATCATCGCGCCCCAGAAGACGACCACCCAGCGCTTCGGCTCGTCGGTGCCCCGTTGGGAGAGCGTGCCGGTCACGATCGATGCGGCATCCGCCCCGGAGACGAAGAAGATCGCGACGAGAACCATGACGAGCAATCCGGTGAACGAGGCGGCGGGGTACTGCGAGAGCACCGCGAACAGCTGCTGCTCGGTACCCGCGGAGGCCGGGTCGAGCCCGATCTTCTGCTGGGCGATGGCCGACCCCCCGAAGATGGCGAACCAGACCAGGCTCACCACGCTCGGCACGAGGATGACGCCCCCGACGAACTGTCGGATGGTGCGGCCGCGACTGATCTTGGCCAGGAACATCCCGACGAACGGTGTCCAGGAGATCCACCAGGCCCAGTAGAAGATCGTCCAGTCGCTCAGCCACTCGAGCATCGCGGGGCCGCCGGTCGCCTCCGAGCGTCCGGCCATCTCGAAGAAGTCGGTGAAGTAGGCCATGAGCCCGGTCTGCAGGAGGTCGAGGATGAGCACGGTCGGGCCGAGGACGAACACGAACAGCGCGAGCAGGCCCGCGAGCACCATGTTGATGTTCGACAGCCACTGGATGCCGCGCGCGATGCCCGACACCGCGGAGAGGACGAACGCCGCGGTGAGCACGATGATCATCGGGACGAGGACGCTGTTGCCGACGGAGGCGACCAGCCCGGTCGCCTCGAGGCCCCCACCGATCTGCAGGGCGCCCAGTCCCAGGGACGCGGCCGAACCGAACACGGTCGCGAAGATGGCGATGATGTCGATGACCTTGCCGAGCCAGCCGTCGGCCGCCCGCTGGCCGATGAGGGGGACGAAGGCGGAGCTGATGAGCTGTTTGCGGCCCTTGCGGAAGGTCGAGTACGCAATGGCCAGGCCGACCACCGCATAGATCGCCCACGGGTGCAGGGTCCAGTGGAACAGCGAGGTCGCCATCGCGGTGCGCACGGCCTCGACGTCGTCGCCCGGTGGCACCGATCCCGGCGGGGGACTGGTGTAGAAGGCGAGCGGCTCGGCGACGCCGTAGAACATCAACCCGATACCCATGCCCGCGCTGAACATCATCGCCACCCACGACGACGTCCGGAACGCCGGCCGCTCGTCGTCCCCGCCGAGGCGGATGCGCCCGAACCGACTGAACGCGAGACACAGGGCGAAGACGACGAACCCGAGTGCGGCGAGGCTGAACGCCCATCCGCCGGCCCGGATGAGTCCGTCGAGCAGCGCGCCGGTCACCGACGCGAGGGACGTGGGGTCGACGACGCCCCAGCCGACGAAGGCCAGGACCAGCGCCCCCCCGACGCCGAACACGACCCAGTCGGGACGGACGGCGCCAGGACGACCCGGAGGCCCGCCGGAGCGCGGCGCAGGAGCATCGTCGTTCGTGCTGTGGCGTGGCTCGCGCGCGCCGGGTACGGGCGCCTGGCCGTCGCCGTGGACGGTCATAGCCTGCCCGCGCTGTGCTGGTTCCCGACCGCGACGATCGCGCCGAGGACGAGCACGTCCAGGGCGATCATGATGATCGACCAGATCGGCGCGGCCGGTAGCCAGGCCAGTTGCACGATCGCGCTGAGCCCGACCACCGTGACTCCCGCGGCGCGAGCCCGACCGGACATCGCGTCGCGGAGCAGAGCGAGGCCGCTGAGGAGCACGAGCGCGCCGAGGACGAGGTGCAGCCAGGCCCAGCCGGCGAGGTCGATCGCGAGGACGGTCCCCTCGCGGGTGACGTAGGTGTCCGGTGCCGCCAGGGCCATCACGCCCTCGAGCACGGAGAACCCGCCGACGATCACCATCACGATGGCGCCGAAACGCACCCATTCCCTCGCGGAATTCGTGAAGACCGATTCGTCGTCGTTCCTGCGCGTCGCCGCGTCCTCGCGCGCCTCCGCGCGGGTGCCGTCTGCCTCCGCCATGTCGACCTCTTCCGCGAATCCGGCTCCTCAGGAGGATGACCTTCCGCCCCGCGGCTCTCCGGAGCCTCGCCCGCGGCGGGTGATGCCGTTCGACGGTGTCCGACGCACGGTGGGGCCAGGAGGTCCCATGGCCGAGGTGTCGAGCGAGGGGAGCGCACCAGCCGGCGGTCGGAGCCGGCTGCTCGCGCTGCTCCTGGCGATGGCGATGTTCGTCCTCGTCGTGGACACGTCGCTGATGAACGTCTCCATCGCGGCGGTTGTGCGCGACCTCGACACGACCGTCAGCGGTGTGCAGTCGGCGATCGCCCTCGAAGCCCTCGTGTCCGCGGCGTTCATCATCATCGGAGGCAAGGTCGGTGACCTGATCGGCCGCAAGAGGGCCTATGTGCTCGGCCTCCTGGGTTACGCGACGGGGGCCGTGGCGATGACCCTGGCGCAGGGGCTCACAGCGATCATCATCTTCTGGGCCGTCATCGGCGGGCTCGGCGCGGCGTTGCTGCTGCCCGCCATGCAGTCGCTGATCCACGGGAACTTCGCCGGCGTCGAGCGCAAGCAGGCCTACGCACTGGTCGGGGCCGCGGCCGCCATCGCCGCGGCGGTCGGCCCGCTCCTCGGCGGGTTCATCACGACGTTCCTGTCGTGGCGGCTCGGCTTCGCCCTCGAGGTGCTCATCATCGGCGTCGTGCTCTGCGGCGTGCGCCTAGTGCACGACGTGCCCTACCTCGGCCCGCGTCGCGTGGACGTCCTCGGGTCGGTGCTCTCGGTGGTCGGGATGGGCAGCGTCGTCCTGGGCATCCTCGTCTGGCAGGAGGGCGGCGAGGCCGTCGGTGCCCTCGTCGTCACCGGTGTGGTTGCGCTCGGCCTGCTCGCCGTCTGGCTGATCCGCTGTCGCCGTCGTGGCCGGGCCGCGCTGCTCGACGCCGGGCTCTTCGAGTCCCCGTGGTTCCGCCTGGGGATCTCCGCCCAGTTGCTCCAGCAGACCGCCCTCGGCGGCACGATGATCGCGCTGCCGATCTATCTGCAGATGGTCCTCGAGTACAGCGCCCTGCTCGCCGGCCTCTCGCTCGCGCCGCTGTCGCTGACGATGTTCGCGGTGGCCCTGGTCGCGGGGAGGCGAGCTGGACGGCGACGCCCGGCCACGGTGATCCGGGTCGGCTTCCTGCTCCTCGTGATCGGCAACGCCGTCCTCATCGCGACCGTGCCACGCGCGGACTTCGGCTGGGCGCTCATCCTCCCGCTCGCGCTCGCGGGTGCCGGCTTCGGACTGCTCGTCTCCCAGCTCAACGCCTACACACTCGGACCGATGTCCGAGGAGCGCGCGAGCGAGGCCGCCGGGGTCAACTCCGCCGCGGGCTCGTTCGGGCTCTCGCTCGGCCTGGCGCTCGCGGGCGCCGTCATGCTGGCCACGCTCGCGACGACGTTCACCGCCGAGGCGCGCTCCAGCTCGGTGCTTGCGCCCGGCGACCAGGAACGCGTCGCCGTGGCGCTGGAGCACGACGCCGAGGTGATGAGCAACACGGGCCTCGGACAGCTCCTGGCCGACGAGCCGCCCGCGGCGCGCGAGGAGGTGCTCCGGATCAACACGGTGGCGCGGCCGCCCGCGCTACAGGCCGCCCTGCTCGTCCCGCTCGTGGCGGGCGTGCTCGGTCTGCTGCTGTCGTTCCCGATGACGCGGCTGCGTGACCCCGAACAGAGCGGGGCCGCCGAGACGGCGCTCGGCGGTTGACCACGCCTCAGCCGACGCGGGTGCGCAGCTCTGTCAGCTCGGCCGGTGTCACGTCGGCCGGTTGCATGACGGTGTACCACCCGTCGACGTAGGCCGAGGTGTAGTGGTGCCCGTGACCTCCCGGCGGATCGACGGCGAACGGTAGATCGGCCGTGACCTGCCAGAACGTCACGAACGGAATCCAGATCATCCCCGGGAGCACATCGTCACCGGGCGGCTCACGGATCCAGTCGGGCCGGTGCAGCGCGAGCCGCGGACTCCACCAGACGATGGGATCCGACGGATTCATCATGTAGAGCACCCGGCTCCGGGGCCAGGCGCCCGCCGGTGGAATGTCGATCTCCGGGTCGTTCGTGAACCGCACGACCCGGCCCTCCCGGAACACCGGCGCCACCTCGGGGCTGCCCGGCTCGCGGTGATCGGTGAACTCGCGGAACAGGCTGTTGAAATTGGGTGGCCCCGCGAAGACGATCCCGGAGGTGCGGTTGGCCATGTCGTACTCACCGCTGAACGCCGTCTCGGCCCCGAACGATCCGAGACTCTCCCCGGCGACGAAGAGCCGGGGCCGCCGGTCCGCGGGCAGGGTCGACCACCTCCCGTACACCGCGTCGAAGAGAGCGCGGCCGGCGTCGCGGGCCTTGGACTGGTCGACCAGGTACGACATCCACGACGGCAGGTAGGAGTACTGGAGCGCCACGGTCGCGGAGTCGCCGCCGCTGAGGTACTCGAACGAGTCGACGAGCGCGGGGTCGACCCACCCGCTGCCGGTGGTTGTGACCACCACCAGGTTCCTGCGCTGGAAGCCGCCGGCCCGCTCCAGGTCCCGGACGGCGAGTTCCGCGCGCGTCTCCGCGTCGGGGGCGGAGTCCAGGCCGGCATAGGTCCGGACGGGCTCGAGAGCCGGACGGGCGGTCAGCTCCTGGATGTCGCTGATCGTCGGGCCCAGGCCCGTGAAGTCCCGCCCCTGCTGACCGAGGGAATCCCAGGGCACCAGCGAATCGGGTCCGCCCGAGCGCGCGCCGCTCGCGGGTCGGTGTGTCCCCTCCGATGTGCTGCCGTTGCGCAGGGAGAACGTGGCGTTTGCGGCGTCGACGAACCCGCCGAGGAGCAGACCGCTCACGACCAGGTAGGCCAACCCGACGGCGACGATCCATCCCACGGCGTCGGCGGCCCGCCGCCCGATCCATCGGCGGAACAGGCTCGCCCACCACCGGTACAGACCGCGGAGTCCTCGCCCGAGCAGGAGGAGCAGGACGAACGTGATCGCAGCGACGAACGGTGACGCGACCACGAGGACGACGTCGTGGTCGGTGACCCCGACGAGCTCCCGGATCTCCGACTGCCAGTACTGCCCGAGCGTGAACGACACCGCGAGCAGGAGACCCGCCACCACCCCTAGGACGAGCCAGGCACGGTGCCCCGGTCGCCGTGGGTCGCGATCGGCGAAGGCCCGCCAGATCCAGGCGGCGAGCGTTCCCAGGCCGTAGCCGATGACGGCACCGATGCCCCACACGAGACCCTGGACGACCCCGCCGCGGGGAAGGAGGGACGGCGTGAACGACAAGCAGCTGAGGATCAGCGCGCCCCAGCAGCCGGGAAGGGTCAGCGTGAGGAGCGTGGGCCGGCGCACGGCATCCTTCGTCGTGGCCCGGCCTCAGCGTGACCGGGCGGCCGGGTCCCCGGTCGCGGCGAGTGCGCCGATGATCAGTACGTCGAGCACGATCATCACGACGGACCAGATCGGGTAGGCGGGCAGCCACGCGAGCTGGACGACGGTGCTGAGTGCGACCAGCACGATGGCGGTGCCGCGCGCCCAGGAGGGCACCTCCTCGCGCACGAGGCTCGCTCCGACGGCCAGGACGAGGGCACCGAGAACGATGTGGAGCCAGCCCCAGCCGGCGAAGGTGACGGTCAGCACGAGCTCGTTGGTGGCCAGGTAGGTCGTGGGCAGGAGGAGGGCGATGACGCCCTCGATGACGGCGAACGCGCCGACCACGATCATGAGGACGCCGCCGAAGTGGACCCAGCCGGTCCATGCGTCCGAGAGTCCGGACGGGGACCTGCCGTGCGCGGCGCGGGAGTACGTCGATCGTCCCGGCGGGGTCTGCTGGTCGGTCATCGTCGTCTCCTCGAACCTGCGGACGCATGCCATCGGGGTCGTCAGAGTCCCGCCGATCCGCGCTCGACGCGTCACCCGCGCCGGATGACGTCCCCGGCCGCTGACCGGGCCCGGCACCGACGAGGCGGATGTCCGCCTCATCTTCTTCGGGCGAGCCCATACCGTTCGGTTCCCGCGATCCTGGCCGGGACCGGGAAGGCGCGAGCCTCTCGAGTCAGGTGGAAAGACCGGACGACCCGAGGGGACGACCACGGATGGGCGGTACGGGGGAGCCCCTGACCGCGCGATCGGATGTGGTCCCTCTGCGGACGCGATGCGCCGCCGGAGCATCGTTGGCCGCCGCGCTGGGGGCCGCGGCGATCGTCGTGGCCGGTCTCGTCCGTGAACCGGTGAGGCTCCCGCTGGTCCTGGCGGCGGTCGTCCTCGCGCTCCTGGCCGGGTGGGACGCGATGGTCCATCGCGGGGTCCGGCGGAACGTCGCCGGCGCGATCGCCGCCGGCGCCTTGATCAGCGCGGTACTCCTGTTCGACCTCCACGCCCTGTGGCGGGTCCTCGGGGTGATCGTGCTGGTGCTGACCTCGCTGGCCGCAGCCCGAGTGGCGCTGCACGACGTCGAGCAGGCGCCCTCCTTCGCGACCGGGCCGGTCGGACCGGCCGCACACGGGGTGCTGCTGATGAACCCCCGCTCCGGGGGAGGCCGGGTCGTCCGGTTCGACCTCGAGAACGAAGCCCGCGCCAGGGGCATCACGCCGATCCTGCTGCACCCGGGCGACGACCTGCGAGCGCTGGCCGAGCGAGCTGTTGCCCAGGGTGCCGACGTGCTCGGCATGGCCGGCGGCGACGGCTCGCAGGCCCTGGTCGCCGAGGTGGCCCAGAGGCACGGGGTGGCGATGGTCTGTGTCCCCGCCGGGACCCGGAACCACTTCGCGCTGGACCTCGGGCTCGACCGCGATGACGTGGTCAGCGCCCTCGACGCCTTCGGCGACGCTGCCGAAGGGCGTGTCGACCTCGCCTGGGTGAACGACCGGGTCTTCGTCAACAACGTCTCGCTGGGGATCTACGCCACGGTCGTCCAGACTGACGGGTACCGGAACGCGAAGGTCCGCACAGCGGCGCAGATGCTGCCGGACCTGCTCGGACCGGACGCCCGCGGGCTCGGCCTGCGTCTCGACCCCGAGGAGCCCGACCGGCAGATCGACACCGACCTGCTCCTGGTCTCGAACAACGTCTACCGCGTCCAACGGTTCAGCGGCTTCGGCACGAGGGCACGCCTCGACGAGGGGGTGCTCGGGGTCGTCACGCTCACCCTCGACAGCACCACCGACGTGCCTGCCCTGCTCGCGGCCGAGGCTCGCGGCAACCTCAGCCGTCACCGGGGATTCCGGCAGTGGAGCACGCCGGAGCTCGTGGTCGACTCCGGGGACGAGCTCCTCGCGGTGGGGGTCGACGGGGAGGCGCTGAGGCTCGCACCGCCCCTGCGTTTCCGGTCGACGGCCGCCGCCCTCCGCGTCCGGGTTCCGCGGGCATCCCGCGCACCGACGGCTGGCGCGCCACTCCCGAGACCCGGCGCGGCGTCGGTCGAGCTGTTCCGTCGAGTGGCCGGGTATCCGTCGCGCAGGACGCACGGCGTCGAGTAAGGGCGAGCTGTCGGCGCTCCACGACCCCTGGGTCTCATACATCGCGGGGGAGGTCGGGCGGGCCCCGACCGGCGCATGCTGATCGACGTGACGCCCACCGCGGGACCCGGCCGCCCCCGGGAGCGGATCGGCATCGCGGTGCACCGCACCCGGGCTCGACGTGCGCGGCCATCCGGCAGGCCTTCGTCTGACGGACCGGGCACCGAGCGAGACGAAGGTGGGAGGAGCACCGATGGCAGTCGCACCGGAGGGATCGGGCACCGCGACGGGGGGCCACGGCGATCTCGGCCCCCACACCCGGGCGAAGCTCCGCGCGACCCTCACCGGGTCGATCTTCGCCATGTCGGTCCTGGCCTACCTCGGAGACCACGAGACGACCCTGACGAAGGCGGTTTTGACGGTCGTCGGGACCGGACTCGTGATCTTCTTCGGTGAGGCTTACGCGGGCCTCTTCTCGATGGCCCTGGCCTCGGTCCGTGCGCTGCCGGCCGCCGAGGTCCGCCACGAGCTGAGCGCCTGCTCGATGGCCGCCGCGCCCGGGGTCCTCGCCGGCGCCTTCCTCCTGATCGCCGACGTCCTCGGAACCACGGTGCCGACCGCCATCGACGTCGCCCTGTGGTTGGGAGTCCTGACGTTGGTGGCCGTCAGCGTGATCGAAGCCCGGGGCTCACACCGATCGCCCCTGTTTCGTGTCGGCTCGGTGGCCGCGTCGGTCGTGCTCGGCGTCGGGATCATCGTGCTCAAGGCCCAGCTCCACTGACGCCGGATGATCGGCTCCTGGGGCGTGCGACCGAACCCCGAGCCACCACGTCGGGAAATCGTGGCACCGTCGAAACCCAGCTCATCGGGTAGCGGATCGATCGCGACGCTCGATGGACGGCGTGTCCCGACCGCGATCAGAAATCCCGACCGTACCCAGGTTCGATCAGCCGGCACCCGGAGACTCACTCGCCCGCGGCGGGGATGGAGCCGAGAGGCGCTCCGAGATCACCCATCTCGGATGAGGCGGTCCGGTGCCGGTCGGGGCACGGTGTGCGCACCGAGACCCGAGCACGTGGGAGCGACCGATGACGCCCGACGACGATCCAGCGGGTCCGCTGGCCTCGACCGACGAACGGGACGAGCCCGCCGGCTGGGAATGGCACATCGATATTCCGTACGTCGGCCCGGTGGGCTGGCCGCTGACCGGCAGTCTCAGCTACCTGATCACGGTCAGCGCCCTCGCTGCGTTCGACGTCGTCCCCTGGGCCGTCGCGGGCGTGCTCGGGCTGGGCCACATCATGGCCCGCAACCGCGACAACCGCGTGGTCAGTGAGATCGGCACCGGCCTCAAGGTGGTCGGCTGACCTCAGTAAGGCCATGGCGTGCCGACACGATCGCCGGGTGAAGGAGAGCGATGCTCAAGCCGATAGCGGACATGCCGCCGGGAGCGATCGGTTTCGAGGTGGTGGGCAAGTTCGACGACGACGACTTCGAAGAAGCCGTCGAGCCCGTCCTCCGTGGGGAGATCGCCGCCGGGAGGACGATCCGCTTGCTCTACGTCCTCGGTTCCGAGCTGCTCGAGTACGAGGGTGACGCGCTGGCCGAGGAGCTGAAGTTCGCGGCGCGCCACGCGTCGTCCTATGAGCGCGTCGCCGTCGTCAGCGACCAGGACTGGCTCAGGCCGGCGCTCCGCCTGTTCTCCGCCCTCGTGCCGGGACAGCTACGAGCGTTCCCGCTCGCCGAGCTCCCGCAGGCCAAGGCGTGGGTGGCCGGCGGACGAGAGCACGATGCGTGATCTTCGCCGGCGCGTCAGCGACGTCGGGTGGTCCCACGTCAGCGGCCCCGCGGCGTCTCTCGGAGCCGGTCCGGCAGCTCCGACCGGCTAAGCAGCGACGGGAGACGCTCGATGGTCCGCAAGACGCACGCTGTTCCGGAGAGCGGATCCGCAGCAACGGTGCCGGTCGAGCGTTGGTTCGCTCAGGACCCCGACCGCGTGATCGATGCCATGGGCAGCGACGTCGAGCACGGCTTGACCCAGGCCGACGCGGGGGCTCGTCTGTCCCGGTACGGACCGAACCAGATCGCTGCCGAGAAGCCGCCGTCGGTGTGGGCGGTATCCCTGCAGCAGCTCCGCGACCCGATGAATCTCATGCTGGTCGCGGTGGTCGCGGTGAGCGTTCTCATCGGGGAGCTCTCGACCGCGGCCATCGTGGGCTCGCTGGTGGTCGTCAATGTCGTCCTCGGAGCCCGGCAGGAACTGAAGGCCAGGGCGAGCGTCGACGCACTCTCGACGTTGCAGGTGCCCCGGGCGAGGGCGCTCCGCGACGGCGAGGTCGTCCAGGTCCCGGCGTCCGAGCTCGTCCCCGGCGACATCGTCGCGCTCGAGGCCGGCGACATCGTCCCGGTCGACGGGCGGATCGTCCGATCGTCGTCCCTGGAGGTCCAAGAGGCCGCGCTCACCGGGGAGAGCGCGCCCGTGGCCAAGGCCGCCGGCACCCTTCCCGACCAGGACGTCGCGGTCGGCGACAGGGCGAACGTGCTGTTCCAGAACACCTCGGTGACCAGAGGTACCGCGAGGCTGGTCGCGACAGAGACCGGGATGCAGACCCAGATGGGTCAGATCGCCTCCATGTTGACCTCGGTGACCCGCACCCGATCACCGATGCAGATCGAGCTCGGGTCGCTGACCAAGGTCCTCGGTCTCGTCGCATGGATCGCCGTGGCGCTGATCGTGGTCGTCGGCGCGCTCCGCGGGACGGCCCTGGACCAGCTGTTGCTGCTGGGGACCGCGATGGCGATCTCCGCGATCCCCACCGGGATGCCGGCGTTCGTCTCGGCCTTGCTGTCGTCCGGTGCGAAGCAGCTCGCCCAGGCGAAGGCGATCGTCAAGAACCTCACCGACGTGGAGACCCTGGGCTCGACCAGCGCCGTCAACACCGACAAGACCGGCACCCTGACGATGAACGAGATGATGGTCTCGACCTTGTACACCGGGGGCGCCTGGTTCGCGGTCGACGGCGAGGGCTACCGCAAGTCCGGAGCGATCAGGGGTGTCGCCGGTGCTGGCACGCCCGACTTCACACGGCTGGCGCTGGGTCTGGCCCTGGACACCGACGCCACGGTCGGCGACGACGGTGATGTCATCGGCGACCCCACCGAGGCTGCGCTGGTCGTGCTCGCCGCCAAGCTCGGCGTCGATGCCGAGGAGACCCGTCGGACCTATCCGCGCATCGCCGAGGTGCCTTTCGACTCCGAGTACAAGTTCATGGCCACCTTCCACCGCTTCACCGCCGACGGGATCGACCGCGTCATCGAATTGGTCAAGGGCGCCCCGGACGTCGTGCTGGCACGGTGCAGCCACGCCGGCGGTCCGCTGAGCGGTTCGCAGGTGTCCGTCGAGGAGGTCCGGGCGGACATCGAGGCCGCCAACGAGCGGATGGGGAGCAGCGGCCTGCGGGTGCTCGCGTTCGCCGCCCGGCTCGTCGCGGACAGCGAGCTCGCGTCGATGAGGACCGACCCGATGATCCTGACCCGGGACCTGGCCTTCGTGGGGCTCGCCGGGATCATCGACCCCCTGCGTGCCGAGGCGAGAAGCGCGGTGCGCATCGCTCTGAGGGCCGGCATCGACGTCCGGATGATTACTGGCGATCACGCTGTCACCGCCGAGGCCATCGGCGAGCAGCTCGGACTCGGACCAGGGGCGATCAGCGGTCGCGAGCTGCAGGCGTTGTCCGACGAGGAGCTGACCCGGCGGCTACCGCGGCTGCACGTCTTCGGTCGGGTCGCACCGGAGGACAAGCTGCGTCTGGCCCGCACGATGCAGCACCAGGGACTGATCGTCGCGATGACCGGTGACGCGGTGAACGACGCCGCCGCGCTCAAGCAGGCCGACATCGGCGTGGCGATGGGCAGCGGTAGCGAGGTCTCGAAGCAGGCCGCCCGCATGATCCTCACCGACGACAACTTCGGCACCCTCGTCCAGGCGGTTGAGATCGGCCGACGTGTGTACGACAAGGTCGTGGCCTACGTGCGCTACCAGATGACCCAACTCCTCGCCCTGGTGATGCTGTTCGTCGCCGCGACCGCGTTCAACATCAATCAGGGGGTGGCGCTCACCCCCTCGATGGTGCTCTACCTGTTGTTCTTCGTCACCGTCGCCGGGGTGGTGGTCATCGCCGTGGATCCCGGCGACCCCGACGTCATGCACCGCCCACCCCGGGACCCGAACGTGCCGATCACCAACCGCACCGCGGTCGGGCTCTGGGTCCTGTATGCCGTGGTCTTCTTCCTCGCCGCGCTGACGCCCCTCGTCGCGGGCCCCGACCAGCCCAGACCGGACCAGCCCAGCGCGTCGCTGACCATGACCTTCGTGGTGATGGGACTCGGCACCGTCTTCAACGCCCTGACCAACCGCCGCGACCCGGCCAGCGGGCTCACGCCGCCGCTCCTCCAGGCGGTCGCCATCTCGGTCGCTCCGGTCGTGCTCCTCGTGCTGGCCACCGAGACCGCCTTCCTGCAGCGCAGCCTCCTGACCCGAGCGCTGACCGGCACCCAATGGCTGGCCTGCATCGGCCTCGCACTGGTGCTCCCCGTCGTGGTCGAAGCCGGCAAGTGGATCCGTCGACGCCGAGCACCGCAACCGCCACCAGTCGACGCGCGGAAGGCGGTCACCCCCGCCCGGGCGCTCACCGTCCGGTGACATCCGAGAACTCCAGCAGAGCCACCGAGAAGGACGAGACGAGAACACTGCGAGCTGATGGGAGGAAAGGCCGCGCCGGCGGTGGCCATCGCACGGATGGAAGCTGCGGCACGCTCGGCCGCAGGGCGGCACGCTCGGCGCCGCCCGTGGGCTGCTCACCTCGCGTGGGGTCGCGTCCGTGCCGTCAGGTGGTCAGGTCGGGACGCCCGAACAGCAGATGCGCCAGGACGATCTTGCCGGCGGCGGTGACGGGGAGGGCGACGAGGGCACCGAGCAAGCCGCCGAGCGAGCCACCGACCAGGACCGCGACGAGTGCCGCGAGCGGGGACATGTCGATGGTGCGGGAGAAGACGCGCGGCGCGATCAGATAGTTCTCGACCGCCTGGTAGGCGCAGAAGAACGCGAGCGTCGCGACCGCGAGTCCCAAGCTCTGCGAGAGGGCGACTGCTGTACCGATGAGAGAGGCGAGGAAGGCGCCGATCTGGGGCAGCGCGTCGAACAGGGCGACGACAACGGCGAGCAGCGCCGGATAGGGCACCCCGGCAACGAGGAAGAAGACGAACGACACCGCCCCGGCGATGAGCGAGACGAGGATCTGACCGGAGATGTAGCCGCCGACCCGGCCGAGCGCCCGGTCGAGGGTCTGGACGCGATCCGAACGGGCCAGCAGGCGAGCCAGGCTCGCTCGGATGCGGGGCATCGCGAGCCCGAAGTAGACCATCAGGACCAGCGTGGTGAGCGCTGCCGCGGCTCCGCCCAGCAGCAGACCCAGGGCGCTGAACATGGCCGTGAGTGCCGAGACCAGCACCTGGCCGAGCTGCTCGCTCACCTGGGAGACCTGTGCGTAGGTCACGGGGTCGGCCAGCGCCGCACCGGCGCTCGTCCCCGGTCCACCGAACCTCTCGGAGAGTCGGTCCAGCAACTGGGGAGCCTCCTGGACGAGAGCTCTGAGCTGGCGGAGGCCGGGCACGATCAGCACCGCCGTCAGCACGGCCCCGACCGCGACCAGACCCAGCGCGGTCAGTGCCACCCCGAGCCCGCGCCGCACCCCGTGACGGATCAGCCATCCGACCCCCGGCTCGAAACCCACGGCCAGGAAGAAGCCGGTGAAGGCGAGCAGCAGCGCCTGCCGTGCGCGGTAGGCCAGGAGGGCCAGAACGACGACTCCGACGACGACCAGAGCGCCGACGAGGACGACGGCGGCCACCCGGCCCAGCGATGGCCCGTTGGTCCTCACCAACGGGGGCTCGCCGATGGCACAGCGGTCCGGCGACGCGGGTCTGCCCGGCTGGTCCGTGTCAGGTCGCGGATGTACCACCTCATCACCTGGCGGTCGGCTGACTCCTCCACCACTCGATGGCTGTTCCGCGTCCTCAGGGCCGCGGGGCTGCTTGTCGGTCACGTCGTCTCCGGAGAAGCGGTCCTTCAGCCTCTGGGAGCGCGGCCCCGCCGTCGTCATCCGATGCGGATGATCCCGGCCACGACGAGGCCCTGCCGCCCGCGGCCCGCGGCCCGCGGCCTCGGGCGAGATCGCCCCGAAAGGCTCGCCGGCATCGACACGGCCGTGAGTGCGCGGGGGAGCGCTACCGACCGACGCCGAGCAGTAGCGCCCCCTACGCCCCTACTGAGAGCCCGTTCATCGGCGTCGTTCCCGAGGAGTGCGCCGCGCGGTGGTGCGTACCGCGGCTCGTCGGCGAGGCCCGCATCCGCAGCTGGACCGACGACGGGCACCTGCGCCACTCGAGCTGGCGAGTTCTGCAGCCCGATCGGAACCCCGCCGAGCTCGGCCAGCCGCACGACAGACAAGGCGCGCGCCTGATCGCCGACGGGCGCTCGTCGGGAACCGGCTGGCTGTCGGCTGCGTCGAGCAGCGCATGAACGCCACCAGGCCTCCCCACCCGTACCGAGACGCCGTGACCGCCCTCTTCGCCGCTGCTCTCGACGGTGAGCACCACGCTGAGCACGAGCTCCGGGACCTCGCCGTCCATGATGACCGCGCCGCCGGGTGACTGTGGAGTATCGCCCGCCATGGGGCCATCGATCGGCTCCGGCGGGCCCGCACCCGCCCCACCACCGCCATGCCGTCCGGGCTCGACCCCGCGTCCGGGACCAACGACTACACCGCCGCCGACGCCCGGATGGTGCTGCACGGCCTGCTCGACACGCTGTCCCCGCACTACCGGGAAGCGATCACCCTCGTGTGGTGGTGAATCGCCCCGGGGGCACCCCAAGCTCTCCCGACACGCCTGGGCGGTTCAGGCGGTGGGCGGGGCGGGCCCTTGTCTGTGACACTGGGTCATGGCCGAGGTGGGTTGGGAGGAGCTCCGGGTCGAGGTCCAGGGACGCCCGGTCTTCGTCCGCAAGGGTCCGCAGGTTCCCGGCTCGGTCCCGCTCGTGCACGTGCACGGCTTCGCAGTTTCCGGCAGCTACCTGCTTCCCACCGCCGCGGCACTCGCACACCGTGCGACAACGCTGGTCCCCGATCTGCCTGGCTATGGACACAGTCCGGTCTGGGATCACGTGCTGGGAATCCCGTCGCTGGCGTGGGCGCTGCTCGAGGTTCTCGACGCGCTCGATCTCGACCGCGTGGTCTTGGTCGGCAACTCCATGGGCGGACCGGTGTGCCTGGAGGTCGCGCACAGCGCTCCCGACCGCGTGGCCGGGGTCGTGCTCGCCTCGCCCGCGGGCGGGATGCACAACCAGCCGCTGACCAGGGCACTCGTGCAACTCGCGCGCGACGCCTGGCACGAGAGCCCGCGCATGGCTTGCGTCGTGCTCCCCGACTATCTGCACTTCGGTCCCCTGAACGCTCTGCAGCTGTTCGGCGAGCTCATGCGATTCCCCTCGCTCGAACGCATCCTGCGGACACCCGTGCCCACGCTCGCCGTTATCGGTACCCGTGACCCGCTCATGCCGCCGCCGTGGCGGGTACAGGAGGTCGGCCGCCTGGCGCCGCCGCACCTGACGATCGCGGTGATCGAGGGCGCGGCACACGCGATGAACTTCAGCCACCCCCGCGAGCTCGCCCACGTGATCGGCTCCTGGCTAGATGCCCGAGAGATCACGGACGACCCGGAGGAGCCAGGCCTCGCACAGGTCTTCGAGGTCCGGCGCGGAGACACGTGATCCCTGAGCGGCCGTCCTGCCGTGGCCGGAGCCCAACAGATGGTACGGATCCCTGACTCGACCCGACTCGGGTGCCGTGACCGCGGTGACCCGGAAAGCCGCGGCTCAAGTCCCGTCACCCGCAGCCCGAGGAGCAGGAACCGGACCGGTAGGCAACCTCGTGCCCGACGGCCGCAGAGCATCGGGCAGCCACTTCGTTCGAAATCCCGAGAGCAACTCATGCAGGGTCGGCGCATGGGGTGCCGGAGAGCAGCGGGTTCCGTCTCTGTCGATACTCTCTGCCCATGCTCCTGCTCGGAATCATCTTGTTCGGGCTGCTCGTCGGTGCTGCTGCGCAGCTCGTCGGCAATCGATCGGCTCGGGGCATTGAGTGGGGGAGCGCTCTCGTCGCAGGGATTCTCGGGTCGTTCCTCGGAGGTCTTCTCGCCTTCTGATCGCCGGCGACGGTCTGGCCTTCCGCCTCAGCGGGATCATCGGTTCATCGGCCGGTGCGATCATCGTGGTGCTCGTGTTGCAGTGGTGGCGTGGGCGGTGCGTCTCAGCGTGCCAGAACCTAAGGCCCTGGTCATGGAAGAATGGGTGTCGGCGATCGCGATGCGGTCCGCGGCGCGCTGATCTGAGGCCGAACGACCTAACCCGGGCCCCTTCCGGCCTCGCCCGACGGATCGGGCTGATCGAAACTGACATCCACGATCTGGTAGTCCTTCTGCCGTTCGGTCTCGGCGTAGGACGCGTAGGCGCGGCGGTCGGCCGGAGTTGTGTTCCGGTCGGCGGGGTAGATGCTGAACAGGCTCCGCGGGTAGAGCCGCCGGACGAGGACGGCGTCGAGCTCGGCGCACACGACGAACACGGTCATCGCAATGTAGATCCACGCCATGAGGCCGAGCACGATCCCGAAGAACCCGTAGCTGGCGCTGGCCCCCTGCAACCTCGTGGAGATGAGGTACGTCGCGAAGTTCAGGATCAGCTGCCAGATCACCCCGGCCACCACCGAGCCAACCCATACGCGCTGCACCGGCAACGGATGGGCGGCGAGCAGGCGGTAGGCGAGCAGGAACATGCCGATGTTCAGCGTTAGCGCAACGGCCACCCCGCCCAGCTGCACCAACCACCCGAGTCCGGTGATCTCTGCTGCCATCGTCGCGATCGCCGACAGGAGAATGCCCGTCCCGGCCAGGACGATCATGAGCAGTCCGCGGCCGTAGGCTGACTGGACGCTCGGGCGTGCGGCCTTGGGTACCGCCCAGACCCGGTTGAGCGTGTACTGCGCCGCATGGGTCACCCCGAGGGCGCCGTAGAGCGCCACCAGGAGCCCGATACCGAGCGCGGTGACGCTGCCTTCGAGGGAATCCACGTTCGCGCGGAGCTGGTCTCCGATGATCGGGATGTTTCGCAGCGCGGAGGCCAGCACCGCCTGTTGGGCGGCCGGGTCGTCACGCAGCACGAAGCCGAGGATCGTCACGGCGAGCAGCAACAGCGGGAACAGCGAGACGAAGCCGTAGTAGCTGAGCATCGCGACGAGGTACACGCCCTCGTCGTCGATGAACTTGTAGCCGACCGCCACCGGCAGGGCGGCCCATCGGTGCCGCCGTTGGAACGTGTCGATGCGCTCGGACACCCCCATCCCGCCACCTCCCGTCCCCAGCAGTGTCTCGAACCCAGAGACCGGAGGACGCCAGAATCCACGAACGCTGACGTCCCTGGGGTCGAACGAGTCGACGGTTCAGTGGCCGTTGTCCCGCAGGTCGCGGGGTCGGGAGTGGGTGACGGTGCGTTCGACGAGGTCGGTGGCGACTTGCGGCAAGCGAAAGTTGCGAGCCTGGGAGATGCTGCGCAGCACGTCGAACGCCTCGGCGGGGGTGCCTTGCTGGTGGGCGATGACGATGCCGATGGCCTGGTCGATCACCCCGCGGGTGTTCAGCGCGTGACATAGGTTGCTGGTCAGGGTGATCTCGTCGAAGTCGGTTAGTGCATCAAACACCCCGGTACGCGAGTTGTCCCAGGTGCGCTGGGCCCGGGGCAGGCGCGACCGGCGAGTTCGGGGGTCCGGGTTCGCCTCCAGGTCCAGCGGGGTCGTCGGCGGAGCTGACGTCCTGCTGCGGTGTCGTCACCTGCCGACGGTGCGCCACCCGCTGCTGGCGCATCGCAGAAGTGACCGTTCCCGTCCTGTAATCGGTCCCGGACACATTCCTCGCGCACAGAAGAAGGGACCGCACAGATCGCTAGGACCACGAGCCACCTTCAAGTCACCGGTGGCCGCCGCAGACGAGCGGGACCCGCGGCCGCTCCCAGGTTCGAGGGCTCATCCTGCGCGGGTGAGTCGGGCCCTGTCGGTGCTGGTCGATCATGGGCTCGGTGCCCAAAGTGCGGTACCGCAGGCACCGTCGAAGGAGCGCGAGATGACCGACACGGATCGAACCAGGAGCGGACCGCCTCAGAATGACGCGTCGTGGTCGGACGCGCGGGAGCGATCTGGCGACTGGCGTGGCTGGATCACGTTCGCCGGCGTGATGATGATACTGCTCGGCACGTTTCAGGGGATCGAAGGACTCGTTGCCCTGCTCCATCGGGGGTTCTACGCCGTTGGGCCGGAGGGGTTGGTGGTCAACGTCGACTACAACGCCTGGGGCTGGCTACATCTGGTGATCGGCCTCGTCTTGGTCGCGACGGGCCTCGGGGTCATGACCGGCCAGACTTGGGCCCGAGTGGTCGGGATCGGCCTCGCGGCGCTCAGCGCAGTGGTGAACCTGGCGTTCATGGCCGCGTACCCCTTCTGGTCAGTCATTGTGATCTTCGTCGATATCGTTGTCATCTATGCGCTCGCGGTGCACGGGCGCCAGATGCGAACCCCCTGACCGAGACGGCCGGTCTCGACTTTCATGAGGGCGCACGCGGTGCAGGCGCGGCCGCGAGGGTCGGTCACCGAAGCTCGGCCGAGTTGGCCCCGCGGGGGCACGAGATCGTCGAGCAGGTCTCGGTCGAGGATCCGGGGTGAAGCCAGCCGTTGGGCCACGTGGATGGCAGCCACTCCTCCGGTCGGCGTGCGGCGCAGTGGTCGGGGGCTCCGATCCGCCCGGGGGGTGGCGGCGCGGTTCGGCAAGGCGCGCCGCACGGTCGGTAAGATCGTCGGCCTCGCCCTCGGCCGCGACCACGGGCCGCCTGCGGAAGAGGACCTGGTCGCCGCCGGGTATCAGTCGCGTTCGTAGGACTGCGTGCGTGCCGCGTGGCCGGAGAGCACCATCGGCTTCGACGGCGGCTCGGCGATGATCACCTCACGCTCGACGGTGAGGTCAGGGCCGATGTGCACCAGTTCGCCCACCGCGACCTCCTCCCAGCCCGGCCGGGCGTCCATCCGCTCGCTGGCGATCACGACGACCGGGTGGTCCACGGCCGCGTCGGAGTGCATGTGCAACGTGCCCGCGGCGTCGTCGTGGACCAGCGCCTCGTCGGAGGGCGCGCGGTGGAGCATCCACAAGGGGTTGTGCTCCGGGTAGCGGAACGCCCAGAGGTGCCCGTTCGCGCCCAGCACGAAGTTGAGGCTGTAGAGCTCGATCTCGCGGGCGAGCTCGTGCACCGCGGCGACGATGCCGGCTTTGACGTCGCCACCGGCGTCGCGCACGGCCAAGGTCAGGAACGCGAAGAACCGCTCGCTGTCGGTGTCGCCGCCGACCATGGCTATCGAGGGACCGATCCGGCGCTCGAGTTCGGGGAGGTCGCCGACGACGCCGTTGTGGGCGAAGATCCGGTTGTCGATCACGAAGGGATGCGTATTGGGCAGCGAGACCGCGCCGGTGCTCGCGTAGCGCAGGTGGGCCAGCAGCTGGCTGGCCCGCACGCGCTGGGAGACCTGTCGGTACATCGCGTCGTCGCCCGCCTTCACCGGGTTGCGCACGAGCAGCAGCCCGTCGCGGGTGCTCAGCGCTGCGATGCCGAACCCCTCGGCGTTGCGCTCGCTCTGCGCGGCGAACGAGTCCGGCGCGCTGAGCAGCCAGAACTCCGCGGGCACGTCATGGGGTCCCGCATGCAGGGCGAACAGGCGGCACATGGTGGTCACGCTAGTGCCGTGGGGTCCAGGTAGGCAGTCACCGTGGCCAAGCCCGACGACCTGACCCGCGCTCCAGGCGCGGCAGTCACCCCGACACCCTGCCGAACGACCTCGACATCACCGATCTCGTCAGTACCGGGCATCCGCGTCTCGGACTCCGGCGAGTTCGACCTGTCGTGGGGCCGCGGCGGCACGCCCGTCGAGTGTTCCCGCTGAAGGGCGTGATCGTCGGCTTCGAGCTCGGCATCTCCGGGATGCGCGAGGGCGGCCGTCGCGTGCTCGTCGTCCCGCCGCGCCAGGGCTACGGCGCCCGCGGCGTGCCGCCGGTCCCGAATCGGCCGCGAGCGACCCAGGCTCCGTGCCACCCGTCGAGGCGCTGACCTGCAAGGACGAGTGCCCCCGGTGGGACTCGAACCCACACCGGACGGATTTTGAGTCCGCTGCCTCTGCCGATTGGGCTACGGGGGCGTGTTACGGCATCCACAGGAGAAAAGCGTCACCGTCGGTACGACACCGTAGTGGAGGTATCGTCCCTGAATCGAAACGGCCTGCCCGAACCGGTCGTCACGGCCCCGAGCCGGACCGGCGGGCGGGACCGCCGCCCGGGGTCGACGCAGCGTCGCGCGTGCTGGGGTGGCGCGACGACGCGCATCGAGAGGGAGCCGCACATGAGCCAGTCGGCCGACATCGTCACCGAGACCGACATCGAGGCCGCCGCCGCTCCGGAGGCCGAGGCCGCGCCCGGTGGACTGCGGGTGGTCGTCGCCGAGGACGAGGCGCTCATCCGTCTCGACCTCGTGGAGATGCTGCGCGAGGAGGGGTACGACGTCGTCGGCGAGGCCGGCGACGGCGAGGAGGCCGTGCGCCTCGCCCGCGAGCTCCGCCCGAACCTGATCATGATGGACATCAAGATGCCCGGCACCGACGGGCTCGAGGCCGCGCGGACGATCGCCGGGGAGCGCCTCGCCCCCGTCGTGATGCTCACGGCGTTCAGCCAGCGCGAGCTCGTCGAGTCCGCACGCGACGCCGGCGCGATGGCCTACCTGGTCAAGCCCTTCTCCAAGACCGACGTGGTCCCGGCGATCGAGCTGGCAGCGTCACGGTACGCCGAGGTCGCCGCGCTCGAGGCCGAGGTCGCGGGTCTCACCGACCGTCTCGAGACCCGCAAGGCCGTCGAGCGCGCCAAGGGCCTGCTGATGGCCAAGAAGAAGATGACCGAGCCCGACGCCTTCCGCTGGATCCAGCGCACCGCGATGGACCGTCGCACCACGATGCGGGCGGTCGCCGACGCCGTCGTCGAGACCTTCGGCTGACGTCACCGAGCGTGAGTGCGGCCTGTGGGTGACCAGGCGTCACCTGCTCGGGTCGCGGCGCGCTGAGCAGCACGGATGAGTCGTGACGGTCCCCGTCGTGGCCGTCGCCCGGCTGTGACCTACCGTGGACTCCCGCCACGCATCGAGGTCGGACACGGCAGGGGTTGAGGCGAGTGGGCGCGCGACGACGTCGGGTCGGGACCCTCGCGGCGGTCGTCGCGACACTCGCGCTGGTGGTCGCGGGTTGCGGGGGATCGGGCGGCTCGTCGGGCGACGGCGGCGACTGCGACACCAGCCGGGGCACGCTGGTCGTCGGGCTCATCGCGCCGCTGTCGGGTGAGCTGGCGTCGGTCGGGCTCGGGATGAAGAACTCGGCGGACGTCGC
This sequence comes from Actinomycetospora chibensis, assembly GCF_028737215.1. GTDB lineage: Bacteria > Actinomycetota > Actinomycetes > Mycobacteriales > Pseudonocardiaceae > Actinomycetospora > Actinomycetospora chibensis. The sequence continues at coordinate 197,692 of NZ_JAQZAM010000001.1, read as the reverse complement.
GATCAACCAGGCCAACGCCCGGTGCGCGGTGCCGGGCTACCACCTGGCCGTGCAGAGCCAGGACGACCGGGCGGACCCCCAGGTCGGAGCCGCCGCGGCGGCGACGCTCGCGCGCGACCCGTCCCTGATCGGCGTCCTCGGTCCGTTCAATTCGTCGGTCGCCCAGACCGTGCAGCCCGTCCTCGGCGAGGCCGGCGTCGTCCAGATCTCCCCGGGCAGCACCGCGACGAGCCTGACCCGCGGCGCCAACGCCGTGACCGCGCCCCTGCGGCAGTACCAGACCTTCTTCCGCACCGTCGCGACCGACGCCGTCCAAGGTCCGGCCGCGGCCACCTACCTCTCGCGCACCGAGAACAAGCGGCGCGTCGCGGTGGTGTCCGACGGCAAGACCTACGGCGACGGCATCGCCGAAGAGTTCGCCAAGCAGCTGGCGACCCAGGGCGGCCAGGTCGTCGCGCGCGTCCGCGCGCCGCAGGGCACACCGCAGGCCCAGGTCGTCTCGAGCGTGGCCGCCGCCCGGCCCGACGCCGTGTTCTACGGCGGCGAGTACCCGGAGGGCGGCCCGCTGTCGGCGGCGCTCGCCGCCGGGGGCGTGAGCGTGCCGGTGATGGGCGGCGACGGTGTCGTCAACCCCGGCTACGTCACGGCGGGTGGTCGCGAGGGCGACCTCGGCACCTCCGTCGGCCCCCCGCCGGAGACGCTGCCGGCCGCGCGCGAGTTCGTCGAGGCGTATCGCCGGGCGGGCTATCCGGAGAGCATCGGCTCGTACGGGGCGTTCACGTACGACGCGGCGAACGTCCTCGTCGACTCCGCCGTGCGCAGCCTCGCCGAGGACGGCGAGTGGACGCCGACGCTGCGCCCCGAGATCGTGCGCGCGGTGCAGGGGTTCCACGGCGACGGCATCACGGGGCCGCTGTCGTTCGACCGTTTCGGGGACGTCAGCACCGATGCGGTGACCGTGTACCGCGTCCAGCAGGGGCGGTGGGCGGTCGTCGGCCCTGCTGACTGAGCCACCCGGCCCTGTCCCGCGACGGGCACGAAACGGATCTCTGTACCGGTCCGGACGTTACGGTCCGGATACGACGGCGCAGGCGCTTGCGCCCGAGACCTCGCACGCCTATACCTTCCACACCCGACCGGGCGAGCGTGATCAGCGGACCCGACGCGAACTGTGACGGAGGTGGACGTGATCCGACGACGGATCGCAGCCGTGGGTGCGCTCGCGGCAGCGGTGGCGCTGGTCCTCAGCGGCTGCGCCAACCAGGGGGGAGGCGAGCAGCAGGGCGGCGGTCCGGCGGCCGGGGCACCTTCCCAGCCCACCAATGCCGTGCTGCCCGCGGGCAACGGCCAGGGGCGCTGCGCTCCCGGGACGTCGATCGGCTACGCCGGCACCATCGCGGGCCAGAACGCCGCGCTCGGCATCGCCATCGTCAACGCCGCGCAGCTCGCGGTCGACCAGCACAACGCGGCCAACCCGAACTGCCAGGTGACGCTGGTCCGCGCCGACACCGGCGGCACGCCCGACACCGCGGTCGGTCCCACCACCGCGCTGATCAACAACCCGGCGGTCCTCGGCATCGTGGGCCTGCCGTTCTCCGGCGAGTCCCGGGCGGTCGGCCCGGCCCTCAACGCGGCCGGCATCGTCAACATCACCCCGTCGGCCACCAACCCGGCCCTCACACAGAACGGGTGGACGAACTTCTTCCGCGGCCTCGGCAACGACGCCGTCCAGGGGCCGGCGGTCGCCCGCTACATGCAGCAGCGGCTCAACGCCCAGAACGTGTGCGTCATCAAGGACGACTCGGACTACGGCATCGGCCTGGCCACCCAGGTCAGCCAGGTGCTCGGCCCGGCAGCCGGCTGCCAGATCGACGTGAAGACCAACCAGCGCGAGTTCTCGGCCATCATCGGCCAGGTCCAGCAGGCCGCCCCGCAGGCGATCTTCTACTCGGGCTACTACCAGGAGGCCGCGCCGCTGATCCAGCAGCTGCGTGATGCCGGTGTGCAGACGACCTTCATCGGCCCCGACGGCGTGAAGGACGAGCAGTACGTCGTCAACGCGGCCGGCTCGGCCGACGGCACGCTGCTGTCCTGCCCATGCGTGCCGCAGGAGGGCTTCACCGACTTCACGAACGCCTACCGTGCGGCCTTCGGTGTCCCGCCGCAGACCTACTCGGCGGAGTCGTACGACGCCACGACGATCCTGCTGCGCGGTCTGGACCAGGGCATCGCGGACCGGGCCGGCCTGCTCAACCACGTCCGCAACTACCAGGGCCAGGGCCTCACGAAGTTCTTCCAGTGGAGCCCCACCGGCGAGCTGACGAACACGCCGGTCTGGATGTACCGCGTCCAGGGCAACACGATCGTCACGGACAGCCAGATCTGACCGACCCGTCCGGCGCCCTCGGCCGCGTCCCCGCGCAGCGTCGCGCGGGGGCGCGGCCGTCGGGTGTCGGCCCCCCCGGGCACCCCCTGTGACGGCTCACGCCACGGTGCTCGACACTGCCCTACCGGCACCCCTCCGTGCCCGCCCCGGCGGGCGCCCGACGCACCCGGGAGCGCGTCATCCCGACTTCCGTTCTCGACCTGGCCGTGGCGCACGCCGCACCGCTGGTCGTGCACGCCGAGCCCTGGATCAACTTCGACGTCGGTCTGCTGGCCGACCGCTTCTGGGCGAACACGATCAACGGGCTCGCCTACGGCAGCGTCTACGCGCTCATCGCCCTGGGCTACACGCTCGTCTACGGCGTGCTCCAGCTGATCAACTTCGCGCACTCCGAGATCTTCGTGATCGGGGTGTTCGCGGTCTACCTGACGTTCCTCGGCCTCGGCTTCGAGCCCGGCGCGATCCCGAACCTGCCGCTCGCGGCGATCATCCTCGACCTGATCCTCGCCGGGCTCGTGGCGATGGCGGTGTCCGGCCTCGCCGCCGTCGGCCTGGAACGGGTGGCCTACCGACCCCTGCGACGGCGCAACGCGCCGCGCCTCGCGTTCCTCATCACCGCCATCGGCGCCTCGTTCGCCATCCAGCAGGTCATCCGCATCTGGCGGGGGTCGAACCCCGAGGGCACGATCCGCCTGCTGCCGCCCTCGCCGGTCTTCACGATCTTCGGCGCGCCGATCACGAACCTGCAGATCGTCATCATCCTGGCGTCGCTCGCGATGTTCGTCGTCGCCGACCAGTTCGTGAACCGCAGCCGTCTCGGACGCGGCATCCGAGCCGTGGCGCAGGACCCGGCGACGGCGACGCTGATGGGCGTCAACCGCGAGCGGGTCATCATGATCACTTTTGCCGTCGGCGGCATCCTCGCCGGCGTCGCGGCGCTCTTCTACCTCATGACGATCCCCCAGGGCGCGGTCTACAACGGCGGCTTCCTGCTGGGCATCAAGGCCTTCACCGCGGCCGTGCTGGGCGGCATCGGCAACCTGCGGGGCGCTCTGCTCGGCGGGCTGATCCTCGGCGTCGTCGAGAACTACGGGCAGAGCCTCTTCGGCGGCGACTGGCGCGACGTCGTCGCGTTCGTGCTCCTGGTGCTCATCCTGATGTTCCGGCCGACGGGCATCCTCGGCGAGTCGTTGGCGAGGTCCCGGGCATGAGGGAACGGATGGCAGGGGTCTCGCACTGGTGGAACGCGAAGAGCAGGCCGGCGCAGTGGGGCTACATGGTCCCGGTCGTGCTCTTCCTGCTCGCGCTGCCGGTGCTCAACCCACCGATCATCACGACCGAGCCCTACACCGACTTCCCGATCTCGCTGTTCAACGCGGCGGTGTTCGCGCTCATCGCGATCGGGCTCAACGTCGTCATCGGCCAGGCGGGCCTGCTCGACCTCGGCTACGTCGGCTTCTTCGCCATCGGCGCGTACACCGCGGCGCTGCTGTCCAGCCCGGACTCCGAGCTGGGTGTGCGCTACCCGTGGCTGGTCATCGTGCCGATCGCGATGGTGGTCACGATGGTCTCGGGGGTCATCCTCGGGACGCCGACCCTGCGGCTGCGCGGCGACTACCTGGCAATCGTCACGCTCGGCTTCGGGGAGATCGTCCGGCTGCTCGCCGACAACGTCGACCCGCTGCGCGGCAACCGCGGCTTCCAGAACATCGCGCGTCCCGGCGGCGACTTCCCCGACGGCACCCCGATCTTCTCGCAGACCGACGCCCTCGGCTTCTACTGGCTCGCGGTCATGATCATCGTGATCGTCCTGCTGTTCATGGGGAACCTCGAGCGCTCGCGCGTGGGTCGCGCGTGGATCGCCGTCCGCGAGGACGAGGACGCCGCGGAGCTCTCCGGCGTCCCGACCTACCGGTTCAAGATCTGGGCCTTCGCGATCGGCGCGGCGGTCGGCGGTCTGTCGGGCACGTTGTTCGCCGCCCAGGTCGGCTACGTCAACAACCAGCGCTTCGACATCACGACGTCGACGTTGTACCTCGCCGCGGTGGTGCTCGGCGGGCAGGGCAACAAGGTCGGCGTGATCCTCGGGGCGTTCCTCGTCTCGTACATCCCCGACCGCTTCCAGTTCGAGCCGACCTACCGCTTCCTGATCTTCGGCGTCGCCCTCATCGTCCTGATGATCTTCCGCCCGCAGGGTCTGCTCGGGATGCGCCAGCACCTGCTGGCCAACGGCAGACAGGCGTACCAGAAGTTGTTCGGGGCGGGGGCGGCCGTGGCACCGAGCGGGTTGACACCGTCGAGCAAGGCGCGGGGCGACCTGCCGGAGACGGTGCCCGACGACCATGCCGGAACCTCGCCGCGGGGAGGTGGGGAATGAGCGAGCCGTCGTCCACCGACACGTCGCTCGACACGCCCCCGAGCGAGGAGGGGCTCCTCGAGTCCCTCGAGCACATGGACGCCGCCGAGCGCGCGGAGCACGACGCGGCGGTGTCGGCCTCGGTCGCGCCGGAGCGCGATTTCAGCGTCGCGAAGGGCGAGACCCTGCTCGCGGTGGACGGGCTGACGGTGCGGTTCGGGGGCCTGACGGCCCTCGACGACGTCAGCTTCGACGTCCGCCGCGGCGAGATCCTCGGGCTGATCGGCCCGAACGGCGCCGGCAAGACCACCTGCTTCAACATCATGACGGGCGTCTACCGGCCGACCTCGGGCGACATCCTCCTCGAGGGCAGGTCGCTGGCGCGGATGAAGCGCTACAAGATCATCCAGACCGGCGTCGCCCGGACGTTCCAGAACATCCGGCTGTTCGGGGCGATGACGGCGCTGGAGAACGTCGTGGTCGGCACCGACGCACGGCACCGCACGTCGGTGCCGGGGGCGCTGCTGCGTCTGCCCCGCCACCGCCGCGAGGAGCGCGAGGCCGTCGAGAAGGCCATGGCGCTGCTGGAGTTCGTCGGCATCGCCGACCGCGCGGCGGACAAGGCGACGGCGCTGCCCTACGGCTACCAGCGCCGGCTCGAGATCGCCCGGGCCCTGGCCACCGAGCCGAAGCTGCTCTGCCTCGACGAGCCCGCCGCCGGGTTCTCGGCCAGCGAGAAGGATGCGCTCTCCGAGCTCATCCTCAAGATCCGCGACGACGGGTACACGGTCGTCATCGTCGAGCACGACATGCGCGTCGTCCTCGGCGTGACCGACCGTCTCGTCGTGCTCGACTTCGGCCGCAAGATCGCCGACGGGATCCCCGACGAGGTCCGCAGGGACCCCGCGGTCGTCGCGGCGTACCTGGGCGGCGACCTCGATGAGGAGTCCGCCCCGTGAGCCTGCTCGAGCTGGAGGACGTCCACGTCGCCTACGGGCGCATCCAGGCCCTGCGCGGGATCACCCTGCGCGTCGAGGAGGGCCAGATCGTCTCGCTGATCGGGGCGAACGGCGCGGGCAAGACGACCACCATGAAGGCGATCTCGGGGATCCTCGGCCTGCAGTCGGGGTCGATGCGCTTCGACGGTGAGGACCTGAACTCCGTCCGCGCCGACCTGCGCGTGGCCCGCGGTATCAGCCAGGTGCCCGAGGGGCGCGGGATCTTCCCGGGCATGACGGTCGCCGAGAACATCGACATGGGCGCCTACCTGCGCTCGGACCGGCGCACCCCGCAGTTCGCGGCCGACCTCGAGCGCGTGTACGAGATCTTCCCGCGGCTCGCCGAACGGCGCTCCCAGGCCGGTGGCACGCTCTCGGGCGGCGAGCAGCAGATGCTCGCCATGGGCCGCGCGCTCATGGCGAAGCCCCGCCTGCTGCTGCTCGACGAGCCGTCGATGGGCCTCGCGCCGCAGTTCATCGCCCAGATCTTCCGCGTGATCACTGAGATCAACGCCGAGGGCACCACCGTCCTGCTCGTCGAGCAGAACGCGAAGCAGGCCCTGGGCCTGGCGCACTTCGCCTACGTCATGGAGACCGGCGAGGTGACCCGCTCCGGCACCGGCGCGGAGCTCCTCGCCGACTCCACGATCCAGGACGCCTACCTCGGCGTGAGCTGAGGCTCGCCGGCTGTCGGAACGAACGGCGGGTTCGCTGCTTCCCGCGGCACGAAGTCGCCGTTCGTTCCCCGAGCGGCGAGCCCGAGGGCGAGGTCGACGGCGTCGGCGAGCGCTCCGACCGGGTCGGCGACGGGGACGTCCGCCCGCCAGGCGACGTAGCCGTCGGGTCGCACGAGCACCGCGCCGCCGTCGCCGAGCCGGTAGGCGCTGGTCACCCGGGCGCTCGCGAGGTCCGGGGCGGCGAGGGACAGGTCCTCGGCGGCCGCGCGCCAGGACGCGTCGGCGGTGATCAGGGTCAGGCGCCCGTCCCACAGGTCGAGGGTCGAGCACCGCCGGCCGTGGACGTGGACCCACACGTGCGGGGCCCGCTCGCCGGACTCCGCGGCCAGGGCGTCGGGGTCGATCAGGGCGGGCGCGTGGCCGGCGAGCACGGGGGAGGTGTAGCCGGCCCCGAGGTCGCCGAGGAGCCCGTCGGCCGGGTCGGGCTCGCCGGGGCGGACCGAGCGCCGGGCCCGGCGCTCGCCGATGGGTGTGCGCTCGGGCGCGTAGCTCGCCAGCAGCGGCTCGCCGGCCCGGCCCTGGGCGGCCCAGGCGAGCTTCCAGCCGAGGTTGTGGCCGTCCTGGACGGCGGTGTTGAGGCCGACCCCGCCGACCGGGGTCATCCGGTGCGCCGCGTCGCCGACGAGGAACGCCGCACCGGCCCGGCTCGTGGTGGCGAGCTCGGCCTCCAGGTCGAACACCGCGGTGCCGAGCAGCTCGGGCGCCAGGTCCGCGATCCCGGACGCCGTCCGGAGGAGCGTCAGCCACTGCGCGTCGTCGGGGATGTCGTCGTCGGTGGGGCAGGGGCGGGCGTAGCCCCAGCGGTCGCCGCCGAAGGCGATGAACAGCCCCGCGGCCTCCGGGTGGGACACGATGTAGAGCGCGTGCTGCCACTCGCCGACCACGGCGGAGAGGTCGGCCCGGAACAGCAGCTGGATGTGGCGCCCGATCCCGCCGAGGTGCTCGGTGCCGATGCCCAGCGCGGTGCGCACGCGGCTGCGCGGGCCGTCCGCACCCACGACGAAACGGCTCGCCACCGTCGTCGTCGCGCCCGTGACCCGGTCGTGGACCCGCGCCCACGCGCCGCTGTCGTCGACGGCGAGGTCGGTGAGCTCGGTGTCGAACCGGACGTCGACGCCCGCGCGGCGCACCGCTGCGAGCAGGATCGGCTCCAGGAGGTCCTGGGCGCAGCAGGCCGGGAACGTCGGGCTGACGGCGAGGGCCTCGCGGGGCAGGGGATAGCCGATCGAGCTCTCGGCGAGGTCGGGGTCCGCGAGGGTCGCCCCGGCCGAGGCGCGGGCGAGGATCACCGAGCCCGCGGCGCGCACGGCGTCGGCGACGCCCCACGTCCGGAAGATCTCCATGGTGCGGGTGCTCAGGCCGGAGGCCCGCGGATGGATCGAGGTGCTCCGATGCCGTTCGACGACCAGCACCCGGGCGCCGTGCCGGGCGGCGGACAGGGCGGTCGCGAGGCCCGCGGGGCCGGCGCCGACGACGAGGACGTGGGTGTCGCTGTGGTGGCTCATGACGTCGAGCGTCGCGTCACGGGGGTCGGCGCGGATCCGTACCGACTACGGAATCAACGGCCCGCGGTCGGCCCAGGTCCGTAGCCCGGCACGGTCGCTCGTCCCGGTCTTGGCCAGCAGCCGGGCGACGTGGGACTCGACGGTGCGCGTCGAGAGGTGCAGGCGCGCCGCGATGTCGGCGTTGCTCCGGTGGTCGACGACGAGCCGGAGCACCTCGGCCTCCCGTGCGGTGACGCCGAGCCGCCGCAGGTCCGGGGGCACGGGGTCGGCGGAGCGCGACGTCCGGGTGGGCGCGCCGGCGGCCCGCAGCAGGTCGCGGCACGTGCGGGCGAGCGCCCGGGCGCCGGGGTCGTCGCACTGCTCGTGCACCGCGAGGTCGGCGCGCAGCGCGGGCACCGGATCGCCCCAGCCGTCGCGCACGGCGGCGTCGAGGACGACGGTGCGCACGAGGCGGTGCCACCAGGGCGTGTCGTCGAGGAAGGCCGCCGCCTCGGCGGCGAGGGTCTCCGCCCGCGTACCGCGCCCCGCCCGCCCGGCGGCGATCGCGTCGGCGTAGCCGAGCATGCCGGCGTTGGGGCGCGCCATCAGCATGTGGTGCCCGCGCACCCGGTCGCGGGCGGCCTCGGCGTCGCCGCCTCCGACGGCGGTCCGCAGGAGTGGCCAGAGACCGTAGAAGGCGAGCGGGGCCGCGCTGCGGTGCTCCAGGGCGGCGGGGACGGCGCGGTCGAGGAGCTCGGCGGACCGGGGCAGGTCGTGGGCGAGGAGCGCGGCCAGCGCCGGCACGAGCGGTCCGAGCACGGCGACCTCCGGGGACACGTCCGCGCGGGAGAGCCCGGCGGCCTGCAGGGCGTCGGCCTCCGCCCGTTCGCCGGCGAGGGCGGCGGCCGCGCCCGCGAACAGCTCGGCCATGCCCTGCAGGGAGGTGAGGTGCAGGCGCCCCAGCCGCTCGATGGCCGGACGCCCGATCGCGAGCGCCGCCCGCGGACCGTGGAGGTGCAGCGCGGCGTCCGCGCGCAGCAGGTCGCACTGCGCGGCCTGGGCGAGCATCCCGTGCCGTTCGGCCAGATCCCGGGCCCGGGCGAGGTCCGTCGCGTGGACGTCGCCGGTGCTGAGGCGTCGCGCGCCCAGCGCGAAGAGCGCCTCGACCCGCCAGGGCGTCAGCCCGTGCTCACCGGCGATCCGCGCCGCACGCTCCGCGATCGCCGTGCCGTCGAGGTCGTCGTCGGTCAGGGAGCAGCGGCCGAGGACCAGCAGCGCCTCGATGAGCGTCTCGTCGCTGCCGGAGCCCGCCTCCGCGGCCGCCACGGCCGCCCGGGCGCGCACCGTGGCGACGGCGGTGTCGCCGGCCCCGAACGCGGCGTCGGCGGCGAGCACGAGCGAGCGGGGGTCGTCGGGACGGCCGGCGCGCGCGATCCACTGCTCGGACTCGGCCCAGCGCCCGCCGAGCACCGCGGCCCGGGCGAGGCGCAGGCAGAGCTCCGCGTGCTCGTCGCCGACGACCTCGCCCGACTCCAGGGCCGCCCCGCCGACCGTCAGCGCCTCGGCCGCCCGGCCGCGCAGGCCGAGCACCCGCACCCGCTCGGCCGCCACGCGACCGGGCTCCGCGCCCAGCTCCCCGGCCCGGACGAGCAGCTCCTCGGCGTGGCCCAGGGCGCCCCGGTCGGCGTCGTGGCGCGCGAGGTCGACGAGCAGGGTCGTCGCCCGCCGGTGGTCGCCGGCCTCGGCGAAGCCCGCGGCGGCCGCCTCCCGGTCGCCGGGGGAGTCCCGCGCCTCCAGCGCCGCCGCGAGCCGGCCGGCCACGGCCGCGCGGTCGGGCGGCAGGAGGGCCGCGAGCACCGCGTCGCGGGTCAGGGCGTGGCGCCAGGCGAGGCGCCCCTCGGCGGAGGCCAGCAGGCCCACGGCCACCGCCGCCCGCAGCGCCGCGAGCACCCCGGCCTCGTCGACGCCGGTGGCGTCGGCGAGCAGCCGGTGGTCGGGGTCGCCGGGGGCGACGGCCGCGGCGTCGACCACCGCGCGGGCCCCGTCGGGCAGGGCCCCCAACCGTCGGGCGACGAGCCCCGCCCAGCTCGGGGGCACGGCGTCGGGCCCGGCGCCGAGCAGTTCCTCGACGAGGAAGGGCAGGCCCTCGGAGCGGGCGAGGAGCTCCCGGAGATCGCCGGGCGACCTCGCCCGGGTGCTCGCGAGGGCGGCCACCGCGTCGGCGCCGAGCCGGTCCAGCGCGAGGACGGCGACGTCCGGATGGGCGGCGAGGGCGGCGACGCCGCGGTGGTCCTCGTCGTCCCGCGTGGCCAGGGCGAGCAGCACCGGGCCCGCGTCGACGGTGCCGGCCAGGTAGTGCAGGAGGTCGAGGGTGTCGGCGTCGGCCCAGTGCAGGTCGTCGAGCACGAGCACGGCGCCCCGGGCGCCGTGGAGCTCGGCGAGCAGCGCGAGGACCCCTTCGCCGAGGACGACGGCGGGATCGGCGCCGGGTCCGGCCGGCGGGTCGACGGGACCGTCCACCGCGCCCGGGACCAGGCGCGCGAGCGCCGTCCGGAACGGCCGCAGCCGCGGCGTCTCCGGGAGCGGCCCGGCGCGCAGCGGCGGCGCGAGGGCCTCGGCGAGGGGTCGGTACGCCCCACCGCCGGGCACGGCGCGGCCGCGCAGCACCGGGAGCCCGCGGGCGCGGGCGCCGTCGGCGACCTCAGCGAGCAGCCGCGACTTCCCGATCCCGGCCTCGCCGGTGAGCAGGACCGCGCCGCCGACACCGTCGGTCAGCGCCCCGACCCGGCCGCGCAGCAGGTCGCACTCGGCGTCCCGGCCGATGATCGGGCCGACGGGACAGGGGCGGGCCATCTCCCCATTGCAGCGCGCTCGCGGCCCGCTGACCAGGGGCGACGACCCCGGATCGCCGGGATCAGCCCGTCGAGCCCGGCGGCCGCGAGCGGTAGACGCAGGTGAGCTTGGCGGTGCAGACGCGGCGGTCCTCGGAGTCGGAGATCACGATCTCGAACGTGCCGATCGTGCGGCCCACCGACAGCGGCGTGCAGACGCCGGTGACCAGGCCGTCGAGGGCCGAGCGGTGGTGGGTGCAGGAGAGCTCGAGGCCGACGGGGAGACGCTCGGGCCAGCCGTGCATCGCGGCGGCGGTGGAGCCCAGGGTCTCGGCGAGCACGCCGTTCGCGCCGCCGTGCAGCAGGCCGAAGGGCTGGCGGTTGCCGGCAACGGGCATGGTGCCCACCACCCGCTCCTTGGTCCACTCGGTGATCTCGATGCCCATCCGGGCGGCGAGCTGCTCGTCGGGGTACTGGACCTCGATCTCGGGCACCGCGGCGGACTCGGGGGCCGGGGAGCTGGTCACCCCCGCAGGGTAGGGCGGTCGGTCGTGTGCGGCTCCCCGGGCGCCCGGGGTGTGTCGGACCTCGCCCCTAGACTCGTGGCGTGGCTCCGACCGGCACTGCGACCCAACCCGAGACCGTCCCGGACGCACCGGCGGGCGGGCGCGGTCGCCTGCTGCTGCTCGACGGGCACTCGTTGGCCTATCGGGCGTTCTTCGCCCTGCCGACGGAGAACTTCAGCACCACGACGGGCCAGACGACGAACGCCGTCTACGGCTTCACGTCCATGCTCATCAACCTGCTGCGCGACGAGGAGCCGACGCACGTCGCGGTGGCTTTCGACGTCTCGCGGCAGACCTTCCGGGCCGAGACGTTCGCGGCCTACAAGGCCAACCGGTCCGCGACGCCCGACGAGTTCCGCGGCCAGATCGACCTCATCAAGGACATCCTGCGGGTGCTCGCGATCCCGGTGCTCGCGGTCGAGGGCTACGAGGCCGACGACGTCATCGCCACGCTCACCACGCAGGCCGTGGCCGAGGGCATGAGCGTGTCCATCTGTACGGGCGACCGCGACGCGTTCCAGCTGGTCAGCCCCGAGGTCACGGTGCTCTATCCGCGCAAGGGCGTGTCCGATCTCGTGCGGTACACGCCCGAGCAGGTCATGGAGCGCTACACCCTCACGCCCGAGCAGTACCCCGACTTCGCGGCCCTGCGGGGCGACCCGAGCGACAACCTCCCGAGCATCCCGGGGGTGGGGGAGAAGACGGCGCAGAAGTGGGTCCGCGAGTTCGGGTCCCTCGACGCGCTGGTCGACCGCGTGGACGAGGTCCGCGGCAAGGCCGGCGACGCGCTGCGCGAGAACCTGTCCTCCGTGGTGCTCAACCGCCAGCTCACCGAGCTCGTCCGCGACGTCGAGGGCATCGGCGCGGGCCCCCACGACCTCGAGGTCCGCCAGTGGGACCGCGATGCCGTGCACCAGCTGTTCGACCAGCTCGAGTTCCGGGTCCTGCGCGAGCGGCTGTTCTCCACGCTCACGGCCGCGCTCCCGGAGGCCGACGAGGGCTTCGAGGTCCGCGGCGCCGCCCTCGAGCCCGGCGCGGTGTCCGACTGGCTGGACGACCACGCCCGCGACGGCTCGCGCACCGGCCTCTCCTTCCGCGGCACGTGGGCCCACGGCGCGGGCGACCTCGAGGGCATCGCGCTCGCCGCGGCCGACGGCGAGAGCGCGTTCGTCGACGTGCGCACGCTCGACGAGAACGACGAGTCGGCCCTCGCCGGCTGGCTGGCCGATCCCGCCCTTCCGAAGGCGGGCCACGAGATCAAGGGTCCGAGCCACGCGGTGCGGGCGCGCGGCTGGGCGCTCCAGGGCGTCACCAGCGACACCGCCCTCGCCGCCTACCTCGCCCGGCCCGGCGAGCGCAGCTTCGACCTCGCCGACCTCGCGCTGCGCTACCTGCGCCGCGAGCTGCGGGTCGAGGAGAGCGGCGACGCCGGCGACCAGCTCACGCTCGACGGCGGCGAGGAGGAGGCCGACACGGCGCTCGCGCAGGCCGAGATGCTGCGCGCCCGCGCCGTCACCGACCTCGCCGAGAAGCTCGACGAGGACCTCGCCGAGCTCGGCGGCACCGCCCTGCTCACCGAGCTCGAGCTTCCCCTGCTGGCGGTGCTGGCCGACCTCGAGGCCGCCGGCATCGCGGTCGACGTCAGCGCGCTGCACGATCTCGAGTCGCAGTTCGGGGCGCGCGTGCAGGCCGCGGCGCAGTCCGCGTACGACGTCATCGGCAAGGAGATCAACCTCGGGTCGCCGAAGCAGCTCCAGGTGGTGCTGTTCGACGAGCTCGAGATGCCGAAGACGAAGCGCACCAAGACGGGCTACACCACCGACGCGGACGCGCTGCAGACGCTGAACGAGTCGAACCCGCACCCGTTCCTCGAGCACCTGCTCGAGCACCGCGACGCCACGCGCCTGCGGGTGACGGTCAAGGGGCTGCTCGACGCGCTCTCCGACGACGGGCGCATCCACACGACGTTCAACCAGACGATCGCGCGCACCGGCCGGCTCTCCTCCACCGAGCCGAACCTGCAGAACATCCCGGTGCGCACGGCCGAGGGCCGCCGCATCCGGGACACGTTCGTCGTCGGGTCCGACTCCGCAAACGGCGAGTTCGACGAGCTCATGACCGTCGACTACTCGCAGATCGAGATGCGCATCATGGCGCACCTCTCGCGGGACGAAGCGCTGATCGAGGCGTTCCAGTCGGGCTACGACTTCCACTCCGTCACCGCCGCGCGCGTGTTCGGGGTGGCCGAGGACGAGGTGTCGTCCGCGCAGCGCGCCAAGATCAAGGCGATGAACTACGGCCTCGCCTACGGCCTGTCCGCCTACGGGCTCTCCGCCCAGCTCCGGATCTCCACCGACGAGGCCAAGGAGCTGATGGAGGAGTACTTCACCCGTTTCGGCGGCGTGCGCGACTACCTGCGGCAGGTGGTCGACCAGGCCCGCAAGGACGGCTACACCAGCTCGATCCTGGGCCGGCGCCGCTACCTGGCCGACCTCACCAGCGACAACCGCCAGCGTCGCGAGATGGCCGAGCGGATGGCCCTCAACGCCCCGATCCAGGGCAGCGCCGCCGACATCATCAAGGTCGCGATGCTCGGGGTGCACCAGGCGCTGCGCGAGTCCGGGCTGCGCTCGCGGATCCTGCTGCAGGTGCACGACGAGCTGGTGCTCGAGGTCGCGCGGGACGAGAAGGAGGCGGTCACCGAGCTCGTGCGCCGCGAGATGGGCGCAGCGTTCGAGCTCGACGTCCCCCTCGAGGTCTCGGTCGGCTTCGGCCGGTCGTGGGACCAGGCGGCGCACTGACCATCAGGGTGTGACGGCGGGCCCGCCGGCTGGTACCGGCGCGTACCGCCCGCTACGGTGGTACGCGTGAGTACCGAGCACCTCGACGTGGTCATCGTCGGCGCGGGTCTGTCCGGCATCGGGACGGCCTGCCACCTCGAGCGCGATCTGCCGGGCACCCGGTACGCGGTGCTCGAGGCCCGCGAGGACCTGGGTGGCACCTGGAGCCTCTTCCGCTACCCGGGCATCCGGTCGGACTCCGACATGCACACGCTGGGGTACCGGTTCCGGCTCTGGAGCAGCGCGACCGCCCTGGCCGACGGGCCCTCGATCCTGGAGTACGTGCGCGACACCGCGCAGGAGTACGGGGTCGACGAGAAGATCCGCTACGGCCACCGCCTCACGCGGGCGTCGTGGGACTCCGACGCCCAGCGTTGGACGCTCCAGCTGCCCGGCCAGGAGCCGCTGACCTGCTCGTTCCTGCTCATGTGCTCGGGCTACTACCGCTACGACCAGGGCTACACGCCGGATCTACCCGGCCTCGACCGCTTCGGCGGCACGGTCGTCCACCCCCAGCTCTGGGACCCCGAGACGGACTACGCCGGCAAGCGGGTCGTCGTCATCGGCAGCGGCGCAACGGCGGTGACGCTGGTGCCGGCGATGCTCGAGGGACAGGGCAGTGGCGACGGTGGGGCCGCCCACGTCACGATGCTGCAGCGCTCGCCGAGCTACGTGCTCTCGATCGGGCGGACCGACCCCGTGGCCGAGGTGCTGTCGCGGTGGCTCCCGCGGTCGGTCGCCGACCCGCTGACGCGCACCAAGAACATCGCCCAGATCATCGCGCTCTACCAGATCAGCCAGCGCTTCCCGCGGTTCGTGCGCGGCCTGCTGCGCAGGGCGACGCAGGCGGCTCTCCCCGCGGGCTACGACGTCGACACCCACTTCAACCCGCGCTACGACCCGTGGGACCAGCGGATGTGCATGGTCCCGGACGGCGACCTCTTCCGCGCCGTGCGCTCCGGGCACGCCGACATCGTCACCGACACCATCGAGACCTTCACCGAGGGCGGCATCCGCCTCGCCTCGGGAAAGGAGCTCGAGGCCGACATCGTCGTCACCGCGACCGGGCTGAACCTGCAGATGTTCGGCGGCGCCGAGGTCGTCGTCGACGGCGAGCCGGTGCACCTCCCCGACACCATGGCCTACAAGGGCATGATGCTCAGCGGTGTGCCGAACCTCGTGTACATGATCGGCTACACCAACGCGTCCTGGACGCTCAAGGTCGATCTCGTCGCCGAGTACGTCGTCCGGCTCCTGCGCCACCTGCGCGACCACGGGCTCGGCGTGGCGGTACCCGAGCGGGACCCGGACGTCGAGGAGGCGCCGTTCCTGGACTTCGGCGCCGGCTACGTCCAGCGCTCCATCGACGAGCTGCCGAAGCAGGGCACCCGCGCGCCATGGCGTCTCGCGATGAACTACGCGATCGACGCGGTGGCGCTGCGCCGCAGCCGGGTCGACGACGACGCCATCCGGTTCGTCCCGGCCCGTGCCGGCCGGGTCCCGGAGGCCGAGCGCGCGGCGGGATGATCAGCGGGATCATCTCGGGCATGACCACCGTCGGGCTCGTCGCCCCTGGCGCGATGGGCACGGCCCTCGGGCGGTGCCTGGCCGAGGGCGGCCACCGGGTGCTGACGAGCCTCGCGGGGCGCTCGAGGGACACCGTCGCCCGCGCCGACGGCGTGTTCGAGGACGCGGGCGGGCTCGGCGACCTGGTGCGCGCCGTCCACGTGGTCCTGCTCGTCGTCCCGCCCGGCGCGGCCCGCGCGGCCGGCGACGCCCTCGCCGCGGCGTGCGAGGCCACCGGCGCCCGGCCCCTGACCGTCGAGATGGACGCCGTCGCCCCGCACACCGTCCGCGCCGTCGCCGAGCGCCTGCCGGGCGACCTCGTCGACGGCGCGATCTCGGGTCCGCCGCCGCGCCCGGACACGCCCACCCCGACCCGTGTGTTCCTGTCCGGACCCCGCGCCGGGGACGTCGCGGCCCTGGGCGCGCCGGGTGTGCGCTGGATCGTCCTCGACGGGCCGGTCGGCGCGGCGAGCGCCGCCAAGATGTGCACCGCCTCGGTGCGCAAGGGGTACCAGGCACTGCTCGCGCAGGCGTTCGTGACCGCCGAGGCCCACGGTGTGCTGGACGAGGTGCTCGCCGACGTCCGCCTCGACTTCCCCGACGCGGGCGTCGCCTCCGCGGCGGTCGCGGCCACCAAGGCGTGGCGCTTCGTCGACGAGATGACCGAGATCGCCGCGACGCAGGAGGCCGCCGGGCTGCCGCCCGCGCTCGCCGAGGGTCTCGCCGAGGCCTACCGCGCGCTGGCCACCAGCGCCTGGGGCACCCGGCGCCCGGACGAGGTCCCGCCGGACCTCACCGACCCCGCCGGCCTGCGGCCGCCCGGTGCACCCCGAGCGGCGTCGGGAGAAACCGACCGGAATCCCGGTCAGTGACAGCGAAGGGCGTATGAGCTGTCACCCAACGTGTTCCTCCGCCGCCTCCGGAGCATCCGGCTAGCCTCGGCGTGCTCCGACCGGTCGAAGGAGGGGGACCGGACGGCTCGGGACGATTCTGCCCCTGACGCCGCTCGGACCACGGGAGGCGCACGCACGGACTCTTTCGGACGCTTTTTCCACGACCTGTCGGCGTTCGTGAACACGCCCGGTCGGCTCAGCGGTGGCGCGCCGAACGGCGCTGGGCGACGTCGGCGTCCGGATGCCACGGACACACCTGCGAATGCGGTGTGTGAAACCGTGGGCGACCGGTCGGTGCGATGGCACCCCTTTCCCCGGTTCTCCCCGCAGGAATGGTCAACGGCGCGTGTACGGTTCCGCGCGTTCGTCATCCGCCTCCGGAGTAGGACGGTGAAACGCCGGATGGTCCGTGTCCTGGACTACCTCCCTCGCGGGGACATGGTCGACGACGCGGCATGGCTGCGGCGCCACCATTTCCTCCTGTCGGTCCTGATCGCGCAGACGCCTGTCCTGCTGATCTTCGGTCTCGTCGTCGGCAACCCGCCGGCGCTGACGACCGTGATCGCCCTGGTCCCGCTGGTCACGGCGGCCGCGGGCTGGTTCTCGAAGGGCCGACTGGCGGGCTCGCTGTGGGTCACCGCGGGCCTGTCGTCGTGCTGCGTCGGGCTCGTGATCCTCTCCGGCGGGTCGATCGAGGCGCACTTCTCGTTCTTCGTGATCATCGGTTTCCTGACGCTGTACCAGCACTGGGCGCCGTTCGTCTTCAACATCGCCTTCACGACGCTGAGCCACGGCCTCGGTTCGCTGCTGGTGCCGTCGCTGATGTTCAACCACCACGCGGCGCAGCACTCGCCGTGGGTGTGGTCGATGATCCACGGCGCCGCGGTGCTCCTCGCGTGCCTCGGTGTGGCCATCTTCTGCAAGCTCACCGAGGACGAGCAACGGCGGCGGGCGGAGCTGGCGACCGAACTGCACGACGCGCAGGTGCGCCAGCAGAGATTCACCTCGGAACTGCTGCTGAACCTGGCGCGACGCAACCAGAGCATGTTCCATCGTCAGCTCGACATCATCAACGATCTCGAGGAGCGCGAGCGCGACCCCGACGCGCTGGCCGATTTGTTCCGGCTCGACCACCTCGCGACCCGCGTCCGGCGCAACGCCGAGAGCCTGCTGGTGCTCTCCGGAGAGCAGCCGGCCCGGGTGTGGTCGGCGCCGGTGGCGCTGCGCGACGTCGTCCGGGCCGGGGTGGCCGAGACGGAGGACCTCGACCGCGTCACGCTGGCCGTCGACGAACGGCCCCGCATCGTCGGCAGCACCGTCGCCGACCTCACGCACATGATCGCCGAGCTGGTCGAGAACGCCGCGCGCTACTCGCCGCCGACGGCCACGGTGTCGATCCAGAGCCGGCCCCACCTGCGGGCGCCGGGCTCCCACCTGCTGATCATCGAGGACACCGGCATCGGGATGCCGCCGGTCGAGCTCGACGCAGCCAACGAGCTGCTGTCCAACCCCAAGGACGTCGACGTCTCGGACGCGGCGCGGCGGCTCGGCTTCCACGTCGTGGCCCGGCTGGCCGAGCGCCACGGGATCGAGGTGTCGCTGACCCCGACCCCCGGGTGCGGGGTGACCGCGGTCCTCGTCGTCCCGGCTCCCCTCTTCGCCGAGACCTCCCCGACGGTGCCGACGGTCGGCGACCAGGGGATGCGGGGCCTCGAGCGGGTGCCCGCCTCGGCGGTGCCCGCGCCGCGCCGCGGGTCCGGCGACAACGGGAACGACCGCCCGGCCCACGAGGCCCCGGTGTCGGGCCCGATCGCCATCGACGGCCGGCACGCCTGGCCCGGCGAGCGACGGACGAACGGGGCCCACGGGGCCGAGGGCACGGATCCGGAGCCCGGGGACGGTCCCGCACGCCGGGGAGCGCACGCGGCGCCCGGGTCCGACCGGGAGGGTGGCCGGCCCTCCGACACCCCCGCGGCGTCGGACGCCCCGGTGACGGCAGAGGCCAAGGCCGAGGGGAAGGCCGAGGCCGTCACGAAGGCCGCGCCCGCCGACGGGGCCGACGGGCACGCCACGGTGGAGGAGATGCCCGCCGCCGCCGGCCGCCCGACCGGTGCGGGCCGGCGGGGTCTCATCCACCCGATCGTCGTGCCGCCCCCGGCGGCCCCCGACCCGACCTCCGCCCCGGTCGTCGATCCGAAGGGTGGAGGCAGGCGCCACGCCGGCACCGAGGCGCCGGAGACGGCCGGCACGGCCCCGGCGCCACGACGGTCCGACGAGGAGGCCCCGTCCGTCGTCGGTCCGAACGGGCTCGTCCTCGCCCGCCGCCGCCCGCAGAGCCACCTGGCCCCCGAGCTCATCCGGCGGCCCCCGGAGCCGGCCGTGGCGGTGACGCCGGGCATCCCGGCGGCGACCGCCGCGAGCCCGGCCATGCCGCCGGGCGAAACGCCGGGTACCGGGGCCGGGCGGAACGCCATGGACGCCCTGTCGGCCTATCAGGCCAGCCGCGCCGCGGCCCGGTCCGCGATCGGCGCCCCCGCCGACGTGAACGGGTCCACCGCGAACGATCACGACCCGCACCGCGGGACCACCTCCGGGAGGCAGACGTGAGTGCACCGACCGACAGCGGGCTGGACTGGCTCCTCTCGGACTTCGCCGGCGGGACGCCGGGGGTGCGGCACGTCCTCGTCGTCTCCGCCGACGGGCTGCGCCTCGCGGTGAGCGACGGGGTCGACCAGCACCTGGCGGACCAGCTGTGCGCCGCCGTCTCCGGGCTCGTGAGCCTCGCGCGGGGCACGGCGACGCTGCTCGAGTCGGAGCCGGTCGCGCAGACGATCGTCGAGATGGCGGGTGGCTACCTGTTCGCGACCTCGATCAGCCTCGGTTCGACGTTGGCCGTGGTCACAGACCGCACGGCCGACATGGGCCTCGTCGGCTACGAGATGACCATGCTCGCCTCGCGGGTCGGGCACGCCCTCACCCCCGGCGCGGCGCGCTCGGCCCGGGCCCAGGACCCGATCGCACCGTGACCGTGGACCGTCGCCAGCGTGCGCACGCCGACGGCGGCCGGGTCGTCCCCAACTACGCGTTCACCGCGGGTCGGACCCGGTCGACGGCCGGGACCGACATGCCGATCGAGGCGCTGGTAACGGCCACCGACACGGGTCTCGCCAAGGCGCCCGGTCTCCCGCCCGAGTCTCGCGCGATCGTCGAGGCCAGCACGGTGCCCCAGTCGCTCGCCGAGATCGGCGCGCTGCTCGACGTCCCGATCGGCGTGGCCCGCGTGCTCGTCAGTGACCTCGCCGCCGAGGACCACCTCGCCGTCCACCTGCCGCTGGTCGGGCCCGACGGCCGTCCCCGCCGTGAACTCCTGGAGAGGCTGCTCGATGGACTCCGAGCCCGGTGACCGCAGGGTGAGCGCCGGGGGGACCGCCACCCGCGAGGCGCGCGACCTGCTCCCGCTCAAAATCCTCATCGCGGGCGGCTTCGGCGTCGGGAAGACGACGCTGGTCGCGGCGCTGTCCGAGGTGCCGCCGCTGTCGACCGAGCAGCAGATGACCAGCCTGTCCGACGGCGTCGACGACACCTCGATCGTGCCGGAGAAGACGACGACCACGGTGGCCATGGACTTCGGCCGCGTCACCGTCGACGACTCGCTCGTGCTCTACCTGTTCGGGACGCCGGGCCAGTCGCGGTTCTGGTTCATGTGGGACGAGCTCGCCCGCGGCGCGGTGGGTGCCGTCGTGCTCGTCGACCTGCGGCGTATCGACGACTCCTTCGCGGCGATCGACTACTTCGAGAACCGCGGGCTGCCGTTCGTCGTCGCCCTCAATTCGTTCCCGGGCACCGACGGCGTCGACGTCGATGTGGTGCGCGACGCCCTCGCCGTGCCGGCGCGCTGCCCGATCCGCTACGTCGACGCCCGCGACGACGCGTCGTGCACCGACGTGCTGATCACGCTCGTGGAGCACTCGCTGACGCGGAGCGCCTGAGGGATCACCGCAACGCGGTCGCGGGCCGGATCTCCCAGAGCGTCCACAGCGGCCGGTAGCCGTGGCGGGGCCAGAACACCGAGGACACCGGGTTGGGCGGGTTGTAGTAGAGGTAGGTGCCGCGGGCCCCGGGGGGCTGGAGCCCGGGCAGGGCGGCGGCGACGAGCGCGTGGCCGACCCCCTGCCCTCGGCGTCCGGGCAGCACCGAGGCGCAGTTGACGTAGCCCCAGCGCCCGACGGGCAGCAGGCCCGCGAGCCAGGTGCCCGGCGAGGCGTCGGTGAAGCCGCACTCGAGCAGCCCGATCATCCGTCCGTCGCGCTCGGCGACCCAGATCGGTTCGTCGCGCGCCCAGCGCTCGCGCAGCGCGGTCCGCTTCACCGCCTCGGCCTCGGCGCGCATGACGCTGCCGCCGACGAGGCTCGAGTACGCGATCTCGTGCATGGCCAGCTCGACGCACCCGTCGAGGTCGTCCTCGCGGGCGCGACGGACCCGCAGGTGGGGGTCCGGCGACGGCGGGGGCACCGGCGGACCGGGGCGGCGCACGGCGAGCACCGCCAGGGGCACGAGGCCGTGGTCGAGGAACGCGCGCGACGCGACGACGTCCCGGCTGGGCCACGTGACCACGGCCGCCGAGTCCGACGCATGCCGCACGCGGGCGGGGATGCGGGCGCGCCACTCGGCGAGCAGGCCCTCCGCGCCGCGCAGGCCCGCGGAACCCAGGACGGGGTGGAGCTCGGTGACCTCGGCCGCCGACCACAGCAGGGGAGCGCTGCCCGCGGGCCAGCTGTGGCGGGTGAGGACCCCGGCCGCCTCGCTGCCCTCGCCCGCCACCACGATCACGTCGCCGGGCGGCGGGAGCACCGCGGGCGGGAGGCCGGGGTCGAGGTCGGCGAACCGGGACTGCTGCTCGCGCAGGAGGTCGTCGAGCACCACCTCGGGCGCCCGGCCCGACGGCGTGGCCCGCGACCGGCCGATCACGCGACCGCGCTCCCGGGCCGGCGGCAGCAGAAGATCGCGGTGCCGGGGAAGAGGGCCCCGCGCAGCGGCGACCACTGGCCCCACACCTCGTCGAGGTCCTCGGGCCACTCGGGTTCGACGAGGCGCTCGAGGACGAGGCCGGCGCCCACGACGTCGGCCACGCGGTCGCCCAACGTGCGGTGGTGCTCGACGTAGACGACGCGGTCGGCGTCGTCCACCTCGGCGTAGGGCGTGCGGTCGAAGTACGACTGCGACACCGTCAGCCCGTCCGGGCCCGGGTCGTCGGGGAACATCCAGCGCATCGGGTGGTTGACGGCGAACACCCAGGGCGCCCCGGGCCGCAGCACGCGGGCGACCTCGCGCACCACCCCCGCCGCGTCGGCCACGAACGGGAGGGCGCCGAACGCGGAGAACGCGGCGTCGAGGGAGCCGTCCCGGAAGGGGAGGGCCCCGGCGTCGGCCTGGACGAGCGGCACGACGGCGCCGGTGCGCCGGTCCGCGGCCCGCGCGTGGGCGAGCATCCCGGCTGAGAGGTCGAGACCGACGACGCGGGCGCCGCGGCCGGCGAGCCAGCGCGAGCACGACGCCGCGCCGCAGCCGACCTCGAGCACCCGGGCGCCGCGCAGCGCGTCCGGCGCACCGAGCAGCCGGGCGTCCTGCTCACGCAGGCGCTCGGGGCACCAGACGAAGTCGTCGTCGCCGAGGAACGCGCCGTGCTCGTCCTGGTAGTCGTCGGCGTCGGCGTCCCACCACGCGCGGCTGGCCGCGGTGGACTCCGCGGGACCGACCGACCGGCGCGCGACGCCGGCGGCGCCGAGGAACTGCTCCGCCGAGACCCCCTGCTCGGGCACCCCCCGCGCAGGCCCGTCCGCGCGCGCGGACGAAGGAGGGGGCGCCACCGGGGCATCCTGACACGCCCGGATGCGCGGGTCGTGCCCCCCGGCGCCACACCTCGAGGAGCGCGACACGCCGTGGTGGTGCCCTGCGACACGCCGAGCGCGAGCGAGAGGTGCCCCGATTGCCGGGCCCTGTCGGGCGTGGTTACGATGAAGGTCCACGTCAGTGGTCTCGCCCTGTTCCGCGTGCCCTCTGTGGCCCCTCTGTGGCAGCGGTGGGCGGCGGTCCTCGTCTCCGGTCCTGCTCGAGGGTTTCACCGGTGCACGCGTCGCAGAGACGACCCACTCCCGTGGAGCCCTTGCCCACTCGATCTGACCATGTTCCCGGAGCCGTCCACCGTATGTCCATCGACACCCACACCGCCCCGCAGTCGACCAGCCCCCAGGTTGCGATCAACGACATCGGGTCGGAAGAGGACTTCCTCGCCGCCATCGACGAGACGATCAAGTATTTCAACGATGGCGACATCGTCGAAGGAACCATCGTCAAGGTCGACCGGGACGAGGTCCTGCTCGACATCGGCTACAAGACCGAGGGGGTCATCCCCTCGCGCGAGCTGTCCATCAAGCACGATGTCGACCCCAACGAGGTCGTCGCCGTCGGCGACGAGGTCGAAGCCCTCGTCCTCCAGAAGGAGGACAAGGAGGGCCGGCTGATCCTGTCCAAGAAGCGCGCGCAGTACGAGCGCGCGTGGGGCACGATCGAGCAGCTCAAGGACAACGACGAGCCGGTCAAGGGCACCGTCATCGAGGTCGTCAAGGGTGGACTCATCCTCGACATCGGCCTCCGCGGCTTCCTCCCCGCCTCGCTGGTCGAGATGCGCCGCGTCCGCGATCTCCAGCCCTACGTGGGCAAGGAGATCGAGGCCAAGATCATCGAGCTGGACAAGAACCGCAACAACGTCGTCCTCTCCCGCCGTGCGTGGCTGGAGCAGACCCAGTCGGCGGTGCGCAGCGAGTTCCTCAACCAGCTCGCCAAGGGCCAGATCCGGTCCGGCCAGGTCTCGTCGATCGTCAACTTCGGTGCGTTCGTCGACCTCGGTGGCGTCGACGGTCTGGTCCACGTCTCCGAGCTGTCCTGGAAGCACATCGACCACCCCTCCGAGGTCGTCGAGGTGGGCCAGGAGGTCAAGGTCGAGGTCCTCGACGTCGACCTGGATCGCGAGCGGGTCTCGCTGTCGCTCAAGGCGACGCAGGAGGACCCCTGGCGCCAGTTCGCCCGGACCCACCAGATCGGCCAGATCGTGCCCGGCAAGGTCACGAAGCTCGTGCCGTTCGGTGCGTTCGTCCGCGTCGACGAGGGCATCGAGGGTCTGGTCCACATCTCGGAGCTGGCCGAGCGCCACGTCGAGGTGCCGGAGCAGGTCGTCCAGGTCGGCAACGACGTCATGGTCAAGGTCATCGACATCGACCTCGACCGTCGCCGCATCTCCCTCTCGCTGAAGCAGGCGAACGAGGGCATGACCACGGAGACCGAGTTCGACCCGGCGCTCTACGGCATGGCGGCCGAGTACGACGACGCCGGCAACTACATCTACCCCGAGGGCTTCGACCCCGACTCGGGCGACTGGCGCGAGGGCTACGACACCCAGCGCGAGGAGTGGGAGCGCCAGTACGCCGCGGCGTACGCCCGCTACGAGCAGCACATCGCGCAGCTCCAGCGCACGCAGGAGCAGGAGGCCGAGGCCGCCGAGGCGGCGCCGGCCAACTACTCCTCGGGCGGTCCGTCGTCCGAGGGCGGGGACGACGAGGCCCCCGCCGCCCGCGACGACGACTCGGACCCGGGCCAGGGCCCGCCGTCCCAGAGCGGCGGCGGCGCGCTCGCCAGCGACGCCCAGCTCGCGGCGCTGCGCGAGAAGCTCTCCGGCGGCTGATCATCAGCTGCTAGACCTGCTCGACCTCGGGCCCTCACCCCTCGCGGGGTGGGGGCCCGTCGTCGTTCCAAGGCGCGCGCGGGGGGAGCGAGGGACGCCTCGGCTCCGTAGGGCGCGGCGAGGGACGCCCTCGCGGCGTCAGGCGAAGCGCGCCCCGGGGGGAGCGAGGGACGCCTCGGCTGCTCAGGGTGCAGCGAGGGACGCCCTCGCGGCGTCAGGCGACGGCGGCGCGGGGGGCCGGACGCGCTGCGGAGCGCTCGAAGGCCGGGCGCAGGTGCCGGGAGCCGGCGAGCAGGCGCTCGACGAGCCCGCGGCGGGCGATCTCGGGCACCGCGAGGGCGGCCGCGATCTGGGGGATGGCCCGGCACGAGACCAGACCGGGGTCGCCGAGGCGATGACGGCCCCCGTGAGAACCCGCAGTGCGGCGCGAACGGAACACGGCGGCAACTCCCCGAGGCGTGTGATGCTGGTGAGGCGCCACCATAGCGTTGTGACGTCTGGGACACGAGTGACGCACCGGTCGGTCTCGACCCCGGGTCGAGTGACGCCCACCCCCGCTCGTGCAGACTGCGGGGGTGCTGAGGCTGGGACTCACCGGTGGGATCGGGGCGGGGAAGTCGACGGTCGCGGCGACGTTGACCGAGCTGGGCGCGGTGGTGATCGACGCCGACGCGATCGCCCGGGAGGTGGTCGAACCCGGTACCGACGGGCTCGCCGAGGTCGTCGCCGCGTTCGGGGAGGACGTGCTCGACGCGGACGGGGCCCTCGACCGGCCGGCGCTCGGGCAGATCGTCTTCGCCGACGACGCCAAGAGGCAGAAGCTGAACGGGATCCTGCACCCGCTGATCGGCGGGCGGACCGCCGAGCTGGTCTCCGAGGCCGACGAGGACGCCGTCGTCGTGCACGACGTCCCCCTGCTCGTCGAGAACGGGATGGGGGCGGCGTTCGCGCTGGTGCTCGTCGTCGACGCCCCGGTGGACGTCCGCGTCAGCCGCCTCGTGGAGGCGCGCGGCATGACCGTCGAGGACGCCCGGGCCCGGATGGCGGCCCAGGCCGACGACGCCGCCCGCCGGGCCGCCGCCGACGTGTGGCTGGAGAACGCGGGGCCCGCGGGCGCCCTGCGCGAGCAGGTCGAGCGTCTGTGGCACTCCCGGCTCGTCCCGTTCGCCGGGAACATCGAGCGCCGCCGCGCCGTCGAGGTGCCGACCGACATCGTGACGCCCGCCGAGGACCGCGCCGCCGTCGGCCGGCGGCTGGCCGCCCGCGTCGCCGTGGCCGGCGGCGAGACGGTGCGCCGCGTCGAGCACGTCGGTCCGGGCGCCGTGCCCGGACTGCCGGCGCCGGCCGTCGTCGACCTCCTCGTCGAGGCCGACCGTCCCGGGATCGAGCTCGCCGAGGCGCTCGCGGTGTCCGGGTACCCCGTCGTCGACGCGGGCCGGCACGGCTCGGCCGACCCCGGCTGCCCGGCCCGCATCCTCGTGCTCGACGCGAAGGACCGGCGCCAGGCCAAGCAGGCGCGCGGGATCGTCAAGGCGCGCGACGCCGCCCGCAAGGACCCGCGGCGCGTGCGCACCGACCCCGACGCCGTGCGGACCGAGGTCGCGCTGCCCTGACCGGTCTCGCCGGGCCCGGGCGGCTCCAGGCTGGTCTGCCTGGTGCGATCAGTAGCGGGTCAGCGACCCGATCCCCAGCGACCCCGTCCACGCGTCGAGGTCGTGGCGGGCCTCGCCGAGCTCGCCGAGCACCCGGTGCACCGTGCTCATCGCCTCGTCGGCGTCGGTGGCCGAGAGGACCCCGCCCGCGACGGCGGCCGCGAAGTCGGCGTGGTGCGCCACCCGTGCCGGGCGCCCGTCCACGATCTCCAGACCGAGCAGGAGATCGGTGCAGCGCCACCGCGCGTCGTCGACGTCGATGCGCACGGCGCCGATCTCGGTGGTGACGTCGGCCGCGTCGGTGTGCCGGGGCCGGCGTCGCCGCAGGCGCAGGCCGTGCTCGGGCACGTACCAGCATGTCTCGGCCAGCACGAAGGGGTCGTCGGGGCTCAGGACCGTGGTGCGCAGGCCACCTCCGGTGACCTGCCATCGGTCGAGGGCCTGTTCGAGGACCTCTTCCGGGGCGAGGGGGAGGGTGCGGGTCGCGCTACGGATGTCGACGACCTCGACCAGCCGGCGGGAGACGACGGGGCTCACGGAGCAGGACCCTAGGACACTCGATGGAGGGTCCCCGAAGCGGGCCCTACCCGAATCGCAGACGTGTCATTCACGGCGTGACGGGGATCACTCCCACGTCAGGGCAACCTCGTGACCGGCGAGCCAACGGTCGAGGTCGTGGCCGTGAGCCGCCAGGCCGGCGAGCGTGCGGTGACTCGTCCCCAGGGCGCGCTCCGCCCGCGGCGCGTCGAGGACGCCGGCCGCCACGGCCTCGGCGAACTCGTCGAGGTCGAGCACCTCGGTGCGTTCCCCGGTGTGCACGACCAGGTCGATGTAGTGGTCCTCGGTCCACCAGGTGGTCCCGTCGCGGGTGATGTCGACGATGTCGAGGTAGTGGTCCTGCAGGCGCTCGTGGCCGGGCCGCCAGCTGAAGTCGGTGACCCGGACGCCCAGCCCGGGCAGCAACCACGACCGCAGGTGGGTCAGCGTCGGATGGTCGACCATCGGACGGCTGACGTAGAGCCCGAACGGCTCCTCGCGGTAGACCTCCACGGCGCGCACGAAGCCCTTGGGGTCGGTGTTCGTGCCGGCGGCGACGTCGAACGTCTCGATCTTCGGAGGGTGCAGGCCCACGAGCGGCGACCCTAGCCGGGGCCCCGCTGTCGGGGGGCGCGGTTAACCTCGATCCCATGGCCTTCGCGACAGAGGTTCCCGGCTCGGCCCGGGAGGGGGAGAACCCCGAGGGGCTGCCCGACGAGGCGCTCGCGCACTCCGAGCACCGCCCGGTGGGCGAGATCGAGCGCACCGGTGTGCCGTTCGAGGTCGTCAGCCCGTACTCCCCGGCGGGCGACCAGCCCGCGGCCATCGACGACCTCGAGAAGCGCGTGAAGGGCGGGGAGCACGACATCGTGCTGCTCGGCGCCACCGGCACCGGCAAGTCGGCCACCGCGGCCTGGCTCATCGAGCGGGTCCAGCGCCCCACGCTCGTGATGGCGCCCAACAAGACCCTGGCCGCCCAGCTGGCCAACGAGCTGCGCGAGCTGCTGCCGAACAACGCGGTCGAGTACTTCGTCTCGTACTACGACTACTACCAGCCCGAGGCGTACATCGCGCAGACGGACACCTACATCGAGAAGGACTCCTCGATCAACGAGGACGTCGAGCGGCTGCGCCACTCGGCCACGTCCAACCTCCTGAGCCGCCGCGACGTCGTCGTGGTCGCCTCGGTGTCCTGCATCTACGGCCTCGGCACGCCGCAGTCGTACCTCGACCGCTCGGTGCAGCTGGCCGTCGGCGAGGAGCTCGACCGCGACACCCTGCTGCGCGCCCTGGTCGACGTGCAGTACCAGCGCAACGACATGGCCTTCGCCCGCGGCACGTTCCGGGTCCGCGGCGACACCGTGGAGATCATCCCGGCGTACGAGGAGCTCGCGGTCCGCATCGAGTTCTTCGGCGACGAGATCGAGGCGCTCTACTACCTCAACCCGCTCACCGGCGACGTGGTCCGGCAGGTCGACGACGTCCGGATCTTCCCAGCGACGCACTACGTCGCGGGGCCCGAGCGCATGGAGAAGGCCATCAAGGCCATCGAGGCCGAGCTGGAGGAGCGCCTGGCCGAGCTCGAGCGCCAGGGCAAGATGCTCGAGGCCCAGCGGCTGCGCATGCGCACCAGCTACGACGTCGAGATGATGCGCCAGGTCGGCTTCTGCTCCGGCATCGAGAACTACTCGCGTCACATCGACGGTCGCGGCCCCGGCACCGCGCCGGCCACGCTGATCGACTACTTCCCGCAGGACTTCCTGCTGGTCATCGACGAGTCGCACGTGACCGTGCCGCAGATCGGCGGCATGTACGAGGGCGACATGTCCCGCAAGCGCAACCTCGTCGAGTACGGCTTCCGGCTCCCGTCGGCCACCGACAACCGGCCGCTGACCTGGGAGGAGTTCGCCGACCGCATCGGGCAGACGGTCTACCTCTCGGCGACCCCGGGCGACTACGAGATGCGGATGGCCGGCGGCGAGTTCGTCGAGCAGGTCATCCGCCCCACCGGCCTGATCGACCCCGAGGTCGTGGTCAAGCCGACCAAGGGCCAGATCGACGACCTCGTCGGCGAGATCCGCACGCGGGTCGAGAAGGACGAGCGCGTCCTGGTCACCACGCTGACCAAGAAGATGGCCGAGGACCTCACCGACTACCTGCTCGAGCTCGGCATCAAGGTCCGCTACCTGCACTCCGAGGTCGACACCCTGCGGCGCGTCGAGCTGCTGCGCCAGCTGCGCTCGGGGGAGTACGACGTCCTGGTCGGGATCAACCTGCTGCGCGAGGGGCTCGACCTCCCGGAGGTGTCGCTGGTCGCCATCCTCGACGCCGACAAGGAGGGCTTCCTGCGCAGCGAGCGCTCGCTGATCCAGACGATCGGTCGCGCAGCCCGCAACGTGTCGGGCCAGGTGCACATGTACGCGGACAAGATCACCGACTCCATGCGCTACGCGATCGACGAGACCAACCGGCGTCGCGAGAAGCAGGTCGCCTACAACACCGAGCGCGGTGTCGATCCCCAGCCGCTGCGCAAGAACATCGCCGACATCCTCGACCGCGTGTACCGCGAGGCCGAGGACACCGAGGAGTCGGTGGAGGTCGGCGGGTCCGCCCGCAACAGCTCCCGCGGCCGGCGCGCGGCGGGCGAGGCCGGCGGCCGCGGCAGCTCGGGCATCGTCGAGCACCGCAGCACCGAGGGCATGGCGCGCGCGGAGCTGGCCGACCTCATCCAGCAGCTCACCGACCAGATGATGGCGGCGGCGCGCGACCTGCAGTTCGAGCTGGCCGGACGCCTGCGTGACGAGATCGCCGATCTCAAGAAGGAGATGCGGGGGATGGACGCGGCCGGGGTCAGCTGAGCACCGGCGCCGGCTTCGTGACCGGGACCACATCGATGACCTAGCATCGATGTGCCCGGTCCGGGCTCGGGGAGGTGTGTGTGGCTGCTGTCCCCGCCGTGCCCGGTCCCGCGGCGAGCCCACCCCTCGCGAGCGCCGTGCGGGCGCTGGCGGAGGTCGAGACCCTCGACATGGCGTTCGCCGCGTCGCTCGACGCCCGGGACGGCACCTTCCGCCTCGGGCACATGAGCGGCGCGCGCGCCGGGAGCATGGACGGCCTGGTCACCGCCGTCGGGCAGGGGCTCGGCGGCAAGGTCCTGGCGGTCGAGCGGCCCCTCGCCGTCGCCGACTACGCCCGCGCCCCGGGCATCACCCACCAGTTCGACCAGGCCGTGTCGGCCGAGGGACTGCGCGCGGTCTTCGCGCTGCCCGTCCGGGTCGACGGCACGCTCCACGGCGCCGTGTACGGCGCGATGCGGCGCCCGGTCGAGTTCGGCGAGCGGTTCCTCGCCCGCATGGCCGCGACGGTGCGGGCCGCCGTCCGGCCGGCCCCGTCGAGACCCCACGCCGCGCCGGAACCCGACGGGTGCGACGTCCTGCTCTCCCGCGAGGAGGCCCGGGAGCTGCACGCCGTCCTCCGCTCGGCGCGCGCGGGCACCACCGACCCGGCCGCCCGGTCCCGGCTCGACGTCCTCGCCTCGCGGCTGCACCAGCCCGGGGTGGCGTCCCCGCCGGCGGTGCACCTCTCGGCCCGGGAGCTCGACGTCCTCGCCCTCGTGGCGGTGGGCCACGCGAACGGCGAGGTCGGTGCGCGCCTCGGGCTCACCGTCGAGACGGTCAAGTCCTACCTCAAGTCCGCGATGGCCAAGTTGGGCAGCCGGACGCGGGGGGAGGCCGTCCACCGGGCCCGCGCGGGCGGCCTGCTGCCCTGAGGCGTCCCCTCGTTCGTGGGTAGTGGGGGCAGGACGCTCCCCCTAACGTCCGCCGCGTCGGACCCGGTCGGACGACGAGGAGCGGCCCGTGGACGTGCCCAGCCTGATGCGCCAGGCCATGGCGCTGCACCGTGACCGCACGGCCCTCGTCACCGACAGCCGGAGCCTGACGTTCGGCGAGGCCTGGGACCGAGGGGTGCGCACCGCCAACGGGCTGCGGGCGCTCGGGGTCCGGCCGGGCGACCGCGTCGCGAGCGTCGAGGACAACGACCTGGGCGCGGCGGACCTGTTCCTCGGTGCCGCGATCGCCGGGGCGGTCCGCGTCCCGCTCTACGCGCGCAACGCCCGCCGGGCGCACCAGCAGATGATCGAGCAGACGCAGACCCGGGTGCTGGTCGTCGACGCGACGCACGCCGACGAGGTCAAGGGTCTCGACGACCCCACCGACGGCGCGGCCGGCCTGGAGCACCTGCTCGTGCGGGGCGAGGGCTACGAGGAGTGGCTGGCGGCGCAGTCGGCCGTCGATCCGGAGACCCGGGTCGGGGCCGACGACTGGTACGTCATCCGGCACTCCGCGGGCACGACCGGCCGACCCAAGGGCGTCGGCTACACCCAGCACGACTGGCTCGTGAACTGCCGCAACTGGTACTACCGCCTGCCGAACCTGCAGACTCACAGCGTCGTCGGCCACGCCGGGCCGATCTCGCACGCGTCGGGGTACCTGTTCCTGCCGGCGTGGCTGCACGGCAGCGCCAACCTGCTCTTCGGGGCGTTCGAGCCCGCCAAGGTGCTCGCGATGATGGAGCGCCACCGCGTCACGCACATGTTCGCGCCGCCCTCGATGGTGCAGATGCTCACCGGCGATCCCTCGCGGGCCGGACGTGACCTCGGGGCGCTGGAGTGCCTGCTGGTCGGCGGGGCGCCGATCACCGACGCCACCGCGTTGGCCGGACGGGCGGCGTTCGGCGACGTCCTGCACCAGGTGTTCGGCCAGACCGAGGCCGTCCCGCTGACCGTGATGACCCCGCAGGAGTGGTTCTCCGACGTCCCCGGGTCGTCCCCGCTGCGGGCCGCGGGCAAGGTCCTGCCGTTCGCGCGGATCGAGGTCCGTGACGAGGAGGGCACCGTGCTGCCCCTCGGCGCGGAGGGCGAGCTCTGGGCGCAGGTCGAGGGCCAGATGCGCGGCTTCTGGGACGACGACGAGCTGACCGCGACCCGCCTCGTCGACGGGTGGGTCCGCACCCGGGACATCGGTCGGATCGACGGGAACGGCTACGTCTACGTCCTCGACCGGGCGGACGACATGATCGTCTCCGGCGGCTTCAACATCTGGCCCGCCGAGCTCGAGTCCGCGATCGCCGACCACCCCGAGATCGTCGAGGTGGCCGTGTTCGCGGTGCCGGACGAGCGCTGGGGCGAGACCCCGATGGCCGTCTGCCGCGTGGCGCCCGACGCGACCGTCACCGCCGCGGAGATCACCGAGCTCGTGCGCGGAGCCCTGGGCTCCTACAAGAAGCCCGGTGCCGTCGAGTTCACCCACGACCCCCTGCCCAAGAACGTCGTCGGCAAGCTGCTGCGCAAGGCCCTGCGCGAACCGCACTGGGCGGGGCAGGCCAGTCGGGTGGCCGGCGCCTGACCTCCACGACCAGGAGCCCGCGATGACACAGACGTCCGACCGTCCCAGCGGTATCGACCCCGAGCTCGAGCCCGACACGCTCGACGACCAGGACTACGGGGTGCCCTGGGCGCTCGAGGACCACCACCGGGAGTGGCAGTCGACCTTGCGGGGGTTCTGCGAGCGCGAGGTCGCCCCGGGCGCGGCGGAGCGCAGCATCGCGGGGGTCTTCGACGCCGACCTCGCCCGCGCGGCCGGCCGGCTCGGCGCCTACGGGCTGCTCGCCGACGAGCGGTACGGCGGCGGTGGCGCCGACCTGCGCACGCTCTGCCTCACCGCCGAGGAGCTCGCCCGGGTCGACTCCTCCCTGTCCGTGACCGTCCACGTCCAGGCCATCAGCATCGCCCTGCTCGCCCACCTCGCCGCCGGCCGCGAGGACCTGCTGGCCGAGGTGCTGCCCGGGGCCTGCACCGGGGAGACCTTCGTGTCCTTCGGGCTCACCGAGCCCACCGGCGGCTCCGACGCCGGCAACATCGCCACGACGGCGCGCCGCGACGGCGGCGACTGGGTGATCTCCGGGTCGAAGCAGTTCATCACGAACTCGGGCACCCCGTTCTCCCGCTACGTCATCCTCTTCGCCGCCACGGGCGACGCCGCGCCGGGCGCGAACGGCCGGTCCCGGCGTCCGGTCTCGGCGTTCCTCGTGCCGCTCGACGCACCCGGCGTCACCGTCGGCGCGCCCTACGCGAAGCTCGGGTGGCGGTCGTCCGACACCCACCCGCTCTTCTTCGACGAGGTCCGGGTCCCGGGCTCCGCCCTGCTCGGCGAGGAGGGCCGCGGGTACCGCGAGGCACTCGGGTTCCTCACCTGGGCCCGGTTCCCGATCGCCGCGATGAGCACGGGGCTCGCCCTCGGCTGTCTGGACGACACCCGGCGCTTCGTCGCCGACCGCACCTCGTTCGGCACGCCGCTGGGGGGTCATCAGGGGGTGGCCTTCCAGGTCGCCGACATCGCCGCGCTGGCCGCCACCGCGCGTGTGATGACCTACGACGGAGCGTGGAAGTACGACCACGGCCGGCCGATCGCGAAGGAGGCCGCCACCGCGAAGCTCGTGGCCTCGGAGGCGGCGAACAAGGCGGCGTACCTGGCGACCGAGGTCGCGGGCGGCTACGGCTTCATGCAGGACACCGCCGTCACCCGGCACTACCAGGACGCCCGCATCCTCACGATCGGCGAGGGCACGTCGGAGGTCCAGCGCATGCTCATCGCCCGGGGCCTGGGGCTGCCGTTGTAGTCAGGCGGTGTCGTCAGGCGTGCAGCAGCTCGCCCGCCCGGCGCAGGTCGGCGACGAAGCCCTCCATCATCTCGTCGCGGTCCTGCCCGCGGCCGGGGTCGGCGCGCAGGATCGCCGACGGGTGGATCGTCGGCACCAGGGTCAGGTCGTTCCACGGGCGGGGCTCGCCGCGCTCGGCGGTGATGCGGAACGACGAGCCGAGCAGGGCCTTGCCCGCGGTGGCGCCGAGGGTCAGCAGCACCTGGGGGCGCACGAGCGCCAGCTCGGCGTCGAGCCACGGCCGGCAGGCCTTGATGTGGCCGGCCTTCGGTGTCTCGTGGATGCGCCGCTTGCCTTGATAGCGGAAGTTGAAGTGCTTGACGGCGTTGGTGACGTACGCGTCGTCGCGGGCGATACCGGCGCTCTCGAGGGCCTCGTCGAGGAGGCGTCCCGCCGGTCCGACGAACGGCGCGCCCTGACGGTCCTCCTGGTCACCGGGCTGCTCGCCGACCATCACCAGTCGCGCCTGCGGGGGACCGGAGCCGAAGACCGTCCCGGTGGTGTCGTGGTGCAGCTCGCAGGCGGTGCACGCGGCGGCGCGCTCGCGCAGCGTCTCGAGGTCCGGGGCCGGGGTGGCCTCGGCGGCCTCGTCGGGGAAGAGATCCAGCGGCTCGGTCACTCCGGCGGGATGCCCGGTGTCAGTCGAGGCAGAACTCGTTGCCCTCCGGGTCGGCCAGGATGATGTGCCCGCCCTGCAGCGGCGGCGAGGGTTCGTGGCGGGCGAGGCGGGTGGCGCCGTGCCCGACGAGACGCGCGGCCTCCGCCTCCAGGGCCGCCATGCGCTCCTCGCCCTCGAGTCCGGGCGCCGCCCGCAGGTCGAGGTGCACGCGGTTCTTGACCTGCTTGCCCTCGGGCACCTTCTGGAAGAACACCCGCGGACCCGAGCCCTCGGGGTCGTTGACCGCCGAGGCGTCGTTGCGGTGCTCGGGCGGGACGCCGAACGCCTCGAGGGCGTCGTCCCAGGTGGCGAAGCCCTCGGGCGGGTCCTGGACGCGGTACCCGAGCGCCTCGGCCCAGAACGTCGCCAGCTTTCCCGGGTCGGCGCAGTCGACGGTGACCTGGATGTCGCGGCTCATGCCGGCAGGCTCGCATCGATGGCGGACAGGTGCGGTCCGCCTCGCCGGGAGGTTCCGCGGGCGGGGAAGGACGGCTGGTCTATGGCGCCCCTCACACACCCTGCCTAGAGTGCGGAAGGAGGGCCTGCCCGAGGTGGGGCGGGCGGGGAGGGCGGTCGCGCGTGGTGCGAGCGGACGGGGCGGACGACGGGGTCTGCGCGGTCACGCGCAGCACCGACCTGCGTCAGCACGCCCGCCTGCTCCACCAGGCCCACGACGCGCGCCTGCAGGGCACCCGGCCCACGACGCCGCTGCGCCGGGTGGTGACCCGCTCCTGGGACCGCGTGCTCTCCTACGGCGTCGCCCCCGACGGGCGGTCCCTCGAGGACCCGGCCGCGCCGGACGTCGTCGAACGGCGTCGGGCCGAATCGCCCATCGCGAGCGTGCTGCCCCAGCTGCGGGCGAGCCTCACGGCGGTCGCCGAGGACGCCGAGCACATCATGGTCGTCACCGCCGCCGACGGCTTCGTGCTCTGGCGTGAGGGCGCGGTACGGGTCGGCCGGCTCGCCGACTCCCTCGGCTTCATGCCGGGCGCGGACTGGACCGAGGCCTCCGTCGGCACGAACGCCATCGGCACCGCGCTGGCCGAGCACGCGTCCGTGCAGCTGTTCTCCGCCGAGCACTTCGTGCGCGCCCAGCATCCGTGGACCTGCACGGCCAGCCCCATCCACGACCCGCGCACCGGGGAGATGCTCGGCGTCGTCGACCTCTCCGGGCCGGCGCCGACCGTGCACCCGACGACGGTGGCCCTGGTGCACACCGCAGTGCGCCTCGCCGAGACCGGCCTGTGGGGCGCGCACGAGTCCCGCCTCGAGGGCCTCCGGGCCGTCGCGGCCCCGATGCTCGCGCGCACCGCCGGGCCCGCGCTCGTCGTCGACGACCACGGCTGGGTCGCCGCGGCGACCGGACTCGCCCCGCGCGAGCGCGTCGGCGTGCCCCGGGCGGGCGAGGCGATGCTCGTCCACGGTCTGGGCGCCTGCCTGCCCG
This sequence comes from Actinomycetospora chibensis, assembly GCF_028737215.1. Classification (GTDB taxonomy): domain Bacteria; phylum Actinomycetota; class Actinomycetes; order Mycobacteriales; family Pseudonocardiaceae; genus Actinomycetospora; species Actinomycetospora chibensis. The sequence continues at coordinate 162,289 of NZ_JAQZAM010000001.1, read as the reverse complement.
ACCGCGTCCCCGGCGGCTGGCTGCTGCGCCCGTCCGACGCCGCCGGACCGGGCCGGACGCGCCTGCGTCTCGATCTCGACGCCGAGCCCGCGGGCGCGGTGGTCGAGGGCACCGAGGTGTGGCGCCACGCCCTGAGCCGCCGCCACCTTCAGATCCTCGCGCTGCTCATGCGTGCCGGGAGTCACGGGATGGACGCTGCGGCGATCAGCCGCGTCCTCTACGACGACGGCGCCCACCTCGTCACCGTCCGCGCCGAGCTCTCGCGGCTGCGGCGCGTGCTCGGCGGGCTCATCGCCGCCCGCCCGTACCGGATCGCCCCCGGCGTCGAGGTGCTCGCGCCGACGCCGCAGGACGAGGCGCGCCTCTTCGGCCCCGGGAACGCAACACCGTTGCAACCCTGGCCGTGATCGGGGTCACTCCCGTGGGATGGGGCTTCGCCCACCCCAGGAGGACCCATGAAGGCCGCTCGCTTCCACGGTCGCGGTGACGTCCGCGTGGAGGACGTCCCGGAACCCCGGCCCGGGCCCGGGCAGGTACAGGTCGCCGTCGAGTGGTGCGGCATCTGCGGCACCGACCTGCACGAGTACCTCGACGGGCCGATCTTCACGCCGACGCCGCAGTCCCCGCACCCGCTGACCGGCGGGGCCATCCCGATCACGCTGGGCCACGAGTTCTCCGGCCTCGTCTCGGGTGTGGGCGAGGGCGTCACGGGCGTGTCCGAGGGCGACCGGGTCGTCGTCGAGCCCTACGACGTGTGCGGGACGTGCGTGGCCTGCCGGGCCGGGCGCTACAACGTCTGCCGCCAGCTCGGGTTCGTCGGCCTCGACGGCGATCAGGGCGGCTTCGCCGAGAAGATGGTGATCGACCAGCGGTGGGTGCACCCGATCGCCGGTCTCACCGCCGAACAGGGCGCGCTCGTCGAGCCCCTGGCCGTCGGCTACCACGCCACCAAGCTCTCGGGGATCGAGAAGGGGCAGACCGCCGCGGTCTTCGGCTCCGGTCCGATCGGGCTGGTCACCGCGGCCGCGCTGCGGGCGGCGGGCGCCGGTCAGATCGTCGTGGTCGAGCCCGCCGACGCCCGCAAGGCCAAGGCACCGGGCGCGGGGGCCGACCACGTCCTCGACCCGACCGAGGTCGACGTGCCCGAGGCGATCCGCGAGCTCACCGACGGCGCGGGCGCGGACGTGACGTTCGAGTGCGCCGGCCTCGATCCGGTCCTCGCGCAGGCCGTCGCGTCCACCCGCCCGGGCGGGACCTGCATCAACGTCTCGATCTGGGGCCACCCGGCGACCTTCGACGTCAACTCGCTGGTGTTCTCCGAGATCCGGCTCATCGGGTCGCTGGCCTACGCCGGGCGGCACCCCGAGGTCATCGACCTCATCCGTGACGGCGTCGTCGACGTCGACCAGTTCATCACCGGCCGCATCGCCCTCGCCGACATCGTCGACCAGGGCTTCCGCGAGCTCATCGACCACAAGGAGACCAACGTGAAGATTCTGGTGCACCCGTGACCGCCGCAGGGACCCGCGTCGCCGTCGTCACCGGCGCCGGACGGGGGATCGGCGCGGCCATCGCCCGCCGGCTCGCCTCCGACGGGCTGGCCGTGATGGTGTCCGACATCGACGCGACGACCGCGGCCGAGGTCGCGCAGGAGATCACCGACAAGGGCGGGCAGGCCGCGTCGACCGTCACCGATGTCGCCGACCGTGACGCGTGCCAGGCGCTCGTGGCCGCCACCCGCGAGGTCTTCGGGTCGATCGACGTCATGGTCGCCAACGCGGGGATCGCGCAGGTCAAGAAGCTGCTGGAGGTCTCGCCGGAGGACCTGCAGCGGATGCTGTCGATCAACGTCGGCGGCGTGCTGTGGTGTCTGCAGGCCGCCGCCGAGGCGATGATCGAGCAGGGCCACGGCGGAAAGATCATCAACGCGGCGTCGATCGCCGGGCACCAGGGCTTCGACCACCTCGGGCACTACTCGGCGTCGAAGTTCGCGGTGCGGGCGCTGACGCAGGCGTCGGCCAAGGAGCTGGCGCCGCACCAGATCACCGTCAACGCCTACTGCCCGGGCATCGTCGGCACCACGATGTGGGACGAGATCGACGAGGGCCTCGGCGGCTACCTCGGCACCGGCAAGGGCGAGGCGCTCGCGCAGTACTCGCAGCTCATCGCGCTCGGCCGGGTGCAGACGCCCGAGGACGTCGCGTCGTTCGTCTCCTACCTCGCGAGCCGCGACGCGGACTACATGACCGGGCAGGCGGTGATGATCGACGGCGGGATCGTCATGGTCTGAACCCGACGGGCGGGTCGGTTCGACGCGGCGGGAGTGGCGGGGGTAACATCACCGCCATGCAGGCGAAGCGTCTCGAGGTAGTACTTCGGCGCGCCGGGTAGCCAGGGCCCCGGCGCGCACCACCGCTCACGACCGGTGAGCGGTCTGCCGAGACCTGGCTCGGATCCACCTCTCCCACGGATCCCTGGAGCTACTGCCGTGACCACGCTCGAGCAGCCCGCCACCACGGCGTTCACCGCCGCCCCGCGTCGCGCCTCCCGCCTGCCGCGCCCCTTCACGATCCTCACCACGGGCGGGATGCCCGGCGTCATGGACCTCGCGTCGGCGCTCTGCTCGTTCGGCTACCGCGTCCCCGACTTCTCGGTCGACGTCCACGAGGGCGTCAGCTGCTCGTGCATCCAGTGCACTGTCGCGCTGACCAGTGCGGAGTGCGCCGAGTTCGCCGACCGCGTCCGCACCCTGCCGGGCGTCCTGTCGGTCGAGCCCACCTGCTGACTCGCGCTGCCGACTCCCGCGGTAGGCGCATGATGGAGCGGTGAGCGACGACGCCCGCCGCGGGCCCGACCGTCCCGGGGAGTGGTCCAACCCCCTCGAGGACCTGATCGGCAAGCTCGTCGAGGGCTTCGGTGATCTGAGTGCCCCCGACGGGCGGGACGGCCGGGACGAGCCGCCGCGCGGTCGTCCCCGCGGTGACACCCGCACCCCGGTGCTCGACCGCTTCGGGCGCGACCTCACGGCCGAGGCCCGCGCGGGGCGGCTCGACCCGGTGGTCGGACGTGAGCGGGAGGTCGCCGCCGTCCTCGAGATCCTGGGTCGGCGCACCAAGAACAATCCGGTGCTCGTCGGCGACCCGGGCGTCGGCAAGACCGCGATCGTCGAGGGCATCGCCGCGCGCATCGCCGCCGGCACGGTGCCCGGGCCGTCGGGACGGCGCGTGGTGGCCATCGACCTCGCCGGGCTCGTCGCCGGCACCAAGTACCGCGGGGAGTTCGAGGAGCGGCTGCGACGCCTCGTCGACGAGGTCACCGCCACCGACCGCGGCGTCGTGCTGTTCCTCGACGAGCTGCACACCGTCGTCGGGGCGGGCGCGGGCGTCGAGGGGACGATGGACGCCGCGGACATCCTGAAGCCGGCGCTGGCGCGGGGCGAGCTGCAGGTCGTCGGTGCGACGACGCTCGAGGAGTACCGCCGCCACGTCGAGTCCGACCAGGCGCTGGAGCGCCGTTTCGCCCCGATCACCGTCGACGAGCCGACGATCGAGCAGACCGTGGCGATCCTCGACGGCCTCAAGGGCCGCTACGAGGACCACCACGGCGTGCGCCTGCCCGAGGACACGCGCCGCGCCGCGGTCGAGCTCACCGCCCGCCACGTGCGCGACCGCTTCCTGCCCGACAAGGCCATCGACGCCCTCGACACCGCCGCGGCCCGGGTGCGGCTGCGGCGCGCGGAGGACCCGGGCGCCTCGGGGACGGTCTCGGTCTCCGACATCGCCCAGGTGGTCGCCGACCGCACCGGCCTGCCCGTCGCCCACCTCACCGACTCCGAGCGGACCCGCCTGCTCGGCCTCGCCGACCACCTGCGGCGGCGCGTCGTCGGCCAGGACCACGCGCTCGATGCCGTCACCGACGCCGTGCTCGCCGGACGCGCGGGGATGGGCGCGCCGGGACGACCGGTGGCGTCGTTCCTGTTCGCGGGGCCGACCGGGGTCGGCAAGACCGAGCTCGCCCGCGCCCTGGCCGAGGCCCTGCACGGCTCCGACGAGCGCCTCGTGCGCCTCGACCTCGGCGAGTTCCGCGAGGCCCACACCGTCGCCCGCCTCACCGGGGCGCCGCCCGGCTACATCGGCCACGACCGCCCCGGCGAGCTCACCGAGGCGATCCGCCGCACGCCGTCGTGCGTGGTGCTCCTCGACGAGATCGAGAAGGCACACCCGGACGTGCTGGCGCTGCTGCTCGGGGTGCTGGACGCGGGCCGGCTGACCGACGGGCGCGGGCGCACGGTCTCGTTCGCCGACGCCGTCGTCATCCTCACCAGTAACCTCGGCGCGAGCGCGCTGACCGAGGGTCGTGACCCCGACGAGGCGCGGTCGGCGGTGCTCTCCGCGCTCGCCCGGGCGCTGCGCCCGGAGTTCCTCGGCCGGGTCGACGAGGTCGTGCTGTTCACCCCGCTCGACCCGGAGGCCCGACGCCGGGTGGTGGAGCTCCTGCTGGACGGCACGCGCGAGCGTCTGGCGGCGCAGGAGGTGTCGCTGGAGGTGACGCCCGCCGCCGTCGACGCCCTCGTCGTGCGCGGGCACGACCCGGCGCTGGGGGCCCGCCCGATGCGCCGCGTCGTCACCCGCGAGGTCGACCGCGCGCTGTCCAAGCGCATCGTGGCCGGCGCCCTGCGCCCGGGCGGCAAGGCGACCATCGACGCGCCCGACGCCGAGGGGCCGTTGACGATCGAGGTCACGGGCTGAGGTCCGTGGACGCCGGTCGGCAGCTCGCCGGTCGAAGTCTCGAACGGGTCGGGAAGGTCGGGGATTTTCTGACGCCGAACGCCAGCGTGGCCCCCACGCTGGCACGCCCGTGCGCCGGTCGGGCTAGCTGGTGATGTCCTTGCGGCGGAACCACCAGACGGCCGTGGCGCCGAAGGCGATGCACCAGACCAGGCCGGAGAGCACGCCGCGGGCGAGGTCGGTGCCGTCGACGTCGAGGGTGAGCAGGTCGGCGAAGGCGAACACGTCATGGGTGGGCAGGAGGTTGCGGATCGAGCCCAGCGCGTCGACCGTGTCGAGGATCTGGGACAGGATCGACACCAGCACCGCGCCGCCGACGGCGCCGAGCGGGGCGTCGGTGACCACCGAGAGCAGCGAGGCGACGCCGGCCACCCAGAGCAGGTGGATCGCCAGGTAGGCGACGGCGAGGGCGATGCGCACGAGCGCCGCGCCGTAGGGCAGCGACTCGCCGGTGGGGGAGAGGTAGTCGCCCGCCCCGTACACCAGGGTGCCGAGCACCACGGCCACCAGCGGCAGCACGAGCAGCGTCGCCAGCGAGAGCAGCGCGGCCACGATCGCCTTCTGGCGCAGCAGGCGCACCCGGGGCACGGGGATCGCCAGCAGGTAGCGCAGGGACGACCACGATGCCTCGCTGGCGACGGTGTCGCCGAAGAACAGCGCCACGACCACCACGAACAGGAAGCTCGCCGAGGAGAACAGCGCGAAGACCGCGAAGTTCACACCCGACGCCTGCGCGAGGTCGGTGAGGCTGGTCGCCGCCGCGCCCTGGTCGGGCGCATCGCCCACGGAGAAGGCGATCCAGAGGATCACCGGCAGCAGCGCGAAGAGCGCGAGCGTCACCTGCGTGCGCCGCCGCCGCCACTGCCGGGTCAGCTCGACGCGCACGGGCAGCGTGCGGGACCCGTCCACGGTGGTGGTCACGAGCGGGGCACCTCCTCACCGATCAGCGCGAGGAACGCGTCCTCGAGGCGGCGCCGGGGCCCGACGCCGCGCACGTCGAAGCCGGCCTCCACCAGCGTGCGGACGACGGTGGCGCGGTCGACGTCGCCGAGGTCGACGAGGACCACGTCGGCGTCACCCGGGTCCGCCGCGACGTCGCGCACGCCGTTGCGCCCGCGCAGGACCGAGACGGCCTCGTCGCGCCTGTTCGGGGTGACGGACACCGCGACCTGCCCGTTCGCGACGAGCTCGGCCACCTCCCCGGTGGCGACGACACGGCCGCGGTGCATGACGACGACGTGGTCGCAGGTCTGCTCGACCTCGGCCAACAGGTGGCTCGAGACCAGGACCGTGCGTCCCTCGGAGGCGCGGGCATACGACCGCAGCACCTCGCGCATCGCGTGGATCTGGGGTGGATCGAGGCCGTTGGTGGGTTCGTCGAGCACGAGCAGGTCGGGCAGGCCGAGCATCGCCTGGGCGATCGCGAGGCGCTGGCGCATGCCCTGGCTGTAGGTGCGCACCGTGCGGTCGACGGCGGCACCCAGACCGGCGATCTCCAGGGCGTCCTCGAGGTGCGCCTCGTCGCGCGGGCGCCCGGTGGCCGCCCAGTAGAGCTCGAGGTTGTCCCGCCCCGTGAGGTGCGGCAGGAACCCGGCGCCCTCGACGAAGGCGCCGACGCGCCCGAGCACCGGCGCCCCCGCGACGACGCGCCGTCCGAAGACGCGCAGCTCGCCCGCCGTCGGGGCGATGAGCCCGAGCAGCATGCGCAGCGTCGTCGTCTTGCCGGCGCCGTTGGGCCCGAGCAGGCCGAGGACCTGGCCGCGCTCGACGGTGAACGAGACGTCGTCGACGGCCACGAGCCCGCTGGGCCAGGACTTCGAGAGCCCGCGGACGACGAGCGGGGTGTCGGCGAGGGTCTCCTCGAGGGCGAGCGTGCCGCCGGGCTCGAGGTCACGACGACGGCGGCGGACCGCGAGGACCCGCGCGACGAGCCAGGCGACGAGCACGCCGAGCAGCAGTACGCCCGCCGCGACGAGCGGGGCGATCGGCACCGAGGTCCCGCTGCGGACGTCGCCGGGCACCGAGGGGACCGAGAGCGTGGCCGATCCCGGGGCGCCGGCCAGGCCGATCCGGTGCACCGCGGGGGCGGTCGCGGCGGCGTAGGCCTGGTCGGTGGTCGAGACGACGACCTCGAGGCGGTGGCCGGCGGCGAGCGTCGCCACCACGGCGGGGAGGCTCACCGACACCTCGGTCGGCGTCGGTCCGGTGACGGGCAGGCGCATCGGCGAGACCGCGCTGCCCAGCAGCGTGCGGGTGCCGGGCGCGCCGTCCCCGGCCGCGACGTCGTAGACCTTCGCGAAGAGCACCGGCTCGCCGGCGACCGCGCCCGGCACCGACGCCACCGTGAGCCGGACCTCCGGCGTGCCGGCGACCACCGTGCGGGCGGGCAGCGGGTCGGTGGAGAACCGCGCGGACTGGCCCGGGAGGTCGTTGGCGAGCCGGCCCAGCACGGCCGAGGCCCCGCCACCCCCGCCGCCGGCGCCGCCACCGCCGCCGGAGCTGCCGCCGTCGTCCTCCTCGTCGTCCCCGGAGCCGTCCCCGGAGCCCCCTCCCGAGCCGCCGCCCCCGGCCAGGCCCGCGAGGCCCGGCACCGAGGAGATCGCGGACGGCGCCCCGCCGGCCGGCGCCACGACGTCCTGCGCCTCGCCACGCAGCGGCAGCGGCGTGCGGACGGTGCCCGGCCCGCCGTCGAGGCCGGGGTAGACGCTCGCCGTGATCGTGCGCTGCGTGGGCGCCCGGCGGGCCTGCACGCCGGACGGGACCACGTAGGTGAACGCCGCGCCGGGGTCGGCGCCGGTCCCGGCGAGGTGGTGGTCGAACCAGGCCTGCATCCGGTCGGTGGTGCGCTGGTCGGGCTCACCGCCGTCGTGCCCGCCGGCGAACCAGCTGACCGCGACGGTGCCCCCGCCGGCGGCGATCTGGCGGGCGGTGGCGTCGGCCTGGTCGAGTCCGAAGAGCGTGTCCTGCTCGCCCTGGACGAGCAGGGTCGGCGCCGTGATGCGGCCGGCCACGCTCGCGGGCGAGGCCCGGTCGAAGAACGACGCGAGCTGGGCGGGCTCGCGCCCGGTGGTGATGGCGGCGACGTACCCAGCGCACACCTCGGGGACGAAGCGTCCGCAGACCTGCGGCGGGGCCTGCTCCTGGCCCGGTGCGGGACGCGAGCCGCTGCCGAAGAACAGCGCCGACCAGGCCCGCTTGAACACCCCGTCGGGGGCGGCGGCGCTGGCCGCGGGCGTCGTGGCGGGGTCGGGGCCGGCACGGTTGGGGAAGAGTGACTGCCCGAGGTCGTTCCAGGTGATGACCGGGATCGTCGCGTCGATGCGCGGGTCCGCGCCGGCGAGCAGCAGCGACAGCGCCCCGCCGTACGACGCGCCCGTGACGCCCACCCGCGGGTCGCCGGGTCCGTCCTGGCGGACCTCGGGCCGGGCGGCGAGCCGGTCGACGAGCTGGCGGGCGTCGGTGACCTCGTACTCCGGGGAGTTCAGGGCGATCTGCCCGGTGCTCTCGCCGAAACCGCGCGCCGACCAGGCGAGGGCGACGTAGCCGCGCTCCGCCCAGGTGCGCGCCTCGTCGGCGACCGAGTCCTTGCTGCCGCCGAAGCCGTGCGCCACGAGCACCGCGGGTGCCGGACCGGAGGTCGCCGGCAGCCAGAGAGTGGCGTCGAGGCTCTGCGGCTGGTCGCGCGCCGGGCCGTCGAGGACGTCGATGCGCAGGTCCTCGCTGCGCACCGAGCCGCCGGGCGCGGGGGCTGCGGCCACCGTTGCGGCCCCGACGAGCAGGACGGCGAACAGGACTCCGAGGGCCCGGAGCGGGCGGCTGATCACCTGCGCACGTTATCCCGGCTCGTCTGAACCGGTCGTGAGCGACCTATTCCGTCCGGGCCGGTGCGCATCGCCACCGAGGGCCGCCTTCGCCCTGCGCTCACATCAGTGACACACTCCGTAGCGGAGGGGAGTATCCCCACGCGGGGGCCTCGTCAGCACGGCATCGGACGTCACGGTGCCCGGGGCCCTCGGTCGCCGATCGGCGGCGGGAGAGACCTCCGGTGGATGGCGTCTGTCCGGACGTGCCCCCGGAGATCGGAGAACCCCGTGAACGTGCCCTTCTGGGTGTGGGCCGCCACGATCGTCGGCCTGCTGGCCGTCCTCGCGCTCGATCTCGCGATCGTCGGCCGCCGCCCCCACGAGGTGGGTGTCCGCGAGGCGGCGCGCTGGGTGGCGGTCTACATCGCCCTGGCCGCGGTCTTCGCAATCGGCCTGTTCGTCGTGGCCGGCCAGGAGCCGGCGACGGCGTTCGTGGCCGGCTACGTCACCGAGTACTCGCTCTCGGTCGACAACCTCTTCGTCTTCCTACTGATCATGGGCGCGTTCGCCGTGCCCAAGGTGCACCAGCACCGCGTGCTGCTGTTCGGCATCCTCATCGCCCTGGTGCTGCGCGGAGGGTTCATCCTCGCCGGCGCTGCGGTGATCGAGCGGTTCAGCTGGGTGTTCTACCTGTTCGGCGCGTTCCTCGTGCTCACGGCCATCAAGATCGTCATGACGAACGACGAGGACGAGGAGTTCCGCGAGAACGTCGCGCTGCGCCTCGTGCGCCGGGTGCTGCCGGTGACCGACGACTACGTCGGCACCAGATCGGTCGTCCGGCGCCGCGACGCGCGGGGCCGCCTGCGGCTCATGGTCACGCCGATGCTCATGGTCATGATCGCGATCGGCATGACCGACCTGCTGTTCGCGCTGGACTCGATCCCCGCGATCTTCGGCCTGACCCGCGACCCCTACATCGTGTTCACCGCGAACATGTTCGCGCTCATGGGGCTGCGCCAGCTCTACTTCCTGCTGGGCGGGCTGCTGCAGAAGCTCGTCTACCTGTCCTACGGCCTGGGCGTGATCCTCGCCTTCATCGGCGTGAAGCTCGTCCTCGAGGCGCTGCACACCAACACGCTGCCGTTCCTCAACGACGGCGCTCCCCTCGACGTCCCCGTGATCGGGATCGAGGTCTCGCTGGCCGTCATCGTCGGTGTGTTGCTGATCACGACCGTCGCGAGCCTGGTGAAGGTCCGGTACTTCACGGCGCCCGAGCCCGAGCAGCCGCCGGAGGAGCCGTCCGACCAGCCGTCCGGGCAGCCCGGCGCGAGCGATCCCGTCACCGTCGCCCGCAGCGCCGGCGACTAGCGCCTCACCAGGGGGCCACCGGCCGCGCGGTTCGGTGGCACCCTCGAGCGGAGACGTGAGCGAGGGGAGTCGGGACGCCGGTGGCGGGACGGTCGGGGACGGCCGCAGGGCGTGCCCTGTGGCGATGGGCCGTGGTGGCCGTGGTCGGCGCGCTCCTGGTGGGGGTCCCCGCGCTGCTGGCGGCGCGTCCGGGTGACGCGCGTGCCGACCCGCAGGAGCTCCGCGACCGGATCGCGGCCTCCGCGGGCGTCGGGTGGACCGGCTACGCCGAGGCCCGTGCGACGCTCGGCCTGCCGCGCATCGCCGCCCTCGCCGACGTCACCACGCTGCTGTCCGGCGTGACCCGGATGCGCGGCTGGTACGCGGGCCCGGACCGGGCGCGCACCGACGTGCTCTCGGCGGTGGGGGAGCGCGACCGCTACGTCACCCCGCGAGGCCAGGCCGTCTGGGACTACGGCGCCGAGCTGCTCACCATCGTCGCCCGCGACCCGGAGGTCCGCCTGCCCCGCTCCGAGGACCTCCTCCCTCCCGACCTGGCCCGGCGCCTGCTCGCCGGCACGGCCCCGGACGACCCGGCGACGGCCCTGCCCGCGCGGCGGGTCGCGGGTGTCGACGCCGCGGGGGTCCGGGTCACGGTCGCCGACCCGGAGACCACGGTCGACGCGCTCGACGTCTGGGCCGACCCGGCGACCGGGCTGCCCGTCGCCGTCGAGGTGCGGGCCCGGGGGGTCGCCGAGCCGATGATCAGCACGGCGTTCGGCGACCTGGAGCAGGGCCCACCCGACCCGACGGCCCTCGAGCCGCGCCGCGGACCGGGCGCCGGCGTCACGCGCAGCCCCACGTCCGACCTGTTCGGCGTCCTCGGCCGTGGCGACGGCAGCACGCTGCCCGCGGTGCTCGCCGGGCGGGAGCGCGTGCCGCCGGAGCGGCGCTTCCCGGCGCTCGGCCAGTACGGCACGACGCTCGGACAGCTGATCGCGGTGCCGCTGCCCGCCGACTTCGCCGCGACCCTCCTCGGCGGGATCGACCGCGCCGGGGCCGGGCGCACCCTGACCCTCGACGGGCAGGGCTCGGCACTGGAGACCCCGCTGCTCTCGCTCGCCGTGGTGCGCAGCGAGGACGGCGCGCGGGCCTGGGTGCTGGCCGGGCTGGTCCCGCCCGCCGCCCTCGACTCCGGGGCCGCGGACCTGCTGGCGGGGGGCCGTCAGTGAGCACGCGGCAGACGCAGCGGATCGACGCCCGGCCGCCGTCGTCCGGGCTCGTGATCGAGACCCGCGGCGTCACCAAGCGCTTCGGGTCCCACGTCGCCGTCGACGACGTCGACCTGCACGTCGCCGAGGGCGCCCGCTACGGCTTCCTCGGCCCCAACGGGTCCGGCAAGACGACCATGGTCCGGATGCTGCTCGGCCTGGTGTACGCCACGCGTGGCGAGATCACGGTGCTCGGGGCCACGGTGCCCCACCGGGTGGCCGACGTGCTGCCGGAGATCGGGGCGATGGTCGAGGGCCCGGCCGCCTACCCGCACCTGTCCGGGCGGACCAACCTCGCGCTGCTCGACGCGTCCGGCCCGCGCCGTGGCCGGGACGGGCAACGTCGGCGCGGGCGGGTCGAGGAGGTCCTCGAGCGCGTCGGGCTCGCCGCGGTCGACCGGCGCCCGGTGCGCACGTACTCGCTCGGCATGCGCCAGCGCCTCGGGCTGGCGGGCGCGCTGCTGAACCGACCCCGGCTGCTCGTGCTCGACGAGCCGACGAACGGGCTGGACCCGCACGGCATCCGCGAGGTCCGGGACCTGCTCATCGAGCTGAACGCGGCCGGCACCACGGTCTTCCTCTCGAGCCACCTGCTCGCCGAGATCGAGGCGCTGTGCACCACCGTCGGCGTCGTCGACCGGGGCCGGCTCGTGCTCGAGGACGCCCTCGACGCGGTGCGGGGCCCGACGGGGCGGCTCGTGGTGCGCACCCCCGATCCGGACGGCGCGGCCCGGCTGCTCGGCCGGGCGGTGGCCGAGCGCCACGACCACACGCTCGTCGTCGACGCCGCGCCGGGCGGCCCGTCGGCGCTGGCCCGCCACCTCGTCGAGCACGGCGTGCCCCTCGACGGGCTCGCCGAGCAGCGCCGCAGCCTGGAGGACGTCGTCGTCGCACTCACCGGACCCGGGTCGGACACCGCGCGCGACCGGAGGGATCGCGCGTGATCCGCGTCGAACTGATCAAGCTCGCCGGCCGTCCCCGGACCTGGGTGGCGATCGGCCTGCTGTGCCTCCTGCCCGCCGTGGTGGCCGTCTTCCTCGCGACCACCCGCATCTCCCCGCCGCCGGGACAGGGCGCGGCGTTCCTGTCGGCGGTGCTGCAGTCCGGCTCGCTCTACCCCGCCGCCGCGCTGGCGCTCGTCCTGCCGATCTTCCTGCCGGTCGCCGTCGCCGTGGTCGCGGGCGACGCCGTGGCGGGCGAGTCATCACAGGGCACCCTGCGCTACCTGCTCGTACGACCGGTCCGCCGCACCGCGCTGCTGGGCGCCAAGCTCGTGGCGATCGTGGTGTTCGTCGTCGTTGCGGTGCTCTCGGTCGCCGGCACCTCGTACGTCGTCGGGGTCTCGCTGTTCGGGGCGGGCGATCCGGTGGCCGTGGTGCGCGCGCTGCCCGAGGTCACCGGCGGGGACGACGCGGTCGCGGGCGCGGGATCGGCCGGCGGCGAGCAACCGGCGTCGGCGGGCGGGCAGGTCGGCGGCTCGGACGCGTCGCAGTCGGGGGCCCGGCCGGGCACCGACACCGGCGACAGCACGGCGGTCGCCGACGATCAGGCCGCGCGTGATCGGGCGCAGTCGTCGGTGTCGTCGCTGTCCGGCGAGGCGCTCGGGCCCGCCGACCTCGCGGCGCGCCTGCTCGGCGCGATGGGCTACGTGGTCGTCTCGATGCTCGGCGTGGCCGCGATCGCCCTGTTCCTGTCGACGGTCACGGCGTCCTCGCTCGGCGCGACCCTCGGCGCCCTGGCCGCGCTGATCACCAGCCAGGTGCTCGTCAGCCTGGACGCGGCCTCGTCCGTGACGCCCTACCTGCCGACGCGGTACTGGCTGGCCTGGGTCGACTTCTTCCGCGACCCGATCTTCCTGCGCGACATCTCGTCCGGCCTCTGGCTCCAGGCGGGCTACGTCGTGGTGCTCATGCTCGCCGCCTGGGCGAACTTCACGACGAAGGACGTGACGAGCTAGTCCTCGGTGTCAGCGGCGGACCGTCGCAGACGTTGAGTGTCCGTATTCTTCCGTCGATCATGAGCGATGGGTCAGCTCCGGCCCTCGTCGCGCAGGGCGTCGCAGGCGTCCGGGTCGGCGGTGGGCAGGGGACCGGTGCCGAGGCCCCGCAGGACGAGCCCGACCGCCAGCGGGTCCACCGGCAGGCGCGAGTGCGGGATGGTCGCGTCGGAGCAGACGTCCTGGAGGCGCACCGCGTCGGTGCCGGGGAGCTCGGCGGAGTCGGGCGGGGTGACGGTCTCGTCGTCGGCGGTCCACAGCGACAGCCAGGGCACGCCGGCCGGCGCGGTCGCGAGGCCCGAGAGCAGCGCGCTGCCGGGCGCGAGCTGCTGGCACGCGCGCGGGCAGGCCCCGGGCACGAGCGCGCCGCCCGCGGCGGCGAGCTCGGCGCCCCGCAGCGGCGAGCCGAGGGTGACGACGCGGCGCACGGCCGGCGTGGTCCGCCCACGGTCGAGGTAGACGCGGGTGGCGACCCCGCCGGCGGAGTAGCCGACGACGTCGACCGACGGCGCGCCCTCGTCGAGCAGCCCGCGGACGGTGTCGTCGATCGTTGCGGCCTGGGTCACGAGGTCGCCGGTGCCGCCGGAGGGCAGCTCGACGATCACCGAGCGGCGACCCTCGGCGCGCAGGCGCTCGGTGAGCGCGATGAACGCCGCGCGGTTGCCGCCGTAGCCGGGCACGAGCACCACGGCGCCGGGGACCGCGGGGTCGGCGGGCGGCGGCACCCGGTACTCGCGGGCCACCGCGATCCCGATCAGCACCAGGAGCACGGCGCCGACCCCGAGCAACGCGAGCACGAAGGCACGCCGGCGCGGGGCCAGCCCGCCGAGCGGGGCCCGCGCGGGCCAGGACGACATGGGCCCCAGTGTGCCCCGGCGTCCGCGGCGTCCCCGTGAGACGGTGATCGCCGTGGCTGCACCGACCGACACCGTCGTCCCCGCCGACGCCGCCGCCCTCGCCGGCCGGCTCGAGCCCCTGCACTCGCAGATCTACTTCGTCCCGGAGGTCGGCGAGGAGCTCGCGCCGCTGGGGATCACGAAGCCGCGTGCCCAGTACTTCGCCCAGCGCGCCGCCCCGATGGGCGCGGTCGGGCCCGGCGTCGTGGCGGCCACGTTCTTCAACTTCAACGCAGGCCTGGTCGCGCGCTCGGTACCGGGCGTCTGGGCGTCGGCGGCACCCGCCGACGTCGTCAACGCCCGGCTGCGTGCCGCCGACTCGTCGCTGCGGCGGCTGCTGGGCGAGCAGGTGTCCTCGGCCGCGGTGACCGAGTCCGCCGAGCTCGCCCGCAAGGCCTGCGAGGGCGCCACCGGCGAGGACCGCCCCCTCTACGCCGCCCACGCCGACCTGCCCTGGCCCGACGAGCCGCACCTCATGCTCTGGCACGCGGTGACGCTCCTGCGCGAGCACCGCGGGGACGCCCACCTGCACGCGCTGCTCTCCGCCGGGCTCTCCGGCATCGAGGCGCTGATCACCCACGTCGCCACCGGCACGGGCTTCACCGTCGGCTTCGCCCAGCAGAGCCGCGGGTGGTCGCCCGAGCAGTGGAGCGAGGCCTCCGCCGGGCTCGCCGAGCGCGGCCTGCTCGACGGCGACGGCGCCCTCACCGAGGACGGTGCCGCGCTGCGCCGGGAGATCGAGGAGCACACCACCCGGATGTCCCTGGGGCCCTGGCGCCACCTCGGCACCGAGGGCATGGCGCGCCTCGCCGAGGTCTCCCGCCCGCTCTCGAAGGCCGTCCTGCCGGCCTTCGCCGTCGAGGGCGTCTTCTCACCCCGGTCGCCGCGGGCCCCGAAGGGCTGAGCCCGGACGGGCTGAACGCGGCAGGGCCGGGCTCAGCGGATCTGCTGCGGGCGCCCCGGCGCGCCCACCTCCTTGCGGTCCCTCGACCGCTTCACGAGCCAGACCCCGCCGCCGACGACCAGCGCCGCCGGGATCAGCCATACCAGCGTCCCGAGCAGCCACTGCACGATCGGCAGGACCACCCCGCCGAGCAGCACCAGCGCACCGACACCCACCAGAACCCACACCACGATCCTCATGACCTCGATGCTGCGCGCCCCTGCGGCCCGGCGAATCGGGGTGCACCCTGAGCCCGACTCGGGGTCGGGAGGGGTGCACATGCGGGTCGTGGTGGTCGGTGCCGGGATCGTCGGGCTGTCGGCGGCGTACGCGCTGCGCGGCACGGGCGCGTCGGTGCGGTGCGTCGACGCGGGCGAGCCGATGGCCGGGCGGTCGGCCGGGGAGACCCGCATCTTCCGCACCGCGCACGGCGACGCCGCGCTGGTCGCCGAGGCGCGACGTGCCTCGGAGCTCTGGGACGAGTGGTCGTTCCGGGCGGGCCGCACGCTCGTCGGGGCCGGGGGCACGATCGTCAGCGGGCCGCGGGTGCCCGCGTGGGCGGCGGCGATGGCCGAGGCCGGTGCGGTCCACCGGGTCGTGCGCGGGGTCCTGCACGACGCGGCGGGCGGGGTGCTCGACCTCGCCGGGGCCGGGGCATTCCTGCGCGAGGCCGTCCTCCCGGAGCGCCGGGCCGTCGAGGGCGTGGCGGCCGACGGGACGGTCCGGTACGCCGACGGGGGCCGCGACGCCGCCGACGCCGTCGTCGTCGCCGCGGGCGTCGGCACGCCCGCCCTGGTGGCGCCGCTGGACATCGACGTGCCCGAGGCGCTCTCCCACCACGCCCGGTTCGCGTTCGAGGGGCCCGCCGACGGGCCGTGCCACCTCGACGGACGCCCCGACGGGCCGCTCGCCAGCACCTATCAACACCGGACGGGCTCGGGGCACTGGGCCGTCGGCGGGCACCTGCCCGACGAGGACACGGCCTGGGAGCTGGGCGCCGACGAGGTCGCCCGCCGGTCCCGGGAGGCGGTGGTCGACCACGTCCGCCGGCACCTGCCCCGCCTCGACCCGACGCCGGTCGCGGAGCTGCGCTGCGTGTCCGGCCGGGGCCTCGGCGACGGGGTGCACCGGGCCCGATCGGGGGTCGTGCACGCCGTCTGGGGTGACAATCTCGCCAAGCTCGCACCCCGGATCGGGGAGGTCCTCGCGGCCGACGTGTCCGGGGACACCCCGGTCGCCGCCGGTGGTTGAGATCACGGGCCGTAACCTGGAGGAGTCGAACTGTC
Organism: Actinomycetospora chibensis; assembly: GCF_028737215.1. Taxonomy (GTDB): domain Bacteria; phylum Actinomycetota; class Actinomycetes; order Mycobacteriales; family Pseudonocardiaceae; genus Actinomycetospora; species Actinomycetospora chibensis. The sequence continues at coordinate 145,960 of NZ_JAQZAM010000001.1, read as the reverse complement.
TTCTCCGGCTGGAGTCCCCCGCGTGTCCGTCACCGCCACCGAGCGTCCCGAGCCTGCCATGACGGGACGTGCCGACCTGCGCAACGTCGCGATCGTCGCGCACGTCGACCACGGCAAGACGACCCTGGTGGACGCCATGCTGCGTCAGTCCGGGGCGTTCGCCGCGCGCGCCGAGCTGGTCGACCGGGTCATGGACTCGGGCGACCTCGAGCGCGAGAAGGGCATCACGATCCTCGCGAAGAACACGGCGATCCACCGGGACGGCGTGACGATCAACGTCATCGACACCCCCGGCCACGCCGACTTCGGTGGCGAGGTCGAGCGCGGCCTGTCGATGGTCGACGGCGTGGTGCTCCTCGTCGACGCCAGCGAGGGCCCGCTGCCCCAGACGCGCTTCGTGCTGCGCAAGGCGCTCTCGGCGCACCTGCCGGTGATCCTGGTGGTCAACAAGACCGACCGCGCCGACGCGCGCTGCGCCGAGGTCGTCGACGAGTCCCTCGAGCTGCTGCTCGAGCTGGCCACCGACCTCGACCTCGACGACGACGTCGTCGCGCACCTGCTGGACCTGCCGGTGATCTACGCCAGCGCCCGCGCCGGCAAGGCGTCGGCCGAGCGGCCCGCCGACGGCGACGTCCCGGACTCCCCGGACCTCCAGCCGCTGTTCGACACGCTGATGACCGAGGTCCCGGCCCCGGCCGACGACCCGAACGGCGTCCTGCAGGCCCACGTCACCAACCTCGACGCCTCGGCATACCTCGGCCGCATCGCGCTCTGCCGCGTGCGCTCCGGGCGCATCCGCCGCGGCCAGCAGGTCGCCTGGTGCCGCGAGAACGGCGCCGTCACCCGCGTGAAGGTCACCGAGCTGCTGCGCACCGAGGGCCTCGAGCGGGTCTCGGCCGAGTACGCCGACGCCGGCGACATCGTCGCGGTGGCGGGGATCTCCGAGGTCACCATCGGCGACACCCTCGCCGACCCGGACGACCCGCACCCGCTGCCGCGCATCACCGTCGACGAGCCGGCGATCGCGATGACCATCGGCACCAACACCTCGCCGATGGCCGGGCGGGGTGGGGGGGCAGGTGACAAGCCCGGCTCCAAGCTCACCGCGCGCCTGGTGAAGAACCGGCTCGACTCCGAGCTCGTCGGCAACGTGTCGATGCGCGTGCTGCCCACCGAGCGCCCCGACACCTGGGAGGTGCAGGGCCGCGGCGAGCTGGCCCTGGCCATCCTCGTGGAGCAGATGCGCCGCGAGGGCTTCGAGCTCACCGTCGGCAAGCCCGAGGTCGTCACCAAGGAGGTCGACGGCAAGGTCCACGAGCCGTTCGAGCGCCTCTCGGTGGACGTCCCTGACGAGCACCTCGGCGCGGTCACCCAGCTGCTCGCGGCCCGCAAGGGCGAGCTGCTCGAGATGCAGCACTCGGCGTCGTCGCAGAACGTCCGGATGGAGTTCCGCGTGCCGTCGCGGGGCCTCATCGGCTTCCGCACCGAGTTCCTCACCGAGACCCGGGGCACGGGCATCGCGAACCAGCTCTTCGACGGCTACGGCCCCTGGGTCGGCGAGCTGCGCGCCCGCATCTCCGGCTCGCTGATCGCCGACCGTCCGGGTGCGGTGACCGGCCACGCCGTCGGCCTGCTCGCCGACCGCGGCGACCTCTTCGTCGGCCCGACCACCACGGTCTACGCCGGCATGGTGATCGGCGAGAACTCCCGGTCCGAGGACATGGAGGTCAACATCGTCCGCGAGAAGAAGCTGACCAACATGCGTCAGTCCTCGCAGGACGTCCTCGAGCGCCTCACCCCGCCGCGGATCCTGTCCCTCGAGCAGGCCCTGGAGTTCTGTTCGGAGGACGAGTGCGTCGAGGTCACCCCCGGCGCGGTGCGGATCCGCAAGGTCATCCTCGACTCGAACGAGCGCCACAAGGCCCGCAACCGGTCGAAGCAGGGGCTGGCCTGATCACAGTCCGACCGGGAACCCCACGCTCGTGGGCGGACGTTGGACGATCATGTACGCAGCAGCACCCGCATCCGGTGGGGGAGGACTCGCCGGGTGGGCGCAGGAGCTGATGGCCTCCTTCGGAGCGCCCGGCGCGGGGATCATCGTGGCGCTGGAGAACGTCTTCCCGCCCATCCCCAGCGAGGTCATCCTGCCGTTGGCGGGGTTCGCCGCGGGACGCGGGGAGTTCTCGGTGTACGCGGCGATCGCCTGGACCACCGGCGGCTCCGTGGTCGGTGCGATCGCGCTCTACCTCATCGGCATGCTCGCCCCGGAGCACCGGGTGCGCCAGGCGCTCTCGAAGATCCCCATGGTGCACCTCGAGGACGTGCGCCGCGCCGAGGGCTGGTTCGACCGGCACGGCCGATGGGCGGTGTTCCTCGGTCGGATGGTGCCGGGCATCCGGAGCCTCGTGTCGCTTCCGGCGGGCGCCCGGCACATGCCGTGGTACGAGTTCGGCGTCCTGACGCTCCTCGGGAGCCTCATCTGGAACACCGTGTTCGTCTACGGCGGCTACGCCCTGGGCACGCGGTGGTACCTGGTCGAGCGGTACTCCGGTGTGTTCCAGGTCGTCGTGCTGGTCCTGCTCGTCGCCCTGGTCGCCTTCATGCTGTTCAAGCGCTACCGACGCCACCGCCGCAAGGTGAAGGCGATGAACGCGCCGACCGAGCTGCTCGAGCGTCCCGAGGCCTGAGCATCGGGGAGCAGAGCAGCACGGTCGCCGCGTCACGTCGGCTCCTCGGTGGGTGTCAGCGCTGCTCCTGCGGCCGCCCCTCCTCGGCCCAGAGGGTGTGGAACGTGCCCTCGCGGTCGGTGCGCCGGTAGGTGTGGGCGCCGAAGAAGTCCCGCTGGCCCTGGATGAGGGCGGCCGGCAGGCGCTCGGCGCGCAGCGCGTCGTAGTAGGACAGCGCCGTCGAGAAGCCGGGCGCCGGGATGCCGAGCTGCGCCGCGACGGCCACCACGCGGCGCCAGGAGTCCTGCGCGCCCGCCAGCGCCTCGGAGAACGAGGTGTCGGCGAGCAGCGTCGCGAGCGCCGGGTCGCGGCGGTAGGCCGCGGTGATCTCGTCGAGGAAGCGGGCCCGGATGATGCAGCCCCCACGCCAGATGGAGGCGACGGCGCCCAGGTCGATCGACCAGTCGTACTCGACGGCGCCGGCCTGGATCTGGTTGAAGCCCTGGGCGTACGCGACGATCTTCGACGCGTAGAGCGCCTGCTCGATGTCGTCGGCGAAGCCCTCCGCGGCGGCGCCCTCGAGCACCGCGCCCGAGGTGCCGGGCAGGCCGCGGGCGGCGTCACGCAGGTCGCGGTGGCCCGAGAGCGAGCGGGAGAAGACCGCCTCGCCGATGCCCGTCACCGGCACGCCCAGCTCCAGGGCGCCCTGAACGGTCCAGCGCCCGGTGCCCTTCTGCTCGGCCTCGTCGGCGACGACGTCGACGAACGGCTTCCCGGTGTCGGCGTCGACGTGCGAGAGCACCTCGGACGAGATCTCCATGAGGTAGGAGTCGAGCCGCCCGGCGTTCCACGACCGGAACGTCTCGGCGATCGCCGCGGGGTCGAGGCCGAGCCCCTTGCGCAGGAGGTCGTAGGCCTCCGCGATGAGCTGCATGTCGGCGTACTCGATGCCGTTGTGGACCATCTTCACGAAGTGGCCCGCGCCGTCGGCACCGATGTGGGTGCAGCACGGCTCGCCGTCGACCTTCGCCGCGATGTCCTCGAGCAGCGGGCCCAACGCGTCGTAGGCCTCCTTGGGCCCGCCGGGCATGATCGACGGCCCGTTGAGGGCGCCCTCCTCGCCGCCCGACACCCCCATGCCGACGAAGTTCAGGCCTTTCTCCGACAGCGCCTTCTCGCGACGGCGGGTGTCGAGGAAATGGGCGTTGCCGGCGTCGATGATCACGTCGCCCTGCTCGAGCAGCGGGGTGAACTCGTCGATGACGGCGTCGGTGGCGGCGCCCGCAGGCACCATCAGCACGATCCGGCGCGGGCGCTCGAGGGAGTCGACGAACTCCTGCGCCGACTCCGCGGCGACGAAGGTGCCCTCGTCGGAGAAGTGGTCGACCAGGTCCTTCGTCTTCTGGTAGGTCCGGTTGTGCAGAGCCACGGCGTGCCCGTGACGGGCGAGGTTGCGGGCGAGGTTGCGCCCCATGGTGGCCAGTCCGCTGACGCCGATCTCGGCTTTCGCACTCACGCCGCACAGTGTGGCCCGTCGCCCGGGCCACAACACACCCGTTCGGATCACATCCTTCCGTGTCGCGCGCAGTTGAGCCGCCGACGACTTCTGCGGGGGGACGACGGTGGGCGAGGGCCTGGCACGACTGCGGTACGCGAATCGCTGGATGATCGGCGCGCTGATCGGGGCACTGATGGCGACGGGCCTCCTGGCCGGGGCGGGAGCGGGACAGGCGGCGCCCGCGCGCACGTGCGACCAGTTCGGGTCGTTCCCGCTGGCCGGCGCGATGTACGTCGCGCAGAACAACCGCTGGGGCGCGAGCACCGAGCAGTGCATCACCGCGGCGGGCAGCGGCGTCGGCTTCACCGTCGACACGGCCCGGCACACCAACACGACGGGCCCGGCGGGCTATCCGTCGATCTATCGCGGCTGCGTCTACGGCTACTGCACCGTGAAGAGCCCGTTCCCGCGCAGGGTCTCCGACCTCGGCAACCTCCGCTCGAGCTGGGCCACGTCGCGCCCCACCGGCGCCGGCACGCAGCAGTACAACACCGCCTACGACATCTGGTTCGACCCGATCGCCACCCAGGCGGGCCGCAACACCGGCGCCGAGATGATGATCTGGCTGAACCGGACCTCGTGGGTGCAGCCGATCGGGACGAAGCGCTACGAGATCACGCTGGCCGGCACCCGCTGGGAGGTCTGGTACGGCCGGATCGACCTTCCGGTGATCTCGTTCGTCCGCAAGACACCCGTGACGTCGGTGTCGAACCTGCCGCTGACCGACTTCGCCCGCGAGGCCACCCGGGTCGGCGTCGTGAAGTCGACCTGGTTCCTGACCAGCGTCCAGGCCGGGTTCGAGCCCTGGACCGGGGGCACCGGCCTGCGGACCTCGTCGTTCTCGGTGACGCGCAACGGCGTCTGATCGTCATCTGACGGTCACGCCCCCGTCCGCCGGGCCTCCGCGGAGGGGACCGGTGGACCGGTGGGATGGCCGGGTGACGGAGTCGGACGCCCGAACGCGCTTCCGCGCCGCCTGCGCGGCCGTCGTCGCCGTTCTCCCGCGGGGCCTGCGGACGGTCGTCGCGCCGAGCATGGTCGGCTTCGCCGTCGTCAACGGGTTCACCTTCGCCGTCGACCTGCTGCTGCTCTCCCTGCTGATCGACGGTCTCGGCCTCCCGTTGTGGGCGGGGATCACCGTCGCGTACGGCACGGCGTTCGCGCTGAGCTTCGTGCTCAACCGGTGGCTGAACTTCGAGCCGGAGCGTCCCGTCGGCACCCAGATCGGGCGCTACGTCGTGGTCGTCGCCCTGAACTACGCGGCGATCGTGCTGGGCGTGACCCACGGGCTGGCGGCCGCCGGCATCCCGTACCAGCTCGCCCGGCTCGTGGCCGGGGCGTGCGAGGCGGTGTTCATGTACGCCGCGATGCGCTGGTTCGTGTTCGCGAGGTGCGCCGCGCGCACGTGAGCAGTTTCGCGTGCCATAACCCGCGAAAGTGCTCACATGCCGCGGGCACCTACCCTGGAGCCGTGCTGTCCCGGATCGACCTGCGTGCCTCCGTCCCCGCCCCCACCGAGCTGCGGGCGCTGCTCCCGCGGGCGGCGGTCGACGTCGACGCCGTCGTCGAGCGGGTCCGCCCGGTGATCGACGCGGTGCGCGACCGCGGCGCCGAGGCGGCCCTCGACTACGCCGAGCAGTTCGACCGGGTGCGCCCGGAGTCGGTCCGCGTGCCCCACGCCGCGCTGCGCGAGGCGCTCGACGCGACCGCCCCGGAGGTCCGCGCCGCCCTGGAGACCTCGATCGAGCGTGCCCGGGCCGTGCACGCCGACCAGCGCCGGGTCGACACGACGACGCAGGTGGTACCCGGCGGCACGGTCACCGAGCGCTGGGTGCCGGTGTCCCGCGTCGGGCTCTACGCGCCCGGCGGGCTCGCGGTCTACCCGTCGAGCGTCGTCATGAACGTGGTCCCGGCCCAGACCGCCGGCGTCGAGGGCCTCGTCGTCTGCTCACCTCCGCAGGCCGAGTTCGGCGGACGCCCGCACCCCCTGATCCTCGCCGCGGCCGCGCTGCTCGGCGTGGACGAGGTGTGGGCCGTGGGCGGGGCGCAGGCCGTCGCGCTGCTGGCCTACGGCGGTGTCGACACCGACGGATCGCCGCTCGAGCCGGTCGACACGGTCACCGGGCCGGGCAACGTCTACGTCACCGCGGCGAAGCGGGTGCTGCGCGGGCGCATCGGCATCGACTCCGAGGCCGGCACCACCGAGATCGCGATCCTCGCCGACGACACCGCCGACCCCGTGCACGTCGCCGCCGACCTCATCAGCCAGGCCGAGCACGACCCCGCGGCCGCGTCGGTGCTGGTGACGACGTCGCCCGCGCTCGCCGACGCCGTCGACGCCGAGCTCGACGCCCAGGTGGCCACCACCAAGCACACCGAGCGGATCACCACGGCCCTCGGCGGTCCCCAGTCCGGCACGATCCTGGTCGGCGACGTCGAGGACGGGCTCCGGGTGGTGGACGCCTACGCCGCCGAGCACCTGGAGATCCAGACCGCGGACGCGCGCGACGTGGCCGCCCGGGTGCGCAACGCCGGCGCGGTGTTCGTCGGGCCGCACAGCCCGGTCTCGCTCGGCGACTACTGCGCCGGCTCCAACCACGTGCTGCCCACCGGCGGCTGCGCGCGCCACTCCAGCGGCCTGTCGGTGCAGACGTTCCTGCGCGGCATCCACGTCGTCGACTACTCGGCCGACGCGCTGGCCGAAGTGGCCGACCGCGTCGTGGCCCTCGCCGACGCCGAGGACCTGCCGGCCCACGGGCAGGCCGTGACGGCGCGCTTCGACCGCCGGGAGCCGCGGTCGTGAGCGACGTCATCGGCGCCGGGGTGACCCTCGACGCCCTGCCCCTGCGCGACGACCTGCGCGGACGCAGCCCCTACGGCGCGCCCCAGCTCGAGGTCCCGGTCGCCCTGAACACCAACGAGAACCCGTTCCCGCCGCCACCGGCCCTGGTCGAGAGCGTGGCCGTCGCGACCCGCGAGGCCGCCGCGAGCCTGAACCGCTACCCCGACCGGGACCACACGGCGCTGCGCGCGGCGCTGGCCGCCTACCTGACGCACGCCACGGGCGTCCGCCTCACCACCGAGAACCTCTGGGCGGCCAACGGCTCCAACGAGGTGCTCCAGCAGCTCCTGCAGGCCTTCGGGGGGCCGGGGCGCACGGCCCTGGGCTTCGAGCCGTCGTACTCGATGCACCCGATCCTCGCCGCCGGCACGCGCACCGAATGGGTGCCCGCGCCCCGGCGGGACGACTTCTCGCTCGACGCGGACCAGGCGGTCGGCGTGATCGCCGAGAAGCAGCCCGACGTGCTGTTCGTGACCACGCCGAACAACCCGACGGGCCAGTCGGTCGAGCTCGACGAGCTGCGGGCCATCGCCGAGGCCGCCCCCGGGCTCGTGGTGGTCGACGAGGCGTACGTCGAGTTCTCGTCCGGGCCCTCGGCCGTCGAGCTGCTCGAGCCCCTGGGTCACAAGCTGGTGGTCAGCCGCACGATGTCCAAGGCGTTCGCCTTCGCCGGGGGCCGGCTGGGCTACCTCGCGGCCGCCCCGGCGGTGATCGAGGCGCTGATGCTCGTCCGGCTGCCCTACCACCTCTCGGCCCTGACCCAGGCCGCGGCGCTGGCGGCGCTGGAGCACGCCGACGACACCCTCGCGCTCGTCGCCACCCTGTCCCGCGAGCGCGACCGGATCGCCGCGGCGCTCGCCGACCTCGGCGCGCACATCGTGCCCAGCACCGCGAACTTCCTGCTCTACGGCGGGTTCCCGTCCCGGCACGGTGACGCCCACGCCGCCTGGCAGGCCTACCTCGACGCCGGCGTCCTCGTCCGCGACGTCGGCATCCCGGGGATGCTGCGGGTCACGGTGGGGACGCCGGAGGAGAACGACCGGTTCCTCGAGGTCAGCGCGGAAGTCCTGCGCGCCTGAATCCGGAGATCTCCCGCCGAGGGGCACGTTCGGTATGCGCCGGGGCCCGTCGATCATGCGCAACGTGCCCCTCGTGGCGGACGATCAGCCCGCAGCGCGCTCCCGGGCCGCCTCGCGGGCGGCGCGCAGGCGGGCGAGGACCGGCTCGCGGGGGTGGGGCGGGTCCGGCGCGCCCAGGTGGGTCACGCGCAGCTCAGCCATGAAGTCCTCCCACATCGCCGGGCCGCCCTCCTCGAGCAGCTCGGCGCGCACGGCGAGCTCCTCGGTGGTCTCGCGGTGGCGGCGACCCCAGGAGCCCAGGGCGGCGAACACCGGCACGAGCGCGATCGAGGACTCGGTGAGGCTGTAGGTGGCGCGCCGGCCGCGGCCGGGGTCGTCGCGGGTGAGCATGCCGTCGGCGACGAGTCGCTGGAGCCGGTCGGCCAGGATGTTCGAGGCGATGCCCTCCTCGGAGTTCGAGAGAAGCTCACGGAAGTGGCGTCGCCCGCCGAAGACGATGTCGCGCAGCACGAGCAGCGTCCACGAGTCGCCGAGCGCCTCGACGGCCCTGTTGATCGGGCAGCCCGATCGCCCGTCCTGTCGCATCCCACCTCCTGACACCAGACTGGTTGCAACTTACCACCGGGAGTGGCTACCTTTTCTGCACTGCTTGTGAAGTGCAATCACTGCCGAGGCAGAGGAGGACGCCATGGCCCGCCTGCGTGTGCACGCGTTCACGCTCACCCTCGACGGCTTCGCCGCGGGCACCGACCAGCGGGCGGACGCCCCGTTCGGTGACGGTGTCGACGGGCTCCACGAGTGGATGTCCGCGTCGTTCCGCGGCGAGGGCACCGGTGCCGACCACGCCGCGTTCCTGGCCGGCAGCGAGAACATCGGGGCGACGATCATCGGGCGGAACATGTTCGGCCCGATCCGGGGCGCATGGCCGGACGAGTCGTGGCGCGGGTGGTGGGGCGAGACCCCTCCCTACGGCCACGACGTCTTCGTGCTGACCCACCACCCGCGTCCGTCGCTGCCGATGGACGGCGGGACGACCTTCCACTTCCTCGAGGCCACCCCGGCCGAGGTGCTCGCGCAGGCCTCCGAGGCCGCCGGCGGGGCGGACGTCCGCCTCGGCGGCGGCGCGGCCACCGTGCGGGCGTTCCTCGCCGAGGGGCTCGTCGACGAGATGCACCTCGTGATCGCCCCGATCCTCGCCGGCGCGGGGGAGCGGCTCTTCGAGGGGCTCGACGCCCTGCCCGCGGGGTACCGGGTCGAGGCGCTGGTCCCGGGCGAGAGCGGCAACGTCCACGCCCGGATCGTGCGTCGGTAGCTACGGGCCCTGGTAGACCCCGGCGCCGTCGTCGAGGGGGCCGCCGAGGAGGCGACGCATGCGCCGCACGTGCCAGCCCCGCCCGTTGCAGCGCCGGCACCTCCGGAACGTCCAGGACCCGGGGAGCGGCCCGAAGTCCCGCCCGGCGGCGGGGTAGCACTTGCGGCAGCGCTGCCGGGGCCAGTGGAACACCGACCACACGTAGAGCACGACGAGGACGACACCGATCACGATCAGCCAGGTCGTCGTCGTCACGTGAACTCCCCCTGTCAGGCGACCATGTCAACGCTAGGTGACGGCGCGGACCAAGACGATCGGCCGTTCGGGGTGGCAGCGTGCTCCTGACCAGGGTGCGTAGCCTGGGCACGTGGGGCGAACGGGACGCGTGGAGCGGGTGACCAAGGAGTCGAGCGTGCTCGTCGAGATCGATCTCGACGGCACGGGACACACGGAGGTCGCCACCGGCGTGCCCTTCTTCGACCACATGCTCGACGCGCTGGGCAAGCACGGCGCGCTCGACCTGGTGGTCCGGGCGACCGGGGACGTCGAGATCGACGCCCACCACACCGTCGAGGACGTCTCGATCGTGCTCGGGCAGGCGCTCAAGCAGGCGCTCGGCGACAAGTCCGGCATCCGGCGCTTCGGCGACGCCTGGATCCCGATGGACGAGGCGCTCGCGCAGGCCGTCGTCGACGTCTCGGGCCGGCCCTACTGCGTGCACACCGGCGAGCCCGAGTCCATGGCCGGGTTCGTCGTGGGCGGCAACTACCCCACGGTGCTCAATCGCCACGTCTTCGAGTCGATCGCCTTCCACGCCGGCATCGCCCTGCACGTGCGGGTCACCGGCGGCCGCGACCCCCACCACATCACCGAGGCCGAGTACAAGGCGCTCGCCCGCGCCCTGCGCGCCGCGACCGAGCCCGACCCGCGTCTCGAGGGTCCCGCGTCGACCAAGGGCGTCCTGGAGTCGTGAGCTCGAGTGATCTCCTGATCGTCGGGCTGCTGGCGCTCGCCGGCTTCCTCGTCGGTGGCGTGGTCAGCTTCTGGTCGCGCAGCAAGGTCGGCGCGGTGGTGTGCGCCGTGCTCGCGGTGCTGGCGCTCGGTGCCGCGGTGCTGCGTCTCGTGCCCGGCGCCTGAGGTGGCCACCGACGCCGAGGAGCGGCTCGCGGCCGTCCTCGCGGCGGGCGAGGTCGAGGAGGTCCGCCGCCTCTACGACGAGTGGGCGCCGACCTACGACGGCGAGGAGGTCGCGGCGCTCCTCGGGCACGCCGGGCCCGAGCGCGTCGCCGCCCGGGTCGCCGAGCTCGTCGACCCGCGCACCGACGTCCTCGACGCCGGGTGCGGGACGGGGCTGGTCGGTGTCGCGCTCGCCGCCCGCGGGTTCGGTTCGCTCGACGGTCTCGACCTGTCCCCGGGCATGATCCGCCGGGCCCGGCGGCGGCGGGTCTACCACGACCTGGGCCCCGCCGACCTCGGTCGCGGCGTGCCGGGCGCCCGCGCCAAGTTCGGCGTCGTCACCTGCGTCGGCGCCCTCGTCCCGGGTCACCTCGGGCCGGGCGCGCTCACCGGCTTCGCGCGGGCCGCCGTCGCCGGCGGGTACGTGGTGGCCGCGATCCCCGAGGGCACCTGGAACGACGCCGGGTACGACGCCCAGGTCGCCGGGCTCGCCGAGCAGGGGTTCGCGAGCCCCGTCGCGGGCGCCGACGGCCCCGACCCGGACGGGCCGGGACGCCTGCTCGTGCTCCAGGTGCCTCGGTAGCCTGGAGATCGTGACCACGCCGTCCCCGTCGACCACGGAGAACCCCGCCCGCACCCGCTCGCCGCGCGTCGTCGTGCTCGACTACGGCTCGGGCAACCTGCGGTCGGCCGAGCGGGCGCTGCAGCGGGTCGGCGCCGACGTCGAGGTCACCGCCGACCACCGTGCGGCCCTCGCCGCCGACGGCCTCGTCGTGCCCGGCGTGGGCGCGTTCGCGGCGTGCGCGGCGGGCCTGCGCTCGGTGTCCGGCGAGCGCCTCATCGAGCAGCGCCTCGCGGGCGGACGCCCGGTGCTCGGCATCTGCGTGGGCATGCAGGTGCTCTTCGACCGCGGCGTCGAGTTCGGCGAGGAGGCCCGGGGCGCGGGGCAGTGGCCCGGGACCGTCGAGAAGCTGCAGGCCGATGTGCTGCCCCACATGGGGTGGAACACGGTCTCGGCGCCGCAGGACAGCGTGCTGTTCGCCGGCATGGACCCGGCCACCCGCTTCTACTTCGTCCACTCCTTCGCGGTGCGCCGCTGGGAGCAGGAGGCGCCCGAGCACTTCCGGCCGGCGCGGGTCACGTGGGCCCACCACGGTGAGGACTTCGTCGCCGCCGTCGAGAACGGGCCGCTGTCGGCCACCCAGTTCCACCCCGAGAAGTCGGGCGATGCGGGCGCGGACCTGCTGACCAACTGGCTCGGCGCACTCCGTTAGGAATTCTCGCAACGACCGTGTCGAAGAACCCCGCAGCCGATCGACGCACGGGTGAGCGGTGGGGGAGAGTGCCCCGCCGACGAGCCGCGAGGAGCGACCGATGCGCTACATGCTGATCATGGAGGCCCCCGAGTCGATGGCGTTGGGCGGCCCGGACGCCCCGCCGGCCGAGGAGGCCTTCGAGGCGATGGGCCGCTTCAACACCGAGCTCGTGGACGCCGGCGTCCTGCTGGCCGCCGAAGGCCTGGCGCCGAGCTCCGACGGGTTCCTCGTGACCCACGACGGCGAGGGCCCGAGCGTCACCGACGGCCCGTTCACCGAGGCCAAGGAACTGATCGCGGGATTCTGGATGCTCGAGGTCGCGTCCCGCGAGGAGGCCGTGCAGTGGGCGCGGCGCTGCCCGATCGGCCCCGGCGTGACGCTCCAGGTCCGCCGGATCGCCGAGATGAGCGACCTCGAGGACGTTGCCCCGGCCGAGGTGCTCGACGCCGAGGCCACGCTGCGCCGGCGAGTGGCCGAGCGCGAGCAGGTCTGACCCACCCCGCCCCAGACGACACCAGGAGATCCCGATGCGCTTCATGCTGCTGCTCAAGTACGACGAGAACGCCCAGAAGGACACGCCGCCGGACCCCGCGATGTTCGAGGAGATGGGCCGGTTCAACACCGCGATGGTCGACGCCGGCGTGCTGCTCGCCGGGGAGGGCCTCGCCCCCAGTGCCCAGGGGGCCGCGGTCACGTTCGACGGCGAGGAGCCGACCGTCAGCGACGGGCCCTTCACCGAGGCCAAGGAGCTGGTCGGCGGGTTCTGGATCCTCAAGGTCGACTCGCTGGAGGAGGCGCTGTCCTGGGCGAAGCGCGCGCCGTTCCGGGGAGGGGAGCGCCTCGAGGTGCGCCGCGTGACCGAGGCCGAGGACTTCGAGGGCCTCGCGCCGCAGGAGGTGCTCGACGCCGAGGAGGAGCTGCGGGCGCGGCAGGCCCAGCAGCACGGGAGCTGATGACGACGACCGCCCCGGACCCCTATGCCGTCCTCGAGACGGTGTGGCGGATGGAGTCCGCCCGGATCGTGGCCGGCGTCGCGCGGGTCGTGCGCGACGTCGGCCTCGCCGAGGAGCTCGCCCACGACGCGCTCGTCGCGGCGATGGAGCAGTGGCCGCGCGACGGGGTCCCGGACAACCCCGGCGCGTGGCTCGCCGCCACCGCGCGGCGCCGGGCGATCGACGTGATCCGCCGCGAGCAGAACCTCGCGCGCAAGACCGAGCTGCTGGTGGGGTGGGCGGGCGACGACACTGTCGCCCCGGCCGCGGACGCGGCGGTCGGGGACGGGGCGGCGGCCGTGGGCGACGACGTCCTCGCGCTGCTGTTCGCCACCTGCCACCCGGCGGTCGCCCGTGAGTCCCGGGTCGCGCTCACCCTGCGGCTGTTCGGCGGCCTGACCACCGACGAGATCGCCCACGCATTCCTCGTCCCGTCGCCGACGATCGGGCAGCGGATCTCGCGGGCGAAGAAGCGGCTGGCCGGCGTGGGGCCCGACGCTCTGGCCGTCCCCGTCGGCGACGAGCTCGCCGCCCGGCTCGGCGCGGTGCTCGAGGTGATCTACCTCGTGTTCAACGAGGGCTACGCCGCGACCACCGGCGTGGACTGGACGCGCCCGTCCCTGTGCGTCGAGGCGATGCGCCTCGGCCGCGTCCTCGCCGCCCTGGCCCCCGAGGAGCCCGAGGTGCACGGGCTCGTGGCGCTCATGGAGCTGCAGGCCTCGCGCCTGCGGGCACGGGTCGGGCCGTCGGGGGAGCCGGTGCTGCTGGGCGACCAGGACCGGGCGCGCTGGGACCGCGTGCTGCTCGGGCGCGGTCTCGCCGCGCTGGCCCGGGCCGAGGCCGACGGGCGGCGCGGGCGCTACGTGCTGCAGGCGGCGATCGCCGCGTGCCACGCCCGCGCCCGGTCCACCGACGACACCGACTGGGCGGCGATCGCGGCCCTCTACGGCGAGCTCGCGGCCCTCACCCCGTCCCCGGTGATCGAGCTCAACCGGGCCGTGGCCGTCGCCCGCGCCGAGGGCCCGGAGGCCGGGCTCGCGGTGCTCGAGCCCCTGAGCAGCGAGCCGACGCTCGCCGGATACCACCTGCTGCCGGCCGTGCGCGCCGACATGCTCACGACGCTGGGCCGCGTCGAGGAGGCCGTCGCCGAGCTCGAGCGCGCCCTCGACCTCGTCCGCACCGTCGCCGAACGGGAGCTGCTGGAGCGCCGGAAGGCGGCTCTGCTCGGGTCCTGACGGCCGCTGGCTACGATCGCGCGCCGTGACCATCGACCTGCTGCCCGCCGTGGACGTCGTCGACGGACAGGCCGTCCGCCTCGTCCAGGGTGTCGCCGGCACCGAGACCGGCTACGGCGACCCCCTCGACGCGGCCCGGGCGTGGGCCGCCGACGGGGCGGAGTGGCTGCACCTCGTCGACCTCGACGCCGCCTTCGGGCGCGGGTCCAACGCGGAGCTGCTCGCCTCGGTGGTCGAGAAGATCGACATCAAGGTCGAGCTCTCCGGCGGCATCCGGGACGACGCCTCGCTGCGCCGGGCGCTGGACACCGGTTGCCGGCGCGTCAACATCGGGACCGCGGCGCTCGAGGACCCGGCCTGGTGCGCGGCGGCGATCGCGGAGTTCGGCGACCGGGTGGCCGTGGGCCTCGACGTCAAGATCTCCGAGGGGCGGCATCGGCTCGCGGCGCGCGGTTGGGTCTCCGACGGCGGCGACCTCTGGAGCGTGCTCGCCCGCCTCGACGCCGAGGGCTGCGCGCGCTACGTCGTCACCGACGTGGGCCGCGACGGGACGCTCACCGGGCCGAACACCAAGCTGCTCGAGGCGGTCTGCACGCGCACCGACCGCCCGGTCGTCGCGTCGGGTGGCGTCTCGTCGCTCGACGACCTGCGGACCCTCAACGCCCTCGCGGACCAGGGCGTCGAGGGCGCGATCGTGGGCAAGGCCCTCTACGCCGGCAACTTCACCCTCGCGGAGGCGCTGGCGACCGTTCGTGCGTGATCTTCTCAGCGATAGCCGAGAAGATCACCCACGTGGGGCGCGGTTAGGCTGAGGGGCATGGGTGTCGCCGTCCGCGTGATCCCCTGCCTGGACGTCGACGCGGGCAGGGTGGTCAAGGGCGTCAACTTCGTCGACCTGCGCGACGCGGGCGACCCCGTCGAGATGGCCCGGCTCTACGACGCCGAGGGTGCCGACGAGCTCACCTTCCTTGACGTCAGCGCCTCCTCGGGCGAGCGCGAGACCACCTACGACGTCGTGCGGCGCACCGCCGAGCAGGTCTTCATCCCGCTCACGGTCGGCGGTGGCGTGCGGACGAACGACGACATCGACAAGCTCCTGCGCGCCGGTGCCGACAAGGTCGGCATCAACACCGCCGCCATCTCCCGCCCGGAGTTCCTGGGCGAGGCCAGCCGCCGCTACGGCTCGCAGTGCATCGTCCTGTCCGTCGACGCCCGGCGCGTGCCGGCGGATGCTCTCCCGCCCTCCCAGCCGACGCCGTCGGGCTTCGAGGTCACCACCCACGGCGGGCGCCGCGGCACCGGCATCGACGCCCTGGAGTGGGCGCAGCGCGGCCAGGAGCTCGGCGTCGGCGAGATCCTCCTGAACTCCATGGACGCCGACGGCACGAAGGCCGGCTTCGACCTCGAGATGATCCGCAGGGTGCGCGCGCTCGTCGACGTCCCGGTGATCGCCAGCGGGGGAGCGGGCGCCGTCGAGCACTTCGGGCCGGCCGTGGCGGCGGGGGCCGACGCGGTGCTCGCGGCGAGCGTGTTCCACTTCGGGATCATGCGGATCGGTGAGGTCAAGGACTCGCTGCGCGAGGAGGGGGTGGAGATCCGATGAGCGAGACCTGGACCCTCGACCCCGCGATCGCCGCCCGGCTCAAGCGCACCCCCGACGGCCTCGTCTGCGCGGTGGCCCAGCAGCACGACACCCGCGAGGTCCTCATGGTCGCGTGGATGAGCGACGAGGCCCTCGCCCGCACGCTCGCGACGCGCGAGGGCACCTACTGGTCCCGCTCCCGCGACGAGCTGTGGATCAAGGGTGCGACGTCGGGCCACGTGCAGAAGGTCGTCGAGGTGCGCCTCGACTGCGACGGCGACACCGTCCTGGTGCTGGTCGACCAGTCCGGCGCCGCCTGCCACACCGGCGATCACACGTGCTTCGACGCCGACCAGCTGCTCGGCCCCGAGGCCTGAGCCGGCCCCTCCTGGGCCGCGTCGCGCTCGGCGGCGACGTCGGTGAACGTCGCGACCGCGGCCCGCACCGACGCGGTGCCGCGGTCGGTGCGCCACACGGCGTCGATGCTGCGGCGCAGCGGCGGCGTGGTCGTCGCCGCGACGACCCCCGGCGGCAGCGGAGGACGGGCCAGGCGCGGGACCAGCCCCGCGACCCCGATGCCGGCCACCAGCTCGACGTGCATCCCGAAGCCGCAGACCTGGCACGTCACCCGCGGCTCGAGCCCGGCCCGCCGCAGGGTCTGGAGCAGCCACGCGCCCGCCCGGGTGTGGACGCCGTCGGCGACCCAGTCGAGGTCGTCGACCTCGGCGAGGTCGACCGGTCCCGGACCGGCCAGGCGATGGTCGGCCGGGAGGAGGAGGTCGATGACGTCGTCGCAGAGCCGGGCGCGCGAGGTGCCGGCCGGGACGGGGGCGGGCGAGCCGTCCCAGTTCTCGACGACGGCCAGGTCGAGGTCCCCGGCCAGGACGGCCGGCACGGTCTCCTCGGCCTCCCCGTCCGCGAGCGCGACCCGCAGGTCCGGGTAGGTGGCCCGGAGACGGGCGAGCGCCGCCGGGGCGAGGGCGTGCACCGACGTCGGGATCGCGCCGATCCGCAGCTCACCGACCACCTCGTCGCGCAGCCGGTCGAGGTCGAGCCGTGCGGCGGCGACGCGCGCGAGGATGTCCGCGGCGTGCTCGGCGAGCATCCGGCCGGCGGGCGTGAGGCGCAGACCCCGCCCCGCCGGCTCGGTGAGCACCGCGCCCGCCTCGCGGTCGAGCTTCGCCAGCTGCTGCGACACCGCCGACGGCGTGAGGTGCAGGGCGGCCGCCGCGCCGGCCACCGACCGGTGCGTCGCGAGGGCGTCGAGGGCCCGGAGCCGGTCCAGGGCGAACACGGTAGCGACTCTAACGAGTTCGGGGCAGGAAACCTCGCTGGTTCTCAACGGTCATCGGACCGACGATCGAGGGCGTGACGCGCTCCCTCGTCGGCCCCGCTCCGGCCGGCCCCTCGGTCGTCCCCCGCGTCGACCCGCGTCTGGTCGCCGTCGCCGGCAGTCTCTGCATCGCGTTCTCGCCGATCTTCATCGCGCTCGCCGACGTCAGCCCGGGCACCGCGACGTTCTTCCGCTGCGTGCTCGCCCTCCCGCTGCTCGTGCCGCTGGCCCTGCTCGAGCGGCGACGCCGTCTGCGGTCGTCGCCGACGACGGGCAACCGTCCGGTCGTGCTGTTCGTCGGCGGCGCGCTGCTCGGCCTCGACATGACCCTGTGGGCCGAGTCCGTGCACGCCGTCGGGGCCGGGGTGTCGACGGTGCTGGTCAACGTGCAGGTCGTGATCCTCCCGCTGCTCGCCTTCCTCGTCCTCGGCGAGCGGGTGCGTCGGACGTTCGTGCTCGCCGTCCCGGTGATGCTCGTCGGGGTCGCGCTGGCGGGCGGCCTCATCGGCGACCCGGACGCGGTGACGGGCGTCGCCCCGGTCCGCGGCACGGTGACCGCACTGATCGCCGCGGCCGCCTACGCCGGCTATCTGCTCTTCGTGCGCCTCGGCGCCGGCCCCGGCCAGCGGTTCACCCCGGTCGCGATCGCCACCGTCGGGGCGGCGGTGACGTCGTTCGCGGTGGGCTCGTTCTGGCAGGGCATCGACCTCGCGCCGGACGCGCGCTCCCTGATGTGGCTCGTCGTGCTGGCGGTGATCGGCCAGGTCGTCGGCTGGGTGCTCATCGCGTCCGCGCTGCCGCGCCTCGCGTCCTCCACGGGTGCCTCGATCCTCCTGCTGCAGCCCGTCGGCGCGGTCCTGCTCGGCGCGCTGATCCTCGGCGAGGTGCCCGGGGTGCTGCAACTGATCGGCTGCGCGGTCGTCCTCGGCGCCGTGGCGGTGGCGGCGCGGACCCGGGCCGCGCCGATCGCGCCGGCGGGCGAGCCCGCGCCGGACGCCGACGTGACCGGACAGGAGGCCCCGGCGACCCCTCGTCGGTGAGCGACGGGACGGTCGGTCCACCGGGGACGGGGCCGGCCCCACCTACGCTGGACCGTCCGACCCCGCCGCGACGGGCACGTTGCGCATGGACCTCGGGCAGGCGCGCCTGCCGAACGTGCCCGTCGTCGACAGAGCTGCGGCGCCCGCGCCGATCACCGCGACCGCGGACCCGGTTGCCGGGAGCTGTCGGGGCCGGGGGCCAGAATGGGGTCGTGGCCGTCTCCGACCCCTCCGCCGCCCCGCTCGGCGCGGTCGTGCCCGATCGCGCGGGGTTCCACGCCCTGGCGGCGCACCACCGCGTCATCCCGGTGACGCGGCGGCTGCTGGCCGACGGGGAGACGCCCGTCGGGCTCTACCGCAAGCTCGCGGGCCGACGGCCCGGCACGTTCCTGTTCGAGTCCGCGGCGCACGGCGAGTCGTGGTCGCGCTGGAGCTTCGTCGGGGCGCGCAGCGCCGCCACGCTCACCGAGGCCGACGGCCGCGCGGTGTGGACCGGGCAGGTGCCGGTCGGTCTGCCCGGCGGCCCGGACGACGAGGCGCACTCGGACGACCCGCTGGTGGTCCTGCGCGAGACGCTGCAGCGCCTGCGCACCGATCCGCTGCCCGGCCTGCCGCCGCTCACCGGGGGGCTCGTCGGCTACGTCGGGTACGACGCCGTCCGCCGGCTCGAGCGCGTGCCGGAGCACGCCACCGACGACCTGCAGCTGCCCGAGATGGTCATGCTGCTCGCCACCGACGTCGCGGCGCTGGACCACCACGAGGGCACGGTCACGCTCATCGCCAACGCGGTGAACTGGGACGACAGCCCCGAGCGGGCGGACGCCGCCTACGACGACGCCCTCGCCCGGCTCGACCGCATGACCGCGGAGCTCGGGGCGCCCGCGCCGTCGACGGTCGCCACGGTCGATGTGCCCGCCGGTCCTCCGACGGTGCGCCGGCGCCGCTCGCCCGAGGAGCACCACGCGGCGATCGAGGTCGCCAAGGAGCGCATCCGGGCGGGTGACGCGTTCCAGGTGGTGCTCTCCCAGCGCTTCGAGACCGAGACCTCGGCCGACGCGATGGAGATCTACCGGATGCTGCGGATGACCAATCCCAGCCCGTACATGTACCTCCTGCGGCTCGCCGACGCCGACGGCAGGCCCTTCGAGATCGTCGGGTCGAGCCCCGAGGCGCTGGTCACCGTGCGGGACGGCGTCGCCACCACCCACCCGATCGCGGGCACGCGCTGGCGGGGGGCGGACGCCGAGGAGGACACGCTGCTGGCGAAGGACCTCCTCGCCGACGAGAAGGAGCGCGCCGAGCACCTCATGCTCGTCGACCTCGGCCGCAACGACCTGGGCCGCGTCTGCGTGCCGGGCACGGTGACGGTGCGCCGCTTCTTCGAGATCGAGCGCTACAGCCACGTGATGCACCTCGTCAGCACGGTCACGGGGCGCCTCGCCGCCGGGCGCACCGCGTTCGACGCCGTCGCCGCGTGCTTCCCGGCCGGCACGCTCTCGGGCGCACCGAAGCCGAAGGCGCTGGAGATCATCGAGGAGCTCGAGCCCACCCGGCGCGGGCTCTACGGCGGCATCGTCGGCTACCTCGACTTCGCCGGCGACGCCGACACCGCGATCGCCATCCGCACGGGCCTGCTGCGCGACGGCGTCGCCCACGTGCAGTCCGGCGGCGGCATCGTGGCGGACTCCGACCCGGTCGCCGAGGACACCGAGTGCGTCAACAAGGCCCGCGCGGTCCTCGCCGCCGTCGCGGCCGCGGACACCCTCGCCGCCCCGTCGGGCACGGCGGGCACGGGCTCGAACGGCACCGCCGCGGTCCCGCTCGCCGATCCCCTCCCGGCGGCGCCGTGAGCGCGGCGGCGCCGCGGCCGCCCGCCCGCGGGCACGCCCCGGCGCGCCTGCTCGGGCTCGTCGTGGTGCTGCTCGTGGTCGCGGCCGCCGTGCTGTGGGGGTCGTCGCGCGCCACGTGGGTGAGCCAGGTGATCGACGGCCTCCCGGCGCCCCGCACGAACACCGCCGAGGGCGCCCGCGCCGAACCGATCCTCGTGCCGTGGGCGCTCCTGTGCCTCGCCGCGGTCGGCGGGCTCCTCGCGACGTCGGGGTGGGGCCGGCGGGTCGTCGGCACTCTCGTCGCCGTCGCCGGCCTGTGGGCGGTGCTGCGGGGCGCGGCGGGGCTCGTCGCGCCCGCGTCCACCGCGCTGCCCGTCGGCCTGCGTCCCGGCGACCGGCCCCTGCCCGCCGAGGCGGTGCCCGCGGGCCCGATCGTCGGCGTGGTCGGCGGCCTGCTCATGCTGGCGGCCGGGCTGCTCGCCGCCCGCTGGGCCGCGGTCCTGCCGCGCATGGGGGCGCGCTACGACGCCCCGGGCGGCCGGAACGCGCCCCGCGTGCCACCCGCGGACCCGGACCGGGCGCTGTGGGAGGCGCTCGACGACGGCCGGGACCCGACCCGGGATCCCTCGGGCGAACCAGCGCCGGACCCCTCCCGCCGGCAGGGCTCCGGCCCTCCCGACGGGGTGGGCAGCACGGAAGGGGCAGCGGGTTAACATGGAGCGAACTCGGACGGGGGAAAGGGGCAGACCCGGCGTGAGCGTCCTGGAGGAGATCCTCGACGGGGTTCGGGCCGACCTCGCCGCCCGCGAAGCCGCCGTTCCCTTCGCGGCCGTCAAGGACCTCGCAGCGGCCGCACCGCCGCCACGCGACGCCCTCGCCGCGCTGCAGGGTCCCGGCATCGGGGTCATCGCGGAGATCAAGCGCGCGAGCCCGTCCAAGGGCCCGATGGCCGAGATTCCCGACCCCGCCTGGCTCGCCGGCCGCTACGTCGACGGCGGTGCGCGGGTGATCAGCGTGCTCACCGAGCAGCGGCGCTTCGGCGGCTCGCTGGACGACCTCGACGCCGTCCGGGCCGCCGTCGACATCCCGATCCTGCGCAAGGACTTCGTGATCGGCACCTATCAGGTGCACGAGGCGCGGGCCCACGGCGCCGACCTGGTCCTGCTCATGTGCTCGGTGCTCGAGCAGAACGCCCTCGACGCCCTGGTCGACCGCGTGCACTCCCTCGGGATGACGGCGCTGGTCGAGGTGCACAACGAGGAGGAGGCCGACATGGCGCTGCGTGCCGGCGCCAAGCTCGTCGGCATCAACGCCCGCGACCTGCACACCCTCGAGGTCGACCGCTCGGTGTTCAGCCGGATCGCCCCCGGCCTGCCCGGCGAGGTCCTGCGCGTCGCCGAGTCGGGCGTGCGCGGCCCCGGCGACCTCATGACCTACGCCGGCCACGGTGCCGACGCCGTGCTCGTCGGCGAGTCGATGGCCACGGCGGAGGACCCGCGGGCGGCGGTGCGCCAGCTGGTCACCGCGGGCTCGCACCCCGCGTGCCCGAAGCCGTCGCGCTGACTCCCGCTGGCTCGGCCTCGTAGCATCGCCGACGACCCCCGCACATCCCGCAGGAAGAGCTCCACGATGACGTCGGCCAGCACGGCGAGCACGGCCAGCCAGGGCCTCGCCGGGACCCTGCACGACCCCGACGACTCCGGGCACTTCGGGCGCTGGGGCGGGCGCTACATGCCCGAGGCGCTCATCGCCGCGGTCGACGAGGTGGCTGCGGAGTACGAGAAGGCGCGCCACGACCCGGCGTTCCTCGCCGAGCTCGACCGCCTCCAGCGCGACTACGCCGGCCGTCCCTCGCCGGTCACCGACGCGCGCCGGCTCTCCGAGCACGCGGGCGGGGCGCGCATCCTGCTCAAGCGCGAGGACCTCAACCACACCGGCTCGCACAAGATCAACAACGTGCTGGGTCAGGCGCTGCTCACCAAGCGGATGGGCAAGACCCGGGTCATCGCCGAGACCGGCGCGGGCCAGCACGGCGTGGCCACGGCGACCGCGGCGGCGCTCATGGGTCTCGAGTGCATGGTCTACATGGGCGAGGTCGACACCGAGCGCCAGGCGCTCAACGTCGCGCGGATGCGCCTGCTCGGCGCCGAGGTCGTCCCGGTGACCACCGGGTCGCGCACGCTCAAGGACGCGCTCAACGAGGCGTACCGCGACTGGGTGGCCAGCGTCGGGCACACCCACTACATCCTGGGCACCGCGGCCGGGCCGCACCCGTTCCCGATGATGGTCCGCGACTTCCACCGCGTGATCGGCCTCGAGGCCCGCGAGCAGGTGCTCGCCGCGTACGGGCGGCTGCCCGACGCCGTCGTGGCCTGCGTCGGCGGCGGGTCGAACGCCATCGGGATCTTCCACCCGTTCCTCGACGACGCCGACGTCCGCCTGATCGGCTACGAGGCCGCCGGCGACGGCGTCGAGACCGGCCGGCACGCCGCGTCGATCACCGGCGGCACGCCGGGCGCCCTGCACGGCGCGATGTCCTACCTGCTGCAGGACACCGACGGCCAGACCCTCGAGACGCACTCGATCTCGGCCGGCCTCGACTACCCGGGCGTCGGCCCCGAGCACGCGTTCCTCGCCGACTCCGGGCGCGCGAGCTACGAGCCCGTCACCGACGCCGAGGCGATGGACGCCTTCCGGCTCCTGTGCCGCACCGAGGGGATCATCCCTGCCATCGAGTCGGCCCACGCGATCGCCGGCGCCGTGCGCCTCGGGAAGACGTGGGGTCCGGAGGCCACGATCCTGGTCAACCTCTCCGGCCGGGGCGACAAGGACGTCGACACCGCCGCGCGGTGGTTCGGGGTGGTC
Organism: Actinomycetospora chibensis; assembly: GCF_028737215.1. Taxonomy (GTDB): domain Bacteria; phylum Actinomycetota; class Actinomycetes; order Mycobacteriales; family Pseudonocardiaceae; genus Actinomycetospora; species Actinomycetospora chibensis. The sequence goes on along the minus strand of NZ_JAQZAM010000001.1, from coordinate 123,135 downwards.
GACGAGGCCGCTCTGCCCACCGAGGCGCCCGACACCACGGACGCGGCCAGCGGGGAGAGGGAGCTGTGACGACCACCGGCACCGGCATCACCCGCCTCGCCGAGGTCTTCACCACCGCGAAGGCCGAGGACCGCGCCGCCCTGATCGCCTACCTGCCCTCGGGCTACCCGACGATCAAGGGCTCGCTCGGGCTGCTCACCCAGGCCCTCGACGCGGGCGCGGACCTCGTCGAGGTCGGGCTGCCGTACTCCGACCCGGTGCTCGACGGCCCGGTGATCCAGCACGCCGTCGACGCCGCGCTCAAGGGCGGGGTCCGGGTCCGCGACACGCTCGCGATCGTCGAGCAGCTCGCGGAGCGGGGCGGGCGGGCCGTGGTGATGACCTACTGGAACCCGGTGCTGCGCTACGGCGTCGAGGCCTTCGCGCGCGACCTCGCGGCCGCCGGGGGACTCGGCGTGATCACGCCGGACCTCGTGCCCGACGAGGCCGGCAGCTGGCTCACCGCCGCCGACCGCGAGGGCCTCGCCCCGATCTTCCTCGTCGCGCCGTCGTCGTCGGACGAGCGGATCGCGTCCACCACCGCGGCCACCCGCGGGTTCCTCTACGCCGCCTCGACGATGGGGGTCACGGGCGCCCGGGACGCGGTCTCGGACACCGCCACCACCCTCGTCGCGCGGGCGCGGGCGCACACCGACCTCCCGATCGGTGTCGGGCTGGGGGTGCGCAACGGTGCCCAGGCCGGCGAGGTCGCGACCTTCGCCGACGGTGTGATCGTGGGCTCCGCCCTGGTGAGCGCCGCCGAGCACGGCCGGGCGGCGGTCGCCCGCCTCACCACCGAGCTCGCCGCCGGCGTCCGGGGCCAGCACACGGGGCGCTGACCGCCGGCAGATAGCGTGGCGCCGTGCTCCCAGCGGTGCAGACAGCGGTCACGGTTCTGCCCACCTACCTGCCCAGCCCACCGCAGGGCGTCTGGGAGCTCGGACCGGTCCCGTTGCGGGCCTACGCGCTCTGCATCATCGCCGGCATCGTCGTGGCGATCCTCTGGACCGAGCGCCGCTTCGTCGCCCGCGGTGGCGAGCCGGGCACCGTCACCGACATCGCCGTGTACGCCGTGCCCTTCGGCCTCGTGGGCGGCCGGCTCTACCACGTGGCCACCGACTGGCCGACGTACTTCGGCCCCGGCGGGAACCCGGTCGCGGCGCTGTTCATCTGGCAGGGCGGGCTCGGGATCTGGGGCGCGATCGCGCTGGGCGGGGTCGGCGCCTGGATCGGCTGCCGGCGCCGCGGCATTCCGCTGACGGCGTTCGCCGACGCCGCGGCGCCGGGCATCGTCACTGCGCAGGCCATCGGCCGCCTGGGCAACTGGTTCAACCAGGAGCTCTACGGGGCGCCGACGACGCTGCCGTGGGGGCTGGAGATCTACCGGCGGATCGACCCCGCGACGGGGGCGCCGGACAACCTCACCGGCGTCGCCGTCGACACCACGCCGATCGCGATCGTGCAGCCGACGTTCCTCTACGAGCTGCTGTGGAACCTCGCCGTCGCCGCTCTCGTCGTGTGGGCGGACCGCCGCTTCCGCCTCTCGCACGGGCGGGCGTTCGCGCTCTACGTGGCGGGCTACACCGCGGGCCGGTTCGTCATCGAGCTCCTGCGCACCGACCCGGCGACGCGGGTGTTCGGCGACGTGCGGATCAACGTCGTCGTGTCCGCCGTCGTCTTCCTGGGTGCCGTGCTCTACCTGTGGTGGTTCCGGGGGCGGCCTCGCGAGGAGTTCGGACGGGGCGCCGGTTCGAGCGACGGGGACCCGGGTACGCCCGGTTCCGTGGCCAGCACCAACAGCACCGGGGATCCCGACGAGGACCAGCGCGCCGACAACGAGGTCGAGGCGCGCTCGAAGGAGAAGTCGTCCGCGGCCGAGGCCGGGGGCAAGGGTGGGGCGTCGAACGCCAGCAGCGTCGACGCGGCGCCCGCCGACCCGCAGCAGGAGCGCGAGCAGGACGCGCCGGCGGAGCCCCCGTCGCGCACCACGAGCTGACGCACACCTCACAGGCGGGCCTGCCACACGCCCGCTGACGGACTAGGATCGGCCACGCACCGCGCAGGACGTCGGGGTCCGGCGCCGCCGTTCCCGTGTCCGTTCCCCCTCCCACCGGGTTCGACCCACGGACCCGCCGCTCGCGCGGCGGGTGGCAACGCCGTCACTCATCCTGGGCCACCGTCGTCCCCGGGTCTCCACCACCCGCGCGACGACGAGGAGGCACCGGATGCCTGTGTCGAAGGCAGGTTCCGCTCCGGGCCCGCAGGGGCTCTACGACCCCGCGTACGAGCACGACGCCTGCGGGGTCGGGGCCGTCGCGAACACCCGCGGCGTGGCCGGCCACGCGATCGTGCGTGACGCGCTGGTCGTCCTGCACAACCTCGATCACCGCGGCGCCGCCGGCAGCGAGCCGACGAGCGGGGACGGCGCCGGGATCATGGTCCAGGTGCCCGATGCCCTGCTGCGGGCCACGGTCGATTTCGCGCTGCCCGAGCCCAGGCCGTCGTCCGACGGCGGCGCGCCGGTCCTGGCGTACGCCACCGGCCTCGCGTTCCTGCCCGCCGACCCCGACGACCGCGCCAAGGCGATCTCTCTGCTCGAGCGCATCGTCGCCGAGGAGGGCCTCGACGTCCTCGGCTGGCGCGAGGTCCCCGTGGACCCCGAGGGCGCCGACGTCGGGTCGGTCGCGCGCTCCGCGATGCCGCACTTCGCACAGATCGTCGTCGCCACCCCCGACCGGCAGGTCGCCGGCATCGAGCTCGACCGCCTCGCCTGGATCGTGCGCAAGCGCGCGGAGCGCCAGTCCGCCGAGGAGGGGTGCGGGCTCTACATCGCGTCGCTCTCCAGCCGCACGATGACCTACAAGGGCATGCTGACCACCGACCAGCTGCCGGTGTTCTTCCCCGACCTGCGCGACGAGCGCCTGGTCAGCGCCATCGCCGTGGTGCACAGCCGGTTCTCGACCAACACCTTCCCGAGCTGGCCGCTGGCCCACCCGTACCGGGTCATGGCGCACAACGGCGAGATCAACACGATCCGCGGCAACCGCAACCGCATGCGGGCCCGCGAGGCGCTGCTCGCCACCGACCTCTTCCCCGGCGACCTCCAGCGTGCGATGCCCGTGTGCCCGGAGGACGTGTCGGACTCGGCGAGCTTCGACGAGGTGCTCGAGCTGCTCGAGCTCGGCGGTCGGCCGCTGCCGCACGCGGTGATGATGATGATGCCCGAGGCGTGGGAGAACCACGCCGAGATGCCGACCGACCAGCGCGACTTCTACCGGTTCCACGCGAGCCTCATGGAGCCGTGGGACGGCCCGGCGTGCGTGACGTTCACCGACGGCACGCTCATGGGCGCCACCCTCGACCGCAACGGCCTGCGACCGGCGCGCTGGTGGCATCTCGACGACGACCGCGTCGTGCTGGCCAGCGAGTCCGGGGTGCTCGACGTCGACCCGTCGCGGGTGCTGGCCAAGGGGCGCCTGCGGCCGGGGCGGATGTTCCTGGTCGACACGCGCGGCACCGGCATCGTCGACGACGACGCCTTCAAGAGCGAGCTCGCCGCCGGGGCGCCCTACGGCGAGTGGCTGTACGCCGGGCTGGTGCACCTCGACGACCTGCCGCCGCGCGAGCACATCGTGCACACCCACGCCTCGGTCGTCCGCCGGCAGCTGACCTTCGGCTACACCGAGGAAGACCTGCGGGTCCTCCTCGCGCCGATGGCCACCACCGGTGCGGAGCCGCTCGGGTCGATGGGCACCGACACCCCCACGGCGGCCCTGTCGGCGCGCTCCCGGCTGCTCTACGACTACTTCGTCCAGCTCTTCGCGCAGGTGACGAACCCGCCGCTCGACGCCATCCGCGAGGAGCTCGTCACCTCGATGACGCGGGCGATCGGGCCGGAGCAGAACCTGTTCCACCCCGGCCCCGCCTCGTGCCGGCAGGTCGTGCTCCCCGACCCGGTGATCGACAACGACGACCTCGCCAAGCTCATCCACATCGACGACGACGGCGACATGCACGGGTTCGCCGCGACGGTGATCTCCGGGCTGTACGAGGTCGACGGGGGCGAGCGGGCCCTGGCCGACGCCCTCGACCGCGTGCGTCGCCAGGCGTCCGAGGCGATCGGCGCCGGCAAGAGCATCCTCGTGCTCTCCGACCGCGACTCCGACGCGCAGTGGGCGCCCATCCCGGCGCTGCTGCTGGTCTCGGCGGTGCACCACCACCTCGTCGCCACCCGCGAGCGCACCCAGGCGGCGCTCGTCGTCGAGTGCGGCGACGCCCGCGAGGTGCACCACATCGCGCTGCTGCTCGGCTACGGCGCCGCGGCGGTCAACCCGTACCTGGCGTTCGAGTCGATCGAAGACATGATCACCAGCGGGTGGCTGCAGGACATCGAGTGCCCGGAGGCCATCGACCACTACGTGAAGGCGCTGGTCAAGGGCGTCCGCAAGGTGATGTCGAAGATGGGCATCTCCACGGTGTCGGGCTACACCGCGGCCCAGGTCTTCGAGGCCGTCGGACTCTCGCAGGAGTTCGTCGACGAGTTCTTCACCGGCACGTCCTCGAAGCTCGGGGGCGGCGGGCTCGACGTCGTCGCCCGCGAGACCGCGGAGCGCCACCGCCAGGCGTACCCGGAGAACCCGGGGGAGCGGGCCTACCGCGCCCTCGACGTCGGCGGCGAGTACGCCTACCGCCGCGAGGGCGAGCTGCACCTGTTCAGCCCCGAGACGGTGTTCCTGCTGCAGCACTCCACGCGGACCAAGCAGTGGGACGTGTTCCAGCGCTACACCGCCGAGGTCAACCGGCTGATCTCCTCCGGCGGCGCGCTGCGCGGGATGTTCCGGTTGCGCACCGAGGACCGCACGCCGATCCCCCTCGACGAGGTCGAGCCGGCCACCGAGATCGTCAAGCGCTTCGCCACCGGCGCCATGTCCTACGGGTCGATCTCGGCGGAGGCGCACACCGACCTCGCGATCGCGATGAACAACATCGGTGGCAAGTCGAACACCGGCGAGGGCGGGGAGGACCCGGTCCGGCTCCACGACCCGTCGAAGCGCTCGGCGATCAAGCAGGTGGCGTCCGGCCGGTTCGGCGTGACCAGCGAGTACCTCGTCAACTGCACCGACATCCAGATCAAGATGGCCCAGGGCGCGAAGCCCGGTGAGGGCGGCCAGCTCGCGGGGCAGAAGGTCTACCCCTGGATCGCCGAGGTGCGGTACTCCACGCCCGGCGTCGGCCTGATCTCGCCGCCGCCGCACCACGACATCTACTCCATCGAGGACCTCAAGCAGCTCATCCACGACCTCAAGAACGCCAACGAGCACGCGCGGATCCACGTCAAGCTGGTGGCGTCCGTCGGCGTCGGCACGGTGGCCGCGGGCGTGGCGAAGGCGCACTCCGACGTCGTGCTGATCTCCGGGTGGGAGGGCGGTACGGGGGCGGCGCCGCTGACCTCGCTCAAGCACGCCGGGGCGCCGTGGGAGGTCGGCCTGGCCGACACCCAGCAGACGCTCATGATCAACGGCCTGCGCGACCGCATCACCGTCCAGGTCGACGGCCAGATGAAGACCGGGCGCGACGTCATCGTGGGCGCCCTGCTCGGGGCCGAGGAGTACGGGTTCTCGACGGCGCCGCTGATCGTCAACGGCTGCATCATGATGCGCGTCTGCCACCTCGACACCTGCCCGGTGGGCGTCGCGACCCAGAACCCGGAGCTGCGCAAGCGCTACACGGGCAAGCCGGAGTTCGTGGAGAACTTCTTCTGGTTCATCGCCGAGGAGGTCCGCGAGTACCTCGCCGAGCTCGGTTTCCGCACCATGGACGAGGCCATCGGGCACGCCGAGCTGATCGACGCCGCCGAGGCGGTGGACAACTGGAAGGCCCGGGGCATCGACCTGACGCCGCTGTTCACCGTCCCCGACGTGCCCGAGGGCGCGCCCACCGACCGCGTCCGCACACGGGCCCAGGACCACGGGCTGGACCGGGCGCTGGACCGCACCCTGATGCAGCTCGCCGAGGGCGCCCTGTCCGACGCGACGCCGGTGCGCCTCGAGATGCCGGTCCGCAACGTCAACCGCACCGTCGGGACCCTGACCGGCGCCGAGATCACCCGTCGCTACGGCGACGCCGGCCTGCCCGACGACACGGTCCACGTCGAGTTCACCGGGTCCGCCGGGCAGTCGTTCGGGGCGTTCCTGCCGCCCGGGATGACGCTGGACCTCGTCGGCGACAGCAACGACTACCTGGCCAAGGGCCTGTCCGGGGGGCGCGTGATCGTGCGGCCCTCGGACGACGCGCCGTTCGCCGGGACCGTCGACGAGACGCACGTGATCGCCGGCAACGTCATCGCCTACGGCGCCACCGGGGGAGAGGTGTTCCTGCGCGGCCAGGTCGGCGAGCGGTTCTGCGTCCGGAACTCGGGCGCGCTCGCCGTGGTCGAGGGCACCGGCGACCACGCGTGCGAGTACATGACCGGCGGCCGCGTCGTCGTGCTCGGCACGACGGGCCGCAACCTCGGCGCCGGGATGTCCGGGGGCATCGCCTTCGTGCTCGACCTGCCCGAGGTGCGGGTGAACCCGGAGATGGTGTCGTTGCTCGAGGTGGACGACGAGGACGCGGACTGGCTGCGCGGCGTCGTCGAACGCCACCGCGACCTCACCGGGTCGCCGCGGGCGGCCGCGCTGCTCGACGACTGGGCGGCGGCGGTCCCGCGGTTCACCAAGGTGATGCCCGACGACTTCCAGCGCGTCCTCGACGCGACCCAGCGGGCCCAGACCGAGGGGCGCGACCCCCACGAGGTGATCATGGAGGTGGCGGCCGGTGGCTGACCCACGCGGGTTCCTCACGTACTCCCGTGAGGACAACCCCAAGCGTCCGATCGAGGAGCGGCGTACCGACTGGCGCGAGCTCTACGCGCCGCTGACCGACGCGGCGACGCGTGAGGGCACGCAGACCCAGGCCGCGCGGTGCATGGACTGCGGCATCCCGTTCTGCCACTCCGGCGGCGCCGGCTGCCCGCTGGGCAACCTCATCCCCGAGTGGAACGACTTCGTCCGGCGGGGCGAGTGGGACCGCGCGAGCGAGCGCCTGCACGCCACGAACAACTTCCCGGAGTTCACCGGGGCACTGTGCCCCGCGCCGTGCGAGGCGGCCTGCGTCCTGTCGATCACGAGCCAGCCGGGTCCGGTGGCGATCAAGCGCGTCGAGTGGTCGATCGCCGAGAACGGCTGGGCCGACGGGCACGTGGTCCCGCAGATGCCGAGCAACCGCACCGGGCGCCGCGTCGCCGTCGTCGGGTCGGGACCCGCGGGGCTCGCCGCGGCCCAGCAGCTCACGCGCGCCGGGCACGACGTCACCGTCTTCGAGCGCGACGACCGCATCGGCGGGCTCATGCGCTACGGCATCCCGGAGTTCAAGTTCGAGAAGTGGGAGCTCGACCGCCGGCTCGACCAGATGCGCGCCGAGGGCACCCGGTTCGTGACGAACTGCGAGGTCGGGACCGCGGCGCTGCCCGTGGAGCGGCTGCAGGCCGAGCACGACGCCGTGGTGCTCGCCGTCGGCGCACTCGAGGGCCGCGACGACCGCACGATCGAGGGTCGCGACCTCGACGGCGTGCACCTGGCGATGGACTACCTGGTGCCCGCCAACCGGGAGTGCGAGGGCGACGGCCCGTCGCCGATCAACGCGCGCGGCAAGAACGTCGTCATCATCGGCGGCGGCGACACGGGGGCGGACTGCTACGGCACGGCAACCCGCCAGGGCGCGCTGGCCGTCCACCAGCTCGACCAGTACCCCCCGCCGCCCAAGACCCGGCAGGACTCGTCGTCGCCGTGGCCGACCTGGCCCTACGTCTTCCGGACGCCGCCGGCGCTGGAGGAGGGCGGCGAGCGCCTGTTCGCCACCGCGGTGCGCCGCTTCGTGGGCGACGAGCGCGGCCACGTCCGGGCGGTCGAGCTCTCGTCGGTCGAGGTGCGCCGGGACGCCGAGGGGCGCCGGGAGGTCGTGCCGACCTCGGAGGAGGTGCACGAGATGCCGTGCGACCTCGTGCTGTTCTCCATCGGCTTCACGGGCCCCGACGACCGGGCGCTCCTGCCCGCCCTCGGGATCGAGCGCAACCCCAAGGGCGCGGTCGGCTGCGGCTCGGACTGGCAGACGGACGCGCCGGGCGTGTTCGTCTGCGGCGACGCCCACCGCGGTGCGTCGCTGATCGTGTGGGCGATCGCCGAGGGGCGCTCGGCCGCCGCGGCCGTCGACCGCTACCTCGAGGGCAGCACCGACCTCCCCGCCCCCCTGCACCCCGGCGCGCTGCCCCTGACGGCGTAGCCGAACTGTCAGCGAAGTGCCGTCGCAGACGTTGAGTGTCCGTATCGGTACTTCGATCACTCGCGACTCAGGTGGCCGTGCCGACTGGGGTGATGTGCGTCAGCGCGCAGCGCCAGCGGCCGTCGGTGCGGACGAAGACGTCCGACGTCCACTCGTCGGCGTCGATGTCCGCGCCGCCGTACTGGGCGGTGCTCACGACGCGGACGACGAGGGTCGCGACGTCCCCGTGGACGCGCACCCGGGGCTCGCTCGCGGGCTCCATCCGCGTGTGCCCGAGCGTGCCGGAGCGCACGAACCCGAGGAAGTCGTCCCGTCCCGTGACCCCGGTCCACGAGACGATCACCCAGTCGTCGGTCATGAACTCGGCGATGCGGTCGGCGTCGTTCGACACGATCGCCGTGTTCCATTCCCGGGCGAGCGCGACGATCTCGCCCGCGACAGCGTCGTCATCCATGCGGGAACGCTAGGGCGAGGCTCGCCTCCGCGGCTTGGACGAATCGGATGTCTCGGGCGACCACTCCGGCCGAGTGCGTGGCCCTATCGGCGTGCTCCCTTGAATTCGGACACTCAACGTCTGCGGCGCCACGCCGCTGACATCTGCGTCAGGGCGCCGACGGCGCCGCGACGACCGCGCGCTGGATCTGCACCGGGATGCGCGGCGCGCCGCCGCCGGCCTGGTTCGAGCCGTCGTCCCCGCCCGCGCCGACGCGGTCGAGCACCGCGAGCCCGGGTGTCGCGATCCGCCCGACCACCGAGTACTCCGGCGGCAGGGCCGAGTCGCCGTAGACGAGGAAGAACTGGCTGCCCGTCGAGCCCGGCTGCGAGCTCTTCGCCATCGCGACGAGGCCGCGGGCGTAGGTCGAGGCCTGGCCCTCGGCGCCCGGGAACGGCGGCAGCCCCGCCGGGGGCTCCTCGGCGTACTGGTAGCCCGGGCCGCCCGAGCCGGAGCCGGTCGGGTCGCCGCACTGGAGCACCTGGAGACCCTGGCTGGTCACCAGGCGCGGGCAGGGCGTGTCGTCGTAGAAGCCCTGCGAGGCGAGGCTGACCACCGCGTTGACCGCGCAAGGTGCCGACGCGCGGTCGAGCGTCATCGGGATCGCACCCTGCGAGGTCTCCAGGGTGACGTCGACGGTGCCGGTGGTCGGAGGGTTGGCGTCGGGCGGGGTGTTGGGCTTGGCCGCCGGCTCCGATGGGTTGTACGTGCAGGTCGACGGCGCGGCCGCCGGCGCCGGGTCATCCTCGGCGGTCACGACGAAGTAGATTCCCGCCGCCACGGCGACCACCGCCACGACCGCGACCACCGAGATGATGGTCAGGCGTTGCCGACGTCGCCTCGCCCGCTCCGCGCGTCGCTCGAGCTGACGCTCCAGCTTCTTCTTGGCGGCCTTCCGGCGCTGTTCGTTCGTCGGCACGGCGGACATCGTAGGAACCGCGCCGACGGGCCCGGAGTGTGGGCTCGACTAGGGTGGGGAATCGAACCGATCTGTCCGAGGAGGACGAGGACGTGCTGGTCGAGGCCTTTGCGGCCGGGGTGTTCGAGACCAACTGCTACGTGGTCGCGCCCGCCCCCGGGGAATCCTGCATCGTGGTCGACCCCGGACAGGACGCCGAGGACGGGCTGCGCGAGGTGATCGCGCGCCACAGGCTGACCCCGGTGGCCGTGCTGCTCACCCACGGCCACATGGACCACATGTGGTCGGTGACGCCGGTCTGCGACGGCGACGACATCCCGGCGTGGATCCACCCCGAGGACCGCTTCATGCTGGCCGACCCGTTCAAGGCCGTCGGGCCCATGGGCGCGCAGCTCGCGCAGATGTACCCGGGCCTGGAGTTCCGCGAGCCGCGCTCGGTCGAGGTCCTCGCCGACGGCGCCGATCTCGAGCTCGCCGGCCTGCGCCTCACCGTCGACCACACTCCGGGTCACACCCGCGGGTCGGTGGTCTTCCGGTCGGCCACCGAGGACGACCGCCCGTTCCTCATCGCGGGGGACACCCTGTTCCAGGGCAGCATCGGGCGCACCGACCTGCCCGGGGGATCGACCGAGGAGATGATGGCCTCGCTCCGCGACAAGATCCTCATGCTGCCGGACGACACCGCCGTGCTGCCCGGCCACGGGCCGATGACGACGGTCGGCCGGGAGCGCGACAGCAACCCCTTCGTGCAGGGCCTCACGAACGCGCCCGGGCGCCACCTGTGACCGCGGCCGTCCCGCCCGGGGGCTTCAGCGCGCCCAAGGGCGTCCCCGAGTACGTCGGTCCGGAGTTCACGAGCGTCCGCGACACCCTCGTCCGCGAGGCCGACCGCGCCGGCTACGCCCACATCGAGCTGCCGGTCTTCGAGGACACCGCGCTCTACGCGCGCGGCGTCGGCGAGTCCACCGACGTCGTCAGCAAGGAGATGTACTCCTTCGACGACCGCGGCGGACGCTCGGTGACCCTCCGCCCCGAGGGCACCGCGGGCGTCGTCCGGTCCGTGATCGAGCACGGCCTCGACCGCGGCGGGCTGCCGGTGAAGCTGCGCTACACCGGGCCGTTCTTCCGCTACGAGCGCCCGCAGGCCGGGCGGTTCCGCCAGCTCCAGCAGGTCGGGGTCGAGGCCATCGGCGTCGACGACCCGGCCCTGGACGCCGAGGTCCTCGCCGTCGCCGACGCCGGCTTCCGCGCGCTGGGCCTGCGCCGCTACCGCCTGGAGATCACGAGCCTCGGGGACGCCACCACGCGGCCGCAGTACCGCCAGGAGCTCACGCGGTTCCTCGAGAAGCTCGACCTCGACGAGGCCACCCGCGAGCGGGCGCGGATCAACCCGCTGCGCGTGCTCGACGACAAGCGCCCCGAGGTCCGCGAGCAGCTCACCGACGCCCCGCTGATGATCGACCACCTCTCCGACTCCGCGGCCGCGCACCATGCGGCGGTCAAGCGTCACCTCGACGACCTCGGCGTCTCCTACGTCGAGAACCCGTGGATGGTGCGCGGACTCGACTACTACACGAAGACGACCTTCGAGTTCGTCCACGACGGCCTGGGGTCGCAGTCGGGCATCGGCGGCGGCGGGCGCTACGACGGCCTGATGGCCGAGCTCGGCGGGCAGGACCTGTCCGGTGTCGGGTTCGGGCTCGGTGTCGACCGCGCGCTCCTCGCCTGCCGGGTGGAGGAGGCGGGCCTCGACACGGCCTCGCGGGTCGAGGTCTTCGGCGTGCCGCTCGGCGACGCGGCCAAGGACCGCCTCGTCGGGATCATCGGGGCGCTGCGCCGCGCGGGCATCCGCGCCGACCTCGCCTACGGCGGACGCGGGCTGAAGGGTGCCATGAAGGCGGCCGACCGCTCGGGCGCCCGCTTCGCGCTCGTGCTGGGGGAGCGCGACCTCGAGGCCGGGGAGATCCAGCTCAAGGACCTCGCCGACGGTTCCCAGCAGGCCATCGCCCTCGACGGCGCAGCGGCCGCGGTGGACCGGGCCCTCGAGGACTCCTGACCGCACGGTTACCGGCTGGTCAGGCGGCGGGAACGGGCTCGGCGATCGGCTCGCGGCGCTCGGCCGCCGCGAGGCGTCGTGTTGCCGGCCGGGTCGCCCAGGAGACGCCGGCGACGAGGAGCAGCGCCGTGGGCACCACCGCGTGGAAGGCGGCGCTGCCCGAAGCGAGGTGCGAGACCGTCGCGCCGCTGAGGTCGAACACGACACCGGCGTAGGCCCACTCCTTGAGCCGCGGATAGCCGGGGACGGTGAGGGCGACGGCGCCGAGCACCTTCCACATGCCGAGGAGGGTGACGACGTAGGCGGGGTAGCCGAGCGCGGTCACGCCCGCGACGGCCCACTCGGCGCCGAGCAGGTAGGCCAGCCCGCCCGAGAGCAGCACGAAGACGGTGACGGCGGTGGTGGTCCGGTAGGTCAGGGTGCGGGCGTCCATCGTGGGCTCCTCGGGTCGTCGGGGACGTCATCAGCGACGTCGACGAGGAGACGCACGGGCGGCCACGGATGTGACCGGGCCGATCAGGCGCCGTCGGGGGCCCGGGCGGCGAGCACGGCGGCGATGACCGCGTCCCGGCGGGCGAGGAGGTCGGCGGAGTCGCTCCCGGCGAGGGCCTCGTCGACGCCGGCGACGATGCGGGCCACGAGCTCCGGGGTGTGCGACGCGGTCCCGAGGTCGGCCCATAGCGCCTCGGTGCCGGGCCCGAGGTGCTCGAGGACGTGCGCGATGCCACCCGGCCCGCCGGAGAGGTGCTGATTGGCGAACGGGCCCAGCGCCGCCCACCGCAGGCCCGGCCCCTCGGTGATCGCCGTGTCGACGTCGGCGACCGTCGCCACCCCGCGCGCCACCAGCGAGTACGCCTCGCGCCACAGCGCCGCCTGCAGGCGGTTCGCGAGGTGGCCCGGGAGCTCGGCGCGCAGCCGCAGCGGGGTGCGCCCGACCGCGCGGTAGAACGCCATGGCGGCGTCGACCGCGGCCTCTGACGTCGCCTCCCCGGGCACCACCTCGACCAGCGGCACGAGGTGCGGCGGGTTGAAGGGGTGCCCGACGAGCACGCGCTCGGGGTGCGCCGGGGCGCCGCGGGCGAGGTCGGTGGGGCGCAGCATCGACGAGCTGCTGGCGACGACGACGTCGGGCCGGGCGGCGGCGTCGACTCCGGCGAGCAGCTCGTGCTTGACCTCGAGACGCTCCGGGCCGTTCTCCTGCACGAAGTCGGCATCGGCGACGGCCGCGGCGAGGTCGTCGGTGAACCGCAGGCGCTCCGAGGGACCGAGCGACGCGCGCAGCCGCTCCTCCGCGCCGGGCGCGGGGTCGGTGGCGGTGACGTCGTGGCCGTGGGCGAGGAACAGCCGCGCCCAGCTCTCCCCGATGACGCCGGTCCCGACGACCGCGATCATCATGAGCGCGCCAGCGGCACGAACGCGTCGAGCGCCGCGGGGTCGACCAGCGCGTCCCGCGAGGCGACCGTCTCCGGGTCGGCGCCGAGCAGGATCCGCTTGGCCGGGACCTCCAGCTTCTTGCCGGTGCGCGTGCGGGGCACCGCCGGCACGCCGTGGATCCGGTCGGGCACGTGGCGCGGGGAGAGCGACGAGCGCAGCTCCCCGCGGATCCGCGCGACGAGCGCGTCGTCGACCTCGTGGCCCGGGGCCGGCACGACGAACAGCAGCAGCTCGCCGGGTCCGCCGGCCGGGTCCTCGAGGTGGATCACGAGGCTGTCGGCCACCTCGGGCAGCTCCTCGACGACGGCGTAGAACTCGGCGGTGCCCAGGCGCACGCCGCCGCGGTTGAGCGTGGCGTCCGAGCGGCCGGAGACCACGACCGAACCGGACGGCGAGAAGCGCACCCAGTCGCCGTGGCGCCACACGCCGGGGTAGGTGTCGAAGTAGGCGGCGTGCAGCCGGGACCCGTCGTCGTCGCCCCAGAAGAACAACGGCATCGACGGCATCGGCGCGCGGATCACCAGCTCGCCGCGCTCGCCCACCACCTCGTGACCGGCCTCGTCGAACGCCGCCGTGTCGACCCCGAGCTCGCGGCCGGAGATCTCGCCCTCGACGACCTCCTGCCATGGCCCGCCCTGGACGATGCCGGAGCACACGTCGGTGCCGCCGCTGCCCACGAGCAGCAGGACGTCGGGGCCGAACTCCTCGGCGACCCAGCGGTAGCCCTCGGGCGGCAGGGGGCTGCCCGCCACGCAGACCTGGCGCAGCGGGGACAGGTCGTGGTCACGCGCGGGGTGCACGCCCTCGGCCCGGCACGCCATGAGGAAGCCCGGGGAGGAGCCGAAGTGGGTCGCCCGGGCCTCGGCGGCGAGGCGCCACTGCCACGCCAGGTCGGGGTGCAGCGGGTTGCCGTCGACGAGGATCAGCGCCGCGCCGTGGAGCAGCCCGGAGACCAGCGCGTTCCACATCATCCAGGCGGTCGTGGTGAACCAGAGCATCCGGTCGCCGGGCTGCACGTCCCAGGCCAGGCCGTGGTTCTTGAGGTGCTCGACGGTGATCCCGCCGTGGCCGTGCACGATCGCCTTGGGCGGCCCGGTGGTGCCCGACGAGAACAGCACGACGAGCGGGTGGTCGAACGGCACCGGGTCGTAGGCCGGCGCCGCCGGGGTCCCGACCAGCTCCGACCACGCCACCGCGTCCGGGATCGTGCCGGGGCCGTAGGGCACGGCGACGACGTGGCGCACGCTCGGGAGGGCCGCGCGCAGCGCCGCGACCTCGCTGCTGCGGTCCACGGGCTTGTCGCCGTAGACGTAGCCGGAGACGGCGATGAGCACCGTCGGCTCGATCTGGGCGAATCGGTCGATCACGCTGCGCGCCCCGAACTCCGGCGCGCACGAGGCCCACACCGCGCCGAGGCTCGCGGCGGCGAGGTGCGCGACCACCGTCTCGGGGATGTTCGGGGCGTAGGCGGCCACGCGGTCCCCGCGTCCTACCCCGAGGCGCACCAGGCCGGCCCGGGCGCGGGCGACGGCGTCGCGCAGCTCGCCACGGGTCCACCGCCGGGGCTCGCGGGTCTGGGAGTACGCGAGCAGGGCGACGTCGTCGTCGGGCTCGGGGCCCTCGACGGCGCGCTCCGCGTAGTTCAGCGTCGCTCCCGGGAACCACACGGCCCCCGGCATCCGGCGGCTCTCGAGCACCGTGCGGGGCGGCTCGTGGAACGGGACCGCGTAGAACTCGGCGATCGCCGACCAGAAGCCGTCGAGGTCGGTGACCGACCAGCGTTGCAGGGCGTCATAGTCGTCGAACACCAGCCCGCGCTCGGTCGCGAGCCAGTCGACGAAGCGGGCGATGACGGTGCCCGCCGGTGGGGGAGCCGGTGTCGTCATCAGCGGACCTTCCCCGCGCGTCCGTCCAGGAAGGCGGCCATGCGGTCCTGGGCCTCGTCGCTGCTCGAGGAGATCGCGGCCATCAGCGACTCCATGAGGTAGCCCTCCTCGTCGCGCGCCGCGGCGATGCGCGGCAGGGCCTGGAGCACCGCGAAGGTGCTCACCGGCGGGTTGTCGGCCATGCGGTGGGCCAGCTCGAGGGCTTTCGCGAAGCCCCCGCCGGGCTCGGCGAGGTACGTGGAGATGCCCAGCGCCAGGCCCTCCTGGGCGTCGAGCACCCGGCCGGTGAGCATCAGGTCGGTCATGCGGTGCACACCGATGAGCCGCGGGATCCGCACCGAGCCGCCGCCCCCGACGAAGAGGCCGTGACGCGCCTCGGGCAGGGCGTAGAACGCGGAGGTCTCCGCGACGCGGACGTGCGTGGCCGCGGCGAGCTCGAGCCCGCCGCCCACCACAGCGCCCTTGAGGACGGAGACGACCGGGAGGCGCCCGCGCTCCATCCGGTCGAAGACGCGATGCCAGAAGCGCGAGTGCTCGACCCCGGCCACGCCGTCGGTGGCTCCGAGCTCCGCGAGGTCCAGCCCGGCGGAGAAGTGGTCGCCCTCGGCGTCGAGCACCACGGCACGGACGTCCGGCGGCGGTGCGCCGAAGAACGCCTCGAGCCCCAGGACGGTGGCGTCGTCGAGCGCGTTGCGCTTGTCCGGGCGCGCCAGGCGCAGCACGGCGACCGGCCCGTCGTGGTCCAACGTCAGCGACGGGGGCAGTTGCGGCGCCATCGATCCCCTTCCGGGCGATACCTAAGATGTCAAGAAGGTTGATATTATCGGGAGGGTCGCCTCGACGGAAGGCGCCGGGAAGGGTGCGGTGACGAGAACCGAGGGACCGCCCTCCCTGCTCTACGCCGTCAAGCAGGTGGAGCTCGCGGTGCGCGCCCGCCTCGACGAGCGGCTCCGGGGCTCGGGCATCACGGTGCCCCAGTGGACGGCGCTGACGGTGCTCGCGCGCCGCGAGGGGCAGACCAGCGCCGAGCTCGCCCGCAACGCCTTCGTGAGCGCCCAGGCCATGGGCGACCTGGTCGCCGCCCTCGAGCGCGGGCGGTGGATCACGCGCACCCCGGACCCCGCGCACGGGCGGCGCGTGCTCATCGGCCTGTCCGACGAGGGCTGGTCGCTGCTCGAGCGGCTCGCCCCGATCGCCGCGGAGGTCGAGGCGAGCATGGTCGACGGGTTCGACGACGCCGAGCGTGCCGACCTGCGCGCCCTGCTCAACCGCTGCCGCACGAACCTCAGCGACTGACCTCACGCACGTCGGCGATCGCAACCCCATCGTCACCCACGGACTTCACACCTGCCTCACGCTGTGGCATCCGGGGGACGGCGAAAGGGGACACACATGGCGGATCGGGTGGAGTCGGGTCCCGGCACCGGCGCGGGGAGCGACTACCTCGCCGCGCGGCAGCTGAAGGCCGGATCCGCGAGCTGGGTCCTGCTGGCCGGCCTGGGCGTCGCGTATGTGATCTCGGGCGACTACGCGGGCTGGCACTTCGGGCTCGCGCAGGGCGGCTGGGGCGGGCTCGCGATCGCCGCGGTGCTCATGGCCGTGATGTACGCCTGCATGGTGCTCGGGCTCGCCGAGATGTCGTCGGCGCTGCCGGCGGCCGGCGGCGGCTACACCTTCGCCCGTGTCGCGATGGGCCCCTGGGGCGGCTTCGCGACGGGCGCCGCGATCCTCCTCGAGTACGCCGTGGCGCCCGCCGCGATCGCGACGTTCATCGGCGGCTACGTCGAGTCGCTCGGCCTGTTCGGGATCACCGACGGCTGGTGGGTCTACCTCGCCTGCTACGTGCTCTTCATCGGTATCCACCTGCTGGGCGTGGGCGAGGCCCTCAAGGTCACCTTCGTGATCACCGCGATCGCGCTGGCCGGACTCCTGCTCTTCGCGCTCGGCGCCGTCGGGTCCTTCGACACCGCGAACCTCACCGACATCCCGGTCGGCGACGCCGCCGGCGCATCCCCGTTCCTGCCGTTCGGCGTGGTCGGCGTGTGGGCGAGCTTCCCGTTCGCGATCTGGTTCTTCCTCGCCGTCGAGGGCGTCCCGCTGGCGGCCGAGGAGGCGCGCGACCCCGTGCGCGCGGTGCCGCGCGGGATCATCGTGGCGATGGGCGTGCTGGCCGTCTCGGCGGCCGCCGTCCTGTTCCTGGCGCCCGGCGCGCAGGGCTCCCTCGGGCTCTCGACGAGCGACAACCCGCTGGTCAGTGCACTCGAGGCCGGCTCCGGCGGATCGACGTGGCTGTCGACGACCGTGAACTACATCGGTCTGCTCGGCCTGATCGCGAGCTTCTTCTCGATCATCTACGCCTACTCGCGCCAGACCTTCGCGCTCTCGCGGGCGGGTTACCTGCCGCGGGTGCTCTCGCGCACCAACGGCCGCAAGGCGCCGACGCTCGCGCTGATCGTCCCCGGCGCCATCGGCTTCGTCCTCGCCGCGACCGGCAACGGCGACATCCTCATCAACCTCGCGGTGTTCGGTGCGACGTTGTCGTACGTCCTGATGATGGTGGCGCACCAGGTCCTGCGCGTCCGGAACCCCGACATGACCCGGCCGTACCGGACGCCGGGCGGGCGGATCACCACCGGCGTCGCGCTGGTGCTGGCGCTCGCCGCCGTGGTGGCGACGTTCCTGGTCGACGTCGTCGCGGCTCTCTGCGCGCTCGGCGCCTTCGCCCTCTTCATGGCCTACTTCGGGTTCTACTCACGCCACCACCTCGTCGCGTCGGCGCCGGACGAGGAGTTCGCGGCACTGGCGAAGGCCGAGGAGGAGCTCGGATGAGCTGGTCCACCACGCTCGGCGGGCACTCCTACGGCTTCGCCGACCTGCGCGAGCTGCTCGCCAAGGCCACGCCGGCGCGCTCGGGGGACGTGCTCGCCGGCGTGGCCGCCGCGTCCGCCGCCGAGCGGGTGGCCGCCCAGACGGTGCTCGCCGACCTGCCGCTCGCACACTTCCTCGACGAGGCCGTCGTTCCCTACGAGGACGACGACGTCACCCGGCTGATCATGGACTCCCACGACGCCGCCGCGTTCGCGCCCGTGCGGTCGCTGACCGTCGGCGGCTTCCGGGACTGGCTGCTGTCCTGGGAGGCTGACAGCACCGTGCTGAGCGACCTCGCGCCGGGGCTCACGCCCGAGATGGTGGCGGCGGTCAGCAAGCTCATGCGCGTCGGCGACCTGGTCGCCGTGGGGCGCAAGACCCGTGTCGTCACGGGCCTGCGCACGACGATCGGCCTCGAGGGCCGGCTGGCGACGCGCCTGCAGC
Source organism: Actinomycetospora chibensis (assembly GCF_028737215.1). Taxonomy (GTDB): domain Bacteria; phylum Actinomycetota; class Actinomycetes; order Mycobacteriales; family Pseudonocardiaceae; genus Actinomycetospora; species Actinomycetospora chibensis. The sequence goes on along the minus strand of NZ_JAQZAM010000001.1, from coordinate 104,677 downwards.
CGAACCACCCGACCGACGACGCCGTCGGCATCACGGCGTCGCTGGTGGACGGGCTGCTGCACGGCGCCGGCGACGCGGTGGTGGGCATCAACCCCGCCACCGACCGGCCGTCGACGGTGCGCGCGCTGCTCGAGCTGATCGACGACGCGCGCCAACGGCTGGGGGCGCCCATCCAGTCGTGCGTGCTCACCCACGTGACCACCACCCTGGAGCTGCTCGAACAGGGCGCGCCGGTCGACCTCGTCTTCCAGTCCGTCGCCGGCACCCAGGCCGCGAACCGCGGCTTCGGGGTGACGCTGGACCAGTTGCGCGAGGCCCATGCCGCGGCGTCCGAGCTGCACCGCGGCACCGTCGGCAACAACGTCACGTACTTCGAGACGGGGCAGGGTTCGGCGCTGTCGGCCGACGCCCACCACGACGTCGACGAGCAGACCCTCGAGGCCCGCGCCTACGCCGTGTGCCGGGCCTTCGACCCGCTGCTCGTCAACACCGTCGTCGGCTTCATCGGCCCGGAGTACCTCTACGACGGCAAGCAGATCCTGCGCGCCGGCCTGGAGGACCACCTCTGCGGCAAGCTGCTCGGCGTCCCGATGGGCGTCGACGTCTGCTACACCAACCACGCCGAGGCCGACGCCGACGACACCGACACCCTGCTGCTCACCCTGGGCGCCGCGGGCTGCTCGTTCGTGATCACCGTTCCGGGGGGCGACGACATCATGCTCAACTACCAGTCGCTGTCGTTCCAGGACGTGCTGCAGGTCCGTCAGACGCTCGGGCTGCGGCCGGCGCCCGAGTTCGAGGCGTGGTTGGGGTCCGTCGGACTGCTCGACGACGCCGGTCGCGTGCCGCAGCTGGTGCCGGAGCCGATCCGGGCGTTGATGGGATGAGCGAGGTCGATCCCTGGGACGCGCTGCGGGCCGCGACGCGGGCGCGCGTGGGTCTCGGACGCGCCGGCGACGGCCTGTCCACCGCCGAGAACCTCCGCCTCGCCGCCGCCCACGCGCAGGCCCGCGACGCCGTGCACACCGCGCTGGACGCCGACGCGATCGTCACCGCGCTCGGCGAGCGGGCCGGGCCCGTCGTTCACTCGCAGGCCGCCGACCGCGCCGAGTACCTGCAGCGCCCCGACCTGGGGCGCCGCCTCGCCCCCGACCACGGACTCGAGGCCGGCGAGCACGACCTCGTCGTCGTGCTCTCCGACGGGCTCTCGGCCCGCGCGGTGCAGGACCACGCCGTGGCGGTGGTCGACGCCCTGCTGCCGCGGCTGGAGGGCTGGTCGGTGGCCCCCGTGGTCGTCGCCGAGCAGGCCCGGGTGGCGCTGGGCGACGAGATCGCCGTCGCCCTCGGCGGGCGCATGGTGCTCGTGCTCATCGGCGAGCGCCCGGGGATGTCGTCCCCCGACTCCCTCGGCGCGTACCTGACCTTCGAGCCGCGGCTGGGGCGCGTGGACTCCGAGCGCAACTGCGTCTCGAACATCCGCCCGCCCGACGGTCTGACCTACGAGGGCGCCGCGGAAATCCTCGCCGCCCTCCTGACCGAGTCCTTCCGCCTGCAGCTCTCGGGCGTCGAGCTGAAGGACACCGGCGCCGCCCTGCCGTCGGGAGCGGGCTGAGGGTCCTCGCGCGTGATCCTCTGATCGCCGGTATCGAATTACGTCCTTCGGACGATTCGCTCGTCACCCCACCGTGTCCTCTTCGTTACTTCGGCGTGTGGCCCGACGGCGGCCACATCACCCAAGGGGCGGAAAGGCATCACACACATGGGTCTTCACAGGGCGAAACTCGGACGTCGGGGGATGGCTGCACTCGCGGCCACCGGGGCCCTGATCGTCGGCGGCAGTGCCGTCGCGATGGTCGGGTCCGGCAACGCGGACCCGCTGGTCCCGCTGCCGGTCGCGGCGGCGGGCACGACATATGTCGTGCCGGATGCCGACGGCGCTCTGGCGCCGTTCGCGCGAACCGAGGACGACCCGAAGGGCGGGACATTCGAGGTCTCCGACGAGTTCGTGCCCCCGGCTCCGCCCCTCGGAGGCGACGCTGCGCTGCGGCTCCAGACGCCGGACGGCGATGCGAAGGCAGCCATCGGAAAGGCGGAGAACTCCCCGCTGGGGGACTGGATCACGACGGCGGCCTACTCCGCCTACCAGAACGGCGCGGTCAACGAAGACCAGTTCCCGAGCATGCAGCTCGTCGTCGACTACGACCCCGACGACCCGAAGGTGGGCTTCTCGACCCTCACCTACGAGCCGATCTACAACACCACTGAGAGCACAGAGCCGAACGTCTGGAATCGCTACGAGGCCGGAACCGGCAGGTGGTGCTCGACGCGCGCCATTCCGGGCGTGATCGAGGAAGGGCAGCGCTCCTGCTCGAACGACGGCACCAAGCTGCTGAGCGAGTTCATCACCGCCCAGCCCGACATCAGGGTGACCGGCTTGGTGATCAACCAGGGTCGCGGTAACCCCGGGCTCGACGCAGGCGTGGACCTCGTCTCCACACCGAGCACGACCTACGACTTCGAGCTCACCGCGCCGGAGGTCATCCCCGGCGGGGGCGAGTGCGAGGAGCCGACCCTGCCCGAGGTGCCGGAGCTCCCCGAGGTGCCCGAGGGTGAGCACGGCGGTGGTCACGAGGACGGCGGTCAACAGGACGGCGGTCACGAGGACGGCGGCCAGGATCAGCCGGAGGACGGTGGCCACGAGCAGCCCAGCGATGGTGGCCACGAGCAGCCCGACAACGGCGGCCACGAGGACCCCGAGCCCCAGCCGGAGCCCGAAGACCCCTGCAAGTAGGAACTCCTGAAGACGCCACGGCCCCCTCGCCCGCGCGGCGAGGGGGCCGTCGGCGTTCGCGGCGGCGCCGTCCGGTCAGAGGGGGCTATCGGCGACCTCTCCCTCTCGATCTCTCCGGAGTGTCATCAGAGCGGGCGCACGGGCGGCACTGTCGAGAGATCGAACCGGAGAGCTCCCGCCGGCTCGGCCGGGACGCGCTACCGGTCGTCCGACCTCTTGCGCCCGGGCAGGCGGTCGACGACGCGGCCGAGGCGCTCGGTCGTGCCCTGCAGCGGCGCGAGGGCGTCGGCGAGGACCTTGATCTGCTCGTCGAGGTTGTCGATCCGTCCGGCGAGGGTGCGCAGGTCCGGGCTGACCTTCTGCAGCTCGCCGGCGGCGGTCGACAGCCCGGCGTCGAGGTTGGCCAGGCGCGGCGGGACGTCGGGGAACGTGGTGTCGGCGTGACGGGCGAGGACCTCGACGTGCTCGATCGCCCCGGTCAGCTTGCGCACCTCGTCGACCGCGCCGGCCATCTGCTGCAGGGCCGGGGCGGCCTCGGCGAGGTGGTGGAGATCGGTGACGGCGGTACCGAGCGCGTGCAGGTCGTCCACCGCGCCGCCGAGGGTCTCGAGCGTCGGGATCGCCTCGGCCAACCGGACGATGGTGGGGACGGCGTCGGCGAGGCGTCCGACGGTGGGCACGCCCCCGGCGATCCGCTCCACGGTGCCGGTGGCGCCCGCGATCGTCCCGATGTCGCCGACGGCGCCGGCGAGGCGCTCCAGGGCCGGGACCGCGCCCGCCAGGGTCTCGAGCTGCCCCGCCGCCTCGCCGATCTGCTGGAGGGCGGGCACGGCGCTGGCGATGACCTGCAGGTCGTCGGTGGCGTAGCCGAGGCGCTCGAGGGACGGCACGGCGCTCGCGAGGGCGGCGATGTCGCCGCGGGCCGCGGCGATCTCCTGGAGCGCGGGGACGGCCTCGCCGAGCGCGCGGATGTCGGGCGCGGCGCCGGCGATCTGCTGGAGCGCGGGCACGGCGCTCGCGAGCGTCGCGATGGACTCGCGGGCCGCGGCGATCTCCTGCAGCGCGGGGACGGCCTCGCCGAGGGCGTGGATGTCGGGGACGGCCCCGGCGAGCTGCTGGAGCGCGGGCACGGCGCTCGCGAGGGTCGCGATGTCGCCGCGGGCCCGGCCGATCTCCTGGAGCGCGGGCACGGCGCTCGCGAGGGTCGCGATGTCCTCGCGGGCCCGGCCGATCTCCTGCAGTGCCGGCACCGCCTCGCCGAGGACGCGGATGTCGGGCGCGGCCCCGGCGATCGCCTGCAGCGCCGGCACGGCACGGGCCAGGGCGTGGAGGTCGTCGACGGCACCAGCGAGACGGTCGAGGGCGTCGACGGCGTAGGAGAGGCGGGTGAGGTCGGGCGCGATCTCGTCGAGCGTGTGCTGGAGCCCGGAGGCGACCGGCGCCAGCTGCTCCAGCAGCCGCACGAGCCGCGGGAGCGCGCGCAGGGCGTCGACGACGAGGGGGCTGAGGTCGGCGGCCGTCCCGGCGCCGGTGCGGGCGAGGTCGGCGAGGCCCCGCACGATCGTCGGCCCCTGCAGCGTGAGCTCCACGGCCGTGCGGGTCGACGCGACGACGAGGGCGCGGGCGGTGTCGAGCACGCCGCTCGGCGGGGCCTCGACGGAGCGGGGCAGGGCGGGGCGGCTCATGCGGCAGGGCTCCGGGTGCTGGGGCTGACGGCACGGACGACGACGGCGGCGAGGACGGTCGTCAACGGGACCGAGGCGACCAGGCCGATGCTGCCCACCAGCGTCCGTACGACCTCCTGCGCCACGTCCTCCGCGGTGAGCAGGTCACCGAGACCCCGGCCCGCCAGCGCGAACAGCAGCAGCAGGGGCAGCGCCGCCCCGGCGTAGGCGAGAACGAGCGTGTTCACCGCCGAGGCGACGTGATCACGACCGACACGCATGGCGGCACCATAGAGGTCGGCGAGCCGCGCGGCCGGGTTCGCGCGGTGCAGCTCCCAGACGGCGCTGGTCTGGGTGACGGTGACGTCGTCGAGCACCCCGAGCGCGCCGATGATCACGCCCGCGAGCAGCAGCCCGCGCAGGTCGAGCCCCGGTCCCACCAACCCGGCGAGCTCCGAGGCCTCCTCGCCGAGACCGGTGAGGCGCGACAGCGCGGCGAAGAGCAGGGCGAGGACGCCGATGAGCCCGAGGCTCGCGAGCGTGCCGAGCGCCGCGGTCGCCGTGCGGGCCGAGAGGCCGTGCGTCAGCGGCAGAACGATGCCGACGATCAGCCCGGACGCTGTGAGCGCGACCGGGACCGGCGGGCCCCCGGTGGCCAGGGCGGGCAGGACGAAGACCGCGAGCACCCCGAGCGTCGCGCCCAGGGCGACGAGCGCGGCGAGGCCCTGCCAGCGGCCGAGCAGCAGCACCGCGAGCGCGAAGAGACCGCCGAGCAGGAGCAGCGGCTGGCCGCGCTGGAAGTCGACGATCGTGTAGCCCAGGGCGTCCGTCGGGTCCCCGCCGGCCCAGCCGAGCACGACGGCGTCGCCGACGGCGAAGCGCGGCGAGCCGGGGGTGGTCGGCGCCAGGGTGACGATCGTGCTCCCGGCCGCCGGCCCGTCCTGCAGGCGCAGCGTCACCGCGACACAGCCCTCGCCCTCGCCGGGGGAGGGCAGGTTGGGGTCGGTGCAGTCGGACTCCCCGGCGGCGCGCAGGACCTCGGCGTCGACCGGGGTCTGGGACCCGAGCCCGGGCGCGCCCTGGCCGGTCGCGGCCCGTTCCGCCACCCGGGCGTACTCGGACGGGGACGGGGCGAGCACCACGAGGCCCAACAGCACCGCCAGCCCGCAGGGCACGAGCAGCAGGGCCAGGAGCCGTCGCACCCGCGTGGCCGACGCACCATCCAGCGAGCCCCCGCCGTGCCCGTGCCCGTGCCCGTGGCCGTGACTCGCCTCGAGGGGCGCGTCCGCGCGTCGCCGGCGCGTCGGCCGGGGTGGGTCAGCCCGGGGGCCACGCTGAGGTTGAACGTCAGCAGATCCCCCCGCTCGCCGGCGGGGCGGTCGGTCAGGCGGCACCTCGATCGGACCGGTCACCGCGTCGTCGCCCGCGTCCTCCTCCGCGGTCGCGGACCGCGCGCGGCGCCCCACGGGCCGGGAGGAGGTCACCCGGCCATCATCTCCGGGAGCCTTTTCGTCACGCGCCGGGGGAGGCGAGCTTCCCGCCGAGCCGCAACACGGAGTCGGGCGCCTTCTTCGCGAGCCGCATGAAGGCCTCCCCGGCCCGGGCGCGGGCGAGCGACCCGTGCCCGAACTTCCGGCTCACGCCGCCCCGGTCGCCGGGCAGGTGGTGGTGCAGCGGAGTGTCGGTGGCCTCGGGGTCGGTCAGCGTGCGTCCGATGACCATCCGCTGGATCTCGCTCGTGCCCTCGAAGATCGTGTAGAGCTTCGCGTCGCGGTACCACTTCTCGACCGGGAGGTCGTCGACGTAGCCCCACCCGCCGCAGGTCTGGACGGCCTGCTCGGCGGCACGCACGGCGACCTCGGAGGCCTTGAGCTTCGACATCGAGCCCTCGCCGGCCTGGAACGGCACGCCGTTGGCGGCCATCCACGACGCTCGCCAGGTCAGGAGCCGCGCGGCGTCGATGTCGGCGGCGAGGTCGGCGAGCGGGAACGAGACGCCCTGGTTGCCGATGATCGGGCCGCCGAAGGCCTCGCGCTGCCGGGCGTAGGAGCAGGCGTACTCGAACGACGCCCGCGCCACACCGAGCGCCATGGCGGCGACCATCGGTCGCGTCTGCTCGAACGTGCCGAGCGCCGCGGGCTTGCCCTCGCCCCGCCGCGCCTTCTCGAGCTTGTGCTCGAGCTTGTCCTCTCCCCCCAGGAGGTTCTCGGCCGGGATGCGGCAGCTCTCGAAGCGCAGCTCGGCGGTGTGCGACGCCCGGTGCCCGAGCTTGCGCAGCCGACGGACCTGCTCCATGCCCGGGGTGTCCTTGGGGACCACGAACATCGCCTGGCCCTTGGTGCCGAGCTCGGGGTCGACGACGGCGTTGACGATCGTGACGTCGGCGATCCCGCCGTTGCCGATCCAGATCTTCTCGCCGTCGAGCACCCACTCGTCGCCCTCCTTGCGGGCGCGGGTCTGCAGGTTGGCGACGTCGCTGCCGCCCTGGGGCTCGGACACGGCGAGCGCGGCGAGCTTGATGTCGCCGGGCTCGCCGAACATCTCGGGGGCCCAGCGCGCGAGCTGCTCGGGGGTGCCGGCCTGGTTGAGCGCGGAGAGCGCGAGAGCGGGCAGCACGACCGTGAGCCCGATGCCGGCGCAGCCCCAGAACATCTCCTCGAGGAAGAGCGGGAGCGAGAGACCCGTCGGGTCGGCGATGAGGTCGGCGTAGAAGAGGGCGTTGTAGAAGCCCTCCCGGGCGGCCCGGTCGACGATCTCCCAGGGGCATTCCTCGGCGGCGTCGTACTTCGCCGCGGCCGGCCGGACGACGTCCTCGGCGAAGGCGTGCGTCCGCCGGATCAGCTCGTGGTGGGCGGGCGTCAGTTCCAGGGTGAAGGCACTCATCGGCTGCTCCGTTCTGGTGTTACCGATTAGTACCGCGTACCGCTGGTACCGAAACACACGCGAGATCAGGGCCGCGGGAGGCCGATCGGGTTGGGGTACGGGACGGCGCCCGCGTCGACGACGGCCGTGACGAGCGGTCCGAGGAGCCCGGCGAGGCGGTCGGTGCCCGCCCGGCCGAGCGCCCGCCACGGCCCGGACGCGGCGCGGTCGGTGGCGCGTTCGACCTCGTCGCGGGCACGACGTCCGTCGTCGGTGAGGGCGCCGTGCGCGTCGAGCCAGCCGCGCACGGCCAGCTCCTCGCCGGCCGCCGACCACGTCTCGTCGTCGATCCGCCGGGACTCCTGGAGGCCGTCCGACGACTCGTCGGCGGCGATCTTGAGCCGGTGCGCCGCGACGGGACCGACGTCGTGGGCGACGAGCGCCGCGACGTGACCGTCGCCCCGGTGCTCGCGCAGCGTCGTCGCGGCCTGCCACAGTGCGAGGTGCGGCGGTGCCGGGCGGGGGAGCGCCTGGTTCGCCGCCGCGAGGACGCGCCCGGCCATGTCCGCGGCGTCGGCGGCCTCCCCGGCGAGACGCGCGGCCTCCGCGATCGCCGGGGAGTCCACGCCGCCGGGGAGGTCGGCGAGGAGTCGTCGCAGCGTCGCGTCCACCCCCGCGAGGCGCGCCCCGAGGCAGGTCGCGGGGGAGGCGAGCGCCCAGGCGTCGGGCAACGCGCGGCGGAGGCGGTCGCGGTGGAAGCTGTGGAACGACGCCCACGCCACCTCCGGGCCGACGGCGCCGAGTGGTGCCGCACGCTGGGCGACGTAGCCCATCCAGAACCCCTTCAGCCCCACGGCGTCGGCGGCGGCGCGCGCCTCGGGGGCGAAGTAGGTGACCGCGTGCAGGGGTTCGAGCAAGGTCCAGAGGCGCCGCGCGTCGTCCACGGGCACGATGGTGGCCGCCGGACGGGGGTTTGCCTACCGCTCGAACACGTGTTCGAATGGTGGGCGTGCGGTGGGACGAGCAGAAGGTCGCGGGAGGCCCCGAGGAGCTGCCGGGCATGCCGGCGCTCAAGGGCCTCGTGCGCAGCGTCCGCACGCCGGAGTTCGCCGGCATCACCTTCCACGAGGTCCGGGCGCGCTCGGTGCTCAACCGCGTGCCCGGGGCGTCGCCGATGCCCTTCGCCTGGACCGTGAACCCCTACCGCGGGTGCAGCCACGCGTGCACCTACTGCCTCTCGCTCGACACCCGGATTCTCATGGTCGACGGCACCAGCGTGCGGCTGGCCGACGTCCGGGTCGGCGATCTCGTGGTGGGCTCCGAGGTCCGCAGCAACGGCATCCGGTCCCTGGTGCCGACGCCGGTGCACGCCGCATGGACCACGACGAGGGCGGCCTGGCGGGTCCGTCTGCTCGACGGCACGGCGATCGTCGCGAGCGCCGACCACCGCTTCCTCACGCGCCGCGGCTGGGTCCACGTGCGGCCGGAGGGCTGCGACGGTGACGAGCGGCCGCACCTGCGGATCGGCGAGGCCCTGGTCGGGGCCGAGACCTTGGCCGACGAGGCGTTCCGCCGGCCCGGGTCGCCGCCCGTGGCGCCGGCGCCGCCCGGCGACGAGCCCGGCGGGCGCGTCGTGGTCGGGGTGGACGAGCTGCCCGGCGAGCGCGCCCTCGGCGACCTCACCACCGGCACCGGCGACTTCGTGGCCGACGGGGTGATCAGCCACAACTGCTTCGCCCGCAACACCCACACCTATCTCGACCTCGACGCGGGCGACGACTTCGACCGCCAGGTCGTGGTCAAGCTGAACGCGCCCGAGGTGCTGGCCCGCGAGCTGCGCGCACCGCGCTGGGCCCGCGAGCACGTCGCGATGGGCACCAACACCGACCCCTACCAGCGCGCGGAGGGCCGCTACGCGCTCATGCCCGGGATCATCGGGGCCCTGGGGGCCAGCGGCACACCGTTCTCGATCCTCACCAAGGGCACGCTGCTCGCCCGCGACCTGCCGGAGCTCGCGGCCGCCGCTCGCGATGTGCCCGTCGGGGTCGGGGTGTCGCTGGCCCTGCTGGACCCGGAGCTGCACCGCCGCGTCGAGCCGGGCACCCCGACGCCCCGGGCCCGGCTCGATCTCGTCCGCCGCATCCGCGACGCGGGCCTGCCGTGCGGGGTGTTCGTCGCCCCGGTCCTGCCCGGGCTCACCGACTCCGACGAGGCCCTCGACGCCCTGCTCGGCGAGATCGCCACGGCGGGGGCGAGCGGCGCGTCCGTGCTCGCCCTGCACCTGCGGCCGGGCACGCGGGAGTGGTTCCACGCCTGGCTCGCGCGCGACCACCCCGCGCTGATCGAGCGCTACGCCGCCCTCTACCGCCGCGGCGCCTACGTCGACGCGGCCTACCGCAAGGACCTCGCCGCGCGCGTCGGCCCGCTGCTCGCGCGCCACGGCCTCACCGGCGGTGGGCACGCCATGGGCGGCCGGCAGGGCGACGAGGGGCGGGAGACCGAGCGGTCGTGGCCGGAGGGTGCCGTGCCGGAGATCCCGGAGAAGGTCGTCGAGGCGCCGCCGGAGCAGCTGTCCCTGCTCTGAGTCGCCGGGGCGGCCTAGCCTCCGGGACATGGACCTCGACGACGCCCGGCAGGTGCTGCGCGAGCAGCACCGCGCCGTCCTCGCGACCCGCCGCACCGACGGCGCGCCCCAGCTCTCGCCCGTGGTCGTCGGCATCGACGACGACGGCGCGGCGACGATCAGCACGCGCGAGACCGCCCTCAAGACGAAGAACCTGCGCCGGGAGGGGCGGGCGTGGCTCTGCGTCCTGCCCGACGGCTTCTTCGGCCGGTGGGTCCAGGTCGAGGGCGACGTCGAGATCGTCGAGCTGCCCGCGGCGCTGGACGGCCTGCGCGCCCTCTACCGGCAGGTGCAGGGCGCCGAGCACCCCGACTGGGCGGACTTCGACGAGGCCATGCACCGCGAGCGCCGGGTCCTCCTGCGGGTGCACCTCGACCGGGCGGGCCCCGACAAGAGCGGCTGAGATGCCGCGTCGACCCGGTCGATAGCCTGAAAGGTGACTCGTCCGTCCGATCCAGGAGCACCACCGCAGATGATGCGCACGCACCCCGCCGGCACGCTGCGCGCCGAGAACGTCGGCGCCACCGTCACCCTCGCCGGATGGGTGGCCCGTCGGCGCGATCACGGCGGGGTCGTGTTCATCGACCTGCGCGACGCCTCGGGCGTGGTGCAGGTGGTGTTCCGCGCCGGCGAGGTGGCGCAGGAGTCGCACCGTCTGCGCGCGGAGTTCTGCGTGCAGATCACGGGCTCGGTCGAGCAGCGCCCGGCGGGCAGCGAGAACGCCGACCTCGCCACCGGGGACGTCGAGATCAGCGCCACGGCGCTGACGGTGCTCTCGGAGTCCGCGCCGCTGCCGTTCTCGCTCGACGAGCACGCCGAGGTCGGCGAGGACGTCCGCCTGCGCTACCGCTACCTGGACCTGCGCCGCGAGGGCCCGGCGTCGGCCGTCCGCCTGCGCAGCCGCGCGAACAAGATCGCCCGCGACGTGCTGTCCGACCGCGACTTCCTCGAGATCGAGACGCCGACCCTGACCCGGTCGACGCCCGAGGGGGCGCGCGACTTCCTCGTCCCGGCCCGCCTGCGGCCGGGGTCCTGGTACGCGCTACCGCAGTCGCCGCAGCTGTTCAAGCAGCTGCTCATGGTGTCCGGGATGGAGCGCTACTTCCAGATCGCGCGCTGCTACCGCGACGAGGACTTCCGCGCCGACCGCCAGCCGGAGTTCACGCAGCTCGACATCGAGGCGAGCTTCGTCGACCAGGACGACGTCATCGCCCTCGGCGAGGCGGTCATCGGCGCGCTGTGGTCGGAGCTCGGCGGCCACGAGATCCCGACGCCGATCCCGCGCATCTCCTACGCCGAGGCCATGGCCCGCTACGGCTCGGACAAGCCGGACCTGCGCTTCGACATCGAGCTGACCGAGCTCACCGAGTTCTTCGCCGACACCACCTTCCGGGTCTTCCAGGCGCCCTACGTGGGCGCGGTGGTCATGCCCGGCGGCGCCTCGCAGGCGCGGCGCACGCTCGACGGCTGGCAGGAGTGGGCCAAGCAGCGCGGCGCGAAGGGCCTCGCCTACGTGCTGGTCGGCGAGGACGGGACCCTCACCGGGCCCGTCGCCAAGAACATCACCGACGCCGAGCGCGAGGGCCTGGCCAAGGCCGCGGGCGCCAACCCGGGCGACTGCATCTTCTTCGGCGCCGGCACGCGGGCCGAGGGGCGTGCCCTGCTGGGCGCCACCCGCGGCGAGATCGCGCGCCGCCTCGACCTCATCCCCGAGGGCTCCTGGTCGTTCGTCTGGGTCGTCGACGCGCCCCTGTTCGAGGCCGCGGGCTCCACCGACGACGTCGCCGTCGGGTCGGGCTCCTGGACCGCGGTGCACCACGCGTTCACCTCGCCCACCCCGGAGTGGATCGACTCCTTCGAGTCCGACCCCGAGAACGCGCTGGCCTACGCCTACGACCTCGTCTGCAACGGCAACGAGATCGGCGGGGGGTCCATCCGTATCCACCGGCGCGACGTGCAGGAGCGCGTGTTCGCGCTGATGGGCCTCACGCCCGAGCAGCAGGAGGAGAAGTTCGGCTTCCTGCTCGACGCGTTCGCCTTCGGCCCGCCGCCGCACGGCGGGATCGCGTTCGGCTGGGACCGCATCTGCGCCCTGCTCGCCGGGGTCGACTCGATCCGCGAGGTCATCGCCTTCCCGAAGACCGGCGGCGGCTACGACCCGCTCACGGGGGCGCCGGCCCCCATCACCTCGCTGCAGCGCAAGGAGGCGGGCGTCGACGCACCGGCGCCCGGGACGCAGACGAAGCCCGCGGCGCCGGTGAAGCCGCAGGAGCGACCGGTGCAGTGATCCGGCTGCGTGTCCTCTGCCCGCAGGGGAGGTCGGGCGCGGCGGACGATGTGCTGGCCGTCCTGGACCGCGAGCCGGGGGTCGTGCACGTCGTCCGTCTGCGCGGTGCGGCGGTGTCCCCGCCGGGTGACGTCGTGGAGGCCGACCTGGCCCGCGAATCGGTGGACGGCGTGCTCCAGCAGCTCCGTGAGCTGGGCTGCGCGGAGCACGGCGGCATCGTCCTCGAGACCCTCGACACGGTCGTGTCCGACGCCGCCGAGCGCGCCGAGGCGGCCGCGCCGGGCGAAGGCGTCGACGCCGTGGTGTGGGACGAGCTGGTCGGCCGCACCGGCCAGGGCGCCCGCCTGTCGCTGACGTTCGTGATCATGTTGACCATCGCCTGCCTGCTCGGGGCGATCGGGGTCGTGACGAACTCGCCGGTGACCGTCGTCGGGGCGATGGTTCTCGGGCCCGAGTTCGGGCCGCTCGCGGCCCTGGCTCTGGTCGTGGTGCGCCGCGACGGTCCGACGGCCCGGGCGGCCGGGCTCGCCCTGGGCGTCGGCTTCGGGATCGCGGTGCTCGCGACGGCCGTGGCCGCCGCGGGGGCACAGGCACTCGGCGCGATCCCCGACAACGCCCTGACGAACCTCTCGGGGGTCGAGTTCGTCTACCAGGTCGGCCCGTTCTCATTGGTGGTGGCGCTGCTCGCCGGCGTCGCCGGCATGGTCGCGCTGGTGGCAGGGGAAGGTTCCGGGGTCCTGGTCGGGGTGTTCATCTCGGTGACGACGGTGCCCGCGGCCGGCTTCGCGGCGGTGGCCGCCGTCCTGCGTGACTGGCCGCGGGCGGGCGGTTCCCTGTTCCAGCTGGTGGTCAACCTGGTCGGGATCGTCGTCGCCGGCACCGTCGTGCTCCTGCTCGTGCGGGCCTCGTACCGGCGTCGCGGGCTCCCCGAATCCCTCCCGGGGCGGCGCCCGGACCGGTAGACTCCTCCGGCTGATGGCTCCCCTGACGACGGACGACGCGGATACCTCGAACGGGCGCACCACCGGCCCGGCCGGCGCGGACGACCGCACCACCGAGGTGCTGCACCTGGCCGAAGAGCTCCTCACGCGGCGCCACGGCGCCACGGTGCGCCTGGCGGATCCCGAGGACCTCGGCGGCAGTTCGCGCTCGCTGGTCGTGCGGGTCCGCGTCGCCGAGAACCCCTTCTCGCTGCCGCGCACGCTCGTCGTCAAGCACTTCCTCGACGATCCGGGCGCGGGCGAGCAGAGCATCGACCGGTTCCACTACGAGGCCGCGTCGTGCCAGCTGCTGACGGCGATGCCCTCGGAGGAGCGGGCGAGCCCGATGCTGGTGGCCAACGACCCGGCCCACCGCCTGCTCGTGCTCGAGGACCTCGGGCGCTGCGCCACCCTGGCCGAGCGCCTCGAGGAGCGCGACCCGAAGGCCGCCGAGCGCGCGCTGCTCGGCTGGGCCCGGGCGCTGGGACGCATGCAGGCGGCCACGGCGGGCCGCGAGAACGATTTCGGAGCGCTGCTGCGCCGTTTCGGCGAGCGCACGTGGCGCGACCCCCTGGCCGACGACGCCCGCGCGGCGCTGGCCGAGGTGCCCGATCAGCTCGCCCAGCTGCTGCGGGTCGAGGCGGCGCCGGCCGGGGTGGCCGAGGCGCGCCGGGCCGCCCGCCTGCTGGGCGGGTCCGGTCACCGCGCCTTCAGTCCGGCGGAGATCCGGCCGGACAACTGCCTGCTCACCGGCAGCGGCGCGCGCTTCCTCGACTTCGAGTGGGGCTGCTTCCGCGACGTCGCGCTCATGGGTGCCTCGCTGCGCCTGCCGCTGCCCAGCGGGGGCCCGGCGCGCGCCCAGCCGCCGGGCATGGCCGAGGCGATGGTGGCCGCCTGGCAGGCCGAGATCACGCCGGTCTGGAGCGAGCTCGCGGACCCCGAGGTCCTGCGCGAGCGCCTGCTGCACGCCGAGGTGCTCTGGGTGTGGCTCTCGACCCGCGCCCTGCTGCCCGCCGTCGTGGGTGTCCGGCCGTCGGGCCGGGTGGCGCGCGTGGTCGTCGCCGACCCGGGCGAGGACGCCCCCGCGGTGCTCAGCGCGCTCTGGCGGCGCCTCGGCATGGACGCCGAGCGCGCCGGGCACGTCGCCACCGCCGAGGTCGCGGCGGCCGTCGTCGGGGCCCTCGGACGCCACGGCGGCGAGGCCGTGCTGCCGCCCTACCCCGCGTTCGCCGGAGGTCGCTAGAGCCGGCTACGCCGCGACCAGCCGGGCGCGGTGGACGAACGCCTCCGCGGCCGGGCCGGTCCAGCTCAGCGCACCCGCGTCGCGCAACGACTCGGCGTCGCGGCGGCCCGCGAGCAGCAGGAGGAGCCCGGCCGGATCGATCTCGACGGCGTCCGCGGCGTCCTCCGGGCGGCCCGGGACGACGGACCCGTGGGTGACGTGCACGGCGCGGTCGTCGCCGAGACGGACCGCCACGCGCAGCGTCGCGTCGTCGGCACCCACCGCCGCGACGAGCAGGCGCGGCAGCACACGCAGGACGAGTCGGCACGCCTCGCGAGCGGCCGCGTCGTGGTCGCGCAGGTCGGCCGGGGCGCCGAGGGCCGCGGTGAGGTCGTGGACGTGCAGGCACATGTCGAGGCACTGGGCGCCCAGCACCGGGTCGCCCGTCGTGCGGCCGGCCAGCTGGGTCTCCGCGCGGTGGCGCGCCGCCGCGACGGCCTCGCGCAGCGTCTCCGGCCCGGCGTAGTGAACACCGGTGAGGTGGACGGCGAGCTCCGCCACGTCGGCGGGTCCGACACCGGCGCCGGGCAGCGGCCGCGCCCAGTCGTCGGCGCCCAGCGCGCGGACGTTCTCGCCGGCCACGTCCCAGAGCCCCATCAGGGCCCGTGTCGCATCGTCCATCGGTCCAGCACCTCGTTCGGCGGCCTTGCTCTGCGTCACGACCGGTGCCACCCTATGTGATACACACCACACGAGCAATGGGATCCCCTGGCCCGCGGGACCCTCGCGAGGGGGCGGTCATGGGCGAATGCGAACCCCGGAACTTCCTGCGGCCCTGCCTGCTCCTGCTGATCCAGGAGCGAGCCGCGCACGGCTACGACCTCGTGGAGCGACTCCACGCCTCGTTGATCGACGACACCGACGCGGGCGGCGTCTACCGCACCCTGCGGTCGTTCGAGCGCGAAGGCCTCGTGCGGTCGACGTGGAGCATCCCGGCCACCGGGCCCGCGCGGCGGACCTACGCGCTGACCCCTGCCGGGTCGGACAGCCTGCGCCGCCAGATCGAGACGCTGGAGGCCACCCACCAGTTGCTGCACTCGTTCCTCGGGCGCTGCGGGCGCGCGATGGGATCAGAGGCGACGTCGTGACCTGGTTCCTGGCCTGCGAGACCGCCGGGCCCCCGGTGCCACCGGCCCCGACCCGTGCGCCCTGCGACGGCCCGGTCTGCATCACCTGCTCCGACCAGGCGGTCCGGGTGACCGTGGTGGCCCTGCACCCCGACGGCACCGCCCGCGTCGACACCGGGGCGGGGGAGGAGGAGGTGTCCGTGGCCCTCGTGGACGCCGCGGTCGGTGACGTCGTGCTCGTGCACGCCGGGGAGGCGATCGCCGCGCTGGGGCCGCCGTGACCGCCACGGCGCCGGTCCGCGTGCGGGTGCACGTCGAGGGCATCGTGCAGGGCGTGGGCTTCCGACCCTTCGTGCACGGCCTCGCCCGGGAGCTGGGCCTGGCGGGTTCCGTCGGCAACGACGCCGCCGGAGTGGTCGTCGAGGTCGAGGGCGGCGAGGCGGCGGTCCGGGACTTCGTCCTCGCTCTCCGCGAGCGGCCGCCCGCCCTGGCCGTGGTCGAGTCCGTCCGGTCGGAGGCCATCCCGCCGACGGGATCCCACGGGCTCGTCATCACCGGCAGCGCGGTCACCGGCGCGCGGACCGCACTCGTGGCGGCGGACACCGCCACGTGCGCCGACTGTCTCGCCGAGATGCGCGACCCCGCCGACCGGCGGCACCGCTACCCGTTCGTCAACTGCACGAACTGCGGACCCCGCTACACGATCGTCCGCGACGTCCCGTACGACCGGGCGACGACGACGATGGCGGGCTTCACGATGTGCGCGCCGTGTGCCGCCGAGTACCACGACCCCGCCGACCGGCGCTTCCACGCCCAGCCGACGTGCTGCCCCGACTGCGGGCCGACGCTGGTCCTGGAGCCCGCCGGACCCGGGGGCCCGGGCGATCCGGTGCGCGAGGCCGCGTCCCGGCTGCGCGACGGGGCGGTGCTGGCCATGAAGGGGCTCGGCGGGTACCACCTCGCGGTCCGCGCCGACGCCGCGGACTCCGTGGCCCGGCTGCGGGCCGCCAAGCACCGCGAGGAGAAGCCGTTCGCGGTGATGGCGGGTTCCCTGGAGGACGCCCGCGCCCTGGTGGAGGTCGGGTCGGCTGCGGCGCAGGCGCTCGGGTCGCGCCGGGCGCCGATCGTCCTGCTGCCGCGCATCCCGGGTGCGGCGGTGGCGCCGGCCGTCGCGCCGGGCAACCGTGACCTCGGGGTGATGCTGCCGTACACCCCCTTGCACCACCTGCTCGCCGCCGAGCTCGGCGTGCCCTTCGTGCTGACCAGCGGGAACACCTCGGACGAGCCGATCGCCCACGTCGACGGCGACGCCCGCACACGCCTGGCGGACCTCGCCGACGGGTTCCTCACCCACGACCGCCCGATCCACGTCCGCACGGACGACTCGGTGGTGCGCCTGCACCGGGGCGCGGAGCTGCCCGTCCGCCGCGCCCGCGGGTACGCCCCCGAGCCCGTGCCGCTCGCCTTCGACGTCGGCCGCCCGGTGCTGGGGTGCGGCGCCGAGGTCAAGAACGCGATCTGCCTCGCCGCCGGCCGCCGCGCCGTCCTGTCCCCGCACCTCGGGGACCTCACGAACCCGGCCGCGCTGCGCTCGTTCCACGAGGCGACCGAGCACCTGGGCCGCCTGTTCGGCATCACCCCGCTCGTGCTCGCGCACGACCTGCACCCCGACTACCTCGCCACCCGGTACGCCCTCGACCGCGCCGACGCCGAGCCCGAGCTCGAGACGGTCGGCGTGCAGCACCACCACGCCCACGTGGCCGCCTGCCTCGCCGAGCACGGGGCGACGCCCGACGACCCGCCGGTGCTCGGGGTCGCCTACGACGGCACCGGGTTCGGCGAGGACGGCACGATCTGGGGCGGCGAACTGCTGCTCGCCGGCCTCGGCGGCTACCGCCGCGTCGGGCACCTGGCCACGGTCCCGATGCCCGGCGGGGCGGCCGCCGTGCGCGAGCCCTGGCGGATGGCCGCGGCCTACGTCGGTGACGCGCGGTCGGCCGTGCGCGACCGCCACGCCGACCGCTGGGACGCCGTGGTCGCCCTGGCGCGCTCCGGCACGGCGTCGCCGCCCACGTCCAGCGTCGGGCGGCTGTTCGACGCGGTGTCGGCGCTGCTGGGGGTGCGCGACGCCGTCACGTACGAGGGCCAGGCCGCGATCGAGCTCGAGCAGCGCGTCGACCCCGACGAGCGCGGCACCTACCCGGTCACCGCCGGCGACGTCCTGCCCGGGGGCGAGCTGGTCGCCGCGGTCGTCGAGGACCTGGCGGCCGGCGTCGGGACGGGCCGGATCGCCGCCCGCTTCCACCACGGGCTCGCGGACGCGACGGTCGCCGCCGTGGCCCGGCTCGCCGGCGAGCACGGGGTGGACACCGCGGCCCTCTCGGGCGGGGTCTTCGTCAACGCCGTCCTGCTCGAGCGGGTCCGCGCCGGGCTGGAGGCCGCGGGCCTGCGGGTCCTCGTGCCCACCCGGGTGCCGTGCACCGACGGCGGCATCGCCCTCGGCCAGGTCGCCGTGTGCGCTGCGCGCACGTGAGCACTTTCGGGGGCTCCGGCACCCCAAAGTGCTCACGTGCGCGCAGCGCACCCCGCTCAGCCGCCCTGGTCGCCCGGCGGGAGGTCCGGGCTGCCCTCGGTGACCGACGGCGTGGGGTGCACGCCGCGGGTGTCCTTGCCCGTGTCCGCGGCGTAGGGCCGGTCGGCCGCGCCCTTGCGCCCCGCGCGCTCCTCGGCGTGCCGGGCCACGTCCTCCGCCCGCTCGTTGATGCTCTCCCCGACGCCGAGCGGGGGCTTCGGCGCCGGGTCGGTGTCGGTCATCCCCGCGGCCTCCTCGGGCGAGACCTCCCGGCCGGGCCCGGGCTCCGGGGCGTACTCCTTCGCGCGGAACGCCTTGTGGACGCTCTCGTCCTCACTCATGTCGGGCCTCCTGAGGCCTCGGGATCAACAGATGCGGGGGAGCGGGTCGCCGACGAGCACGTCGACGATCCGCGTGCCGCCGAAGCCGGTGCGCAGCAGCACCAGGCCCGGCGGGTCGTCGGCGACCCGCCCGATCGCGACCGCCTCGGTGCCGTCGGGCCGGTCGGTCATCGCCGCGAGCACCGCCGGGGCGCGCTCCGCGTCGACGACGACGACCATCCGGCCCTCGCACGCCACGTAGAGCGGGTCGATCCCGAGCAGCTCGGCCGCCCCGGCGACCTCGGGACGGACCGGCACGGTCGTCTCGTCGACGACGACGGCGACGTCCGAGGCGACGGCGATCTCGTTGAGGATCGTGGCGACGCCGCCCCTCGTTGCGTCGCGCAGCACCCGGACCCCGTCGCCGCCCGCGTCGAGGACCGCCGCGGCGAGCTCGTGCAACGGCGCGGTGTCCGAGGCGAGGTCGGCGTCGATGTCCAGCTCGCCGCGGGCGATGAGGATCGTGACACCGTGGTCGCCGATCGGGCCGGACACGAGGACGACGTCGCCGGGCCGGGCGGCCGCGGCGTCGAGCACCGTGGGGCGCTCGCGCACCCCGACGCCGGCCGTGGTGACGAAGAGCCCGTCGGCCTTGCCACGTCCGACGACCTTGGTGTCGCCGGTGACGATGCTGACGCCGGCCGCGGTGGCGGCGCGGGCCATCGACGCCACGATCCGCTCGAGCTCGGCGACGGCGAAGCCCTCCTCGAGGACGAAGCCCGCCGAGAGCCACAGCGGGCGCGCCCCGCACATCGCGAGGTCGTTCACGGTGCCGTTCACGGCGAGGTCGCCGATGTCGCCGCCGGGGAAGAACAGCGGCGAGACGACGTAGGAGTCGGTGGTGAACGCCAGGCGTGTGCCGTCGACCTCCACGGCGGCGCCGTCGCCGAGCCGCTCGAGGGCCGGGTTGCGGAACGCCTCGAGGAAGACGGCGTCGATGAGCGTCGCCGTCGCCTTGCCGCCCGCCCCGTGGGCGAGGGTGATCCGCTCCTCGCGCACCCGCGGGCGACGCCGTCGCACCTTCTCGATGCGGGCGAGCACCGCCTCCTCGCTACGGTCGGGACCTTGCCGGGGAGCCCGGTCGAGGGCGTCCTGGGCCCAGCCCGCGGTCACGTCGCTACTCACCGGCCCACCACCACCGGGTCCGGGAGAGCCGTCGCACCGCGGGTGCGCGAGCGGCTGAACCGCCCGTAGTTGTAGTACGCCGCGCAGGCGCCCTCGGAGCTGACCATGCAGGTGCCGATCGGCGTCTCCGGGGTGCACGCCGTCCCGAACACCCCGCACTCCCACGGCTCCAGCGCGCCCTGCAGCACGTCGCCGCACTGGCAGGCCTTCGGGTCGGCGACGCGCCGGCCCGGGATGGTGAAGAGCCGTTCCGCGTCGAAGGCGGCGTAGGCCTCGCGCAGCTGCAGCGCCGACTCCGGGATCCAGCCCAATCCCCTCCACTCGAAGGTGTCGCGCAGCTCCATGACCTCGTCGACCACCTCGAGCGCGCGGCGGTTGCCGTCCCAGGGCACGACGCGCCCGTACTGGTTCTCGACCTCGCAGCGTCCCTCCGCGAGCTGGACCATCAGCTGGTGGATCGACTGCAGGATGTCCAGCGGCTCGAACCCCGCGACCACCAGCGGCTTGCCGCGCTCGGATGCGATGAACCGGTAGGGCTCGCAACCGATGATCGTCGAGACGTGCCCGGGCCCGATGAAGCCGTCGAGGCGCAGGTCGGGGGAGTCGAGGATCGCGGTCATCGGCGGGATGACGACGACGTGGTTGCAGAACACCGAGAAGTTCTCGAGTCCCTCGCGCGCCGCCCGCAGGATCGTCATCGCCGTCGACGGGGTGGTCGTCTCGAACCCGATGGCCATGAACACGACGCGGCGCTCCGGGTTCGCCCGCGCGATCTTCAGGGCGTCGAGCGGGGAGTAGACCATCCGGATGTCGGCGCCCTCGGCCTTGGCGTCGAAGAAGGAGCCGTCACTGCCCGGGACGCGCATCATGTCGCCGAACGCCGTCATGATGACGTCCGGGTCGCGGGCGATGGCGATCGCGTCGTCGACCCGCCCCATCGGCAGCACGCAGACCGGGCAGCCGGGGCCGTGCACGAGCCGGATCGATGCGGGCAGGTGGTCCTCGAGGCCGTGCTTGTAGATCGTGTGCGTGTGCCCGCCGCACACCTCCATGAAGGCGTAGCGCCGGCCCGGCTCGGCGAGCGCGGCGATGCGGGTGCCGATCGCGCGGGCGGTGTCGCCGTCGCGGAACTCGTCGACGTACTTCACAGTCCCTCCCTCCCGGTCGAGGAGGCCACGAACTCCTCGAGCTCCTGGTCGTAGGCCGGGCCCATGCTGTGCAGCATGTCCAGGGCGGCGGCCGCCTCGGCCTCGTCGATCTTGGCCAGCGCGAAGCCGACGTGGATGAGGATCCAGTCGCCGACGGCGAGCTCCTCGTCCTCGATCAGGAGCCCGACGTTGACCTTCCGCCGGACCCCGGCGACGGAGACCGTCGCGAGATCGGTGTCGTCGTCGGCGAGCTCGACGAGCTCACCGGGGATGCCGAGGCACATCAGCCCACCTCCTGCTCCGCGCGGACCGGGGCGTCCCGGTCCGCGAGCGTGATCGATTCGAGGACGAGGTCGTCGCCTGCGACGAGCTCGAGGTCGTGGCCCGCGCAGCCCGGACACGTCGTGATCAGCTCGGTGCCGGTCGCCGTCGCGGCGCACCCGCGACAGCGGATCTCGACGGCGACCTCGACGACGTCGACCGTCGCGTCCTGCGCGACGCCCCCGTCGGCGATCATCGCGAAGGCCTGGTCGAACACCGCCCGGTCGAGCCGTTGCAGCGCGCCGACGTGCAGCCGCAGCGCGCGGACGCGGCGCCCGGCGGCCCGGGCGTCGACGGCCTCGAGCACCGCGGCGGCCACCCCGAACTCGTGCACGGCGCTACATCGCCCGCAGGCGCAGGTAGCGCTGGACGTCGGTGCGCGACTCCCACGCGATCCAGCCGACGCCCCCGATCAGTCCCAGCAACAGGATCTTCTTGGTCATGACGCTCCCACCTCGGTGAAGGGACGGTGCTCGATCAGGCGCTCGACGATCCGGCCGACGGTGTCGACGGCCTCGTCGACCGCGGCGGCCACCGGCGGGCTCAGCCCCATGCCGGCCCCGACGTCGGCGGGCACGCAGCCCAGGACGAGCACGCGGTCGACGCCGCCCTCGCCGACGCCGCGGGCCAGCGCGCCGACGAGCTCGAGGACGGCGTCGGGCTCCATGCCGTGGGGGTCGAAGGCGGCGTCACCGGTGGCGGCCGCGAGGTCGTGCTCGACGAGGGTCAGCGTCCCCGGCTCGCCCGCGGCACCGTCGTCGATGTGGGCGGCTGCGTCGACGACCACCAGCGCCTCGTAGCCGTCGAGCACCTGATAGGCGAGGTGCATGCCGCGGATGCCGACGTCGACGACGTCCACCGACGCCGGCAGCGCACCGGGGTCGGCGAGCAGGCGCCGCGCCACCTCGGAGCCGAAGCCGTCGTCGGAGAAGAAGACGTTGCCCACCCCGGCGACCAGGACCTTCATGAGGGCCCCCCGTCGGCCAGGGCCAGTTCGTCGGGCCGGAAGTAGCGGAAGCGGCCGTGGGTGGCCTGGAGGTCGGCGCCCGGGTCGTCGTCGAGCGACACGGCGACGTGGGTGCCGCCGTCGACGTCGCGCAGGACGGCCTGGACGGTGGCCGCGGCACCGCGCAGGAACGTGTCCTGGGCGTCGCTGCCGCGGCCCGGCACGAGGATCACGGAGCTGCCGCGCACGACGGGGCGCCCGTCGACGAGGGCCTCGTCGGAGTCGGGGTCGACCGAGGCGTCGGCGCCCGGGTCCCACCAGGGCGTGCCCGGGGTGGCCAGCGTCGGGATGTCGTCCGGCGCGCGGCCGTCGGGGCGGATCGCGCCGTGCAGACGCTCGAACATCGCCGGGCCCATGGCGTCGACCGCGTCGACGATGTGGGCGGCACGCGGGTCGGTGGCCCGGGCCTCGCGCTTCTCGTCGTCGGTGAGGGCGAGAGTGCGCAGCGCGAGGATCTCGTCGTTCTCGGTGCCGTCGAACAGGTTCGTCGGGCTCTCCGGGGCCAGCTGCGGGTGATCCTCGAGGATGATCGGCGTCGCGAGCAGCAGCGAGCCGTCTCCCGGGGGGCCGGCGAGCACCGGCCAGCTGTGCGCGTTGACGCAGGCCGCCACGGCGGACGCGGCCCACTGCGGCGGATCGGCACTCGAGAGGAACGCGCCGCGGTCGAGGCCCAGCACGGTGTGCGCCGAGATCAGGGCCGTCCGCAGGGCCTCCGCGCGCGGCGCGGACGGGTCGGCGACACCGTCGTTGACCACGTCCAGACGCAGCCGCAGCGCGCCGTAGGGCCCGGGGAGCGGCTCGGTCGCGAGCACCACCCGCCCGGTGAGGGCCTCGGCGCGCCGGACGAGGTGCCCGCGCAGCGCGCCCGTCGCGTCGCGGATCTCCTCCGAGGTCGTGGTGGCCGGGCACGTGACGTCGACGGTCACCGGAGCCTCGGCCAGCGCGTCGAGTGCGACGGCGGCGTCGACCTGGCGCGGCACGCCCTCCTCCCAGGCGGTATGGGGGACGCCGTCGACCTCGAGGCGGTCGTGCTCCGTGCCGTCGGCGTCGACGACGCTCCGGCGCTGCAGGCCGAGGAACCGCAGGCGCAGCCGCAGCGTCGCGCCGGGCCGGGCGTCGATCACGCACTCGGTGCGGCTGGCCGAGGGCTCGGCGAGGGCCGCCGACACCGCAGGCGGCACGAGGACCCCGAACTGCCAGCGCAGCGCGTTCTTCTGCGCCGAGGCGCGGTAGGGGTAGAGCAGGTAGCCCTCGAAGAGCACGGCGTCGGCGATCGCGGCCACAGTGTCGAGGGCGTCGAGGGGGTCGGTGGCGGTCATGGCCCGTCACCCGCCGCGGCGAGCAGGGCCGTGAACGTCTGCTCCCACGTGGGCAGCGCCCGCGCCGCACGCCAGGCGCCGAGCTCGGCGAGCGTGTGCTCCGGGAGCCGGAGCCACGCCATCCCGTGCTGGTGGGCGTCCATCATGTCCGTCCACACGGCGACCGGCAGCCGGAACGTGGCCTCCGAATGCCACGGGACGAGCCCGATCTGCACGCCCGACGGGGCCTCGTAGAAGACGGTGCCGCTGAACAACAGGCGCATCGGGGCGTCACCCTCGTCGCCGACCCCCCGGAAGTAGCGCGTGGTCGCGACGTCGGTGTCGAACGTCAGCGGGACCTCGAACACGACCTCCTGCTCGCCGGAGAACGATGGCGTCACCGTCGACACGGTCGCCAGCTGCATCGGGTTGAGCGTGCGGCCCCAGCGCGACGGGTCGCCGAACAGCTCGACGAGGCGTTCCTGCTGGTCGGGGGAGTAGCGCCGTGCGGCGGGCTCGAGCCGGATCTGGGCGCGCAGGGCGAGGGCGTGGACCCGCGTGCCCGTGGTCTCGGTGATCGTGGTGTGCAGCCGCAGGGTCGGGCCGGCGGCCTGCGGGTCGTGGTCGGCGTGGGTCACCGCGAACCCGAACGCAGGTCCCGGGGCGGCGCGGGGGAAGGGCAGGGTCATCTGCTCGGCCCTCCTCGGTGGCTGCCCCCCACGTCGCGGGCCCGTGCGCGGGCGTCGTCGAAGAAGCGGTCGATGTGGGTCCACGCCTCGGCGCCGCCGTCGAACCCCCGCCAGTGCCGCCGAACGAGGCCGACGAGCCGGTAGCACGCGTCGACGGGCACCAGCAGGCATTCCGAGCGTCCGGAGTCGTGCCGCACGAGCAGCGCCTCGACATCGGGCTCGAGCATCTCGCCGAGCCGGCCTGCGCCGACGCCGTCGACGAACTCCGACAGGTCGAGCTCGCTCTCGGTCGCGCCCGCCGGGCTCGGGTAGCAGGCCACCACCGCGTCCGCGCGCACCGAGTTGCGCAGGAAGAACGCCATCCCGACCGGGATCTGCAGGGCGTCCCACTGCGCGTCGGCGAGGGTGAACTCCGCGTCGTACCGGTAGCGGTCGGGCACCGTGCGGTACGCGGTGCCGGCCATCTCCCGGGTGCGGTCGACGAAGAGCAGCGCGCACGGGCGGCACGCGCACTTCAGCACCCGCCCGGCGACGTCGACGAGGTGCGGGTGCTCGGGCGCGACCTCGCCCGCGCACAGCTCGCAGCGCTCCACCGTCGGTGCGACCGGCGGGGCCTGTCGGGGCGCCAGGAAGCGGCGCAGGGAGGCCGTCACGACCCCGCCACCGAACTCGGGGGCCGCACCCCGATCTGCAGCAGCGCCGGCCCGGCGGGCTCGGTGACGAACTCGACGGCGACGACCTCCGGGGCCAGCTCGGAGACGGCGGTCCGGACGACGTCGCGCACCGTGTCCGACGACGAGCCGCAGCCCGGCGCCAGCGCGACATGGACGGTGCCGGTGTGGGTGTCGACGCGCTCGAGGCTGATGCCGGCGCCGTGGTGGCCCAGGCGGCGCCGGGCCGTGTCGATCCCGTGGCCGACCCGCGTCGGGAGGTCGACGGGGTGCAGGTCGTGCAGGGCGAGCAGCGCCGCCACGAGCGGGTCCGCGGCGAGCCGGTGGACGAGCGCGTCGCCCGACCCGAGACGGACGATCGACACCATCTGGGCGAGGCCCGCGCCGTAGAACTCCATGAGGACGCGCACGAGGTCCTCGCCGGCCTCGCGCGCGGCGGGGTCGGCCGACATCGAGTCGAGCAGCTCGGCGATGCTCTCGGCGACCCGCTCGGTCTCCGGCGGCTCCATCAGGGCAGGTTCAGCTGGGTCGGCGAGGTCTCCCGGTGCAACTGCTTGCCGTTGCCGAGGTACATGTGCACCCCGCACGGCAGGCAGGGGTCGAAGCTGCGCACCGCCCGCATGATGTCGATGCCCTTGAAGTCCTCCGGTCCGTTCTCCTCGAAGATCGGGGTGTTCTGCACGGCGTCCTCGTACGGGCCGGGCGTCCCGAACTTGTCGCGGACGCTGCCGTTCCACGGCGTCGGCGGGTACGGGTGATAGTTCGCGATCTTCCCGTCGCGCACGACCATGTGGTGCGACAGGACGCCGCGGACGGCCTCGGTGAACCCGACGCTCACCGACTCGTCGGGCACGACGAACGACTCCCAGGTCTTGGTGTTCCCGCCGCGGACCTCGGCGAGCGCCTTCTCCAGGAAGTGCATCGCCGCTGCGGCCGCGTAGGCCTGGAAGTACGTGCGGGCGCGGTCCCGCTCGATGGCGTTGGACAGCGGCCGCCCCTGCTTGTCGACCGGCGGGGTCCACGTGAACGTCTTCTCGGGCTTCGACACCGTGCGCGGGAGGTTGAGCTCGACGCTGTGGCCCGTCGACCGGACGTAGCCGCCGGCGTCGACCAGACCGGCGAGCGCCGTCACCCACAGCCGGGGGAGCGGGCCGCCGCCGGTGTCCATCGCGAGGTGGTCGGTGCCGTCGAACCAACGCGGCGACATCGTCCACGAGTACTTGTCGTCGAAGTCGCGCTTCTGCGGCGCCGGGATCGTGTGCTGGTTCCAGGGGTGGTCCATCGAGACCGGGTTGCCGAGCGGGTCGCGGTCGACGAACTTCTCCTGGTCCTCCCAGCCGCGGTAGAAGGAACTGCCGAGCAGGATGCGGATGCCGAGGTTGATGTCGACGAGATCGGTCGTCACCAGCTTGCCGTCCACCACGACCCCGGGGGAGACGAACATCTTCCGTCCCCAGTTCGACATGGTCTTGTAGTCGAAATCGCAGTGCTCCGGGTCGTTGAACGCCC
Source organism: Actinomycetospora chibensis (assembly GCF_028737215.1). Lineage (GTDB taxonomy): Bacteria > Actinomycetota > Actinomycetes > Mycobacteriales > Pseudonocardiaceae > Actinomycetospora > Actinomycetospora chibensis. The sequence continues at coordinate 78,402 of NZ_JAQZAM010000001.1, read as the reverse complement.
CCCACGAGCCGATGATGACGCGGCGGCGACCGACCTCCTCGTAGCCGGGAAGCGCCTCGTACATGAAGTCGAAGAGATCGTCGTGCATCGGCACGACCCGCTTCATGAACTCGATGTACCACATGAGCCGGGTCATGTAGTCGGTGAGGAGCTGGATCGTCGCCACCGTGCCGACCCCGCCGGGATAGAGCGTCGACGGGTGGACGTGACGCCCCTCCATCAGGCAGAACATCTCGCGCGTGTAGCGGGAGACCTTCAGCGTCTCGCGGTAGAACTCGCCGGTGAACGGGTTGAGGGCCCGCATGATGTCGCCGATGGTGCGGAAGCCGTGGTCCTCGGCGTGCGGGCTCGGCGTCCGGTTCGCGAGCTCGAGGACCCCGGGGTTCGTGTCCGCGACCATCTTCTCGCAGTAGTCCACGCAGGCGAGGTTGTCCTGGTAGAGGTTGTGGTCGAACATGTACTCGGCGGCCTCGCCGAGATTGATGATCCATTCGCCCAGGTGCGGCGGGCGCACCCCGTAGGCCATGTTCTGGTTGTAGACCGAGCACGTCGCGTGGTTGTCGCCGCAGATGCCGCAGATCCGGCTCGTGATGAAGTGCGCGTCCCGCGGGTCCTTGCCCTTCATGAAGATGGAGTAGCCACGGAAGATCGACGACGTCGAGTGGCACTCGGCGACGCGTTTCGCCGCGAAGTCGATTTTCGTGTAGATGCCGAGACTGCCGACGATGCGCGTGATCGGGTCCCACGCCATCTCGACGAGGTCGGTCTTCGTGCCGGTCGAGCTCTTCGGTGCCACGGCGGTCATCGCGGGGCATCCCTTCTACCGGGGTGGTCGTCAGGGGAGTCGTGCGCGCGTCAGAACGCGGTGGGCCGGTATCCGGTCGTCAGCTGCCGGCCCGGGCGGCGCCAGCGCGGTTCGGAGTCGACGGTCTTCGCCGTGATGTCGCGCAGCTTGCGGATCACCACGCCGTAGGCGCCGCTCGCCGCCCCGGAGACCTTGCTGCCCGGCGGGGCGTCCATGAACGGCATGAACTTGTCCGGGAATCCGGGCATCGTGCAGCCGATGCAGATGCCGCCCACGTTGGGACAGCCGCCGACGCCGTTGATCCAGCCGCGCTTGGGGACGTTGCACTTCACGACCGGGCCCCAGCAGCCGAGCTTGACCAGGCACTCCGGTGAGCCGTACTCGGTGGCGAACTGGCCCTGCTCGTAGTAGCCGCCGCGGTCACAGCCCTCGTGCACGGTGGCGCCGAACAGCCATGTCGGACGGCCGGCCTCGTCGAGCGGGATCATCGGGGCGTCGCCCACGGCCTGGTAGAGCAAGTAGAGGATCGTCTCGGACAAGTTGTCCGGGTGCACCGGGCAGCCCGGGACGTTGACGATCGGCAGGCCGGCGGAGGACGTCCAGTCCCAGCCCAGGTAGTCCGCGACGCCCATCGCGCCGGTCGGGTTGCCGGCCATGGCGTGGATGCCGCCGTAGGTCGCGCACGTCCCGACGGCGAGGATGCCCAGGGCCTTGGGGGCGAGCCGGTCGATCCACTCGCTGGTGGTCATCGGCTGCCCGGTCACCGGGTTGTTGCCGAAGCCGCACCAGTACCCCTCGGACTTGATCGACTCGTTGGGGATCGAGCCCTCGATGACGAGGACGAAGGGCCCGTCCAGCTCGCCCCGCTCGGCCTTGAAGAACCAGTCGATGAACGACTGGGAGCCGCCGACCGGGCCGGACTCGAAGTCGATCAGCGGCCAGTGCACCGCGACCGTCGGCAGCCCGGGGAGCGCACCGAGCGCGATCTCCTCGATGCTCGGCTGGGTGGCCGCGGTGAGGGCCACCGAGTCCCCGTCGCACGACAGTCCGGCGTTCATCCAGAGGATGTGGACGGTGGTGTCGCGGTGGTCGGCGAACGTCGTCACGAGGTCCCCCAGCTGGTCGAGGGCGAGCCAGCAGGTGGTGGGCTGCCGACCCAGAGAGGCTGACAGTGACGCCGGTCACCGGTAAGTGACGCGATCACCTAGGTGACCGTGCGGGCCGCCGCTCCGAGGGGTACGGATCGGGTATGAGCACCGCCGAGAAGGCCCAGCAACTACAGCGCCTCCACACCGACCCCGAGCTGCTCGTGGTCGTCAACGTGTGGGACGCGATCACGGCGACCACGGTCGCGAACACCCCCGGGACGAAGGCCCTCGCCACGGCGAGCCACGGCATCGCCGCCTCGCGCGGCTACCCCGACGGCGAGGTCATCCCGCGCGACGAGATGATCGCCGAGGTCGGGCTCATCGCCCGCCAGACCGAGCTCCCCGTCACCGCCGACCTCGAGGCCGGCTACGGCGACCCGGGCGGCACGATCGCCCGCGCCATCGACGTCGGGATCGTCGGGGCCAACCTCGAGGACCAGCTCAAGCCGCTCTCCGAGGCCGTCGAGGCCGTCGAGGCGGCGGTCGCGGCGGGCGAGAAGGCCGGGGTGCCGTTCGCCCTCAACGCCCGCACCGACGCGTGGGTGCGCGGCGGCGACCGCGACCCGAAGGTGATCCTCGACGATGCGATCGAGCGCGGTCGCGCCTACCTCGAGGCCGGCGCGACGTCGTTCTTCGTGCCCGGCAAGCTCGACGAGGAGACGATCCAGGCGCTCGTCGCCGAGCTCGGCGAGCGACGAGTCAACGTCATCGGCGTGCCCGGGGTGCCGAGCACCAAGCGTCTGGGCGAGCTCGGCGTCGCCCGCTGCTCCTTCGGCCCGTGGAGCCAGAACGTCGCCCTCACGGCCCTGGCCAAGCTGGCCGAGGACGCCTACGCGGGCGGCGGCCTGCCCGACGGCACGCGCAAGCTCAACTGACACCCCTACGTGCGTGATCTTCTGAGCTATGGCTCAGAAGATCACGCACGTGCGGCGAGGAACCGGCCCATGCGCTCGAGGGCCTCCTCGAGCAGGGGGAGCGCGGTGGCGTAGGAGCAGCGGACGTGGCCCTCGCCCGAGGGGCCGAACACGTCGCCCGGCACCACCGCGACCTTCTGCTCCTCGAGCAGCTGCTCGGCGAAGTCCTGCGACGACAGCCCGCTCGAGCGGATGGACGGGAACGCGTAGAAGGCGCCGCCGGGCTCCGGGCAGGTCAGTCCCAGCTCGCCGAGACCCTTGACGAACAGCCGCCGGCGCCGGTCGTAGTCGGCGACCATCTCGGTGACGTCGGGGTCCGCGCTGCGCAGCGCCTCGATCGCGGCGACCTGGCTGACGTGCGGGGCGCAGAGCATCGTGTACTGGTGGATGCGGTGCATCAGCGCCGCCAGGGGCTCGGGCGCGCAGACGTAGCCGACCCGCCAGCCGGTCATGGCGTAGGACTTCGAGAAGCCGTTGAGCACGACCGTCCGGTCCCAGGCGCCCGGCACCGCCGCGGTGCTGGTGTGCGTGCCGGTGTAGGTCAGCCGGTCGTAGATCTCGTCGCTGACCAGCCAGAAGTCCTCGCGCTCCGCGAGCGCCACCAGCGCGGTGAGGTCGGCGGCGGACTGGGCGGCACCGGTGGGGTTCGACGGCGACCCGAACAGCACCGCCTTGGTCCGCGGGGTCACCACCTCGGCGATCCGCTCGGCGTCCAGCCGGTAGCCCTGCTCCGGGTCGCTCGCCACCGGCACGGCCACGCCGCCCGCGAACGCCACGCACGGCTGGTAGGCCACGTACGACGGCTCCGGGACGATCACCTCGTCGCCGGGGTTCAGCAGCGCGCGCAGGGCGAGGTCGAGGCCCTCGGAGACGCCGGAGGTCACCAGGCACTCGTCGGCGGGGCGGTAGCTCGTGCCGTGGCGCCTCTCGAGGTCGGCGCAGATCAGCTCGCGCAGCTCGAGCAGCCCCGAGTTGCCGGTGTAGGTGGTGGCCCCGCGGGTGAGCGCGTGGATCGCCGCCTCCCGCACGCCCCACGGCGTCGGGAAGTCCGGCTCGCCGACCCCCAGGGTGATGACGCCCGTCATCGTCTGCGCGAGGTCGAAGAACTTGCGGATACCCGACGGCGGGCAGGCCTCGACGACCCGTGACAGCGGCTTCTGCGGCGCCCCCATCAGGGCATCACGGACAGCCGCTGGTCGGGCTCGGGCTCGGTCAGCAGCTGGTGGTCGTCCTTGTAGCGGCGCAGCAGGAAGTGGGTGCTCGTCGCGGTGACGCGCTCGACGCCCGACAGCTTCTGGGCGACGAAGTCGGCGACCTCCTTCATCGAGGAGCCCTCCACCTCGACCCGCAGGTCCTGCGCGCCGGACACGAGGTGCACCGCCCGGATCTCGCGGAACCGCGCGATCCGCTCGGCGACGTCGTCGAACCCGCGACCCCGCTCGGGGGCGACGGTGACGTCGACGAACGCGGTGACGCGCTCGTCGCCCAGGCGGTCCCAGTCGACCACCGTCTTGTACCGGCGGATGACGCCCTCGGCCTCCCAGCCTGCGATCGCCGCGCGGACCTCGTCCTCCGGGATCCCCGTGAGGCCCGCGATCCGTTCCGGCGTGGCGCGGGCGTCGGCCTCGAGCACGGTGAGGATCTCGCGCATGGGGAACGACCCTAGTCGTCCCCCGTCGTTCCCGGCCTCCGGAGGCGCACCGATGCCCGTCCACCTCGTCGCCACCGGCGGCACCATCGCCAGCACCGGCTTCCCGGGACCGCTGCGCGCCGCGCGCGACGGGCGCGCGCTCCTGGCCGCGACGGGGACGGACGCCGAGGTCACGGTCACCGACCTCGCGACCGCCGGGAGCTTCGCGATGGGGTGGGACGACCTCCGGCGCCTCCGCACGGCGGTGGTGGCGGCGCTCGACGAGGGGGCCGACGGCGTCGTGGTCACCCACGGCACCGACACCATGGAGGAGAGCGCGTACGGGCTGGACCTGCTGCTCGCCGACCACCGCCCCGTGGTGCTGACCGGTGCGCAGCGCGCCGCCGACGAGCCCGGAGCCGACGGCCCGGCCAACCTTCGCGCGGCGCTGACCCTGGCGTCCGACCCCGCCGCGCGGGGCGACGGGGTCCTCGTCTGCTTCGACGGCGAGGCGTTCGCCGCCCGGGGCGTCGCCAAGCGCCACACGCTCGCCGCCGGTGCCTTCGGCGGGACCGTCGTGCACCGCGTGGTCGACGGGACGGTCCGGCGCGTGACCCGGCCGGTGCGCCGCCCCGTCCTGCCGGCGACCCTGCCGGCGACCCTGCCTGCGACGGAGACCGACCCGCCGCGGGTCGACGTCGTCGCCGCCCACCACGGCGCCGACGGCGCGTTGGTGCGCGCCGCCGTCGCCGCGGGCGCCCGGGGCGTCGTGCTCGCCGCCGTGGGCATCGGCAACGCGAGCCCGGACGTCGTCGCGGCGGTCGGCGAGGCCGTCGACGCCGGGGTGGTCGTGCTCGTCGCGAGCCGCGTCCCCGAGGGCCCGGTCTCGCCGCGCTACGCGGCCGGCGGCGGCGCGCTGGCCGACCGTGGGGCGCTCCTGGTCGGCGACCTGAGCCCGTGGCAGGCCCGGATGCTGCTCGGACTCGCCCTGGCGGCTGATCCGGCACGCCCGCGGGCACTCCTCGACGAGCACCTGACCTGAGGAGGAACCGTGCCCAAAGAGATCTTCGTGGCGTTCGGGGTGGACGTCGACGCCGTCGCCGGCTGGCTCGGCTCGTACGGCGGCGAGAACTCGCCCGACGACATCTCCCGCGGGCTGTTCGCCGGCGAGGTCGGCGTCCCGCGGCTGCTCGAGCTGTTCCGCCGCCACGACATGACCCAGACGTTCTTCTGGCCCGGCCACTCCGTCGAGACCTTCCCGGACGAGTTCGACGCCTGCGTCGCCGCGGGCCACGAGATCGGCGTGCACGGCTACAGCCACGAGAACCCGCTGGCCATGTCCCGCGAGCAGGAGGAGACGATCCTCGACTACTGCGTCGAGCTGATCGAGCGCCGCAGCGGGCGCCGTCCCACCGGCTACGTCGCGCCGTGGTGGGAGTTCAGCCGGGTCACCAACGAGATCCTCCTCGACCGCGGCATCCGTTACGACCACTCGCTCATGCACCGCGACGTGACGCCGTACTACGTCCGCGTCGGGGACACCTGGACGCCGATCGACTACGACCAGCCGGCGCAGACGTGGATGAAGCCCCTCGAGCGCGGGCACGAGACCGACCTCGTCGAGATCCCGGCGAACTGGTTCCTCGACGACCTGCCCCCGATGATGTTCATCAAGGGCAGCCCGAACAGCCACGGCTTCGTCAACCCGCGCGACATCGAGCAGATGTGGCGCGACCAGTTCGACTGGACCTACCGCGAGTGCGACTACGCGGCGTTCACCATGACGATCCACCCCGACGTCTCCGGGCGCCCGCAGGTGCTGATGGCGCTCGAGCGGCTCATCGAGCACATCAACGGCCACGAGGGCGTGCGCTGGTCGACGTTCGACGCGATCGCGCAGGACTTCGTCGCGCGGTCCCCGCGTCGCACCTGATGTGCGGCGCCTGCGGATCGGGCCGGGTCCGCGCCCCGTGGGAGGACACCCTGGGCCCGCCCGACCCCGGCGCGGCCCGGCGCCGCGCGGCCGCCCTCACCCGCTGGCTGGCGCCCTGGCGCTGGACGGTCCGCGCCTGGACGGGCGGGTACACGCTCGTCGGACCGCACGGGGCCCTCGCGCCGCCACCGGGATCGACGAGGTGATCGACCGGGCGCACGCCGCCCGGCCCGACGCCCTCCGCCGGCGCCTCCCCGAGGACGACCCCGACGCGGGACTCGACCTCGCCGAGGCCGTCGTGCGGGTCTCGGTGGCGGCGCTGTTCAGCGACGGTCCGCTCGTCCTCTCCGGACCCGACCCCGGGCCCCGGCGCCGGCTGCGGGTCCGTCGTGGCGTCGTCGACGTCGTCCCGCGTGACTCCGCGACCTGGAGCGTGTCGGGAGCCTCAGTACCGTTCGGGGCGTGAGCGACGACGGGCTGTTCGAGGTCGAGGTGCCGGAGGCGCCGGTGACGGGCCCCGATCCCAGCCAGAAGGATCTCGGCCGTCCGGTGACGCGGGGGGTCGTGGAAGACCGCCCCGCCCCCACCAGCGGGGACGGGACGCCGCTGGCGGTGCGGATGCGGCCCGCGAGCCTCGACGAGGTCGTCGGCCAGGACCACCTGCTCGCGCCGGGAGCGCCCCTGCGCCGCCTCGTCGAGGGCGCCGCGCCGGCGTCGGTCGTGCTGCACGGTCCGCCCGGGACGGGCAAGACGACGCTCGCCCGCCTGATCTCCCAGGCCACCGGCCGGGCGTTCGAGGCGCTGTCCGCGCTCAACGCCGGGGTCAAGGAGGTGCGCGGGGTCATCGAGGTCGCGCGCCGTCGCCTCGCGGCCTCCGAGCCGCGGCGCACGGTGCTGTTCATCGACGAGATCCACCGGTTCTCCCGCACCCAGCAGGACGCGCTGCTCGCCGCCGTCGAGGACCGTGTCGTGCTGCTCGTCGGCGCCACCACCGAGAACCCGAGCTTCTCCGTCGTCGCCCCGCTGCTGAGCCGCAGCCTCGTCCTCGGCCTGCACGCCCTCGACGACGAGGCCGTCGGGCTGCTGCTCGACCGGGCGGTCGCCGACCCGCGGGGCCTCGGCGGCGCCGTGACTCTGGAGCCCGACGCTCGCGCCCACCTCGTCCGGCTGGCGGCGGGCGACGGCCGGCGCAGCCTCACCGCGCTCGAGGCCGCCGCCGACGCCGTCGGGAACACCGGTCCGCTGACCCTCGCCGACGTCGAGCGTGTGGTCGACGAGGTCGCGGTGCGCTACGACCGCGCCGGCGACCAGCACTACGACGTCATCTCGGCGTTCATCAAGTCCATCCGCGGCTCGGACCCGGACGCGGCCCTGCACTACCTGGCCCGCATGATCGTGGCGGGGGAGGACCCGCGGTTCATCGCGCGCCGCCTCGTCGTCCACGCCAGCGAGGACATCGGGCTCGCCGACCCCACCGCCCTGCCGGCCGCGGTCGCCGCAGCCCAGGCGGTGCAGTTGATCGGCCTGCCCGAGGTCCGGATCAACCTCGCGCAGGTGACGATCCACCTCGCGACGGCCCCCAAGTCCAACGCGGTGATCACGGCGATCGACGAGGCGATGAGCGACGTCCGTCAGGGCGCCGCCGGCCCGGTGCCCCCGCACCTGCGGGACGGGCACTACGCGGGGGCCGAGGCCCAGGGCAACGCGGTGGGTTACGTCTACCCCCACGCCGACCGCGCCGGGGTGGTCGCCCAGCAGTACCCGCCCGACGAGCTCGTGGGCCGCGACTACTACCGCCCGGCGGGCCGGGGTGACGAACGGAACCGCGGCGAGCGGCTCGCCCGGCTGCGCGAGGTCGTGCGGGGAGGCGGGCCCGAGCGGTGAGGTCCCGCAGGTGCGCCCCCCGGAAGCACCCGCGCCCCGCATCGCTGTGGGCCCGCCTCGTCGTAGCCTTCCCGTTGTGATCCCCGACGGTTCGCGACGCGGCGTCCGCCGGTGTCCCGGACACCGTCCGGACGCGCATGACCTGCGACGACGCCGATCCGCCGGACGGGCGGCGCCGTGAGCCCCGGCGACACCCCCGCGCAGTTCTGCGCCGACTTCCTCGCGATCATGCAACGACGCGGCGTCTCGTTCCGGCGTGCGGAAGGGCTCTCGGGTTGGGGGAAGTCGACGATCGCGGCGGCGACGCGCGGGCCCGGGCTGCCGAACGTCGACCTCGTCACCGACGTGCTCGCCGCGGTCGGTGTCGAGCCGGCCGACGTCGAGGGCTGGCGGGCCCGTCACGAGGCGCTGCGGGACACGGCTCCCGCCGCACCGCCCGAACCCGGGCAGGGGCACGCCCCCGGACCCCCCACCGGACCGCGCACTACCCGGCGGCGCGTCGAGATCGCCGTGTTCGCCGCCCTCGTCGTGCTCGTCGTCGCCCTGGCGACCACCCTCGTCGTCGTGCTGACGAGCCCGCCGGATGTCGAGACCCGCACCGTCGTGGTGCAGAACAAGGTGGCGATCGGGGAGGGTCAGCTGGTCGAGGACCGGACGCCGTCCTACCTCGGGGTGCGGCCCGTCGCGCGCTGCGCGAACATGCCCGGCTGCAAGATCCCCGGCACCGACGTGGGGACCGGCGCCACGTTCGTCGCGGTCTGCCAGCTCACGGGTGAGTCGATCACCAATGCCGACCTCACGTCGACGAGCATCGGCCAGAACCCGAACGCGGCGGTCTCGGAGCTCTGGCTGGGCGCGCGGGCGCCCGACGGGCGGGTCGGCTACATCTCCGAGGTCTACCTCGCGCCGGCCTACCGCGGGGGTCTCGGACTGCCCCTCTGCTGACCACTCGGTTGATCACCGTCCCCCGGAGAGGTCCGGACGGCGCACGGTAACCTGCCGCCACCTGCGCCAGGTGTCGGCCGACGACCCCGCCCTGTGGGGTGGTGTCGCCGGGCGGCGGTCCGGGGACCTGTATCGCACCCAGCACCGAGGAGGACCCGTGTCGGTCGGCCAGATCGCGGCGATCATCGCCGCGGGGGCGTTCGTGATCCTGGTGGTGCTGCTCGCCATCCCGTTGATCAAGCTCGGTCGCACGCTCGACGAGGCCACGATCGCGATCCGCAAGACCCACGAGGGCACCGAGCCCCTGCTCTCCGACGCCGGGGTCACGCTCACCACGGTCAACACCCAGCTCGAGCGCGTCGACGGCGTCACCGCCAGCGCCCAGGCCGTCGCGGCCAACACCAAGGCGCTGAGCACGCTGTTCACCGCGACGCTCGGCGGCCCGCTGGTCAAGGCCGCGGCGCTGTCCTACGGCCTCCGCAAGGCCCAGCAGGCCCGTCGGCTGAAGAACGCCCCGCCCCCGAAGAAGTCGAAGCGGAGTGCCCGCGCATGAAGCGTCTGTTCTGGGTCGGTGTCGGGGTGGCCGTCGGGGTCACCGCGACCCGCAAGGTCAACGAGTTCACGCAGAAGGCCACGCCGGCGGGGATCGGCACCAGCCTCGGCGAGGGGCTGCGCGAGCTCGGCGCCGGGCTCGGGGCGTTCGGCGCCGAGGTGCGCGCCGGAATGAACGAACGCTCCGAGGAGCTGTACGCGATGGTGGAGGACACGACGGAGATCCCGGTGCGGCCCGAGCCCGCCTCGGACGCCCGTCACGCGCGAGCGCCGCGGCGGGGAGCTTCGCACGCCCGCTGAGGCCCCCGCGCCCTCTCGCCCCCACCCGCATCTCTGCGAAGCAGGACAGACGTGCAGACCCACGAGATCCGCCGACGCTTCCTCGCCCACTTCGAGAACGCCGGTCACACCCCCGTCCCCAGCGCCTCGCTGATCCTCGACGACCCGACCCTGCTGTTCGTCAACGCGGGGATGGTCCAGTTCAAGCCGTACTTCCTCGGCGAGGCCCCGGCGCCCTACGACACGGCCACGTCGATCCAGAAGTGCGTGCGCACCGGGGACATCGAGAACGTCGGCCACACCACCCGCCACAACACGTTCTTCCAGATGGCGGGCAACTTCTCGTTCGGTGACTACTTCAAGGAAGGCGCGATCCGTCACGCCTGGACGTTGGTCACCGGCTCCCTGGAGGACGGCGGGTTCGGCTTCGACCCGGAGCGCATCTGGGTCACCGTCTTCGAGAACGACGACGAGGCCGAGCGCCTGTGGCAGGACGTCGCCGGCCTGCCGCCCGAGCGCATCCAGCGCCGCGACGGTCGCGACAACTACTGGGACATGGGCATCCCCGGCCCCGGCGGGCCGTGCTCGGAGATCTACTACGACCGCGGCCCCGAGCACGGGCTCGAGGGCGGCCCGGTGGTCGACGAGGACCGCTACGTCGAGATCTGGAACCTCGTCTTCATGCAGGACATCCGCGGGGAGGCCAGCCCGAAGTACGGGGCCGCCCCCATCGGGGAGCTGCCGCAGAAGAACATCGACACCGGGCTCGGCGTGGAGCGCGTGGCGTTCCTGCTGCAGGGCGTGGAGAACGTCTACGAGACCGACCTGCTGCGTCCGGTGATCGACCGCGTGCAGGAGCTCTCGGGCCGCTCCTACGACGAGGGGACCGAGGAGCAGGGCGTCCGCTTCCGGGTCATCGCCGACCACGTCCGCACCGGCGCCATGCTGATCGGCGACGGCGTCGTGCCCGGCAACGAGGGCCGCGGCTACGTGCTGCGCCGGCTGCTGCGCCGCGTCGTGCGCAACGCCCGGCTCCTCGGCATCACCGAGCCGGTGCTCGTCGACCTCGTCGGGGTCGTGCGGGACGCCATGGGCCCGTCGTACCCGGAGATCGTCACCTCCTACGAGCGCATCGCCGCCGTGGTGCGCCGCGAGGAGGAGGCCTTCCTCGCCACGCTGGCCACCGGCTCGCGGATCTTCGAGTCGGCGGTCTCGGACGTCCGGGCCTCCGGCTCGACGATGCTGCCCGGGTCCAGTGCCTTCGCCCTGCACGACACCTACGGCTTCCCCATCGACCTGACGCTGGAGATGGCCTCGGAGGCCGGGCTCTCGGTCGACGAGGGCGCCTTCCGCTCGCTGATGGAGGAGCAGCGGTCCCGCGCCAAGGCCGACGCCGCCGCCCGCAAGCACGGCGGGGCCGACGCCAGCGCCTACCGCGAGGTCCTGGAGCGGGCCGGGCTGACCGACTTCCTCGGCTACTCCGACCAGCGCGCCGACGCCACCATCGTCGGGCTCGTCGTCGACGGTGTCGGCGTCCCCGCCGCCACCGAGGGCGACGACGTCGAGGTCATGCTCGACCGCACCCCGTTCTACGCCGAGGGCGGCGGCCAGCAGGCCGACACCGGGCGGCTGTTCGGCGACGGGTTCACCATCGAGATCACCGACGTGCAGACCCCGGTGCCCGGCCTGTCGGTCCACCGCGGTCGCGTGCTGCACGGCGAGGCCACCCTCGACGCCGCGGTCTCGGCCCAGATCGACGTCGAGCGGCGCGCCGCGATCTCGCGCGCGCACACCGCGACCCACCTCGTGCACGCCGGGATGCGCAAGGCCCTCGGCGACTCGGCCGCCCAGGCGGGGTCCCTCAACGCCCCGGGCCGGCTGCGCTTCGACTTCACCTCGCCCGAGGGCGCGGTGCCGGCCAGCGTGCTCGCCGACGTCGAGGACGAGGTCAACACCGTGCTCCTCGGCGACGACGAGGTGCGCGCCTTCGTCACGTCGATGGACGAGGCCCGCAAGCTCGGCGCCGTCGCCCTCTTCGGGGAGAAGTACGGCGATGCCGTGCGCATCGTCGAGGTCGGCGAGTACTCCCGCGAGCTCTGCGGCGGCACCCACGTGGGCCGCTCGGGGCAGCTCGGCCTGGTCAAGCTGATGGGCGAGGGTTCCATCGGGTCCGGCGTCCGCCGCGTCGAGGCCCTCGTCGGCATCGACGCCTTCCGGTTCCTGGCCCGCGAGCACGTGCTGGTCAACCAGCTCGCCGAGCAGTTCCGCGCCCAGCCCGAGGAGCTGCCCGAGCGCATCGGCGGGGTGGTCGACCGCCTGCGCGCCGCGGAGAAGGAGCTCGAGACGATCCGGGCCCGCGAGGTGCTCTCCTCGGCGGGGTCGCTCGTGGACGGCGCCGAGGACGTCGGCGGGATCGCCCTGGTCGCCGCCCGCACGCCCGAGGGCGTGGGCGGGGGCGACCTGCGGTCGCTCGCCGGTGACGTGCGCGGGCGACTGCAGGCCCGGCCCGGCGTCGTGGCCCTGTTCGCGCCCGACGGGGACAAGGTCTCGTTCGTCGTCGCGACCACCGAGGGCGCCCGCGAGCGCGGCCTGGCCGCCGGCGACCTGGTCAAGGCCTTCGCGCCCGCCGTGAACGGCCGGGGCGGTGGGAAGCCGGACCTGGCCCAGGGCGGTGGCAGCGGGGTCGCCGGGATCGACGACGCCATCGCCGCCCTGCGTGCGGAGGTGGCCCGCGCTGGCGGTTGACAACGGCCGGCGCCTCGGCGTGGACGTCGGCAGCGTGCGCGTGGGCGTCGCCCTGTCCGATCCCGGCGGGGTGCTCGCGACACCGCTCGTTACCCTCGATCACGATGAATCGGCCGGTGCCGACCTGGCCCGGCTGGTGGCGCTCGTCGACGAGCACGAGGTGGTCGAGGTGGTCGTGGGGCTTCCCCGCACGCTGGCCGGACGCGAGGGTCCGGCCGCGCAGAAGGCCCAGGACTACGCGGCCGCCCTGCGCGGGCGGTTGTCGGCGGCGGGGCGCGACGTGCCGGTCGTGCTGGCCGACGAGCGCCTGACCACCGTCACCGCCATGCGCACGCTCTCGGACCGGGGCGTGAAGGGCCGCAAGCAGCGCAAGGTGATCGATCAGGCCGCCGCCGTCGGCATCCTGCAGGGCTACCTCGACGCCCGCCGCGCGCGGCCCGCAGGCGGCGCGACCGCGGAGGACACGTGACCGGACGTCACGGGCGGCCGGACGCGCCGGAGAACGGGACGCCGTCGGGGCGGCGGATCGTGAGGATGTCGGCGACCCCCCAGCGGCCGGGGGTGCGTGCCGGACGCCCCGTCGCGGGGCGCGGGCCGACGGCAGGACGACCGGTCGTCGCACGGCCCGTCGACCGCGCTGGGGGCCGCCCCGGCGATCACGGGGACGCCGAGACCGAGCGCCACTACGCCTCGGCCTGGCTGCGCCCGGAGCAGATCGCGCGCGACGCCGCCGACGCAGATGCCGAGACCGACGTCGCCGGGACCGCGTTCGCTACGTACGGATCGGACCGTGGGTCGGACCGTCGCGACCCGGAACCCGAGCCGGAGCCGGATCCCGAGGCGGACCCCGGCTGGCTCCTCGGCGACGACCCGCCCGCCCCGGGGGGCGACGCGCTCACCGAGGCCCTGCCCCAGGGGCGCGCGGAGCGGTCCCGCCGGCGCCTCCTGTGGCCGGGGATCGCGGTCCTGCTGGTCGTCGTCCTCGCCGGCGGGGTGTTCTTCGCGCGCGACCTGCTCCCGATCGTCTTCCCGCCCGACTACGACGGCCCCGGCACCGGCCGGGTCGTCGTCGAGGTGGCGGACGGCTCGTCCACCCGCGAGATCGGTGAGCAGCTCGTCGCCGACGACGTCGTGGCCTCGGCCCGCTCGTTCGGCGACGCCGCGGAGGAGAACCCGAACGGCCGGGGCATCCAGCCCGGCTTCTACGAGCTCCGCCGCCAGATGTCCTCGGCCGGTGCGGTCGAGGCCCTGCTCGACCCGGCCAGCAGGGTCGGCCGTCTGGAGATCCGCAGCGGGGTGCAGCTCGACGACACCGTCGGCGCGGGCGACTCCACGGTGCCCGGCGTCCTGTCGCTGATCTCGCGGGCCACGTGCACCGTCGACGACGCCGGTGCCGAGCGCTGCGCCTCCGTGGCGGACCTGCGTGCCGCCATGGCCGACACCGACCCCGCCGAGCTCGGGGTGCCGACCTGGGCGCTCGACGGGGTGCGGCGCGCCGAGCCGGCCCGCCGGCTGGAGGGTCTCCTCGCCCCCGGCACCGTCGACCTCGCGCCGGGCATCGGTGCCCGGGAGGCGCTGGAGCAGGTGGTGCGCGCGTCGGTGCCGCGGCTCGAGTCGTCCGGTCTCGTGGAGGAGGCGCAGGCGCGCGGGGTGCCGCCCTACGACGCGCTGATCGTCGCCTCGCTCGCCGAGCGGGAGGGTGTCGCGGCGGACTTCGGGAAGGTCGCGCAGGTCATCTACAACCGGCTCGCGGTCCCGATGCGCCTCCAGTTCGACTCGACGGTGAACTATCCCCTCGACCGTCAGACGCTCCTGACCAGCCCGTTCGACCGCGCGCGGCCCGGTCCGTACAACACGTACCTCAACCTCGGGTTGACCCCGACCCCCATCGGCGCCGTCAGCCCGGAGGCGCTGCGGGCGGCCCTCGAGCCGACGCCAGGGCCGTGGGTGTACTTCGTGAAGTGCCAGACCGACGGCATCTCCTGCTTCGCCGTCGCCCCCGAGGAGCACGACGCCAACCGCCGCCTCGCCCAAGAGCGCGGGGTCTACTGATCGTGCGCGCCGCACTCCTGGGATCGCCGGTGGCGCACTCCCGCTCCCCGGTCCTGCACCGCGCCGCCTACGCCGCGCTGGGCCTCGACGACTGGACCTACGAGGCCGTCGAGTGCACCGCCGAGGAGCTGCCCCGCTGGGTCGCGGCCCGCGACGCGTCGTGGGCGGGCCTGTCGGTGACGATGCCGGGCAAGCGCGCGGCTCTCGAGCTGGCGTCGAGCGTGACCCCCCGGGCCCGGCGGGTCGGGGCGGCCAACACGCTGGTGCCCCGGGACGGCGGCTGGGCCGCGGACTGCACGGACGTCGACGGCATCGCCGGCGCCCTGCGCGCGGCGCGGGTCCGCGACGCGGGCATCGCCGCGGGCATCACGGACGTGGTCGTCCTCGGCAGCGGGGCCACGGCGTGCGCCGCGATCGCCGGCGTCTTCGAGGTCGGCAGCGAGTCGGTGACGCTGGTGGTGCGCGACGTCGCCCGGGCCGCCGGCACCCTCGCGGTGGCCCGCGCCCACGGCTTCCACCGCCGCCCCGTCACGTGGGACGACCTCGACGTGGGCCATCTGGTCACGGCCACGTCGCTGATCAACACCACTCCGGCCGACGCGATCGGGCCCGGGCTGGCCGAGCGCCTCGTCGCGGCGCTGCCCCCGTGGTCGGTGGTCCTCGACGCGGTCTACCACCCCTGGCCGACACCCCTGGCCGCAGCCGCCGCGGCCCGGGGCCTTCCCGTCGCCACGGGCCTCGACATGCTCCTGCACCAGGCGTTCGGTCAGGTCGAGCAGTTCACGGGCCTGCCTGCGCCGCGCGAGGCGATGCACGAGGCCCTCGCGGCCACCACCGACGTCGCCCTCCTGCCCCTGCCGGGGTGAGCGCGCGCGGGTGCCAGCCTGGGGCCACCCTCACGTCAGACGTCAGGAAATCCCCCCGCTCGGTGCCCCGGGGTCGCGCGGCTGAGGTCGGCGCGTGGTCCGGTGATACCTGACCTCCTCCGCGCGAGATGCTTCGGAAACCGAAGCGTTCCCAACGCTGCCGGCGGGGCTCGACCCTGCTCGCTGCTCCGTGCGCCGTCCCCATCCTCCGGACCTGTCCACAGGTCCCGAGACGGTGCGTGACCGGGGTGGTCGAGCTGCTCCAGGCTCGACGGCGTGGTCATGGGAACGGTCCCCGCAGTGGTCCTCGCGGTGGTCCTCGGCGCCGGGTCGGCGGGCACTCTCGCGGGGGTGGGCGTGCGGGCCCTGCTCGCGCGGGTGCGGCGCGGGGCGCTCGTCCCGGTCCTGCCGTGCGCGGGGACGCTGGCGGCGCTCTGGGCCGCGCCGGCGGGGGGCGTCGCCGCGGGGCTCGTGCCCACGACATGGCTCCCGGCGTGGCTGGTCCTCGGCGTGCTCGTCGTCGCCGGCAGCGCCACCGATCTGGTCGCCCGGCGCCTCCCGGACGCCGTCACGCTGCCGGGCGCGGCGGCCGCCCTCGCCGCCCTGGTCCCGCTCGGCACCGGGCACCTCGTCGCCGGCCTCCTGGGCGCCGTCGTCCTCGGCGGGGCGTTCGCCGCGGTGCACCTCGCGGCCCCGGGCGCGCTGGGAGCGGGGGACGTCAAGCTGGCCCCCGCGCTCGGCGCGCCGCTGGCCGCCGCGTCCTGGGGCGGGCTGGTGGCGGCCCCGGTGCTGGCCGCCGTCGGCGTCCTCGTCCTCGTGCTCGCGGGTGGCGCGCGCCGCGTCCCGTACGGCCCACCGCTGCTCGGGGCGACGTGGTTCACCCTCGCCGCGACCGTGATCGCCCGATGACCGTCGGCGACGTGAAACGATGGGTCCGTGTTGCGGTGGCTGACGGCGGGAGAGTCGCACGGAGCGGCGCTCACGGCCGTGCTCGAGGGCATGGTCGCGGGCGTCTCGGTGAGCTCGAAGGAGGTGTCGGCCGAGCTCGCCCGGCGGCGTCTCGGCTACGGCCGTGGCGCGCGGATGAGCTTCGAGGCCGACGAGATCGAGCTCTCCGGGGGCCTGCGGCACGGCCTGACGATGGGCGGCCCGGTCGCCATCCGCATCGCCAACAGCGAGTGGCCGAAGTGGGAGACGGTGATGTCCGCCGACCCCGTCGACCCGGTGCTGCTGGAGGGACGCGCGCGCAACGCCCCGCTGACGCGTCCGCGCCCCGGCCACGCCGACCTCGCCGGCATGACGAAGTACGACTTCGACGAGGCCCGCCCGGTGCTCGAGCGCGCGAGCGCCCGCGAGACCGCCGCCAAGGTGGCCCTCGGCGCGGTGGCGAAGGCGTTCCTCACGCAGGCCCTGGGCGTCGAGGTGCTCTCGCACGTCGTGAGCCTCGGGACGGCCGACGCGACGCCCGACGTCATCCCGATGCCCGGCGACGGCGAGCGCATCGACGCGAGCCCGGTGCGCGCGGTGGACGAGGCCTCCACCGCGCGGATGGTGGCCGAGGTCGACGCCGCCAAGGAGGACGGCGACACGCTCGGCGGCGTCGTCGAGGTCGTCGCCCACGGGCTGCCCGTGGGCCTCGGGTCCTACGTCCAGGCCGACCGCCGGCTCGACGCCCGCCTCGCCGCAGCCCTCATGGGCATCCAGGCGATGAAGGGCGTGGAGATCGGCGACGGGTTCACCACCGCGCGCCGCCGCGGGTCCGCGGCGCACGACGAGATCCTCCACGGTGCCCACGACACGGGCGTCGCCCGGTTCACCAACCGCGCCGGCGGCATCGAGGGGGGCATGACCAACGGCGAGCCCCTGCGGGCGCGCGTGGCCATGAAGCCGATCTCCACCGTGCCGAAGGCGCTGCGCACCGTCGACGTCGTCACCGGCGAGGGCACCACCGCGCACCACCAGCGCTCCGACGTCTGCGCCGTACCCGCGGCCGGCGTGGTGGCCGAGGCCCTGGTCGCGCTCGTGCTCGCCGAGGCGGCGCTGGAGAAGTTCGGCGGCGACTCGCTGCGCGAGACCGCCCGCAACGCCTCGGCGTACGCCGCGGCGATCGACCCGCGTCGCCATGTCGACACCGGCGACGGCGCGGGCCTGCCGTGAGCCCGGTCGCGGTCCTCGTCGGGCCTCCCGGGGCGGGCAAGACGACCGTCGGGACGCTGCTGGCCGAGCGCCTGGGCGTGCCCTTCGCCGACAGCGACGCGCTGGTCGAGGCGACGGCCGGCCGCGCGATCAGCGACATCTTCCTCACCGACGGCGAGCCGGTGTTCCGCGCGCTCGAGCGCGACGCGGTGGCCGGGGGGCTGGCCGACCACGACGGCGTGCTGGCGCTCGGTGGGGGAGCGGTGATGACCGAGGCGGTCCGCGACCTGCTCGACGGGCACCCCGTGGTGTTCCTCGGCGTCGGGCTGGCCGTCGGCGTCCGCCGCGTCGGCCTGTCGACGGCGCGGCCCCTGCTCGCCGGGGTCAACCCGCGCGCGACGTTCTCCGCGCTGCTGCAGGAACGCCTGCCGGTGTACCGCTCGGTGGCCCGCCACGAGATCGCCACGGACAACGTGAGCCCCGACGGCGTCGTCGACGCCGTCCTGGCGGCCCTGCGCGCGGAGGTCGGCGACGGTGCCCGCTGAGTCGGTCCTCGAGCGCCTGCACGTCGCGAGCGCCTCCCCGTACGACGTGGTCGTCGGCCGCGGGATCACCGGCGCGGTCGCCGAGGCCCTCGCCGGCACCGCGACCGTCGTCGTCTGCCACCAGCCCGCCGTCGCGGGGGTGGCCGGCGCCGTGCGCGACGCCCTGGAGGCCGCGGGCACGCGCACGCACCTGCTCGCCCTGCCCGACAGCGAGGACGGCAAGGACCTCGCCACCGCCGGGGCGTGCTGGGAGGAGCTCGGCCGCCTCGGGGTCACGCGCTCCGACGCCCTCGTGGCGGTCGGCGGCGGTGCGGCGACGGACCTCGCCGGCTTCGTCGCGGCCGCCTGGATGCGCGGCGTGCGGATCGTCCACGTGCCGACGACCCTGCTCGCCATGGTCGACGCCGCGGTCGGCGGCAAGACGGGGATCAACACCGGCGCGGGCAAGAACCTCGTCGGCGCCTTCCACGAGCCCACCGCGGTGATCGCCGACCTCGACACCCTCGCCACCGTCAGCCGTCCCGAGCTCGCGGCGGGCCTCGCCGAGGTGATCAAGACCGGCTTCATCGCCGACCCGCGGATCCTCGAGCTCGTCGAGGCCGACCCCGAGGCGGCGCTCGACCCCACCGGCGACGTGCTCGGCGAGCTCGTCGTCCGCTCGATCCGGGTGAAGGGCGACGTGGTGGCCGCGGACCTGCGCGAGTCCCACCTGCGCGAGATCCTCAACTACGGCCACACCCTCGGCCACGCCGTCGAGCGCCGCGAGCGCTACCGCTGGCGCCACGGTGAGGCGGTGTCGATCGGGCTGGTCTTCGCCGCCGAGCTGGCCCGCCGGGTCGGGCGCCTCGACGACGCGACGGCCGACCGGCACGCCGCCACGCTCGCGTCCGTCGGGCTACCGGTGACCTACCCGGCCGCCGCCTTCGACGAGCTCGCCGACACCATGCGCCTGGACAAGAAGTCCCGCGGCGCCCTGCTGCGCTTCGTCGTGCTCGACGGGCTCGGGCAGCCCGGGCGCCTCGAGGGCCCCGACCCGGCCGACCTCGCGGCGGCCTACGCGGCCCTCGCGACCTGACGCCCCGCGCCCGCCCGAGGAGCGAGGGTCACCCCCGCTGCGTCCTGCGCAGCCGGGGCGTCCCTCGCTGCCGGGAGAGCTGGCCGCTCAGGACTTCGGGCGCCGCAGGCCGAACGTGCGGCGCGAGGGCTGTTCCGGCGCGGGCTCCTGGTCCGGCACGGCCTGCTGGCTGCCGGTGTCGTCGAGCGGGCCGCCCGGCATCGGGAAGGCGGGCAGGACCGCGACGACCGGCGGCTCGAGCGACTCGGGGACATCGGACGTGGGCCGCTCGAGGGCGGGCGTGCTGGCCTCGGCCCCGAACGGCGAGGAGACCGGCTCGGCGGGGCGGGCGGTCGTGCGCACCGTCGACACCCGCCGCTCGCCCGCCAGGCGGGGCGCCTCGGGCATGCGGGCGCGCTCGGCGAGCTCGGGGCCGGTCGCCGCGGGCACGCGCTCGGGCGAGCGACGCCCGGGGGTGCGCACCCCGGGGACGGACGGTCCGGGCGCCGCGCGGGGGGAGGGCGTGACGCCGACGCGGGCCGCCGCGCGCGCCGCGGCCGCCGCGCGGTCGTCGCCGGCGGAGGCGCCGGAGCGCTCGAGACCGGCCTGGCGCGCGACCTCGTCGTCGTCGGCGTCGAGCATCGGGTCGTCGGCACCCTCGCCGTGGCGACGCATCGAGAGCCAGCCGAGGCGCGAGCCGATGAACACCGCGGCGAGGATGAGCAGCGCGGTGAACGAGGCGCGCCCGACGAGCGCGGCCTGGAGGTCGGCGACGCCGGTGTCGTCGACGAAGAGGGCGAGCAGGATCCAGCTCAGCAGCCCCGCCGCGGGCGCGGTGGCGAGCGCCGTGATGAACCACGTCCACTCCGGCGGGCGCCGGTCGAGGACGATCTCGGCCCCCACCCAGCCGATCACCACGGCGACGACGACCAGGAGCAGCAGGACGCTCCAGAGGCTCAACAGGTCGGGGGACCACGACCGCAGGGCGACGAACAACGTCTCGGCGATGCCGTAGACGACGGTCAGGACGAGCGTTCGCGGAACCCAGGGACGCACCCCGACACCGTACGAGACCCCTGTCACCCGTCCTCACCTAGGCTGACGGGCGTGGAGCCCACCCGTCCCGAACGGGCGCCGGGCGGGCACGCCCGGCGCCGCGACGCGCTGCGTGACCTGCTGCGCAGGGCGGATCTCGACGCCCTGCTGGTCACCGATCTGGTCAACGTCCGCTACCTGACCGGCTTCACGGGCTCCAACGCCGCGGTGCTGGTGCACGCTGGCGACGACGCGGACCGGGGCGAGCACCGCACCGTCCTCGCCACCGACGGCCGCTACACCCAGCAGGCCGCGCACGAGACGCCGGACCTGCGCGTCCTCGTCACCCGCGCCTGCGCCGCCGGACTCCTCGGCGCCGACGGGGAGCACGGCGCGGTCGGCTTCGACAGCGCCCACGTCACCGTCGACGGCCACGCCGAGCTGACGGCGGCGCTGACGCACGGCGAGCTGCGGCGCGCCCCGGGTCTGGTCGAGACGCTGCGGGCGGTCAAGGACGCGGGCGAGGTCGACGCGCTGCGCCAGGCCTGCGCCGCCGCGGACGTCGCCCTCGCCGGGATGATCGCCGCCGGCGGCCTGCGGGCCGGGCGCACCGAGCGCGAGGTGGCCCGCGACCTCGAGGAGCGCATGCGCGAGGCGGGCGCCGAGGGGCCGTCGTTCGACACCATCGTCGCCGCGGGCGCCCACGCTGCGATCCCGCACCACCGGCCCACCGACGCGCCGCTGGCCGACGGCGACCTCCTGACCATGGACTTCGGCGCGCTCGTCGAGGGCTACCACTCGGACATGACCCGCACCCTGGTCGTCGGGGTGCCCGGGGCCTGGCAGCGCGACCTGCACGACCTCGTCGCGGAGGCCGCCGCCGCCGGGCGCGCCGCCCTCGCCCCCGGGGTCGCGACCCGCGACGTCGACGCCGCCGCGCGGGACGTCATCACGGCCGCGGGGTTCGGCGAGCAGTTCGTCCACGGCCTCGGGCACGGCGTCGGCCTCGTCATCCACGAGGCTCCGGCGGTGTCGTCGACCGCGACCGCTACCCTGGAGGCAGGGATGACGGTCACCGTCGAGCCGGGGGTCTACCTGGCCGGGCGGGGCGGGGTCCGGATCGAGGACACGCTCGTCGTCACCGACGACGGTGCCGCCGCCCTCACGCAGAGCCCCCGGGACCTCGTTCCCCAGTCCCGAGACGAACCGTAGGAGAGAGCGTCACCGTGGCGACCACGAACGACCTGAAGAACGGCCTCGTGCTGCGGATCGACGGCAACCTCTGGACCGTCACCGAGTTCCAGCACGTCAAGCCCGGCAAGGGCGGTGCCTTCGTCCGCACCACGCTGAAGAACGTCATGACCGGCAAGGTGGTCGACAAGACGTTCAACGCCGGCACCAAGGTCGAGACCGCGAACGTCGACCGCCGCGACATGACCTACCTCTACCGCGACGGCGCCGACTTCATCTTCATGGACGCCGCGGACTACGAGCAGATCCCGATCCCCGAGCAGACGGTCGGCGACCAGGCCCGCTTCCTCCTGGAGAACCAGGAGGTCCAGGTGTCGTTCAACGACGGCGCCCCGCTCTACATCGAGCTCCCGGCCTCGGTCGAGCTCGAGATCACGCAGACCGACCCGGGCCTGCAGGGCGACCGTTCCACGGGCGGCACCAAGCCCGCCACCGTCTCCACCGGTGCGGAGATCCAGGTCCCGCTGTTCCTGGAGACCGGTACGAGGGTCAAGGTGGACACCCGCGACGGGCGCTACCTGGGCCGCGTGAGCAGCTGAGGTGACCGCACCCCAGGCGCGGAAGGGCTCCCGGTCCAAGGCCCGGAAGCGGGCGCTGGACATCCTGTTCGAATCCGAGGCGCGCGGTGAGGACCCGCAGGAGGTGCTCGCCCGCCGCATCGCCGGCGCGGACGCGCCGCCGGTGTCCGACTTCGCACAGTCGCTCGTCGAGGGCGTGATCGCCCACCGCGACGGCATCGACGAGGTCATCGGGTCGTACGCGCGCGGGTGGACGATGGCCCGCATGCCCGCGGTCGACCGCATGATCCTGCGGATCGGTGTCTACGAGATCCTGCACTCGGACGACGTGCCCGACCCGGTCGCGATCGACGAGGCCATCGACCTCGCCCGCGAGCTGTCGACCGACGACTCGCCGCGGTTCGTCAACGGCGTGCTCGCCGGGGTGTCCTCGGGACGTCCCGGGACGGTCCCCCCGCCGAGCCCCGACCGCGTCGAGGTGCCCGCCGGGGTGGAGCTCGCGCCGGCGGGCCCGGACGCCCCGCCCGCCGACGACGAGCCCACCGCCGGATAGGTCGTCGCTACTCGTCCAGGGCGCGCGCGATGCGGGCCTCGGGCGGGAGGACGCCCCAGTCGACGAGCTGGTCGGACAGCTCGCCCGGGCTCATGTCGTAGATGATCGCGAGCGAGCGCAGGTCCTCGTTGCGGATCGAGAGGACCTTGCCGTTGTAGTCGCCGCGCTGGCTCTGGATCGCCGCGGCGTAGCGCGCGAGCGGGCCGGCCTTCTCGGCAGGCAGCTGCTGCAGGCGCTCGAGGTTGATGACGATCTTGGCCGCGGGCTCGGACCCGGAGGGCACGCGACCCTCGGGCAGGAGCTCCGCCACGGGCACGCCGTAGAAGTCGGCGAGCTCGGCGAGCTTCTGGACGGTCACCGCGCGGTCACCGCGCTCGTAGGAACCGACGACGACGGCCTTCCACCGTCCGCCGGACTTCTGCTCGACGCCGTGCAGGGACAGACCCTGCTGCTGGCGGATGCCCCGGAGCTTTGACCCCAGCGCCTTCGCGTAGTCACCCATCTGGCGGACACCCCGTCCTCTCGCGTCGCCCGGCTCGCCCCGCCCGTGCACCCAGCGAAGTCGATACAGAGAGTGATGATGCGCCTCAGGTCGTCACATGGTCAAGCCGGGATCTCACGGATCGTGGCCGGTGTGGCTCGTGGCACTCCGTCCGGACACGGACCACGGGGCGTAGTGCCCGGGCCGGGCCGTCCCGGTCCGGAACATCCCCTGGGCGGCACCGAGGGGCCCCGTCGTCGCTGATAGTGTTGGGAAACGTCCTGATCGACATCCTTTAAGAGCCGTCCCGCGAGGCGGAGAAGGAGGGTCACCCGCGTGCCGTCACGGCGCCGGGGCGAGCCCGGGTCGGATGCAGCGGGTGCCGAGGGTGAGCGCGAGCTCCTCTCGGCGGCAGACCTCGCGCGCACCGTCGCCCGCGTCGCCCACGAGATCATCGAACGCAATGCCCCCGATGGCGCAACCGCCCGGGTCGTCCTGCTCGGTCTGCCGACCCGGGGCACCTTCCTCGCCCGCCGGCTCGCCGAGCGCATCGGTGAGATCACCGGGGCCACCGTGCCGACCGGCACCCTCGATCCCACGCTCTACCGCGACGACCTGCGCCTGCGCCCGACGCGCGCGCTCGCCGAGACGGAGATCCCGGCCGTCGGGATCGACGACGCCGTGGTGGTGCTGGTCGACGACGTCCTGTTCTCAGGGCGCACCGTGCGCGCCGCCCTCGACGCCCTGCGCGACCACGGCCGCCCGCGTGCGGTCCAGCTCGCCGTGCTCGTCGACCGGGGCCACCGCGAGCTGCCGATCCGCGCGGACTACGTCGGCAAGAACGTCCCGACCAACCGCACCGAGGACGTCGCGGTGCGCCTGGTCGAGGTCGACGGCGAGGACGGGGTGAGCCTGCGATGACCGGTACGGACACGTCGACCGGGACGGGCATCGGACTGCGCCACCTGCTCTCCACCGACGGCCTGCGCCGCGAGCAGGCCGTGGCCCTGCTGGACACCGCGGCGAACATGGAGCAGGCGCTCACCGGCCGCACGGTGCGCAAGCTGCCCACGCTGCGCGGGCGCACCGTCGTCACGCTGTTCTACGAGAACTCCACCCGCACGCGCGTGTCCTTCGAGGTCGCGGGCAAGTGGATGAGCGCCGACACCATCAACGTCTCGGCCAGCGCGTCCTCGGTGAGCAAGGGCGAGTCCCTGCGCGACACGGCCTCCACGCTGGCCGCCGCGGGCACCGACTGCCTCGTCGTGCGGCACCCCGCCTCCGGCGCCCCGCACCGCATCGCGGCCTGGCTGGACCACGTCGCGCACTCGCACCTGGGTGCGGAGGGTCACGTCGCGGTGGTCAACGCCGGCGACGGGACCCACGAGCACCCGACCCAGGCCCTGCTCGACGCGGCGACCCTGCGTGCGCGCCTCGGCCGGGTGGAGGGGGCGCACGTCGCCGTCGTCGGGGACATCCTCCACAGCCGGGTGGCGCGCTCCAACGCGCATCTGCTGGCCACGCTCGGTGCGCGCGTGACGCTGGTGGCGCCGCCGACCCTGCTCCCGGTGGGTGTCGCCGGCTGGCCGGTGGAGATCAGCCACGACCTCGACGCCGTCCTCACGAGTGGCCCCGACGCGGTGATGATGCTGCGGGTGCAGGCCGAGCGGATGCACGGCGGGTTCTTCCCGTCGGCCCGCGAGTACGCGATCCGTTTCGGGCTCTCCGAGGCCCGTGCCGACCGGCTGCCCGACCACGCCGTCGTCCTGCACCCCGGGCCCGCGGTGCGCGGCATGGAGATCGCGAGCGCCGTGGCCGACTCGAGCCGCGCCGCGATCTCCGACCAGGTCACCGCCGGGGTGCACGTGCGGATGGCCGTCCTGTACCACCTGCTCGCCGGGGAGGACGTGGCGTGAGCACGATCAAGCTGAGGAACGTCCGCCCCTACGGCGAGGACCCCACCGACCTGTACGTCCGCGACGGGGTGCTCGTCGAGGCCGTCGATGACCCCGACGAGACCGTCGACGCCGACGGCCTCATCGCCCTGCCCGGGCTGGTCGACCTGCACACCCACCTGCGCGAGCCCGGCGGCGAGGAGGCCGAGACCGTCGACACCGGCTCGGCCGCCGCGGCGCTCGGGGGCTACACGGCCGTCTTCGCGATGCCGAACACCGATCCGGTGGCCGACTCTCCGGTGGTCGTCGAGCACGTCTGGCGCCGCGGCCGCGAGGTCGGGCTCGTCGACGTGCACCCCGTCGGCGCGGTCACCGTCGGCCTCGAGGGCGCGAAGCTCGCCGAGATGGGGATGATGGCCGCGTCCCCGGCGCGGGTCCGGATGTTCTCCGACGACGGCCGCTGCGTGAACGACCCGCTGATCATGCGCCGGGCCCTCGAGTACGCGCGGGCCCTGGGCTCCGTGGTCGCCCAGCACGCCGAGGACCACCGCCTGACGATCGGCGCGCAGGCCCACGAGGGTCCGGTGGCGGCGCGGCTCGGGCTCACCGGCTGGGACCCCACGGCCGAGGAGTCGATCATCGCGCGCGACGTGATGCTCGCCTCGGCGGCCGGGGCGCGCCTCCACGTCTGCCACCTCTCGACCGCCCGCTCGGCGGCGATCCTGCGGTGGGCGCGGGAGTCGATGGACGCCGGTAACGGATTCACCGTCTCGGCCGAGGTCACCCCCCACCACCTGCTGCTCACCGACGCGGCGGCCGAGGACTACGACCCGGTGCACAAGGTCAACCCGCCGCTGCGCCCGGTGGCCGACACCGAGGCCCTGCGCCGCGCGCTGGCCGACGGCACCGTCGACTGCGTGGCCACCGACCACGCCCCGCACGCCGTGGAGGCCAAGGACTGCGAGTGGCCCGCCGCCCGGCCCGGCATGCTGGGACTGCAGACCGCGCTGCCGGTGGTGGTCGCGACCATGGTCACCACGGGTCTGCTCGACTGGCGCGGCGTGGCACGGGTGTGCAGCGAGGCCCCCGCGCGGATCGCCGGCCTGCCCGACCAGGGACGGCCGCTGGCGGCGGGGGAGCCCGCGAACCTGACGCTCGTCGACCCCGACGCCGCCTGGACGGTGCGGGGCGCGGCGCTGGCCAGCCGCGCGACGAACACCCCGTACGAGGGGATGGAGATGCCGGTCTCGGTGGTGCACACCATGCTGCGGGGCCGGTGGACGGTGCAGGACGGAAAGGTGCAGGAATGAGTCAGGCCGGCACGAGCCGGGAGGACGCGGTGCTCGTCCTCGAGGACGGCAGCATGCACCGCGGTGAGGCCTTCGGCGCCCGCGGTCGCACGCTGGGCGAGGCGGTGTTCGCCACCGGGATGACCGGCTACCAGGAGACGCTCACCGATCCGAGCTACCACCGCCAGATCGTGGTGGCCACGGCCCCGCACATCGGCAACACCGGGTGGAACGACGACGACGACGAGTCGGCGCACATCCAGGTCGCGGGCTACGTCGTCCGCGACCCGGCCCGCCGCCCGTCCAACTGGCGCTCGACGGCCGACCTCGGCGAGGAGCTCGCCCGCCAGGGCGTCGTCGGGCTCGCGGGCGTCGACACCCGCGCGATCACCCGCCGCCTGCGCGAGGCGGGCTCGATGCGCGCCGGCCTGTTCTCCGGCGACGCGCTGGCCGACCCCACCTCGATGCGCGCCGCGGTGCTGGACAGCCCCGAGATGACCGGCGCCGACCTCGCCGGCGCGGTGAGCACCAGGGAGCCCTACACGGTCGCGGCCACCGGCCCGACGCGTGCGCGGGTCGCGGCCCTCGACCTGGGGATCAAGGCCAACACCCCGCGGATGCTCGCCGAGCGCGGGATCGAGACGCGGGTGCTGCCGTCGTCGGCGTCGATCGACGAACTCCTGGACGGTGCCCCCGACGGCGTCTTCCTCTCCAACGGCCCGGGCGACCCGGCCGCCGCCGCGCACGCCGTCGCCCTCACCGAGGAGGTGCTGCGCCGCGAGGTGCCGCTCTTCGGCATCTGCTTCGGCAACCAGATCCTCGCCCGCGCCCTGGGCCTCGGGACGTACAAGATGCGCTACGGCCACCGCGGGATCAACGTCCCCGTCGTCGACCACACGGACGGCACGGTGGCGATCACCAGCCAGAACCACGGTTTCGCCGTCGCCGGCACGCCCGGCGAGCGCGTCGACTCGCCGTTCGGGCGGGTGCACCTCAGCCACTCGTGCCCCAACGACGGCACCGTCGAAGGCCTGACCTGCGAGGGCGTCCCCGCTTTCAGCGTCCAGTACCACCCGGAGGCCGCGGCGGGTCCGCACGATGCGGCCGACCTCTTCGACCGTTTCGCGGACATGATGGGAAACCGCTGATGCCGCGCCGCGAGGACATCCACCACGTCCTGGTCATCGGCTCCGGGCCGATCGTCATCGGCCAGGCCGCGGAGTTCGACTACTCCGGCACCCAGGCCTGCCGGGTGCTGCGCGAGGAGGGCCTGCGGGTCAGCCTCGTCAACTCGAACCCGGCGACGATCATGACCGACCCGGAGATCGCCGACGCCACCTACGTCGAGCCCATCACCGTCGAGTACCTCACCAAGGTCATCGAGGTGGAGCGGCCCGACGCGCTGCTGGCGACCCTGGGCGGCCAGACCGCGCTCAACGCCGCGATCGCCCTGCACGACGCCGGGGTGCTCGAGCGCTACGGCGTGGAGCTGATCGGCGCCGACATCGACGCGATCCAGCGCGGCGAGGACCGGCTGAAGTTCAAGGACATCGTCCGGTCGCTCGGCGGTGACGTCCCCCGCAGCGAGGTCTGCCACTCGATGGCCGAGGTGCGGGCCACCGTCGCCGAGGTCGGCCTCCCGGTGGTCATCCGGCCGAGCTTCACGATGGGCGGACTCGGCTCCGGTCTCGCGTACACCCACGACGAGCTCGAGCGCCTCGCCGGCACGGGTCTGTCGGCGAGCCCGGTGCACGAGGTGCTCATCGAGGAGTCGGTGCTCGGGTGGAAGGAGTACGAGCTCGAGCTGATGCGCGACCGGTCCGACAACGTCGTCGTCGTGTGCTCCATCGAGAACGTCGACCCGATGGGCGTGCACACCGGCGACTCGGTGACCGTCGCGCCCGCGATGACGCTGACCGACCGCGAGTACCAGGTCATGCGCGACACCGGCATCGCCGTGCTCCGCGCGGTCGGCGTCGAGACCGGCGGCTGCAACATCCAGTTCGCGGTGCACCCGACCACGGGGCGCCTGGTCGTCATCGAGATGAACCCGCGCGTCTCGCGCTCGAGCGCGCTGGCCTCGAAGGCCACCGGCTTCCCGATCGCCAAGATCGCCGCCCGCCTCGCCGTCGGCTACACCCTCGACGAGATCACCAACGACATCACGGGCGAGACGCCGGCGAGTTTCGAGCCGACGCTGGACTACGTCGTGGTCAAGGTGCCGCGGTTCGCGTTCGAGAAGTTCCCGGGCGCCGACCCGACGCTGACCACGACGATGAAGTCGGTCGGCGAGGCGATGGCGCTGGGCCGCAGCTTCCCGGAGGCCCTCAACAAGGCCCTGCGGTCGGCGGAGACCACGGCCGGCGGGTTCTGGACCCTCCCGGACCCCGACGAGGACGTGAAGGAAGCCCTGCACCAGGCCTCCCTGCCGCGCGACGGGCGGCTCTACGCCGTCGAGCGTGCGCTGCGGCTCGGGGCGAGCGTCGAGGAGGTCACCGAGGCGTCGGGCATCGACGGGTGGTTCGTCGAGCAGATCGAGGGCCTCGTCGGGCTGCGCGACGAGATCGCCGACGCACCGGTGCTCGACGAGGCGCTGCTGCGCCGTGCCAAGCGCGCCGGGCTCTCGGACGCCCAGGTCGCGGCCGTGCGCCCGGAACTCGCGGGGGAGACGGGCGTGCGCGCCCTGCGCCACCGCCTCGGCGTGCGCCCGGTCTACAAGACCGTCGACACCTGCGCCGCGGAGTTCGAGGCCCGCACCCCGTACCACTACTCCGCGTACGAGTCCGATCCCGCGGCCGAGACCGAGGTCGTGGCGCAGACCGAGCGGCCCAAGGTCATCATCCTGGGCTCGGGGCCGAACCGGATCGGCCAGGGCATCGAGTTCGACTACTCGTGCGTGCACGCGGCGTTCGCCCTGCGCGCCGCCGGGTTCGAGACCGTGATGCTCAACTGCAACCCCGAGACCGTCTCGACCGACTACGACACCTCCGACCGCCTGTACTTCGAGCCCCTCACCGAGGAGGACGTGCTCGAGGTGGTGCATGCGGAGCAGGTCAGCGGGCTCGGGGGGGCGGGCCTCGTGGGGGTCGTCGTCCAGCTCGGCGGGCAGACGCCGCTGAAGCTCGCGGCGGGCCTCGAGGCCGCCGGGGTGCCGGTCGTCGGCACGCCGCCCGCGGCCATCGACCTCGCCGAGTCCCGCGGTGCGTTCGGGCGTGTGCTCGACGACGCGGGGCTGCCCGCCCCGCCGTACGGCATGGCCACCAGCTTCGACGGCGCCCGCGAGATCGCCGCGTCGATCGGCTACCCCGTGCTCGTGCGCCCGTCGTACGTGCTCGGCGGGCGGGGCATGGAGATCGTCTACGACGACGCCACGCTGGCCGACTACATCGCCCGCGCCACCGAGGTCACCCCGGACCACCCGGT
Organism: Actinomycetospora chibensis; assembly: GCF_028737215.1. Lineage (GTDB taxonomy): Bacteria > Actinomycetota > Actinomycetes > Mycobacteriales > Pseudonocardiaceae > Actinomycetospora > Actinomycetospora chibensis. The sequence continues at coordinate 48,469 of NZ_JAQZAM010000001.1, read as the reverse complement.
GCTGGTCGACCGCTTCCTCGACGACGCCATCGAGATCGACGTCGATGCCCTCTGCGACGCCGACGGCGAGGTCTACCTCGGCGGGGTCATGGAGCACATCGAGGAGGCCGGGGTGCACTCCGGCGACTCGTCGTGCGCGCTGCCGCCGATCACGCTCGGGGGCGCCGAGCTCGCGACCGTGCGGGAGTCGACCGTCGCCCTGGCCCGCCGGCTGGGGGTGCGCGGGCTGATGAACGTGCAGTACGCGCTCAAGGACGACGTGCTCTTCGTGCTCGAGGCGAACCCCCGCGCCTCGCGGACGGTCCCGTTCGTCTCCAAGGCCACGGGCGTGGCCCTCGCCGGGGCCGCCTCGCGGATCATGCTCGGCGCCACGATCGCCGGCCTGCGCGAGGAAGGCCAACTGCCCGCGGTCGGCGACGGCACCGACCTGCCCCGCGAGCACCCCGTGGCCGTGAAGGAGGCGGTGCTGCCCTTCCACCGGTTCCGCCGCCCCGACGGCCGTGGCGTCGACTCCCTGCTCGGCCCGGAGATGAAGTCCACCGGCGAGGTCATGGGTATCGACCGCGCGTTCTCCATCGCGTTCGCCAAGGCGCAGGCCGCGGCCGCCGGGCCGCTGCCGGTGTCGGGCCACGTGTTCGTCTCGGTCGCGAACCGTGACAAGCGCTCGCTGATCTTCCCGGTGAAGCGGCTCGCCGACCTCGGCTTCGCGATCCTCGCGACGGCCGGGACGGCGAGCGTCCTGGAGCGCAACGGCATCCCGTGCGAGGTCGTGCGCAAGCACTTCGAGGGCGGCGACGGCCTGCCGACGATCGTCGACCGGATCGTCGCCGGGGAGGTGGACCTGGTGGTCAACACCCCGGTCGGTCACTCCGGGCCCCGTATCGACGGCTACGAGATCCGCGCCGCCTGCCTGGACGTCGGCGTCCCGTGCGTCACCACCGTCCAGGGGGCCGCGGCTGCCGTGCAGGCCGTCGAGGCGGCGATCCGCGGCGAGGTCGGGGTGACGTCGCTGCAGGTTCTGCACGCCCGCCTCGCCGAGGCGCGCGCCCGGGACGCGGCGACCCTCACGGTCGAGGTGCCCCAGCCCGCGGGGGTGGCCGGCTCGTGAGCCCCAGCCCCATGAGCCAGGGCCCGGTCGGCAGAGCCCCGTTCCGTCACCGGCTGCGCGAGGCGGTCGCGGCCCACGGCCCGCTCTGCGTCGGCATCGACCCGCACCCCGGCCTGCTGACGGCCTGGGGCCTGGACGCCGACGCCGCCGGGGTGGAGCGCTTCTCCCGGGGCGTGGTCGAGGCGCTCGCCGGGCACGTGGCGCTGCTCAAGCCCCAGGTGGCGCTCTACGAGGTGTACGGCGCCGCCGGGCTCGCGGCCCTCGAGCGCACGCTGGCCGACGCCCGCGAGGCCGGCGTGCTCACGGTGGCGGACGCCAAGCGCGGCGACATCGGCTCGACGATGGCCGGCTACGCCCGGGCCTGGCTGGCCGACGACGCTCCGCTCGCCGCCGACGCCCTGACGCTCTCGCCCTACCTCGGCGTCGGCTCCCTCGCCCCGGCCCTGGACCTCGCGGTCGCCACCGGGCGCGGCGTGTTCGTGCTCGCGCGGACGTCCAACCCCGAGGCCGCGGGCGTGCAGGCGGCGCAGGCGCGGGTCGCGGGGTCGTGTGGGTCGGACACCCCGGGTGGTGGGCGCCGTATGCGCGAGGTCGCCCAGTCGGTGATCGACGCCCTCGCGGAGCACAACGCGGCGCACCGCGACGGCCCCGGGGACGGGTCTGCCGGCGCGGTCGTCGGGCTGACCCGGGGCACCACCGGCCGCGACCACGGTCTCGACCTCTCCGCCCTCGACGGCCCCGTCCTCGTCCCGGGGCTGGGCGCGCAGGGTGGGACGCCCGCCGACGTGGCGGCCGCGTTCGGCGCGACCGACGCGCTCGGCGGCGGCACCGGACCGGTCGTGCCCGTCAGCGCCCGGGAGGTCCTCACCGCCGGCCCCGACCTCGGAGCGCTGAGAGCTGCGGTCGGAGCGCTGAACGGGTCGCTGACGGGGTAGCCCGGCCGTGTGACGCCGCTGATCGGACGATCACGAGCCGGTGGGCGCCACAGCCGTCCGACCTGCGGACACTCCCGCCCCACGGACTGTCGGAGCGGGCCGCGGGGGGTACGTTCGCCATCACTGGGCAAGCCAATACGCCACCACGGGAGCCGGTCACACCCGACCGGAGCCCGTCGTCACGACCTTCGGAGGAGAACGTGGCATTACCCGAGCTGACCGAGGAGCAGCGGGCCGCGGCGCTCGAGAAGGCCGCCGCCGCTCGCCGTGCCCGGGCCGAGCTCAAAGAGCGCCTCAAGCGTGGAGGCACCAGCCTCTCCGAGGTGCTCGAGCAGGCCGACTCGGACGAGGTGCTCGGCAAGATGAAGGTCTCGGCGTTGCTCGAGGCCATGCCGGGCGTGGGCAAGGTGCGCGCCCAGCAGATCATGGAGCGCCTGGAGATCGCACCCAGCCGTCGCCTGCGCGGTCTGGGGGAGCGGCAGCGCAAGGCCCTGCTCGACGAGTTCTCCGGCGAGTGAGCCGGTGACCGCACCCCCGACGCACGGGCCCGGTCGGCTGATGGTGCTGGCCGGGCCGTCGGGGGTCGGCAAGAGCACGGTCGTCGCGGAACTGCGACGGATCGCCGCGCCGCTGTGGTTCAGCGTCTCGGCGACCACCCGAGCCGCGCGCCCCGGCGAGGTCGACGGTCGTGACTACCACTTCGTCACGGCCGAGGAGTTCGACCGCATGATCGCCGAGGGCGAGCTGCTCGAGTGGGCGGAGATCCACCGCGGCATGCACCGTTCGGGCACGCCACGGGCTCCGGTGGACCAGCACCTCGCGCGGGGCGAACCCGTCCTGCTCGAGCTGGACCTCGCCGGGGCCCGGGCCGTGCGTGAGCAGCGCCCGGACGCGTTGTTCGTGTTCCTCGAGCCTCCCTCGTGGGAGGTGCTGGTCGGCCGGCTGATCGGTCGCGGCACCGAGGCCACGGAGGTCGTCGACCGCCGTCTGGCGACCGCGCGCGAGGAACTGGCCGCGGCCAGCGAGTTCGACGTCACCGTCGTCAACCACGACGTCGGGGAGACCGCGCACCGGTTGGTAGAGTTGAGCGCCGGTCCTCCCGTCAGCCGTGCAGGTCGGGGGACCGCACCGACCCGCCGGACCGGTCTTGAGTCCGGCGCCACCCCCGCAGGAGCGAGCGAGTGAGCATTCCCATCGGACGATCCGGCATCATCGAGGGGCCGGAGGGCATCACCAACCCTCCGATCGATGAGCTGCTGGAGACGGTGAGCTCGAAGTACGCGCTGGTCATCTACGCGGCCAAGCGCGCCCGCCAGATCAACGACTACTACGCCCAGCTGGGCGAGGGCCTCCTCGAGTACGTGGGCCCGCTCGTCGAGCCCGGCCCGCGCGAGAAGCCGCTGTCGGTGGCCATGCGCGAGATCCACGCCGGCCTGCTCGAGCACACCGAGGGCGAGTGACCGAGGAGTCCACCCGACCCCGGGAGATCGTTCTCGGGGTCTCGGGCGGCATCGCCGCCTACAAGGCCTGCGAGGTGCTCCGGCGCCTGCGCGAGGCCGGCCACCACGTCCAGGTGGTGGCCACCCGGGCGGCCCTGGAGTTCATCGGGGCCGCCACGTTCGAGGCGCTCTCCGGGCGCCCCGTGCTCACCGGGGTGTTCGAGAACGTCGCCGAGGTGGAGCACGTCGCCCTCGGGCGGCGTGCCGACCTCGTCGTGCTCGCGCCCGCCACCGCGGACCTGCTGTCCCGGATGACGCACGGGCGCGCCGACGACCTGCTGACCTCGACGCTGCTCACCGCGCGATGTCCGGTGCTGGCCGTCCCCGCGATGCACACCGAGATGTGGGAGCACCCGGCGACCGTCGACAACGTCGCCACCCTGCGCCGCCGCGGCACCGTCGTCCTCGAGCCCGCCTCCGGCCGGCTCACCGGCGCCGACTCCGGCCCGGGGCGTCTGCCCGAGCCCGCCGAGATCGCCGAGTTCGCCCGCCTCCTGCTCGAGTGGGGTCTGACGGACGACCAGCCGTTCCCGCTGCCGCGGGACCTCGAGGGCCGCCGCGTGGTCGTCTCGGCCGGCGGCACCGCCGAGCCGCTCGACCCCGTGCGCACCCTGGGCAACCGCTCGTCGGGCCGTCAGGGGTACGCGCTGGCCCGGGTCGCGGCCCAGCGCGGCGCCGATGTGACGCTCGTCGCCGGCACGATCGCGGACCTCGATCCGCCCGCCGCGGTCGACGTCCGCCGGGTGCAGACCACCCGCGAGATGCGCGAGGCCGTGCTCGACGCCGCGAAGGCCGCCGACGTCGTGGTGATGGCCGCCGCCGTGGCCGATTTCCGGCCCACCGACCTCGCCACCGCGAAGATCAAGAAAGGGGACGGCGAGCCGACGTCGGTCCCCCTCACGCGCAACCCCGACATCCTCCGCGACCTCGTCGCGCAGGACGTCCCCGGACGCCTCGTCGTGGGCTTCGCCGCGGAGACCGGTGACGAGCACAGCAGCGTGCTCGACCTGGGACGGGCCAAGCTCGAGCGCAAGGGCTGCGACCTGCTCGTGGTCAACGCCGTGGGCGCCGGACGGGCGTTCGAGATGGAGGACAACGAGGGCTGGCTCCTGGGTGCCGACGGCACCTCGGAGCCCCTGCCCATGGGGTCGAAGGCGGCCCTCTCGGCGCGGGTGTGGGACGCCGTGGCGCAGCGACTGCGCTGATCGGGCCAATCTCACGAGCTGTCCATGAACACAACCGTTCTGTGACAGGCGTGGCATTCAGGCAGGTCAGCGACGCCGCGTCACGGCGGGATGCCGTTAGTGTGGACGGGTCCCATTGTCGAGGCAGGGAGAAATTGTGCCCGCTAGGCGTCTGTTCACCAGCGAATCCGTCACCGAAGGCCACCCGGACAAGATCTGTGACGCCGTCAGCGACGGCATCCTGGACGCTCTGCTGGCGCAGGACCCGAAGAGCCGCGTCGCGGTCGAGACGATGGTCACCACGGGCCAGGTGCACGTCGCCGGCGAGGTGACCACCAACGCCCAGGTCAACTACGTGGACGTCGTCCGCAAGACCATCCTCGACATCGGCTACGACTCGTCGGCCAAGGGCTTCGACGGCGAGAGCTGCGGTGTGTCGATCTCCATCGGCGCCCAGTCGAAGGACATCGCGCAGGGTGTCGACGAGGGCTACGAGACCCGCGTCGAGGGCTCCGAGGACGAGATCGCGCGACAGGGCGCGGGCGACCAGGGCCTGATGTTCGGTTACGCCGACGCCGACACCCCCGAGCTCATGCCGCTGCCCATCGGGCTGGCGCACCGCCTGGCGCGCAAGCTCACCGCGGTCCGCCGCGACGGCACGCTGCCCTACCTGCGCCCGGACGGTAAGACCCAGGTCACCATCGCCTACGACGACGACAAGCCCGTCGGCGTGGAGACCGTGGTCCTGTCGACGCAGCACGCGGCCGACATCGACCTGGACAACCTGCTGACCCCGGACATCAAGTCCAAGGTCATCAACCCGGTGCTCGAGGGGATCGACCTCGACTCGTCGAACACCCGCGTCCTGGTCAACCCGACCGGCCGCTTCGTCACCGGCGGCCCGATGGGCGACGCCGGCCTGACCGGCCGCAAGATCATCGTCGACACCTACGGCGGCTACGCCCGCCACGGCGGCGGTGCCTTCTCGGGCAAGGACCCGTCGAAGGTCGACCGCTCCGCGGCGTACGCCATGCGCTGGGTGGCCAAGAACATCGTGGCCGCCGGCCTGGCCAAGCGCGTCGAGGTCCAGATCGCCTACGCGATCGGCAAGGCCGAGCCCGTGGGCGTGTTCGTCGAGACCTTCGGGACGGCCCAGGTCGACCCGGCCAAGATCGAGAAGGCCATCCACGAGGTCTTCGACCTGCGCCCCGGCGCGATCGTGCGCGACCTTCAGCTGCTGCGCCCGATCTACCAGCCGACCGCGGCGTACGGCCACTTCGGCCGCGACGACCTCGACCTCCCCTGGGAGCGCACCGACCGCGCCGACGCCCTGAAGTCGATCGCGACCTAGAACTGCACCTCCCGGTGCAAGCCCTGCGTCCTCGCTTGCACTGACCGCGAGTATTTCCGCATCCTCGCGAGCCGGACGCACGACGGCCCGGCACCTCGCACCTCGAGGTGCCGGGACGTCGTGCGTCGGGGGGCGGCGCCGGGTTCCGGTTCCGGCCGAAGGTGCCCTTCGCGCCGCAAGAGCGGCGAGCGGCTCCCTTCGCCGAACCGACGCGCGATCACCGATTCCGCGCGAAGGTGCCCTTCACGTGGCTAGAGCGGCGAGCGGCTCCCTTCGCCGGAACCGAGGCGCGCTCCGGCTGCTCCGGCGTCCGGGCGCGTCGCACCGCTCTGGTAGACGTGAGGTCGTGACGGTGGGTGAGGCGGGCGACGCGCTGTTCGCCGCGCCCGAGCGCCCGCCCGCGCCGGAACCCGAGCCCGCGCCGGCGGAGAAGAAGCCTCGCAAGCCCCTGCGCAACGAGCGCCTGCCCGCCACCGAGCGCCCGGTGGCGCAGGTGGCCGTCGACGTGAACCTCGCGCACCTCGACCGGCCGTTCGACTACCAGGTGCCCGAGCAGCTCGCCGACCAGGCGGTCCCCGGCGCGCGGGTGCGGGTGCGGTTCGCCGGCCGGCTGGTCGACGGCTTCGTGCTCGCGCGGGAGGACACCAGCGAGCACACCGGCCGCCTGGGCTGGCTGGAGAAGGTCGTCTCCCCGGAACCGGTCCTCGGCCCCGAGCTCGCCGGGCTCTGCCGGGCCGTCGCCGACCGCTACGCCGGGACGCTCGCCGACGTCCTGCGCCTCGCGGTGCCGCCCCGTCACGCGCGGGTCGAGGCGGAGACGCCGGCCGAGCGGCCGGCCCCGGAGGCACCGGAGCAGCACGGCTGGGGCGCCTACCCCCGGGGGCCGGCGCTCCTCGAGGCCCTCGCGGCGCACCGGCCCGCGCACGCCGTGTGGCAGGCCCTGCCGGGCGAGGAGTGGCCCGCCCGGCTCGCCGAGGCCGCCGCCACCACGGCCGCGGCCGGGCGGGGCGCGGTGCTCGTGGTGCCCGACCGCCGCGACCTCGACCGCGTCCAGGCCGCCTGCGAGGCCGTGGCGGGCGCGGACGCCGTCGTCGCCCTCGCCGCCGACCTCGGGCCCGCCGAGCGCTACCGGCGCTGGCTGGCCGTGGCGCGCGGGCAGGTGCGCATCGTCGTCGGTACCCGCGCCGCCGCGTTCGCGCCGGTGGTCGACCCGGGCCTGATCGCGGTGTGGGACGACGGCGACGACACGCTCGCCGAGCCCCGCGCGCCCTACCCCCACGCCCGCGACGTGGCCATGACCCGCGCGCACCGCGACGGCGCCGCGCTGCTCGTGGCGGGCTTCGCGCGCACCGCCGAGGCCGCCCTGCTCGTCGCGAGCGGCTGGGCCCACGACGTCGTCGCCGACCGCGCAGGAGTCCGCGCCCGCGGGCCCCGGGTCACCTCGATCGGCGAGGACGACCGCCAGCTGTTGCGCGATCCCGCGTCGCGGGCGGCCCGCATGCCGGGCGTGGCGTTCGAAGCGGCCCGGGCGGCCCTCGCTGCCGGCGCGCCGGTGCTCGTCCAGGTCCCGCGCCGCGGCTACCTGCCCGCCGTGGCCTGCGCCCGCTGCCGCGAGCCCGCGCGCTGCCGCCGCTGCGCGGGTCCGATGGCGCTGCCGGCGGGTGCCGACGGGGTGCCGACGTGCCGCTGGTGCGGGACCCCCGACGCCGCCTACCGCTGCGGCGCCTGCGGCTCGCCCCAGCTGCGCGCCCTGGCCGTCGGCTCGGCCCGCACCGCCGAGGAACTGGGCCGCGCCTTCCCGCAGACCGTGGTGCGCAGCTCCGGCGGCGGGGCGCCGGTGCTCGACACCGTGCCCGGCGGGCCCGCCCTGGTCGTCGCGACGCCGGGCGCCGAGCCGATCGCCGACGGCGGCTACGGCGCGGCGCTGCTGCTCGACGGCGCCGTGCTGCTCGCCCGGCCCGAGCTGCGGGCGGGGGAGGAGACGCTGCGACGCTGGTTCGGCGCGGCTGCCCTCGTGCGGCCGGCGTCCGAGGGCGGGCGCGTGGTCGTGATCGCCGAGTCCTCGACGGCCGCGGTCCAGGCGCTCGTGCGCTGGGACCCGGTCGGGCACGCCGCCACCGAGCTCGCCTCGCGCACCGAGCTGTCGCTGCCGCCGGCGATGCGCCTGGCGGCGGTCGACGGCCCGCCCCCCGCGGTGGCCGACCTGCTCGCGGCCCTGCCCGACGACGTCGAGGTGCTGGGCCCCGTCGAGCTCCCGCCGGGCACGAAGCTCCCGGGCGCCGAGGAGCGCACCGAGGGCGCCGAGCGCTGCCTCGTCCGCGTCCCCCGCACCGAGGGCCGCACGCTGGCCCGCGAGCTGCACGCCGCCCAGGCCGTGCGCTCGGCGCGCAAGGAGCGCGAGCCGGTCCGCGTGCTGCTCGACCCGCTCGACCCCTTGTAGTCCCGAGCCCCTTGTCGATCCGGCTGCCGCCTGCCAGTATTCAACCAACAGGTTGAACGCGAGGAGGCGATCATGACCACCGAGACCCCCGCCGACCGCCACCGCAGCATCGCCGCGGTCTTCACCGATCGGGTGCACGGCGTGGCCGACTGGGACGTGCCGACGCCGGTGCCCGAGTGGACCGCGCGCGACGTCGTCGGCCACCTGACGACGTGGTCCGCGGGCTTCCTGCACGGGGTCGGCGTGACGCTGCCCCCGGGCCCCGACCCCGCGGACGACCCGGTCGGCGCCTGGGACGCCCACGCCGCGGCGATCCAGGCCCTCCTCGACGACCCGGAGGTCGCCGGACGGACGATCGAGAACCCGCACATGGGCACGATGGAGCTCGCGGCGATGGTGGACCGGATCTACACCACCGACGTCTTCATGCACACCTGGGACCTGGCCCGCGCGACCGGCCAGGACGATCGCCTCGACCCCGCCGTCACCGTCCCGCTCGTCGAGGGGATGGAACAGATGGAGGAGGTCCTGCGCAGTTCCGGGCAGTTCGGCGCGCGGGTGCCGGTGGGAGACGACGCCGACGCGCAGACCCGGCTGCTGGGGCTCATCGGCCGCGACCCCGACTGGAAGCCCTGAGCGTCGACACTCCCTAGACTGGACGGTCGAAGCCCCGTTCCACGGGTCGTCGAGCACTGCTCCGCCTCGTCTCCCGCCGAGAGGACCGATGACCGCCCAGCCCCTGCGCCTGTTCGGCGACCCCATCCTGCGCACGAAGGCCGAGCCCGTCGTCGACTTCGACCGCGAGCTGCGCACCCTCGTCGCGGACCTGCACGAGACGATGCGCGAGGAGGGCGGCGCCGGGCTCGCGGCCCCGCAGATCGGCGTCGGCCTGCGGGTGTTCGTCTTCCGTGCCGACGGGGTCGAGGGACACATGGTCAACCCGACGTGGAACGCCGCCGACGACACCGAGCAGTTCGGTCCCGAGGGCTGCCTGTCCATCCCCGGGCTGCGCTTCGACTGCCGCCGCTTCGAGCACGTCGTCGCCTCCGGCTGGGACCTCCACGGCGAGCCGCAGACCGTCGAGGGCACCGCGCTGGTCGCCCGCGCCATCCAGCACGAGACCGACCACCTCGACGGGGTGCTCTTCCTCGACAAGCTCGACCCCGAGACGCGGCGCGAGGCGATGGCCGAGATCCGCCGCGCGCCGTGGTTCGACCCGGCGGCGCCGCCGAGGGTGAAGACGAGCCCGCACCCCCTCTTCGGACGGGCCACCTGAGACGTGCGCGTCGTCTTCGCGGGCACCCCCGAGCCCGCCCTGCCCGCCCTGCGCGGTCTTCTCGCGAGCGCCCGCCACGAGGTCGTCGCCGTCGTGACGCGCCCGGACGCCCCGGTCGGGCGGTCGAAGCATCCGCAGCGCAGTCCCGTCGGCGCCCTGGGCGACGAGGCCGGGATCCCGGTCCTGACCCCGGTGAAGGCCTCCGAGCCCGCGTTCCTCGAGCAGCTGCGCGCGCTCGCGCCCGACTGCTGCCCCGTGGTGGCCTACGGCAACCTCCTGCGCCGCGAGGCCCTCGACATCCCCGTCCACGGCTGGGTGAACCTGCACTTCTCCCTGCTCCCGGCCTGGCGGGGGGCCGCGCCGGTGCAGGCCGCGATCCGCGCCGGGGACGAGGTCACCGGGGCGAGCACGTTCGCGCTGGAGGAGGGCATGGACACCGGGCCGGTGTACGGGACGGTCACCGAGGAGATCGGCCGCCACGACACCGCCGGCGTGCTGCTCGCCCGCCTCGCCGAGTCGGGCGCGGTCCTGCTGGAGCACACCCTCGACGGCATCGCCGACGGCACGCTGTCGCCCGTGCCCCAGCCGGTCGACGGTGTGTCCTACGCCCCCAAGGTGACCGTCGACGACGCCCGCGTCGTCTGGACCCACCCCGCGCCCGCCGTGGATCGGCTCGTGCGCTCGGTGACGCCCGCCCCCGGGGCGTGGACGACCTTCCGCGAGGCCCGGCTCAAACTGGGCCCCGTGCTGACCACCGGCGAGGGCGGGCTCGACCCTGGCGCGATCCGCGTGGAGCGCGGCCGCGTCCTCGTCGGGACGGCTGGCGCCGCGGTCGCGCTCGGCGACGTCCAGCCCGGCGGCAAGCGCCCCATGCCCGCCGTGGACTGGGCGCGCGGCGTGCGCCCGGAGCCGGGGGAGCGGTTCGGGGCGAGCGAAGCGACGGGGTCCCGATGACCGGGGCGAGCGAAGCGACGGGGTATCGATGACCGACAGCTCCGTCCCGCCCGGCGGGCACCGGTCGGGTCGCGGGCCCCGCAAGCGGGACGACAAGCGGCGCAGCGGGCCGCCCCGCGGCCGCCAGGGCCCGAACCGCCCGCCGACCGGCGACCCCGCCCGCGAGGCCGCCCTCGACACGCTGCGCGCCGTGCGCGAGGACGCCGCCTACGCGAACCTCGTCCTGCCCGCCCTGCTGCGCGAGCGGCGGATCTCCGGGCGGGATGCGGCGCTGGCCACCGAGCTCGCCTACGGCGCCTGCCGGGCCCAGGGCCTGCTCGACGCCGTCCTCGGTGCCTGCGTCGACCGCCCGATCGACGGCCTCGACGGCGTCGTCCTCGACACCCTGCGGCTGGGCGCCCAGCAGCTGCTGCGCACCCGGATCCCCCCGCACGCCGCGGTCGGCGCGGCCGTGGAGCTCGTGCGCGCCCGGGCCGGATCGCGGCCCACGGGCTTCGTCAACGCCGTGCTGCGCAAGGTCGCCGAGCACACCGAGGCCGCGTGGGTGGAGCGGCTCGCGCCGTCGGACGACCTGGGGCGGCTCGCCTTCACCCACGCGCACCCGCGGTGGATCGCCGAGGTCTTCGCGCGTGCCCTCGGGGGTGAGGAGGAGCTCACGGAGTTGTCAGCCGCCCTCGCCGCCGACGACGCCCGCCCCGCCGTGCACCTCGCCGCCCGTCCCGGGGAGATCTCCGCCGAGGAGCTCGCCGCGATCACCGGCGGCGAGGAGTCGCCCTACTCGCCCTACGGCGTCCTGCTCACCGAGGGCGGCGACCCCGGGGAGCTGGCGCCGGTCCGCGAGGGCCTGGCCGTGGTCCAGGACGAGGGCAGCCAGCTGGTCGCGCTCCTGGCCACGCGCGCACCGGTGGACGGTGAGGACACCCGATGGCTCGACCTGTGCGCGGGGCCCGGCGGCAAGGCCGTGATGCTCGGGGCGCTCGTCGCGATCGAGGGTGGGACCCTCGACGCCGTCGACCGTGCCCCCCACCGCGCCCGGCTCGTCGAGCAGGCGACCGAGGGCCTGCCGGTGCGGGTCCACACCGGCGACGCCCGCGAGCTCGCGCTGCCCGAGGCCGCGTACGACCGCGTGCTCGTCGACGCCCCCTGCACGGGTCTCGGCGCGCTGCGCCGGCGTCCCGAGGCCCGGTGGCGCCGCCTGCCCGACGACGTCACCGAGCTCACGGCGCTGCAGCGCGAGCTCCTGCGCGCCGGACTCGAGCGCACGCGCCCGGGCGGCGTCGTCACCTACGCGACGTGCTCGCCGCACCCCGACGAGACCGCCGCCGTCGTCACCGCCGTCGCGGCGGAGACCGGCGCCGAGGTGCTCGACACCCCGGCGCTGCTGCCGGAGGTGCCCGACACGGGGCTGCCGGACGGCGCGCCGGGCATCCAGCTCTGGCCCCACCGCCACGGCACCGACGCGATGTACGCCGCGGTCCTGCGCAAGCGGTGAGGCCTGTCCTCGACTGGTGGCTCGCCGACCGCACGCGGGGCGGGCCGGGCTCCGCGCCGTGGGTCGTCGGGCAGTGGCCGAACCCCGCCCTGGTGGTCTTCCTGCTCGCCCTGGTGGTCCGCCTCGTGGTACCCGATCCCGCCGTCGCGGAGACGCTGGTGCTCGTCGGACGCGGGGCGCTGCTCGTGTGGGGGCTCGACGAGCTCGTCCGCGGGGTGAACCCGTTCCGCCGGGTGCTCGGGCTCGGGGTCTCCGGATGGCAGGTCGCCGGCCTCCTGACCGCCTGACGCCGCGACCGTCGCACGGGCCACTACCATGCGTCACGTGTCCCGCACCCCGATGATCGCCCCGAGCATCCTGTCCGCGGACTTCGCGCGGCTCGCGGAGGAGGCGGCCGCGGTCCCGGGTGCGGACTGGCTGCACGTCGACGTCATGGACGGGCACTTCGTCCCCAACCTCACCCTGGGGCTGCCCGTGGTCGAGGCGCTGGGACGGTCGACCCCCATCCCGCTCGACTGCCACCTGATGATCGACGACCCCGACCGGTGGGCCCCCGGGTACGCCGAGATCGGATCGCGCAACGTCACCGTGCACGCGGAGGCCGCCCACGACCCCCGCGGCTGCGCGCGGGACATCCGGGCGGCGGGCGCCCTGGCCGGGCTGTCGATCAAGCCCGGCACGCCGCTGGAGGACTGGGTCGAGGTCCTGCGCGACTTCGACACCCTGCTCGTCATGAGCGTCGAGCCCGGCTTCGGCGGGCAGAGCTTCATGCCCGAGGTGTTGGAGAAGGTGCGCACCGCGCGGCGCCTGGTCGACACCGGGCACCTGACCGTGCTCGTGGAGATCGACGGCGGGATCAGCGCGAGCACGGTGGAGCAGGCGGCCGAGGCGGGCGTCGACTGCTTCGTCGCCGGCTCGGCGGTCTACGGCGCCGACGACCCGAACAAGGCCGTCGAGGCGCTGCGCGCCCAGGCCGCGGCGGCGTCCGTCCACCTCGGCGTGGGGTGAGATCGGAGTCACGACGGTGGTGCTGCCGGGTGACGACGTCGTGAGGATGATGGCGGGCGGGCAGCGTCGTCCGGACCAGCCAGCGAGGAGACCGCAGTGTTCACGGGGATCGTCGAGGAGATCGGCGAGATCGTCGGCGTCGTCGGACAGGACGACGCGGCGCGCCTGCGCGTGCGCGGCCCCCTGGTGATCTCCGACGCCCGCCCCGGGGACTCCATCGCCGTCAACGGCGTGTGCCTCACGGTCACCGAACCGACCTCCGACGAGTTCGGCGTCGACGTCATGGGCGAGACGCTTCGCCGCTCCAGCCTGGCGGGCGCGACGGCCGGGACGCGCGTCAACCTCGAGCGGGCCGTGGCCGCGGGCGACCGCCTCGGCGGGCACATCATGCAGGGCCACGTCGACGGCACGGCCACCGTCGTCGAGCGCACCGAGCACGCGCAGTGGACGACGCTGCGGTTCCGGGTCGAGAACGATCTCACCCGCTACATCGTCGAGAAGGGCTCGATCGCCGTGGACGGCGTGAGCCTGACCGTCACCGAGGTCGACGACGACTCGTTCGCCGTCGGGCTCATCCCGACCACGCTGCGGGAGACGACCCTGGGGGAGCGCACCGTGGGATCCACGGTCAACCTCGAGGTGGACGTGGTCGCCAAGTACGTGGAGCGGCTCGTGGGTTTCCAGGCCGGCACATCGCAGGGGAAGTAGGAGTTCGTGGACGGCTTCGAGCACATCGAGCGGGCGATCGCCGACATCGCCGCGGGCAAGGCCGTCGTCGTCGTCGACGACGAGGACCGCGAGAACGAGGGCGACCTCGTGTTCGCGGCGCAGCACGCCACGCCGGAGCTCGTCTCGTTCATGGTGCGCTACACCTCGGGCTACATCTGCGTCCCGCTGACCGGCGAGGCGTGCGACCGGCTGGACCTCCCGCCGGCCCATTCCATCAACCAGGACCGCCACGGCACCGCGTACACCGTGTCCGTGGACGCCCGCGAGGGCATCGGCACCGGCATCTCGGGCACCGACCGCGCGCACACCATCCGCGTGCTGGCCGACCCGGAGTCCGGGCCCACCGACCTCGCGCGCCCCGGGCACCTCGTGCCGCTGCGCGCCCGCGACGGCGGCGTCCTGCGCCGCCCCGGGCACACCGAGGCCGCGGTCGACCTGGCGCGCCTGGCCGGGCTGGAGCCCGCCGGCGCGATCTGCGAGATCGTCTCGCAGAAGGACGACGGCGACATGGCGCGCTTCGAGGAGCTCCAGGTCTTCGCCGACGAGCACGAGCTCTCGCTCATCACGATCAAGGACCTGATCGCCTACCGGCGCCGGTCGGAGAAGCAGGTCGTGCAGGTCGCGCACGCCAACATCCCCACCGACCACGGCGAGTTCGTGGCCTACGGCTACGACTCGCTGCTCGACGGCATCGAGCACGTCGCCCTCGTCCACGGCGATCTCGGCGACGGCGAGGACGTCCTGGTCCGCGTGCACTCCGAGTGCCTCACCGGCGACGTCCTGCGCTCGCGGCGCTGCGACTGCGGTCCCCAGCTCGACGCCGCCATGGCCGCGGTGGTCGCCGAGGGCCGCGGGGTCGTCCTCTACGTGCGCGGCCACGAGGGCCGGGGGATCGGCCTGATCCACAAGCTGCAGGCCTACCAGCTCCAGGACGCCGGGGCGGACACCGTGGACGCCAACCTCGCGCTCGGCATGCCCGCGGACGCTCGCGACTACGGCACGGGCGCCCAGATCCTCGCCGACCTGGGCATCACGAGCATGCGTCTGCTGACCAACAACCCCGAGAAGCGCGCCGGGCTCGAGGGCTACGGCCTGCAGATCCTCGGCCGCGTCTCGCTGCCCTCCCGCGCGACGCCCGAGAACCTGCGCTACCTGCGCACCAAGCGCGACCGCATGGGCCACGACCTCGAGGGCCTCGACGGCGAGGAGGACGGTGTCGTGGCGCAGCCCGCCGACACCGACCGGCCGGCGGTGGGTGGGCGCTCGTGAGCGGCACCGGGCGTCCCGACGCCTCCGTCCCCGACGCCTCCGGCCTGCGCCTGGGCATCGCGGTGACGCGCTGGAACTCGGCGATCACCGACGTCCTGCTCGAGCGGGCCCGCGACGCCGCGGCGAAGTCCGGGGTGTCCGAGCCGACCGTCGTCCACGTGGCCGGCGCGATGGAGCTCCCGGTCGTCTGCCAGGGCCTCGCCGAGGGTCACGACGCCGTCGTCGGGCTCGGTGTCGTCATCCGCGGATCGACGCCGCACTTCGACTACGTCTGCGACACCGTCACCGCGGGCCTGCTCCGGGTGGGGCTCGACGCCCGCACCCCGGTCGGCAACGGCGTGCTCACCGTCGAGACCGAGGAGCAGGCCTGGGAGCGCGCGGGCACCCCGACGTCGACCGAGGACAAGGGCTTCGAGGCCACCGTCGCGGCGCTGGACGCGGCGCTGACGCTGCGGGGGCTGGCGACGTGACCGCGCCCGTCGAGCCGGTCGACATCGGCGAGGTCGAGCTCGAGGTCCGCCCCGTGCGCATCCGCTGGGTGGCCTGGGGCGTGGCCGTGTTCCTGTTCGCGTTCTTCGGCGTCGGCGCGCTGCTGGTGTTCGTCGAGTCCTCGGGCTTCAACTTCCGCCCCGCCGACCAGATCGCGATGGTCGTGCTCGGCACGATCCTCGCCGGCTGCGCCCTGCTGTTCACCCGCCCGCGCCTGCGGGCCGGGCCGGGCGGGGTCGAGGTGCGGGCGACGATCCTCACGCGCCGGATGCCCTGGTCGGAGGTCGTCGCGGTGAGCTTCCCCGATGGCGCCCAGTTCGCCCGTCTCGACCTGCCCGACGACGAGTACCTGACGATCTCGGCGCTCCAGGCCGTCGACCGGGGCCACGCGGCGCGCGGTGTGACGGCCCTGCGCCGGCTGCACGCGCAGTACCACCGGGCCGGAGCGGACGCCGCGGGAGCATGAACCCGTACGACCTGCTCTTCCGTCACGTCGCGACCCGGGTGCCCGCCGAGCTCACCCACCGGGTCGGGGTGACGGCGCTCCGGGCGGCGACGCCGCTGCTCCCGGCCGGTGAGGTGTCGGCTCCGGTCACGGCGATGGGCCTGCGCTTCGCCAACCCGCTCGGGGTCGCGGCGGGCTACGACAAGGACGCCGAGGGCGTGCGCGGGCTCGCGCGTCTGGGGTTCGGGGCGGTCGAGGTCGGCACCGTGACCGCCCGCCCGCAGCCCGGGAACCCGCGGCCGCGGCTCTTCCGGCTGCCCGCCGACCGGGCGCTGATCAACCGGATGGGCTTCAACAACGCAGGCGCCGACGTCGTCGCCGCGCGCCTGGCCGCCGTCCGCGCGCGGGGCGCCGGGACCGTGGTCGGGGTCAACATCGGGCGCTCCAAGACCGCGACGGACGCCGTCGCCGACTACCGGTACTCCGCGCGGGTGCTCGGCCCGCACGCCGACTACGTGGTGGTCAACGTCAGCTCCCCGAACACCCCGGGCCTGCGCGATCTGCAGGGCGTCGACGCGCTCGAGCCGCTGCTCGCGGCGGTGCGCTCCGAGGTCGGCGCGACCCCGCTGCTCGTGAAGATCACCGCGGACCTGGACGACGAGGGGGTCGACGCCGTCGCCGACCTCGCGGTGGCCCAGGGCCTCGACGGGATCGTCGCGACGAACACGACGGTCGCGCGCGCCGGGCTGGCCTCGCCGCCCGACCTCGTCAGCGCCGCGGGCTCCGGCGGGCTCTCGGGCGCGCCGCTGGTGGAGCCCGCGCGGGCGGTGCTGGCGCGCCTGCGGGAGCGCGTGGGGGACCGGCTGACCCTGGTGTCGGTCGGCGGGATCGACTCGGGCGCCGAGGCACGCGCCCGGCTCGACGCCGGCGCCACGCTCGTCCAGGCCTACACCGGCTTCGTCTACGGCGGCCCCGCCTGGCCGCGCCGCGTCCTGCGCGAGCTCTCCGGTACGTGAGTGGTTTCCGCCCTCGGAGGGGCGGAAACTGCTCACGTATGACCGCACCCGCCCGCCGTCCCCAGGTCGTGCTCTTCGACCTGTTCGAGACCTGCCTGCAGCTCGAGGGTCTGCGCCCGCGCTTCGCCGCGCTGGGCCGGCCCGAGGACGAGGTGTGGCTGTTCTTCGCCCGCCTCCTGCACCAGGGCATGGCGATGACGCTCGCCGGCGAGGCCCCGCCGTTCGCCACCGTCGCCGCCGACATGCTGCGGCGCACCAGCGGGCGCGACCTCACCGACGACCAGGTCGCATCGGTGCTCGACGGGTTCCGCGAGCTGCCCGTGCACCCCGACGTCGCGCCCGCGCTGCGGCGCCTGGCCGAGGCCGGGGTGCCCGCCTACGGGTTCACGCACGGCTCGGCGGAGGTCGCCGGGGCGGCGCTGGAGGCCGGCGGCGTCCGTGACCTGTTCACCGACGTCATGTCGTGCGCGGAGCTGAAGCAGTTCAAGCCGCCGCCGGCGGTCTACCACTGGGCGTGCGACCGGATCGCCACCGCGCCCGCCCGCACCGCCCTGGTCGCCGTCCACTCGTGGGACGTGCACGGCGCGATCTCGGCCGGCCTGCTCGGCGGGTTCTGCGAGCGTCTCGAGGGCCGGATCCCCGACTCCGTCGCCCGCCCGCACGTCGCCGGCCCGACGCTCGAGGACGTCATCGAGGGCCTCCTCGCCCTCCCCGAGGAACCCACCCCCTGACCCCACGTGAGTGAACTTCGGGCCTATAGCCCCGAAGTTCGCTCACAGACCCTCACCCGGCGGTGACGGGGGCGGCGGGCAGACTGGTCGCACCACCACGATCATGGAGGTCTCGGTGTCCACCACCACCGGTCCCAACCGCCGCACGGTCCTCTGCGGGCTCGCTGCCGCCCTCGCGGCGCCGGGCGCGCTGGCCGCGTGCTCCTCGGACGCCGGAGAGTTCCAGCCCGGCACCCCGACGCAGGCCGCGCCCCCGACGACGGCCGCCGGCGGCACGCCGCTGGCCCGGATCCCGGTGGGCGGCGGCACGATCGTCACGAAGGGCGAGCAGACGATCCTGCTCGTCCAGCCCACGGCCGGGACGGTCAAGGGCTTCGACGCCTCCTGCCCGCACCAGGGCACCACGGTCGACCCGCCCCAGAACGGCGTCATCACCTGCCCGAACCACTTCAGCCAGTTCGACGGCGCCACCGGCGCGCTGCGCAAGGGCCCCGCCGCCTCCGGGCTCACCGAGGTCCCCGTCCGCGTCGTCGACGGCTCCGTGCAGGTGTAATGGGGGGCGTGCTCGCGCTGCACGCCCTGTGGTCGCCCGGACGCGGCGTCTGCCTGTGGGCCGAGGATCCCGAGCGGCCGGTGCGCACCGCGAGCCGTGCGCGCCGCGGTGCCCGGCCCCATCCCTTCGCGGTGCCGGCCGAGCGCCTGGCGGCGGTGTGGGGCACCGGCGGCGCCGCGACGGCGGGCGTCGCGGTGCTCGCCCTGCCCTCCGACCCCGATGCCCCGCGCGACTCCGACGACCTCGAGCGCGAGGAACCCCGGGACAACGCCTCCGGCCCCGGCGCCGCCGTCCTCGCCGACTGGTCGGTCCCCGTCCTCGAGCTCCCGCCCGGCGCGGCGCCGCCGGTCGCCCCCGCCGGCACCCGGGCGAGCCCCTCGGTGGCGGCGCTGCGGGCCGTCGACGCCCTCGCCACCGACCTGATCGTCCGGGGACGCGTCCTGCCCGCCCCGGACGAGGCGGGGGACGGGGACGGGCACGGCCTCGTCTGGCACCCCGTGCTCCAGGGCCCCGATCTCGTGGCCGCGGACACCCTCGCCGCGGCGCTGCCCCCGGTGTGCCGGTGCGAGCGCGTGCCCGGGGAGGACCCACCGACCGCGGCCGCCGTCGTCGAGGCCGCCCTGGCCGCGGCCGTCGACGCCCACGCGCGCGCTCGGATCACGGGCACCGAGGAGCTCGCGTCGGCCCCGGACTGGGCGCACGCGCTGGGCGCCGAGCCCGTGCTCGGCGGGACGTCCCCGCCCGCCACCCTCCTGGCCGGCCTGCGCCGCTGGGCCGTCGTCGGCGCGCCGCACGCCGGCCCGGCGCGGGCGTCGTTCCGGTTGGACGAGGTGGTGGTCGACCACCTCGGGCACGCCGTCGAGGATCCCGAGCCGTTGTTCCGGCTGACCTTCGCCCTCCAGTCGGCCCAGGACCCCAGCCTCACCGTCGACGCCGGCACCGTGTGGCGCGACTCCACCGCCCTGCGCCGCTGGCTCGACGACCCCGCCGACCTGCTGCTCGGCGAGCTCGGCCGCGCCGCGCGCGTCTACCCCGAGATCGGCGACGCGCTGCGCACCCCGCGGCCCACCGGCATGGACCTCGACCTCGCCGGCGCGCACCACTTCCTCGCCCATGTCGCCGCCGATCTCGATCGCGCCGGCTTCGGGGTGCTGCTGCCCGCGGGCTGGCGCGGCGGGCCGGCGCGCCTCGGGCTCGTCGGCGCCGGGCAGGCCGAGGGGCCCGAGGGTGTCGTCACCACCAGCGCCCGGCTGCGCCGCGACGACCTCGTCGACTTCTCCTGGCGCCTCGCGGTCGACGGCGAGGCCCTGTCGGACGACGAGATGGACGCGCTCGTGCGCGCGAAGGCGCCGCTGGTGCGCCTGCGGGGGCGCTGGGTCGCCGTCGACCCGGACCGGCTGCGGGACGGGCTCGCCTTCCTCGCCGAACGGCGCGACCACCCGAGCGTCGGCGACGTCCTGCACCTCGCCGTCACGCACCCCGACGACGTCCCGGCGCCGCTGCCCGTGGAGGAGCTGCGCCTCGACGGGGCGCTCGGCGACCTCCTCGCGGGCGGGTCGTCCCTCGAGCCGCTCGACGACCCGCCCGGCGTGCACGCCACGCTGCGGCCCTACCAGCGCCGCGGGCTGTCCTGGCTGGCGTTCCTCGCCCGCCTGGGCCTCGGTGGTGTGCTCGCCGACGACATGGGCCTGGGCAAGACGCTGCAGGTCCTGGCGCTGGAGAGCCACGAACGTGGCGCGGACGCACCCGGCCCGACCCTGCTCGTCTGCCCCACCTCGGTGGTCTCCACGTGGCGCCGGGAGGCCGAGCGCTTCGTCCCCGACCTGCGCGTCGCCGTGCACCACGGCGCCGGGCGCACCGACCCCGCCGGGGCGGCCGCCGACGCCGACCTCGTCGTCACCTCGTACGGCACGCTGGTCCGCGACTCCGAGGCCCTCGCGGGCGTCGCCTGGCACCGCGTCGTGCTCGACGAGGCCCAGATGGTCAAGAACAACCGCTCGCGCGGCGCGAAGGCCGTGCGCCGCCTCGACGCCGAGCACCGCCTCGCGCTGACCGGCACGCCCGTCGAGAACCGGCTCGCCGAGCTGTGGTCGATCATGGATGCGGTCAACCCCGGCATGCTCGGCACGGCCTCGGCGTTCCGCGAGCGCTACGCCGTCCCCGTCGAGCGCCACGGACGTACCGACGTCGCCGAGGACCTGCGCCGGCGCACGCGACCCTTCCTGCTGCGCCGTCTCAAGACCGACCCGACGGTCGTCGACGACCTGCCGGACAAGATCGAGACGATCGAGCGCTGCGGCCTGACCGGCGAGCAGGCCTCGCTCTACCGCGTCGTCGTCGACCAGATGCTCGACACGATCGACGACGTGAAGCCGGGCATCGAGCGCCGCGGCCGGGTGCTCGCGGCGATGACGAAGCTCAAGCAGGTGTGCAACCACCCCGCGCTGCTGCTGCACGACGGCTCCCCGATCGGCCGGCGGTCGGGGAAGATCGCGCGGCTCGAGGAGATCCTCGCCGAGGTGCTCGCCGCCGGGGACAGGGCGCTGCTGTTCACGCAGTTCGCGGCGTTCGGGGACATGCTCGCCCCGCACCTGGCCGCCCGCTTCGACACCGAGGTGGCGTGGCTGCACGGCGGCGTCAGCCGGAAGGCCCGGGACGGGATGGTGCAGCGCTTCCAGTCCGGCGAGGGCCCGTCGCTCTTCCTGCTCTCCCTGCGCGCCGGGGGTACCGGGATCACGCTCACCGCCGCCCAGCACGTCGTGCACCTCGACCGGTGGTGGAACCCCGCTGTCGAGGACCAGGCCACCGACCGGGCCTACCGCATCGGCCAGAAGCGCACCGTGGGCGTCCGCAAGCTCGTCACGGCGGGGACGCTGGAGGAGCGCATCGACGACCTCGTCGCCGGCAAGCGCGCCCTGGCCGACCTCGCGGTGCGCGACGGCGAGGACTGGCTGGCCGACCTGTCCACCGACGACCTGGCCCGCGTTCTCTCCCTCGACACCGAGCCCGACGAGCCCGACGACGACCTGGGGGAGGAGGACGACGATGGTGCGTGAGCAGCGCTCGGGTCCGCGCTTCTCGGAGAGGTTCGACGATTTCGGCCCTCGCAAGAAGGTCGAGGACGGCCTGGTGGCCCGCAGCCGCCGGGGCGCGATCGGAGAGTCCTGGTGGTCGGGGCGCTTCCTCGCCGTGCTGACGCAGCTGGGCGTGGGCGGGCGCCTCGACCGTGGCAAGACCTACGCGCGGGCCGGTCAGGTCGTCGACCTCGCGATCGAGCCCGGCGCGATCACCGCGACCGTGCAGGGCAGCCGCGACGAACCCTATCGCGCCCGGATCGGGCTGCGGCCCTTCGCCGACGAGGCCTGGGAGGCCGTGCTCGACGCGCTGGCCGCCGACTCCTGGTACGCCGCGGCCCTGCTCGCCGGCGAGGTGCCCGACGACCTCGAGGCCGTCCTCGCCGGCGTGGGCCTCTCGCTCTTCCCGCAGGGGTCGGGCGAGCTGCCGATGGACTGCTCGTGCCCCGACTGGTCGGTGCCGTGCAAGCACCTCGCCGCCGTCGCCTACCTGGCGGCCGAGGAGTTCGACGTCGACCCGTTCGCGCTGCTGCGCTGGCGCGGCCGCGACCGGGCGACCCTGCTCGCGGCGCTGCGCGACCGCCGCGACGCGGGCGCGGGCACCCCGACGGCCCTCGAGGACCTGCTCGATCGCTTCCACGGCCCGGGCGTCCCGGTGCCCGGCCCGCCCGAGCGCGCGGCCCGTCTCGCGCCCGATCCGGAGGCCCTGCTGGACGAGCTGCCGCCGCTCGACGTGGACGGTGTCGACGCCCGCGAGGTGTTGCGTCCGCTGTATCGGCGACTCGCCGAGCCCCCGGTGGGGTAGAAACGCGCGTGCGCATCCTCATCATGGTCGCCCACCCCGACGACATCGACTTCGGCAGCGGCGGCTCGGTGGCCACCTGGACCGGCGACGGACACGAGGTGTCCTACTGCCTCGTCACCGACGGCGACGCGGGCGGGTTCGACGAAGGCATCAGCCGCCCCGACATGGCCGTGCTGCGCCGCAAGGAGCAGACCGCGGCGGCGGCGATCCTCGGCGTCACCGACCTGCACTTCCTCGGCTGGCCCGACGGGCGCGTCTACGTCACCCACGAGCTGCGGCGCGACCTCACCCGCGTCATCCGCACCGTGCGTCCCGACCGGGTCGTGACGTCGTCACCGACGCGCAACCTGCGCTCGATGTACGGCAGCCACCCCGACCACACGGCGGTCGGCGAGGCCGTGATGTGCGCGGTCTACCCGGACGCCCGCAACCCCTTCGCCCACCCCGAGCTGCTGGCCGACGAGGGGCTCACGGCCCACACCGTCGGCGAGCTCTGGATCACGCACATGGGGGAGGGCGCCGACACCTACATCGACACGACCGACGCCTACCAGCGCAAGGTCGAGGCCCTGCTCGCCCACGAGAGCCAGACCGCGCACATGGAGGACCTGCGCGGACGCATGTGGGCGTGGGGCCGGGTGCAGGCCAAGGCCGCCGGTTTCGGCGAGGACCGCCTCGCCGAGGGCTACCTGGTGCTCGACACGCGCTGACGGAGCTGCGTGAGCGACACAACGGTCGTCACGGCTTTCGTCCCGGGCGAACCGGGTGAACCCTGGAGCACGGACCATGTGGGGTCGGCGTCGCTCCCTTCCCGTGAGCCCGTGGAGGGAGAACGCCATGGACGACATCTCGTGGCTCGGCAACCGTGTCCAGATCGAGGAGATCCAGGGCACGGATCTGACGTACCTCCAGTGGCGCCGCCCCTGGCACGGTTCGCTGCGGGGCTACCTCGTCGTCGGCTCCGAGGAGTGGGCCCTGATCGAGGGCGCGGTCGAGGACGCGGCCGCGGGGCGGCGTGCGCACCCGCGTCTCGACGCCGCCGGGCAGCCGACCGACCTCGAGGCCTACTTCACCGAGGTCCTCGGTCGCCGGCCGTCCGACCCGGCACCCCTGGACGCGACGCCCTGAGCCCCGGGCTCCCGGCGCCTCACGACGCCAGCGCGCCCCCGAGCACCGCCTCCAGCACGGCCGAGAGCTCCTCGTCCAGGCGGAACGGGGCGGGCTCGGCGTCGATCCACCGGACGACGGCCGAGTAGTAGCCCAGCGCCAGGAGCCGTCCCACCCGCGCCGGGTCCGACGGCGGGCGCAACGACGCGCCGCTCGCCCCGACCAGCGCGGCGAGGTCCTTGGCGAGGACGTGGTCGAGGAACACGTCGTTGCTCTTCAGCGACGCCGGCATCATCGCCTTGGTCTCGGTCCTCGTCTCGAGGTTCACCGCGGCGAGCGCCGCGAAGTACCGCTCGAGGAGCTCGCGCAGCGGCAGCACCGACGGGTCGAACCGGCTCGTCGCCCGCGCGGCGCGCTGGCGTCGTCGCAGCGCCCACTCCTCGAGGAAGAGTCCCTTGCGGGTGAAGTGGTTGAACACCGTGGCGCGGGCGAGACCCGCGCGCGCGGCGATGTCCTCCATCGAGGTCGCGTCGAAGCCCCGCTCCACGAACAGGCCGATCGCGGCCTCGTAGACCCGGTCGCGACGCTCCTCGCGCTTGCGGGCGCGGGTGCTCCGCGGTGGGAACCCGAGGACGGGCTCCTGGTCCACCGCCCCCGCCGACTCCGTCCCCGCGGCTCGCGCGTCCATCGCGATCAGTAGAGCACACCCGTCGCCCCAGGAAGCTGGACCCGGGTCTTGTCTTCGCCGCCGACCGTGACCTACGTTGCACCAGGAAGCTGGACCGGGGTCCAGTTTCGTCCTGGCATCGCGAGGAGGCGGTCGGGCGTGCGATGGGTGACCTACGACGCGGGGGACGGCGAGCGGGTCGGGCTCCTGGACGGTGACGGGAACGGCGACACGGTCCGCGGCCTCCCGGCCGGCACGACGCTCCTGGGGTTCCTGGGTGACGACGGCGAGCGGCTCGCCGAGGCCGGCGCCAGGGCGCGGAGCGACCCGGCCGAGGTCCGGGCGCTCGACGACGTGCGGCTGCTCGCGCCGATCCCGCGACCGCCCTCGGTGCGCGACGGCCTGTGCTTCCTGGAGCATCTGCGCGGTTGCTACCGGGCGCTCGGGCGGTCCACCGAGCTCGCGCCGGTGTGGACCGAGACGCCTGCGTTCTACTTCGGCAACCCCGCGGCGGTGATCGGCCCGTACGACGACGTCCCGATCGCTCCCGGCTCCGGGCTCTTCGACCTCGAGCTCGAGATCGGCGCCGTGATCGGCCGTGGCGGACGTGACCTGCCCCCGGACTCCGCCGAGGGCCACCTCGTCGGCTACACGTTCTTCAACGACTGGACCGCCCGCGACCATCAGATGCGTGACATGGCGCAGGGCATCGGGATGGGCAAGGCCAAGGACAGCGCGATCACCCTCGGCCCCGCCCTCGTCACCGTGGACGAGCTCGAGCCCCACCGCGCCGAGCAGGGGTTCACGTTCGAGGTCACGGCGACGGTCAACGACCGCCGGATCGCCACGGGCTCCCTGGCCGGCATGGACTGGAGCTTCGGCGAGCTGCTCGCCTTCCTGTCGCGCGGCACCGACCTGCGGCCCGGCGACGTGATCGGCTCCGGCACCGTGCCCGGCGGGTGCCTGCTCGAGCACGTCGACACCGCCGACCCCGCCGCGTTCACGGGCTGGCTGCAGCCCGGCGACGTCGTCTCGCTGGCGTCGGAGGCGCTGGGGGAGACGCGCCAGGTCGTCCGCCCCGCTCCGCCGGTCACGCGCCTGCGCACCGGCTTCTGACCCGCGAGAGGACCGCCCCGTGAGCACCCAGGACTACCGCAGAGGACTCCACGACCTCGGCCACGGCTGCCACGCCTGGCTGCAGCCCGACGGCAGCTGGGGCTGGAGCAACTCCGGCCTGATCACGGGGTCCGGCACCTCGCTGATGGTCGACACGCTGTTCGACCTCCCGCTGACCCGGGAGATGCTCGACGGGATCCGGCCGGTCACCGACGCCCACCCGCTCGCGACGCTGGTGAACACCCACTCGGATCCCGACCACGTCAACGGCAACGAGCTCGTCGCCTCGCGGGACGTCGAGATCCTCGCCTCCGCCGCGGCCGCCGAGCTGATGACGCAGGAGGCCCTGGACACCGTCGCGAAGGTCAAGCATCTGGACGGCGCGCTCGGCGAGTTCGCCCGGCACATCTTCGGGCCCTTCGAGCTCGAGGGCATCACCGCCACCGGGCCGGACCGGACGTTCACCGGCGAGGAGAGCGTCGACGTCGGCGGCCGCGAGGTGCGGCTGATCCAGGTCGGACCCGCGCACACCCCGGGCGACGCGCTCGTTCACGTCCCGGACGCCCGGCTGCTCTACGCCGGCGACATCCTGTTCGTCGGCGGCACCCCGATCGCATGGGCGGGCCCGATCGACCGCTGGATCGCCGCGCTGGACCTCATCCTCGACCTCGAGGTGGACACGATCGTCCCCGGCCACGGTCCGGTCAGCGGGAAGTCCGAGGTCTCGGTGATGCGGGAGTATCTGGTCTCGGTGGAGGCTCAGGCGCGCCGACGGTTCGAGGACGGCCTGGACGTGGACGACGCGATCGCGTCGATCGAGCTCGGGAAGTTCGCCGACCTCCCCGAGCACGGCCGCCTCGCGCAGAACGTGCTCAACGTCTACCAGCAGCTCGACCCGAGGATCCCGCGCCCGGACCGGCTCACGGTGCTCACCAAGATCGCCGCGCTCGAGGGCTTCAGCCCGGACACCTTCACGCAGGCCTCGACCCCCTGACCCGAGAGAGGAACCACGCGATGACCGTGCGGACCACCCATGTCGGCAGCCTGCCCCGGCCCGAGGCCCTGACCCGGCTGATGTACCTGCACCAGGAGGGCAAGGGCGAGGCCTCCGAGCTCGAGGCCGCGATCACCGACGCCGTCCACGACGTCGTGGCGATGCAGCACGGCGCGGGGATCGACGTCGTCTCCGACGGCGAGATGGGCAAGCCCGGCTTCGTCAACTACGTCCGCGAGCGCCTCGACGGCTTCGGGGGGCAGGCACCGCCGTGGAGCATCGACGACCTCGAGGCGACGCCCGAGCTGGCCATCGCGCAGTACGGCGGGGAGGCCGGCGCGCACATCATGCCGGCGAACTGCGAGGGGCCGGTGAGCTACGTCGGCGCCGCCGCCGTGCAGCGCGACATCGACACCCTGCGCCTCGCGCTGGACAAGACCGGGCACACGGCCGACGGGGGCGCCTTCATTCCGGCCGCGTCGCCAGGCTGCATCGCGACCGGGAGCCCGAACCTGCACTACCCCGACTACGGCAGCTACCTCGACGCGCTCGCCGACGCCATGGCGCAGGAGTACCGCGCGATCGTCGACGCGGGCCTGATCCTCCAGCTCGACTGCCCGGACATCCCGATGGCCGCGCACACCGAGTTCTGGTGCCGCGACGAGGTCCGGCGCCGGGGGCTCGTCGAGTTCGCCGAGCGCCACATGGCCGCCATCGAGCGCGCGCTCGCGGGGATCGACGGCTCGCGGGTGCGCCTGCACATGTGCTGGGGCAACTACGAGGGCCCGCACCACCTCGACGCCCCGCTCGCGGAGCTGCTCCCGCCCGTGCTCGCCGGGCGGCCCACGATGATCTCGTACGAGGCGGCCAACCCCCGCCACGAGCACGAGTGGGAGGTGCTCTCCTCGCTCGGCATCCCCGACGACAAGGTGCTGCTGCCCGGCGTCGTCGACACCCTCAACAACATCGTCGAGCACCCCCGCCTCATCGCCCAGCGCCTCGAGCGCGTGGCCGGCGTCGTCGGCACCGACCGCGTCATCGCGAGCACCGACTGCGGTTTCGGCACCTTCGTCGGCTTCGGCCGCGTCGGCGCGCAGGTGGCGGAGATGAAGCTGCAGGCGATGGCCGAGGGCGCGGCGCTCGTCCGCGCCTGACCCGCGGGTCGGCGTCGACCTCGCCCGCGACGCTTCGGTTTCCGAAGCTTCGTGCGAACCCGTGTCGGTCGTCCTCGCTCGTGAGTCGAAAGACGCCGCTCCGGCCCGCACGGAGGTCCCGCGGACGCTTCGATTTTCGAATCGTCGTCAGAAGGATCGAGCCGGTCCCTCCGTCCCGGGGGGACTCGCGGCACGTACCCCGGCGACGCTTCGATCTCCGAAGGAACGACTTCCACGAACCGACCCCCGCCTGACGGCCCTCCCTCGTAGCGTCGGCCGTCGGAGCGGGGAGGGACCGGGTGGACGATCGGACGTGGGTGGCGACGGCCCTGGTCGACGACCTCGCGGTCGCCCTGCGGCGCCACCACCACGAGATGGCGAGGCGCCTGGGTCTCCGCGAGGTCGAGCTGGCGTGTCTGCAGATCGTCGACCGGCCACGGGGGATGCCGATGACGGCGCTCGCCGAGAGGCTCGGTCTCAGCCCGGGGGCGGCGACGGCGGTCGTCGACGGGCTCGAGGAGGCGGGCCGGGTGGCGCGGTGGCGCGACCCCGACAACCGTCGCAAGGTCGTGGTGGGCCACCTCGTCGCGCCGAGGGACCACCTGTCGTGGCAGGCGCTGCTCGACGACGTGCAGGCTCGGCAGGCGCCGTTCTCGGACGCGGAGCTTCTCGTGGTGGCGCGGTGGGTCGCGGCGATGGGCAACGAGCTGCACCGACGCGCCGGCGACCTGACCGACGCGCGGGCGGGGCGCGAGGGGCTCGAGCGGCGGAGGCGTGAAGGTCCGCAGTGAGGCGGTCACGGCGCGGCGCCGCACCGACACGCCGCGACACACCGTGCGACACGCCGATTCCACCCATCTGGGTGCACGCCGAAGCTCCGGACGGACGCGCCTACGCTGGTGCCATCATGGCCGACCCGCAGACGTACCGACCCGCCACCGGGACCATCCCGGAGGCGCCCGGCGTGTACCGGTTCTCGGACGAGAACGGGCGTGTCATCTACGTCGGCAAGGCCAAGAACCTGCGCAGCCGGCTCAACTCGTACTTCGCCGACGTCGCGGGGCTGCACCCCCGGACACGACGGATGGTCACCACCGCCGCGGCCGTCCAGTGGACGGTGGTGCACACCGAGGTCGAGGCCCTCCAGCTCGAGTACAACTGGATCAAGGAGTACGACCCGCGGTTCAACGTCCGCTACCGGGACGACAAGACCTACCCGGTGCTGGCGGTGACGCTGAACGAGGAGTACCCGCAGCTCCGGGTCTACCGGGGGCCCCGCAAGAAGGGCGTGCGGTACTTCGGCCCGTACGCCCACGCGTGGGCGATCCGCGAGACGGTGAAGCTCCTGACGCGGGTCTTCCCGGCGCGGGTGTGCTCGAGCGGGGTGTTCAAGCGCCACGGCCAGATCGGACGCCCGTGCATGCTCGGCTACATCGACAAGTGCTCGGCGCCGTGCGTCGGGCGCGTCGACGCCGAGGAGCACCGGCAGATCGTCCTCGACTTCTGCGACTTCCTCGCCGGCCACACCGACCAGCTGATCGGCCGCATCGAGAAGGACATGCAGGTCGCCGCGGCCGACATGGACTTCGAGAAGGCCGCGCGCCTGCGTGACGACGCCGGGGCGCTGAAGCGGGTCGTCGAGAAGCAGGCGGTGGTGCTCGGCGACGGCACCGACGCCGACGTCGTCGCCTTCGCCACCGACGAGCTTGAGGCCGCGGTCCAGGTCTTCCACGTCCGCGGCGGGCGGGTCCGGGGCCAGCGAGGCTGGGTGGTCGAGACCGAGGCGGACAGCGACCTCGAGAGCCTGGTCGGGCAGTTCCTCGCGCAGTTCTACGGCGAGCAGGCCGCCCTCGCGGGCTCCGCGGACGACGCCGTGCAGCCGGTGCCGCGCGAGGTCCTCGTCCCGGCGATGCCCGCCGACGCGCAGGCCCTGACCCAGTGGCTCTCCGACCTGCGCGGCTCGCGGGTGTCGCTGCGCGTCGCCCAGCGCGGCGACAAGCGCACCCTCGCCGAGACCGTCGAGCGCAACGCCCGCGAGGAGCTGACCCGGCACAAGCTCCGCCGCGCCGGCGACCTCACGGCCCGCAGCGCGGCGCTGGAGGAGCTCCAGGAGCAGCTCGGGCTCGACACCGCGCCGCTGCGCATCGAGTGCACCGACGTCTCGCACGTGCAGGGCTCCGACGTCGTCGCGAGCCTGGTGGTCTTCGAGGACGGGCTGGCGAAGAAGGCCGACTACCGGCGCTACTCGATCCGCGGCGGCGCGGAGGGCGGCGACGTCGCGGCGATCGCCGAGGTCGTCCGGCGCCGGTTCTCCCGGTACCTCCGGGAGACCGCCGAGGAGGCCCCCGACCACACCGACACGGCCTGCTCCGGCGAGACCAGCGACGGCGCGCCGATGTCCGGGGAGATCGCGCCCGACCAGCTCGACGGCCCCTTGCCGGGTATCGACCCCACGACGGGCCGCCCGCGGAAGTTCGCGTACCCGCCGAACCTGCTGGTGGTCGACGGCGGCGCCCCGCAGGTCGCCGCGGCCGCCGAGGTCCTTGGCGACCTCGGCGTCACCGACGTCGCCGTGGTCGGGCTGGCCAAGCGCCTCGAGGAGGTCTGGCTGCCCGGCGAGGAGGACCCGGCGATCCTGCCCCGCCAGAGCGAGGCGCTCTACCTGCTCCAGCGCGTGCGCGACGAGGCGCACCGCTTCGCCATCACCTACCACCGCCAGAAGCGCTCGTCGCGGATGACGGCGTCCGCGCTGGACGGGGTGCCCGGGCTCGGCGAGGCCCGGCGTACGGCGGTGCTCAAGCACTTCGGGTCGGTCAAGAAACTGCGGGCCGCGTCGGTCGAGGACGTCATGGAGGTGCCCGGCGTCGGCCGTCGCACCGCCGAGGCCATCCTGTCGGCGCTGACGGACGGGGGAACGACATGACCGGGCGCTCGGAGGGACCCGTGCGCACCGGCGGGATCGAGGTCGCGATCGTCTCCGGCCTGTCCGGGGCGGGCCGCAGCACCGCGGCCAAGGTGCTCGAGGACCTCGGCTGGTTTGTCGTCGACAACCTCCCGCCGGAGCTGATCGAGACGATGGTGGACCTGGGAACCCGCTCGTCGGGGCAGGTCACGCGCATCGCCGTGGTGATGGACGTGCGCAGCCGCGCGTTCACCGCCGACCTCGGCGCGGTGATCAAGGAGCTGGACGCCCGCGGCGACCGGCCCCGGGTGCTGTTCCTCGACGCGTCGGACGCCGTGCTGATCCGCCGGTTCGAGGCGAACCGCCGCTCGCACCCCCTGCAGGGCGACGGGCGCCTCTCCGACGGCATCGCCGCGGAGCGCGAGCTGCTCTCGCCGCTGCACGACCTCGCCGACCTCGTCGTCGACACCTCGAACCGCTCGGTGCACCAGCTGCGCGCGGCGATCGAGAGCGCGTTCGGCGACCACGCCGCGGACGTCGGGCACAGCGTCACGGTCGTGTCGTTCGGCTACAAGCACGGGCTGCCGCCGGACGCCGACCTCGTCGTCGACATGCGCTTCCTGCCCAACCCGCACTGGATCCCCGAGCTGCGCGAGCACGACGGGCGCGAGGCCGAGGTCCGCGACTACGTGCTCTCGCAGGAGGGCGCCGAGGAGTTCCTCGACCGCTACCTGGAGCTGCTGCGCCTCGTCGGCGCGGGCTACCGGCGCGAGGGCAAGCGCTACCTGACCGTCGCCGTGGGCTGCACCGGCGGCAAGCACCGCAGCGTCGCGGTGGCCGAGGAGCTCGCGAGGCGGATGGCCGGCCAGGACGGCGTGCGGGTCACGGTGTCGCACCGCGACGTGGGGCGCGAGTGAAGGCCGTCGCCCTCGGAGGGGGCCACGGGCTGCACGCGACGCTCTCGGCGCTGCGCCGGCTGACCGACGACATCACGGCCGTCGTGGTGGTCGCCGACGACGGCGGCTCGTCCGGGCGGATCCGGCGCGAGCTGGACATCCTGCCGCTGGGCGACCTGCGCATGGCGCTCGGTGCGCTGGCCGGTCAGGAGAACCCGGGCCCCGAGAACACGCTGTGGCAGCGGGTCTTCGAGCACCGCTACGGCGGGCACGGGGCGCTCGCGGGCCACGCCGTCGGCAACCTGCTGCTCGCCGGCCTGCTGGAGGTCCTCGACGACCCGGTGGCCGCCCTCGACCAGGCGTGCCGCCTGCTCGGGGTGTCGGGGCGGGTGCTGCCGATGAGCACGCAACCGGTCGACATCGAGGCCGACGTCACCGGCATCTTCGGCCCCGAGGGCGGCGACCAGGGGCGCGACGTCGCCCACCGGATCCGCGGGCAGGTCGCCGTCGCCACCACGCCCGGGCGGGTGCAGCACGTGCGGCTCGACCCGCGCCGGCCGCGGGCGTGCCCGGAGGCGTGCGACGCCCTGCGCTCCGCGGACGTCATCACCCTGGGGCCGGGGTCGTGGTTCTCGAGCGTCCTGCCCCACCTGCTCGTCCCCGAGCTGCTCAACGCCCTGGTCGAGAGCGAGGCCCGCAAGGTCCTCGTCCTCAACCTCGCCCCGCAGCCGGGAGAGACCGCCGGGTTCTCGCCCGAGCAGCACCTCGAGGTGCTCGCCGCG
Source organism: Actinomycetospora chibensis (assembly GCF_028737215.1). Taxonomy (GTDB): domain Bacteria; phylum Actinomycetota; class Actinomycetes; order Mycobacteriales; family Pseudonocardiaceae; genus Actinomycetospora; species Actinomycetospora chibensis. The sequence goes on along the minus strand of NZ_JAQZAM010000001.1, from coordinate 16,493 downwards.
CACGCGCCGCGCCTGCGCCTGGACGTCGTGGTGGCCGACACCGACGCCGTCCCGGCGCCCGACCTGCTGCGCCGCGGGGCCGAGGCCTTCGGCGCGGACACGCTCCTGACCTCCGTCGGCGCGCCCGACGGCAGTCCCCGGCACCACCCCGAGGCGCTGGCCGAGGCACTCGCCGACGCCGCCCACCACCGGGTCGATCATCGCGACCCCCTGGGCCCGGCCCGGACCGGCGGGACGAACGGCAGCCATGCCGCCGTCGCGCCCGGTGCCGACCCCGCCCGCCCCCACCAGGAGGAGGACCGAAGGTGGCCATGACCGCAGCGGTCAAGGACGAACTCAGCAGGCTCGCGGTGACCAAGACGTGCTGCCGGCGCGCCGAGGTGGCCGCCCTGCTGCGCTTCGGCGGCGGGCTGCACATCGTCGCCGGTCGCGTCGTCGTCGAGGCGGAGCTCGACACCGGCTCCGCCGCCCGCCGCCTGCGCGGGGAGATCCACGACCTCTACGGGCACAGCCCCGAGGTCCACGTGCTCTCGCAGGGCGGGCTGCGCAAGGGCACCCGCTACGTCGTGCGCGTCGCCGCCGACGGAGACTCCCTGGCCCGCCAGACCGGGCTCCTCGACCCGCGCGGGCGCCCCGTGCGTGGGCTCCCGCCCCCGGTCGTCTCCGGGGGCGTCTGCGACGCCGAGGCCGCGTGGCGTGGGGCGTTCCTCGCCCACGGGTCGCTCACCGAGCCCGGTCGCTCGTCGGCCCTGGAGATCACCTGCCCGGGCATGGAGGCCGCGATGGCGCTGGTCGGCGCCGCCCGCCGGCTGGGCGTGGTCGCCAAGGCCCGCGAGGTCCGGGGCGCGGACCGCGTCGTGGTCCGCGACGGCGACGCCATCGGCGCGCTGCTGACCCGTCTCGGCGCCCACACCTCGGTGCTGGCGTGGGAGGAGCGCCGGATGCGCCGCGAGGTGCGCGCGACCGCGAACCGGCTGGCGAACTTCGACGACGCCAACCTGCGGCGCTCGGTGAAGGCGGCCGTCACGGCGACGGCGCGCGTCAACCGGGCGCTGGAGCTGCTCGGCGACGAGGTGCCCGACCACCTGGTGCAGGCCGGCCGCCTGCGGGTGGAGCACGAGCAGGCCTCGCTGGAGGAGCTCGGCCAGCTCGCGGAGCCGCCGATGACCAAGGACGCGGTGGCCGGGCGCATCCGGCGTCTGCTGGCCATGGCCGACAAGAAGGCCAAGGACATGCGCGTGCCCGACACGTCCTCGGTGGTCACCGAGGAGATGGCGGAGCTGGCGGACCACTGACGGCGCACGTGACGTCGTCCGCGCGGGCCGGACAGCGGGTCCGCGTTCGTTAGGGTGGCACCCCCACGGGGAACCGGACGGGAACGGCCGACTCACGAGAGGTAGGGCGAGGCGCAGTGACGATCCGCATCGGGATCAACGGGTTCGGTCGCATCGGGCGGAACGTGTTCCGTGCCCTGGAGAAGCAGCGTGCGGCGGGCACCGCCGACATCGAGGTGCTGGCGGTCAACGACATCACCGACAACAAGACGCTGGCGCACCTGCTGCGCTACGACTCGGTGCACGGCCGCTTCGACGGCACCGTCGAGTACTCCGACGACGCGCTGATCGTCAACGGCACCGAGGTGAAGGCCTACGCCGAGAAGGACCCGGCCGCACTGCCGTGGGGCGACCTCGGCGTCGACGTCGTCATCGAGTCCTCCGGGATCTTCACCGACGCCGACTCGGCCGGGAAGCACCTCAAGGCCGGCGCCAAGAAGGTCGTCATCTCCGCGCCCGCGAAGGGCGAGGACCTGACCGTCGTCATGGGCATCAACGACTCGTCCTACGACGGCAGCCAGAACATCCTGTCCAACGCCTCGTGCACCACGAACTGCGTCGCGCCGATGCTCAAGGTGCTCAACGACAAGTTCGGTGTCGAGACCGGCTTCATGTCGACGATCCATGCCTACACCGGCGACCAGCGCGTGCACGACGCGCCGCACAAGGACCTGCGCCGGGCCCGCGCCGCCGCCGTGAACATCATCCCGACCACCAGCGGCGCGGCCGAGGCCACGGCGCTGGCGCTGCCCGAGCTCGAGGGCAAGGTCACCGGCATGGCCTACCGCGTGCCGGTCAGCGACGGCTCGGTCACCGACCTGACGGCCACGCTGACCAGCGACGTCACCGTCGAGGCGATCAACGCCGCGTTCAAGGAGGCGGCCGAGGGCGAGCTCTCCGGCGTCCTCGTCTACACCGAGGACCCGATCGTCTCCACCGACATCGTCGGCGAGGCCGCCTCGTGCACCTTCGACGCCGGCATGACCAAGGTGCTCGGCAACCGCAGCGTCAAGATCGTCGGCTGGTACGACAACGAGTGGGGCTACTCCAACCGCGTCGTCGACCTGACCACGCTCGTGGGTTCCCAGCTCTGATGCGGACAGTCGACGACCTGATCGCCGACGGGGTGCAGGACCGGTTCGTCCTGCTGCGCGCGGACTTCAACGTGCCCCTGGACGGCTACACCATCACCGACGACGGCCGCATCCGCGCGGCGCTCCCGACCATCACCAGGCTCGCCGCGGCCGGGGCCAAGGTCCTGGTCATGGCCCACCTCGGCCGGCCGAAGGGCGGCGAGCCGCCCGGCCGCGACCCGGTGGCCTCGCTCTCGCCGGTCGCGGGCCGCCTGGGCCAGCTGCTCGACCAGCGGGTGTCGCTGGCACAGGACGTGGTGGGTCTGTCCGCCCGTGGGGTGGCCGAGGGGCTGCGCTCCGGGGGCGTGGCGATGCTCGCGAACGTGCGCTGCGACCCCCGCGAGACGGGCACCGAGGGCGAGCGCGACCAGCTCGCGACGGAGCTCGCCGAGCTCGTGCCGAACGGGGCGTTCGTCTCCGACGGCTTCGGCGTCGTGCACCGCGAGCAGGCCTCGGTGGTCGAGATCGCGCGCAGGCTCCCGGCCTACGGCGGCGACCTCGTCGCCCGCGAGACCGAGGTGCTGCGCCGGCTGACCGGCGACCCGGCCCGGCCGTACGCGGTGATCCTCGGCGGCTCGAAGGTCTCCGACAAGCTCGCGGTGCTGACCAACCTGTTGCCGAAGGTCGACACGCTGCTGGTGGGCGGGGCGATGTGCTTCACCTTCCTCGCGGCCGAGGGCAAGGACGTGGGCGACTCCAAGCTCGAGTCCGACCAGCTCGACACCTGCCGGGAGCTGCTCGCGCAGTACCCCGACACGCTCGTGCTGCCGGTCGACGTCGTCGTCGCGGACGCCTTCGCGGCCGACGCGAACACCCGTACGGTGCCGGTGTCGGAGATCCCCCACGGCTGGATGGGCCTCGACGTCGGGAGCGAGACGGTGCGCCTGTTCGGCGAGAAGCTCGCCGACGCCGCCACGGTGTTCTGGAACGGCCCGATGGGCGTGTTCGAGATGGCGCCGTTCGCGGCGGGCACCACCGGCGTCGCCGAGGCCGTCGCGGACTCGCCGGCGTTCAGCGTCATCGGGGGCGGCGACTCCGCCTCCGCCATCCGTGCCGCGGGCCTCGACGAGGAGCGCTTCGGCCACATCTCCACCGGGGGTGGCGCGTCGCTGGAGTTCCTCGAGGGCCACGTCCTGCCCGGTATCGCCGTCCTCGAGGAGAGCTGATGGCCCGCAAGCCCCTGATCGCGGGCAACTGGAAGATGAACCTCAACCACCTCGAGGCGATCGGGGTGACCCAGAAGCTCGCGTTCGCGCTCCCGGGCAAGTACTACGACGTCGTCGACGTGGCGGTGCTCCCGCCGTTCACCGACCTGCGCAGCGTGCAGACCCTCGTCGACGCCGACTCGATGCCGATCACCTACGGCGGCCAGGATCTCTCGCCCGAGGACTCCGGCGCGTTCACCGGTGACGTCTCGGGCGCGATGCTGGCGAAGCTCGGCTGCACGTGGGTGGTCGTCGGGCACTCCGAGCGACGCACGATCCACGGCGAGGACGACGCGCTCGTCAACCGCAAGGTCCGCGCGGCCCTGCGGCACGGCCTGACCCCGATCCTGTGCCTGGGGGAGGGCGAGGAGGTCCGCGACGCGGGCACCCACGTGCCGCACTGCACCGGTCAGCTCGACGCGGCGCTGGACGGCCTCACGGCCGCCGACGTCGCGAAGATCGTGCTGGCCTACGAGCCGGTCTGGGCCATCGGCACCGGCAAGAGCGCCGGCGTGTCGGACGCCCAGGAGGTGTGCCACGCCCTGCGCGAGCGGATCCGCGAGGTGCACGGCGCGACCGTCGCGGACGGCGTCCGGATCCTCTACGGCGGTTCGGTGAAGTCGAACAACGTCGCCGAGCTCGTGAAGTCCGACGACGTCGACGGCGCCCTCGTCGGCGGCGCGAGCCTCGACCCCGAGGGCTTCGCGGAGCTCTGCGCCCTCGCCGCGGGCGGGCCCCTGCCCTGAGCGTTCCGCCGCAGGGTCATGACGGAGTCGTCACGAAGGCGGGGTATCGTCCTCGCTAGGCACCGATCCCGCACGTCGGGGACGGTCAGAGCCCCGTCCGGCCCCGGACGGGGTCGGCACCCGGAGGTCACGGACACCGACATGCGACTGTTCCTCGACATCCTGCTCATCGCGTCCAGCCTGCTGCTGGTGCTGCTGGTGCTGCTGCACCGTGGGCGCGGAGGCGGGCTGTCGTCGCTGTTCGGCGGCGGGGTGCAGTCCAGCCTCGCCGGGTCGAGCGTCGTGGAGAAGAACCTCGACCGCCTCACCCTCTTCGTGGGTGCCATCTGGCTGATCTCCATCGTCGGTACGGGGCTGCTCGTCAAGATCGAAGGCTGACGGGCGGCCCTGGTCATTCGGCCGGGCCGCCCCTGGACGCGGAGGTACTCCGGCGATGGCGACTGGCAACGCGATCCGAGGCACCCGGGTGGGCTCGGGTCCGATGGGGGAGTCCGAGCGCGGGGAGAGCGCGGCGCGCACCGTGATCTCCTTCTGGTGCTCGAACGGGCACGAGACCCGCCCGTCGTTCGCGGTCGACGCGGAGATCCCCTCGAGCTGGGACTGCCCGCGCTGCGGCCTGCCGGCCAACACCGACGAGAAGAACCCCCCGCCCGCGAAGCGCACGGAGCCCTACAAGACGCACCTCGCCTACGTGAAGGAGCGCCGCTCCGACGCCGACGGCGAGGCCCTTCTCGACGAGGCGCTGGCCAAGCTCCGCGCGCGACGCGGCGAGAGCTGAGAGCATCCGGGGCCATGGTGGCCCCGGCTCTCGACACACGGTTCGCGCTCGCACAGTCCGAGCTCCCCACGGCGTGGTTCAACGTCGCACCGCATCTCGCGACACCCCTGGATCCCCCGCTCCATCCGGCGACGCGTGAGCCGGTCGGGCCGGACGACCTGGCTCCGCTGTTCGCCCAGGAGCTGATCGGCCAGGAGATGTCGGCCGACCCGTGGATCGACATCCCCGGCGAGGTCCTCGACGTCCTGCGCCTGTGGAGGCCGACGCCGCTCGTGCGCGCCCGTCGGCTCGAGGCCGCGCTGGGCACGCCGGCGCGGATCTACTTCAAGGACGAGTCCGTGTCGCCCGCGGGCTCGCACAAGCCGAACTCGGCGGTGCCGCAGGCGTTCTACAACGCCCGCGAGGGCATCGCACGCCTGGCCACCGAGACGGGCGCCGGCCAGTGGGGCACGGCGCTGGCCTTCGCGTGCGCGCAGTACGACCTCGAGTGCGCGGTCTACATGGTGCGCCGCAGCTTCGAGCAGAAGCCCTACCGCAAGGTGATCATGGAGACGTGGGGCGGCAGCGTCGTCCCGTCGCCGATCGACGACCCGTCGCACCCCGGCTCGCTCGGCGCGGCGATCTCCGACGCCGTGCGCGACGCCGTCGGCCGCGACGACACCCACTACGCGCTGGGCTCCGTGCTCAACCACGTCCTGCTGCACCAGACGATCATCGGCCTCGAGGCGCAGCAGCAGCTGGCGAACGCGGGGGAGACCCGCCCGGACGTCGTCATCGCCCCGTGCGGCGGCGGCTCCAACCTCGGCGGAGTCGCCCTGCCGTTCCTGCCCGACCCGTCGGTGCGCCTGCTCGCCGCCGAGCCCGCGTCGTGCCCGACGCTGACGAAGGGCACCTACTCCTACGACTTCGGTGACACCGCGGGCCTGACGCCGCTGATGAACATGTACACGCTCGGCCACGACTTCGTGCCGCCCGGCATCCACGCCGGCGGGCTGCGCTACCACGGCGACTCGCCGATCATCTCCAAGCTGGTGCACGAGGGCCGGATGGAGGCGGTGGCGCACAAGCAGCGCGCGGTGTTCGAGGCCAACGTCCTGTTCGCGCGCGTCGAGGGCAAGATCCCGGCGCCGGAGGCGGGACACGGCATCGCGTCGGTGATCCAGGAGGCCGCGGACGCGACCGCGAAGAACGAGGAGCGGGTGATCCTCTTCAACTACTGCGGCCACGGGCTGCTCGACCTCGCCGCGTACCAGGAGTACCTCGCGGGCGACCTCGTCGACGAGCCGTGACCACGGTCCGGGAGGCCTCACTCGCGGTCCTGCGCGAGCACGGCATCACGACGATCTTCGGGAACCCGGGCTCCACGGAGCTGCCGATGTTCCGGGACTTCCCGGACGACTTCCGCTACGCCCTCGCGCTGCAGGAGTCGGTGGCGGTCGCCATGGCCGACGGGTTCGCGCAGGCCACCGGCCGTCCGGGTCTGGTGAACCTGCACTCGGCGGCCGGGGTGGGCCACGGCCTGGGGAACGTCTTCACCGCCTTCCGCAACCGCACGCCCCTGGTGGTCGTCGCGGGCCAGCAGGCACGGTCGCTGCTGGTGGGGGAGCCGTTCCTGTTCGCCGAGCGCCCGGCCGAGTTCGGCGAGCCCTACGTCAAGTTCTCGCGCGAGCCGGCCCGCGCCGCCGACGTCCCCGCCACCCTGGCCCGCGCGATCCACGTGGCGTCCACGCCGCCGTGCGGGCCGGTGCTCGTGTCGGTGCCGGTCGACGACTGGGACCGGCCCGCCGGCGACGTGTCCGCCCACCGCGTCGTCGGCTCGGTGGCGGGCGACCCCGACGCGCTCGCCCACGTCGCGGACCGTCTGGCCGCCGCGAGCGCGCCCGCGTTCGTCGTCGGGGGCGAGGTGGACCGCGACGGTGCCTTCGACGACGTCGTCGCCCTCGCCGAGCGGCACGCCGCGCGGGTCTACGTCGCCCCGATGTCGCCGCGCTGCGGGTTCCCCGAGCGCCACCGGCTCTTCGGCGGCTTCCTCCCGGCCGCGCACGACGGCATCCGGGGGGCGCTGCGCGAGCACGACCTCGTGCTGGTGCTCGGTGCCCCGGTGTTCCCGTTCCACACCGAGGGGGCGGTGGAGGGCGACACCGCGGTGCCCGAGGGCACGACGCTGGTCCAGCTCACCGACGACCCGGCGCACGCGGCCTGGACGCCGGTGGGCACCTCGATCGTCACCGGCGTGCGCCACGGGGTGCATGCCCTGCTCGCGGGGCCGCCGCCACCGCAGCGCCCGTTCCCGGCGCCACGACCGGCCGTCGCGCGGGTGGAGGCCGAGGACGAGGGCATCACCGAGGAGCTGCTGCTCCAGACCCTCGCCGACCTGCGACCGGTCGACTCCGTGGTCGTCGAGGAGGCTCCGGCGACCCGCGGGCCGATGCACGACCACCTGCCCTTCGACCGCCCGGCGAGCTTCTTCACCTGCGCCAGCGGCGGGCTCGGGCACGGCCTGCCCGCCGCGGTGGGGATGGCGATGGGACGTCCCCAGCGGGTCGTGGCGCTCGTCGGGGACGGCTCGGCGATGTACGGGATCCAGGCGCTGTGGTCGGCCGCTCAGCAGAGCGTCCCGCTCACCGTCGTCGTGGTGCACAACGCCCGCTACCGCGCCCTCGACCAGTTCGCCGAGCACTTCGGGATCAGCAAGCCGGTGGGCACCGCGCTCCCGGGGCTCGACTTCGTCGCCCTCGCGGCCGGCCAGGGCGTCCCGGGCGTGCGCGTCGAGCGTCCCGACGAGCTGGCGCCCGCCCTCACCGAGGCCCTGCGCTCGACGGGCCCGGTCGTGGTGGACGTGATCGTGCGCTGATTCAGTCGCGGACGACCACCACGGTGCACTCGGCGTGGATGACGGCGCTGAGGCCGACCGAGCCGATGACGCGGCTGGCGAGCCCGCCACGGCCCCGGTGGCCCACGACGAGCACCGCCGCGCCGCGGGAGTGGTGGATCAGGACGGTCGACGCCGGCCCCATGGCGATGTCGGCCTCGACCACGGGCGGCGCGGGGGCGCCCCGGGCGGCGCGGGCCGCCGACACCTCGTCGACGATCGCCCGCACGTCGCGCGCCGCCGCGTCGTGCAGAATACGGGCGTCGGGGATGATGCCCTCCGCGCTCGACCAGACGTCCGGGCCCGCGTAGGCCATGATCGCCCGCACCGGGACGCCGCGACGCGCAGCCTCGTCCATGCCGTACTCGAGGGCGGCGCGCGACCCGTCGCTGCCGTCGACGCCGACGACGACGGCGCCCGTGGCGGAACCCGGCTCGGACATCTCGTGCTCCTCACGACGACCAGCAGGATCTCCGATCATGCTCCCGCGGGCGCGCCGTGTCAGGCCACGGTCAGCATGTTCCGCGGCTCGACCGGGGTGGACTTGATGACCGAGGTGACGGTGGAGGCGTGCTCCTGCCAGCCTTCGAGGACGCGGTCGAGGTCGGCGACGTCGCGCACCTGTACGCGCATGAGCAGGCAGTCCTCACCGGTGATCTTGTGGCACTCGACGACCTCGGGCTGCCGGTCCGCGATCTGCTCGGCGATCTTCCCGTGCCCCAGGGCGGGCCGGACCCGGACCCACGCGGCGATGGGGTAGCCGAGCGCCGCCGGGTCGACGTCGAGCCGGTACCCGCGGATCACCCCGAGGCGCTCGAGGCGCTGCACCCGCTCGGTGACCGCGGGAGCCGACATCCCGACGCGGCGTCCGAGCGCCGACATGCTCAGACGGGGGTCGTCGGCGAGCTCCGTGAGGATGCGCCGGTTGGTCTCGTCGAGCACCTTGTCGTTCTCCAGGCGCGGGCCCGTCCGAACTTCCGAACTCGTCGTCATCTGGCCACTATCCCCGTGAGAACGCCATGGAGTCCAGCGCCCCCGCCTTCGAGAATGGTTGCTGTTCGGCAGAGCGGCGAAGGGGATGGCGGAGATGGTCACGTTCTGGGGAGTACTTCTGGTGCTGGGGTTCCTCGCGGTGGCGCGCTACGGCGCGGACACGCGCAGCGAGGCCGATCCGACCGGGCGCGACCCCGCCTGGCCCGTGACCCGCCGGCCGCACACGGTGCGGGGCGACGCGGTCCTGCTGGGCGAGCTGGCGCTCCGGATCGCGGCGCACCGTCGGCTGTGGGAGGCCTACGACCGCAGCCTGCGGCCGTGGGAGCAGGACCGTGAGGTCACACGACGGTCGTGAGCGACGGGGCGGCGCCGACCCCCAGCGAGTCCCATGCCCGGGTGAGCCGCGCGACGGCGTCGTCGAGCGCGTCGGTGGAGAGGGTGTAGGGCAGGCGCAGGTACTGCTCGAACGCGCCGCCGGTGGCGAAGCGGGGGCCGGCGGCGAGCAGGACGCCGTGACGTGAGGCTGCGTCGACGAGGGCGCTGGAGCGGGGCGCGCCGAGGTCGACCCAGAGGCTGAAGCCCCCGGACGGCTTCGGGGCCCGCCACTCCGGCACGGCCCGCGCGAGCGCCGCCCGCAGGTGGTCACGCCGGTGGGCCAGCACCCGACGCCCGTCCGCGACGAGGTCGTCGAGCTTCTCGAGCAGCCCGACGGCCACGAGCTGCTCGAGCACCGGGGTCGAGATGTCGTCCGACGCCCGCACCGCCGCGACCCGCTGGAGCAGGGTCCGTGGGGCGCGCAGCCAGCCGATGCGCAGGCCGCCCCACACGGTCTTCGACAGCGACCCCGTGGTGATCACCGGGGTGGCGCCGCCGGTGGACCAGGCGCCCAGCGGCGGCGGGCCGGGGGCGTCGATCCACATCTCGCGCAGGCAGTCGTCGACCACGAGGGGGACGCCGTGCCGCGCCGCGGCGGCCACGACGGCGGCCCGGGTCTCGGCGTCCATCACGGCGCCGGTGGGGTTCTGATGGTCGGGCACGAGGTAGCCGACGGCCGGTGTGGCGGCCCGCAGCGCCGCCGCGACCGCCTCGACGTCCCAGCCGTGGACGCCGTCCTGCTCCACCATCGCCACCGGCACCGCGCGCGCCGAGACGTGGCGGGCGAGGTCGATGGCGCCGGGGTAGGTGGGTTGCTCCATGAGCACGCGGTCGCCGGGGCGCACGAGCGCGCGGGCGACGAGGGCGTGGGCGTGCTGGGCGCCCGCGGTCACCATGACCTCGTCGGCGGAGGTGCGCAGTCCCTGGGCGCTCAGGCGCGCCGCGATCGCCTCGCGGAGCACCGGGAGGCCGAGCACGTCGTAACCGGTGCTCGCGAGGTGCACGGGCAGCTCGGTCAGCGCGCGGGCGGCGGCCTCGCTCACGGCCTCCATGGGCGCCCAGGGCGCGGCGTGGGCGAGGTCGATGACGTCGCGACCGGGGGACCACCCGCTCACCGGCCCCATCGGCGCGAACGGCGTGTACGCGGCGGCCGGGGTCGGTGTGACCCCGCCGAACGCCGCCGGGACGACGCCGCCCGAGCCGGCCGGTGTCGCGCTCGGGAGGGCCGTCCAGGTGCCCGAGCCCCGGCGGCGCACCAGGTAGCCGTCATCGCGTAGCTGCTCGTAGGCGGCGGCCACCGTCCCTCGCCCGATGGCCAGGGCCGCGGCGAGCTCGCGCTCGCTGGGCACCCGCGTCCCGGCGGCGAGCCGCCCGTCGGTGAGCAGGGACGACACACGGGTCACCAGCGCGGCCTGCGCGCTCGCGCCCGTGCCGCCGTCGTCACGCCATCCGGTGAGCAGGCGGGCGAGGCTCCCGGCGCCGAGTTGGGCGTCCATGCCAGCAGTCTGCCACTTCTGCCACTATCACTGCCACTTGGCGTGAAGTGGCCGTGGCATCACCTGCCACCGGGGGCCACTGTGGAGGACGTCCAGCCACATGCGATTCCCTGCGATACCACCAAGGAGCTCCCGATGGCCCTCACGGTCACCCTGCTCGGCGTCCTCGTCGTCGCCGGGCTCCTGCTCGCGCGCTACGGCGCCGACTCCCGCATGTCCGGCGACCCGACCGGTCGCGACGCCGCCTGGCCCACCGGCCCGGTCCGCGAGCACACGCCGCGCGAGGACCTCGGCCTCGCCCGGGCGTGGTTCGCCCAGCTCCGCTGCTGGGAGCTCTTCGAGCGCTCGCTGCGCCCCTGGGAGACGCCGGTAGCGCCGCGGACCGGGACGTCGTCCGCGTAGACGCCGCGAACCGGCGGTTCGCTGTCCTACGTCAGGTCGCCGGCCGCCGCCTCGTCGAGGAGCCAGAGGGTCCGCTCGGTGCCGCGGAGGCCGGCGATCGGGACGTCGGTCTCGGCGGCGCCGGCGTGGGCGCGGGCGATGACCTCGGCCTTGCCCTCGCCGGTGGCCACCAGCCACACCTCGCGAGCGTGGCGGGCCGCCGCCAGCGTCAGCGAGACGCGGGTCGGCGGCGGCTTCGGGCAGTCGCGGACGGCGACCACCCCGGCCGCCGTCGCGTGCACCGCGGGCGAGTCCGGGAAGACCGACAGCACGTGGCCCTCCGGGCCGCAGCCGGCGAGCAGCACGTCGAAGGCCGGGATCGCGTCACCACCGAGGCGCGCCGCCGCCGACGAGAGCGTCTTGGCGTAGACGTCGGCGGCGAGGTCCGGGTCGCCGCCACCGGCCTCCTCGGGCGCGTCGGAGGGCGGCATCGGGTGCACCCGCGCCGGGTCGAGCGGCAGCGCGTCGAGCAGGGCCTCGCGGGCCTGGGCGTCGTTGCGCTCGGCGTCGCCGGCGGGGACGAAGCGCTCGTCGCCCCAGAACACCTCGACCGCACCCCAGTCCACGGTGTCGCGGCGGGGGGAGGACGCGACCTCGCGCAGCATCGCGATCCCGACCCCGCCACCGGTGAGCACCACCGACGCGGCGCCCCGAGCCGCCTGCGCCGCGGCGAGCGCGGTGATCAGGCGGTCGGCGGCGTCGGACGCCGTCGTGTCGGTGTCGGGATGGACGACGACCTCGGGGCTGCTCATGCGTCCGCCTTCGCCGCGGTGGGGGAGCCCTTGGACCGGCCGCGAGCCGTGGGCATCGCCTCGATCGCCTCGGCGTAGATGTCATCGGGGTCGAGCCGGCGCAGCTCCTCGGCCAGGCACTCGCGGGTGGTGCGCCGGGAGAGGGCGACGCGACGGTCGGGCTGCCCGGGCTGGGAGAGCATCGCGCTCTTCGCGTCCAGGCGGACCAGCTCGACCGACCCGCTCGCACGCTCGAGGCGCACCATCGCGATCTGCCCGCCCTGGCCGCCCGGCACGTCCCGGGTGGTGCGCGAGACGGGGCAGCCGAGGCGGGACGCCAGCCATCCGGTGAGCAGGTCGGCGGACGCCGAGTCGGGCGCGCCACCCACCGACGCGCGCGTCACGCGCTCGTGCGGCGGCTGGTCGAGGGCGGCGGTGAGCAGGGCGCGCCAGCTGGTGATGCGGCTCCACGCGAGGTCGGTGTCACCCGGGGCGTAGCGCTGGCGCAGCTTGCCCAGCGCCTTGGACGGCGACTTCGCCGAGCCCACGTCGGTGATGCGACGGCCGGCGACGCTGCCCACCGGGTCCTCGGACGGCGACGTGGGCGCCTCGCCCGGCCACCACGCGACGATCGGGGCGTCGGGCAGCAGCAGCGGGACCACGATCGCCCCGCCCTGGTCGGCGAGCGGGCCGTACATGCGCAGGACGATGACCTCGCTGGCCCCGGCGTCGCCCCCGATGCGGATCTGGGCGTCGAGGCGGGAGGCCGCGCGCCGGATGCCGCGGGCCAGCACGAGCACGCGGCACGGGTGCTCGCGGCTGGCGTCGTTGGCGGCCTGGATGGCGGCCTCGGCCTCGGGGCCGTCCTCGGTGATGATCAGGAGAGTCAGCACCCGCCCGAGGGCGACCGCTCCTGCGCTCTCGCGCAGGTCGACCATCGTCCGGTTGACCGCCGACGTGTCCGTCGACGGCAGGTCCACGATCACGGTTGTCTCCTTCGTCGACGCGCCCGCGTCAGGGACGACGCCACTGCCGGCCGGTGCGGTGGAGCAGCGTGTCGGCCGACGGCGGGCCCCAGGTGCCGGCGTTGTAGCTGTCCGGGGTGCCCTCGCGGTGCCACTTCTCGATCACCGGGTCGAGGATCCGCCAGGACAGCTCGACCTCGGTGTTGGTGGGGAAGAGCGACGGCTCGCCGAGCAGGACGTCGAGCAGCAGGCGCTCGTAGGCCTCGGGGGAGGCCTCGGTGAACGCCGTGCCGTAGCCGAAGTCCATCGTGACGTCGCGGACCTCCATGCCCGAGCCCGGCACCTTCGACCCGAACCGCAGGGTGACGCCCTCGTCCGGCTGAACGCGCACGACCAGCGCGTTCTGGCCGAGCTCCTCGGTCATCGTCTGGTCGAACGGCAGGTGCGGGGCCCGCTCGAACACGATGGCGATCTCGGTGACGCGCCGCCCGAGCCGCTTGCCGGTGCGCAGGTAGAACGGCACCCCGGCCCAGCGGCGGGTGTTCACCTCGCAGGTGATCGCGGCGTAGGTCTCGGTGACCGAGTCGGCCGGGAAGCCGTCCTCCTGCTGCAGTCCCTTGACCTCCACCGACCCCTGCCACCCCGCCGCGTACTGCCCGCGGGCGGTGGTCTCGTCCAGCGGCTCGGCGAGCTTCACCGCCGACAGGACCTTGATCTTCTCCTCGCGCAGGGCGTCGGGGGAGAAGGAGACGGGCTCCTCCATCGCCGTCAGCGCGAGCAGCTGCAGCAGGTGGTTCTGGATGACGTCCCGGGCCGCGCCGATGCCGTCGTAGTAGCCCGCACGACCACCGACGCCGATGTCCTCGGCCATCGTGATCTGCACGTGGTCGACGTGGTGCGCGTTCCAGATCGGCTCGAAGAGCTCGTTGGCGAACCGCAGGGCCAGCAGGTTCTGGACGGTCTCCTTGCCGAGGTAGTGGTCGATGCGGAACACCGCGTCCTCGGGGAAGACGTCGTTGACGATCGCGTTGAGCTCCTGCGCCGAGCGCAGGTCGTGGCCGAACGGCTTCTCGATCACCACGCGGCGCCACACATCGCCCTCGTCATCGGCCAGGCCGGAGCGCGAGAGCTGCTTGCAGACGGTCGGGAAGGCCGACGGCGGGATCGAGAGGTAGAACGCGTGGTTGCCGTTGGTGCCGCGCTGCTCGTCGAGCTCGTGCACGCAGGTGGCGAGGCGGTCGAACGCCTCGTCGTCGTCGAAGGTGCCCTGGACGAACCGCAGCCCCTCCGCCAGGCGGTCCCAGACCTCCTGGCGGAACGGGGTGCGGGAGTGCTCGCGCACGGCGTCGTGGACGACCTCGGCGAAGTCCTCGTCCGCCCAGTCGCGCCGGGCGAACCCGACGAGGGCGAAGCCGGGCGGGAGCAGCCCGCGGTTCGCCAGGTCGTAGATCGCCGGCATGAGCTTCTTGCGGGCGAGGTCGCCGGTGACGCCGAAGAGCACGAGTCCCGACGGCCCGGCGATGCGGGGCAGGCGCTTGTCGCGGGCGTCCCGCAGCGGGTTGATCCAGTCGTCGTGCTCGGGCGTCCCGGTGACCGACCGTCGGGTCACCGACCCACCTCCCGGACCGCGTGGGCGAGCGCCACCAGACCGGCCGCGCGGTCGGCCAGGTGCAGGCGCAGGACGGGCCGTGCGGTGCCGCCGTTCTTGGGCGCCGCGAGTACCCCGGCGTCGCCGATGGCCTGTGCGTGCTCGAGCGTGCCGAACGAGAACGGCTGACCGGGGATCGCCAGGTCGTCGGCGACCGAGCCCGTGATCTGCAGGAACGCGCCGTTCTGGTGCCCGCCCTTGTGGTACTGGCCCGTGGAGTGCAGGAACCGCGGCCCCCACCCGAAGGTGGTCTGCAGGCCGGTCGCCTTCGCGAGCTCGGGGCGCAGGGTCTCGAACGAGGCGTCGTCGAGCCGGTCGAGGTAGGCCTGGATCGCGAGGTAGCCGCGCTCCGGCGTCTGGTCCACCAGCGCCTGGATCGCCTCTGCCAGCGTGCCCGGCGTGCCGAGCCAGCTGCCGTCGCCCGCAGTGCGGACCTCGACCGGACCGTCGGTGAGCACCGGGGTGTCGTCGCCGGAGCCGGTCGACCCGCCGCCGTCGGACGCCGACGCGAGCAGGTCACGGGTGGCCTGCTTGGCCGACTCGACGTCGGGCTGGTCGAACGGGTTGATGCCGAGCAGGCGGCCGGCCAGTGCGACGGCGTGCTCCCAGAGCAGGAACTGCCCGCCGAGGCTGCCGGACACCGCGATCTGCGCGCCCGAGCCCTCCGGCCCGATCGCCACCGCGGTGGCGTCCGGGCCGTGGTCGGCGAAGCCGGGGGCCTCGGGACCCTCCACCACGACGGGGAGCAGGCCGGTCCCCTGCTTGCCGGTGGACTCGGCGATGAGCTGCTCGGCCCAGTTGCCGAACCCGACGAGACCGGAGCCGGTGTCGGCGAGGACGACCTTCTCCGCGCCCGCGCTGTGCGCCGCGGCCATCGCGGCGGCGAGCACGATCGCGGGGTTGTCCGACGCGTCGCGCGCCAGCTCCGGGGCGGCCTGCGCGGCCTCGTCGAGGAGCTCGCCGATGTCCACACCGGCCAGCGCCGAGGGCACCAGGCCGAACGCGGTGAGCGCCGAGTAGCGCCCGCCGACGCCGGGGTCGGCCTCGACGAGCGAGCGGTAGCCCTCCTCGCGGGCGAGGTCGGCGAGCTTCGTGCCGGGGTCGGTGACCACGACCATCCGCGTCGCCGCGTCGATGCCGTTCGCCTCGAAGACCTGCGAGAAGATCCGCCGCTGGCTGTCGGTCTCGACCGTGCCGCCGGACTTCGACGACACGACGAGCACGGTGCGGCTCAGGTCGCCGGCGAGCGCGTCGGAGACCTGGCCCGGGTCGGTGGTGTCGAGCACGACCAGGGGGTGGTCGCCCCCGACCGGCCCGCCCGAGCGCGTCGCGCAGATGACCTCGGGGGCGAGCGACGAGCCGCCCATACCCGCGAGGACGACGCGGTCGACGCCCTCGTCGTGCAGGCCGCGACGCAGGGCCGCGAGCTCGTCGACGAGCGGGCGCGAGCTCTCGTGCAGCGCCACCCAGCTCAGGCGCTTGCTGGCCTCGGGCTCCGCGGCCGGGCCCCAGAGGGTGGGGTCACCGGCCGAGAGCTTCGACGCGGCGCCGTCCCCGACGAGCTTCTCGACCAGCGCGGACGCGGCGTCGGCGAGCGCGCCGTCGGTGATGCGGACCTGCGGTCCCCCCGCGGCGCTCATGCCTGCTCCGGGCTGCGGCGCGTGAGCTGCTCCGAGACCGTGTCGGTGAGCTCGGCCCAGGAGTCCTCGAACTTGGTGACGCCCTCGTCCTCGAGGACCTGGTAGACGTCGTCGACGTCGACGCCCACGTGGGCGA
>NZ_JAQZAM010000019.1 GCF_028737215.1 Actinomycetospora chibensis | reverse complement strand
ACCCCACCGAGCTGGATCGACCCCGACCGACAACCCCGACCCGGCGGCCGACCCCTTGTCCCCCTCTGAGCTCCCAGCGCGCCTTGACCATGCCGCGACGACACGGTGTTCATTGGGACGATGACCGCCATACCGGTGCCGAGGCACGACCTCGTCGATGTCGAGGACTTCTTCGCGGATCCTCCGTTCGCGGACCCGTCGATCTCCCCGGACGGCACCCGGATCGCCTACCTCGCGCCGCACCGGGGGCGCCGCAACGTGTGGGTGCGCGGCGTGGACCAGGACCACGAGCAGGCCGTCCCGGTCACCCACGACACCCGCCGCGGGATCAGCACCTACTACTGGACCGACGACCCCCGGTGGCTCCTCTACCGGCAGGACACCGACGGGGACGAGGCGTGGCACCTGCACCGTGTCGACCTCGACCACCCGGACCAGCCGGCCGTCGACCTGACGCCGCTGGCCCCGGGCTCGCGGGTGTTCGCCGTCGAGCCGGAGACGACGGTGCCCGGCTCGGTGATCGTCTACATGAACCCCCGCCCGCTGTTCGTCGACGTCTTCCGCCTCGATGTGGCCACCGGTGAGACCACCCCGCTCGTGGAGCGCACCGACCCGGCGGAGACCTTCCTGCTCGACCGGGCCGGGCGCCCGAGCTGGTACGTCGCCCAGGACGCCGAGGGCACCCACGAGATCGCCGCCGTCGACCCCGACACCGGCGAGCGACGAGTCATCCACCGGGTCGGCGGTCCGGAGCACCCCATGGGCCTCTTCCTGCTGCCCACCCCGGACGGCCGCGGGGCGCTGCTCGGCGACTACCAGGACTCCGACGACCTGCGGCTGACCCGGATCGACCGCGACACCGGCGAGCAGACGGTGGTCGCCGCCGTCGAGGGCCACAGCCTGGACACCCTGAGCTCGGTCGCCGACACCCTGCCGCCCAGCGTGTTCGTCAGCCGGCGCACCGGGGAGGTCATCGCCGCCCGCTTCACCGGCGACCGACCCCGCATCGTCCCGCTCGACCCCCACTTCGCCGAGGTCCAGGCCGCGCTGGAGAAGCTGTCCGACGGGGCCCTGAACGCGGTGTCGTCCGACCTGGACGAGCAGCGCTGGATCGCCACCTTCGGCCACGACCGCGAGCCGACGGGGTCGACCTGGTTCTACGACCACGCCACCGGGGAGAGCCGCCTGCTCTCGGGCGGCGACCAGCACCCGGACCCGGCGGTCCTCGCGCCGATGACCCCGGTCGCCTTCCCGGCCCGCGACGGCCTCCCGCTGCACGGTTCCTGACCCTGCCCGTCGGGGTCGCCCCGGAGGGCCTGCCGCTGGTCCTGCTGGTGCACGGCGGGCCGTGGATGCACGACACCTGGGGCTACAACGCGACCGTGCAGTTCCTCGCGAACCGCGGCTACGCCGTGCTCCGCGTGAACTTCCGCGGCTCCACGGGCCACGGGCGTCGCCACCTCCTCGCCGCGATCGGCGAGTTCGCCCGCGCGATGCACGACGACCTCGTCGACGCCGTCGACTGGGCCGTCGCCCAGGGCTACGCGGACCCCGACCGCGTCGCCATCCTCGGCGGCTCCTACGGCGGATACGCCGCGCTGGTCGGCGTCACCGTGACCCCGGACAGGTTCGCCGCGGCCGTCGACTACGTCGGCATCTCCGACCTGGCGAACTTCCTGGCTACGCTGCCCCCGTTCGTGCGAGCGAACATGACCAACAACTGGATCCGCTACGTCGGCGACCCCGACGACCCCGAGCAACTGGCCGAGATGCGCCGGCGCTCCCCGATCACGATGGTCGACCGCATCCGGACCCCGCTGCTCGTCGCCCAGGGCGCGAACGACGTCCGCGTCGTGCAGGCCGAGTCTGACAACCTCGTCGCGCCGCTGCGCGAGCGCGGGGTGCCGGTCGAGTACCTCCTCGCCGAGGACGAGGGGCACGGCTTCGAGAACCCCGAGAACCAGGTCCTGCTGCACCGCGCGATCGAACGGCACCTCGCGACGCACCTCGGCGGTCGCACCGCCCCGTGAGGCGGCCGGATCAGCCGCTCACCTCCGAGGCGAGGCCCGCCCGTCGCGTCTCGAGGAACGTCCGTTCGGTGTCGTTCGTGGCCAGGGTGATCGCCTCCGCGTAGGCGGTGACGGCCTCGTCGGTCCGGCCCAGACGCGCCAGGAGGTCGGCGCGGGTGGCGGGCAGCAGGTGGTAGCCGGGTATGTCCAGCTCCTCGACCGCGGCGAGGGCGGCGGCGGGTCCGTGCACCTCGGCGACGGCGACGGCGCGGTTGAGCGCGACGATCGGGGTCGGGTTGAGCGCCATGAGCTGGTCGTAGAGGGCCAGGACCTGGGTCCAGTCGGTGGCCGGACCGTCGGTGTGCACGGCGTTGATCGCGGCCTGGATCTGGTACGGACCGGGACGGTCGCGGCGCAGGCAGCGCCGGACGAGCTCGTGCCCCTCGGCGATCAGCTCCCGGTTCCACAGGGTGCGGTCCTGTTCGGCGAGGGTCACCAGCTCGCCGGTGGGCGCCGTGCGGGCCGGGCGGCGGGCCTCGGTGAGCAGCAGCAGCGCGAGCAGGCCGAGCACCTCCGGCTCGTCGGGCATCAGGTCGGCGAGCGCCCGGGCGAGGCGCACCGCCTCCGCGGACAGATCGGTGCGCAGCAGCGGGCCCGCCGTCGCCGTGTAGCCCTCGTTGAAGATCAGGTAGAGCACGGTCAGTACGGGCGGGAGGCGGTCGGGCAGCTCCGCCTCCCCGGGCACCCGGTACGGGATGCCGGCGTCGCGAATCTTCTTCTTGGCGCGGACGATCCGCTGGGAGATCGTCGCCTCGGGCGCGAGGTAGGCGCGGGCGATCTCGGGGACCTCGAGCCCGCCGAGCAGGCGCAGGGTGAGCGCGGTCTGCGCGAGCGGGGAGAGCGCCGGGTGGCAGCAGGTGAAGATCAGACGCAGCTGGTCGTCGCGCACCGGTCCCACCTCCTCGGTCTCCTCGGGCTGGTGCAGCAGCAGGGCCTGCGCGTGGCGGGCCTCGCGGGTGGACTCGCGGCGGATGCGGTCGAGAGCCCGGTTCCGGGCGGTGGTGACGATCCAGGCGCCCGGGTTGCGCGGCACCTCCTCCCCCGGCTGCGCCCACTTCTCCATCGCCGCCGCGAACGCGTCCTGGACGGCCTCCTCGGCGAGCCCGATGTCGCCGAGGAGGCGCGTCAGGGTGGCGACGCAGCGGCCGTACTCGGCGCGGTAGACGCTGGTGAGGTCCATGCGGACGACGCATCCCGGTCAGGCGAGGCCGTCGAAGGGCCGGACCTCGATGGGCGCCTCGCAGGCCTCCGCGCACTTCTCGGCCCAGCCCAGCGCCGCGTCGAGATCGGGGACCTCGATGACCCAGAACCCGGCGAGCTGCTCCTTCGTCTCCGCGAACGGCCCGTCGGTCATGGTGGTGGTGCCGTCCTGCACGCGGACGACGGTGGCGCTGTCGTAGGGCAACAGGCCCCCGGCGAAGACCCAGATCCCCTGCGCCTTCATCTCGTCGTTCACCGCGCCGACCCGGGCGAAGTTCCGCTCCTGCTCCGCCTCGGTGGGCCGGGGTCCGCTCTGGTCGAGCTCGACGCTCATGAGGTAGTGCACGGTGTTCGCTCCTGTTCGTGACGTCCTCGGACGGGATGTCGGAGTCAGGCCAGCCGGCGGGCGACGGCGGGAATGACGATCGCGGCAGCCACGACGTGGGTGAGGATCAGCAGCATCTTCGTGGACACCGCGGCGTCGGCGAGGACGTCCGGCACGAAGGAGAGCACGGTCAGCGCGACGGTGGTGCGCACCCACGCCGTGCGCGGGTGGCGGGCGAAGCGCCGCAGCGCCGTGGCGATGACCAGCCCGAGGACGGAGAAGATCGCCGTCAGGACGGCGAACCCGGTCGTCGGGATCGGCGCGCCGGCGACGGCGGTGCTGATGCCGATCGCCTGGCCGCCGGCGGCCACGGCCGCGGTGGCGACGGACGCGGCGACGGTGGCCGCCGCGCCCGCCAGGAGCATCGAGCCGACGCCCGGGGCGGCCGCGGTGGTGTCGTCGGCGTGGACGGTGGCGGTGGTGGTCGGGGACACGGGGACCTCCGGTGGGTGCGGGAGCGGCCCGGTTGCCGCTCTCTTACTCAGGCGACGAACGGGGTCGACCCGTGTCGACACGCCCCCGGAAATTCCTCCGAGAGTTTTCGCCGGCCCCTCAGGTGCCCGAGCCGGCGAGCTCGCCCTCGCGCCGGGTGAGCACCAGGGGGCCGACCTCGGTGATGGCGATGGTGTGCTCGGAGTGGGTCGTTCGCGAGCCGTCGGCCGAGCGGATGGTCCAGCCGTCCGGGTCGTAGGTGATCTTGTCGGTGGTGCGGGCGAACCAGGGCTCGAGGGCCAGGGTGAGCCCCGGCCGCAGGCGCAGCCCCCGCCCGGCCCGTCCGTCGTTGGCCACGTGAGGGTCCTCGTGCATCGTGCGCCCGAGCCCGTGCCCGCCGAACTCGAGATTGACCGGATAGCCGTGACGGGCGGCGACCGCACCGATGGCGGCGGAGATGTCGCCGAGGTGCTGACCGGCCTGCGCGGCGTCGATCGCGGCCTCGAGGGCCTCCTCGCCGGCCCGGACCAGCTGGCGGTCCTCCTCCCGGGGGGTGCCGACGATGACGGTCCGGGCGGAGTCGGCGACCCAGCCGTCGACGGCGACGGCGAGGTCCATGGTCAGGACGTCGCCGTCGCGCAGCACGTGGTCGTGGGGCAGGCCGTGCAGGACGGCGTCGTTGACCGACAGGCAGATGACGTTGCGGAAGGGGCCACGGCCGAAGGAGGGGGCGTAGTCCCAGTAGCACGACTCCGCGCCGCGCTCCCGGATGAGCTCACGGGCGAGGAGCTCGAGGTCGAGGAGGTTGACGCCGACGGCGGCCCGCTCCCCCACGGCCTGCAGGACGTGGGCGACGAAGCGTCCGGTCGTGTGCATCCGCTCGATCTCGGCAGGGGTCTTGAGCTCGATCATCGCCGTACCTCGCCAGTGGGATAGTTATCCCGGTATTAGTATCACGGTCATGGTGCGCGTGCCCTTGACCCCGCAGGACCACGAGCGAGGCCGGCGACTCGGCGAGGTCCTGCGCGCGGCGCGCGGGCCGCGGAGCATGACCTCGGTGGCTACGGCGGTCGGGATGTCCCCGGAGACCCTCCGCAAGATCGAGACGGGCCGGGTCCCGACGCCCGCGTTCTTCACCGTGGTCACGCTGTGCACCGAGCTCGGGGTGCCGCTCGACCAGCTCGCCGACCGGTGTGCCGCGGACGCCCCGGCGGAGCCCCGGAGCGCCTGACGGCGAAGCTCCGGACGGCGGTGGACTTCCCGACCGGTCGGGAGCACAGTGGCGTCGAGCCCGGTCCGGACCCCGCCGTGGCCCGATCCGCGGCTCTCCACGCGCCGCGAGCCACGAGCGCAGCGGGTGACCATGAACGATGACGTCCGGCCCTTCGACCCCCGGGTCCACCAGGCCGAGGGCATGCTCACCGCGCGGTACGGCGTGCCGATCAGCGAGGCGGCCGGGATGCTGCGCGCTTGGGCGGCACGAGGGGACCTGACGGTGCCCGAGATGGCGGCCCAGGTCGTCGGCACGCTCGTCGCCCGCCGCGGGAACGGCCACCCGAGTCGGTGACGGGACACGCGAAGGAGTCCCGCGTGGGCGACCAGCAGCCGGTGAGCACCGGTGAACGTGCGGGTGTCGAGCTGGCACGGGCCCTGGAGGAGGCGGCTCGCGGCCTGGTCGAACGGGGGGCGGACGAGGACGTCGAGCACACCCTGCAGCTGATCGTGCGAGGCGCGATCCACACCATCCCGCACGTCGAGCAGGCCGGCGTCTCGCTCGTCGAACGCGGCGGGATCGTGACGGCCCGCGCGCCGAGCAACGACGTCGTGCGCGAGCTCGACGAGCTCCAGACCCAGCTCGGGGAAGGACCGTGCCTCGACTCGATCTGGTACGAGCAGCGGACGGTGATCGAGGACATCACTCAGGTGCGCGCCCGCTGGCCCCGATGGGCCGTCGAGGCCGAGCGGCGCGGTATCGGGTCGTTGATGGCGTTCCAGCTCTTCACCGACAAGGGCAGCGCCGGAGCCCTGAACCTGTACGCGTCGGAGACCGGGGTGTTCGACGAGGCCACGACGGACACCGGCTCGCTGTTCGCCACCCAGGCCGCCCTGGTGCTCCACGGCGCCCGGCGCGTCCACGGGATGGCCGGGGCCCTGGCCAGCCGGGACGTCATCGGGCAGGCCAAGGGCATCCTGATCGAGCGGATGGGCGTGGGGCCCGAGCGGGCCTTCGCCATCCTCGTGGAGTCGTCCCAACAGACGAACATCAAGCTCGTGGACGTGGCGACCTGGCTGGTCGGCGAGGCGCAGAAGCCCGGCAGACGGGGCGGCCACGGACGTTAGCCCGGCGCAACGAGGTGGGTACCACCGCGCCAGGTCGGCCGTGCAGCCCGCGGGTAGGACGTCGACTCAGGTCCCGTCGGTTCAGCCTTCACGAGCCGGCGGGACCGTCGTCATCTCCGGGCCTTACGCGGCCCGGAACTCCTCCGGACGTCCCGGGGTGGCCTCGGCGAGGGCCGCGCTGACGCCTTCGGCGTCGTGGTCCTTGCCGTAGACCGGCGTGCCGGGCTGCTGGCGCCACGACTCCTCGAGCGGGCCGGCGTCGACCGGGTCGAACCCGAGCTCGTCGACGAGGGCGAACACCGTGTCCTTGCCGGGCCCGTCCGCACCCGCGACCGGCAGCGCGATCCGCCCCTGCTCGCCACGCGGCCTCCCGCGCTCGAGCAGGTGCTTCCAGTAGATGCCGTTGAACACCTTGTAGGCCGGCACGCCGAGGTGCTCGGCGACCCACACGCTCTCGGGGGTGCCGTCCTCGAGCGCGTCGATGCGGCCGTCGCGCTGCTGCGGGTAGTAGTTGTTCGTCTCGATCACCGGCGCGCCCGGCCGCGCCGACGTCACGAGGCCCGGCGCGAGGTCCGGGGTGTTCTTCTGCGGGATGCTGACGATCACGACGTCCGCGTCGACGGCG
Source organism: Actinomycetospora chibensis (assembly GCF_028737215.1). Classification (GTDB taxonomy): domain Bacteria; phylum Actinomycetota; class Actinomycetes; order Mycobacteriales; family Pseudonocardiaceae; genus Actinomycetospora; species Actinomycetospora chibensis. The sequence continues at coordinate 86,282 of NZ_JAQZAM010000019.1, read as the reverse complement.
GCCTCGCGCGCCCACACGGCCGTCGCGCCGGTCTCCGCGGCCAGCTCGGCCAACGTCTCGGGGTCCCGGGAATTGGCCACCCGGACCTCGTGCCCCAGAGCGCTCAGCCGCCGCGTCAGCGTTCCGCCGATCATGCCTGCACCGATGATCCCGATCCTCATGACGACCAGAACCCGGCGTCGCACGACCTGATTCCGGCGCCGGTCAGGCCAGGCGGACGACGCCGGACCCGGCGCCCTCGACCACGCGGGGGTCGTGACCGGGGACGACGAGGCCGTCGTCGCCGGCGAGTTCGACGAGCCGGTCGAAGGCGGTGTGGACGTCGGGCACGGAGTGCAGGATCGGCGGCGGGTGGTCGTCGGCGAGGTTCTCGTGGAAATGGGCGGCGTCGGAGGCCAGCACCACCGGGCCGGCGGCGGTCCGCACGCGGACCACCTGCATGCCCGCGGTGTGCCCGCCGACGTGGTGCACCTCCAGCCCGGGCACGATCTCGGCGGTGCCGTCGACGACGTCGAGCCGGGACCGCGCCGTCCCCGTGAGGTGGCCGACGTCCTCGCCGCTGACCAGCCAGTGCTCCCGGCGGATGCGGGCGGCCATCGGGCCGGTCCAGTACTCGAGCTCCCCGCGCTGCACGACGTAGCGGGCGGCGGGGAAGGCCGCGACCGTGCCCGTGTGGTCGTAGTGCAGGTGGCTCAGCACGACGTGGTCGACCTGCTCCGGACGGACGCCCAGCTCGGCGAGCCCCTCGACGGGCGAGCGGTGGAACGTGATCCCGTCGATCGGCACGGGCCGACCGGGGTCGATCCCGGCGTCGACGAGGACGACGTGGTCGGCGTTCGTCGCGAGCCAGACGTAGTAGGCGGTGGGGTGGGGCTCGCCCGCGCGGTCGTCGTGGCCGAGGAAGTGCTGACCCCGCACGCCGGGCCGGCTCGCGAAGCGGACAGCGTGCACCGCGAACGGCGGTGCCCCGCCCACGAGGCTCACGAGGCCGTCGGGCTGGCCGCGGCGGGCTGCGACCGTGGCACCGGGCTCACGCCCAAGTCCTCGGTCGGGGTGCGGTAGTAGTCGCGACCGGTGGCCACGGCGACGATGTTGAGCAGGCACACCGCGGCGACGAAGCCGGCCACTGCCGGCCAGTTGCTGCCGTCGTCCCCCGCGAGGGCGGCGGCGATCGAGGGTGCGAAGCCGGCGACCGCGAAGCCGATCTGCGTGCCGATCGCGACCCCGGAGAGCCGGACGCGGGCGGGGAACATCTCCCCGTAGAAGGCGGGCCACACGCCACCGGTGGCGCTGTTGCCGAGGCCGAACACCAGGATGCCGAGGACGAAGATCCAGACATAGCTGCCGGCCGAGATCGCGGCGAGGTAACCGGCCATCGTCACCGCCATCGCGATCGAGCCGGCGAGGAACACGGGCTTGCGGCCGATACGGTCGCCCAGCGCGCCGAACAGCGGGATGACGACGATGGCGACGACGTTGGCGACCACCCCGACCCAGAGCATCGCGGTGCGCGAGAGCCCGACGTCGTTCACGGCGTAGGACAGCGCGTAGACGGTGAAGATCGTGCTGACGGTGGCGATCGTGGAGGCCAGCACCACCCTCACGACGGCGCCGAGGTGCGAGCTGAACAGCTCCGCGACGGGCGCGCGGGAGGTCTCGGCGCGACGCTGCTGCTCCTGGAAGACCGGCGTCTCGTCGAGGGTGCGGCGGATGAGGAGCCCGGCGACGACCACGACGGCGCTGAGCCAGAACGGCAGGCGCCAGCCCCAGCTCAGCAGGTCCTCCGTGGGCAGCGCGGCCACCGGCAGGAAGATCGCGGTGGCGAGCACCTGGCCGAACTGGGTACCGCCGAGGGTGAAGCTCGTGAAGTACGCGCGGCGGTTCGACGGGGCGTGCTCGAGGCTCGTCGACGAGGCGCCGGCCTGCTCACCGCCCGCCGAGAAGCCCTGCAGCAGGCGCAGCACGACGAGGATGATCGGCGCGGCGATGCCGATGGACGCGTAGGTCGGCAGGCAGCCGACGGCGAAGGTCGCGACGCCCATGAGCAGCACCGTCGACACGAGGATCCGCTTGCGGCCGAAGCGGTCGCCGAGGTGTCCGAGCACGAAGGCCCCGACCGGTCGCGCCACGTAGCCCGCGCCGAACGTCGCGAGGGCGAGCAGCGTGCCCGTCGCCGGCTCGGCCCCGGGGAAGAACAGCTTGTTGAACACCAGCGCGGCGGCCGTGCCGTAGATGAAGAAGTCGTAGTACTCCAGCGCGCTGCCGATCCAGGCGGCCAGCGCGGCCTTGCGGGGCTGGGCAGGGGGCCCGGTGGGCGCCTGCGGCGATGCGGTCACGACCACTCCTCGACACGGTGCGTCTATGTACCGTTCGGTTACGTACCGGATGGTGAGTTGAGACGCACGGCCGTGTCAAGCCGCTCGGGTCAGGCCCGCCCGACGTGCGCAGTCAGGTACTCCAGGACGAGGTCGCCGACCATGCGCCGGTAGTGCGCGCGCCGGTCGGGGTCGAGGAGGTCCCGGTCGAACACGGCCTGGAAGGTGTACCGGTTCGCGGTGCGGAAGATGCAGAACGCGCTGATCACCATGTGCACGTCGAGGGCGTCGACATCGTCGCGGAAGAGTCCCGCGGCGCGACCGCGCTCGAGGATGCCGCCCAGCACGTCGACAGCGGGCGCCGCGAGGCCGGCCAGGACCTCCGACGTGCGCAGGTGCTCCGCGCGGTGGATGTTCTCGATCGCCACCAGACGGACGAAGTCGGGGTGCGACTCGTGGTGGTCGAACGTGAGCTCGGCGAGCGCCCGCATCGCGCGGGCCGGGTCGAGGTGCTCGACCTCGAGCTGGGCCTCGAGAACCCGGATGCCGGCATAGGCGTTCTCGAGCACCGCCAGGTAGAGCCCGCGCTTGCTGCCGAAGTAGTAGTAGATCATCCGCTTCGTCGTGCGGGTGCGCGCCGCGATCTCGTCCACGCGCGCGCCGGAGAACCCGTGATCGGCGAACTCGGTGGTGGCCACGGCCAGCAGGTCGGCACGGGTGCGGACGGCGTCGCGGCGCCGCTCGGCCACCTCCGCCTCCTCGGTCACGCCCCGACCCTAGGCGGCGCGGGTCCGGACGAAGCCAGCACGGCTGGATAATGAACCATCTGGTACGTACGCTGCGGGCCGTGAGACTCCTCGCCGACCCCGACACCGTGCACGTCGGCCTGATCGGTGCGGGCATCGGCCCGTCGCTCTCCCCCGCGCTCCACGAGCGCGAGGCGCGCGCCCTCGGGCTGGCGTACCGCTACACGCTGGTGGACCTCGACGTGCGCGGCCTGGGCCCCGCCGACGTCGGCGACCTCCTCGCCGAGGCCCGCGACGCCGGCCTGCGGGGCGTCAACGTCACCCACCCCGTCAAGCAGCGGATCCTGCCCCATCTCGACGCGCTCTCCCCCGACGCCGCGGCGATCGGGGCGGTCAACACGGTGGTGTTCGACGGGGACCGCAGCCTGGGCCACAACACCGACTGGTCGGGCTTCGCCGCGGCCCTGCGGACGGGCCTGCCCGGGGCCGCGCTCGGACGGGTCGCCGTGCTCGGGGCCGGTGGTGCCGGCGCCGCCGCGGCGCACGCCCTGCTCACCGCCGGGGCCGGCGCCGTCGACGTCCTCGACGTCGACGGCGATCGGGCCCGCGAGCTCGTCGCCCGGCTCGACACGACCTTCGGCCCCGGCCGCGCGCACGCCGCCGCGGCCGCAGCGATCGGCGACGTCCTCGCCGCCGCCGACGGCCTCGTCCACGCCACCCCGACCGGTATGGCCGACCACCCGGGCCTGCCCGTCCCGGCCACCGTGCTGCACCCGCGCCTGTGGGTCGCGGAGATCGTCTACCGCCCGCTGCGGACCGCCCTGCTGGAGGCCGCGGCCGGCATCGGGTGCCCGACGCTCGACGGCGGCCTGATGGCGGTGCACCAGGCCGCCGACGCGCTGCACCTGTTCACCGGGCTGGCGCCCGACACCGCCCGGATGCGCCGCCACCTGCTCGAGCTCGTCGGCGCACCGGCCCAGCCCACCCCCCGGGAGGACCACCGTGCCGGCTGACCCCCACACCGCCGTCGCCACGGTCTGCCTGTCCGGGGCCCTCGAGGACAAGCTGGCCGCCGCCGCCACGGCGGGCTTCGACGGCATCGAGATCTTCGAGCCCGACCTCGTCGCCTCGCCCATGTCGCCGGGCGAGGTCCGGCTGCGCTGCGCCGACCTGGGCCTGTCGATCGACCTCTACCAGCCGTTCCGCGACCTCGACTCCACCGACGACGACCGCCTCGCCGCGAACCACCGTCGCGCCCAGCACAAGTTCGACGTCATGCGGGCGCTGGGCACCGACACCGTGCTCGTGTGCTCCTCGGTCGCCTCCGACGCCGTCGCGGACCCCGACCGGCTCGCCGGCCAGCTGGCCGACCTGGCCGACCGGGCCGCGGAGCGCGGCCTGCGGCTGGCCTACGAGGCGCTCGCCTGGGGCCGGCACGTCGACACGTGGGAGGCGTCCTGGGACGTCGTCCGGCGGGCCGACCACCCGGCGCTGGGCCTCTGCCTCGACAGCTTCCACGTCCTCTCCCGCACGTCCGAGATCGACGGGATCGCCGCGATCCCCGGCGAGAAGATCTTCTTCCTCCAGCTCGCCGACGCCCCGGTGCTCTCGATGGACGTGCTGCAGTGGAGCCGCCACCACCGGCTCTTCCCCGGCCAGGGCGGCTTCGACCTGCCGCGCTTCCTCGCCGCTGTCCTGGACGCCGGCTACGCGGGACCGCTCTCGCTCGAGGTCTTCAACGACGTCTTCCGTCAGGCCGACCCCGTGCGCACCGCCGTGGACGGGCACCGCTCCCTGCTCGCGCTCGCCGAGGCGACGGCCGCCGGCGGCACCGGGACCGATCCGGTGGGCGGACCCGCGCCCGCGGTCGAGGGCACGGCGTTCGTCGAGATTGCCACCGGCGGCGAGGACCCGGCGCTCGACCACGCGCTCACCGCCCTGGGCTTCGCCCGCACCGGGCACCACCTCACCAAGCCCGTCGACCGCTGGGAGCAGGGCCGCGCCCGCGTCCTGGTCAACCGCGCCGAGGGGCCCGCGGCGGCGATCAGTGCGCTCGCGGTCGAGTCGGCGGACCCGCCGGCCGCGGCCCGACGGGCGGCCCGGCTCGGAGCGCCCTGCCTCGCCCGTGCGCACGGTCCCGCCGAGGCCGACCTCCCTGCGGTCACCGCTCCCGACGGCACCGCGCTGTTCTTCTGCCGGCCCGGCGTCGACAGCGACTGGAGCGGCGACTTCCGCACCACGCGGAGCGCAGCTGCTGGACTCGGCGTGACCGCCGTGGACCACGTCGGGCTCGCCCAGCCCTTCGACCACTTCGACGAGGCGACCCTGTTCTACCGCGCGGTCCTCGGGCTGCAGCCAGGCACCGCCGGCGAGTTCGCGGCCCCGTTCGGCCTCGTGCGCAGCCGCGCCCTCGCCGACCCCGCCCGGCGCGTCCGGCTGGCCCTCACGGTCTCGCTGTTGCGTCGCGGCGAGTGGGCGCCGGGCATCCCGGAGCCGCAGTACATCGCGCTCGCCGTCGACGACGTCGTTGCCGCCGCCCGGGCCGCGCGGGCCGCCGGGGCGCCCCTGCTCGGCATCCCCGACAACTACTACGAGGACCTCGCCGCGCGCGTCGACCTGCCGTCCGACCGGCTCGCGGCGTACCGCGAGCTCGGTGTCCTGCACGACCAGGGCCCGGGCGGCGCGTACCTCCAGGTCTGCACCGAGGTCCTCGCCGGGCGAATCTTCGTCGCCCTCGTCCAGCGGGTGGGCGACGACGACGGGTACGGCTGGACCGACACCCCGGTGCGCATGAGCGCCCACCGCCGGCAGCGCCTCGCGCGCCGGGCGCTCACCCCGGGCTGAGGGTCGATGCCGTGCCGTCGGCGCGGTGGACGTGGACGAGCGCGACGTCGTCGTCGTGGACGCCGCCGGTGAGGTTCGCGACGAGGCCGTCGCAGGCCGCGGCGGTGACCGGCCGGGGCAGCGCGGCGACCGCCTCGAGCAGCCACTCGATGCCCTGGGTGACGTCGCGGGTGCGGCTCTCGACCAGCCCGTCGGTGTAGAGCAGGAGGTCGGCCCCGGGCGGGAGCTCCGCGCTGCGCTCGGAGAACACGCGGCCGACGCCGAGCGGCTGGGCCATGGCCTCCCCGAGCTGCTCGATCGTCCCGTCGGCGCGGCGCAGGACGGCCGGCAGGTGCCCGGCGTTGGCGTAGACGAGCCCCTCGTCCGGGCGGAGCACGGCGTAGAAGCAGGTGACGAAGGTCGGCTCCGCGAAGGTCTCGAGCAGCGCGGAGACGTAGCGCAGCACGTCCGAGGGCGCGAGGCCGAGCACGGCGTAGGCGCGGATCGCGGTGCGGACCTGACCCATGATCGTGGCGGCGGTGACCCCGTGGCCGACGACGTCGCCGATGACGAACGCGGTGCCGCCGACGTCGAGGGGGATGACGTCGAACCAGTCGCCGCCGATCTTGTGCCCGGTGGCCGCGGGCAGGTAGCGGGTGACGAGGTCCAGCCCCGGCACGGCGGGCGCCTCGGGCAGCATGCTGCGCGAGAGCTCGCGGGTGAAGTTCCGCTCGCGCTCGTAGAGCCGGGCGTTGTCCAGCGCGATGGCCGAGTAGCCGGCGATGCCCTCGGCCAGGTACTCGTGGCGACTCGTGAACCGCCCGCGCTCGGGGTGGCCGAAGAAGAACCCGCCGAGCACCTCGCCGCTGGTCGGGCTGATCACCGGGACCGCGAGGTAGCTGGACACGGGCAGGTGCCCCTCGGGCATCCCGTAGTAGGGGGCGTTGCGGCCGAAACGCCGGTCGGCGCTGATGTCGTCGCTGCGGACGGTGCCCTCGCCGTCGAACGTCGGCGCGAACACCAGGGTGTTGCGCGGCATCGGGAAGCGGGAGAAGGCCTCGCGGGGCGCCCCGGAGAGCGTGTAGAGGGTGTACGACTCGCCGAACTGGTTGATCAGGTTGTAGAGGAAGGCGCCGAACGCCGCCCCGACGGCCGTGGTCGCCGCGGCGGTGGCCTCCTGCACGAGCTGGTCGACGTCGAGCTGCGCGGTCAGCCGCCGGCCCACCGACTGCAGGGCGTCGATCACGGCGGCCTCGGCACGCAGCGCCGCGACGCTGCTGCGCAGCCCGCCGGTCGCGGCGGCCACCGCCTCGGCCGCGACCAGGGGGGTGCGGTCCACCGGCACCCGGGTGACCAGCGCCGTCCCGCCGCCGGAGTCCTCACGGTCGACGACGACGAGCCCGGCCGTCGCCCCCGGGACCAGCGCGGCGAGCTGCGCGTCGTCGGGGATCAGCACACCCCCGCCGTCCACCGCGCGCAGGGCGGCGAGCCGGTCCGGACCCAGCACCACCCGCTCGACGGGCACCCGCGCCCCCGTCCGTCCCGGTGAACACCGCGGCGAGCGCGGTCAGCAGAGCCTCGGCGTCGGGCCCCGGGCGCTCGCTGCCGGGCGGCGTCGCGGTCATTCCGCCCTCACCCGGAGGCGAGGGCGTCGGCGAGCGTCGCGTGGATCGCGAGCTCGTCGGTGAGACGGGTCAGCTCCAGCGGACGCAGGACGAGCCGCCCGGTGGCCACGACGCGAACCGGGATCTCGCCCCCGAGCTGCCGGTGGGTGCGGACGAGCTCGGCCATGCCGGAGGAGGCCAGGAACGTCACCTCCGTCAGGTCGAGCACCAGCAGGGCCGGACGCAGCCGCGCGGCCCGCTCGACGGTCCGCCGCAGCGCAGGCGCGAGCGCGAGGTCGAGGGCCCCGGACACGGCGAGCACGATGCCCTCGGCCACCTGATCGAGGGCCACCGAGCCCGACGGCTCGTCCCCGAACGGGTCGTCGTCCACCGATTCGCGCTCGGTCATGGCGTCATCATCCCTGCCCGGACGAACGCCCCGACAGCGGCGTCGGGGGGAGGAATCGTGCCCGCGGCCGAGGTGACGATGTGCACCTTTCCCACGACCTGGTGTGCGCCCCGGGCCGCAGTGGCGCACGGTGTCGGACGGACGTGAACCGCGAGGACAGGGAGCATCGGGTGGACGACGAGGCGATCGTGCTGGCCGCGCCGCTCGTCCGGACCGACCCGCACCGTCCCGACACCGAGACCTGGCTGGGCCGTCCGGTGCCCGAGGGCTACACGGACATGATCGACCAGGTCCGGGAGCTGCTCGACCGCCTCGCCGGTGCCGCCCCGAGCGCCGAGGTCGTGCGGTCCACGACGAAGACCGTCGCGGAGCTGAGCGCCGCGCTGGCCGCGTACGAGGTCGACGAGCCCGACCAGCTCTCCGGACGGCTCGGTTCCGCTGCCGGCCGGGCGCAGGTGGCCGGTCCCGCGCTGCACGTCGACGAGGTCGACGACGAGCGGATGACCGGGCGGGTCCGGTTCGGCCGGCACTTCCTGGGCAGCAACGGCGTCGTCCACGGCGGCGCGATCCCGTACCTGTTCGACGACCTGCTCGGCAGGCTCGCCCTGGGCGGGGGACGCCCGCGTTCCCGGACCGCCTACCTGCACGTCGACTACCGCTCCGTCGCCCCGATCGACACCGAGCTGCGGGTCGCGGCCTTCTTCGACCGCGAGGAGGGGCGCAAGCACTTCCTGCGCGGCACGCTCCACGACGGCGACCGCCTGTGCGCGGAGGCCACGGCCCTCTTCGTCGCGCTGAACCCGGGCCAGACCTGACACGAGGTCCTCAGTCCTCCTCGGCGGGCGCCGCCAGCGACGGCCACCCGACGTCGGCGCGGACGCTCCCCGAGACGTAGAACGCCGGCGCCGTCACCGAGGTCCCGCACGACGGGCAGCGGCGTCGCTCGCGACGTCCGTCGTCGACCAGGAAGCCCGGTGGGAAGCGACGGATGCGACCTCGGCACCACTCGCCCGGGCAGATCAGATCCTGGTGCCACACCAGGTGCTCACCGTCCGCCATGGCCACCGAGTCTCGGCGCTCCGCGGAGACCGGCGGCCCGTCCCGGCGGCAAATACTTTCCGCATGACGTCCGACGATCTCGTCACTGCTCCGGGTGCTCCCCCGACTGCCCCGCCGCGCGGGACGTGACGGCCCAGCGGCCTCGTCCGGTCGCAGCGGCGCCCCGGCGACCGGCCCAATTACGTCGGGAATCCGCGCCGACCAGCACCGGCGCATCGGTCGGGCTCGTTGTCACCTCCGACCGGCCGGGTTGCAGACGGACGACCCGGGCCGGCTCCTCGCACGCTCCCCCCGGTATCGGAGAAACCTGTGATCATCCTCGGCATCATCCTCATCGTCGTGGGCTACGTGGCCCCCGTCCCGAGCATCATCGCCACCATCGGCTGGATCCTCCTGGTCGTCGGCCTGATCCTCACCCTGCTCGGCGCCGTCGGGCGCCCCGTGGGACGCAAGACCTACTTCTAGGCACTCCCGGGGATCCGCCGGCGGCCCACACGGGCCGCCGGCGGGTCACCCCGGAGTGAGCACGCGACGGTGTGCCTACGGTGGTGCGGCACCCGCACCGAGAGGACACCCCATGGCGACACCGTCCGGCTCGGTCGGGGCCCACCTGGCGACCCGGCTCGTCCAGCTCGGCGTCGGCCACCTCTTCGGCCTCCCCGGGGACTTCAACCTCGCGCTCCTCGACGAGATGCTGCCGGTGCCGGGGCTGGAGTGGGTCGGGTCTACCAACGAGCTCAACGCCTCCTACGCGGCCGACGGCTACGCGCGGGTGGGGCGCCGGGTGGGGGCGTTCGTCACCACGTACGGCGTCGGGGAGCTCTCCGCGGTCAACGGCATCGCGGGCAGCTACGCCGAGGACGTCCCCGTCGTCCACGTCGTCGGGATGCCGTCGGGGACCGCCATGGCCGCCGGCGCCCCGCTGCACCACACCTTCCTCGACGGCGACTTCCGCCGCTTCGAGCGCGTGTTCCGCGAGGTGACCGCGGCCCAGACCGTCCTCGAGCCCCACAACGCCGTCGCCGAGATCGATCGTGTCCTGCGGGTGGCCCTCGAGACGAGCAAGCCGGTGTACATCGGGGTGCCCGCCGACGTGGCCACGGCCGCCGCCGGAGCCGGCTCGGTCGAGCCGCTGGTCGCCCCCGCGGGCGACCCCGCCGGCCTCGAGCAGTTCCGTGCCGGGCTGGCGGCGCACCTGCAGGGCCACGACGACGTCTGTGTCCTGGCCGGTCCGCGCGTGCACCGCCGGGGCCTCGAGCACGTGGTCGCCGGGCTCGCCGAGCTGCCCGGGGTAAGGGTCGCCTCGCAGTCCGGGTCGAAGGCGCTCGTCGACGAGGAGCACCGCGCCAGCCTGGGGACCTACCTCGGCGCCACCACCCGCTCCGACGCCGCCCGCGCCGCCGTCGACGACGCCCGCCTCCTGGTCATGGCCGGCACCGTCCACAGCGACTTCACGACGGGGTTCTTCACCCACCGCTACGACCGCGAGGCCGCCGTGGAGCTCGCGATCGACCACGCCCGGATCGGGCGCGCCGTGTACCCGCGGGTGCGCCTCGAGGACTCACTGCAGGTCCTCCACGAGCTCGTCGGGGCGGCGGGGTTCTCGCCGGCGCCGCCGGTGGAGCTCGCACCGTCCGGCCACGACGTGCCGGGCGCGGACGACGAGCCGCTCGACCACGCCCGGTTCTGGAGCCGGCTGCAGGGCTGGATCGCCCCCCGCACCACCCTCGTCGCCGAGGCCGGCACCGCCTTCTACGGCGCCCTCGACCTCTCCCTCCCCGCCGAGTCCGACCTGCTCGGCCAGCCGATCTGGTCGTCGATCGGCTTCACGCTGCCGGCCACGCTCGGCGCCGCGCTCGCGCGCCCCGACCGACGTCCCGTGCTGGTGATCGGCGACGGCTCGGCGCAGCTCACCGCGCAGGAGCTCGGGATGCTCTACGCCCGCGCGCCGGACGCGATCGTGCTCCTGCTCAACAACGACGGGTACACCGTCGAGCGCGCCATCCAGAGCCCGGACGCCGTCTACCAGGACATCACCGCGTGGGACTGGACCCGCCTGCCCGCCGCCCTGGGCGCCCCGGACGTCCACGCGGTGTGCGCCCGGACCGTCGGCGAGCTCCGCGCCGCCCTCGACCACGCCGGGACGCCGGGCACCGCGGCGTTCATCGAGGTCGTCCTGCCGCCGAAGGACGCGCCCCGTCTCCTGCTCGAGCTCGCCCGGGGCCTGTCCACCACCGGCCGGGCGGCGTTCGAGACGTCCTGATCCCCACCATCGGTCCGGCCAGCCCGGTCCGCTCAGCCCGGGCCCGGCCAGCCTCGGATCGACGGGCCGTGGTTCCTGCTCCCGGAGCGCCGCACTCTCGAGTCACATCCCCGAGAGCTCAGGAGCGATCCCATGCCACGCACACGGCCCGACATCACCGTCCCCGACCTGACGGGCAGGCGCGCCGTCGTCACCGGAGCGAGTGACGGCGTCGGCCTCGGCGTCGCCGCACGGCTCGCCGCCGCCGGCGCCGAGGTGGTCCTGCCCGTCCGGAACCCCCGCAAGGGCGAGGCGGCGCTCGCCGCGATCGCGGACCGGACGCCGGGGGCGGACGTCTCGCTGCGGACCCTCGACCTGTCCTCGCTCGCCTCGGTGGCCGACCTCGGTGCCACCCTGCGCGAGGAGGGCCGGCCGATCCACATCCTGATCAACAACGCCGGCGTCATGACCCCGCCGGACCGGCAGAGCACCGCCGACGGGTTCGAGCTGCAGTTCGGCACCAACCACCTCGGCCACGTCGCGCTGGTGGCCCACCTGATGCCGCTGCTGCGGGCCGGAGCGGCCCGCGTGACCTCGCAGATCAGCGTCGCCGCCCGCTCCGGCACGATCAACTGGCAGGACCTGGACTGGGAGCGCTCCTACGACGGGATGCGCGCCTACAGCCAGTCGAAGATCGCGTTCGGGCTCTTCGGCCTCGAGCTCGACCGGCGCAGCCGCGCCCACGGCTGGGGCATCACCAGCAACCTGTCGCACCCCGGCATCGCGCCGACGAACCTGCTCTCCGCCCGCAGCGAGGTCGGCCGCGACCGCCCCACCCTGGGACGGCGGGTCATCGGCGCCCTCTCCGCGCGCGGCATCCTCGTCGGCACGCCCGAGTCGGCGGGCCTCCCCGCGCTCCTCGCGGCGACGTCCCCCGAGGCCCGGGGCGGCCTGTTCTACGGGCCGGGCGGGCCCGGGAACCTCGGGGGCGCGCCCGCGGAGCAGAAGCTCTACCCGCCGTTGCGCAGCGCCGACGAGGCCGAGCGGGTCTGGACGGTGTCCGAGGAGCTGGTGCGGGTGGGCCTGATGACCGGGTGACGACGGGCGCTCTCGTCTCGCCGGACGTCCGTGCCCGGCGTCGGGCCCGGCATCGTGCTCAGCGCCCGGCGAGACGCCGCCGGTTGCCCGTCACGGACTGGTGCACGGGGGCGAGGACGTTGCCCACGAACTGCGCGGTGTCCCGCGGGGGGTGCACCACCGCGGCGTATCCCGCCCGGCCGAACGCGCTCGCCTTCTCGGTGACCATCCGCTGCAGCTCCCGGCGCTCCTTGGCGTTCGGCGGCCATCCGCCCAGCACGAGCCGCGCCGTCCGGTAGGAGATGACGATCGGGGTCGAGACCGTGATCTCGACGAGCTGCATCCACGGGCGCAGCCACCCCGCCCCGGACTTCGTGCTCGTGGTGTTCATCCCGTCCACGGTACGGACGGGACGCCGGGACGCCCGCCGACGGTTCGCTCCGTGGACAGCAGGGCGCGGACCGCACCGGCGTCGGGGCAGGTCAGGGCGGCCGCGGCGACGTCGCGGGCAGAACCGAGGTCGACGTCCCGGACGGCTTCCTTGACCGTGGCCGCGGCGCCCGGGGCGACGCTGAGCTCGCGGACCCCGAGACCGATCAGGATCGGGACGGCGGCCTCGTCGCCGGCGAGCTCGCCGCAGACCGCGACGAGCACGTCGTCCCCGGCCCCGCGCACCGTGGCCGCGATCAGCGCGAGGACCCCGGGGTCGAGGGCGTCGGCGAGGGCGGCGAGCTGGTCGTTGCCGCGCTCGGCGGCCAGCGTGTACTGGGTGAGGTCGTTGGTGCCGATCGAGAAGAAGTCGACGTGCGGCGCGAACGCGGCGGCCTTGAGCGCCGCCGCCGGCACCTCGACCATGATCCCGACCCTCAGGCCGGCCGGGCGACCCCGGCCGACGGCCTCGACGGCCTCGTCCAGCGCCCGGCGGGCGGCGGTGAGCTCGTCGACCGCCGCGATCATGGGGAACATGACGTCGAGGGGATGGTCGTGGGCGACCCGCACGATCGCCGTCAGCTGGTCGGCGAGGATCCGAGGGCGGGCCAGCGCCAGCCGGATGCCCCGGACCCCGAGGAACGGGTTGGCCTCGGGCGCCACCGGCAGGTAGTCCAGCGGCTTGTCGCCACCGACGTCGAGCGTGCGCAGCGTGATCCGGCCGTCCATCGCCTCCGCGATCGCGCGGTAGGACGCCTCCTGCTCGTCGACGGTCGGGGCCTCCCGCCGGTCGAGGAAGCCGAACTCGGTGCGGACCAGGCCGGCGAGGTCGGCCCCGTGGGCGGCCCGGGCGTCCTCGGGCGACCCGAGGTTGGCGCCGACGAGCACCGTGGTCCCGTCACGGGTGACGGCCGGTTCGTGCGCCCGACGCCGCGCGTCGTCCCGGCGCCGGTCGAACGCCGCGGCCCGGTCGCGGAAGGCGGCCAGCGTGGCGTCGTCGGGGTCCACGACGACCTCGCCGGTGGTCCCGTCCACGACGAGGAGCGTGGCCTCGCCGGCGCGGGCGGCCGGCGCGGCGCCGACCCCGACGACGGCGGGCACACCGCGGGCACGCAGCAGGATCGCGGCGTGCGCCGTGGGGCTGCTTCCGGCCAGGACCACCGCGGGCGTGCGCGCCGGGTCGAGGGCGGCGGCGTCGGCGGGGGACAGGTCGTCGGCGACGAGGATCCCGTCCGGCGCGGTGTCCTGTTCCTCGCGGCCACCGAGGGCGCGCAGCACCCGGTCGCGCACGTCGCGCACATCGGCGGCGCGAGCACGCAGGTACTCGTCCGCGGCGGCCGCGAACCCCTGCTCCACGTCGTCGAGGGCGTCCGCCCAGGCGCGCGCGGCGTCGGCGCCGCCGTCGATACGGGCACCGGCGTCGGCGAGCAGGTCGGGATCGTCGAGCAGCAGCACCTGGGCGTCGAAGATGGCGGCCTCGGCCTCGCCGATCTCGCGGGCGGCGGTGCCGCGGACGCCGTGGAGCTGGTCGCGGGCGCGGGTCCGGGCCTCGTCCAGGCGGCCGCGCTGCTCGTGCGGGGTGCCGGGCCGGGCGTCGGGGACGGTGACGGCGGCCCGGCGCGCGACCCGCACGGGCCCGATCCCGATGCCGGGCGACGCCGGGACCGGCCGGTGCTCGGTCCGCTGCTCCTCGACGTCGAGCTCGACCGCGAGCGGTGCCGGCGCCGGGCCGGCCTCGCCGAACCCGTCCCCGGCGAGCCCGAGGATCCGGCGGAGCGCCTCCGCGGCGTCGCCGCCCCGGGCCCGCACCGCGACCTCGTGGCCGTGGAGGGCACCGAGGGTCGCGACCTTCGACAGGCTCGCCGCCGAGACCTCCGGCCCGTCGAGCGTGACGTTGCGCAGACGCACCTCGGCGTCGAGACCGTGCAGCGCCCGCACGAGCTGCGCGGCGGGCCGGGCGTGGAGCCCGTGCGGCATCGCGACGGTGAAGGACCCGACCTCCTCGTCGCCGGCCGGCGCGGTGTCGGCGGTGCCGGGCTCGAGCGGGGTCGAGGACGGGCCGAGATCGGCCGGACCGAGATGAACCGCCTTGGCCTCCAGGGCGTCGCCCGCCTCGGCGGCGACGGCCGCGGCCGAGGCACCCCCCGCCGCGCTGACCGAGGCCAGCACGAGCCCCTCGACGAGCGGGGCCGGCGTGAGCACCACGCGCTCGCGGACGTCGTCGTCGACCATCTCGAGGGCCAGCTCGGCGGAGAGCACCGCGCTGCCCATGTCCATCAGCACGACCACCCCGTCGCCCTGGTCGGCGCGGGCGACGGCCTCGCTGATGGCGATCGCGTCGGTGCCGAAGCCGCCGTCGTCGAGGCCGGCGGCGACCTCGATCGGGCCGCGGCCGTCCTGCAGCATCTCCCCCGCCAGCGCCACCGCCGCCTCCGCGAGGGCCCGGCTGTGGGACACGACGACGATCCCGACGGTCACGCACCCTCCGCGACGGCCCCGCCGACCGAGCCGGCGGCCGCGGCGACCAGCAGGGCGGCCGACGTCGCGCCCGGATCCTGGTGGCCCGCGCTGCGCTCCCCGAGGTAGCTCGCCCGTCCCTTGCGGGCGACCATCGGGGTCGTCGCGTCACGGCCCTCGTCCGCGGCGGTGGAGGCGGCCCGCAACGCGTCCGCCAGCGACTCGCCGGCGGCCAGTGCGGCGTCGAGCGCGTCCAGGGCCGGGGCGAGGGCGTCGACCATCGTCTTGTCGCCGAGCTCCGCCTTGCCGCGGGCGACCACCCCCTCGAGACCCGCGCGCAGCGCCTTCGCGAACGTCTCGGGGTCGAGCGTCGTGGCGCCGCCCGTGGCCGGGGCCATGCGGAGGAACCACGTGCCGTAGAGCGGTCCGCTCGCTCCCCCGACCGACTTGACCAGCGTCATGCCGGTCTGCTTGAACAGCGCCGCCGGGTCCGCGGCGGGTGCGGCGTCGAGGGCGTCCACCACCGCGCTCATGCCGCGGTGCATGTTCGCCCCGTGGTCCGCGTCGCCGATCGCGGCGTCGAGGTCGGTCAGCTCGTCCTTGTGCTCGGCCACGGACGCGGCGAACGCCCGCAGCCAGCGCTGCAGGGTGTCGAGGTCGACACCGGGAGAACCAGCTGCCATCACATGCCCCATCGCAGGCCGGAGGTGGCCACGGGCGCGTCCCAGAGCCGCAGGAGCTCGTCGTCGAGCTGCGTGATGCTGACCGAGCACCCGGCCATGTCCAGGCTGGTGACATAGGGCCCGACCAGGGTGCGGACCGGGACGACGCCCGCCTTGTCCAGCAGGGCGGCGATCTCGCCGTACATCAGGTACAGCTCGAGCAGCGGTGTCGCGCCCGTGCCGTTGACGAACACGAGGACGCCGTCCCCGCCGGTGAAGTCGCGGTCCGCGAGCACGGGGTCGACCAGCATCGGGGCGATCTCGTGCGCGGGCGCGAGCGGGACACGACGCCGGCCCGGCTCGCCGTGGATGCCGATCCCGATCTCGATCTCGTCGTCGGGGAGGTCGAAGGTGGGGCTGCCCTTGGCCGGGACGGTGCAGGACGTCAGCGCCATGCCCATGCTGCGGGAGTTGTCGTTGACGCGACGGGCCAGGTCGGCGAGCTCGGACAGGCTGCGCCCCTGCTCGGCGGCGGCGCCGACGATCTTCTCGACGGCGATGGCGGCACCGGTCCCGCGCCGGCCGGCGGTGAAGAGGCTGTCCTCGACGGCGACGTCGTCGTTCATCACCACGGCCTCGACCGTCGTGTCGGTCTCCGCCGCGGCGAGCTCGGCGGCCATGTCGAAGTTCATGACGTCGCCGGTGTAGTTCCAGACGAGGTGCAGCACGCCGGCGCCGCTGTCGATGTTCTTGGTGGCCTCGGCCATCTGGTCGGGCACGGGCGACGTGAAGACCTCGCCGGCGCAGACCGCGTCGAGCATCCCGGGGCCGATGAACCCGGCGTGCGCGGGCTCGTGGCCGCTGCCCCCGCCGGAGAGCAGCCCGACCTTGCCCGACACGGGCGCGTCGGCGCGGTAGATGATCCGGTTCTCGTGGTCGACCCGGAGCTCGGGATGCGCGCGGTCCAGCCCGCGCAGGGACTCCGCGACGAGGTCGGCCGGGTCGTTGAGAAGCTTCTTCATGATTCGACTCCTGACGTAGAGCGCCGGGCCGACGATCGTCGTTCCGCCAGGTCCGGGCAAGGGTCCGGACGGCCGAGACGATCAGCGATCGGTCCGGGCGAGCCACCACGCCACGACATCTCTCTTCGTGTAGCCGACCGGTCGCGGGACGTCACCGGACGCGGCCTCGTCCGGCGTCTCCATCGCCCGCCGGAGGCCGTCGGCCAGGCTCACCGGGTCGCCCGGGGTCGTGAGGGTGACGAGCGGGTGCCCGCGCAGGTCGTCCGCGAGGCCCGTCTCCGTCGTCGTCACCACCCGGCAGCCGTGCGCCAGGCCCTCCACCAGCGGCAGCCCGATCTGCTCGCGCCACCGCCGGAGCCGGACCGACGGCATGGCGACCACGGCGCTGGAGCGCAGGAGCTCGTGCACGACCTCCCGGGGCGGGCGCCGCCGGATCGACACCCCGTCCCGCAGGGGCGGCTCGCCCTCCCCGGCGGGGTCGCACACCACCATCCGCCAGCCCTGCTCGACCGCACCCGAGCGCTCCCAGGCATCCATGAGCACGGGGAACCCCTTGCGCTCGCTGGGCGCGCCGAGAACCAGCACGGTGCGGTCGCGGGGCGTCCCGGCCGGGGGCCCGCACACGCGGCAGGCGTCGAGCCGCGGCGTCAGGACGGTGTGGCGCGCCCGTCGCAGCGACCACCCGAACGCCCGCCGATAGTTCTCGGCGGCGCCGGTCGTCCCGAACACCACCGTGTCGAGCAGCAGCAGGGAGACCCCGAGCCCGCCGGCGGCGAGCCGGGTCGCCACCGCACCCAGCACGGGGCGGGCGTCGAGGGACCGGAAGCTCAGCCGTTCCCGCGCGTCGAGGTTCTCGATGGCGTAGGTCGCGACCCGCACCCGTCGCCGGCCCGGACGCGCCGCGCGCAGCACCCTCACCAGGACGATGGAGCGCAGGGCCCGGACCCACTCCCCGACCCACAAGGGCTCGGCGACCTCGAGGAGCTCCAGGTCGGGGTCCCGCGCGGCCTCCAGCAGCCCCGGCCAGCTGAAGGGCCGCACGTCCGGGTGCGCCAGCAGGGCGGGATCGGCGTCCCCGAGCTCCGAGGTGAAGAGCAGCACCTGGCCCGCGGGCATCTCCTCCACGACCGAGCTCCGCAGGTTCGGGACGATCCGCAGCGTCTGCACCGCAGCTGGTACCCCGCCGGCGCCGCCCCCATCCGGCCGTCGGGCACCTCTCGGAGACCCGTCGTGAGCACGGTGCACTCCTCGACGGTTCGCCGTGACCCCGGACTGCGCTACCGTCGCCCCTGCCCGGCCGCCGAGGACGGAGGCGGATCTGTGTCGCGGACGGGATGGCTCGGGGAGCTCGGCGCCGGGAGCTGGCGACGCGTGGCCGTGGCGGCCGTGCTGACGGCCGGCCTGGTGGTCGAAGCGGTCCACCAGATCGGCGCCGGCGACCACGCGCCGGACCTCCCGATCGTCGACGACTGGCTCCCCGCCGGGCTCATCCTCGCCTCGAGCGCCGTGTGCGTGTGGGGCGCCCGACACCGTCGGACGAGCCCGTCCCGCGGTGCGTGGTGGTGCTTCGCCGCGGCGCTGCTGCTCTTCGCCCTCGCGGAGATCCTGTGGGGAGCGCTGTACGGCGACGGCGGCGACGTGCCCACCCCGAACCCCACCGACGCGCTCTACCTCGGGACCTACCCGCTCTTCATGGCGGGCCTCGTCCTGATGGTGCGGGCCCGGGTGACCGACGTCCCCTGGCACCGGTGGCTCGACGGCTTCGTCCTGGTGCTCCTCGTCGCCACCCCCGGCGTCCTGCTGGTGATCGTCCCAGTGCTGCAGAACGCCCCGATCGATCCCGCGGGGGAGCTCGTCACCGTCGCCTACCCCCTCGGTGACGTGCTGCTGATCGGTGCACTGCTCGGCACGCTCCCGCTCATGTCGTGGCGCCTCTACGGCAGCTGGCCGTGGGTCGGCGCCGGGCTCGTGTGCCTGACCGTCGCCGACTCCGCCTACAGCCTCACCGCCGCGGACGTCGTCGCCCACCGCGGCCCCTACGACTTCCTCTGGAGCGCCGGCGCGCTCGCGTTCGCCGTCGGCGCCACCAGGCTGCCCGGCCACCCCCGCCCGTCGAGGGAGATCACCGGCTGGCCCGCGATCGCCCTGCCCCTGTTCGCCCAGGCGGTCGCCGTCGCCACCCAGGTCTACGGATGGTTCCGGCCGCTGCCGCCCGCCGAACGGCTGCTGACCATCGCCGTGCTGGTCGTCGGCATCGCCCAGATCATCGTCTCGCGCCCCCGGCCGTCGGGCGAGAAGGACGAGACGGCCGGGGCGGGCCGGGACGCCCGCTGATCCCGGCGTCCGTCGGCTACGCGGCCTCGACCTTGGGCATGATGTCGTTCTTGATGCGCTTGAGGTCGTCGAGCGTCTTCGTCACCGGGACGTCGGTGAAGGGCGGCCAGATCAGCGGCATGGTCAGACCGGCCTCCTTGTAGGCCTTGAGCCGGTCGGTGAGCTGCTTCTCGGTGCCCACCAGGAGGTTGGACGGGACGCCGTTGTCGGTCTGGTCGGTCTCCTCGTCGGTGATGACCGTCCAGATCATGCTGCAGATCTCGAGGTCCTTCGAGCGCTTCGGGCTCCCGATCTCCTCGAACTGCTGGTCGATGGCCGTGAGCCACTTCGACAGGCCGTTGGGAGAGTCCTGGATGCCGATCCAGCCGTCGAGGTCGTACTTCGTGATGCGCTTCGCGGAGCGCAGCGGGTCCTTGAGCCCGCTCATGAAGATCGGCGGGCGCGGCTGCTGCAGCGGCTTGGCGCCGAACCCGCACCGCTCGAAGTCGGCGAACTCGCCGTGGTACTCGAAGTGCTCGTTCGCCCAGACGCCCTGCAGGACCTCGATCGTCTCGCGCACGTGCTTGTGCCGCTTCGGGAAGATGTGAGCCGCGCTCGCGGCGGCGAACTCCTCGGGCATCCACCCGGCGCCGAGACCGACGTTGAGCCGGCCGCCGGAGAGGTGGTCGATGGTGGCCAGCTCGGCGGCGAGAACGCCCGGCGCCCGGAACGGGGTGTCGATGATGCTCTGGCCGATGCGGACCGTCGATGTGCGCGCGGCGAGCCACGGGAGCAGCGGGTAGCCCTGGAACCACTGCCCGGTGGACTGCACGGGCAGGGCGTTCGGCAGCCCGTCCATCATGCCGAACGAGTACTGGAGCTCCCCGCGGTCCGAGGCCTCCGGGACGACGATCCGGTCCAGCGTCCACACCGAGTCGAACGCGAGCTCCTCGGCGAGGTCCGTGAGGTCCTCGAGCTCCTTGATGGTCACCTCGGTGCGGAAGTTCGGCAGGTACAGAGCGAGCTTCACGGGGACGGCCTCCTTGCCCTCGGAGCGACGTGGATCACAGCGGCTGGCGATGACGCTCCCGCACCTCGTGATCCGAGGCAAGGGTTGCGTCCAACCGACAACCTCTCCCGCAGCACCGGTCCGGCTGGCATGATCCGGACTGCGATGACCACGACCTCCCGCCGTCCCGGGACCTTCGCCGAGCTCTGGCGCCGCGCCGTCGACCGGCACGCCGACCGCCCGTTCCTCGTGTTCCGCAGCGAGGACGGCGAGGTCGACACGTGGACCTACGCCGAGTTCGACGGCCTCGTCCGCGACACCATGGCGCTGCTCGCGGCGCACGGCGTCGGCCGCGGGGACGCGGTGCACCTGTGCCTGCGCAACTGCCCGGGGTCCATCGCGCTCTGGCTCGCCACCACGGGGCTCGGGGCCTGGATGGTGCCCGTCGACCCTGCGTCGACGAGCCGCGACGTCGCGAGCCAGATCGCCCGCGTGACCCCGAAGATGGGCTTCTACGCGAGGGCGCGGAAGGACACCTACCTCGCCGGCGTGCAGGGCGCAGGGGGCACCGCGCTGCGCAGCGTCGCCCTCGAGGAGACCGCCGCGGACGTGCGACCGGGCGGCCGCCTGCGGGCCGGGGACGGCCGGACCGCCGAGGTGGAGGCCGTGGAGCCGGGCACCCGGCTGGCCGTCATGTTCACCTCCGGCACGACGTCGCAGCCCAAGGGCGTCGTGCTGACCCAGGCCAACTACCGCCACGTCGCGGCGGGCATGGCGGCCGCGGCGGACCTCGGCGCCGACGACCGCTGGCTGGTCACGCTCCCGCTGTTCCACGCGAACGCGCAGTTCTACTGCTTCGCCCCGGCGATCGAGGTCGGCGCCTCCGTCGCCCTCACCGCGACCTTCTCGGCGAGCCGGTGGGTCGCGCAGGCGACCGAGCTCGGCGCCACCCACGCCAGCCTGTTCGCCGCGCCCGTGCGCATGATCCTGGCGCGGACCCCTGAGGGCACGCCGCCCGCCCGGCTGCGCCACGTCTGGTTCGCCCAGAGCCTCGGCCGGGACCACCACCGCGAGTTCGCCGAGCTCGTCGGCGTCCTGCCGCGCCAGGTCTACGGGATGACCGAGACGACCACGGTCGTCACCGCCGACCGCGGCGATCCACCCAGCCACGAGCTGATCGGGGAGCCGCTGCCCGGCCGCCGGGTCCGCCTCGTCGACCCGTCCACCCACGCCGACGTCGAGCCCGGCTCGCCGGGAATGATCATCGTGGCGGGCGAGCGCGGCGTCGACCTGTTCGCGGAGTACCTCGACGACCCCGCGGTCACCGACCGCACGTTCACCACCGACGACGACGGCGTCACCTGGCTGGTCACCGGCGACCTCGCCCGGGAGACCGGGAGCGGGGCGCTGCAGTTCGTCGGACGCGCCGACGACGTCATCAAGGTCGCCGGGGAGAACGTCAGCCTCACCGAGGTCGAGGCCGCCCTCGCCCAGGCGCCGGGCGTGCTCGAGGTCGCGGTCGTCGCCCGCGCCGACGCGATCCGCGACCAGGTGCCCGTCGCCTACGTCGTCGCCCGCGACCCGGACCACGCCCCGACCGTCGACGAGCTCGCCACCTGGGCCGCGGATCAGCTCACGCCGCAGGCCCGGCCGCGCGAGTGGCACCTCATCGACAGCCTGCCCCGCACCAGCGTCGGCAAGGTGCGCCGCTTCAGGATCGGCAGCGACGACGCCTGAGCGGCGAATCTGCCGACGCCGGGCGTTTGTTGCTCCCCCGGCGCGACCAGGGGTGTGATGTGGGCCTCACCCATGACCCTCGGGAGGTCGTCGATGGCCGACACCATGAAGGCGCTCGCATTCCTGGGCACCGGGAAGGTCGGGCTCGTCGAGCGCCCGATCCCCACCGCCGGCCCCGGCGACGCGGTCGTCCGGACGACGAAGGCGCTGATCTGCACCTCCGACGTCCACACCGTGGCCGGGCTTCTGCCGGTCCCCGAAGGCCGCCTGCTCGGGCACGAGAGCGTCGGCGTGGTCCACGAGATCGGCGAGGGCGTCACGTCGGTGCAGGTGGGCGACCGGGTCGCGGTCAACGCCGTCACCCCGGACGGCACGTGCGACAACTGCCAGGCCGGCTACACGTCGCAGTGTGGCGGCCCGCTCGGTGGCTACCGCTTCACCGTCCAGAAGGACGGCAACATGGCGGAGTACTTCCACGTCAACGACGCCGACTACAACCTCGCCCCGATCCCCGAGGGGCTCGCCGACGAGGTCGCGGTCTACGCCTGCGACATGCTCTCGACGGGGCTCATCGGCTCCGAGAACGCCAACATCCCGATCGGCGGCTCCGTGGCGATCTTCGCCCAGGGCGCGGTGGGCCTCTCCGCGACGCTCGGCGCCAAGCTCCGGGGCGCGGGGCTCGTGATCACCGTCGAGGGCCTGGCGAACCGGCAGGCCGTGTCCCGGCAGTTCGGCGCCGACGTGGTGATCGACCCGGCGTCGGGCAACGTGGCCGAGCAGATCATGGAGATGACGAACGGCGGGGCGGACTCCACGGTGGAGGCCCTGGGCAACCAGGCGACCTTCGAGGGCGCGCTCTACGCCACGCGTCCCGGGGGAACACTGTCGAACGTCGGGTACCACGGGGAGTCCGGCCCGACGGTCGTCATGCCGCTCGACGCGTGGGGCCTGGGCATGGCCGGCAAGAAGATCGTCACCGACCTGTGCCCGGGCGGGCGCCTGCGCATGGAGCGGCTGATGCGCCTGCTGTCCAACGGCAAGATCGACCCCACGCCGATGACGACCCACCAGATGGGCATCGACGAGGTCGAGGAGGCCTTCGACATGATGACCCACAAGCGCGACGGCATCATCAAGCCGCTGATCACCTTCTGATCAGCCCCGTCTCACCCCTCCGTCGCCCGCCCGACCGGACCACTGCCCGGCGGCCGGGGGGCGTTGAGCCGGAAGCCGACACCCACCAGGCGGACGACGAGGGCGACGGCGGCGCCGACGAGCGTCCACACCAGGCCGCCGACGCCCGCCCTCGCGGCGAGCACGACGACCGCGGCGCCGAGCATCGCCGGGATCGCGTAGAGCTCGCTGCTCAGGACGCTGGGGACGCGGCGTACGAGGACGTCGCGGATCGTGCCCCCGCCGGCCGCGGTGATCGTGCCGAGCAGGACGGCCTGCCCGGTGCCCGCGCCGTGGACGAGGGCCGTCGTCGCCCCGGTCACCGCGAACAGGCTCAGCCCGAGCGCGTCGAAGACCGTGATCGGCAGGGCCAGGCGCTCGAGCTGCCCGGCCGCCGCGAACGCGACCAGTCCGCCGGCGGTGGCCACCACGAGGTAGCGCCAGTCGCTGAACGTCGCCGGGGGAAGGGCGCCGAGCAGGACGTCGCGCAGGATCCCGCCGCCCAGGGCGGTGATCATCCCGAGCGTCACCACCCCCACGATGTCCAGCCGCGCGACCCGGATCCCGGTGAACGCGCCGTTCAGCGCGAACGCGAACGTCCCGGCGAGGTCCAGGACGAGCGCCGTCGTGACGGTCGCGGGCGATCCGGTCATGCCCTCTCAGTGCCCCCGGAACGCCTCCGCCAGCCACCACGACGGGCCGTCGGAGGTGACCTTCGCATCGAGCAGCAGCGGGCGGTCGCGCGGGCCCGCGAGCCACCCCTCCACGATCGCGAGGTCCCCGGTCGACCGGACCACGGCCGCATCGCACCCGTAGCCCCGGGCGATCGCGGCGAGGTCGGTGTCGGGGAAGCGCACGGTCCCGTGGTCGGAGTCGGCGAAGTGGTGGAACTCCGCGCCGTACCCCGCGTCGTCGTAGACCACGACGACCATCCCCAGCCCCAGCCGTACGGCGGTCTCGAGCTCGGCGATCCCCATGAGGAAGCCGCCGTCGCCGCACGCCGCGACGGCGAGGCGGTCCGGACGGGCCAGCGCGGCCCCGAGGCCGGTCGCCAGGCCCAGCCCGATCGACTGGAAGGCCTGCGTGAAGCAGAAGCCGGCCGCGTCGGGGACGGCCAGGTAGCCCGCCGGGTAGCCCATGAAGTTGCCGGAGTCCACGGCGACGGTCCGCTCGGCGGGCAGCAGCCCGTCGAGTGCGGCCGAGAGCGTGCTCGGGTCGATGCGGTCCGACCCCGCGACGTCCGCGGGCGCCGCGTGCCGGCCGTCGGTGGCCAGGCGGGCCGCCACGGCGTCGCTCCGGTACCCCGCGGAGGTCGCGACGTGCTCGGCGACGTCGCAGGCGGTCGCCGCGACGTCGCCGAGCACGCCCAGGTCGACGGGGCGCTGCGCCCCGAGCGCGTCGGCGGTGTCGTCGACCTGCACCAGCGTCGCGTCGCCGAGCAGGGCCCCGTGCCGGGTGGTCCACATCGTCAGCGAGGCGCCCCAGGCGACGACGAGGTCGGCGCTGCTGATCAGCTCGGCGGCCACCGGGGTGGAGAAGCCGCCGGAGATGCCCAGCGACCACCGATGGCCGGCGAAGAGCCCGTGCGCCACCGCGGACGTCGCGAGCAGCGCCCCGCAGGCGTCGGCGAGCGTCTCGAGCTCCGCACGGGCGTGCCGAGCGCCGCGCCCGGCGATGAACACCGGACGCTGCGCACCGTCGAGCAGCGCGGCGAGCTCGGCCACCGCGGCGGGGTCGGGGCGGGGTGCGCGCCACGTCGTCCGCTCCGGGGCGGGCGCCGGGTCGGCGGGCGCGGCCTGCACGTCGAGGGGCAGGTTGAGCACGACGGTGCGGCGCTGGTCGCGGCAGGTGCCGTAGGCGCGGACGACGTCCGCGGCCGCCGACGCCGGCGAGTGCACCCGCTCCGCGACGGCGCCGACCGAGCGCGCCACGGCGTCCTGGTCGATGCGGAAGTTCGACCGCACGGCCGCCCCGGCGGTCTCCGCCGCGAGCACCAGCAGCGGCGTACGGCTCTTCGCCGCCTCGGCGATGCCGGTCAGCGCGTTGGTCAGCCCGCAGCCCTGGTGCAGGGTGACGACGGCGACCTCGCCCGAGGTCCGCGCGTACGCGTCGGCCATCGTCGCCGCGCCGCCCTCGTGGCGGGCCGCGGCGTACGGGACGCCGGCCGCGCGCAGCGCGTTGGTGACGTGGAAGTTGCCGCTGCCGACGACACCGAACGCGTGCCCGACGCCCAGCTCCGCCAGGAGCGCGCCCACCTGGTCGGCGACCGTCACGTCTCCACCAGCGCCAGGACGCGCGTCGGGCTCCCCGACCCGCCGACGATCGGCAGCGGGCACACCACCAGCACCGCGCCGGTGGCGGGGAGACGGCCGAGGTTGCGCAGGCTCGTCAGGCCCCACTTGTGCGCGCCCATGAGGAAGTGGTGGCACGCGAACGGCGGGTCGAACCCGCCCGCGGCCCCCGCGTCGGTGCCCACGGTCTCGACGCCGAACCCGGCCAGCGGCGAGGACTGCGCGATCCAGCGCGCGCACTCGGCGGACACCCCCGGGGTGTGCGGGCCGGCCTCGTCGGCGTTCATGAACTCGTCCTGCGTCCCGCCGCGGGCCTCCCACCCGGTGCGGTAGAGCAGCCAACCGCCCTCGGGCAGCGGGCCGTGCTCGGCCTGCCAGGCCTCGATGTGGGCCACCTCGAGCAGGAAGTCCGGGTCGCCCTCGACCTCGCGGCTCATGTCGATCACGACGACCGGCGCGACGAGCAGCCCCATCGGCGCCTGCGAGACGTCGACGCCGTCCCGCCCGGTGACCCAGTGGTTGGGGGCGTCGAGGTGGGTGCCGGTGTGCTCGCCGGTGTGGATGTCGTTCCAGTACCAGGCGGGGCCGCGGTCGTCGTAGCGGGAGAGCTCCTCGAGCCGGAACCGTGAGGTGTTCGCGAACGGCGCGGGCAGCTCGAGGATCGGCGTCGACTCATGCAGCGGCGTCGTGAGGTCGATGACCTCGACGCTCCCGGAGCGGGTCGCGGTCACCAGGGCGGACAGGACGGACACGGGGGTCTCCTCGGTGGGGCGTGCGGGGGATCCGGCTCAGTAGATGCGGCGCAGGCGCGCCGCCAGCGGACGGCCGTCGGGATCGAGCACCCTGCGGTACGCGGGGCCCGTGATCCAGCGTTGCCGCCAGGTCTGGTCGACCTGCTCGTGGCCGGGGGCGTGGCGACGGAGGCGGCCGGGCGGTCGCGCGCCGAGCGCGCCGCCGGCGTGCCACGCGTCGAGGGCAGCGACCCGGTCGCGCACGGTGCGCGCGGCGTCGTCGGGGTCGAGCAGGACGGCGTCGTCGGCCTCGAGGTGCTCGCGCATCAGCTCGAGGCGCAGCCGGCGGGCGAATCCCCGGGCTCCGTCGCCCAGACCCCCCGGGTCCGCGGGGGCACGCCCGTCGCGCTCGGAGTCGAGGATCGCGGCCGCGAGCTCGGAGTCGTGGGTCCAGGACCGCGTGTTGAAGTTGTTGCTCCCGACCGTGGCCCAGACGTCGTCGACGACGCAGATCTTGGCGTGCACGTAGACCGGGCGCGCCTCGTCGTTCTCGACGTCGAGGATCTGCACGCGGTTGCCGCCGGCCTCGTGGACCATCGCGATCGCCTCGCGCTGCCCGACCGACGCCGGGGTCGGGCCGTCGTCGCGGTCGGGACGCGGGACGACGGCGATCAGGTGCAGCTCCGGGGCCCGGCGCAGGGCAGCGGCGAATACGCGCGCGACATCGGCGGACCACAGGTACTGGTCCTCGACGTAGACCAGCCGCCGCGCCCGGCCCAGCACCTTGATGAACGCGCGGGCGAGGCTGCGCTCGCCGCGGGGCGCGAACGGGTGCGCGGGCCGTCGCTGCGGATAGGTGCGCAGGATCTGGATCGCGCACCCGCCTGCCTGCGGCGGGGTCGGCGCCGGGTCCGGGAGCGACGACCCCCGCCGGGGCAGGCCGTGGAGGAGGTCGGGGACGACGTGCCAGGGCAACCGGGCCAGCGGCGCGGGGTCGTCCCACCGCTCGGCGACGACGTCGTGCAGGTCCCGGACGACCGGTCCGCGCAGCTCGACCTGGGCGTCGTGACGGGGGCTGCGGGTGTACTCGTCGCCGGACGCCGCCGACTGCGGGTCGCCCCGATGGACGATGTCGTCGCGGGCGCCGAGGACGAGGTCGATGCCGCCGACGTAGGCGACGTCGTCGTCCGCGTCGCGGTGCCGGAGGACGACGATCTTCTGGTGGTGGCTGCCGAGCGGCCGGATCCGCTGGTCGAGCAGCACCTCGCCGCCGGCGGCGAGGACCGCCCTCGCGAGCCGGCGGTTCTGCGCGACGTGATAGCCGAACGCCTCGAGGTGCGAGCGCCACAGCAGCCCGCGCACCAGGGCCCCGCGCCGCGCCGCGCCCGTGAGGACCTCGGCGACGGTCGGTCCGCCGTCGCCGAGCTGCTGGTCGCCGTCGCCGCGCCAGCCGGCGAACAGCACCAGGTCGCCCGCGCCGGTCGCCGCTACCCGCTCGGTGAGCGCGCGGTAGTAGGCGCTCCCGTGCACCCGCAGGTGCACGGCGTTGCCCTCGGTCCACGCCCGCACCCGGGTCGCCGGGTTGTCGCGCTCGGCCCGCGTGAGGAACCAGTCCTCGATCCGCGGCGCGCCGCGCCGGGGCCCGATCCCCAGCGCGTCGCACAGCCCGGGCAGCAACTCCTCGCCGTTCGGGGCCTCGACGACCGGTGGGCTGCCGTCGTCACCCGCCGACTCCCGGTCGTCCCCGACGTCGAGGAGCCGGCGCAGCGCGATCACGGCGACCCGCCCCGGGTGGTCGCGGGCGAAGTCGGCGAAGAGCTGGGGGTCGTGGCCGGCGTCGTCGCCGACGAGCACGAAGGTGGTGTCCGGGTGCCGGGCCGCCAGCCGGTCGAGCACGGCGCGCTTGCTCTCCAGACCCGCGCCGAAGAGCCAGCCCGTGAAGATGCCGCGCCCGGCCATCAGCACCGTGCCCGGCGGGTACTGGTCGTGGCGCAGGATCCGCCGCAGCGGGCGGGCGAGCCGGATCGGCAGGGCCGTCAGGAAGAAGACCGATCCCCCGGCGCCGCCCTCGACCAGCGTCCGCAGCACCCGCTGCATGCCGAGCTGCGACCGGCGGTCGTGCGGGCCCCGGGTGGCCAGCGCGCGCAGCCGACCCCACTGCTGGCGCAGCGGCGCGATCCGCAGGATGCCGTCGATGTCGTAGACCACCGCGTACGTCGATCGCTCCATGGTCACCGTGCGCATCGTCGCGGGCGGGCGAGCCGAGGACAAGCGCCCTCAGGCGGTGGCCGAGACCAGCCAGCAGGCGGCGGTGAACGCCACCTCGTCCCCCCGGACGAACGGGGCGAGGGCCGGACGGACGCGGTCGACGACGCGGGCCCTGATCGCGTCGTCCTGCCCGGCCAGCGCCCGTCCGACCGGGCCCATGAGGGTCAGGTAGGCCTCCAGCTCGCTCGCGGGGAAGGTGCACTCGCGGTCGACGGGCTCGACGGCGACGTCGCCCCACCCCGCGGCACGGAGCATGGCCGCGGTGCGCTCGGCGTCGGCGAGGCCGAACTGACCCGGGGCACCGGGGACGGGCGGGGGCACGTCGAGCAGGCCGGCGGCCGCCTCCGGCGCGGCCGTCATGAAGGGGTTCTCCTCGGGGTCACGCCAGACGACCGCGCGCAGCGCGCCAGCGGGCGACGCCGCCGCGCGGAGGTTGGCGAACGCCGCCTGCGGGTCGTCGAAGAACATCACCCCGAACCGCGAGGCGATCACGCGCGGGCCGGGGCCGAAGTCGTGGCGCTGCGCGTCGGCCTCGACGAACGACACCTCCACGCCCGCGCGCGCCACCCGCTCGCGGGCCGCTGTCAGCATGGGCTCGGAGACGTCCACCCCCGTCACCGCCGTGCCCGGACCGAGCCGGTGCGCGAGGGCGAGGGTCGTGGCACCGGTGCCGCACCCGACGTCCATCACCGCGGGGACGCCGGGCGCGGCGTCGGCGACGTGGTCGATCAGGAGCTCCTCCAGCGGGACGTACATGGCGTCGAGGACGCTCTGCAGGCGCACCCAGGCCCCGCCGCCGGGTCCGTTCCACTGCGCCGCCTGCTCCGTCCCCATCCGTCCGCCTCCCGTCGCCGTGCCCCGTGACCATGCCCCGACGGCGCGGTCTCCGCACCTGATCCCCGCCCCGGCGGCTGGTCCGGGCCCGCGCGCTGGTGGACGCTGGGGACGTGGGCACGGAGCTGGGTCCCTATCGCCTGGGCCCGGTGCTGGGCAGGGGCGGCATGGGCGAGGTGTACCGGGCGTGGGACACGCGCCGCGGGCGCTGGGTCGCGCTCAAGCTGCTCCACCCCCGGTTCGGCGCCGACCCGGCCTACCGGCGCCGGTTCCGGCGCGAGGCGGAGGCCGCGGCGGACCTGCGCGAGCCGCACGTGGTGCCGGTGCACGACTTCGGGGAGATCGACGGCCAGCTGTTCCTCGACATGCGCCTCATCGACGGCACCGACCTCGGCACCGTCCTGGGCGAGGGGCCGCTCGCTCCCGAGCGCGCGGTCGACCTGATCACGCAGGTCGCCGCCGCGCTCGACGCCGCCCACGCCGCGGGTCTGGTCCACCGCGACGTCAAGCCGTCGAACGTGCTGGTGGGGCCGGGCGACTTCGCCCACCTGGCCGACTTCGGCATCGCCCGCTCCACGGGATCGGAGACCGCCGAGGGCTCGGTGATCGGGACCATGGCCTACATGGCCCCGGAGCGGCTGCGGGCCGAGCCCGCCGACGCGCGCTCCGACGTGTACTCCCTCGCCTGCCTGCTGCACGAGTGCCTCACCGGCTCGCCGCCCTTCGTCGCCGACGACCCGCCCGCGCTCGTCGACGCCCACCTGCGCCTGCCCCCGCCCGCCCTGACCGACGACGCGATCCCGCCGGCGCTGCGACGCGTCATCGCCCGCGGCATGGCGAAGGAGCCCGGGGACCGGCCGGCGGGCGCCGGGGTGTTCGCCGGGGAGGCGAAGGCGGCCCTGCACGCGCGAGCGACTGCGCGGCTCACCCGACTCGTCCCATCCGCCCGGTCGGACCGGCTCGTCCGCGGCTGGCGTCGATGGACGCCGCCCCTCCCCGGCCGGGGGGCGCGGCGGATCCTCGGCGGCGCGCTCGCGGTCCTGCTCCTCGTCGTGGGGATCGTCGCGGTGCGCCGCTACGTGGGCGACGGGATCTCCGTCGGGTACAGCCCGGTCGCGGTGGCCTTCTCGGCCGACGGCGGGGACGCCTTCATCGCCAACGCGGGTGACCGGTTCGTCTCGGTGTACGACACCGGCCGGCGCGTCCGGGTCGGCGAGGTCCTCCTCGACGGCGAGACCGTGGGCGCCGTCGCCGACCCCGCGGGCGAGCAGCTGTTCGTCACCACCAGCCGCCGCGACCGGCACGCCCTGTCCGTGATCGACATGCGCACCTCCGCCGTCGTCGCCGGCGTCGCCCTCCCCCGTGCCCCGGTCGCCGTGCCGGTGGTGAACGCCCGCCGGACCACGGCCTTCGTCCCGACGCCCCGGGGCATCGACGTCGTCGACCTGCGGGGACGCGGCGTCGTGGGCACCCTCAACCGCACGGCCACCGGGCTCGCGCCGAGCGCGGACGGCACCCGCCTGCTCACCGTGGACGACCGCCGCTCGACCGCCGAGGTCGTCGACGTCGCCACCCGCTCGACGGTGACGTCGATCCCCCTCGAGGCGCCGGCGCGCAGCGCGGTCGCGTCGCCCGACGGCACCGCGGTCTACCTCGGCAGCACGGACCCCCGGCACGCCCTGACCGTCGTCGACCCCGTCGCGGGAGCCGTCGTCGACTCCGTGGCGCTGCCCGGTCCCGTCTCGGCGCTGACCGTCTCCCGCGACGGCAGCCGGGCGTTCCTCGCCCTGGCCACCGCCGATCGGCCGGTGCTCGCGGCCGTCGACACCGACGACCTCCGGCCCCAGGTCGGCTGGTTCATGGAGGAGTTCACCGGCCGGGTCGCGCTCGCCGCCTCCCCCGACCGCAGGGAGGTCTACATCGTCAACACCGACCTGGGGACGCTGACCATCGACGACGTCTCGCGGCGTCCGTGAACGCGGAGGGGGTGACGCACAACCGTTTGCGTTGTCGTTAGCGGTGCTATGGACTGGCGGTCATGCTCCGTGACAGCCGCGGCGGCCCGCTGACGGCGCCGCCGGTCGAGGACTCGACGGAGCGTCCTCCCCGCCGCTGGCTCGTCCCCCTGCTCAGCACGCTGTTCGTGCCGATCTACGCGTCCGGGTTCATCGCCGGGAAGATCGCCACCGCGCACATGGCGGTGCCGACGGTGCTGCTGTGGCGGTTCCTCATCGCGCTGTCCGTGGTGCTCGTCGCCGTCGTCGTGATGCGGCCGGCGATGCCCCGCGGCCGGGCCTGGGTGCACCTCGTGGTCACCGCCCTGCTGCTGCAGGTCGGCCAGTTCAGCTTCGTCTACACCGGCCTGGCGGAGGGCGTCCCGGCCGGCGTCTCCAGCCTCATCCTCGGGATGGCGCCCCTGCTGGTCGGGCTGCTGACGCCGCTGGTGCTGGCCACGCGGCTGGGCGCGGCGCCCGCCGTCGGCCTGCTGATCGGGGCCTGCGGGGTCTACATCGTCCTGTCCGACCAGCTCGGCGGGTCGCTCGGCTCGGCCGTCGTGCTCCCGGTGCTCGGGATGCTCTCGATGGCCGCCGGCACGCTCTACCAGAAGCGGTTCAACGACGACACGCCCGTCGCCACGAGCGTCGCGGTCCAGATGGCGGCGTCGCTGGTGGTGACCGTGGCCGCGATGCCCTTCCTCGGCGTCGGCTGGCTGCCCACCGACGCGGCCGGGTGGTGGGTGTCGCTCTGGCTCGGCGTCGTGAACTCGGCCGGAGCGTTCGCGCTGATGTTCCTGCTGCTGCAGTGGCGCTCGACGGTGCACGTGAGCGCCCTGCTCAACCTCGTACCGGCGACGGTCGCGCTCGCCGCCGTGCCGATCGTCGGCGAGCCTCTCACCGTGAACGCCGTCATCGGCCTCGCCGTGGCCCTCGTCGGCATGTACGTCGGCCTCGGGCTCCTCGGCCGGCGGCGCCGGGCAGGATCCCCGTCATGAGGCGAGTGGTCTGTCGCGCCTTCGGGCCCGTCGAGGACGTCGAGATCGTCGACGGGCCCGATCCCGTGCCGGGGCCGGGCGAGGTGCTCGTCGAGGTCGAGGCCGCCGGGGTCGGCTTCGTCGACGCCCTGATCGTCCGGGCCGGCTACCAGCTGCGGCCGGAGCTGCCCTTCACCCCCGGTACCTTCCCTGTGCGGGCGCGGGACGGCGATGGGGGCGGAGGTCGGGAGCCCAGCCGTCGGCGACCGCGTCGCCGCGCTGGTCATGGGCTTCGGCGCCTACGCCTCGCACCTGACGACATCCGCCGGCTCACCGGGGGCGGCGCGCACCTGGTCGCCCGCTTCGCCCGGCGGGCCGTCACCGGGAAGATCGCGCTGGTGCCCGGCTGAGCGGGGCGTGCACATCCTGAGCCGATGTTGACGGTCCTCGCGCCACCTCACGACGATGGCCGGAGGCGATGACCTGGCCGGGGACCTCGCCGACGACTCGAAGGAGCCCGCCGTGATCGTGATCAACATCGTCATGCCGATCCGTCCCGAGAAGACGGACGAGTGGCTGGCCCTCGCCGACTCCTACGCCAAGGACGTCAACTCCGAGGAGGGCTGCCTGTTCTTCAAGTTCTCCCGCAGCCTCACCGACGAGAACGAGTACGTCTGCATCGAGGGCTTCCGGGACGCCGACGCCGGAGCGACCCACGTCCAGCAGCCCTACGTGAAGCACTTCTTCGACGCCGCGCCCGACCTCGTGTCGGCACAGCCGCAGATCCTCTACATCGACACGCCCCACGCCGGCTTCGGCCCGATGGGCGAGATCCAGCCCCGGTGACGAGCAGGCCGACCTAACCGTCGTCGACCGGCCCGGACGCCGGGCTCGCGTGGCCGATCGGGGCCGCGGGGGTGTGCCCCTCACGTCCGTCGTGGCCCTGGAACACCAGGACCAGGCCGAGGACGCCCGCCGCGATCGCGAGGACCGCCCCGACCCGGTCCTTCGTGGAGGTCGCCGGCGGGACGACGACGGCCCCCTCCCGGGCGTACCCCCGCTCCGCACGGAGCCAGGCGGCGAGGCGGGACGGCTGCGTGGACCAGGGCATGGGGTCCGCCCCGTCAGCTCGGGTCGCGGCCCGGCGGGCGTTGCTCATCCGACGCTCGACCTCGGCGGCGACCCCGTAGGCGACGGCCAGCGGGAAGAGCCCCACGGTCAGCAGGTCGAGCGGGGCGGCGACCACCCGGACCAGCCCCGCCACCAGGCACGCGGCGGCGACGACGAGACCGCCCTTCCAGCTCCTCAACCAGGTGAGCACGTCACGTCACCCACGGATCGCGTCGACCGCGGTCCACACCGCGAGACCCACCATGATCGTGGCCGCCACCCGGGTCACCCACTTCACCGGGATGTACCGACGGACGCGGTCGCCGCCCCAGACCGCGAGCGCGGAGACGACCCAGAGCCCGAGCAGGGCGCCGATGCCGACGGCGACCGGGTCGCCGTACCGCGCGACCAGCGAGGCGGCGACGATCTGCGACGGGTCGGCGAACTCCGAGAGCACGGTGATCCCGAACGCGGTCGCGACCACGCTCCAGGCGGTGCGCGGCGTCTCCTTCAACGAGACCTCGTCGTCGTCATCGTCGTCCTCCTCGCCCTCCCGCCAGATCAGGAACGCCCCGACGAGGAAGATCAGGGCCAGGACGGCCTCGAGGGGCCGTTCGGGCAGCAGCGCCAGGAGGCTGCCGGCCGCGATCGCGACCCCGACGTGCACGAGCATCCCGGCGCAGACGCCGACCAGCACCCACCGCGCCGGGAGGCGGCTGGCGAGCACGAGCGTCACCAGTCCGCTGGTGTCCGCGACCTCCGCCAGGAACACGAGCCCGAAGGTGATGGCTGCCACTGACACGGAGGGATCATCCAGTCACGCACGCCCCACCACAACCGCCGCGTTCGTCGCGCAGGGCGCAGAATGGTTGTAGCGACAACCACCTCTCGCACGACGCCACACGAAGGAGCCCGATGACCGACGCCGGCCGCCCCCTGCTGCAGATCATCGTCGCGAGCACCCGCCCCGGGCGGGTCGGTGAACCGATCGCGCAGTGGTTCGCGTCGTACGCGCGGCAGTACGAGGGTTTCGACGTCGAGATCGTCGATCTCGCCGACGTCGACCTGCCGATGTTCGCCGAGCCGGAGCACCCGCGGTTCGCGCGCTACACGCTCGACTCGACGAAGGCCTTCAGCGCCACGATCGCCCGCGCGGACGCCTTCGCGATCGTCCATCCCGAGTACAACCACAGCTACAACGCCGCGCTGAAGAACGCGCTCGACCACCTCAACCAGGAGTGGGCGGGCAAGCCGGTCGCGCTGCTCGGCTACGGCGGAGTGGCCGCGGGTGCCCGCGCCACCGAGGCTCTCTGGCCGGTGCTGGTCGCCCTGCGCATGGTGCCGGTCGCGGCCACCGTGCCGATCCCGTTCGCCGCCAAGTTCGTCTCCGGCGAGGGCGACGCGCGAACCTTCACCCCGCCCGAGGAGACCGAGGCCGGCGCCAAGGCGGCCCTCGACGGCCTCGCCGGGTGGATCGAGACCCTGGGGCTGCGCGGCACGCACTGACCCGCACTCGCCGATACGATGGCGACCACTCGGGCAGCGTGGCTCGTGACGCCCACGCGACGTCCGAGGAGAGCGACGTGCTGCTGACACCGCACGAGCAGGAGAGGTTGCTGGTGCACGTCGCGGCGAACCTCGCCCGCGAGCGCCGCGCACGCGGCCTGCGCCTGAACCATCCCGAGGCCACGGCCCTGCTGACGTCCTGGATCCTCGAGGGCGCCCGCGACGGGCGGTCGGTCGCCGAGCTCATGGCCGACGGGCAGCACGTGCTCACCCGGGACGACGTCATGGACGGCGTGCCGGAGCTGATCCCGACGGTCGCGGTCGAGGCGACGTTCCCGGACGGGACCAAGCTCGTCTCCGTGCACGACCCGATCACGTGATCCCGGGACGGGTCGAGCCCGGCGACGGGGAGGTCCGCGCGGGCGAGGGCGCCGACAGCACCACGGTGCCCGTCCTCAACACCGGCGACCGCCCGATCCAGGTCGGGTCGCACGTGCACTTCGCGGCCACCAACCCCGCGCTGGAGTTCGACCGGGACGCCGCGGTGGGCATGCGCCTCGGGATCAGCGCGGGCACGAGCGTGCGATTCGAGCCGGGGGTCGAGCAGGACGTCACGCTGGTCGCGCTCGGCGGGGCCGGGGTCGTCCCGGGCCTGCGCCTCGACGTCGCCGACCCGGCCGGCGCCCACCGCGGGACCCCGGCCTCGGGCTGGACGGTGACCCGCGAGGCCTACGCCGAGCTGTTCGGCCCGACCGAGGGCGACCTCGTGCGCCTCGCCGACACCGACCTGCGTCTGCGCGTCGAGGAGGACCGCTGTCGCGGGCCGCGCGGCGGTGACGAGGCGGTGTTCGGCGGCGGGAAGGTCATCCGCGAGTCGATGGGGCAGGCGCGGGCGACCCGCGCCGAGGGCGCTCCCGACCTGGTGATCACCGGTGCACTGGTGCTCGACCACTGGGGCGTGGTCAAGGCCGACATCGGCGTCCGCGACGGCCGCATCGTCGGGATGGGGAAGGCCGGCAACCCCGACACGATGGACGGGATCACCCCCGAGCTGGTGATCGGGCCGGGCACCGAGGTCCTCGCCGGGAACGGCAAGATCCTCACCGCGGGCGGCGTCGACTGCCACGTGCACTTCATCAGCCCGCAGCAGCTCCCCGAGGCCCTCGGCTCCGGCGTGACCACGATGATCGGCGGCGGCACCGGGCCTGCCGAGGGCACGAAGGCGACGACGGTGACCCCGGGGGCCTGGTACCTCGCGCGGATGTTCGAGGCCCTCGACGGCGTCCCGATGAACGTCGCGCTGCTGGGCAAGGGCAACACCGTGGGCACCGACGCGATGCACGAGCAGGTCCGCGCCGGCGCGAGCGGCTTCAAGGTGCACGAGGACTGGGGCGCGACCCCGGCCGCCATCGACGCCGCCCTCCGGGTGGCCGACGAGACCGGGGCGCAGGTGGCGCTGCACACCGACACCCTCAACGAGGCCGGCTACGTCGACTCCACGCTCGCCGCGATCGCGGGGCGGAGCATCCACGCGTACCACACCGAGGGGGCCGGCGGCGGGCACGCGCCGGACATCATCACCGTCGCCGGACAGCCGCACGTCCTGCCGTCGTCGACCAACCCGACGCGCCCGCACACGGTCAACACCGTCGACGAGCACCTCGACATGCTCATGGTCTGCCACCATCTCTCGCCCTCGATCCCGGAGGACCTGGCGTTCGCCGAGTCGCGCATCCGGGCGTCGACGATCGCCGCGGAGGACCTCCTGCACGACCTCGGGGCGATCTCGATGATCGGCTCGGACTCGCAGGCGATGGGCCGGGTCGGCGAGGTCGTCCTGCGCACCTGGCAGACCGCCCACGCCGCCCGTCGCCGCATGCTCGGCACCGGCGGCACCACCGCTGACGACAACGACCGGGCCCGGCGCTACATCGCGAAGTACACGATCTGCCCGGCGATCGCGCACGGGCTCGACGCGGAGGTCGGGTCGGTGGAGGTCGGCAAGCTCGCCGACCTCGTGCTGTGGGACCCGGCGTTCTTCGGCGTGCGGCCGCACGTCGTCCTCAAGGGCGGCATGATCGCCTGGGGCCGGATGGGGGACGCCAACGCCTCCATCCCCACACCGCAACCCGAGCTCTCGCGCCCGATGTTCGGCGCCGCCCCCGCCGCGGCCGCGGCCACCTCGCTGTACTTCGTGACGGAGAAGGCGCTGGCCGCGCGCCTGCCCGAGCAGGTGGACGTGCGACGGCGGTTCGCGACGATCCGGTCGACGCGCGGGGTGAGCAAGGCCGACATGCCCGAGAACGCGACCACGCCGGACATCGCCGTCGACCCGGAGACGTTCACGGTGCGCATCGACGGGTCGGTCGTCGACCCCGACCCCGTCCGCGAGCTGCCGATGGCCCAGCGCTACTTCCTGTTCTGATGGGCCCGTCCTGATGGTGGCGCCGCAGCTGTGGCTGCTCGCCGACTCGCGCCTGCCGACAGGCGGCCACGCCCACTCGGCGGGCCTCGAGGCCGCCGCGACCCGGGGGCTCGTCCGCACCCCGGAGGACGTCGCGGGCTTCCTCGCCGCCCGGGTGCCGACGGCGGGCCTGCTCACGGCGGCGGCCTCCGCGGCGGCGTGCGCGCTCGGGGATCGCCCCGCCCACGCTCCGGTCGGCTGGGATCCCTGGGACGCGGCCGTCTCGGCGCGCACCCCGGTCGCGGCCCTGCGGGAGGTCTCGCGGGCCCAGGGGCGTGCGCTGCTGCGCACCGCGCGCGCGGCCTGGCCGTCGCTGGGCTACGACGCCCTCGGGCGCCGTCCGCACCAGGCGCTCGCGCTCGGTGTGGTCGTCGCCGCGGCCGGGGGGACCCCGCACGACGCCGCCGCCCTCGCCGTCCACCACCTCGCCGGGCAGGTCGTCTCGGCGGCGGTCCGACTGCTGGGGATGGACCCGCTCGCCCTGTCCGCGGTGCACGCCCGGGCGCTGGCCGACGGCGCGGCGACCGTCGCCGAGGCGGCGGCCGCCGGGAGCGCCGCCGCCGGCGCGCACGACCCCGCGCTGCTCCCCGCCGCGAGTACCCCGCTGCCCGAGGTGCTGGCGGTCCTGCACGCCCGGGGGGACGGAGCACTCTTTGCCTCCTGAGGCCCCCGCAGGCCCCGACGTCGACGCCACGGCCCGTGTGTCCCGCTCCGGCGGGCGCCTGACCTGGGCGTCGAGCCCTCCCCTCGTCCTGCGCCGCACGGGGCCGGGGCGGGTGCACCTGGTGCAGGTGGGTGGCGGACCGCTGGGCGGCGACCGTCTCCGGCTCGACGTCGATCTCGGGTCCGGCGAGCGCCTCGAGCTCCGCACCGCCGCCGCGACCGTCGTGCAGCCCGGGCGCCACGGCGGCAAGGCCCGCTTCGCCGTGACCGCCCGCCTCGGGCCGGGCGCGTCGCTGGACTGGCGCCCCGGACCGACCGTCGTCACCGACGGCGCAGACTGGTGGTCGAGCCTGGACCTGCGGCTCGCCGCGGGGGCGACCGCGACCGTCACCGAGCAGGTCGTGATGGGGCGCGCCGACCAGCGCGGCGGGCGCTGCCGCAGCGACCTCACCGCCACCGTCGACGGCCGTTCCCTGCTCGCGACGGCGACCCGCCTCGACGGCGCCGACGCGGTGCTCGCCGGGCCGGGCGGGAGCGGCGCGGCCCGCTCGCTCGGCACGCTGCTGGTGTGCGGCGACGGGCTGAACGGCATCGGCGACGACGGGGGCGAGAACGGCGCCCTGCGCTGGGCCCGGACCGTCCTCGACGGCCCGGGCGCGCTGGTCACGGCCCTGGGCCCGACCACGGACGTCGCCCGGACCGTCGAGGCCCAGCGTGCGCTCCTGGCCGGGGGCTAACGCGCGGGCAGCACGTGCCGCCCCTCGCGGTCGGTGGACAGGCACAGCGAGCAGACGTGCCCGGTCCCGGTGCCCGACGCCGCCATGTCGGGGCGCTCGAGGTCCTGCCCGCAGCCCTGGCAGTGCAGCGTCTCCCCCGACGGGTTGCCGTGCTCGTCGAACATCGGGGCGTCGATGCCGTCGTCGGTGCGGCGCAGGTAGTACCGGCCCTTCGTCGCGAGCGCGATGATCGGCGGCAGCACGAAGGCGAGCCCGATCGCCACCAGCGGCGAGTACGACGCGAGCGTCTCCCCCAGCGCGCCGAAGAAGGCGAGGATCGAGACGCCGGCGGCGATGAGCATCGAGCCGAAGCCCACCGGGTTCACCGCGTAGAGCATGCCGCGCCGGAACTCCGGGACCTTGGGCGAGATGCCGAGCAGGTACTTGTTGATCGCGATGTCGGAGGCGACGACGACGACCCACGCCATGCCGCAGTTCGCGTAGAACCCGAGGATCGTGTTGAGGAAGTCGAACATGTTCGCCTCCATCAGCACGAGCGCGATGAGGAGGTTCACCCCGAGGAAGACCAGCCGGCCGGGGTAGTGCTTCGTCACCCGCGTGTAGGAGTTCGTCCACGCCAGCGAGCCCGAGTAGGCGTTGGTGACGTTGATCTTGATCTGGCTGATCACGACGAGGATCACCGCGAGCGTGAGCGCGAGCCATGCCGGCATGATGTTGGTGTAGATCTCGAGGAACTGGCGCACCGGCTCGTTCGCGAACGACGAGGCGCCGGCCACGGTGGCCAGCAGGTACACCGCCAGGAAGAGCCCGACGACCTGCTTCGCCGCCCCGAAGATCACCCAGCCCGGCCCGGCGAGGACCGTCGCGGCCCACCAGCGCCGCGAGTTCTCCGGCGTCTTCGGCGGCATGAACCGCAGGTAGTCGATCTGCTCGGCGATCTGGGCGATGAGCGAGAGGCAGACCCCCGCGGCCAGCATCACCGACCCGAGGCTCGGCGTCCCCTGGCCCTCCTCGCCCTGGTATGCGAAGAACGCCTGCACCGAGTCCGGATGGCTGATGAGCAGGTGGACGAACGGCAGCACCATGAGGACCAGCCACAGCGGCGTGGTCCAGAGCTGCAGCTTCGAGAGCAGGCTCATGCCGTACACGACGAGCGGGAAGATGATGATCGTCGACACGGCGTAGCCGAGCCAGAGCGGCATGCCCAGCCCGAGCTCGAGGCCCTGGGCCATGATCGAGCCCTCGAGGGCGAAGAAGATGAAGGTGAACGTCGCGAAGATGATGTTCGTGACGACCGACCCGTAGTAGCCGAAGCCGCTGCCCCGGGTGATCAGGTCGAGGTCCAGGTTGTAGCGCGCCGCGTAGTAGGCGAGCGGGAAACCGGACAGGAAGATCACGACGGCGAACACCGCGATGCCCCAGAGGGCGTTCACCGTGCCGTAGGAGATCCCGATGTTGGCGCCGATGGCGAAGTCCGCGAGATACGCGATCCCGCCGAGGGCCGAGGCGGCCACGACGCCCGTCGACCACTTGCGGTAGCTGCGCGGGGCGAAGCGCACCGTG
Source organism: Actinomycetospora chibensis (assembly GCF_028737215.1). Lineage (GTDB taxonomy): Bacteria > Actinomycetota > Actinomycetes > Mycobacteriales > Pseudonocardiaceae > Actinomycetospora > Actinomycetospora chibensis. Next base: position 46,067 of record NZ_JAQZAM010000019.1, on the reverse strand, counting down.
TAGTCCTCGAGCGTCTCCCGCGCCGCACCGGCCTGGGACGCGGCGGGTCGCGGCGGCGAGCTGGGTGCGTCCTGGCGTGTCGCGTCCTGCGTCACTGTGACCGTCCTCGAACCGTGGTCGGTGTCCCCCTCGGGGGCGGCTCGGATCAGAGCGTGAAGAGCGTGTGTGTTCACGCGGAAACAGCCGCACGACACTCGTGTTTCCGGCGGACACAGCGCCGCCCGGTCGGCCGATGATGCAGCGGTGCACAGACTCGACGTGGCGGACCCGGGCGGCGGCGCCCCAGACCCGCACGACCAGGACCCGCACGACCAGCACCCGCACCACCACCTCCCGCCGCGACCCGGTCGCGCCCTCCGGGTGGGCATCGGGGGACCGGTCGGGTGCGGCAAGACCGCGCTCGTGGCGGCGTTGTGCCGCGCGCTGGGCCACGAGCTCTCGCTCGCGGTGGTCACCAACGACATCTACACCACCGAGGACGCCGACTTCCTGCGCCGGCAGGCGGTGCTCGCCGACGAGCGGATCGTCGCGGTCCGCACCGGTTGCTGCCCGCACACCGCCATCCGCGACGACATCACCGCGAACCTCGACGCCGTCGAGGACCTGGTCGAGCGCCACGACCCCGAGCTCGTGCTCGTGGAGTCCGGCGGCGACAACCTCACGGCGACCTTCAGCTACGGCCTGGTGGACCGCCAGATCTTCGTGCTCGACACCGCGGGCGGCGACGACGTGCCCCGCAAGGGCGGCCCGGGGGTGGCGGGCGCCGACCTGCTGGTGGTCAACAAGACCGACCTCGCGCCGCTGGTCGGCGCGGACGTCGACCAGATGGCTGCGGACGCCGCTCGGGTGCGCGAGGGTCGGCCGACGATCCTGACGTCGGTGCGCACCGCCCCGGCCGTCACGGGGATCGCGGGCTGGGTCCGTGACGAGGTGGCCCGGCACGCCCTGGTCGGGCGCCGCGCGTAGATCACAGGGCGAGACCGAGCCCAGCGGCGCCGAGCCCGGCCAGCACCGAGGCGACCACGTTGAACACCGCCGAGCTCCAGGCGCCCTGCTCGGCGAGGCGGACGGTCTCGTAGCCGAGGGTCGACCACGTGCTCAGCGCACCACAGAATCCGGTGCCGACCAGCGCCGTCACCGCGGGCGAGGCGCCGAGGCCGAGGACCAGCCCGAGGACGAACGACGCGACGATGTTGACCGTGAACGTCCCCCACGGGAAGCCGGTGCCGTGGGTGGACTGCAGCCAGCGGTCGGTGAGGTAGCGGGCCGGGGCACCGACGGCGGCGCCGAGCACGACCAGCAGGCCCGCGGTGACGGTCATGAGCGGGCCACCGGGCGTCGCAGGCCGACGGCACGCCGGGTGATCGCCAGCCCGATCACGACCGCCACCACGGCGCCGACCACGGTCAGGACGAGGTAGAGGGCGGCCACGGCCAGGTGCGTGCCCCCGACGAGCTGCTGGGCCTCGACGGCGTAGCTGGAGAACGTGGTGAACCCGCCGAGCACGCCGGCGCCGAAGAACGGCCGCAGGATCGGGTGGGCCTCGCGCGCCTCGGTCACCAGCACGACCAGGACGCCCATGAGCAGGCACCCCGACACGTTGACCGCGAACGTCGACACCGGGAAGCCGCCGGGCGGGGCGGGCCACACGGCCAGCAGGGCCCACCGGGCCAGGGCACCGAGCGCGCCGCCGAGCGCGACCGCGCCGGTGCTCGCCGCCTGGCCGCGCAGCACCGGCAAGCCCGGTGGCCGCCCGGCGATCACGTCGTCGTCGTCGGACAACTCATCTCCTCGGTGCGACTCGTCGACTCCGGGAGGCTCCCCCGTCGTGGGGCGGCCCACCGGACGGTGTCTAGTTTCGACCGGTGCCGCCCAACATGGCGATCCTGGTGCACGGGACGGTCGCCGTCCTCGGATCGGCCGCCGTCCTGGCCACCCTGGCCGGTGCCGCGACGGCGAGCCCGCTGGTGGCGCTGAACGCCGTCGGGTTCGTCGGCACCGGCGCGCTGTCGTCCGCCGCGGTCTTCTACTCGGTGGCGCTGCTGCGGATCGGGCTGAACAGCGCCCGCAGGGCGGCGACGACCCTGGTCGCGGTGCTCGCGGGCTCCGCGGGGGTGATGACCCTCGTCCTCGTGCTGCTCCTCACCGAGGCGAGGTTCCGCGAGGAGGCGTCACGCTTCGGGCTCCACTCGGTGGCAGGGGTCGGCGTGCTGCTCGTGCTCGCCGTGGCCCTCGCGATCACCTGGCACGAGCGGTAGCCGGGCGGCGCAGGAGAGCCAGGGTCTCGCGCACCGCCATGAGCAGCGCGAACGTCGCGAAGACCAGGCCGAGCACCACCGTGTCCAGCGCCAGGCCGAGCAGGGCCCCGGCGACGACCCCGGGCGCCGACGTCAGCCCCAGCAGCCATCCCCAGCGGGCGGACGCCGTGCCCTGACGGATGTGCACCCAGGACCCGACGATCGAGTTGGGGATGAACATCAGCAACGAGGTCCCGGCGGCGACGTGCAGCTCGACGCCGAACAGCAGGACCATCGCCGGGACGGCGAGCAGCCCGCCGCCGAGGCCCATCGCCCCCGACCAGGCGCCGATCACGATCCCGACGACGAGGGTCGCCGGGACCACGAACCACAGGTCGGCGAGCAGCCCGGACGGCACGAGGGCGTGGGTCAGCAGCGGCAGCCCGAGCGCATCGACCGAGAACTTGGCGGCCGTCAGCACCAGGATCACGATCAGCAGGACCCGCAGCAGCCGGTCCGACGCGCGGGCCAGCAGGCGGGGCCCGATCAGGCCACCGAGGGTGCCGCCGACCAGCATCCCTGTGCCGACGCGCAGGTCGACCGCGCCGCCGCCGAGCGCGTAGGCGGCGGAGCCGGCCACGCAGATGCCGATGTTCGCGATCGTCGACGTGCCGTGCACGCGGGCCCGGGACATCGCCGTGAAGCGGTCGAGCCCCGCGACGAACAGCACCCCGCCGCCGCCGCCGATCAGGCCACCGACGACCCCGCCGACCACCCCGATGGCCGCGATCCCGCCGCGGGAGCCGCCCTCGGCCGGCTCGTCCCGCCCCGTCCGCACGGCGCCACTGTCGTCGATGGCGGTCGCCCGGGCCACCTCACGCCGCTGTCGGAGCTGTCCTGTGGATCGGTACCGTTCGGCCTGTCGATCCCGCCGGGGTCCGTCCGTGGGGAGGCATGAGCATCGACATCGAGTACCTCCCGCCCGCCCGCACCCTGCTCACCGGCCTGGCGATGGTGGAGTCCGCCCGCTGGCACGACGGACGGCTCTGGTTCGCGCACTGGGGCGTCGGCGAGGTCGTGGCCGTCGACCTCGACGGTCGCGCCGACGTGATGGCGCCCGGCCCGGCCTCCATGGGCTGGTCGATCGACTGGCTGCCCGACGGCCGCCTGGTCACCACGGGCGGGTCGGTCACCCTGCGCGAGCCCGGCGGTCCGGCGACGACGCTGCGCGACCACGGCGCCAACGAGGTCGTCGTCGACCCGCGCGGCCACGTCTACGTCAACGGCGCCGACTTCGACTTCGTCGGTGGCGCGGCTCCGGAGCCCGGCTGGATCGACCTCGTCGCGCCGGACGGGTCGTCCCGCCGGGTCGCCGAGGACATCCAGTTCCCCAACGGCATGATCGTGACCCCGGACGGTGCCACGCTCGTGGTGTCCGAGTCGTTCGCGGGCCGCCTGTCGGCGTTCGACATCGGCGCGGACGGCAGCCTCGCCGGCCGGCGCGTGTGGGCCGACGGCCTCGGTCCCGACGGCATCGCTGTCGACGCCGACGGGGCGATCTGGGCCCAGACCGCCGACACCTTCGCCCACTCGCAACAGCCGGGCGCGCCCGGCGGGGCCTGCGTCCGCGTGCTCGACGGCGGGGAGATCACCCACCGGATCGACACCGAGCTGCCCTGCTTCTCGTGCGCCCTCGGCGGCCCGGAGGGTCGACACCTGTTCCTGCTCTGCAACGAGTTCGAGGGCATCGACCGGTTCGCCGAGGTCCAGGCCCGGCGGTCGTCCCGCATCCTCGTCACCGAGGTGCCGGCGACCGGCCCAGGCGGGCGTGATCGATGATCGCCTCGAAGTCGACGCCGCGCAGCGTCCCGTAGCCCGGGCCCCAGCCGGTACCGAGCCGCGAGGTGACGAACGCGTCGGCGACGGCGGTGGGCGCGTGCTCGACGAGCAGCGCAGCCTGCGCCGCGAGCGCGAGCCGGGTGACCAGGTAGCGCGTGGTGTCCTCGGGCTCGTTCACCAGCTCCTCGATGTCGGCGAGGGCGCCGGCGAGCAGCGGGTGCTCGGCCGCGGCGGGCCGGATGTCGTCGAGGACCGGCTCGAGGGCCTTCGGCTCGCGGGCCAGGACGCGCCCGACGTCCATGACCATCATGTTCGAGGTGCCCTCCCAGATCGCGTTCAGCGGCGCCTCGCGGTAGTAGCGCGGCAGCGGGTGCTCCTCGATGTAGGCGTTGCCGCCGATGGACTGGATGACCTCCTCGGTGACCCCCGGGACCCGCCGGCAGTTCCAGAACTTGGCCACGGGCGTGAGCAGGCGGCTCACGAGCTGCTCGGACACGTCGTCCTGGTGGTCCACGGCGCGCGCCACCCGGAACCCGAGGTGCGCCGCCCCCGCCCACTCCAGGGCCAGGTCGGCGAGGACCGGCGCCTGGATCGGCAGCTGCGAGAGCGGGGCCCCGAAGGCGGTGCGGTGGTCGTTGTAGTGCAGCGCCTGGGACAGCGCCGCACGCATCAGGCCCGCGGAGCCGATCGCGAAGTCCAGGCGGGTGTACTCGGCCGAGGACAGGATCGTCCGCACGCCCTTGCCCTCCTCGCCGACCAGGATCGCCTCGGCGTCGTGGTACTCGATCTCCGAGGAGGCGTTGGCCCGGTTGCCGAGCTTGTCCTTGAGTCGGTTGACCCTGATGCCGTTGAGGCTCCCGTCGGCGCGCCGCCGCGGGACGAGCAGGCAGGAGACCCCGCCCTCGGTCTGCGCCACGGTGAGGTAGCAGTCGGCCATCGGGACCGAGGCGAACCACTTGTGCCCGTTGACCAGGTAGGTCTCCCCCGCCCCTCGCCGGCCGACCGGGCGGGCGACCGTGACGTTGGCCCGCAGGTCGGAGCCGCCGTGCTTCTCGGTCATGAAGTAGCCGATGGTGGCCGCCGACTTCGCGGTGACCGGCACGTCCGCGGGGTCGTAGCCCTCGACGACCACCTTCTCCGCCCACGGCGCGAGCTCGGGTCGGCTGCGCAGGATCGGGATCGACGCATAGGCCATGCCCGTCGGGCAGGCGGTCGAGCCGTCGACCTGGTTCCAGAGGTACGACAGCACCGCCCGCGCCGTGTGCGCGCCCGGCTCGTCGGCGGTCCACGCCAGCGAGTGCACCCCGGAGCCGAACGCCAGCGACATCAGGTCGTGGTAGCTCGGGTGGAAGTCGACGTCGAAGACCTCGCGGCCCAGCCGGTCCAGCGGGCGCAGCTCCGGGGAGTGGCGCTGGGCCTTGCGCGCGGTCTCGAGCACCTCCGGGTCCCAGACGCGCGCCCCGAGGGCGGAGGCGCGCTCGCGGGCCCACGGCGCGTACCGCTCGACGACCCCGGACGCGATCGCATCGCCGGCGAAGGCGTCGACCCCGTGCAGGTCCGGGACCAGGTTGTCCTCAGGGATCGGGCGCGGACGGGAGAACGGGGTCTCGTCGACGGAGGTCACCCGGCCATCTGAACCGCGGTTCACCACCCTCGTCAATCGCCGACCTGCGACTCGGCCTGCCACCCGGGCCGCATCCCGGACTCAGCGCCGGTCGAGGCCGTCCAGCAGCGGGATCAGCGCCGTGGCGAAGCGGTCCGGCTCGCCGAGCAGGGCCAGGTGGCGGGCGCCGGGCAGTTCCGCGATCAGGGAGGTACGCAGGCGTGCGGCGGTCGCCTGCGCCTGCTCGCGGGTGAAGCTGCCGTCCTCGCCGGCGTAGAGGATCGCGGTGGGGACGGCGACGGTCGACTCCTGCGCGTCGGTGAGGCCGATGAGCGGCTGCCGCAGGATGCTCGTCAGCGCGTCGACGGCCCCCGGGAGCAGGAACGGCGCGCGCCACCGGTCGATCGCGGCGTCGTCGACCGGGCACCCGGGCCCGCACTGCGCGGCGACGATCGAGCGGATCGGGGCACGGTGCCGCATCGCCGCGGTGACGAGCGCGGGCGCGATCGGGTCGACGAGCACCCGGCGTGCTCCGCCGCCCGAGCTCGTGCGGTCGGTCCCGAAGTAGGGGGTGCCGTCCCCGTTGGCCGCGACGACGCCGGTGATGCTCGTCGGCGCACGGAGTGCCAGCGACAGGGCGATCGCGACGCCCGAGGAGTGCCCGACGACGATCGGACGCTCGAGCCCGAGCGCCGCGATGAGGCCGCCGAGCTGGTCGGTGTCGGACGCGAGGTCGTAGGGCGGCACGCGGTCGGTGAACCCGTAGCCGCGCACGTCGTAGGCGTAGACGTCCCGGTCGGCGGCGAGCAGCGGCGCGACCCGCGACCAGACGTAGGTCGACTCCGCGAAGCCCGGCACCAGCACCAGCGGCGCCTTGCCGGACGGCCGCACGGCGGGCCAGTGCTCGACGTGCGTGCGGACCCCGGCGGCGTCGACGTCGAACCCCGGCGGCGCGACGTCGAGCTGCTCCGGGCTCAGGCGGTCCCAGCCCAGATAGGCCCCCGACACGGCGAACACCAGCACGACGAGCACCAGGAGGGTCAGGCCGACCCGCCGCGCCCACGTCCACACCCGACGGCGTCCGCGCACGGCGTCACTGTGCTCGCCCGCCGGTGCCGGCGCCGTGCGGCCCCAGCTCAGAAGGGTGGGGGCGGGTCGATGAGGGCCTGGCCGCGGCGGTGTGCGGTGTCTGGCGTCTCGGCGGCCTGCGGCGGGTGCGTCGGTACGGGCCACCACCCGCAGCCGCTTCTCCGCCGCCCGCTCCCGCCGCGCCGCCCACTGCGGATCCAGCGCCCCCGCCACCTCCTGCAGCCGCGCGATCAACGCCCCCACCGGCAACCCCGGCGCCTCCGGCAACAACACCCGGCACACGTGACGGGCGTGATCATCGGACAGGCCACGGGTCCACTCCGAGAACACCCGGGCCTTCCTCGTCGAGCTCCCCCGACGCCATCGCCGCCTGCACCTCCACCAGACGGCGATGCAGATCGTCGGCGAACTCCAGACACCGCCCCGCCATCGACAGCGACCACCCCAACGCCGTCGACACCTCGTCACCGGAGAACTCGTCCACCGACCCCCGCCGCGTCGTCGTGCCGTCCTCGGCCCGCCCGGCCTCGTGCACCGCAGTCAGGAACCGCGCCGCCGCCCGGTTCCGCACCCGCGCACACGCCTGCAGGTAGACGACCGACTCCGCACCCTCCACACACCTCGGATCGATCCCTCCAACGCCTCGACCAGCACCGCCCCCGGCGCGAGACCCTCCAACCCGGCCACACCACCGGGGCCCGGATCGAGATCGATGCTCACACCAGCAACGCCAGCCCCGACCCCCGACAACGAAATCGATCACGACTGGCCGGCCCCCACTCCGTTGCCGACGGGACACCCGGCCGCGGCGGCAGCGGGCGATCCGCGCTCGCCCCGCGACCGTGCACGCACAGCCCACTGCTCTGCGCGGACAGGACATTCCGCCCGGGCTCCCGCTGCCAGGTTGGGACGGCCTGCTCGTCCTCACGACGGCCTGAGAAAGGGACCTCGTCATGACGCACGCCGCCCGCCCGGCCCCCGACACCATCGTCCTCGTCCACGGCTTCTGGGTGACACCGCGCTCCTGGGAGCAGTGGATCGCCCACTACGAGGCCAAGGGCTACCGGGTGATCGCCCCGGCCTACCCCGGCTTCGAGGTCGAGGTCGAATCCCTCAACACCGATCCCGCGCCGGTCGAGGCGCTCACGATCCCCGGGATCGTCGAGCATCTCGAGTCGGTCCTGCGCGGGCTGGAGAACCCGCCGATCATCATCGGGCACTCGGCGGGCGGGGCGTTCACCCAGATCCTGCTCGACCACGGGTTCGGCGCCGCCGGCGTCGCACTGAACTCGGCGCCCACCGAGGGCGTGCCGATCATCCCGCTCACGCAGGCCAGGGCCACGTTCCCGGTGCTGAAGAACCCGGCCAACCGCCACCGGGCGATCCGCTACGACTTCGAGCACTGGAACTACGCCTTCACCAACACCTTCCCCGAGGCCGAGGCCCGCGCGCTCTACGAGCGCTACGCCGTGCCGGTGTCCGGCGGCATCCTCTTCGAGAGCGCGCTGGCCAACCTGACCCCGGGACACAGCGGGACGTGGGTGAACTACCACAACGAGGACCGGGCGCCGCTGCTGTTCGTCGCCGGCAGCGAGGACAACATCATGCCGCCGAAGATCCAGTGGTCGAACGCCGCGCACTACAAGGGTGAGAAGACGATCACCGAGGTGGTCGAGTTCGGCAGCAAGCCCCACCTCCTGCCCGCCGCGCCCGGCTGGGAGGAGATCGCCGACTACGCCCTGGCCTGGGCCCTGCGCCACGCGACGACCCCGCCGGCGATCGTGCCCGCGCCATCGGCTCCGGCCGCGCCGATGACCGTCTAAATCCGCCTGCCCCGCTCGCCCCACGACCACGCGACGTGCCCGCCGGTGTGCACGTCGTGGTGGTCGTTGACCCCGTCGTCCCGTGCCCCGACGCTGGACGGGACGACCCACGACATCGGGGAGCACCCGTGCTCGTTCCCGAGCGGATAGCGAACACCCCGGAGATCACGCTGGTCCTGCCCGCCGGCGACCCGGAGTCGTGCGCCCTCGTCCTCGTCGACCCGTGCGCGCCCGCCGCCGTCGGCCGGCCCACCGGCGCCCCGGACGCCGTCCACATCGACCTCGACGAGCTCGGCCTGCCCCTGGACGTCGTCCGGGAGGCCGCGCGCGAGCTGCGCTCCAGCCCGCTGTACCCCCTCGTCCGGGACCACGTCGTCCGCGTGCAAGCCCAGGCGCGCACGCCCGCCGGCAGCGCCGTCGCCGCGGACCTCGGCCGGGCCTCGGTGCGGCTGGTGCGCGCCCTCGTCCTCTCCGCCGCCGGGCAGGCCCGGGGACCCGACGAGACGAGGACGGCGTCGACCGCGGACCGGGTCGACGCCTACGTGCGCACCCACCTCCGCGACCCCGACCTCGGTCCCGCGGAGATCGCCGCGGAGAACGGCATCTCGGTCCGCGCCCTCTACAGGATCTTCGAGGAGCGCGGCGTCGGTCTCGAGCAATCGATCATCGAGCGACGACTCGAGGGTGCCCGGACCGACCTCGCGGCCCCCGGCCGTCGCCACCACTCGATCGCCACCGTGGCCCGCACCTGGGGCTTCGACAACCCGAGCTTCTTCTCGCGGCGCTTCCGGGCGGCGTTCGGCGTCACGCCCCGGCAGTGGCGGGACGGGACCGGCGCACCCACTCCGACGGCGTGAGCCCGTAGGCGTTGCGGAACCGCCGGCCGAAGTGGCCGGCGTCGACGAACCCCCACCGGCGCGCGACCGCGAAGATCGTGACGTCGGACGGCAGGAACGTCAGCTCCCGGCGCACGCGTTCCAGCCGCTCGCGCAGGATCCAGGCGGCGAGGGTCTCCTCCTGGTCGCCCCAGACGTTGTACAGCGTGCGGAGCGAGACGTGGTGCGCCGCCGCGATCCGTCCCGGCGTGAGGTCGCGATCGCCCAGGTGGGCCCGGACGTGGGCGACCACCCGCGCGCGCAGCGTCTCCCCCAGGACCTCCCGCTCCCGGTGCCCGGTCGCGGAGACGACCAGGGCCCGGGTCAGGTCGGCGGTCGCCGCGCCCAGGTCCGCGGTGACGACGGGGCTCGCCCCGAGCTCGCCGATCGCGCCGGACATGTGCACGAGGTGCGCCCGCACCAGGGGCAGCAGCTCGCTGCCGGCGAGCCGGGGCACGGCGGCCCGGACGACGTCGGCGCTCAGGCCGAGGTCGGCGTGGGAGATGTGCGCGACGATGGTGCTCATGCGCGGCCCGGCGTGGGAGAACGCGTACGGGCTGGTGAAGTCGACGAGCACCACGCCGTCGCGGCCCAACCGCTGGTCGGTGCCGTGGGCCGAGTACGTGCACCCGCTGCGGGCGAGGGCGATCCCGACGAGCTCCGGGGCGTCCCGCCGCACGTCGCGCGCCGTCCGGGTCAGCGTCAACGCCGTGCCCACGGTGCGCAGCACCCCGGTGCTGCCGAGCTGCCACGCCTCGGCCCGGATGTCGACGGACTCGGCCGGCGCCTTCGGCTCCACCCGGCGGCGGACACCGCTGCGGGCGATCACCTCCTGCACCAGCTCGGCCCGGTCGCGTGGTGGGTGGGCGGTGGACTCCAGGACGAGGGCCATGCCCGCTCCCTCCCGAGAGGCACACGTCCTCGTGACACCCCGTCACCGAGAACTCCGACCGACAGGTGAGCATAGGGACGATTCGGCCTGCCTGGAAGCACTGACGGTCACCTCGGGTCAGGCGACGGGGTGCGCCCCGTCGTCCGCCTTCGGCACGAGCACCTCGCCCTCGAGGCCGTCCGGATCGCGGAAGAACATGCTGAACGCCGAGCCGAAGTCGTTGACCGTGCCGTCCGAGGCACCCCGGGTCATCAGCCGCTCGCGGATCGTCGCGAACGCCGGGTAGGACGCGGCGTGCAGCCCGAAGTGGTCCAGGCGTCCGCGGTGCCACATCGGCGTCTGCCGGTCGGCCTCGTCGCTGCTCGGCACCGTGAAGACGTTGAGCTCGGTGTGCGGCCCGATCCGCATCACCGTCATCGTCTCCTCGCCGTCCTGGCCGTGCGCACGGGTCGGCCCGATCTCGGCGTCGAAGACCGCCGCGTAGAACTCCCCGAGCCGCGCCGGGTCGTGGGTCAGGCACGCGATGTGGTCCACCCCGCGAAGAAGCACGTCGATCATCCCTTTCGTCACCGATCGTCCCCCGAGCAGGCCGCCGCAACGGCTGGTGCGGAGCCGCGCGGAGCTGCCAGCATCCTCTCGTGGAGTCCACGCAGGCCGGGTGCGCTCCGACCACGGGTCGTGCATGACGCCGGGCGAGCCTGCCTGGTTCACGCTCCCGGTCCCCCGATGGTCGGACGGGGCCGCCCTGGCGGGTCTCCAGGCCCGGGCGGGGGCGACGCGCCACGAGCTGATCCTGGCGGCCGCCCGCCGGTTCGCCTGCCAGGGCTACCACGCGACGTCGCTCGTCCAGGTGGTCGAGGACTGCGGCCGCACCAAGGGCGCGCTGTTCTTCCACTTCGGTTCCAAGAGCGCCCTCGGCTGGGCGGTCGTGGGCGAGGTCCACGCCTCGTGGGAGGACATCGCCGAGCGCATCGCGGCACGGCACCTCGATCCCCTGCAGACCCTGCTGGTGGTGTACGACGCGCAGATCGGCCGCCTCATGTACGACCCGGTCGTCCAGGGTGGACTGCGCGTGATGCGGGAGGACCCGGGCATGCAGGCCGACCGGAACACGTGGGTCGAGGGCTGGCGGGCCGAGAGCGAGGTCCTGCTCGCGCGAGCCCGCGCCGACGGGCTGCTCACCGCCGACACCGACCCGGCGGCGGTCAGCACCACGCTGCTGAGCACCGTCGTCGGGCACCACTACCTCGCCGAGGCCCAGCCCGACGGCCCCACCACCTGGGAGCGCATGACCACGACGTGGCGCGGGCTCCTCCCGGCCATCGCGGTCCGCCCCTGGGTCACGCGCTGGTCGGACTCGGGCTGGTCGCACCGGCCCGCGCCGACGGCCGAGCCCTACGAACGGGCCCGGCGGGAGGGCGTGTCCGACCGGGTGTGATCCCAAGCGCCGCGACATCGGCGGACGGGCGATCGGGCGGACGATCCGGCGGAGCGCCGTAGGGTCCTCGGAATGACGACCGGGGCGACGTGGGGCGATGTCTTCACGACGCTGACCGATCGGTCCCACCTCGTCGTCGGCGAGGGCCTCTCGGCCATGGTCGACGAAGCCGTCCGACCGCTCGGGCTCCACGCCGACGTGCTGCTGGTCGACCTCGGCCAGCGGGTGCTCACCTCGGTGCGGGTGGACCCTCCGGCGGCGCAGTCGGTGGACGGGACCCTCGCCGGGCGCGCCTTCCAGTACGGCGAGTTCGTCGCGGGCTTCAGCGACGACGGGCGCCGGTTGCTGTGGGTGCCGATGCTCGACGGCACGGAGCGGGCGGGCGTGGTGAGCCTCGAGCTGGGACCCGACGTGGTCGACGACCTCGAGTTCCGTCGCCGGTGCTGGACCCTGTCCGGGCTGATGGGGCACATCGCGATCGCCAAGCTTCCCTACAGCGACCGCGTCCGCCGGCTCCGCGCCCCCCGGCCGCTGACGGTGGCCGCCGAGCTCCTCTGGCAGCTGGTCCCGCCGCGCACCTTCGCCACCGACAACGTCTGCGTCACGGCGCTCCTCGAGCCCTAGGACCGGGTCGCGGGCGACGGCTACGACTACGTCGTGGACCTCGACACCGCCTACGTGGCGGTGTTCGACGGCGTCGGGCACGACCTCGCCGCGGGCAGTGCGACCGCCCTGGCCGTCAGCGCGATCCGCAACGCCCGCCGCCGGGGCGTCAGCGACCTCGCGGCGCTGGCCATCGAGGCCGACATCCAGATGCAGGCGGCCGGGGTGCTCCCGCGGTTCGTGACCGCGATCCTGGCCCGGCTGGACCTGCGCACCGGCGAGCTGCGCTACCTCGTCGCCGGCCACCCCCATCCCCTGCTGCTGCGCCAGGGGCACCTCGTCGGCGCGTTCGAGGCAACCCCCCGGCCGCCGCTGGGGGTCGGCGAGCACGCCGCCCCGGTGGAGGAGGCCGTGGAGTGGCTCGAGCCCGGTGACCGCGTGGTGTTCTACTCCGACGGCATCACCGAGGCGCGCGGCGCCGACGGACGGTTCTTCGGCGAACGCCGGCTCGTCGACCTGAGCGAACGCGCGGAGCTCGACGAGGTCTCGGCGCCCGAGACCCTGCGACGGCTCGCCGCCGCGGTCCTCGAGCACCAGGGCGGGCTGCTGCAGGACGACGCCACCCTGCTGATGGTGGACTGGTCGGCCACGGCGCACGAGCGCCTGCTGCCCTCCGTCGCCCGCGAGGTCACGGCGTCGACCCCGCCGTCACAGCGACCGGAGAAGGGCCGGTCCAGCGCGGTCGGAGGCTTCCGCTCACCGACGGCGTGAGTCAGAGGTAACGGGTCAGAGCGAGACTGGTGCCCCCCGGGCCTGCCTCGATGGCGACGTCGTCGACGAGCTCTCGCATCATCGTGAGCCCCCGGCCCCGGTGGCCGGTGTCGGCGCCCTCGAGCTGCCAGGACCCGTCGTCGGCGACGGTGATGACCAGCCGGTCGACAGCATGGGACGCGGTGAGCGTCATGGTGCCCGCGGCGTGGTCGCCGGAGTAGGCGTGGTCGCAGCAGTTCTCGAGCGCCTCCGACGTGGCCATGACCAGATCCTCGATCGTGTCCGTGTCGAGGTGGTCCCCGCCGAGCCACTGCGTGAGGCGGCGCCGGAGGAGACGGACGTGGCTCCCGTCGGCCGACGTACTGACCTGCAGGGTGTCGGGCCACCGGGCGACGGCGGCGGCACCCAGGGCGTCCGGGTTCGGCATGGTCCCTCCGGGGTGCCCGATCCGCGACGGTCCAACCCACCGATTCTTGTGACGTCTCCCCAGGAATGGCACCCCTCGACGTCGCCGGCATTCCTCGACGAACTGCAGAATGGTCTCGGTACGATGTTCCCCGCCATTCCTTGCTGACGATTCTTGCCTGTGCTAAACCCACCGAGCCGTCCAGCCACGGGCGGTTCACCATCGACAGAAGGGATCGTGGAGCCGGGATGAGCAGGTTCAACGGTGGCCGTCACGTTCTACCCGAGCCGGAGCAGCCGGCCGGGGTGGTCACCGCCCTCGGGATCGACGAACAATCCGAACCCTTCGAGCCGGTCCGCCCGACCGCCGCGCCCGAGGGAGCCCCGAATGTCGTGGTCGTGGTCCTCGACGATCTGGGGTTCGGCAGTTCCAGCGCCTTCGGGGGACCCTGCGACATGCCGACGGCGGATCGACTGGCCGCCGACGGGCTGCGCTACACCCGCTTCCACGTGACGGCGCTGTGCTCGCCGACGCGCCAGGCACTGATGACCGGCCGCAACCACCACTCGGTGGGCATGGGCGGCACCACCGAGATGGCGACGTCCGCCCCCGGCTACTCCGGCTTCCGCCCGCGCAGCGCGGCGACGATGGCCCGCATCCTGCAGGGCAACGGGTACTCGACGGCCGCGTTCGGCAAGTGGCACCAGACCCCGCCGTCGGAGATCAGCCCCGTCGGCCCGTTCGACCGCTGGCCCACCGGCGAGGGTTTCGACCACTTCTACGGCTTCATGGCCTGCGAGATGAACCACTGGTACCCCCTGCTCTATCAGGGCACCACGCCGGTCGAGCCCACACGGCGGCCGGAGGAGGGCTACCACCTGTCCGAGGACCTCGTCGACCATGCCGTCGACTGGGTCCGCACCCAGCGCACCCTGACCCCGGACCGACCCTTCTTCACCTACCTCGCCTTCGGCGCGTCGCACGCGCCCCTGCACGTCCGGAAGGAGTGGCGGGACCACTACCGCGGCCGGTTCGACCACGGCTGGGACCGGCAGCGTGAGCTGACGCTGGCCCGGCAGAAGGAGCTCGGGGTGGTCCCGCAGGACGCGGAGCTCGCCCCGTGGGCCGAGGAGGTGCCGCACTGGGACGAGCTCAGCGACGACCAGCGCGCGCTGGGGGCGCGGTTCATGGAGACCTTCGCCGGGTTCACCGAGCACGCCGACACCCAGCTCGGACGCTTCGTCGACGAGCTGGACGAGCTCGGCGAGCTCGAGAACACGGTGATCGTCTACCTGATCGGCGACAACGGCGCCTCGGGCGAGGGCGGCCTCGAGGGCACGCTCAACGAGCACCGCCTCGGGCACGGCCTCGTCGACGACCCCGCCGAGATGGTCGGGCGCATCGACGAGATCGGCGGGCCGACGAGCTACCCGATCGCCCCGGTGGGCTGGGCGCTGGCGCAGAACACCCCGTACCAGTGGACCAAGCAGGTGGCGTCCCACTTCGGCGGCACCCGCGACGGGCTGGTGATCCACTGGCCGCGGGGCATCACCCACGGAGGCGGCCTGCGCCACCAGTTCCACCACGTCATCGACGTCCTCCCGACCGTCCTCGAGTGCGCGGGCATCCCCGCCCCGATCTCGGTGGACGGGGTCACGCAGAAGCCCGTCGAGGGCACGAGCATGCGGTACACGTTCGACGACGCGGCCGCGCCCGACCGTCGCCGGACCCAGTACTTCGAGATGTGCGGCAACCGCGGCATCTACCACGAGGGCTGGACCGCGGTGACCCGTCACGGCATTCCCTGGGACATGGTGCCGGAGGCCGGCAGGTCGTTCCGCGACGACGTGTGGGAGCTCTACGACACCACCACCGACTGGAGCCAGGCCCACGACCTCGCCGAGCGCCACCCCGAGAAGCTCGCCTCCCTGCGCGAGCTGTTCCTCATCGAGGCGGCGAAGTACCAGGTCTTCCCGCTGGACAACCGCGTCACCGAACGGGAGAACCCGAGGATCGCGGGGCGGCTCGACCTGCCCGGCGACCGTCGCTCGGTCACCTACCACGGGCGGACCCGCCGGCTGATCGAGGAGACGACGCCGAACGTCAAGAACCGGTCCCACACCGTGACCGCCGATGTCCACACCGACGGGACGCTCACCGACGGGGTGATCGTCGCCCAGGGCGGGCGCTTCGGGGGCTGGGCGCTCTACTGCCTCGGCGGGCGCGCCTGCTACGTCTACAACTACTTCGGGACCACCAGCCACGTCCTGCGGGCCGAGGAGCCGATGCCCGCCGGGCGCCACGAGGTCCGGATGGATTTCACCTACGACGGCGGCGGCCTCGGCCGGGGCGGCGCCGTCGTGCTCACGGTGGACGACGTGAAGGTCGCCCACGGCACGGTGGACGCCACCATCCCGTACTACTTCTCGTTCGACGAGACCTTCGACGTCGGCGTCGACCTCGGGACCCCGGTGGGCACCGACTACCCGACCGTCGGCAACGCGTTCACCGGGACCGTGCACACGGTGCGGATCGATCTCGGCGAGGAGGAGGGGACCTCCGAGGACGGCGGGCTCTACCGGCGGGTGATGGCCGCCCAGTAGAGCGCGCAGAAGGTCAGGGGGAGCTCGCGCACCGGAACCCGAGGTTGCCCGAGCTGGACTCGGGGGTGTTCGACGACCGTGCCGCCACGCGGTAGCGGTAGCAGTACGAGTCGTGGCAGAGGTACGAGCCGCCGCGCATCACCCGGCTCACGCCCTCCGCCGGCCCGACCGGGTCGGCGGCGGGCGACTCGCGGTAGGTGTGCGGGGAGAACCAGTCGGCGCACCACTCCCAGACGTTGCCGACCATCTGCCAGAGCCCGTGCCCGTTGGGCCGGAAGGTCTTCACGGGCGCCGTCGTGAGGTAGCCGTCCTCCTCGGTGTTGTGGGTGGGGAAGCGGCCCTGCCAGATGTTCAGCGGCCACCGTCCGCGGGGCCGGAGCTCGTCGCCCCAGGGGAAGCGGGCGCCCTCGATCCCGCCGCGCGCGGCGTACTCCCACTCCGCCTCGGTGGGCAGCCGCTTGCCCGCCCACGCGCAGTAGGCCTGCGCGTCGTTCCAGGACACGTGCACCACCGGGTGGTTGGCGCGGTCGCCCACCGACGAGCCGGGGCCCTCCGGTCGCCGCCAGCAGGCACCCCGCACCCCGAGCCACCATCCGGCGCCCTCGACGCTGGTCAGGATGTCGGCGCGATCCCCGTGGAAGGCCAGGTGGAACACCGCCGACGATCCCCAGCGCTCGGCGTCGGTGACGTAGCCGGTGTCCTTGACGAACGTCGCGAACGCGGCGTTGGTGACCGCGGTGGCGTCGAGGCCGAACGGCGCCAGGGTGACCTCGTGCACCGGGTGCTCGCCGTCGTCGACGTAGCCCTCACCGAAGGGGTCGCCCATCGCGAAGCGCCCACCGGGCAGGGCCACCTGCCCCCGCGTGCTCACGCCCCGACACTAGACGTGGCCGGTGTCGAGGGGCTCGAGCTCCTCACGCGGGCGCGGTCGTGAACACCGGCCACCCGATCTCGGTGCGCCACGCGGCGCGGTCGGCGGTGTCGCGGGGCCCCACCAGCTAGGTCTCGCGACCGGGGCCGTCGACGAGCAGGGCGTGCTCGGCGAGGTGGGCGCCGGGCGCGCCGTAGTGACGTCGATGTCGTCGTGCGGGCCCGGGTGACCGTGAGCGCGAGCTCGCGGGACGGGAGGTCGACCGACGTGGCCGACGACGGCCGTCACCCGGCGGGCCGGCTCGCGGCGGTGCTCCACCGGCAGGGGCCGGGGCTCGGCCGTGAGCAGGCGCTGTTGGCCGGGATCGCCGGCGACTTCCCCGGCAGCCCCGTCACCCTCGCCTTCGGCGTCGTCCTCGCCGACGACCGGATGGAGCGGCTGACGATCCGGCCGGCCGACGGCTGAGGCCGCGTCGGAGGGTGTCGGGGACGTCACGCCGGGGAAGGTGCCCCGCTCCGCGGGGCGTTGACCACCACCATGGCCCCGACACTCCTCGCGCCGGACACCACCGTCGCCCTGAACAACGGCCTGCGCATGCCCCAGCTCGGCTTCGGGGTCTCCGAGGCCCGCGACGCCGAGGCGTCGGTCTCCGAGGCCCTCGAGCAGGGCTACCGCAGCATCGACACCGCCGCGGTCTACGGCAACGAGGAGGGCGTCGGCCGCGCGATCGCCGCGTCGGGCATCCTGCGCGACGAGCTGTTCGTCACGACCAAGGTGTGGCACGGCCACGAGGGGTGCGCGCACGCCCGGGACTGCGCGGCCGGCAGCCTCGAGCGGCTCGGCCTGGACTTCGTCGACCTCCACCTCGTGCACTGGCCGACGGACGTGCTCGCCGAGTGCGTGCAGACCTGGGAGGGGATGGAGCAGCTGCTCGCCGAGGGACGCACCCGCGCGATCGGCGTCTCCAACTTCCGCGCGGGTCACCTGCGGCGCCTGCTCGACCTCGGCGGCACCGTGCCCGCCGTCAACCAGATCGAGCTGCACCCGCACCTGCAGCAGCACGAGCTGCGCGCCCTGCACGCCGCCCTCGGCATCACCACCGAGGCGTGGAGCCCGCTCGGCCGCGGTGCCGTCCTCGACGACCCGACCCTGGTGGCCGTCGCCGACCGGCTCGGTCGCACGCCGGCCCAGGTCGTGCTGCGCTGGCACCTCCAGCAGGGCACGGTCGTCATCCCCAAGTCCGACAGCCCCGAGCGCATCGCCGGGAACCACGCCCTCTTCGACTTCGCGCTGACCGACGAGGACATGCTGGCGATCGCCGACCTGCACGTCGCCGACGGCGCCGGGCGCATCGGGCCGGTGCCCGACGAGCCGACGGGGACCTGATCGCCCGTCCGGCGGACGGCCGGTCAGCGGCAGATGCAGCCCCGATCCCAGCCGTGGTCGCGGGTGGCCGTGCAGAACCTGCGGCCCAGCGCGTCGTGCCCCGACCAGGTGTGCTGGCAGGCGGAGCACGAGGGTTCGCTCGTCTCGTCCAGCACCTGGTCGGTGGGGTTCTCGATGACAGTGGCCTCGTGAGTGCCCATGGCGTGCCCTTCTCGAGCGGCTGGAGTGGCTCCGGACGCGAGAGGGACAGCCCGGCGGAGCAGGTACCGGACGTCTCCGACGCTACGCCGTGTCGTGGGGTGCGGGTAGGCTGAGGTCACTGGCGGAGTTGGCCCCGGCCCCCGGCGAGCCCCGTTCCCCTCCTGGTGGTCGGAGTTCGCATGTCGTCAGTCGGTCCGAACGTCGAGGGTGACGTCCCTCCCGACCGCATCCTCAAGAGCCACGAGGCCGAGGTCGCCGCACACCACCTGGCCCGCCGCCGCGCCGTACCCGTGATCGCCGGGCGTGCCATCGACGCCGACGACTGCCGCGAGCTGCTCCACATGCTGGGGCTCGCCGACGTGGCCGGGCTGCCGACGATCGAGATCCCGCCGCGCCGCTGAGACGCCGGCGGGTGCGGGCTCACTCCAGGAAGCGCGCCCGGTAGCGGGTGGCGACGAGGAGCAGGGCCAGCTCGGCCACGACGGCGACGACCACGAGCTCGGCGTCGAGGTAGCCCAGCGCGACGTTGACGCCGGCCAGCGCCAGGACGAGCCCGATCCGGCAGAGCCGGACGCCCGCCCGATCGCGTCCGATCACCAGCGCCACCGCGGCGACCAGCAGCAGGACACCGACGACGGCCTCGCCGGCCGAGGCGACCACGAGCATCGGCGGTCGCGTGCCCGGCGGCACCGCCCTGTCGTCGAGGACGATCTGCGTGTCCGGGTCGCTGCTCCACAGGGCGATGAGCACGACGAGGCCGAGCAGCGAGAGCAGGCCGAGCAGCGCCGAGCCCGCGGCGAGTGCGATCCGGTGCAGCCAGCGCGGGACGAGCGCCGCCTCCGCCCGGGCAAGGCCCGCGATCCCGGTGCGGGACCGGCTCGGTGCCTCCTCGACCGGGGCGGCCTCGACCACCGGGCGCAGCGCCGCGGCGTAGGCGACGAGGTCGGGACGTGACGTGTCGGCCTCCAGCGACGCGAGGTCGCGGAGCAGCGCGGCGCGGTCGTCCGCGCGCAGGGCGCCGTCGGCGAGGTCCTTCGACCGGACGGCCACCGAGTAGGCGAGCGCCCGGGGGCGGTCGAGCCGGGCGCGGCGCGTCACCGTCGCCAGCCCGAGCACGCCCAGGAAGACGACGTAGATGATCGGCGCCGCCAGCGGGGTGAAGTAGTCGTTCTGGCGGGTGATGAACTTCCCGACCTCGTCGACGAAGAGCCCGGAGCCGACGCCGACGAGGACCGCGGTGGCCGTCGGCACCCAGCGGTTGCTCCACATCAGGGCGGCGAGGCCTCCGAGCAGCAGGAGCAGCCCGCCCCAGAGGGCGTGGGCGAGGTGGTAGGTCGCCCCGCCGATCTGGGGGTAGCCGGTGAGCGCCAGGTAGAGGCGGGTGACCACCACCGCGACCCCGAAGGCGACGGCCACCAGCCGGACGTTGCGGGCGGCGTCCTCCCGCGGCACCGGACCGCGGAGCCGGCGACGCGCGGGCGCCCCGTCACCCGTCGACGCCGCCACCGCGGTCGTGGTCATGGGTCACGACCGTAGTGACTCCGGGCGCACCGCGGGGGACGCCCGGCGCGCCGCTCGCCGGGGCGATTGCGGGCGCTCCACCGGGCAGGGGACCCTGTAGGGGTGGGCGAACACCCGACGCACCTGACACTCGACGACCTCGGCGTGGCCCGGGACCTCCCCCGGCCCGGCGGTAAGGACCAGATTCAAGGCGTCCCCTACCGACCGATCCAGTTCCTCGACGACGACCTCCCGACCGCCCTCGAGCGCTCGGCGACCTGGTTGCGGGAGGCCGAGCAGTGGCTCGGTGAGCCCCTCGACGTCATCGCCGTGCACCTCGACTACGACGACGCCAAGGGCTCGCCTTACTACGACCTCAAGCTCCTCTGCAACGAGGAGGACCTGGCGGGCGTGCCGATCGCGATGCGCAAGCGCGACAACCACACGGGATAGCACACGGCATAGGCACACGGGATAGCACACGGGATCGGCTAGCGGCTCCGGAGCCCGGACGCCTCCACCTGGCCGACGAAGTACCGCACCGACTCGGGCCGGGCGGTGACGCTGAAGTCCATGTGGTCGGCCGACTCCCGGCCGGGCAGGGCACGCACGCCCGGGGCCAGCTCGTCGAAGTCGACACGCAGGGTGCCGGCGCCGACGGTGCCGACCTCGCGCAGCGCGGCGATCGGGAACTCCAGGCGTCCGGAGTGCTCGCCGTCGAACGTCACCGCCATCGACGTCACGCACAGCAGGCCGCGGTCGGTGGTCTGGGGCTCGGTGACGACGGCGCTGAGGACGGCGCGGACCGAGGTCGTCTCGGGCACGGCGGCGAGCGCCTCGGCGAGGTGGCGCTTCGACCGCAGGCGCTCGGCGTCCTTGGCGTGCATGCCGTTCAGCGCGCGGCGCACGTCCTCCCGCTCGGGCAGCGGGACGGGCGGAGTGCGGGAGAAGAGGCCCATGGTGTGGACCCTAGGGACCAACCTCGGGATTCTGAACGGAGGCTTCCGACGCGCGTCCGGCCCAAACTCTGGTCGTGGCCGTCTGAACCCTCCTGATCAGGGAATGTCGATCACATGAGTGCCGACGACACGGTCAAGAACCGCTCGAAGCAGGTCAAGGGGAAGGCCAAGGAGGTCACGGGCAAGGCCACCGGCAACAAGAAGCTCGAGCGGAGCGGCCAGAAGGACATGGTCGTCGGCGAGGTCAAGGAGCGCGGCAACTTCTGATCCGGCTCCCTCCGACAGGCACCATCTGATCGCGGCCTGACGCCGACCCGCCCTCGGGACCATGATGGGGGCGTGGCCACGCGGACGCAGGACACCGAGGTCATCCTTCGCCTGCCGTGCCTCGGTCCCGAACCGGTGCCCCTGACGCAGGCGACCTCCGCGGTCGTCGGGTACGCCCGCGCCCGGCGCTGGCTGCGCTTCCGCTCGCCCGGCACCCCGGAGGGCCGGTGGGTGGAGGTGCCGGCGTTCGGTTGGGCGCGGTTCGACGCGCGGCCCGCGAGCGCCGGCCTCGACGCCGACGTCCTGCTGGCCGAGGGCCTGCACGGACGCCTCGACCAGGCCGGTTGGCACGCCGTGCACGACACCCTCGCGGGGATTCGCGCGCTGGTCGACGCCCTCGTCGCCCGGGCCGGCGGGCGCCCGTTCTGGGAGCTGCCCGACGAGGAGCTCTCGGTGCTCGGCGAGCCCGGCACCGTCGGCGCGTACCTGCGCCGGATCGGGCAGGACTCGGGCGCCCACTCCGCGCACGTCCTCGCCGCCCTGCACCACCGGCACCCCGAGCTCGTCCCGCACCTGACCCGGACCACGCGCCGCGCGCTGCTCTCCCATCTCGAGGAGGGCGACAGCGGCGTCGACGCCGTGGTGCACCGGGATCTGCAGGCGAACGCCGACGCGTTCGCCGCGCTGGAGGACGCCGTGGCAGCGGCGACGGGCGACGCCCGGCCGACCCGCCTGCGCCTGCACGACGTGCTGCTCTGGCTGTCGACGACGCTGCGTCTCGCGCACGCCGTCGCCGCGGGAGATCGTCTCCTCAGTGCGGCCGGCGATCCCGGCTGCAGGTCGTGAGCGCCTCGAGCAGCGGGGCGAGGCGACGACCCTCGGCGGAGAGCGCGTACTCGGTGCGCGGTGGACGCGCGTCGAGCACCCGCCGTTCGAGCAGCCCCGCCGCCTCGAGGTCGGCCAGGCGCGCCGCGAGCGTCGCGGGCGGCACCTGGCCGAGGGCCTGCTCGAACTCCGAGAACCGGACCGCTCCGAGGTGCGCGGCGTAGAGCACCGAGAGCGACCACCGTCGCTCCAGCAGTGCCGTCAGCGCGCGCACCTCGGGCGGTACCGGCTCCCGTGAGCACATGTCAGGCGGCCACCTCGAGGCTCTGGGGCACAGGCTCCAGAGCCACGTCGAGGACCTCACTGATCGTCATCGACGGGTGGAACTCCAGCTGCGCGGCCACGTCGGCGGGGACGTCGTCGAGGTCGGCGCGGTTGCGCTCCGGGACGACGATCTGCGTCAGGCCCGCCGCGTGCGCGGCCAGCACCTTCTGCTTCACCCCGCCGATCGGCAGGACCCGTCCCTGCAGCGTCAGCTCACCGGTCATCGCGACCGTGTGCCGCACCGGGCGTCCGGTCAGCAGCGACACCAGCGCCGTGGCCATGGTGACGCCCGCCGACGGCCCGTCCTTCGGAGTCGCGCCCGCGGGCACGTGCACGTGGAACGAGCGTCCCGAGAATGCGTCCTCGGCGATGCCCAGCTCCGGGGCGTGCGAGCGCACCCACGACAGGGCGATCCGGGCCGACTCCTTCATGACGTCGCCGAGCTGCCCGGTGAGGATCAGGCCCTCGTCGCCCGCCATCCCGGCGGCCTCGATGAAGAGGACGTCACCGCCCGCGCCGGTCACGGCCATGCCGGTGGCGACGCCGGGGACCGCGGTCCGCTCGACGGCCTCGGTGAAGACCCGCTGCCGGCCGAGGTGCTTGCGCACGACCTCGGTGTCGACGACGACGTTCGGCGCTCCCGACGCCACCTCGGTGGCGATCTTGCGGGTCAGCTTGCCCAGCGCGCGGTCGAGCTGCCGGACGCCGGACTCGCGGGTGTACTCGGACACGACGAGGCGCAGCGCGGACTCGTCGGCGCTCACGTCGTCGACCGTGAGGCCGGCGCTCGTGATCTGACGTGGCAGCAGGTGGTCCCGGGCGATGGCGACCTTCTCCTCGACGGTGTAGCCGTCGAAGGAGATGACCTCCATGCGGTCGAGCAGCGGGCCCGGGATGGTGTCCAGCTGGTTGGCCGTCGCCAGGAACACGACCTGCGAGAGGTCGATCTCGACGTCGAGGTAGTGGTCGCGGAACGCGTGGTTCTGCGCCGGGTCCAGGACCTCGAGCAGCGCGGCGGACGGGTCGCCGCGCCAGTCGGCGCCGACCTTGTCCACCTCGTCGAGCAGGATCACCGGGTTCATCGTGCCCGCGTCGCGCAGGGCCCGCACCAGGCGGCCCGGCAGGGCGCCGACGTAGGTGCGGCGGTGACCGCGGATCTCGGCCTCGTCGCGGACGCCGCCCAGCGACATCCGGACGAACTCGCGGCCCATCGCCCGCGCCACGGACTCGCCGATCGAGGTCTTGCCGGTGCCGGGGGGACCGACGAGCGTCAGGATGGTCCCCGCCTTGCGGTCCTCCTCGACCCCACGGTCGCGGCGCAGCTTGCGGACGGCCAGGTACTCGACGATGCGGTCCTTCACGTCCTCGAGACCGGTGTGGTCGGCGTCGAGCACGGTGCGGGCCGCGGCCGGGTCGAGCTGCTCGACGGAGCGCTGCGACCACGGCAGGGCCAGCAGCCAGTCGAGGTAGGTCCGGATCATCGAGGACTCGCCGGACTGCTCGCCGCTGCGCTCGAGGCGGGCCAGCTCGCGCTCGGCCTGCTCGCGCACGTGATCGGGCATGCCGGCCTCGGCGATCTTCGCGCGGTAGTCGTCGCCGGCGCCGCCGTCGTCGCCCTCGCCCAGCTCCTTGCGGATGGACTCCAGCTGGCGACGCAGGACGTACTCGCGCTGCTGCTTCGCCGCGCCGGACTCGACGTCCTCACGCAGCGTCTTGCGCACCTGCAGCTCGGCCAGCCGCTCGCGCTGCAGGCGCAGGGCCAGCTCCAGGCGCTCGCGCACGTCGAGCGTCTCGAGCAGGGACACCTTCTCGTCGTAGGGGGTCTCGGGGGCCCAGCCGGCGGTGTCCGCCAGCGCGCCCGGCTCGTCGATGCCGCGCAGGAACGTCGACACGCGGCCGTCGTCGCCGCGCAGCTCGAGGATCTCCTCGACCACCACGCGGTACGTGTTCTCCAGCTCGCGGATCGGGCCGTCGCGGTCCGTGCTGTCCTGGTGCGGCGTCACCTCGACGCGCAGGTGCCCCGCGTCGTCGGTGGTGCCCGTCCCGGCCATGCCACGGTGCACTCCGGTGAGCTGGACGGCGGTCACGCCGTTCGGGAGTCGGGTGCGGCCCGTGACGTCGGCGACCGTGCCGACCGTGGCGAAGCGACCCTCGTGGCGTGGGACGAGCAGGACCTGCTCGCCCTCCTCGGCACCGACCTCGGCGGCCGGGACCACGACGGTCATGCCCGGGAAGATCACGTTGTCGTCGACGGGGACCAGCAGCAGCTCGGTCATTCTCGTCACCCCATCACTCGTACTGATAGCAGCTACAAGTGTTGAAGTGGCTACGGTATTCCGGGAGCCGGCGACCGGCCGGGCGCCGCAGGTCAGGTGGTGCGGGGGCGGCTGCCGCCGCGGGGGCGCATGGTGACGCCGGCGTCCATGAGGAGCCGTCGGACGTGGCCGAAGCTGCGGCCGGTGTCCTGCGCGAGGCGCATGAGGCTCTCGCCGGCGGCGTAGCGCTCGACCAGGTACCTCGACAGCACCGCCCGCTCCGACCCGCGGAGCTGCTCACCCGTGTCCGGCACCCAGGTCCCCTTTCCTCGACTGCCGCGACCATAGGCGCGTTCAGGGACCTTCTCCGTGAACTGTCCAGGATTGAGACAGGCCACGTCTCAGCGGACCACGGTGCTCGGGGGCCGCGATCGCGATCAGGCGCGCGGCCCGGTCGTCGAGCGGGCACCCGCGCAGGTCGGCGACGCCGTGCTCGGTGACCACGACGTCGACGTCGGCGCGGGCGGTGGTCACGGGCCCGGACAGTCCCGCGACGACCGTCGAGCGGCCGCCGGCGGTCGCGCGCAGGGCGATGATCGACCGGGCACCGGTGCGCGCCGCGGCGCCGGAGAAGTCGGCCTGTCCGCCGACCGCACCGAGCGCGCGGCCGTGCACGGACTCGGCGCCGACCTGGCCGGTGAGGTCGACCTCCAGCGCGGAGTTGATCGAGACCAGGCGCCGCAGCCGGGCGAGCACCGCCGGGGTGTGGGTGTAGCTCGCGGGCCGGAAGGCGACCGGCAGGTCCGGGAGGCGGTCGTAGAGCGCGGGCCCGCCGACCGCGGTGCCGGTCACGAGCGCCCCGCGGTCGATCTCCTTGCGCGCCCCGGTGATCACGCCGCGCTCGACGAGGCGGCGCACGCCGTCGGTGAGCATCCCGGCGTGGAAGCCGAGGTCACGGTGCCCGGAGAGCCCCGCCAGGATCGCCGTCGGCAGGGCGCCGACCCCGATCTGCACGGTGTCCCCGTCGGCGACCAGGCCGGCGACGTGCGCCGCGATCGCCTCGTCGACGGCGTCCGGCGCGCGGTCGGGCACCGGGGCGAGCGGGCGGTCGGTCTCGATCACGGCGGCGAAGCGCTCGCGCGGGATGCCCGGCGTACCCGTGGTGCGCGGCGTCCGCTCATTGATCTCCGCGATCAGCACCCGGCTGTGCACGACCGCGTCGGCGGCGTAGTCCGCGCCGATGCCGAGCGAGCAGAGGCCGTCGCGGTCCGGCGGCGCGACCTGGACCAGCCCGACGTCGCCGGGCAGCAGGCGTTCGGCGAACAGCCGCGGCAGCGTCGAGTAGTGCGCGGGCACCACCCGCCCAGTAGTCGTCGTCGAAGCGGGCGCAGACGTCGCGAACGGCCTCCCGGATCAGCCGGTGGTCCTCGGAGTCGCTGAAGTCCATGACGGATGCGTACCAGCGGCCGGGCCGGGGCGTCGGTCGCTACAGCTCCGCCCGCACCAGCGCCGCCCCCTGCGCCATCGCCGCGAGCTTGGCGCGGGCCACGGGGCCGGTGAGGTGCCGGAGCCCGCAGTCGGGGTTGATCACGAGACGGTCGGCGGGCACCAGGTCGAGGGCCCGGCGGATGCGGGTGGCGACGAGGTCGGGCGTCTCGACCTCGGCGCTCTCGACGTCGATGACCCCCAGGCCGATCGCGCGGTCCCAGCCGGACTTCTCGATCGCTGGCAGGTCGTCGTCGCCCTTGCGCGCGAACTCCAGGACGAGCTGGTCGACCCGGGCGTCGAGCACGGCCGGGAACGGGAAGTCGTAGTGCCCCTCCCACCACGGGCGGGCGTAGCGGTTGCCACAGCAGACGTGCAGCGCCCAGGCGGCGTCCACGCCCTCGGTGACCACGTTGACGGCCTCGACCGCCCCGCGCACCTGGTCGCCGACACCGAGGTTCGGCGTCGCGACCGTGTGGTGCCCGACAAGCCACCGGACGCGGTTGGGCCCCCTGGAGCAGCGCCGGACCGGGGTGGACGTCCTACCGTCACGCCGTGGCGCGATCCGGGTCCGGCGAGTCGGTGCTCGAGCGCGTCGTGCGCATCCTCGAGGCCTTCACCCCGCGGTCCCCGGTGCTGACCGTCGGGGAGGTCGCCCGCCGCGCCGACCTGCCGGTAGCGACGGCGTCGCGGCTGATCGCGGAGCTCATCGGACACGGTCTGCTCTCCCGCGAGGAGGACCGCCGCGTGCGGATCGGGACGCGGCTCTGGGAGCTGGGCTCCCGGGCGTCGCCGACGTCGTCGCTGCGCGAGCTCGCGCTGCCGGTGCTCGAGGACCTCCTGCGCGTGGTCGGTCACCACGCGCAGCTCGGGGTGCTCGACGGCGAGGAGGTGCTGTTCGTCGAGCGGCTCTCCGCCGAGCACGCCGTCATCAACTACACCCGGATCGCGGCGCGGCTGCCGCTGCACGCGTCGTCGTCGGGCCTCGTCCTGCTCGCCTACGGCTCCGAGATCCTCCAGGAGCGCATCCTCGCGGGGACGCTCACGCGCTTCACGCCGATGACGATCACCGACCCCGGGGAGCTGCGGCGCCGCCTCGCGGACGTGCGCCGCCAGGGGTTCGTGCTCTGCCCCGGCTTCCTGCACGTCGACGCGACCGGCATCGCGGTCCCGGTGCGCGACGAGACCGGCCACGTCGCGGCGGCGGTGTCGGTGATCGTGCCCAACGACGAGCAGGCCCGCGGGTACGTCCCCGTCCTCACGGCCGGGGCCCGGCAGATCGAGCGCCGCCTCGTCTCTCATTGAATGAGAACGCCGTTCCGACCATGGCGGCGGCCTCGTCATCCTCGGCGCATGGACAGCGCCGCCGTCGACCGGCTCGTCGTCACCGGGAAGGCATCGGCGGCCGAGGGCGTCGCGATCCTGGAGCTGGCCCGGCCGGACGGGCGGCGGCTGCCGGACTGGACGCCCGGCGCCCACATCGACGTGACGCTCGGGAACGGGGAGACCCGCCAGTACTCGCTGTGCGGGGACCGGTGGGACGCCCACCGCTACCGGGTCGCGGTGCTGCGCGAGGTCGACGGCCGCGGCGGGTCGGCCTACGTGCACGACGAGCTCGCCGCCGGCGACGAGGTGACGCTCGGCGGGCCGCGCAACAACTTCGCGATGGTGCCCTCGGCGCGCTACGTCTTCGTCGCCGGTGGCATCGGGATCACGCCGCTCCTGCCGATGATCACGCAGGCCGAGCGGGTCGGCGCGGAGTGGACGCTGCTCTACGGCGGGCGCCGGCGCGCCTCGATGGCGTTCCTCGACGACCTCGCCCGGTACGGCGAGCGCGTGCGCGTGGTGCCCCAGGACGAGGCGGGGCTGCTGCCGCTGGCGTCCTGGCTCGGCGGGCCGCGCACCGACACCGTCGTCTACTGCTGCGGCCCGGCCCCGCTGCTCGCGGCCGTCGAGCAGACGGTCGCCGCGGCCGGCTGGGCGCCCCACCGGTTGCGCACCGAGCGGTTCACCGCCGCCGAGGTCGGCGCGCCCGTCCGCGACGCCCCGTTCACCGTCGAGCTCGCCCGCACCGGCACGTCCGTCACGGTCACCCCGCAGATCTCGGTGCTCGCGGCCGCCCGCGACGCCGGGGCGACGACCCTGTCGTCCTGCGAGAAGGGCACCTGCGGCACCTGCGAGACCACCGTGCTCGACGGCGTGCCCGACCACCGCGACTCGATCCTCGCCGACCACGAGCGCGCCGCCGGGGACTGCATGTTCCCGTGCGTCTCCCGGTCCTGCACCGACCGTCTCGTCCTGGATCTCTGAGGGGTTCCTACATGACCACCACCGCCCTGACCGCGGTCGCCGCCGTCGACCCGTTCTCCCCCGAGGTGCTCTCCGATCCGTTGCCGTTCCAGGCGGCTCTGCGCGACGCCGGGCCCGTCGTCCGGCTGACCCGCTACGACGACCTCTACGGCATGGGCCGCTACGCCGACGCGCACGCCGCGCTCGTCGACTGGCAGCGGTTCTGCTCGTCGGCCGGGGTCGGCCTGTCGAACTTCCGTCGCGAGGCGCCGTGGCGTCCGCCGTCGCTGCTGCTCGAGGCCGACCCGCCGCACCACGACGCACCGCGCCGGGTGCTCGCGCCGATCCTCGGCCCGCGGGCGCTGCGCCGGCTGCGCGAGCGGTGGTTCGCCGTGGCCGAGGAGCACGTCGACACCCTGCTCGCGGGTGCCGGCCCGGTCCTCGAGGTCGACGCCATGCCGGCGCTGGCCGAGGCGTTCCCGCTGCGCGTGTTCCCCGACGCCGTCGGCATCCCCCGCGAGGGCCGCGAGCACCTGCTGCCCTACGGCGACCACCTGTTCAACGCCTTCGGCCCGCCCAACGACCTCGTGGCGAAGGGTGCGCCGCACGTCGCCGAGCACGCCGGGTGGGTCAACGCGCAGTGCGCCCGCGAGGTGCTCTCCGACGACGGCTTCGGCGCCGCGATCTGGGCCGCGGCCGACCGCGGCGATATCACCCACGACCAGGCGCCGCTGGTGGTGCGCTCGCTGCTGTCGGCCGGCGTCGACACCACGGTCCACGGCCTCGGGGCCGTGCTGCGCGCGATGGCCACCCACCCCGGGGCCTGGGACCGGCTGCGCGCGGACCCGAGGCTGTCGCGGGTGGCGTTCGAGGAGGCCATCCGCTGGGAGTCGCCGGTCCAGACGTTCTTCCGCACCGCCGAGGTCGACGTGGCGATCGGCGACACCGTCGTCCCCGAGGGCGCCAAGATCCTGATGTTCCTCGGGTCCGCCAACCACGACCCCCGGCACTGGGACGACCCCGACGCCTTCGACCTCGACCGCGACCCCTCGGGCCACGTCGGCTTCGGCATGGGTCTGCACCAGTGCGTCGGCCAGCACGTCGCCCGCCTCGAGGCCGAGGCGCTGCTGACCGCACTGGCCGCTCGGGTCGCACGGATCGAGGTCGCGGCCGAGCCGACGCGCCACCTCAACAACACGATGCACGCCTTCGCGACGCAGCCGATGCGGCTACACCTCGCAGGGCTGTGACCATTGACATGGCCGTACTGATTAGTAGGACTTCCGAGTAACCGCGGACCACCGGCACCGTGGAGTGCGGGCGTCGTCCACCACGGCGTGACCGCACCCTCGTGGAGGTCCCCCTCGTGCCGCCAGCCCCCATCGCCGCCCGTCCCGCCCCCGCCACGGCCGGGGAACGACTGCTGGGACTGGGCGCGTACCGGCCGCGGCGCACGGTGGACAACGACGAGGTCTGCGCGCCGCTCGAGGACGTCGACCCCGACTGGGTGGTCGCGCGCTCCGGGATCCGGACGCGCCGCTTCGCCGGGGTCGACGAGACGGTCGTGGCCATGTCCACGGCCGCGGCCGGGGACGCCCTCACCGCCGCCGGCCTCACCGCCTCCGCCCTCGACGCCGTCCTCGTCGCGACCATGTCGCCCGACAGCGCGTCCCCGCAGGTCTCCACCCGGGTGGCCGCCGAGCTCGGGACGACCGCGCCGGCCTTCGACCTGGGGGCCGCGTGCTCCGGGTTCTGCTACGGCCTCGAGGTGGCGGCCTCGCTCATCCGCGGCGGCACCGCCCGCCACGTGCTCGTCGTCGGCGTCGAGCGCATGAGCGACCTGCTCGACCCGCGCGACCGCGGCACCGCGTTCCTGTTCGGGGACGGGGCCGGCGCGGTCGTCGTCGGGCCCGCCGACGAGCCCGGCATCGGCCCCGTGGCCTGGGGCAGCGACGGCGGGCAGGCCGATCTCATCGTCCACGCCCCCACCTGGCAGGAGGCGGCGCGGGGCCTCGGGGACGGGGTGGTGCCGGGCCTTCGCATGCAGGGGCCCGCGGTCTTCCGCTGGGCCAGCACCCAGATCGCGCCGCTGGCGGAGAAGGCCCTCGCCGCCGCCGGGGTGGGCGTCGACGACCTCGACGCCTTCGTGCCCCACCAGGCCAACAACCGGATCACCGACGGGATCGTGCGCGCCCTGGCCCTGCCGGACGGCGTCGCGGTCGCCCGCGACGTGGTCGACACCGGCAACACCTCGGCCGCCTCGGTGCCGCTGGCGATGCACGCGCTGCTGACGGGCGGCGAGGTCCGGGCGGGCGACCTCGCCCTGGTCTGCGGCTTCGGCGCGGGCCTGACCTACGCCGCCCAGGTGCTCACCCTGCCGCCGGTGGCCCCGTCGTCAGCACCCCGGGAGGGCTGACCGGAAGGCTCGCGACCTCGTGGCGCCCGCTCTAGCGGTCGGGAAGGGTCTGCGCCGCCGCCACCGGCTCGTCGCCGGGACCCGCCTCCGCGGTGTGCCGCATCGCGGCGCGGAGGGCTACGCGACGGAACACCTCGGGGTCCGAGGTCAGCGCCGCCACCCGCCGCCACCGGTCGAGCACCGTGAAGAGCTCGACGAGGTCGCCGCTGGCCTTCGCGTCGTCCAGTGCCTGCGCGTAGGCCGCGTCGAACTCCGCCCGGTCCTCGGGCGACAGCACGACGCGGATGGCCGCCGGCGAGGCCCCCCTGGCCAGCGGGTGTCCGGGAACCGGCTGCTCGTCGACCGAGTACATCGCCTTCATCGAACCGACCCTAGCCGCCGCCGCCGCCTCCGCGCCGCAACCGCACGACGGAGTTCGCCATGTCGATCTCCCGAGCGTGGGCGAGGTGTCGGAGGGGCTCGCTAGCCTCCGACCCGAGGTGATGGCCATGACGACGGCGCGCCAGTTGCGCAAGGCCCTGAGCCAGGTCCGCGCCGAGGAGACGACGGACGACGGGGGCCGGCCCACGTTCACCGTCGACGGCCGCCCGTTCGCGGTGCTCGACGGGAGCCGCGTGCGTCTGCACCTGTCGGCCCCCGACGTCGACGCGATCACCGCGGCGTACCCGGCCGCCGAGCCCGCGCCCGGCGGTGCGACGCTGGCGCTCGAGGGGATCGACGGGCAGCACCTCAACCACTGGGTCCGTCGCGCCTGGGCCTTCCGGGCACCGCAGGAGCTCACCGAGACCGCCGCCGCCGCGGCGACGTCGCGCCCGGGTGAGGTGGGAGACCTGCCACGGGCGATCGGCCGACCGGCCACGCGCGCCCTGGCCGACGCAGGCGTCACCACCCTTGCGCAGGTCGCGGCCATGCCGCGGGAGGAGCTGCTCGGCCTGCACGGTGTCGGGCCGAAGGCGGTGCGGGTGCTGGACGAGGCGCTCGGCCGCGGGGAATCCTCGTGACGCCCCTCCCCCGCACCCTCCAGGAGCGACCACCGTGCGCGTGTCGACGCTGACCCGCTACCCCGTCAAGTCGATGCTCGGCCAGCCGCTCGAGGAGGCCCTGCTCGCGACCGCGGGGCTGCCGTTCGACCGCCGGTACGGGCTGCTCGACGCGACCACCGGGCTCGTCGCCACGGCGAAGCACCCGCGGCTGTGGCGCCGGCTGCTCCAGTACACGGCGTCGGTGGAGGACGACCGCGTGCGCGTCACCGCCCCCGACGGCCACGCCCTCGACGTCGACGACCCCCGGCTGCCCGACGAGCTCGCGGCCGACCTCGGCCGGGTCGTCACGATCGCCGCCGCGCGCCCGGGTGGTGCCGAGGTGGAGCGGCCCGACCCGGAGGACGTGCTCGAGCACGGCGTCGAGCACGAGGTCGCGGCGCCCACGCTGGAGATCTCGATGGGCAGCGCCGCGGACACGTTCGTCGACTACGCGCCGGTCCACCTCATCACCACCGCGACCCTCGACCACCTCGGCATGGACGCGCAGCGGTACCGGCCGAACCTCGTCGTCGAGTCCGACACCGCACCCTTCGCCGAGACCGACTGGGTCGGCCGGGAGCTCACCGTCGGCGAGGCGACGCTGCGCCTCGTGCTGCCGACGCCGCGCTGCTCGGTGCCGACCCTCGAGCACGGCGACCTGCCCCGGGCCCCCGAGGCGCTGCGTCCGCTGCTGTCCGGCAACCGCGTCGACGTCCCGGGGTTCGGGGTGCTCCCCTGCGCCGGCGTGTACGCGGAGGTGGTCCGCGGCGGCACCGTGCGCCGCGGGGACGCGGTCGCCCTCGTCTAGCACCACGGAGGGGAGCGCGATGACCATCGAGTTCGCCGACGGGCAGGTCGTCACCGTCGAGGCCTCGGAGCCCGACTTCGTGTTCACCGCCGTCGTGCCGCCCGGGCACGCCGGCCCACCCGCCCACCGGCACCGCCGCGAGCGCGAGGTGTTCACCGTCGAGTCCGGGCTCCTGATGGTGCGACTCGGCCGCGAGCGGCGGCTGGTGCAGCCGGGCGAGACGGTGAGCGTGCCGCCGGGGACGACGCACGCGTTCGCCAACCCCTTCGACGAGCCGGTCCGCCTGCGGACGGTCGAGACCCCGGCCGGCCCGCTGCAGGCGCAGCTGCGGGCGATGGCGGCCGCGACGGGCGCACCGCCGCTGCGCGAGCTGGCCCGGATCAACGCCGAGCACGACTGGTCGTTCACCCTGGCCGGGCTCCCCGACCGTCCGCAACGGGTGCTGTGGCGGCTGCTGGCGCGGGCCCCGTCCCGGTGACCGCGATCCGTGTCGCCACCGGGAACCGCTGGTGGCGCTTCGGCGCCCCCGGCTCGAGGGCCACCTGATCGTGCAGGCGCCGGGGGCGAACCCGACGTGTGGCGCCGGGCCGGGTCGGAGAACCATGGCCCCATGGCTGCGGACGATCCCGTCGAGCAACCGGCGGGCACCCCCGGCGACGTCGTCGCCGCCTTCGAGGACATCCCCGCCGTGCTCTGGGCCTTCGAGGGCCCCGAGCACCGCGTCGTCGCCGCGAACCGCCTCGCCCGCGCGAGCATGGGCTTCCGTCCCGGGATCGTCGGGCGCCCCATCCGGGAGGTCGCGCCGGAGCTCGACGGCCAGCAGGTGTTCGAGACCCTCGACGAGGTCTGGGCGCGCGGCGAGCCGGTGATCGGCGACGAGCGGCGCATCCTCGTCGACCGCGACGGCGACGGCCGCCTCGAGGAGGACTGGTACTCGTACACCTTCGTCCCCACCCACCACCCGGACGGGTCGATGCGGGGCATGACGGTGCACATCGCGCGGGTCACGGACGAGGTGCTGCGCCGGCGGCAGGCCGAGCTCTCGGCCGCGGAGTCCGAGCAGCGACGGCAGGCCGCGCAGGACGTCGTGCTGACCCTGCAGCGCTCGCTGCTGCCGGCCGGGCTGCCCGTGCTGCCGCAGGTCCGGCTGGCGGCCCGGTACGTGGTGGCCGGGCGGGAGCTCGCCGCCGGCGGCGACTGGTTCGACGCGGTGCCGCTGCCCGGCGGGCGGGTGGCGGTCGTGGTCGGCGACGTCGTCGGCCACGGCGCCGCGGCCTCGGCGGCCATGGGCCGGCTGCGGGCCGTCGGGGCGAACGCGCTGGCCGGGGGCCGGGACGTCCTGGGCACCCTCACCGAGCTCGACCGGTTCGCGGGCCGCGAGCGCGCGACCCGCGCGACCACTGTGTGCGTCGCCGTCCTCGATCCGCGCACCGGCGACCTCGAGGTGGCCGCCGCCGCACACCCGCCGCCGCTGGTGGTCACCGCGGAGGGCACCCCCCGCTGGGTCGAGGTGGCGGCCGGGGCGCCGCTCGGGACCGGCGCCGGGGCCCCGCGGGTGACGGCCGACCGGCTCGGGCCCGACGACGTCCTCGTCCTCTACACCGACGGCCTCGTCGAGCGGCCGGGTCGCACGCTCGACGACAGCCTCGAGGCCCTCGCCCGCACCGCGGTGGCGGCCGGCCACGAGGCCGTCGAGGACGACGCGACGGTGCCCACCGCGCAGGTCGACCGGATCGCCGCGCTCACCGTCGAGCGGATGGGCTGGACCGGCGGCGGCCAGACCGACGACGCCACCCTGCTCGCCGTGCAGCGCACGGCCGAGCCCCTGGCACCGCTGACGCTCGAGGTCGCGCCCGACCCCCGTCGCCTCGGACGGATGCGTCGCGCGGTGGGGGCCTGGCTGGAGCAGGCGCGCGTCGGCGAGGACGACGCGATGGCTCTGGTCCACGCGGTGGGCGAGGCCGTCACCAACGCCATCGAGCACGCCTACCCGGAGCCGCCCGCCGACGGCGTCGGCGCCCGCGTCCGGGCGGTGCTCGACGACGAGGGCCGGATGCACGTGACCGTGGCCGACACGGGGCGCTGGCTCCCGGCGCCCGACGACGCGGGCGGTCGCGGGCGCGGCCTGATGATGATCCGCGGGCTCGTGGAGCACGTGGACGTCACGGCCGGGCCCACCGGCACGACGGTGACCATGGTGGCGCCGGTGCACCGCGAGGTCTCGGTGGGCAGCTACGACGACGAGGCCGCGATCTCGGGCCTGCGCGGCGTCGACCGTGAGCTCACCATCGCGGAGCCCGAGCCCGGCGTGCTGGCCGTGGCCGGGCCGATCGACACCGGGACCGTCGAGCGCTTCCGCCACGGGCTGCTGGCCGCCGCCCGCGGCGGCGCCCGCGGGCTCACCGTCGACCTCCACGCCGTGACCGTGTTCTCCAGCGCCGCGGTGCAGGCGATCCACGAGCTGCGCGGCACGCTCCCGGGCCTGCGGCTGCGCGCGGGCCGGGGCAGCGTGGCCGGCCGGGTCCTCGATCTCACCGGCCTGTCCGACCTGATCGACGAGGTGCCCGACGGCGCCGCGATGGCCTGACACCCGCTCCACATCCACATGACACGGACGGGGGCGCGGCGGACAGCGAGCCCTCGTCGGAGGCGCGCCCGGCTCGTGTGACCATGGTCGGCCTGTCCTGCTGGACGCGTGGAGAAGGAGTGCGTGTGGACGCCCGGGCCGACGATGCGGACGACCCGTCGATCGACGACGAGGTGCTCCACGAACCCGGTGAGATCACGTACGCGGAGCACCTCCATCCCGCCCGCCCGCGAGCACTGCGCCACCGGGCGCGGGTCCGCTCCCCCTTCGAGCGCCGGTCCAGCGCGCGCGACGGCGAGCCGGTGGGCACCAACCCGACCTACGTCTCGTGGCTGCTCTCGGAGTCGATGCTGGCCGACGCCAACACGATCGCCCGCCAGTTCTCCGGCCAGGGCTCGATGTGGCAGAACCCCTACGCCGACCCCAACCCGCGCCTGGCCGTGGACAGCGCATCGGTGTGGTTCACCGCGTACCCGCTGTCGCTGATCACCCGGCCCGGCCAGTCGTTCCTCGCCGCACTCGGCGAGGAGGAGCTCTGGTCGTCGTTCGCCGACATCGGCATCGAGGCCGTGCACACCGGTCCCGTCAAGCGCGCCGGCGGCATCTCCGGCTGGGGGCACACGCCCAGCGTCGACGGGCACTTCGACCGCATCTCCACGGTCATCGACCCCGCCTTCGGCTCCGAGCAGGAGTTCCGGGCGATGTGCGGGATGGCGACCTTCTACGGCGGCACCATCATCGACGACGTCGTGCCCGGCCACACCGGCAAGGGCGCGGACTTCCGGCTCGCCGAGATGGGCTTCGCCGACTACCCGGGCATCTACCACATGGTCGAGATCGAGCCCGACGACTGGCACTACCTGCCCGACGTCCCGGCCGGCCGCGACTCGATCAATCTCGACGCCGCCACCGAGGAGCGCCTGGAGAAGGCCGGCTACATCATCGGGCGCCTGCAGCGCGTCATCTTCCACGCGCCCGGGGTCAAGGAGACCAACTGGAGCGCGACGGCCGCGGTGGCCGGCGTCGACGGCGTCGCGCGCCGCTGGGTATACCTGCACTACTTCAAGGAGGGCCAGCCCTCGATCAACTGGCTCGACCCGTCGTTCGCGGGCATGCGCCTGACGATCGGCGACGCGCTGCACTCCCTGGCCGACCTCGGGTCGGGGGCCCTGCGCCTAGACGCCAACGGGTTCCTCGGCGTCGAGAAGAGCGCGGCCGACGGCCCGGCCTGGTCGGAGGGCCACCCGCTCTCCGAGGCCGCCAACCACCTCATCGCGAGCATGGTCCGCAAGGTCGGCGGGTTCACCTTCCAGGAGCTGAACCTGACGATGGACGACATCCGCGAGGTCGGCGAGGCCGGCGCGGACCTGTCCTACGACTTCGTCACCCGCCCCGCCTACCACCACGCGCTGGCCACCGGCGACACCGACTTCCTGAGGCTGTGCCTGCGCACGAGCCTGGAGACGGGCATCGACCCGGCCTCGCTCGTGCACGCCCTGCAGAACCACGACGAGATGACCTACGAGCTCGTCCACTGGTCCACCGGGCACCGCGACGACGTCTTCACCTTCCGCGGCGAGCCCACCACCGGCGCCGAGATCGGCGACACCGTGCGCCGCGAGCTCGCGACCGCGCTGGCCGGCGAGAACGCCCCGTACAACCTGGTGTTCACCACCAACGGGATCGCCTCCACCACGGCCACGGTGATCGCCGCTGCCCTCGGCATCCGGCGCCTCGACGACATCACCGACTCGGACGTCGTCGACATCCGCCGCGTGCACCTGCTGCTCGCGATGTACAACGCGATGCAGCCCGGCGTCTTCGCCCTCTCCGGCTGGGACCTCTGCGGCATGCTCACGCTGCCGCCGGAGCAGGTCTCCGACCTGCTCGCCGAGGGCGACACCCGCTGGATCCACCGCGCCGCGCACGACCTCATGGGCCACAACCCCGACGCGACCCGCTCCGCCGAGGGCATGCCGCGCGGGCGCAGCCTCTACGGCTCGGTGCCCGACCAGCTCGCCGACGAGGCGAGCTTCCTGCGCCAGCTGCAGGCGATCCTCGGCGTGCGCAAGCACTACGGCATCGCCACCAGCCGTCAGGTGGACGTCCCCGACGTCAGCCACCGCAGCGTGCTCGTGCTGGTGCACGCTCTCGACACCGGTGAGCACCCGCGCCACGCGCTGACGATCCTGAACTTCGGCGCCGAGCCGATCCCCGCCGCCACCGTGCGCTCGACGGTCCTCCCGCCCGGCGGCACCGTGATCGACATGTTCACCCAGGAGACCGTGGGCGTCGTCGACGACCTGCACTCGGTGGGGATCGACCTCAACCCGCACCAGGGCGTCGCGATGCTGGTCCAGCCGCCGGTGCCCGCTACTTGATCTTCTTCAGCGTCAGGTGCGAGTCGATCCGCGCCAGTCCGGGCGTGCGGGCGAGGCGGTCGACCACGAACGCCTCGTAGGACTCGAGGTCGCGGGTGGCGACGCGCACGAAGTAGTCGGGCAGCCCGAACATCCGGCGCAGCTCGACCACCTCGTCGAACGCCGACACCTCCTCCTCGAAGGCGAGGAAGTCGTCGCGGTGCTTGCTGACGAGGTCGATGTTGACCAGGACCTCGAAGCCCCGTCCGTCCACCGCGGGGTCGATCTCGGTGCGGTAACCGATGATGACGCCGTCGTCCTCGAGCCGTCGCACCCGTCGCAGGCACGGCGCCGGCGTGAGCCCGACGCGGTCGGCCAGGTCGACGTTCGGGATACGGCCGTCCCGGCGCAGCTCGTCGAGGATTGCGCGATCGATCTCGTCCACGCACCGATGATGCCGAAGTTGCGGCGGTTGCGCACCTCCTTCGCCATCGGGTGGCGCGGCGTTCGTCCTAACGTTGCCCCATGAGACAGGTCGACCACCGCAACGCTCTGCGGGACGTCGCCGCCGTGGGCCCGGGCATGGGCGTGCTGGGCACGAGTTTCGGGCTGCTCGTCGTCGGCTCGGGACTCGACTGGTGGTGGGCGCCGGTCTTCAGCGTCGTGGTGTTCGCCGGCTCGCTGGAATTCCTGCTGGTCGCCCTCGCGGTGGCCGGCACCCCGCTGGCCGCGATCGCCGTGACCACGCTGCTGGTCAACGGCCGGCACGCCTTCTACGGCCTGTCGTTCCCGCTGGACCGCATCCGCAGCAGGGCGGGCCGCGTCTACGGCGTCCTCGCGCTCACCGACGAGGCGTATGCGCTCTACACGGCCCGTCCCGACACCTCGCTGTCGGGACCGCGCATCGTGACCGGGCAGGCGCTGATGCAGGCGTGCTGGGTGGGGGGCGGCACGGTCGGTGCGCTGGCCGGCAGCGGGTTCGGCCTGCACGTGCCCTCGCTGGAGTTCGTCTTCACCGCGCTGTTCGTCGTACTCGCCACCGAGGCCACCGTGGTCGGGCGCGAAGCCACCGGACCCCTGCTCGCGGTCGCCTGCGCGCTGGTCGCTCAACTCGTCGCGCCCGGGGAGATGCTGCTGGTCGCGATGGGGCTGTTCGTGGCGGCACTGCTGGTCCGGCGCCGGATCTCGGCCGCGCGGGAGGCCGCCCATGCCTGACACCGGTTACCCGGGCACCGGCTACCTGATCGCGGTCGTCGCCGTCGCCGCCGCGATCACCGTCGCGCTGCGGGCTGCGCCGTTCGCGATGACGGCGACGCTGCGCTCCTCGGCCCCGGTCGCGGACCTCGGTCGCCACCTGCCCGCCGGGATCATGATCATCCTGGTGGTGCACCTGCTGGGCGACGTCCCCCTCGGCAGCGCGCTGGTGGGGCTGCGCGAGATCGTGCCGGTGGTGGTCACCGTCGCCGTGCACCTCCGGCGCCGCCACGCACTGCTCAGCATGGCGACGGGCACCGCCGTGTACGCGGTGGCGCTGGCGCTCGTCCCGATCTGAGCGCCCGTCAGACCAGGGGGACCTCCCGGCCGTCGACGACGAAGCGGCCGCCCGGGCGCAGGGCCGCCGCGACGCGGGCGAGGGCCCGGTCGTGGTGCGCGGGGTGGCGCCCGTCGAGCACGCCGACCCGCACCGCGAAGGCGAGGTCGAACGGCTCCTCGCCGTCCTGCAGCACCAGGTCCTCCACCGCGACCTGTCGCACGCCCATCCGGCCGGTGGCGATCTCGGTCGCGGCGCCCGCACGGGCCTGACGGACGGCCGTGGCGGACCGGTCGGTCGCCAGGACGAAGCCGGGGTCGACATCCCGGTCGACCCGGGCGGCGACGGCCCGAGCGGCGGCGCCCGGCCCGCACCCGATCTCCAGCACCCGCATCCCCGGCGCGAGCGGCAGCGCGTCCACGACCGCCGCGAGCCGGGGGGACAGTCCGGTCGGCACGCCGTGACGGTAGCGCCGGCGACCCTCCCCGGTGCCATGCTGTCGGCCATGAGCGAGCCGGCCCCGAACTCCTCGCCCCGCATCGGCACCGCCGAGCGCGAGGCGGCCCTGGCGGATCTCGGCGCGCACCTCGAAGCGGGACGACTCGATCCCGAGGAGTACGGCGAGCGCAGCGCCAAGGTCACCGAGGCCCGCACCGCGGCCGACCTGGAGCCCCTCTTCGCCGACCTGCCCGAGCCCCGTCCGCACAGGGGCGCGGGCGCGGTGGCCGCACCGGTGACGGGCGCCGCGCCCCGGGCCGGGGGCCCGAGCGCCCTCGCCCGCTGGGGACCGGCCGTGAGCGGGGCCCTGCCGATCATCGCGCTGATCCTCTTCTTCACGGTGCCGATCGCGAACTCCTGGGTGTTCTTCCTGCTCATCCCGCTCGGTGGCGCGCTCTTCGCGCAGAGCCGCCGTGCCGACGACGGGCGCCGCGACCGGGACGAGTGACCGCGGTGCTCTCGACCTGACAGGCTCCCCGCATGGCAGCGCGCTTCCGGGAGATCGCCGACGGGGTGCACCTCGGCGCCCTGGCCCCGGCGGGGCTCCTGCAGACCGTGCTGCTCGAGGGCCCGGACGGCGACGTCGTCGTCGACGCCGGGTTCCCCTGGTCGGCGCGCCGGCTCGCCACCCTGCTGCGCGGTCGCCACGTCGTCGAGCACGCCGTCACCCACGCGCACGGCGACCACGTCGGCGCGAGCGCCTGGCTGTGCCGCCAGACCGGCGCGCCGCTGGCGATGGGCGCGGCCGACGCCCCGCGCTACGAGAGCGGCCGCATCGACACGCACTCGGGGGCGGCCGGGCGCCTCGTCCTCGGCGGGCTGGCGCGGGAGCGACGCCCGGTCGACCGCCGCCTGGTCGAGGGCGACCGCGTCGCGGGCTTCGAGGTGCTCGCCGTGCCGGGCCACAGCCCCGGCACGCTCGCGCTGTGGCGCGCCGCGGACGGCGTCCTCGTCGTCGGCGACGGCCCCGTGAACGTGTCCTCGGACCCGACCTCGCCACGCTGGCTGCCGCTCCCCCGCGGCCTGCATGACGACCCGCCGGTCGCGGACGCCTCGCGTCGTCGGCTCGCCGCGCTGCGCCCCGCGCTCGTGGTGGCCCTGCACGGGCGGCCGGTGGCGTCCCCCGACGCCTG
This sequence comes from Actinomycetospora chibensis, assembly GCF_028737215.1. Classification (GTDB taxonomy): domain Bacteria; phylum Actinomycetota; class Actinomycetes; order Mycobacteriales; family Pseudonocardiaceae; genus Actinomycetospora; species Actinomycetospora chibensis. Next base: position 5,171 of record NZ_JAQZAM010000019.1, on the reverse strand, counting down.
GGCCCGCGCGGTCGGCGCCTGACCCTCCCGCACCACCCCCGTCCGGGCGTAGCGTCGCACGATGGCCAAGGGGAAGAAGAAGCAGCAGACCAACGGCGTCGCGGTGGAGGACGTCGTGGCAGAGGCCCTGACGGCACCCGAGGCCTCCGTGGTGGCGACGACACCGGACGGTCCGACTCCCCCGACGACCGCGCCTGCCACGACGAACCCGGCCACTCCCACCCCGGTGCCGACCCGGGCCACCCCCACCCCGGTGCCGCCCCCGGCCCCCGACCACCACCAGGAGGGCGTCGTCGACACGGCGGTGGCCACCGCCTCGGAGGTCGCGCGGTTCGTGAACGCCCTGGTGCCGCAGCGCCTCCCCGCCTACCTCGGCGGCGCGGCGCTGCTGGTGCTCGGGGTCGTCGACCCGCCGCTGGTCCTCGGCGGCGTCCTCGCCTACGAGGCGATCCGGCACTGGGGTCCCGCGCCGAAGGCGTGACCAGCGGCATCGCGTCGACGGGCTGGACCCGGGTACTCCCGGGGATGACACCGCGCCGCGTCCTCGTCTCCGGAGCCGGCGTCGCCGGTCCCGCCCTCTCCTACTGGCTCGGCGTCCACGGGTGGTCGACCACCGTCGTCGAGCGCTCCGCGGAGCTGCGCGACGCCGGCCAGAACATCGACGTGCGGGGCGCCGGGCGCGAGGTGCTGCGGCGCATGGGCCTCGAGGACGCGGTCCGCGCGGCGGGGACCGGCGAGCTCGGTACGCAGTTCGTCGGTGACAACGGCGAGGTGATCGCGAGCTTCGACGCCGGCGAGAACGACACCGACGGCGCCACCGCCGAGCTGGAGATCCTGCGCGGGGAGCTCGGCCGGCTGCTGCACGAGCGCACGCGCGACACGACCGAGTACGTCTTCGGTGACGAGGTCACGGGCCTCGACGAGCACGCCGACGGCGTCACCGCCACCTTCCGGCAGGGGGCACCGCGGACGTTCGACCTGGTCGTCGTCGCGGAGGGCGTGACGTCGCGGACCCGGTCGCTCGTCTTCCCCGAGGCCGACATCCGCTCCCTCGGCCTGCTCGTGGCCTACCTGACCGTGCCGCGCACGGCGGCCGACACCGACTGGTGGCGCATCCACCAGGCCTCCCAGGGTCGGGCGGTCACCCTGCGGCCCGACAACGTCGGGACGATCCGGGCGACGCTGTCGCTGCTCACCGACGTCCGCGGGATCGAGGACCTCGACCGGCCCGCCCAGGTGCACGTCCTGCGCCGGACCTTCGCCGACGCCGGCTGGGAGGTCCCGCGCGTCCTCGACGCGCTCGACGACGCGCCCCTCTACGTCGACGCGGTCGGCCAGGTCCGGCTACCGAGCTGGCACCGGGGACGGGTCGTGCTGCTCGGCGACGCCGCCCACTGCCCGTCGCCGATCACCGGGATGGGCACCAGCCTGGCCCTCGTCGGCGCGTACGTCCTGGCCGGCGAGCTCGCCGGCACCGCCGACCACGAGCAGGCCCTCGCCGCCTACGAGACCCGGATGCGCCCCTACGTCGAGCGAGCCCAGCAGCTGCCCCCGGGCGCGCCGGGCCTCGTCCACCCGCGCACCCGGACCGGCGTGCGCGCGCTGCGGGCCGCCGTCGGTGTCGCCGGCAGCGCCCCGGCGAAGCGGCTCGGGAGCCTGCTCGGGGCCGCGTCGTTCGCGTCCCCGCCGGCCGAGGCGATCGACCTGCCGCACTACCCGGTGCCCGTGTCCGCCTGAGGACCCGTCAGCCGTTCCGGGGGAAACCGAGGTCCAGGCCCGCGGACTCGCCGCGGCGGGCCGGGTCGGTCCACCGGGTGGTGACGACCTTGCCGCGCGTGAAGAAGTGCACGCCCTCGGTACCGTGGGCGTGGGTGTCGCCGAACAGCGAGTTCTTCCAGCCGCCGAAGCTGTAGTAGGCCATCGGCACCGGGACCGGCACGTTGATGCCGATCATCCCGACCTCCACCTCGTTCTGGAAGCGGCGGGCCGCGCCGCCGTCGTTGGTGAAGATGGCGGTGCCGTTGCCGTAGGGGTTGGCGTTGATCAGTGCGACGGCCTCGTCGTAGGTGTCCACGCGGACCACCGACAGCACCGGCCCGAAGATCTCGTCGGTGTAGATCGACATGTCGCTGGTGACGTGGTCGAACAGCGTCGGGCCGACGAAGAAACCCTCGCCCTCGGCGTCGGGCTTCACGTCACGGCCGTCGACCACCAGCGTGGCCCCCGCGGCCTCGCCGGCGTCGACGTAGCCGGAGACGCGGTCGCGCGCCGCCGCCGTCACCAGCGGGCCCATGTCGGCGCCGCGACGGCCGTCGCCGGTGACCAGTCCGCGGGCACGCTCGGCGATCTTCTCCACGAGGACGTCGCCGGCCGAGCCGACCGCGACCACGGCGGAGATCGCCATGCATCGCTCGCCCGCCGAGCCGAAGCCGGCGTTGACGGCCTGGTCGGCGGCCATGTCGAGGTCGGCGTCCGGCAGCACGACGGCGTGGTTCTTCGCCCCGCCGAGGGCCTGCACGCGCTTGCCGTGGGCGGTGCCGGTCTCGTAGACGTGGCGGGCGATCGGGGTCGAGCCGACGAAGCTGATGCTCTTGACGTCGGGGTGGGTGAGCAGCCCGTCGACGGCGACCGCGTCGCCGTGCAGGACGTTGAACACCCCGTCGGGCAACCCGGCCTCGCGCCACAGCTCGGCCATCCACTGCGCCGCCGAGGGCACCTTCTCCGAGGGCTTAAGCACCACGGTGTTGCCGGCGGCGATCGCGAGGGGGAAGAACCACATCGGCACCATCGCCGGGAAGTTGAACGGGCTGATGATCCCGACGACGCCGAGGGGCTGGCGGATCGAGGAGACGTCGATGCCCGTCGAGGCGTTCTCGGTGGCCGATCCCTTGAGCAGGTGCGGTATGCCGCAGGCGAACTCGACGACCTCCTGACCGCGGGCGACCTCTCCGGCGGCGTCGGATGCCACCTTGCCGTGCTCGGCGGTGATGATCGCGGCCAGCTCGTCGGCGCGGGCGTTGAGCAGCTCCCGGAACCGGAACAGGATCGGGGTGCGCCCGGACAGCGAGGTGTCGCGCCAGGCCGGGTAGGCCCGGACGGCCGCCCCGACGACCTGCTCGACGTCCGACTCGGAGGCGAGCGCGACCCGGCGGGACACCTTGCCGGTGGCCGGGTCGAGGACGTCGCCGACGCGGTCGCTCGCCGAGGTGAGGACTGCACCTCCGGCCCAGTGATGGAGCGTCTCGGTCATGAGGACATCCTCCCGTGTGCGAGCGGCCGACGCGGACTTCGCCCGGGCTCAGACCCCCGCGGCCCGGAGCAGCTCGTCGAGCCACGCCGCGGACTTGGTGCGCTGCTCCTGCGCCGGGGCGGCGTCGTGGAGGGCGAGGAAGCGGGTGACGGCGCGCGCGACGTCCGCGGCCTCGGCCGGCGCGCAGCGCGCCGAGAACTCCTCGAGCACCCGGCCGCCGGGGAAGCGGCAGCGCTCGTGGCGGGCGTGCGGGAGCCGGCAGCGCGGACGCGGCACCGTGACCCGCTCGACGGCCAGCGGCCCGTGGGCGTGCAGCGTCGCCACCCCCGGGGCGGCCTCGTCGAGCAGCGCGGTCTGGGCCGCGGTGAGCACCTCGCGGGTGTCGAGCCGCCCGTCGCGGCAGGCGAGCGCGCGGTCGACGTCGACCACCTCGCGCAGCTCGGTGGAGTGGAAGGCGTGCCCCGGCAGGACGTCGAGCTCCACCCGCGCGCCGGCCGGGCGGGGCAGGTCGGCCACCGGGCCCTCGCCCCGCCGCCGGACGGTGACGTCCCAGCGGTCGCGGCCGCGGTCGCGCAGACGGACGTGGACGCCCGCGCGGGCGAGGACGAGGTCCGGGGTGTCCATGAGGTAGAGCCGGCGCTGCCGCACCCGGGTGGCGTGCCGCACCGTGAAGCGTGTTCCCGTGCCGGGACCGGGCCGGAGCAGCACCTTGAGCTCGACGCTGTCGACACCCGCGCCGGCGACCCACGTCCAGAGGGCGTCGTCGGGCGGCGGGAACCCGACGGCTCCGGGGAGATCCTCCCCCTGGGCCGTCCGGGCACGGTCGAGCATGCGGTCTCCCAGCGCGACGCTCGAGTGGTCCGCGTCGCCGGGTCGAGGACTCAGGTCACCGCGGCACCCCTGCTGGACCGCGCCGCCCGACCGTAGGCGACCCCGGGGCCGAGGGACACCCCGTCGGGGGACCGACCGCTCACCCCGGAGCGGACATCACCGGCGCCGGGCCCCGCCCGGGCCCACCGCCGCGGGACCGGCCTTCGGCTTGCCCTCCCACAGCTCGCCGCCGGTGAGCACGTAGACGAACGGCACGATCGGGACGAGGGCGAGCACCGCCCAGACGATCTTGGCGGTGGCGCTGAGCTCGGGGCGCACCACGAGGTTGAGCCACACGAGGATCACGGCGATGGGGTGCAGGAAGCAGACCAGGAGCTCCGCGAGCTTCTTCATCGACCGTCCCCGGGCTGGGGGTGACCGGGACGGTCACGGGGATGCCGACGGTAGCGGGATCGTCGGGCGTCACACCAGGTCTGCCGCGTCCGTCCTCGGGGGCACCAGGGCGCGCAGGACCCGCTCGACGTCCGCGATCGCCCACGGGCGGTCGTCGCACCAGCAGCGCAGGAACAGGCCGTCGACGCCGGCCGCGGCGGCGAGCCGCCGCGAGGGGTCGGGCACGAGGGGGAGCAGCAGGGCGTCGAGCGCGGCGGTCCAGCGCTCCCACTCCCCGCGCAGCGCGGGGCGGCGCCCGGCCTGCAGGAAGAGCTCGTACTCGGCGGCGACGGCGGGACCGCGGTCGGCGCCGCAGGCCGCCACGAAGCCGGCGAGGGCCCGCAGCGGGTCGTCGTGCTGCGCGCAGCGTTCCAGCGCGGCGACGTAGGCGTCGTTGACCGCGGCGAGCGTCGCGGACAGGAGCGCGTCGACCGTCGGGTAGTGGTAGCTGACGAGGCTCGGCGTGAGGCCCGCCTCGGCCGCGACGGTCCGCTGGGTGACGGCGGCGACCCCGCCCTCGGCGATCCGCCGCATCGTCGCCTCCCGCAGCAGGCGGCGCCGCTCCTCGCCCTTGCGCCGTCGTCCGTCGGTCGCGGGGGCCGAGGCGGTGTTCACGTCGGCGGTGTTCACGTCGGCGGTGTTCACGTCGGCGGTGTTC
>NZ_JAQZAM010000018.1 GCF_028737215.1 Actinomycetospora chibensis | reverse complement strand
GCGCTATGCGCATGTCCTGAGACACGCCATGCCTATGTCCTGAAACAGCACACTGCCGGGGGCGCCGTGTGATGTCTCAGGACATCCCGGACGCCCGGACCCACGTTTGTGTGGGTTCGGGCGGTGGTCATTTCGGGGTGGGTGGGTGTCGGCCCGGGCCGCCGACCTCGTGCTGGCCGACGACGAGCGGAACACGGTGGTGGCGGTCGACGACGGCCGTCGCGCCGGATCACCCGCAGGGGGTGACGCCACGGTCCGGCACCTCGTCGACCCTGGAGCAACCACCAGGGTGTCCCCGGCCGCCGGCGGGCGGAGGTCTTCGCCAGACGGTGAGCGCGGACGAGCAGACGAGTGACGATGATGATGACTACGGGCAGGTCGCGCCTGGCGCCGTTGGGGGCGCTCGGAGCGGCGCAGTTCCTGGTGGTGCTCGACACCTCGGTGATGAACGTATCGATCAGTCAGCTGGTGGCGGACTTTCAGACCGACGTCACGACGATCCAGCGCGTCATCACCGTCTACACCATGGTCATGGCCGCGTTCCTGCTCACGGGCGGAACGATCGGCGACGTGCTCGGTCGGCGGCGGACGTTCGCCGCCGGCCTGGTCGTCTACGGGATCGGCTCCCTGATCACCGCCGTCGCCCCGACCGTCGGAGTGCTGACTCTCGGCTGGTCGATCATCGAGGGTCTCGGGGGCGCACTCGTGCTGCCCGCGCTGGCCGCCCTCGTCGGCGGCAACTACGCGGCGGGCAAGGAGCGCACCTTCGCCTACGGCGTGGTGGGCGCCCTTGCCGGGGCCGGGATCGCGGTCGGGCCCCTGCTCGGGGGCTGGGTGACGACCTATCTGAGCTGGCGCCTGGTCTTCGCCGGTGAGGTCGTCCTGGTGCTCCTGATCCTGGTCGGGCTGCGGTGGGTGCGGGACGCCCCGCTGAGCGGGCCGCGACCTCGCCTCGACGTGGTCGGCGCGGCGCTCTCGGTACTCGGGGTCGCCCTGGTCGTGCTCGGCGTCCTGCAGAGCACGACCTGGGGCTGGTTGCGCCCGCGGGACCCCCAGGTGGCCCTCCTCGGGTTCGCGCCGACGCTGTTCGTCGTCGCGGCGGGCCTCGTCGTGCTCGCCCTCCTGCGTTCCTGGGTGCGGTACCGCGAGGCGTCCGGTCGCCATCCGCTGTTCCGGTGGTCGCTGACCGCGGTCCCGCCGTTGCGGGCCGCCCTGTGGTGCCTGCTCGCCCAGAACCTCGTGCTGCTCGGCCTGTTCTTCTCGATCCCGCTCTACCTGCAGGTCGTGCTGGGGCTCAACGCCTTCGAGACCGGTCTTCGGCTGCTGCCGATCTCGGCGACGATGCTCGCCACCGCCCTCGCCGCGCCGCGCCTCGCCGGCCTCCTCGCGCCCCGCCAGGCAGTACGGCTGGGTCTCGGCATCCTGGTGGTGGCGATCCTGTGGCTGCTCGCCACGGTCGAGCCCGAGCTCGACGACGCCGCCTTCGCCGGGGCGACCGCCCTGCTCGGGGTGGGGATGGGTCTGCTCGCCGCCCAGCTCGGCAACATCGCCCAGTCGAGCGTCGGCGAGGACGACCGTGGAGCCGCCGGCGGGTTGCAGTACACCGCGCAGAACCTCGGCTCCTCCCTGGGCACCGCCTTCGTCGGCTCCGTGCTCATCGCCGCCCTGGGTGGCGCGGCCTCGCGCGGGGTGGAGGGCGACCCGCGTATCCCGGCCGACCTCGCCGACCGGGTCGGGGTCGCGGTCTCCGGCGGGCTGGACTTCATCCCCGTCGGCCAGGCCGAGGCGGCGCTCACGAGGGCCGGGGTGCCGCCCGAGCAGACCGCCGCCGTGGTCGAGGCCTACGCCGAAGCCCAGCTGCAGGCACTGCGCGCCGGGTTGTTGGCCGTCGCCGCGATCGCGTTGGCGAGCCTGGTCGTGACCGGCGCCCTGCCGTCCGCGACCCCTCGTCGCGAGCGCCCGGGTGATGTTGCGCCGGTGTGAGCACGGGTCGGGGGCAGGGACCCGACCCCGACCCACGCCACGAACCTCGCAGCGAGCGTGGAAGGGCACCAGCACGGCGTCCAGGGCCGGCGCACATCGCAGAGCCGCGGACCGAAGGTCACTGCGCGGCGAGGAGGGCTCGGCCCGCCGGGACACAGCGGTCACGACCCCTGCGCGGCCAGGATGCCGCTCAGTGCAGGGGCCTCAACGGGCGGAAGACGACGGTGCGTGTCACGGCCGGTGGCGTCTCCGGGCCGCTCCAGTACTCCTCCCACATCGGACCCGTGTCATCGACCTGACGGCCGTGGGCGGCGGCCCCCCGGCCCAGCACGTCGTAGGCCTTGTCCAGCTCTTCGTACGGCCCGACGTGCGTGGTGGTCGCGACCTCGACCTCCGGGAGCCGGAACGGCTCGACACCCTCGCCCGGCTCGACGTCACTCTCGACGACGAAGCCGGACGTGACGGAGAAGGCGTCCTCGTCCGCCTCGAACAAGGACACGGCCGGGCCGGCGATCGGCATCCCGGTCCGGGCAAGGTGGGCGGCGACTCTCCGGAAGGCCTCGCCCGCCTTCGACCCGATGTCTTCCGGCCGGGACTCGTAGTGGACAACGGCGAGCCGACGGCCGCTCTCGTGGGTGATGGTGACGTCATCGACGTGGCCCATGGGTCGTCCTTCCTCCGGGGATCGCGACGAAACCGGGGACCGGGCGCCCACACCAGGGACGGAGGTCCCGGGACGACGCACACAAGGGCGATCGGCGATCTCGTGCCCTGCCGCGACCACTCAAGGTCGGCTCGACGTCGGTGGGTGCTGCTGTCCCCTCCTGCGCAGCAGGGGCGCGGTGACGGGCCAGGACGAGATCATCAGGACGAGGACCGCCTGCACGACGAGACCGAGCGCCAGGAGCGCGATCGCGAGGGCCACGCCCGTCGCCGCGAGCACGACCCGCCAGGCGGCCCGTCCGCGCCACGTCCACCGTCGCATCCGTCGTGCGAGGACGGGGTCCGCCGACGCGAGCTCGCGCTCGACTTCCTCCAACACCTGCCGGTCGCGATCGTTGAGCATGCCGCCCGCCCTCCTTGCCAGTTCCCTGCACCGCCGCGGCTGCTTCCCCCTCGTCGACCCCACGGATGCGTCCCTTCGAGGGCACCCCTGAACAGGCTGTCGGGGTAGGACCATCGGCCCTGTCCCCACAGGTCGCGGGGCCCTCACGGGCGGGCCGAGGGAACGGTCGGCGCGCCCGGTCGAGTGCACTCCCGGTGCCGGCTCGACCCAGGGTGCGACCGGTCCAACGTCCCTTCCCCGGACGCAGAGTGCCTCGCGGTCGACCGCGGACCTCTCCTTCTGGTGACAACTGCCTTGTCCTGCGGCCACGAAAGTCGCGCCGCGACGCCACAGACCGCGTCGGAGGACCGGTCGACGCTTGCGTGAAGGGCCGTCACGCCCGCCACCCGTGCCGTTCTGCACCTCGTCGGAGGACCCACCATGACCGCGACGCACTCGTCCGCCCCACCGACACCGGCTCCGGAGGACGACGTCCCCGTGGGCACCTCCCCGGTCGTCCTGGCCCCGGTGACCTACGACCACCTCGCGCGGACCGCAGGCCGCCGCTGGTACCACGGTCCTGCGGCGCTGCTGTCGATCGTCGTCACGGGCCTGCTGTTCATGCTCGTGGTCGGGTTCACCTTCGGCCTCGCCACGGTGATCGCGGGAATCCCCTTCGACACCGGCGGCCTCCCGGCCGATCCCCGATGGTCGGCCGCGGCCACCCTGGTGTTCGTCGCCGTCGCCCTGCCCGCGGTGCTGCTGGTCGTGCGGTTCGTGGAGCGGCGCCGGCCCGGGACGCTGTCGTCGGTCACCGGGCGCCTGCGCGGTCGCTGGCTTGCCGTGTGCCTGGTCCCCGCGCTCACGGTCTCCCTCCTGGCCGGCCTGGTGGGCGAGCTCGTCGACCCGACCGAGGGCACCTACGCGGGCTGGTCGTCGTTCCTCGGGGTCGCCGTCGTGGCGCTCGTGCTCACACCGTTCCAGGTCGCGGCCGAGGAGTACCTGTTCCGGGGCTGGATCGTGCAGACGTTCGGCGCCGTCGTCCGCAGCCCGTGGCCCGGCGTCGCGGTGAGTGCTGTCCTGTTCGCGCTGGTCCACGAGGGCGCGACCGCGAGCGCGTGGGGCTTCGCCGACCTCGTCGTGTTCGCGGTCGCGCTGTCGGTCCTGACCCTGCGCACCGGGGGCCTCGAGGCAGCCCTGGCTCTGCACCTGGTCCATAATGGCGTCGCCTGGGTCGCCTCGGCCGCCTACGGCGCGACCGACTCCATCGCCGACTACACCGAGGTCGGAGCCGGGGTGTTCGTCATCTCGGCGCTCGCGGTGGCGCTCTACGTGGCAGCCGTGCTGGTGCTGGCCCGGCGCCGGGCCGTCGAGACCACAGGGGTGGCGTCTCGCCGAGAGGGACCCTGAGCGGCGTCACCGATCAGGAATCCTCCGCCACGTCGTCGGTTCTGGTGCCCCTCACACCGGTGGAAGGATCGACGACCATGACCGACGCCGGCCCGCTGGACGCCGACGAGACCACGTTCCTCGCGGCGGTCCGCTCGGGCGACGCGGCACGGTTCGCCTCCCTCACGGAGCGCCACCGTCGGGAGCTGCAGGTGCACTGCTACCGGATGCTCGCGAACTACGACGACGCCCAGGACATGACGCAGGAGACGTTCCTGCGAGCGTGGAACAAGCGGGAGTCGTTCAAGGGCCACGCCGCGCTGCGGACCTGGCTGTACCGGATCGCGACGAACGCCTGCCTCGACTTACTGGACAAGCGCAACGACCGCACACCCGTGCCGTCCGAGCTGCCGGACCCCGCTTCCGAGCTGCTGTACCTGCAGCCGTACCCCGACCGGATGCTCCCCGAGGACCCGCAGGAATCGGTGGTGGCGCGGGAGACGATCGAGCTGGCGTTCATCGTCTCCGTCCAGCACCTGCCGCCGCGGCAGCGGGCGGTGCTCATCCTGCGCGACGTCCTCGGCTGGCCGGCGTCGAAGGCCGCCGACGCCCTCGCACTGACCGTCGCCTCGGTGACCAGCGCACTGCAGCGGGCCCGCGTCACGATGCGCGAGCAGCTGCCCGACCGCCGCCTCGACTGGCGGAGCCCCGCCACCCACGAGCTGTCGGACGACGAACGCGCGGTGGTGAAGGCGTACATCGACGCCCACGAGCGCAACGACCTCGACGGGCTGACGTCCCTGCTGCGCGACGACCTGCGCTTCGCGATGCTGCCCGAGGTGGGCCCCGTGCTCATGACGGCCGACGACGCGGTGGACGGCTGGGTCTCCGGCGGGCTCTTCCGGCGTGGCCACGACGACTGGCGCGGCACCATCACGATGGTCAACCGCATGCCTGCCGCCGTGCTGTACCTCCGCACCCCCGACGACCCGGTCCACCGGCTGTTCGCCCTCGCGGTCCTGCACGTCGTCGACGGGAGGATCGCCGAGCTCATCGGGTTCGACGCCACCGACACGCCATGGTTGGAGCTGCCCCCGACGCTGTGATCATCTCCTCCGCTCGTACCGGGTCAGCAGCACGCCGCCGGGGAACGTCCGCGTCTCGACCAGGTCGAGGTTCACCCAGTGGTCCAGGGTCGTGAAGAACGGCGTGCCGCCACCCACGAGGACCGGATGGGTGACGATCGCGTACTCGTCGATCAGTCCGGCCCGCATGGCTGCCCCCGCGAGCGTCGCGCCGGCGATGTCCATGGGTCCGCCGTCCTCGGCCTTGAGCCGGGTGATCTCGGCGACCGCGTCGCCGGTGACCAGGCGGGCGTTCCCGTCGACCTCGTCGATCGTCGAGGAGAACACCACCTTCGGCATGTCCCGCCAGCGGGCAGCGAACTCGATCACCGCCGGTGTGGCGCCCGGCTGTTCGTCGGCCGTCGGCCAGTGGGCGCTCATCTCCTCCCACAGCTTGCGCCCGTACAGCGCCAGGCCCGTCGCGCCGACCCGGTCGGACCACCACTGGAACAGCTCGTCGCCCGCCGACGAGTCCGGTCCCTCGCCCCCGCTCCAGCCGAGATCGTCGCCGGGCGCGGCGATGTAGCCGTCCAGTGTCGTGTTCATGGCGAAGATCAGTGTGCGCATCGTGCAGCCTCCCGTAGGTCGATCTCACAGGTACCGACGGGCGCGGCGCGGAAACCTGATCGGTCCGCGCACCGGGGGCAGGCTCAGCCGACGAGCGCGGCGCGGGTCCCCGCGGCGATGGCCAGGTCCTCGCGGGCGGCCACCACGAACGACGCCACCGGGGCGTCCCCGGCGCCGATGTCGGTGTCGCCGTCGGCGGCGTCGTTCCTCGCCTCGTCGATCTCCACGCCGAGGAAGGCGAGTCGCTCGGCGGCGCGACGGCGCACGAGGGGCGCTCTCTCCCCCACCCCGCCGGTGAACGCCAGGACGTCGAGGCCGCCGGCCGCGGCGGCCATCGAGGCGATGCCGCCCACGAGGCGGTGCAGGTAGACGTCGAGCGCGAGCGTCGCGTCCGGCTCGCCCCGCCCGACCGCGGCGACGATCTCGCGCATGTCCGCCGTCCCGGCGAGCGCGGAGAGCCCGGACCGCGTCTCCAGGGTCGTGGCGATCTCGTGCGGGGCGAGGCCCTCGTGCTCCTCCAGCCACAGGACCAGGCCGGGGTCGACGCTCCCGGAGCGGGTGGCCATGACCAGGCCCTCGAGCGGGGTGAACCCCATGGTCGTGTCGACGCTGCGACCGCCGACGACCGCGGCGAGGGACGCCCCGGCGCCGAGGTGGCAGGTCACCACCCGCTGGTCGGTCCGCCCCGTCAGCTCGGCCACCCGTCCGGCGCAGTAGCCGTGCGAGAGCCCGTGGAAGCCGTACCGGCGGATCGCGTAGCGCTCCCGCCACTCCGCCGGGACGGCGTAGGTCGCGGCGGCGTCCGGGATCGTGGCGTGGAAGGCGGTGTCGAAGCAGGCCACCGCAGGCACGTGCGGCAGCAGCCGGGACACGGCGTCGAGCCCGGCGAGGGACTTCGGCTGGTGCAGCGGCGCGAGGGAGCCGAGCTCCTCCAGGGCGTGCCGGACCTGCGCGTCGATCACGGTGGGCCGGGTGAAGCGGGTACCGCCGTGGACGACCCGGTGGCCGACCGCGTCCGGCGTCGCCCAGCCCTCGAGCAGGGACGTCAGGTCGTCGCCGGCCACACCGCCCGGTCCCGCCTCGACGTCCGCCGCCTGCTCGACGGTGTCGTTCCCGCCGAGCAGGCGGAGCTTGAGGCTCGACGAGCCGGCGTTGACGACGAGGACCCGGCTCACTCCCAGGTCCACCCGGAGATCGCCGGGTCGTCCTCGCCGTGCTCGCGGGTGTAGCGGCGGGCGGCGAGCCGGGCGTCCTCCATGCGCTGTCGGAGGACCGCGGCGTTGCTGCCGAGGGCCGGGACCCGGTCGATGACGTCCATGACCAGGTGGAAGCGGTCCAGGTCGTTGAGCATCACCATGTCGAAGGGCGTGGTCGTCGTGCCCTCCTCCTTGTAGCCACGGACGTGCAGGTTGTGGTGGTTGCTCCGGGAGTAGGTGAGCCGGTGGATGAGCCACGGGTAGCCGTGGAAGGCGAAGATCACCGGCTTGTCCGGGGTGAAGAGCGCGTCGAAGTCCCTCTCCGACATGCCGTGCGGGTGCTCGCTCGCGGGCTGCAGCCTCATCAGGTCGACCACGTTCACCACCCGCACCTCGAGCTCCGGGCAGTGCTCGCGCAGCAGCTTCGCCGCCGCGAGGGTCTCCAGGGTCGGGATGTCGCCCGCGCACGCGAGGACGACGTCCGGCTCGCCCTCGGTGTTCCCGGCCCACTCCCAGATGCCGACGCCCCGGATGCAGTGGGCGATCGCCTGGTCCATCGTCAGGTAGGTGAGCTGCGGCTGCTTTCCCGCGACGATGACGTTGATGTAGTGCCTGCTGCGCAGGCAGTGGTCGCCCACCGACAGCAGCGTGTTGGTGTCCGGCGGGAGGTAGACCCGGACGATCTCCGCCTTCTTGTTGATCACATGGTCCAGGAAGCCCGGGTCCTGGTGCGAGAACCCGTTGTGGTCCTGACGCCAGACGTGCGAGGACAGCAGGTAGTTCAGTGACGCGATCGGTGCGCGCCACGGGATGCCGAGCGTCGTCTTGAGCCACTTGGCGTGCTGGTTGAGCATCGAGTCGACGATGTGGATGAACGCCTCGTAGCTGGTGAACAGGCCGTGCCGTCCGGTCAGCAGGTAGCCCTCGAGCCAGCCCTGGCACAGGTGCTCGGAAAGGATCTCCATCACGCGACCGCCCGGGGCGAGGTGGTCGTCCCCGTCGATCACGGTGGCGTTCCACGCCCGGTCGGTCACCTCGAACGCCGCCTGCAAGCGGTTGGACGCGACCTCGTCGGGACCGAAGAGCCGGAAGCGGTCGTCGTTGCGGGCCACGACGTCCCGCACGAACTCGCCCAGGACGGCGGTCGCCGCGCTCGTCGACGCGGCCGGCTTCTCGACCTCGACCGCGTAGTTCCGGAAGTCCGGCATCGCGAGGTCCCGCAGGAGGCGACCGCCGTTCGCGTGCGGATTGGCGCTCATCCGCCGGGTCCCTTCGGGCGCGAGCGCGCGGAGCTCGGGGACGAGGCGACCGTCGGCGTCGAAGAGCTCCTCGGGGCGGTAGCTATGCATCCACTCCTCGAGCTGGGCCCGGTGCCCGGCGTCGGTCCGCGTGCCGGCGAGCGGGACCTGGTGGGCGCGGAAGGTGCCCTCGACCTGCTTCCCGTCGACCTCCTTCGGCCCCGTCCAGCCCTTGGGCGTGCGCAGCACGATCATCGGCCAGGCGGGGCGCTTGGAGCCCGGATCGGCCTTGATGGCGGCGATGTCGTCCAGGACGGTGTCGAGGGTCGCGGCCAACTCCTGGTGCACGGCGGACGGCTCGTCGCCGACGACGAAGTGCGGCGTGTGGCCGTAGCCGCGCATCAACGACGCGAGCTCGTCGTCCGGGATGCGGGCGAGCACCGTCGGGTTGGCGATCTTGTAGCCGTTGAGGTGCAGCACGGGCAGGACGACCCCGTCGCGGCGCGGGTCGAGGAACTTGTTCGAGTGCCAGCTCGCGGCGAGCGGCCCGGTCTCCGCCTCGCCGTCGCCGACCACGCACAGCGCCAGCAGGTCCGGGTTGTCGAACACCGCGCCGTAGGCGTGCACGAGCGCGTAGCCGAGCTCGCCGCCCTCGTGGATCGAGCCCGGCGTCTCCGGCGCGACGTGGCTGGGGATGCCGCCCGGGAAGGAGAACTGCCGGAACAGCCCCCGCATGCCGTCGACGTCCTCGCCGAGGCTCGAGTAGACCTCGCTGTAGCTGCCCTCCAGGTACGCGTTCGCGACGAGCCCCGGGCCGCCGTGCCCGGGCCCGGTCACGTACAGCGCGTTCAGGTCGCGCTGCCGGATCGCCCGGTTCATGTGCGCGTAGAGGAGGTTGAGGCCCGGGGTGGTGCCCCAGTGGCCCAGCAGCCGCGGCTTGACGTGCTCCGCACGAAGCGGTTCCCGGAGCAACGGGTTGTCCAGCAGGTAGATCTGCCCGACCGAGAGGTAGTTCGCCGCCCTCCAGTACGCGTCGAGCAGGGCCAGGTCGTCGGCGGTCGCCGGCTGGGGCATCCGTGCTCCTCGCGTCGAGCGATCAGATCCGGAACGTAGCCCTCCGCGACGGCCCCCGGCGAGCGCCGAACGGCCCTGGCCGGGCCGATGAGGAGGCTCCGACCGCGTCCCTGGTAGCAGGCGTCGTCCCCGTGGTAGACCGTTCACCGGGGAGGTCGGGGATGACGCGCGTGGGTGCGGAGGACGACGTCTTCGACCCGGCCGTCTTCGCCCGCGGGGTGCCGCACGAGGCGCTGCGGCGGCTGCGGGACGAACAGCCGGTCGCCTGGCAGGACGAGCACGCCGTCGGCGACTGGCCCTCGGGCCCCGGCTTCTGGGCCGTGACGCGCTACGACGACGTCCGGTACGTCCTGCGCACCCCGGAGATCTTCAGCTCGGCGCGGGGCGCGACCCAGATCCGCGATCCCGAGCCCGAGGACCTGCCGTTCATCCGCCGCATGATCCTCAACATGGACCCGCCGGAGCACCAGCGGCTCCGGAAGCTCGTGACGGCCGCGTTCACACGGCGGCGCCTCGAGCGGTTCACCGACGACGTCGCCGCCCGGGCCCGCGGCCTGCTGGCGGACGTGGCCGGCGCCGGGGCGTGCGACCTGCCGCGCCAGGTCACCGACGACTTCCCGCTGGCCAACCTCGCCGAGCTCATGGGCGTCCCCGAGTCCGACCGGCACCTGCTGCTCGAGTGGACCAACCGTGTGATCGGCTACCAGGACGACGAGCACGCGCAGGTCGTCCGCGACGAGCGCGGGCGGCCGGTGAACCCGCGGTCGCCGGCGATGCTCGCCGAGATGTTCGCCTACGCGGGCGAGCTGGCCGACCACAAGCGGCGCCACCCCGCCGACGACGTCATGACCGCGCTCGTCGAGGCCCGGGTCGACGGGGAGTCGCTCGACGACACCGAGCTGCAGATGTTCTTCTTCCTGCTCACGATCGCCGGCAACGACACCGTGCGCTCCGCCCTGCCCGGTGGCGTCCTGGCGCTCGTCGAGCACCCCGAGCAGTACCGCCGCCTACGCGAGGAGCGGTCACTGCTGCCGGGCGCGCTCGAGGAGATGCTGCGGTGGCACCCACCGGTGCTGACCTTCCGCCGCACGGCGGCGCGGGACACGACGCTGCGCGGGGTCGAGATCGCGGCGGGCGACAAGGTCGTCGTCTACCACGTGTCGGCGCACCACGACGAACGCCACTTCGCCGACCCGTTCCGCTTCGACGTGGCCCGCGACCCCTGCGACCACCTCGCGTTCGGCCAGGGCCCGCACCTCTGTCTGGGCGCGCAGTTCGCGCGCCTGCAGATGCGGGAGTTCTTCACCGCGTTCCTCGACCTGCTGCCCGAGGTCGAGCTCGACGGCGCCCCGCGGCGGCTGACGTCGAACTTCATCAACGGCCTGACGCGCATGCCGCTGCGCTGGTGACCAGGAGGAGCCATGTACTACCGACGGGTCGGGAACGTGCCCCCCAAGCGCCACACCCAGCACCGGGACGCCTCCGGCGCCCTGCACGCCGAGGAGGTCATGGGCGAGGAGGGCTTCAGCTCGGACTCCTCGATCCTCTACCACCTCGCGATCCCCTCGGCGATCGTCGACGCGACCCCGTGGACCCCCGGCGACCTCACCACGACGACGAACCAGCCGCTGCTGCCGCGGCACCTCGCCCTCCACGGCCTCTTCCCCGGCCAGGAGTGGAAGGCCGCCGACCCCGTGACCAGCCGGCGGCTCGTGCTCGGGAACGCGGACGTCCGCATCTCCTACGTCGTCGCCGGGGAGACGTCGCCGCTCTACCGCAACGCGGTCGGCGACGAGTGCGTCTACGTCGAGTCCGGGCAGGGCGTGGTGGAGACCGTTTTCGGCACGCTCCCGGTCGTCGGCGGCGATTACGTGCTCCTCCCCCGCGCGACCACCCACCGCTGGCTCCCGGGCGGCGACGAGCCGCTGCGCTGCTACGTGATCGAGGCGAACTCGCACATCGCGCCGCCCGCCCGGTACCTGTCGCGCTACGGCCAGTTCCTCGAGACGGCGCCCTACTGCGAGCGCGACATCCACGGGCCGGACGGGCCGCTGCTCGCCGACGAGCTCCACGCGGACGTCGAGGTGCTGGTGAAGCACCGCGACTCCCGCGGAGGCGTCACCGGCACCCGCTACGTCGTGCCGACCCACCCGTTCGACGTCGTCGGCTGGGACGGCTGCCTCTATCCGTACACGTTCCCCGTCTCCGACTTCGAGCCGATCACCGGGCGGGTGCACCAGCCCCCGCCGGTCCACCAGGTCTTCGAGGGAGCCGGCTTCGTGATCTGCAACTTCGTGCCCCGCAAGGTCGACTACCACCCCTTGTCGGTACCGGTGCCCTACTACCACTCCAACGTCGACTCCGACGAGGTCATGTTCTACTGCGGCGGCAACTACGAGGCCCGCAAGGGCTCGGGCATCGGGCAGGGCTCGGTGAGCCTGCACCCCGGTGGCCATTCGCACGGGCCGCAGCCGGGCGCCGTCGAGCGCTCCCTCGGTGCGGAGTCGTTCGACGAGCTCGCGGTCATGGTCGACACGTTCCGGCCCCTCGAGCTGGGCGAGGGTGGGGTCGCGTCCGACGACGGGCGCTACGCCTGGACCTGGGCGGGTCGCGGACCGGCGCGGTGACAACGGACGACGGCTGGGGCCTCGACAACCTGCCCTACGGCGTCTTCGACTCCGGCGACGGCCGCCGGCTCGGCGTGGCCCTCGGCGACGAGGTGATCGACGTCGGCGCCCTCGCCGCGGCCCACGGGTCGGCGCTGGTCGACGTCCTCGACGTGCCCTCGCTCGACCCGCTGCTCGCCGGGAGCCCGGCCCTGTGGCATCGGGTGCGCGAGGCCCTCACCGGCTGGCTGGGCTCTCCCGGGTGGCGGACCGCCCGCTCGCCGCGACCGCTGCGCCACCGACGCGACGCGGTGACGATGCACCTGCCCTTCACGGTCGGCGACTACGTCGACTTCTACGCGAGCGAGCACCACGCCGCGAACGTCGGACGGATCCTGCGCCCCGGGTCGCCGCCCCTGGCGCCGAACTGGAAGCACCTGCCCGTCGCCTACCACGGGCGGGCCGGGTCGGTCGTCGTCTCGGGGACGCCGGTCCGCCGGCCGAACGGGCAGCGTCGGAGCGACGACGGGCCCCCGACGTTCGGGCCGACCGAGCGCCTCGACATCGAGGCCGAGGTCGGGTTCGTGGTCGGCGGGCACAGCGGGCTCGGGGAGCCGATCCCGGTCGGCGAGGCCGCCGACCACCTCTTCGGGGTGGTGCTGGTCAACGACTGGTCCGCCCGCGACGTGCAGGCCTGGGAGTACGTGCCCCTGGGCCCGTTCCTCGGCAAGTCGTTCGCGACGTCGATCTCGGCGTGGGTGGTGCCCTGGGCCGCGCTCGAGCACGCGCGCGTCGCCCCGCCCCCGCGGGACGTGCCGCTGCTGCCCCACCTCGTCGACCCCGGGGACGCCGCCCTGGACCTCGCCCTCGAGGTCCGTCTCAACGGGCACGTGATCTCCCGTCCGCCGTTCCGGACCACCTACTGGACCGCCGCCCAGCAGCTCGCCCACCTGACGTCCAACGGCGCACCGACGCGACCCGGAGACCTCGTCGCCAGCGGGACGGTCAGTGGCCCGGGGCGCGACGAGTACGGGTCACTGCTCGAGCTGAGCTGGGGCGGCCGCGAGCCTCTCACGCTCCCCGACGGGAGCCGGCGCAGCTTCCTCGCCGACGGGGACGAGGTCACCATCACCGCCCGAGCCCCGGGACCCGGCGGTCGGACGATCGCGCTGGGCCCCGTCACCGGCGTCGTCACGCCCGCCGGCTGACCCGCGCGTCGCTCAGCGCTCGCCGGGAGCGAGGGAGCGCAGCAGCATCGCCTCCGCGAGGACACAGCGCCCGAACATCCCCAGGTCGAGGCTCTCGTCGACGCCGTGCCAGCGGCTGGCCGGGTCGCCGACGCCGGTGACCAGCACCGCCGCGCCGGGGAACGTCCGCGCGAACTCGGCGATGAACGGGATCGTGCCGCCCATGCCCATCTCGACCGTGCCGTGGCCGAACGCGGCGGACAGCGCCTCGCGGGCGAGATCGTAGACGTCGCCGGTGGCCTCGAGTGCGAACGGCTCGCCGGTCGCCCGCGTCGTGACGTCGAGGTGCGCGCCCCAGGGGACGTGGCGCCGCAGGTGCTCGGTGACGGCCTCGACCGCGCGCCCGCTCTCGTCGCCGGGCGCGAGCCGGACGCTGACCATCGCACGGGCGCGCGGCAGCAGGATGTTCGCCGACCCGTCCACGGCCGGCGCGTCGATGCCGAGCACGGCGATCGCCGGCTTGTGGGCGAGGCGCTCGGTGATCGTCCCGGTGCCGAGCAGCTCGACGCCGTCGAGCAGACCGGCGTCGCCACGGAAGATGTCGTCCTCGACGTCGGGCGCCTCCGGATCGGGTGTGGCTGAGGAGCCGACCGTCAGACCCGCGACCGCGACCTCACCCTTGTCGTCGTGCAGCGTCGCGAGCAGGCGGCACAGGGCGGTCAGGGCGTCCCCCGCGGGGCCGCCGAACATCCCGGAGTGCACCGCGCGCTCGAGCATCGAGACCTCGACCACGATGTTCGCCAGGCCGCGCAGGCTCGTGGTGAGCGCGGGGACGTCGACGGCGGGGTTGGCGGCGTCGGCGATCACGATGACGTCGGCCGCGAGGGAGTCGCGGTGCTCGGCGAGCAGCGCGGGCAGCGTCGGCGACCCGGACTCCTCCTCGCCCTCGACGAACAGCAGCACGCCCACCGGTGGCCTGCCGTCGAAGGCCCGCAGGGTGGCGAGGTGGGTCATCACGCCGGCCTTGTCGTCGGCGGCCCCGCGCCCGTACAGGCGGCCGTCGCGCTCGTGGGGCTCGAACGGCGCCGTGGTCCACAGCTCGTCACCGCCGGTGGGCTGGACGTCGTGGTGCGCGTAGAGCATCACGGTCGGAGCGCCGTCAGGGGCGGGCCAGTGCGCGACGACGGCGGGCGCGCCTCCCTCGGCGGCGAGGACGTCGACGTGCTGCGCCCCGGCCCCCCGCGCGAGGGTGGCGACCGCGTCGGCCGAGCGCCGGGTGTCCTCGGCGTGAGCCGGGTCGGCCCAGATGCTCGGGATGCGCACCAGCGCCTCGAGGTCGGCGCGGGCGTCGGGGAGCACCGCGTCCACCGCGGCGCGCAGGTCGGCAGGGGGCTCGGACGGCGG
The DNA here is from genome assembly GCF_028737215.1 of Actinomycetospora chibensis. Taxonomy (GTDB): domain Bacteria; phylum Actinomycetota; class Actinomycetes; order Mycobacteriales; family Pseudonocardiaceae; genus Actinomycetospora; species Actinomycetospora chibensis. The sequence goes on along the minus strand of NZ_JAQZAM010000018.1, from coordinate 88,274 downwards.
GGACGACATGCCGTGAGCCTACGAGCGGCCAGGCGCCGGCACGCTCACATGTGCGCGGCGACCTCGCCCATCTCCGACCAGTCCACGCCCGCGGGCAGTTCCTGGTAGACGATCTTCGGGACGCGCGCGACGACCGACGGGAGCCACCCGAAGAACCACTGGGCGTGGGCCGAGGACACGTGCGCCTCGCCGGCGGCCTGGTCGCGATAGTTCGCCACCACGACGTACTCGTCGCCGCCCTCGACGCTCTCGTAGCAGGTGAAGTGCAGGTTGCCGGGCTCCTCACGGACCTGGGCGCTGTAGCGCCGGATGCCCTCGAGGAAGGCGTCCCGCCGGTCCGGACGGACGTCGATGCTGATCACGATGAAGATCACGATCTCGGTCTCCTTCTACAGCCCGTAGGTCTCGAGCAGGCGCAGCCAGACCTCGCTCATGGTCGGGAACGAGGGCACGGCGTGCCAGAGGCGCTCGAGCGGCACCTCGCCGACGACCGCGATCGTCGCCGCGTGCACCATGTCCGCGACGTCCTGGCCGACGAAGGTCGCGCCGACGATCACACCGCGATCGGTGTCGACGACGAGCATGGCGACGCCGTCGTACCCGTCGGCCTGCAGCGCGGCGCCGGCGACGTTGCCGATCTCGTAGCTCACCGCGCGCACCGACAGGCCCGCGCGGCCCGCCGACGCCTCGGTGTGGCCCACGCTCGCCACCTGCGGGTCGGTGAAGATCACCTGCGGCACGGCGGTGTGCTCCGCCGTGGTGGCGTGGTGGGAGTACCGGCCTCCGAGCTCCTGGCCGCGCGAGCGGGCGACGATCACGTCGCCGCAGATTCGCGCCTGGTACTTGCCCATGTGCGTGAGCTGCGCGCCGGTGGAGGCGTCGCCGACCGCGTACAGCCAGTCGCCGAGCACCGTCGTCGCGTCGTCGACCTCGAGGTGGGTGCCGGGCTCGAGCCCGACCGTGTCGACCCCGAGGTCGGAGGTCGCGGGCCGGCGGCCCGCTGCCACGAGCAGCTCGGCGCCGCGCACCTCGGAGCCGTCGCCGAGCGCCGCCACGACGTCGTCGCCGTCGCGGCGGACCGCGGTCATCGAGGTGGACAGGCGCACGTCGACGCCGTCGGCCTCGAGCGCGGCCTGCACCCGGCGACCCGCTTCGGGCTCGGTGGTCGGCAGGAGCCGGTCCCCGTGCTGGACGAGCGTGACCTGCGCGCCGAGGCGCCGGTAGGCCGTCGCCATCTCGACCCCGACCACGCCGCCGCCCAGGATCAGCAGCGACTCCGGGATCTCCTTGACCTGGGTGGCCTCCTGGTTGGTCCAGGCGTTCACCGTGTCCAGGCCGTCGACCGGCGGGAACGCGGGCACCGAGCCGGTGGCGACGACGACGTACCGGGCCGCGACCGAGGTCGTGGTGCCGTCGTGGTGGGTGACCTCGACGGCGCGCTCGCCGGCCAGCCGACCGTGTCCGCGCAGCAGGGTGATGCCGGCGCCGGAGAGCCAGTCGGCCTGGCCGGAGTCGTCCGGGTTCGCGAACCCGTCGCGGCGCTCCAGGACCTTCGCGACGTCGATCGGGCCGGCCTCGACGCCCGGCACGCGCTGCGTCGCCGCGAGCAGGTCGACCGGACGCAGCAGCGCCTTCGACGGGATGCACGCGTAGTAGGAGCACTCGCCGCCGACCAGCCGGTCCTCGACGATCGCCGCGGAGAGCCCCTGCTGGTGAGCGCGGTCGGCGACGTTCTCGCCCACCGGGCCGGCCCCGATCACCACGACGTCCACGTCGAGATCGCTCATCCGTCCGTCTCCTCCTCGGTCGTCGTCACGCCGTGGGCGAGTCTGCCCCTGACGCGGTGGGTGTGCGCCCACCACACACGGAACGAGGCGATGCCCGATTCGCGGCATACTCGGCGCCATGAGCACAGACGGTGGCGCCGGCGTGGTCCTCGTCGGCTTCGACGGCTCGCGGGAGGCGTCCCGGGCGATCGCGGTCGGCGCACGCGTGCTGCCCCACCTCGCCGCACGCGTCGTGCACGTGTGGGCGCCCCCCGGCGCCGACCCTGCGCTGCGCGAGCGGGTGACCCACCACAGGGGCAGGCTGGGCGACCTGGGCGACCTCATGCTGCGGGAATGCGGCATCGACGCCGAGCACGTCGCCGCCGACGGGACGGCGCTGGCCCGCGCGGCCGGCTGGTCGGCGGAGCCGCTCACCCGCCGCTCCTACGGCGACCCGGGGGCCGAGCTCGCTCTCCTCGCCTCCGAGCTCCGGCCCGCCGCGATGGTGGTCGGCTCGCGCGGCCTCGGCGGGGCGTCCGCGCTGCTGGGCAGCGTCTCCGACCTCGCCGTGCACCACAGCCCCGTCCCGGTGCTGGTCGTTCCCCCGTTGCTGAGCTGGGAACGCGCCCGGGCGGCGACCGGGCCGGTCGTGGTCGCCCATGACGGGTCCGAGGGCGCGGGCCGTGCGGGCGCGGCGGCCGCGGCGCTGCTGCCCGGCCGCGAGCGGATCGACGTCCACGTCACCGCCTCCGCGGACGAGGAGGGCGGCCCTCCGGACGCCGTGTCCGTGCGGGCACACGGTTGGGGCCCACGGGCGATCGCCGAGGCGATCGACGCCGAGGCCGCCGCGCGCAAGGCCGGGGTCGTCGTCGTCGGCTCGCGGGGACGCTCGACGCTGCGCAAGCTCGTGCTGGGCAGCACGGCCATGGCCGTGCTCCACCACGCGCACCGGCCCGTCCTGGTGGTGCCCGCCGAGGCGTCGTGAGCCTGCTCAGCCGGTGACGCGCTCCACCAGCGACAGTGGGTCGGCGGGCGGGTGCCCGCCGCGCCAGGCGACGTGCTGGTCCGGCCGGACGAGCAGGGCCTCGTCCCCGGACGGCAGCGGCGCGGTGGCCAGCGGGACGCCGCGCCGGGCGAAGGCGTCGACGAGGGACCCGCTCGCGAAGCCGGGCGGCGTCAGCAGCGTGAACCCCGCGCCGAGGACGTCGTAGAGCGACCGGCCGTCGGGCAGCCATGCGTGGGGCAGCCGGTCGCCCGCCCCGTCGGCCACCACCGGCGAGCCCGCCACCCCGACGTCGAGGACGAGGTCGAGCGCGTGGAACTCGGCGCTCTTCATGTCCTGGATCCGCTGGTGGGCGAGCCGGCGGGCGGCGTCCCCGGCCGGGGTGTCGGCCTCGAGGTCGTCGGCGACGAGGTCGCCGGACAGCGTCCGCATGTTCTCGCTCGCTGCCTTCACGACGCGGTCCTGAACGGGGCGCCGCTCGGCCTCGTAGCTGTCGAGCAGGCCCGGCCCGCCCCATCCCTGCAGGACGGCGGCGAGCTTCCAGCCCAGGTCGACGGCGTCGCCGATCCCGGTGTTGAGCCCGTGCCCACCGAACGGCGGGTTGAGGTGGGCGGCGTCGCCGGCGAGGAACACCCGGCCCACGCGCGCCCGGTCCACGAGTTGCATGCGCGCGGTCCACGGGTCGGTGGAGAGCACCTCGGCGTCGGTGGGTGAGCCCACCGCTGCGTCGATCAACGCCGCGCCGTCGCGCTCGCCGGTCGCGCGGTCCACGCCGAACGTGATGACCCACCAGGTCCCGGCGGCCGGGTCGAGCGGGCCGAGCAGCGCGGGCGCCTGCGGGTTCACCGTCCAGTACTGCACCGCCGGCCCGTGCGGCACGCGCTCGGCGAGGCCCGGCGCCCGGAAGACCATCCCGAAGTTCGGGCGCAGCGCGTGCTCGCCCACGTAGTCCGCACCGACGAGCCCGCGCACCGCGCTGCGCGGGCCGTCGCACCCGAGGACGTGGTCGGCCCGCACCGACTCGGCGTCGTCCAGGCGCACGGTCACCCCGTCGGCGTCCTGCACCAGCCCGGAGACGCGGGAGCCCAGTGCGACCGTCACCGTGTCGAGCCCGAGGACGACCTCCCGGAGCAGCTCCTCGAGCACGTACTGCGGCGCCTGCTGACCGACCTCCGGGAAGCGGCCACCCTGCGCCGCGAGGCCGAGCACCCCGGTGAAGCGGGAGAGCTCGCGGCCCACCAGCGACGTGCAGAACACGACGTCGGTGGAGAACCCGCGCGGCAGCGGGGCCCGGTCGCGCAGGCGGTCGGCGAGCCCCCACCGGCGGAGGTGCTCCATGGTGCGCACGTTGACCGTCTTGCACCGGGGCCGGGCGTGCGACACCGTCGCGCGCGGCTCGACCACGAGGCACTCGACGCCGCGCCGGCCGAGCTCCACGGCCGCGGCCAGCCCGACGGGCCCGCCGCCGGCGACGAGCACCTGGGTCCTGCGCACGGTTCAGTAGACCTCGGGCAGCAGGATGTCGGCCGGCAGCTCCTCCGGCCGGTACTTCCCGGCGCGCGCCCCCTCGTGGATCTCGTCCTGGGACAGGCCCTGCGCGCGGGCCTCGACGAGCTTGTCGGCATCGAAGAACTCGCCGATGGGGTTCTCGGCGAACTCGCGCGATGCCCAGATCCACTCCTTGGACACCGCCCAATCACCGAAGGCGTCGAACTGGATCTCGACGCCGTTGCCCTCGGGGTCGGCGTAGTACATCGACATCGTGATGCCGTGGTCGAGGCACATGAACGGCGTGATGCCGTGGTCGCGCAGCCGCTCGTAGTTGTCGAGCCACTGGCCGAACGAGCCGTACTCGAAGGCCGTGTGATGCAGGCCGGCGCTGGTCGGCTTGTCCACCGGCCGGTGCACGGCCGGGTGGGCGATGAGCGCGATGCGGTGGTTGGCCTCGTCGTTGGTCAGCCAGGCCGCGCTCTCGGCGTAGTGCACGGGGTACAGCCCGCAGACCAGGCCGTACCAGCGGACCATCTCGTCCAGCTTGAGCGTGAGGAACGTGGCGTGGTGCAGCTTCGGCGGGATGATCGGGGCCTGCAGGTGCTCTCCGGCCATGGGTGTCTCCTATCGGTCGAGGGTCGTGACGAAGTCGAGGACGACCCCGACGTACTGCTGGGGCAGGTGCTCGTGCATCGAGTGCGGCGCGTCCGGGAACGAGCGGTAGTCGATCCGCCCGCCGGCGGCGGCGACGATCTCCTGGGCCCGTCGGGCCTGGTCGTCGGACGCCGCCCCGACGAGGCGGCCCGTCGCGGCGTCGACGGTGCGGAAGTGGTGCGTGAGCAGGACCGGCACGCGGACCTGCTCGAGCATCGTCACGTGGTCGCACGACGCGGTGGCGGTGCCGGAGACGAACGCCCGTCCCCACTCCGGGTCGTACTCGCGCAGGTTCTGCGGCACGCCGTCGGCGGGGCCCGCGTCGGGATCAGCCCCGGGGTCCGGCGGGATCATCGCGGCGAGGTTGACCAGCATCGGCATCGGGATCTCGGTCGGCATCGCGCGCATGAGCCCCGCCCAGTCACCGATCGACCACTGGTCGCCGAGCCACTTGTTCCACGCCGCGAAGATCGGGCCGATGGCCTGGTGGATGCTCTGCCCGATCGCGGGTGCGGTCTGGGACGAGAACAGCGGCGGGTCCTCCCAGACCGCGGCCCGGATCTGGCCGGGCTTCGCGTACGCCGAGAGCCAGGCCGAGAGGACCCCGCCGGAGGACATCCCGCTGACCAGCGTCTCCCGTCCGATCACCAGGTCGATGAAGCGGACGAGGTCGTTGCCGAAGTTGTCGATCGTGTAGCGGCCGGGGGTCCACGTCGACCGGCCCTGCCCGCGCAGGTCGACGGCGTACACACGGAAGTGCTCGGCGAGCAGCGGCATGGCCGCCTCGTAGCCCCACCACGACTCGGACTGGCCGGGGATCAGCAGCAGCGCGGGCAGCGACGGGTCGCCGGCGACGGCGTAGTTCATCCGGACCTCGCCGAGGTCCACGGTCTGCTCCGGGAACGCGTGCGGGACGAAGGTCGCCGCACGGTCCGCGGCCTCGAGGACGGTCACGCCAGGCTCCCACTCGGGTTCTCGGCCGCCACGAAGCGGTGCTGCATCTGACCGATCCCGGCGCACCACGTGACGAGCTCATCGCCGTCTCCGAGGTAGCGCGGCGGGGTCCGCCCGGCGCCGATCCCCGCCGGGGTGCCGGTGAAGACGACGTCGCCGGGCAGCAGGGTGACGATCGCCGAGAGCTCGGCGACCAGGTCCGGGACCGAGAAGATCATCGCCCCGGTGCGTCCCTTCTGGACGCTCTCGCCGTTGACGAGGCAACCCAGCTCCAGGTCGTCGGGGTCGAGACCGGCACCGCGGAGCTCGTCGACGCTCACGAGGGCCGGGCCCACCGGCGCGAACCCGGGGTACGACTTGCCCATCCCGAACTGCGGGGGCGGGGCGGCGAACTGGGTGATGCGGTCGGAGATGTCCTGGCCGACGGTCAGCCCGGCGACGTGGTCCCACCCGTGCGCCGCCGGGATGTGGCGACCTGCCCTGCCGATGACGGCGACGAGCTCGACCTCCCAGTCGACGTTGCCGGGCGAGAGCCGGATGTCGCCCTGCGGGCCGGTGAAGCTCGACGCGTACTTGGTGAACACCAGCGGCGTGGTCGGCAGCTCCATGCCCGACTCGGCGGCGTGGTCGCGGTAGTTCAGGCCGACCGCGAAGACCTGCGGCGGACGCGGGGCGACCGGTCCGAGGGCGCCCGCCCCGAGGGGGACGGCGGCGGCGAGGTCCGCCGACGCGGCCCAGTCCCGGAACTCCGCCCACCGGTCGTAGACGGCCTGCGGGTCGGCGGCGAAGCGGCCGTCGCTGGCGCGCTCCACGTCGAGACCGCGCAGACCGCCCGACGACTCGGCGTCGGGCTCCACCAGGGCCAGCCGGCCCGCGTGATTGGCGATGCGCACGAGGTTCCTCTCCTAGACCAGGGCCGTGACGCCGTCGGTGAGACCGAGCAGGGCCCGGCCGTAGACCTCCGAGGAGATCGCCGGGCTGATGACCGCGTGGCGGGACGCGACCTCGGAGTCGCGCCAGATCCGCTGCATCGGGCTGACCTCGGCGAACGAGCCGGCCCCGTGCGCCGAGACCAGCGTGCGGATCGCCTCGCGGGCGTTCTCGATGGCGGCGCCGGTGTCCATCCGGACGCGCGCCCGGGCGGCGTAGTCGGGGTAGACGCCGTCGGCGGCGGCCTGGTCGATGTCGGCCGCCGCGCGGTAGGCGAACAGGTGCGCCGCGTCGATGAGCGAGGCCGCCTTCGCCACCGCGAGCTGCACGGTCGGCGCCTCGGTCTGCGTGTCGTAGAACGTGTAGGAGATGCCGCGCTTCGGCGCCTTCTCGAGCACCAGGTCCAGGGCCGCCTGGGCCAGGCCGAGCTGGGGGCCGGCGAGCACGATCGCGGCGACCGGGATGAACGGCGACCGGTAGAGCGCCTCGCCGGTGTGCTCGGTGGCGTAGCGCCCGCCGATCGCGGCGGGGATCGAGATCACGCGGTGCTCCGGCACCAGGATGTCGCGCGCGACCAGGGTGTTCGAGCCGGTGCCGCGCATGCCGGCGACGAACCACGTGTCCTCGATCGTCAGATCGGTCATGGGCACCAGCGCCAGGCCCTGGTCGACGACCTCGCCGTGCTCGTCCGGCACCGGGAACCCGACCACGGCCCACTGCGCGTGCAGGCAGCCCGACGCCCAGCCCCAGGAGCCCGTCAGCCGGTAGCCGCCGTCCACCCGGGTCGCCTCCGCCGTCGGCGCGAGCACCCCGGCGATGCGGTTGCCGGGCGAGCCCTCGAGCACGTCACGCTGCGCCTGGTCGGGGAAGAGGCCCGCGAAGAACGCGCAGACGTTCATGAGCGTCGTCGCCCAGGCGGTCGAGCCGCAGCCGCGGGCGAGCTCGCGGGACACCTCGAGTTTCGTGCGGATGTCGGTCTCGAGCCCGCCGAGCCGCCTCGGCCGCATGATCGAGAAGAGGCCGGCCTCGTCGATCAGGGCGATGTTCTCCTCGACCACCCGCCGCTCGGCCTCGGTGCGGGGCGCGTTGCGGGCGAGCACGGGGACGATCTCGCGGGCCCGCCCCACCAGCTCCGCCCGCAGTGCACGCGCCTCGTCCGAGGTCCCGGGACGGTCGAGGGAGCAGCCGGGCGTGGGCGGCGAGGACATGGGCACCTCCGGGTCGGTGGTCACGGCGACGTGACGCGGGCCATCACGGACGCTAGGCCGCTAACTTATAAGATGTCAATCTGCGCTACGCTGCTCGCCGTGACGGTGGACGGGGTCCGGGACGTGCATTCGGGCGTGCGGTCGGTGGCGGCGCGCAAGGCGTCGGCAGTGGACCTCGTGCTGCACGAGATCCGCCGCTCGATCCTGTCCGGGGCGCTGCCGCCGGGTCAGCCGTTCACGGTGCCCGCCCTCACCGAACGCCTCGGCGTCAGCCACGTCCCGGTCCGCGAGGCCCTGCGCCAGCTCGAGGCCCAGGGGCTGGTCACCCTGAGCCCCTCGCGCAGCGCGACGGTCACCCCGCTCGACCCCGACGACCTGCGCGCGCTCTACCGGCTGCGCATGACCGTCGAGCCCGAGCTCGCCGCGCTGTCGGCCCCGCACCGCACCGACGCCGAGGTGGCCGAGCTCGACGGGATGGTCCGCGCGACGTTCGGCGACGTCCTCGGCGAGGCGTTCTGGGAGCCGCACCGCTCGTTCCACGCCGCGATGATCGAGCCCGCCGCGAGCGACTGGGACCGGCGCATGCTCGCCCCGCTCTGGGATGCCTCGGAGCGCTACACGCGCCTGGTGTTCGACCCCGTCGAGGCGCCCGAGTCGTTCGCGACCCGTCGCGCCCACGCCCACGACGAGCTCGTCGATGCCGCCCGGTCCCGCGATCCGGAGACCGTCCGCGCCGCCGTGCGCGAGCATCTGGAGAACAACCTCACGACGATGCTCGACGAGATGAGCACGATCGACATCTCACGCCGGCGGCTCTGGAGCGGTCGCGACGCCACCGCCTGAGACGGGCACGGCCGAGGTGCGAGCGGGGACGGGCCGTACGAGGCGAACCAGACAGTGGGACTGCGGCGCCGGCCCATCGAACGGGCCGCGGCCGGCGCACGAACACCTCTCCCGACGGCCGGCGATCCCAGGCGGCCGGAGATTCCTGGGGGAGGGACCCCGCGATGCTCGACGACGACGAACGCACGGTGCTCGAGGAGACCGAACGGGCGCTGGCCCGCGACGATCCCTCCCTGGCGCGCCGGATGCGCCGGCCCGGTGCCCGTCGCGCCCGGGCGGCGCGCCACCGGTCCGTCGTCGTGCTCGTGACCGTGGCGCTGGTCGTCGGGCTCTTCTGGCTCGCACTCCCCGGTCAGGCCCTGCTCGTGGTGATGGTGGGCGTCGGCGCCCTGGTCGGCCTGGGCTGGCGCCCCCGGCTCGACCGGATCACCACGGCGCTGCGGCCCGAGCGCCGCGAGCCGTGACGGCGGTCTACGCCGCGGTCGCCTGCTGCGCGGGCTCGGCGGCGGCCTCCACCGTCACCGCCTCCTCGACATAGGCGACGCCCTCGACCACGTGCACCGGATGGGTGCGCACCGGCTTCTTCGCCGGCGGGCCACTCGGGCGACCGGTGCGCAGGTCGAAGCACGCCGCGTGCAGCGGGCACTCGACCGCACAGCCCTCGAGCCAGCCGTCGGACAACGACGCGTCCTGGTGGGTGCACGTGTCGTCGATGGCATAGAGATCGCCGTCCACGTTGAAGACCGCGATGGCCACCGAGCCCTGCACCCGCACCGACTCCCCCTCGGGGATGTCGGCCAGCTCCGCCACGTAGATCATGTCGAGCTCCTGTTGCGCTCTGCGCATCGAGTCCTGTAATTCGCAACACTAGCGTGAAGCTTCGGAAGTCGCCCGTCAACCTCCCTGGCCGACGTCACCACGAGATGTGTCGTGCCGAGCATCCAACATTGATATTCCACTGATATTTCGAGCACGCTACGATGGCCGCCCCATGACCTCGCAGCGACCGCCCCCGGGCCACGGTGTCGCCCGGGCCGTCGAGGGCGAGCACACCCTGCGGCGCGCGACGGCCGCCGCGGCGATCGGCAACGTCGCCGAGTGGTACGACTTCGGGATCTACTCCTACCTGACCGGGGCGGTCCTGAGCAGGGTGTTCTTCCCCGAGGCGGGCCCCTGGGCCACCGTGTACACGCTCGGCGCCTTCGCTGCGGCGTTCCTGATGCGCCCGCTCGGGGGCCTGGTCCTCGGCCCGCTGGGCGACCGCATCGGACGCACCCGCGTGCTGTCGATGACGGTGCTCCTCATGGCGGTGGCGACCGTGCTGCTCGGGCTCGTCCCGACGCACGGGGCCCTCGGCGCGGCGGCCCCCGTGCTCGTGCTGGCGATCCGCATGCTGCAGGGGTTCTCGGCGGGCGGGGAGTACACCGGCGCGCTCACGATGATCGCCGAGTACTCCCCGGACTCCCGTCGCGGAGTGTTCGGGAGCCGGCTGGAGTTCGGCACCATCACCGGCTACACGCTCGGCGCAGGCGTGAGCGCGGCCGTGATCGGCCTTCTTCCCGACGACGACCTCCTCGCCTGGGGCTGGCGGCTGCCGTTCCTGCTGGCGCTGCCCCTCGGGGTCGTCGGCATCTACCTGCGCCTGCGCCTCGAGGACACCCCGGCCTTCCGGCAGCTCATGGAGCGCTCCCCCGCGCTGGCGACGATGCCGCTGCGACGCGCCCTCGACATCCTCGTCCGCCGCCACCGCCGGGCGCTCGCCGTGGCCGGGGGCCTCATCGTGGCCTGGAACATCGCCAACTACGTGATGACCAGCTACGTGCCGACCTACCTCACCAGCACCCTGGCCGAGCACGGTGGGACGGGCGCGGGGACGGCCACGTCGACGCTGCTGCAGGTGATCGTCATGGTCGCGATGCTCGCGGTGATCACCTCACTGGGCCGGCTCTCCGACCGCATCGGACGCCGGCCGGTCCTGTTCGCCGGGAGCCTCTCGCTGGTCGTCCTCGGGCTGCCGTCGGTCTGGCTGCTGCGCCAGGGCCTCGGCGGCCAGCTCGCGGGCCTCGTCCTCATGGGGGCGAGCCTCGTGTGCTTCGCCGCGGTCGCCCCGTCGACGCTCCCGGCGATGTTCCCGACGCTCGTGCGCTACGGCGGCCTGGCCCTGACGTTCACCATCTCCGTCTCGGTGTTCGCCGGCACTGCGCCGACCGTCATCGCCGCAGCGACGACGGCCACCGGGAACCTCGACTGGCCGGGCTACTACCTCGTGGCGGCGGGCGCGATCGGCGTGGTCAGCGTGGCGTTCCTGAGGGAGTCCGCCGGTCGGCCGCTCGCGGGGGCCGCGCCGCTCACCTCGAGCGCCGAGCTGCCGCCGCCACCGGTGTCGGCGGACGGCGTGCCCCTGGAGCGCCCGGGCGAGTGACCCACTCCGGGATGGCCCCCTACGCGGGACGCCGGAGCTCGGTGCGGCGGAAGCGCCCGAAGATGCGCGGGTTGCCCATCCCGAAGATCCCGGTCGTCGTCCCGGTGCCGTCGGTGTAGCGCGCGACGAACCGGCCGTCGGCGACGTCGCCGTCGACGATCTCGATCTCGTCGTCGACCGACGGGTGCCCGGCGAGCTGCAGCATCCGCCCGTACTGCTCGGACCACACGTAGCCGCTGGGTCGGAAGGTCGCGCTGCCGCGCCCACCGAGCAGGTTGGCCACCGCGACGGCGGCCTGCTCCCCCGCGCTGGTCCAGTGCTCGTGGCGGTGGGTGCCCGCCTCGGCCCCGTCGGTCCACCGGGCGACGTCGCCGACGGCGACGACGGTCGGGAGGTCGGTGACCAGGCCCGCGTCGGTACGGACACCGCGGTCCAGCCTGACGCCCGAGCCCTCCAGCCACCCGGTGTTCGGGACGATCCCGATGCCCACCACCACGATGTCGGCCTTCACCGTGCTGCCGTCGCCCAGCTCGACGCCGACGACCCGCCGGCCCTCGCCGCTCGGGACCGTCGCCAGACCCGCGACGGCGGCACCGACCTGCAGGGACGTCCCGTGCGCGGCATGCAGGTCGACGCAGCTGCGGGCGATGCGGCGGCCGAGAGCGGGCGCCAGGGGCAGATCGGTGCCGTCGAGGACGGTCACCTCGAGGCCGAGCCCGCGGCACGTCGACGCCACCTCGGCGCCGATGAAGCCGGCCCCGACGATGGCCACCCGAGGGTCGCCGTCGCGCAGGGCCGCCCGGAGCGCGACGGCGTCGTCGAGCGTGCGCAGGACGTGCACGCCCTCGACGCCCTCGGTGCCCGGCAGGCGGCGGGCCCGTCCGCCGGTGGCGAGCACGACGCCGTCGGCGCGGACGTCGGAGCCGTCCGCGAGCACGACACGTCCGCCCGCGGCGTCGAGCCGGGACGCCGTGACACCGAGCCGCAGCTCCAGCGCCAGCTCGTCGTCGTCGGCCGGGTCGAGCAGGCCGATGGCGTCCTCGTCGACGCTGCCGTCGAGGAACCCCTTCGACAGCGGCGGCCGGTCATAGGGGCGGTGCACGTCGTCGCCGACGAGCACCAGCCGTCCGTCGTAGCCCGCGGCGCGCAGGGCCTCGGCGGACCGGACCCCGGCGACGGACCCTCCCACGATCGCGATGGTCTTCATGCGGCCTCCTGGTCGGCCTGCGGTACTGGGGGTGGCGCGCGGATCGCGCGCGCGTGTCCTCACGCCCCCGCGTGGCCGTCGGGCCCGGGGTCGGGAGGTCTCGGGGGACGGGCCGGTCGGGCGTCGTCGCTGACGACCGGTGAGCGAACACCCACGGGCTGGAGTGCGTTGCGAGATGAGAAACACGGTGCTCATCTCGCAACAGTTGACGGTGGGAGAGACGGAACCGCCTGTCAAGAGGTGATCCGCCCGAGATCCACCGGCCGACCGGACGACGTCACCGGCGCGGACCCTTGACAACACGACGCGGCGATCGGACCGTGTGTGTTGCGTACTGCGAACCACGTTGTTCTATACGCAACACTGAGGCAACACACCCGCCACTGGCGCCGTCGCCCCGCCCCTGCTGCACTCCGAGGAGCACGGATTCAATGACCACTGGAGAGATGGCGCCGACGGTGTCGGGGCTGCCGGCGAGCCTGCGGGGCACGCTGCCGGGCCGGTACTACACCGACCCGACGATCTTCGCGGCCGAGCAGGCCCTGATCTTCGAGACGCACTGGTTCTGCGCGGTGCTCGCTGCCGACATCCCGGCCCCCGGCGCCTTCGAGACCGTCCAGGTGGCCCGCGAGAGCGTCATCATCGCCCGCGGACGCGACGGCGCGGTCCACGCCTACCTCAACGTCTGTCGCCACCGCGGCGCACGGCTGTGCACCGAGGAGAAGGGCGCCGTCCGTCGGTCCTTCCAGTGCCCGTACCACGCGTGGACCTACAGCCTGGACGGCAAGCTCATCGCCGCGCCCAACATCGGTGACATGCCCGACGTCGACCGTGTCGAATTCGGCCTGAACCGCGTCCACGTGCGCGAGTGGCTCGGCTACGTCTGGCTGTGCCTGGCCGACGAGCCGCCGTCCTTCGAGGACACGGTGATCGCCGACGTCGGCGAGCGGCTGGGCTCCCCCGACGCGATCGTCGGCTACCAGGTGGCGGACCTGAAGTTGGGGCGGCGCATCTCCTACGACGTCGCGGCGAACTGGAAGCAGATCGTCGAGAACTTCATGGAGTGCTACCACTGCGCGACGATCCACCCGGAGCTCACCGAGGTCCTCCCGGAGTTCGCCGAGGGCCTCGCCTCGCAGTACTTCGTCGGTCACGGCGCCGCATTCGGCGACGACGTCGCAGGCTTCACCGTCGACGGCTCGGAAGGCCTCGATCGCATTCCCGGCATCGCCGAGGACCAGGACCGCCGCTATTACGCCATCACCGTCCGGCCCCAGGTCTTCATCAATCTCGTTCCCGACCACGTCGTGTTCCACCGCATGTTCCCGCTCTCGCCCACGCGCACCCTCGTGCGCTGCGACTGGCTCTACCTCCCCGAGGTGGTCGACGCGGGCGCCGACATCGAGCGCTCGGTGGAGCTCTTCCACCGCGTCAACCAGCAGGACTTCGCCGCCTGCGAGCGCTGCCAGGTGGCGATGGACTCCCGCGCCTACGCGCGTGGCGGCGTGCTCGTCCCGAGCGAGCACCACATCGGCGAGTTCCACGACTGGGTCCAGAAGAAGATCGACTGACCGTTCACCGTCCTGACCAGCACCGACACGAGGACCACACCATGCACCCTGTCTCCCCCGGGAGCCCCTCCGACGACGCCGACCCGCTCGCGACCACGGCGGGCCCGGCGCGCTACCGCGACGCGTTCGCCGTGGCCGACGAGCTCGCCGTGCACGGCAGCGACTGCGTCTGCCCGACCTGCGCCGGCCGTCTCACCGGACTCCTGAGCGATCTCGCGCGGGCCATCCGGCGCGACTCGACCGACTGAACACATTTCCCGGGATTCCGCCGCGAAATGCGGGGAGAGGTCGGCCCGCACACGGACGAATGCGGTGACGGAGCTCCACCTACTGTCAGGTAGCATATGATGATGTCTGCGACGCGGGGACCGGAGGAATCCACGGAGAAGGCATCCTCGGTCCAATCGGTCGACCGCGCGATCTCGATCCTGGAACTCGTGGCCACCCGCGGCGAGGTCGGGATCACCGAGATCGCCGAGGAGCTCGACGTCCACAAGTCGACGGCGTCGCGTCTCGTCGCCGCGCTGCAGCACCGCAACCTGCTCGAGCAGCTCTCCGAGCGGGGGAAGTACACGCTGAGCTTCGGCATCGTGCGGCTCGCGGCGGCCACCACCGCCCGCCTCGACGTGGCGCGGCTCGGCCAGCCGATCTGCCAGCGCCTCGCGGAGAGCCTGGGCGAGACCGTCAACATCGCCGTCCACGACGGTGAGGCCGGCATCACGGTCGCCCAGGAGGACGGCACGGCCGCCATCACCTCGCAGAACTGGGTGGGCCGTCGGACGCCCCTGCACGCCTCGTCCGCGGGCAAGGTGCTGCTCGCGTGGATGACCGAGGACGAGCGGCGTCAGGTGCTGCGCAAGAAGCTCACCCGGTTCACCGACGACACCATCGTCACCGCGTCCGACCTGCGCGCCGAGCTCGCCCGGGTGCTCGACGAGGGCCACGCCCGCTCGTTCGAGGAGCTCGAGGTCGGGATGCACGCCGTCGGGGTGCCGGTCTTCTCCTTCGACGGCACCGTCGGCTCGGCCCTGAGCGCCACCGGCCCGGCCTACCGGCTCCCGCGCCGCCGGGCCCGCGCGATCGTCGGCGAGCTCCGCGAGGGCGCGGCCGAGCTGTCGGCGAAGCTCGGGTACCGGGGCGAGACCTAGCGGTACCCCTAGCGGAACACCACCGTGCGGTGCCCGTCCACGAGCACCCGCCGCTGGCAGTGCCAGCGCACGGCCCGCGAGAGCGCCAGCGCCTCGGCGTCGCGCCCGACGGTCTGCAGCGCCTCGGGGTCGTAGGAGTGGTCGATGCGGACCACCTCCTGCTCGATGATCGGCCCCTCGTCGAGGTCCGGGGTGACGTAGTGCGCGGTGGCGCCGACGAGCTTCACGCCGCGGTCGTAGGCCTGGTGGTAGGGCTTCGCGCCCACGAAGCCGGGCAGGAACGAGTGGTGGATGTTGATCGCCCGCCCGCGCAGGGCCACGCAGGTCAGGTCGGACAGGATCTGCATGTAGCGGGCGAGCACCACGAGCTCGACGTCGAGGTCGTCGACGAGCGCGAGCAGCTCGGCCTCGGCGTCCGCCTTCGTCGCCGGGGTGACGGGTACGTGGAAGAACGGCAGGCCGGCGGACTCGGCCATGGCGCGGAGGTCCTCGTGGTTGGAGACGACGCCCACCAGCTCGGCGTCGAGGCTGCCGGTGCGCCAGCGGAAGATCAGGTCGTTCAGGCAGTGGCCCGAGCGCGACACCATGACCAGCACCCGCACGTCGCGGCGCGGGTGGAACGCGTACTCCATGCCGAAGGCGGCCGCGACGTCGGCGAAGCCCGCGGCCAGGGTGTCGAGCTCGGTGTCGGTCGACGCCCGGGTGCGCATGAACAGGCGCCCGCTCACGGGGTCGTCGAACTGCTGGTGCTCGACGATGTCGCAGCCGTAGGTGCCGAGGTGGCTGCTCACGGCCTGCACGATCCCGGCCCGGTTGGGGCAGCTCAGGGTCAGGACGAACGGATCGGTCACGGGGGTCCTCGCTCGGTTCGGGATCAGCACTCGATGACGTTGAGAGCCAGCCCGCCGCGGGCGGTCTCCTTGTACTTCACCGACATGTCGGCGCCGGTCTCCCGCATGGTCTTGATCGCCTTGTCGAGCGAGACGTGGTGGACACCGTCGCCGCGCCGGGCCATCCGCGCGGCCGTGATGGCCTTGACCGACGCGACGGCGTTGCGCTCGATGCAGGGGATCTGGACCAGGCCGCCGACCGGGTCGCAGGTCAGGCCCAGGTTGTGCTCGATCCCGATCTCGGCGGCGTTCTCGACCTGCTCGGGAGAACAGCCGAGGAGCTCGGCGAACCCGGCCGCGGCCATCGAGCACGCCGAGCCGACCTCACCCTGGCACCCGACCTCGGCGCCGGAGATCGACGCGTTCCTCTTGAACAGCAGCCCGATCGCGCCGGCGGTGAGCAGGAAGCGCACGACGGCGTCGTCGTCGAACCCGCGGACGGTGCTCGCCGCGTGGTGCAGGACCGCGGGCACGATGCCGGCCGCGCCGTTGGTGGGGGCGGTGACCACCCGGCCGCCGGCGGCGTTCTCCTCGTTGACGGCCAGGGCGTGGAGGGTGACGCGGTCCATCGGCTCCGCGGCGTCGACCTCCTCGTCGAGGTGACGCCGCAACTCGGGGGCGCGCCGGCGCACGCGCAGGCCCCCGGGCAGCACCCCGCCCGTGGTCGTCCCGCGCTCGACGCACGCGCGCATGACCGACCAGAGGTGCAGCAGGCCCGCGCGGGTCTCCTGCTCCGGGCGCCACACGGCCTCGTTCGCGAGCATCACGTCGCTGATCCGCAGGCCGTGCTCCCGTGCACGGGCGACCAGTTCGTCCGCGGAGCCGAAGGGGTGCGGTACGGGCGTCGGGTCCTCGCGGAGCACGGGCTCGCCCGTCTCGTCCTCGTCGAGGACGAAGCCGCCGCCGACCGAGTAGTACTCGCGGCGGTCGACGGGACGGCCCTCGGCGTCGAGGGCGAGGAACACCATGCCGTTGCTGTGGAAGGACAGCCGGCCCCGGCGGTGGAGCACGACGTCGTCGTCGACCGAGAACGCCACGGTGTGCTTGCCGCCGAGAGCGAGCCGCCCGCCGGACCGCACGGCTGCCACGATCGGTTCCGCCTCCACCGGGTCGACGAGGTGGGGCTGCTCGCCGGACAGGCCGAGGACGACGGCGGGGACGCTGCCGTGGCCGTGCCCGGTGGCGCCCAGGGAGCCGAACAGCTCGCAGCGCACCGAGGCCACACGCTCGAGGAGGCCGGTGTCGTGCAGCCGCGAGACGAACAGGAAGGCGGCGCGCATCGGCCCGACGGTGTGTGAGCTGGAGGGGCCGATCCCGACCTTGAACAGGTCGAACACCGAGATGGCCATGGAGCACCCCTGACACATCGCAGGGCGGTTGAGGTAGGACTAGTATATCAGTTATGGCGCCAACCCAGAAGAGTTGCTCCGTCTGTTGTAGGCTCCGCCCGTGAGCGTCCTCAGCGATGAGCAGGAGACCGGTCCGCCCCTGTCGCTCTCCGAGCGCGCCTACGCGGCGATCCAGGACAAATTGATCATGCTGGAGATCCCTCCGATGGCGCCGATCGACGAGGTCGCCCTGGTGGAGTCGCTGGAGGTGGGGCGCACGCCGGTGCGCGAGGCGCTCAAGCGCCTCGAGGTCGACCGGCTGGTGGTCTCCTACCCCCGGCGCGGGACGTTCGCCACGGCCGTCGACATCACGGACCTGGCCTACATCTCCGACATCCGCGTGCAGCTCGAGCCGCTGGCGGCGCGCCGCGCGGCCGAGAACGCCGCGACGTCCCCCGCGCTGCGCGCGGAGCTCGAGGACCTGGCCGACGCCACCGACGCGCTCGACATCCCGGAGCTGACCCGCGACGAGCTGATGCGCTGGGACCTGCGGGTGCACCGCTCGATCTACCGCGCGGCGGGCAACCCGCACCTCGAGGACACCCTCGTGCGCTACGACAACCTGGCCACCCGGATCTTCTGCATCTTCCTCGACCGCATGTCCGACTTCGTCTCCCACGTCGAGGAGCACGCGGGCCTGCTCCGCGCGATCGCCGAGGGCGACGCCGACGGCGCGGCCCGCAAGGCCCGCCACCACGTGCAGGGCTTCGAGAAGGCGATCAGGGCTGTCATCTAGGGCCGTCATCTGACCCGACCCACGCACGTGGGTCACCGCAGGATCTGCTCCCGCACGACGGCGGTGAGCTTCGCGGCGCGCAGGACGAGGTCGTCGACGGGCTCGATCGCCGTGAGGAGCCGCTCCCGCTCGTCGGAATCGGTGATCCCGACGAGGTCCACCTCGACGTCGACCCGGGCCGTGCCCGTCGCGGCGCGCACCGCCTCGGCCGCCGCCGCGAGATCGGCGACGGCCGTGCGGCGCGCCACCGGGCGGATCGCCTCCGCCAGGGCCAGGACCTGCGCGGCCACGGCGATGACCTCGGTCGAGAACCGTCCCGGTCCCGCGGGCCCGGTGCCCTCGGCGTCGGCGGCGGCCAGGGCCAGCGCGGTCTCGCGCAGCGCATCGGCCCGCTCCGGTGAGGACACGACCCCGCTGTCGCGCGCGACCTTGGCGACGAGCGCCGCGCCCTGGGCCACGCACAGCGCGGCACCGGTCCGACCACCCGGAGCGGGGCTCCGGGCGGCCAGGGACTCCAGGAAGTGCTCGACCGTCTCAGTGCGCACTCGACGCCTCTCTGACGAAGGACCCGCCGGGGATCAGCGCCGGATGCGCGCCATCTCCGGGTCGACGAGCGGCTCGGCGGCCACCGTCGCGCGGACGGGTTGCCCGAAATACTCGATCGACACCGAGGTGCCGACCTCCAGCCCGGCGGGCAACCAGGCGTAGGCCACGGGACGGCCGATGGTGTGCCCGAACGCCGCCGACGTGACGTAGCCGGCGGGGACGCCGTCGACGAGCACCGGCTCGTGGCCGACGACCACGCTGCGCCCGTCGTCGATGGTCAGGCAGGTCAGGGAGCGGGTCGGCGCGGAGCGGCCCTCCAGGGCGGCACGACCGACGAAGTCGCCCTTCGTCCGCGGCCGCACCGCGAAGTCGACCCCGGCCTCGTAGGGGTCGTGCTCGCTGGTCATGTCCGTGCCCCAGCTGCGGTAGCCCTTCTCGAGGCGCAGGCTGTTGAAGGCCGCCCGGCCCGCGGCCACGACGCCCAGCGGCTGCCCGGCCCGCCACAGGACGTCCCAGAGCCGCTGCCCGTACTCCGCGGTCGTGTAGATCTCCCAGCCGAGCTCGCCGACGTACGACAGGCGCATCGCGATCACCGGGACGCCCGCGATCTGCCCCCGCACGCAGCGGAAGTACTTGAGCCCCTCGTGCGAGAGGTCGGTCGAGGTCAGCGGCTGCACGAGGTCGCGGGCGAGCGGGCCCCAGACGCCGACGCAGCAGGTGCCGCCGGTGATGTCCCGGACGACGACGTCGTCCTCGACGGCCGCCGCCGTCTGCAGGTGGTGGACGTCGAGCGGCCCGTTGGCGCCGACCTGGAAGAGCTCCGGGCCCAGGCGGGCGACGGTGAGGTCGCTGCGGATACCGCCGGCCTCGTCGAGCGCGAGGGTGTAGGTGACGGCGCCGACGGACTTGTCCATCTTCCCCGTGGTGAGCCGGTCGAGGAACGCCAGCGCGCCGGCGCCGGACACCTCGATGCGGGTCAGCGGGGTCATGTCGTACATCGCCACGGCGGTGCGTGTCCGCCACGCCTCGGCCGCGACGATCGGCGAGTCGAACATCCCCGACCAGGGGTCGCGGGCCACCGGTGCCCACTCGGGCGGCAGGTCCGCGACGAGCGGGGCGTTGGCCTCGTACCAGTGCGGGCGCTCCCAGCCGTGGGACTCGAGGAACACCGCCCCGAGCTCGGACTGACGCGCGTGGAACGGGCTCACGCGCAGGTCGCGGGGCGCGAGCCGCGGCTGGAGCGGGTGCACGATGTCGTAGATCTCGACGAAGTTCTGCTGCGCGGTGGCCGAGACGTAGTCGTCGGCGGTCTGGAACTCCTCGAACCGGTGCACCGAGCAGCCGTGCAGGTCGATCTCACTGCGCCCGTCGATCAGGAGCTGGGCGACGCTGCGGGCGACCCCGGCGGAGTGGGTCACCCACACCGCCTCGGCGATCCAGAAGCCCGCGACGTCCGTCGACTCCCCGATCAGCGGCCCGCCGTCCGGGGTGAACGAGAAGATGCCGTTGAAGCCGGTGTCGATCTTGGTGTCCCGCAGCGACGGCAGCAGCAGCCGGCTCTGCTCCCACTGGGCCGCGAAGTCGTCCTCGGTGAACGGCAGCATCGAGGGCTGGCGCGCCTCGCTGACGTCGTCGACCTCGGGCAGCTCGTGCAGCGACACCGGCATCGGACGGTGGGCGTAGGAGCCGATGCCGATGCGGTCGTTGTGCTCGCGGTAGTACAGGTCCTGGTCCTGGTGACGCAGGATCGGCAGCCGCGCCTCGCTCGCCTCGTCGCCCAGCCCGACGAGCTCGGGCACCTGGCCGGTGAACACGTACTGGTGCGCCAGCGGCAGCAGCGGCACGCGCATGCCGACCATGTCGCCGATCGCCTGCCCCCAGAAGCCGGCGCAGGAGACGACGACGTCGGCCGGGACCTCGCCGTGGTCGGTCTGCACGCCGGTGACGCGCCCGCCGTACCGGGAGATGCCGGTGACCCGCGTGGAGCCGCGGAACACCGCCCCGCGGGCCTCCGCGCGCCGCATCAGCGCCGTCACCGCGCGGGCGGCCTTGGCCAGCCCGTCGGTGGGGGTGTGGAGACCCCCGAGGATGCGCTCGGGGTCGATCAGCGGGTGCCGGCGGACGCACTCGTCGACGTCGACGACCTCGGCGGGGATGCCCCGGGCGGTGGCCCAGCCCTGCTTGCGGTGCAGGTCGGCCAGGCGCTCGGCGGTGGTGGCGACCTCGAGCCCACCGACCTGGTTGAAGCACCAGGCGCCGTCCCCTCCCCCGAGAACACTGCCCAGGGCGAGGAACTTCTCGACCGTGTACGACGCGAACGCGCTCATCGTCCGCGAGGCGTTGGTCTGGAACACCAGGCCGGGGGCGTGGGACGTCGAGCCGCCGGTGAGCGGCAGCGGTCCCTGGTCGAGGACGGTCACGTCGGTCCAGCCGCGCTCGGTGAGCTCGTCGGCGACGTTCGCGCCGACGATCCCGGCTCCGATGACGACGACGCGGGGGGTGGTGCTCATGGCGTCTCTTTTCGAGGGTCGTGTCGAGGTCTCAGGTGGGGCGGCGGAACTCCTGCGCGGCGTCGACGAGCCAGTCGACGACGTAGCCCGCGAAGGAGGGACGGACGAACAGCTGCAGGTCGTCGTCGCCCCGTGTGTCGACCCCGTGCGCGACGAGCAGGACGCCCGCCTGGCCCAGCAGGGTCTGGGCGCAGCGCCCGCGCGGGAACGACGCGGGGCGCAGGTCGATCGCGCACCCGGAGGCGAGCAGCCGGCGGGCCGAGGCGCCCCGCACCCGCACCGTCGTGCGCTGCGCGGACACGTCGACGGCCGTGCCGCCGAACTCCGCGGCGGCCTCGTCGAGGCCGAACTCCCAGTCCTCGGGCCGGGCCGCCGTGCTCGTCAGGAGCCACTCGTCGGGTCCGAGGCGCAGCGCCTGCCCGGCGACGAGCTCGGTCCACGTGTCGGGTTGCGCCGGCAGCGGACCGCCGGCCACGTCCGCGACGGCGGCGGGCCCGGGGTCGGCGGGGTCGAGCCGCAGGTCGACGGCCGCGACCGGCGTCTCGAGCTCGAGGGCCACGCCGTCGAGCTCCGCGGAGAGCTCCGTCAGCTGCGTGCGCCGCGCCTCGAGGGGGTGTCGAACGAGCATGGAGGTGTCAGCCATCGCGGCGCGCTCCTTCGGGGTCGACCAGCACGGTCTCGCCGATCAGTGCGGCCACCAGCTCGCCCGCGACGGGGACGCCGACGACCTCGCCGATGCGCTCCCGCCCGCCCTTGACCAGGGCGAGCGCGAACGGGCGGTCGAGGGCGGCGCTGTGGTAGCTCGAGGTGACGTGCCCGAGCATCGGGACGGGCGGCGCGGGCAGCCGTCCGTCGTCGGCGAATCGCACGATCTGCGAGCCCTCGGGCAGCTTCGTCGCGGCGTCGGTCGGCAGGAGCGACACGAGCTGCTTGCGCCGCGGATCCTGGTTCTGGGCGCGGCTGAAGGAGCGCCGGCCGACGAAGTCGGGCTTCTTCTTCGACACCGCCCAGGCCATGCCGAGGTCGTGCGGGGAGACCGTGCCGTCGGTGTCCTGCCCGATGATCGGGTAGCCCTTCTCGGCCCGCAGGACGTGCATCGTCTCGGTGCCGTAGGGCGTGATCCCGTGGGCGCGGCCGGCCTCGAGCAGGCGCGCCCACACCGCCGCCGCGTACCAGGCGCTGACGCTGACCTCGAAGGCCAGCTCGCCCGAGAACGAGATGCGGGCGACGCGCACGGGCACCCCGTCGAGGGCGGTGTCCTGCCAGGTCATGAAGCCGAAGGTCCCGTTCGAGACGTCCAGATCGGCGAAGACCGCGCCCACCACGTCACGGGAGCGGGGACCCGCCACCGCGACGATCGACCACTGCTCGGTGACCGAGGTCAGCCGCACCCGCAGCTCCGGCCACTCGGTCTGGAGCCACTCCTCCATCCAGTCGAGGACGGCGGCGGCGTTGCCGGTGGTGGTGGTGACGAGGAAGCGGTCGTCGGCCAGGCGCAGGACGGTGCCGTCGTCGAAGACCATGCCGTCGTTGCCGCACATGACGCCGTAGCGCACGCGTCCGACCTTGAGGCTCGACATCATGTTCGTGTAGAGCCGGTCGAGCAGGACCGCCGCGTCGGGCCCCCGCACGTCGATCTTGCCGAGCGTCGAGGCGTCCATGATGCCGACCGAGGTCCGCACCGCGGCGCACTCGCGCAGCACTGCGTCGGTCATGTTCTCCCCGGGATGCGGGTAGTGCCCCGCGCGCTTCCACTGGCCGACGTCCTCGAACTCCGCGCCGGCCGCGACGTGCCAGTCGTGGATCGGGGTCGTGCGCACGGGGTCGAAGAGGTCGCCGCGCTCCCGCCCGGCCAGCGCGGCGAACGCGACCGGCGTGTAGGGCGGCCGGAACGTGGTCGTCCCGAGGTCCTCGACGGGCAGGCCCAGGAGCTCGGCGGTGATGCCGGAGGCGATCACGCCGGAGGTCTTGCCCTGGTCGTGGGCGGTGCCGATCGTCGTGTAGCGCTTCACGTGCTCCACCGACGTCATGCCGGCGCCGACGGCACGGGCGATGTCGGCCACCGTGGCGTCGCGCTGGATGTCGACGAACTGGCGGGCCGGGTCGCCCTCGGTGCGCCAGAGCACTGCCGTCGGGTCGCGGGGCTCGTCGTCCGCGTGGGGCGCGTCATCAGCACCACCGGCCCCGCCCGCCCGGCGCAGGATGTCCGCCAGGCCGAAGGTGCCGTCGGCGGCGCCGATCACCTCGACGCCCGGGCGGGGCGCGGCGGGCCGGAAGGCGCCCAGCGACGGGTCGTAGGCGAGACGGCCGCCGACGTGACTGAACAGGTGCGCGGTGGGGTTCCAGCCGCCGCTGGTGAGCAGCAGGTCGCAGGGGACCTCGCGGCGCTCCGGGCCGACGAGGGCGGCGGTGATGCGGTCGGGTCCCCGGGTGCCGTGGACGTGGGTGTTCGCCGTGACGGCGATGCCGCGGTCCGCGCAGCGCCGGGACCAGACCGCGGGAGCCGTCGGCCGGGCGTCGAGCACCTGGACCGTGGCGCCGGCGTCGTGGAGGTCGACCGCGGCGGCGTAGGCGGCGTCGTCGCTGGTGAAGACGACGACCTCGCGGCCGGCGAGCACGCCGTAGCGGTGCAGGAAGTCCCGCGCCGACGCGGCGAGCATGATGCCGGGCCGGTCGTTGTCCTCGAGCACGATGGGCCGCTCGACCGCGCCGGCCGCGACCACGATCCGACCCGCGCGGATGCGGTGCACGCGCTGGCGCGAGCGCCGCGCGAGGCCGCCGTCGTCGGTGTGGGAGGTCCGCCGCTCGAGGGCGAGCACGAAGCCGTCGTCGTAGTGCCCGAACGCCGTGGTGCGCTGGAGGTGCGTGACGTTCGGCGATGCCCTGAGCTCGGCGACGATCTCGTCGACGACCTCCAGGGAGGGACGGCCGTCGATCGTCTCGGTGCCGGTGAGGGTGCCACCGGCGGTCGGTCGGTCGTCGACGAGGACGACGTCCTCGCCGCGACGGGCCGCGGTGCGGGCGGCGACGAGACCGGCCGGGCCGGCGCCGATCACCAGGACGTCGCCGTGGGTGTGCAGGCGGTCGTAGCGGGCGAGGTCGGGGATCTCGGAGAGCCGGCCCTGCCCGTTCACGCCACGGGCGACGAGTCCGTCGGTGGCCTCGAGGGTGGTGGCCAGCAGCATCGGCTCCGGGAACGGCTCCTCGACCTGCACGAGGCCCGTCGGGTCCTCCGTCCACGAGGCGCCGATGCCGCGGGGCCGTCCCAGCTTGACGCCGGTGTTGGCCGGACGGGCGTCGTGGGCGAGCAGCACCGAGGCCAGCGAGTCGCCGGGGTGCCCCGTGTAGGCGGCGCCGTCCACGGTGACCGTGACGTGGCGGCTGCGGTCGATCCGGCCGTAGCCCTCGATCCGGCTCATGGGGTGGCCTCCGGGAGGACGGACGGGCGCGCGGTCGTGGCGGAGAGGGGCCCGACGGAGAGGAACTCGTAGGTCCGGGTGTCGCGGACGGCACCGAACCAGCGGCGGCATCCGGCGCTGTGGACCCAGCGCTCGGCGAAGGGGCCCTTCGGGTTGTCGCGGAAGAACACGAACCGGGCCCACTGCTCGTCGGACAGCGACGCGGGGTCGGCCGGGTAGGCCACGGCGGCCTGGCCGCCGTAGGAGAACTCGATCTCCTCGCGTTGGCCGCACCAGGGGCAGGCGATGAGCTGCATCGAGGTCTCCTAATGGGCCACGGCGGCGGCGCCGTGCTCGTCGACGAGGGCCCCGGTGACGAAGCGGTCGAGGCCGAAGGGCGCGATGAGCGGGTGGGGACGGCCGTGAGCGACGGTGTCGGCGAACGCCGCGCCCAGGCCCGGGGTGGCCTTGAAGCCGCCGGTGCCCCAGCCGCAGTTGAGGAAGACGTTCGCGTAGGGCGTGGACCCGACGATCGGGCTCGCGTCCGGGGTGACGTCGACGACGCCGGCCCAGCTGCGCAGCAGGTGGGCCCGGGCGAACACCGGGAACAGCTCGACGGCGGCCGCCATCTGGCGCTCGATGATGTGGAACGCGCCGCGCTGGCCGTAGCCGTTGTAGGAGTCGACGCCGGCGCCCATCACCAGCTCGCCCTTGTGGGCCTGGGAGACGTAGACGTGCACGGCGTTCGACATGACGATCGTCGGGTGCACGGGCTCGAGGAGCTCGGAGACCAGGGCCTGCAGGGGGTGCGACTGCAGAGGCGCGGGCACGCCGAGCATGTCCAGCAGGACCGAGGTGTGGCCCGCCGCGCACAGCGCGACGGTGCCGGCGGCGATGTCGCCGCGCGTCGTCCGCACGCCGGTGACGCGGTCGCCGCCCGGTCCTCCCGTCACGAAGCCCGAGACCTCGCAGTTCTCGATGATGTCGATGCCGGCCTCGCTGGACCGCCGGGCGAAGCCCCAGGCGACGTAGTCGTGCTTCGCGATCCCCGCGCGGGCCTGGAACGTCGCGCCCTGCACCGGGTAGCGGATGTCGCCCGAGACGTTGACGATCGGGCAGACCTTCGCGACCTCGTCGGGCTCGAGCCACTCGGCGTCGATCCCGTTGAGCTTGTTGGCCTCGACGCGGCGCACCGAGTCGCGCACGTCCTGCTCGGTGTGCGCGAGGTTGAGCACCCCGCGCTGGCTGAACAGGATCGGGTAGCCGAGGTCCTCCTCGAGGCCCTCCCAGAGCTTGAGCGCGTGCTCGTAGATGCCGGCCGACTCGTCCAGGAGGTAGTTCGAGCGGATCAGCGTGGTGTTGCGGGCCATGTTCCCGCCGGCCAGCCAGCCCTTCTCGAGCACGGCGACGTTCGTGATCCCGAGCTTGGCGAGGTAGTGGGCGGTGGCCAGGCCGTGCCCGCCGCCGCCGACGATAACGACGTCGTAGGACCTCTTCGGCTCCGCGCTGCGCCAGAGGGACTCGGGGTGCTCGGGCAGGTCGGCGCCCGGCGGGGTGGGCGCGGTCGTGGGTGCGGTCGTGCCTGCGTGCGTCATGCCGGCAGCTCCGGGTAGAGGGGGTGGCGGTCGGCGAGGGCGGCGACGCGGTCGGCGAGGGCGTCCAGCTCGGACTCCGTCACCTGCGGTCGCAGGGCCCGGGCGACGACGTCGGCGACGGCGGCGAAGTCCCCGTCGCCGAAGCCGCGGGCCGCGAGGGCGGCGGTGCCGATGCGGACGCCGGAGCTGACCATCGGCGGGCGGGGGTCGAAGGGCACCGCGTTGCGGTTGACGGTGATGCCGACGCGGTGCAGACGGTCCTCGGCCTGCTTCCCGTCGAGGTCGGAGTCGCGCAGGTCGACCAGGACCAGGTGGACGTCGGTGCCGCCGGAGACGACGCCGATGCCGTCCTCGGCCACCAGGCGCTCCGCGAGCAGGCGGGCACCGGCGAGCGTGCGCACCTGGCGCTCGCGGAACTCGGGCTCTGCGGCGAGCTTGAACGCGACGGCCTTCGCGGCGATGACGTGCTCGAGCGGCCCGCCCTGCTGGCCCGGGAAGACGCTGGAGTTCAGCTTCTTGGCGAGCTCCCGGGTGCCCGCCAGGATGACCCCGCCCCGGGGGCCGCCGAGGGTCTTGTGGGTCGTCGAGGTGACGACGTGGGCGTGCGGCACCGGCGAGGGGTGCAGGCCCGCGGCGACGAGGCCGGCGAAGTGGGCCATGTCGACCATGAGCCAGGCGCCGACCGCGTCGGCGATGCGGCGGAACTCCGCGAAGTCCTGCTGCCGCGGGTAGGCCGACCAGCCGGCGATGATCAGTGCCGGGCGGCGCTCGTGGGCGAGCCGGGAGACCTCGGCCATGTCGACGCGGTGGTCGTCGGGGCGCACGTGGTAGGCGGCGACGTCGTAGAGGCGCCCCGAGAAGTTCAGGTGCATCCCGTGCGTGAGGTGGCCGCCGTGCGCCAGGTCCAGGCCGAGGATCGTGTCGCCGGGCGTCAGCAGCGCGGCCATGACCGCGGCGTTGGCCTGGGCCCCGGAGTGCGGCTGGACGTTGGCGTACTCGGCCCCGAACAGCGCCTTGAGCCGGTCGATCGCGAGCTGCTCGACGACGTCGACGTGCTCGCAGCCGCCGTAGTAGCGCCGACCCGGGTAGCCCTCGGCGTACTTGTTGGTCAGGACCGAGCCCTGAGCCTCCATCACCGCCCGGGGCGCGAAGTTCTCGCTCGCGATCATCTCGAGCGTCCGGTGCTGGCGGCTCCGCTCGTCGGCGATCCGGGCGTGCACCTCGGGGTCCGCCGCCGCGAGCGACCGGTCGAGGACCGACGCGACGGGCATCCGACCCTCGCGGGCGATTGTGACCGACATTCGCGATCCTCATCGTAGCCAATTGATATATCTGGCGGCGCTGACTGTAGACACAGAAGGTCGGCAGGGTCAACACTCGTGCCGTCTTCAGCGACAGGACGGAGGTCAGGGATGACGACGGAGACGTCAGGGGATCCGGGGGTCACCTCCGGGAACGCGGCCGGGAGCGCCGCCGACTGGTGGGAGGCCGGCTTCGAGATGGGCCGCCTCGACCAGCAGCTCGCCGCACGGGTGCTGGCCGACCGCGTCGGGCTGACCATCCGGCGGGTGAACCGCGGCGGCGCCGAGGTGATCGCTCGGCGGCGCGGCTATGCGCTGCACGTCCAGGAGGTCGACGAGCCCGGGGCCCTGTGGGCGGAGTTCTGGCCGGTCGACGAGCGCCCCTGAGGGCTGTTCCCGCCGGTCAGGAGCCGGTCAGGGCGAGCCCAGCTCGAACCAGACCCGCTTGCCCCCGTCGCGCTCCTCGCTGCCCCACCGGTCGGCCAGCTCCGCGACGATCTGCATACCGCGGCCCCGCGGGGCGCTGTGGTCGAGCTCCCGGACCACCGGGCGGATGGTCGAGCCGTCGGCGAGGCCGACCCGCAGCCACCCGTCGGAGGCGGTGACGTCGAGCTCGAGGACGACGTCGGTGCCGGCGTGGTCCACGGCGTTGGACACGAGCTCGTTGACGAGGATCGTCGCGTCGACGTGCCGCGCCCCGTCGAGCGCCCACGCGCCGAAGAGCTCCCCGAGCAGGCGGCGGGCCATGCCCGGGGCGTGCGGCGAGGGCGGGAACTCGAACGACGCGCGGAACGTCCCCACAGCCGTGTCCTCCCGGGTGCCGGTGTCTCGACGCGCATCAGTGTCCCGCGCTCCCGGGCGGGGATGGCGCCGGGTCCGTGGCACGGGCGAGGATCGTCGGCGATGACCATCCACGGGTCCCACCGGGGCGCCTCCCGCGCGCGTGTCGAGGGCGGGCGCCTCGTCGAGGCCGTCCCGTTCGAGATCGCGCGCGTCGCGGGCCGGGTCCCCGTCCGCGACCCCCACGCGCCGCTGGTGATGGCGCCGTGACACGCGCCGCCGCGGGCCTCGCTCCCTCCCGCGCCCTGTGGGTCGTGGTGTTCGTCGTCGCCTACGGGACGAACGTGCCGACCCCCCTGCTGCTGGTCTACCGGGACACGCTCGGGCTCGGTCCCACCGCCCTCACCGCGGCCTTCGGGGTCTACGCCGCGGGGCTCATCCCGGCGCTGCTGCTGTCGGGGCCGGCGTCCGACCGCCTCGGACGGCGGGCGGTCGTGGTGCCGTTCGTCGTGCTCGCGGGCCTCGTCTCGCTGCTGTTCCTCGGGGCCGCGTCGTCGGTGGCGGTGCTGTTCCTCGGACGGTTCCTCCAGGGCGCCGTGTCCGGGGTGGTGTTCAGCGTCGGGACGGCGTGGCTGGGCGAGCTGATCGGCGAGCCGGGGCGCTCGGCGCGGCTCACGACGGTCGCGCTCGCCGCGGGCTGGGCGCTCGGCCCGCTGTTCTCGGGGCTGCTGGCGCAGTGGGCGCCCGCCCCGACGGTGCTGCCGTACCTGCTGCACGTCGTGCTCATGATCGGCGCGATCGCCCTGCTGCGCGGCATCCCCGACACCCTCCCGCCGGACCGTCGGCGCGACGGCGGTC
Organism: Actinomycetospora chibensis; assembly: GCF_028737215.1. GTDB lineage: Bacteria > Actinomycetota > Actinomycetes > Mycobacteriales > Pseudonocardiaceae > Actinomycetospora > Actinomycetospora chibensis. The sequence continues at coordinate 59,075 of NZ_JAQZAM010000018.1, read as the reverse complement.
CCGTCGTGAACCTCGGGGTGCCGCCGGACGCGCGCCGGCCGTTCGCGCTGGTCGTCGTGCCGGTCGCGGTCGGGGTGTTCGCCTTCCCGTCCACCGCGGTCACGCTGCTGCCGCTGCTGCTCACCCCGCAGATGCCGTCGATCGCCGTGGCCGTCACCGGCCTGGTGGCGGGTCTGACCCTGGCGACGGGCGCGCTCGTGCCGCCTCTGGCCCGGCGCCTCGGGGCGGAGCGGGCGGGCCCGGTGGGGCTGGGGACCGGCGCGCTCGGGCTCGGGATCGCCCTCCTCGGGGTCGCGCTGGCGGCGTGGCCGCTGCTCGTCCCCGTGGCGCTGCTGCTCGGTGTGGGCTACGGGCTGTGCCTGGCGTCGGGACTGACGACGGTCGCGCGGCTGGCGGCCCCGAGCGAGCGCGGCGCGCTCACCGGCACCTTCTACGCCTGCGCGTACCTCGGCTTCGGGGTGCCCTACCTGCTCTCGGCCCTCGCCGGCGCCGGCGGTCTCGCCGGCCCGCTCGCCGGGCTGGCGGTCGTCTCGGCGGGGGCGGCGCTGCTGCTCGGCCTGCCCGGAGCGCGGCGGCTCGTGACGCCCTGACCTGCGCGGTCCGACCTGCACCCTCTGACCTGCGCCGCCGTCCCTCCTGCCCCTGGGTCCGGCGCCCGAACTGTGGTAACCAGTTCCGTCACCGCACCGTGCACCGCGCACGGTCCCCGGGCAGGGAGACGGACATGTCCCACGCTGCGCACCCGGCGCGTCCCGCCAGCGGCTCGTCCCGCTCGGTCATGGTGTGGCGGCTGCTCAGCGCCCTCGCCCTGCTGGCGATGGGCGGCATCCACCTCTACCTGGTGCTCACGAGCACGGGCGGCGTGCTGGGCATGCTGTTCGTCCTCAACGCGATCGGCGGCCTCGTGCTGGCCATCGGGATCACCGTGCTGCAGGGACGGCTCCTGCAGGTGGCCACGGTGCTGGGCCTGCTGTTCATGGCCGGCACGCTGGCCGCGCTGGTGATCGCCCTGACCGTCGGGCTCTTCGGGATCGAGTCCAGCCTGGACTACGCCCTGGCGCCGACCACACTCGTCGTCGAGTCGGCCGGCACGATCGTCCTCCTGATCACCACCGTGCTCGTCCTGCGCCGCTGACGGGTCAGGCCGGCGGCCGGCCCGGGACCCAGCCCTTGACGAAGGCGAAATGGTCCTCGAACCGCAGCACCGGGGTGTCCCGGTAGGACCGCCGGAACTGCGCGATGCCCTCCTCGAGCTCCTCGTCCGAGAACTCGCCGAGCACCGACATGTACCGCGCCTCGAGCATGCGGACGTAGCGCTCGCGCTCGATGGCCACGTGGAACGTCCGCTGGCTCACCGACGCCCGGAGCCCGGCGGCGGACACGATCTCCTGGATGTCCGCGGGGTCCGGCTGCAGCTCCTCGAAGCGCTCGTGCGCCGCCCGGAACAGCGGGTGGTGGATGGCCGTCGGCAGCATGACGACGAGGATCCGGCCGTGGCGTGACAGGAGCCGGACGAGACCCTCGAGCGTCCCGCGCCGATCCGTCATGTGGTGGATCGACTCCTTGATGATCATCGCGTCCAGCGGGGCCGACTCCGGGAGCGCGACGCGTCCGGACGCCAGGTCCTCGGCGCTGGCGTGCAGCGGTTGCAACGCCGGCGACCGCGGGAGCTGGTCGAGCATCGCCGACACCGGATCCACGCACAGCACGGGCCGGGTCGGCCGGACGTCGTCGGCGATGTGGCGCGTGTAGAGGCCGGTGCCGCAGCCGATGTCGGCGATCGCGTCGGAGCGCGTCAGGCGCAGCGCGTCGCTCATGGCGTGGGCGAGCTGCCGGACGTAGTCGGGGTCGTAGGTCCAGTGGTCGTTGTACGTCGCGGCCACACGCTCGTAGTGCTCGGCGATCTGTTCGGTCACGGCGGACTCCCCTCGCACGATCCTGGACGGCGGTGTCGCCGCGACAGCGTGACAGGTCCGCGGGCGGATGGCCGAACACTGTTTCCTGCGCCGACCGCGCCTCTAGGGTGCGACGCATGGTCCACGGTGAGCCCCAGCCGGTCCTGTCACCGATCACCGAGGCGTCGATCTTCCTGACGCTGACGCTCGACCCCGGCGGTGACGCGGCGGCGGTGCGCGACCTGCTGACCGACGTCGCCGGCCTCAAGCGCTCGGTCGGGTTCCGGCTCCCGGAGGGCGAGCTCACCTGTGTCGTCGGGATCGGGTCGGAGGCCTGGGATCGGCTGTTCGGTGGCCCGCGGCCGGCGTCCCTGCACCCGTTCCGCGCCCTGCACGGGGCGCACGAGGCGCCGTCGACGCCCGGGGACCTCCTGTTCCATCTCCGCGCCCATCGCCTGGACATGTGCTTCGAGCTCGCGCAGCTGCTGGTCACGCGCCTGCGCACGCACGCCACGGTCGTCGACGAGGTCCACGGCTTCCGGTTCTTCGACGAGCGCGACCTGCTCGGCTTCGTCGACGGCACCGAGAACCCCGACGGCGCCGCGGCCCGCGAGGCGGTGCTCGTCGGCGACGAGGACCCCGGGTTCGCGGGCGGCAGCTACGTGATCACCCAGAAGTACCTGCACGACATGGACGGCTGGAACGCGCTCGGCGTCGAGGAGCAGGAGCGCGCGATCGGGCGCACCAAGCTCCAGGACATCGAGATCCCCGACGACCAGAAGGCACCGGACTCGCACGTCGCTCTGAACGTCATCGAGGACGAGAACGGGCAGGAGCGGCAGATCCTGCGCGTCAACATGCCCTTCGGCCACGTCGGCGTCGGGGAGTACGGCACCTACTTCATCGGCTACGCCCGCGACCCCGGGGTCACCGAGCAGATGCTGGAGAACATGTTCGTCGGCACCGCCGAGGGCCACCACGACCGCATCCTCGACTTCTCCACCGCGGTCACCGGCGCCCTCTACTACGTGCCGACGGCCGACTTCCTCGACGACCCGCCCGACGGCCCCTCGGGCCCGTGATCGACGCGGCTCGTGCTCCGCAGGCGGATGCGGTGACCCGTCCCTCCTGGCGGGGGTGGGCGCGGGACCTGGTCGGACTGCGGCGCACGCGGTTCGACCTCGTCGACGCGGTCCGCGCCGCCTCCTGCGCCGGCGGCACCGTCCTGATCGGCTGGTGGGCCGGCGACGTCTCCGCCGGCCTCATCGCGAGCATCGGCGCCTTCACCGCGCTCTACGGCGGCCGCCGGCCCTACCGCTTCCGGGCCCGGCAGCTGGCCGCCGTCGCGCTCGCCTTCGCCGCGGTGGTGACGCTCGGCGCGTGGTCGGAGTTCTCGGTATGGGCCTCGGTGCCGGTGGTCGCGGTGATCGCCGTGGCAGCGACGGCGCTGTGCCAGGTCGTCGACACCGGCCCGCCCGGTGCCTACCTGTTCGTCCTCGCCTGCGCCACCGCGTCGGGCATCCCGGGGGCGACCACGGAGCCGTGGCGCCTGGGCATGCTCGTCCTGGCCGGCGGCGCCCTCTCGTGGTGTGCCCACATGATCGGGATCGTCGCCGGGCCCCGCCGCCCGGAGAAGGCGGCGGTGGCGGCCGGGGTCGCTGCGGTGGCGCGCCTGCTCGCCGCCGACGGCCAGGACTACCCGGCGGCGCGCGATCGGGCGGCGCGGGCGATGCATTCCTGCTGGGTCGTCCTGGTCGGACAGCAGGCCCCGGTCGCCCGCCCCGACGGCACGCTGGTGCGGCTGCGCGCGATCGCGCTCGAGGCGCACGGTGCGCTGGCCGACGCGGTCCGCGCCCGCGACGCGGGCCGGGCCGTCGACCCCGCCGCGGCGGGCCGGGTCCGCGCGCTGGCCACCGAGGTCGACCACCCGCCGGCCGTGCCGCGTCACCTCGACCCCGCCGACGTGCCGCTGGGCGGACCGGGCGTCGCGGCCGCGGCACGTGCCCTGCTCGCCGCCGGGTCGCCGTGGCGCGTGGTGCTGCTGCGGGTCGGTGTGGCCGCCCTGGTCGTCGGCACCGGCGCCGCGCTCGTCGGGCTCGACCGCGCCTACTGGGCCGTCGCCTGCGCCGTCCTCGTCCTGTGCCAGGGCCTCGGGCCGGCCGGCACGCTGGAGCGCGCCGCGCTCCGCCTGCTCGGGACCTGGATCGGGCTCCTGCTCGCGGCCGCGATCCTCGCGGCGCAGCCGGCCGGCGTGGGGCTGGCGCTGACGATCGCGGTGCTGCAGTTCGGGATCCAGCTCCTGATGCCGCTCAACTACGGCCTCGGCGTCGTCCTCGTGACCCCGATCGCCCTGACCATCGGCAGCGGCGGCCACCCCGCCGACCTCGGCGGGCTCCTGCTCGCCCGCGGCGTCGACACCGCCGTCGGCTGCGCGGTCGGTGTCCTGGTGTTCCTGCTGATCGCGCCCCAGGCCGCCGTGCCGGACCCGGCGGCGCGGGTGCGCGAGGCGCTGCGCGACGTGGGGCGGGTGCTCCCCCACCTCGTCGACGGGAGCACCGGCAGCCCCGCGGCACGCGCGGCCCGGCGGGACCTCAACCAGCGGGTGCTCGCCCTCGCGGACGCCCACCGCGGCGACGCGCTCCCGATCGTCCGCACCCCGGACGCCACCGCCTGGTGGCCTGCCCTCGACGCCGCCCAGCGGCTCGCGCACCGGACGCTGGCGGCGTGCTGGGCGATGGACGCGGCCCGCGGCGACGGGCGGGCGCCGGGCCCGGAGGTCCCGGCCGCCCGCGCCGAGGAGATCGGGGACGAGCTGGCGGACCTCGCCGTGGCGACGTCCGGCCGGCGGGCCGCGGTCCCGGAGGACGGGGGCTTCCTCGGCCCCGAGCTGAGCGCACTGGAGCGGTCGCTGCCCCCGCGTTCCGGCGCCGACGGGCCTCAGGCGCGTGGTTGCGGGCCGTAGTCCGCGAACGCGGCCGTGGCGGCCGCGATCTGCGCCGCGTCGAGCAGGCGCGGCTCGCCGAGCTTCCGGGCCTCGACGTAGAGCCGGCAGAGCCACTCGAGGTACTCGGTCCGCGTGTAGGCCTGGGCGAGGTCGGCGCCGTAGGTGGTTGCGCCGTGGTTCGCGAGGATCACCGCGGACCTCCCGGCCAGGCCCTCGACCCCGAGCCGGGCGAGCTCCTCGGTGCCGTACGGCGCGTAGGGCACGACGCGGACCGGGCCGCCCAGGTGCGCGATGATGTAGTGGATCGCGGGGAGCTCGTCGACCAGCGTCGAGAGGACCGTCGCGAACACCGGGTGGGTGTGCACCACCGCCGTGGCGGCGGTCTCCCGGTACACCGCGGTGTGCATCGGCAGCTCCGACGACGGCCGCAGCGGCGCGTCGACGGGCCGGCCCTCGAGGTCCACGACACTGACCGTGTCGGGGGTCAGCTGGTCGTAGGGCAGGCCGCTCGGGGTGATCGCGAGGAGGTCGCCGGCGCGCACCGAGAGGTTGCCCGAGGTGCCGACGGTGAGGCCGTCGGCGTCCATCCGCCGGGCGTGGGCGACGACGGCCTCGCGCTCGTCGCGGAGCTTCACCGAGCGGCCTCCGCGGTCACCGGCGCGGGTGCCTCGACCGTCCAGGCGCCGTCCCGGAACGTCGCGGCCTCCGTGACCACCGCAGCGAGCAGCGCGCCGGGCGTGACGTCGAAGGCGGGGTTGTAGACCGGGGTGTCCGGCGGCGCCGTCGGCACGCCCGCGACGGTGCGGACCTCGTCGGCCGCGCGTTCCTCGATGACGATGTCGGCGCCCGAGCGCGTCGCGTGGTCGACGGTCGACTCGGGCGCCACCACGACCACGGGAACGCCGTGACGCGCCGCGGCACAGGCGAGCGCGTAGGTGCCGATCTTGTTGGCGGCGTCGCCGTTGGCCGCGATGCGGTCGGCGCCGACGATCACGGCGTCGACGAGCCCCCGCGCGATCGCCGAGGGGCCCGCCGAGTCGACGCACAGCCGGTGCGCGACCCCCATCTCCCGCAGCTCCCACACCGTGAGCCGCGCCCCCTGGAGCAGCGGGCGGGTCTCGCAGGCCAGCACCTCGGCGATCCGACCCCGCCCGGCGAGCTCGCGGACCGCACCGAGCCCGGTGCCCCAGGCGACGGCGGCGAGCGCCCCGGAGTTGCAGTGGGTGAGCACCCGCAGCGGGCGGTCGGGGCACACGGCGGTGATCAGGTCCGCGGCGCGCCGGCCCATCCGCCGGTTGATCGCCTCGTCCTCGTCGAGCAGCGCGCACGCCTCGGCGAGCACGGCGTCGGGGCCATCACCCAGTCGTGCCAGGGCCCGCTCCACACCGCGGCGCAGGTTCACCGCGGTCGGACGGACCGCCGCCACCCGCTCCGCCTCGTCGCGCACCCGGGCGGGGTCGCCCGCGTGCCGGCGGGCGGCGAGCGCGACCCCCAGCGCTCCGGCCGCGCCCAGCGCGGGCGCGCCGCGGATCGTCAGGTCGGCGATCGCCGCGACCAGCTCGTCCACGGTCGCGAGCCGACGGAGGCGGTACTCGGCCGGCAGCGCGCGCTGGTCGACGGCGGTGACGGCACCCTCGCCCGAGCCGTCCCAGTCCACCGTGCGGTCCATGCCACCACTCTCGTCGTGACCCGGGCACGGACGCCAGCGACCCGACGGGGCCGACCGGGCGTCAGGCCGGCTGGGCGCCGCTGCGGGCGGCCTCCCGCATGCCGTCCAGGACCGCCTCCTGGTCCGGCGTCGTCGGGCGGGGGGCGGCCGGGGAGATGCCGCCCTTGTCCCGGTTCATCAGCAGGGGGATGTCGGGCTCGTCCTCGTCGCCCACCCGGGCCATCGACCACCGGCCGAACACCCGCGGGGCGGCGGGGTCCTCGCTGATGATCGCGACGCGCTCGTGGCGGGCGTCGCGGTGGATGCGGTCGTAGAGATCGCGGACCACGGCCTCGTCGCCCTCGAGGGTCTGGACGAAGAACTCGTCCCACACGAGCAGCGCGCCGGTCACGCCGAGGCGCTTGTTGTTCGACCGGGCGACGCTGAAGATCTCCCCCAGCTCGGACTTGCGGACGTCGGGCGCGATCCGCATGTGGCTGCGGTAGACCAGCCGGAAGACGGTCTCGGACGCAGCGGTGGTGTCCACCATGGCTTCGGGCTCCTGGTCACGTTCGGGGCGGGACGGGCCCAGTGGGCCACGACGGCGACGCTAGCCGATCGTGACCCGGAGCACACCGGTTCGAGTGGTCACCGACCGTCGAGCACCGCGATCGGCGCGGTGGGCTGGTGGGTGGCGTAGCGCCGGGGCCGACCGTCGCGCGGGGGTGGCGTCGAGGTCGGCACACCCCGCGTGTCGGCGGAGGCGAGGACCTCGGCCCCGAACGCCCACCCGGTCCGGCGGGCGTTGCGCGCGGCCTCGGCGAGGTCCTCGAGCGGCCGGCCGCTCACGCCCTCGACCGCCGGTCCCGGCCCGGGCCCCGGGACACCCCGCTCGGGCCTCGACTCGGGCACCACCGGCGACGTCGAGGTCTCGGTGCGGGGGGAGCCGTGGGGCTCCCGGACCACGGACGGTACGTCGTGGCGCCGGGTCGCCCGGCCCTTCCGGTGGTGCCCCATCGCCGACGCTCCTCGGGCTGAGCCGTGCCGTGACGCCGTGCCGTCACCACCGAGAACGAGCGACCCGCCGAAAGGCGACGGATCGGACGAGGGCTCTACAGGCCGCGTCCCGGGATCCACGACGTGCCCGCCAGCGGCACCCGGGCCATCGCGGCCGCCTCGATGGTCAGCGCGACCAGGTCCTCGGGCTCCAGGTGACGCACGTGCCCCTTCCCGCAGGCGCGGGCGAGCGTCTGGGCCTCCATGGTCAGCACCCGCAGGTAGTTCGCCACGCGGCGCCCGCCCTCGACGGGGTCGAGGCGCGCCGAGAGCTCGGGGTCCTGGGTGGTGATCCCGGCCGGGTCACGCCCGTCCTGGAAGTCGTCGTAGTACCCGGCTCCCGACCCGAGTGCCTCGTACTCCGCCGCGTACTGCGGGTCGTTGTCGCCGAGCGCGATGAGGGCGGCGGTGCCGATCGCGACGGCGTCGGCGCCCAGGGCCATCGCCTTCGCCACGTCGGCGCCGGTGCGGATGCCCCCCGAGACGATGAGCTGCACCTTCCGGTGCACGCCGAGCTCCTGCAGCGCCTGCGCGGCCTGCGGGATCGCAGCGAGGATCGGGATGCCGACGTGCTCGATGAACACCTCCTGCGTGGCGGCGGTGCCGCCCTGCATCCCGTCCACCACGACGACGTCGGCGCCCGCGGCCACGGCGAGCTTCACGTCGTAGTACGTGCGTGTCGCCCCGACCTTGACGTAGATCGGCTTCTCCCAGTCGGTGATCTCCCGCAGCTCACCGATCTTGATGGCGAGGTCGTCGGGACCCGTCCAGTCGGGGTGCCGACACGCCGAGCGCTGGTCGATACCGGGCGGCAGCGTCCGCATCTCGGCGACGCGGTCGGAGATCTTCTGGCCGAGCAGCATCCCGCCGCCGCCGGGCTTGGCACCCTGACCGAGCACGACCTCGATCGCGTCCGCGGCCCGCAGGTGGTCCGGGTTCATGCCGTACCGGCTCGGGAGCAGCTGGTAGACGAGCGTCTTCGACTCGCCACGCTCCTCGTCGGTCATGCCGCCGTCGCCGGTCGTCGTCGACGTGCCGACCTCGCTGGCACCGCGCCCGAGGGCCTCCTTGGCCTGGGCGGAGAGCGCGCCGAAGCTCATGCCGGCGATCGTCACGGGGATGTCGAGGTGCAGGGGCCGCGTGGCGTGGCGGTCGCCGAGCACGACGTCGGTGTCGCAGCGCTCGCGGTAGCCCTCGAGCGGGTAGCGCGACATCGACGCCCCGAGCACCAGCAGGTCGTCGAAGTGCGGCACGGCGCGCTTGGCGCCCCAGCCGCGGATGTCGTAGACGCCCGTGCGGGCGGCGTGCTGGATCGCGGCGATCGTGGCGCGGTCGAACGTGGCCGACTCGCGCAGCCCCCGCTCCGCGGGATCCTTCATCGGGTCGAGCCCCGCGTCGCGTCAGCCGCCGTCAGTAGCCCCGCCATCAGTAGCTCCCGTGGTCGCCGGTGAAGTGGTAGAGCCCGCGGGCCGAGCCGAAGCGCCGGAACCCCTCGGGCCGATGGTCCAGCCCGGCGGCGTCGAGGAGCTCGGTGAGCTCGGCGACGTGCTCGTCGCGCAGCGGCTTCTCGACGCAGTCGGCGCCGAGGGTTCCGACGGTGCCGCGGACGTAGAGCCGCGCCTCGTAGATCGAGTCCCCGAGGCCGTCGCCGGCGTCGCCGCAGACGACGAGCCGCCCCGCCTGGGCCATGAACGCGCTCATCGGGCCGACGGAACCGCCGACGACGATGTCGATGCCCTTCATCGAGATCCCGCACCGCATGGACGCCGAGCCCTCGATCACGAGCAGGCCGCCGCGTCCGGTGGCCCCGGCGGACTGCGACGCGTCGCCGCGCACCCGCACCGAGCCCGACATCATGTTCTCCGCGACTCCGTTGCCCGCCGAGCCGTCGACGACCACCCGGCCGAGCTGGTTCATCCCCGCGCAGAAGTAGCCCGCGTGCCCGCGTATCGCGACGTCGATCTCGTCGTGGATGCCGGCCCCGAGGGAGTGCGCGCCCTGCGGGTGGAGCACCTCGTAGGAGGTCGCGGACGGGGCGTGGAGCTCGGCGTTGAGGGCGCGGACCGTCGTCTCGTGCAGGTCGAACACGACGGGCGACCGGGCGTCCGCCTCGGCCCGGCTCAGCGCTGCCATGCGTAGACCTTGCCGGGATCGGGCTCGAAGACGCGGGCCTCGTCGATCCCGGGGAGGTCCGCGAGGGCGCGGAACTCCGACGCCATGGCCACCCAGCGGGGATGCTCGGCGATCACGGCCGGCTTGCACGCGATCTCGTCGCGCACCACGGCGAAGCCGTCGGCGGTGGTGACCAGCAGCGTGTAGAAGCCGTCGAAGGTCTCGCCGAGGCGCAGCAGCGCCTTCTCGAGGTCGTCGCCCTCGGCGAGGCAGGCCGCCACGAAGCGGGCGCCGACCTCGGAGTCGTTCTCCGAGTCGAACGTGACGCCCTGGCGCTCGAGGTCGCGGCGGATCGTGGCGTGGTTGGAGAACGAGCCGTTGTGCACGAGACACTGGTCGGCGCCGACCGAGTAGGGGTGGCAGCCCTCGGGGTTGATGGCCGACTCGGTGGCCATGCGGGTGTGGGCGACGCCCTGCCAGCCGCTGACGTCGCGGAGCCCGTAGGTCCGGGCGAGGTCCTGCGGGTGCCCGGCACCCTTGTAGACGACGAGGTCGTTGCCGCTGCCCACCACGAGCGCCTCGGGCGCGGCGGCGGCGACGGCGGCCGTGAGCGCCTCGACCCCGACCGGCGCGCTGAGCACCGTGGTGTCCCCCGCCACCCGGGCCGTCACGGTCGGCGTGCCCGGCAGGAGGGCACCCGCCGACGCCGCCAGGTCGCCGGGCGCCCGGAGCACGGACACCGCGGAGTGGCCCTCGGGGTTGCGCTCCCCGTCGCCGTAGACGGCGATGCCCACCGAGTCGGGCCCGCGCTCGGAGACCCCGCAGAGCATGTCGTCGAGGAGGCGACCGAGCATCGGCTGCAACTCGGGGTCGCGGAGGTGGAGACCGATGATTCCGCACATGGGACTCGAGCCTTCCTGCGATCGGGGACTACTGCTGAGAAATTACGTTGCTTCGCACGAAACGTCGAGTCGCCCAGGTGTAGGCGTCCAGCAGGCTGATCGCGTACACGAACAGCCCGCCGGCCAGGCGCCCGACCAGCGAGATCTCCGGTGTCGTGAGCTGCCAGGTGATCACGCCCAGGAGGACCGTGTAGAAGGCGAACATGAGTCCCCGCACGGGCATCCGGAGGAGCACGTGGCCCATCCCGGGCAGCACGACGGCGACGGCCAGCACCAGCCAGGAGCGGGTCACGAGCGGACCTCCCCGGCCGACACACGGTCACCGGTCGCGTCCAGCACCGCCACCGCCCGCAGCACCGCGTCGGGATCGACGCGCGGGTGGTCGAACACCGCGCGCCGGACGCTCCGGTAGCTCGCCTGGTCGCCCTCGGCGACCCGCAGGACCACTCGGAGCCCACCCCGGCCCACGCTCAGCTCCTTCGTCGCGGGGTCCCCGCAGAGCTCCGTCGCGGGCGCGAGCAGGCCCGCCAGGACCTCGGCCGACGGCGCCCGGTACGCCGACGCGCACGCGACACGCACCGGCCGGGGCAGCCCGGGCGGCGGCGCCAGCTCGTGGGCGAACCCCGCGTCCGGCGAGAAGAACTCGGTGCCCAGCGGGCGCAGCAGGACGTTCACCGTGCCCTCGACCTCCAGGGCGCGGTGCACGACGAGCTCCACCCAGAGGACGGGCAGCTTGCGCAGGGTCACGGCGTCGACGATCGCCCGCAGGGTCACGGGGTGTCCGGCGAGGCGGCCGGTGAGCACCGGGTAGCCGCCGCCGTCGCAGGTCAGACGCGCGTCCTGCACCAGCGGCACCACGCGCTCGAAGAGCCGCGCGCGGTCCGCGGCGTCGGCGCGCTGCGATCGTCGGTGCAGGATCGAGAGGACCACGACCGCCACGACGATCACCACCAGGGCCCCGGTCACCACGCCGTCATCCCCATCAGTACCCCTCGGGACGCGGCAGGTCGGCGGTGAACTGCGCCCCCCGTCGCACGAACTTGTACCGCCGGAGCACGAACCAGATCGACGCCAGCAGGTAGAAGGCCAGGATCGAGAGCAGCGCGGCGCCGTAGCCCAGGAACGTCGCGAAGAAGACGACGGCCGAGAGCGCGAGCAGGGCGATCGCCGGCGCCGGGTGCAGGGGCAGCGTGTACGCCCGGGTGATCTTGCCGAGCGGCCACAGCCGCCGGAACCGGATGAAGCTCGGCCCCATGAAGCTGTACATGAGCAGCCCCGAGAGGATCGAGAAGGTGATCACCGTCGACAACAGCGTCGGCTCGGAGAGCAGCACCGGCAGCAGCGCGAAGGCGATCGCCACCGGGACGAGGAACACGATCGCCCTGAACGGCGTGTGGTACTTCGGGTGCACCGCGCCGAACCACTCCGGCAGGTAGCGGTCGCGGCCCATCGAGAACCACGCCCGCGAGGCGTCGTTGATGCACCCGTTGGCCGAGGCGAGCGTGGCGCACAGCGTCCCCAGCAGGAGCAGCACGACCAGGACGTCCTGACCCGAGACGAGCGCGGCGTCGAACAGCGGCGTGATCGCCGTGCCCAGGTAGTGCCACGGCAGCGTCCCGGCGCAGACGAACCACGTCAGGGACGCCGCGATGATCAGCGTCATGATCCCCGCGAGGCTGCCGAGCGGCACCGAGCGCGGCGCCGACCGGCACTCCTCCGCGGCCTGCGCGGTGCCCTCGATGCCGAGGTAGAACCACATGCCGAACTGGAAGGCCGCGATCACGCCGATCCACCCGTAGGGCAGGGCGTTCGTGGCGTCCCCCGCGAGGCCGGCGAGGTCGAGCTCGCCCGACGGCGACCAGGCCCGCAGCCCGATGAACAGCACGAGGATCGTCGCGAACGCGAACCCGGTGATGACGAGGTTGAGCGTCAGCGAGGCGAACACCCCGCGGTAGTTCAGGAACGCGAGGGCGAGGATCGCGAGTACCGCGAAGGGGTAGGGCGAGAGCTCCTGCTCGCTGCCCATGAGCCCGGACAGGGTGCTCAGCAGGTCGGACAGGACGTTGGCGTTGGCCGCCTCGAGCATGGTGTACGCGAGCGTCAGATAGAGGCCGACGTTGAACGCCATCAACGGCCCGACGGTGTGCTTGGCCTGCGCGTACTGCCCGCCCGCGGCGGGGATCGCCGAGGTGACCTCGGAGTTGATCATCACGATGCACGTGTAGAGCAGCCCGACGACCCAACAGGCGACCAGGGCGCCGTACATGCCGCCCTTCTCCACGGCGAAGTTCCAGCCCATGAACTCGCCGACCAGCACGATCCCGACCCCGAGGGCCCAGATGTGCATCGGGGCGAGCACCTTGCGCAGGGCGGGCCGCTCCTCGGCGGCGGCGGCCGACGGCGCGGCGACGGAGGCGTCCTCGGTGGCGCTCATGCCGACCTCACTCCCGACCCCTCCACGGTGCCCGGAGGCTCCTCGAGCGGGTCCGGCGCGTTCACCAGGGTCGCCTCGTCGTGGTGACGGGCGACCTTGAGGACGTCGAGGACCAGCCAGCCCGCGATGAGCGCGCTGAGCACCCACGCGATCGTCTCCACCACGGCCACGGTGCTCATGACTGCCTCCCGGAGTCGTCGCCGACGTCGCCGGCCCCGAACTTCTCCTCCACGACCTCGCGGTACTCGCGGAACGACACGCGGTAGACGAAGCCGAGGTAGAGGGCGAGGAGCACCGCCGTCCCGAGCAGGGCGAGCACGTCGATGTCGTACTTGTCGGCGCCGGCCTGGTTCGCCTCGACGCCCGCCGAGATCGTCTCCAGGTCGGCCACACCGGTGTCGATCATCTTCTGGTACTGCTCGCGCTCGCCCGGCGTGAGGGGGAGCTCGGCCAGCGGACGCGCCGCGCCGCCGCCGGAGTCCTGCGACTCCACCAGGTAGGTCGTCCCGAACAGGGTCACGAAGATCAACGCGAGGACGACGAACGCGTCCAGGAGCTGACCCCGGACCGACTGCTTCGGAGGCTCGTAGGCCGCCCGCCGTCCGGCGTCCGCGGTCACGACGCGCTCCCGTGCCTCGCCGCCCGCTGGGCGTCGAGGTTCTCGATGTCGGGCCGGTAGACCTGGTCCTTCGCCGCCCGGTAGCGCCGGATCAGGGCCGCGGCCGAGGCGGTGTTCAGGCCGCCGAGCGCCACCATCGCGACGCCGAGGACCACCAGCAGCGTGGTCCCCGGCACCGTGGGCGCCGCGGCGAGGAAGACGAACACCAGCACCACCCACATGGCGACGGTGCTGCCGATGGCGAGGAGCCGGTCGCGGCGCACCAGCCCCGCGATGCGGTCGTCGAGAGAACTCATGACCGTGCCTCCGATCGCACTCCGTGGCCGCCGTGGGCACGGGTCGATGACGGGGTCGTTGCGGGGCCGGCGCGAGCGGCCCCGCATTGGTCTCATCTGCAGACCAAGAACGCGCTGACAATAAGAGAGCCACGCCACACCGTGTCAACCCCGTGTGAGGTCACTGCCGTCAGTCGGTGGGCCACTCCGCGTCGTCGGCGGCGCCGAACACGATGAACCGCAGCTGGCGGCGGGCGCGCTCGAGGTGCGCCCGCATGGCCTCGGCGGCCTCGCCCTCGTGACCCGCCGCGACGGCCTCGTAGATCGCCTGGTGGTCGCGGAGCGTCTCCTCGACCGGCTCGCGGAACGGCAGGAGGTCGCGGGGACTGAAGAGCTCGCCGCGGGCGGCCTCGACGGCTTCCTCGAGCCGCTCGTTGCCCGCGGCGCGGGCCAGCGCGACGTGGAAGCGGGAGTCGGCCTGCCGAAAGGCGGTGCGCCCGATGACCCCGCTCAGCGCCGCGATCGCCTCGCGGATCGGCACGAGGCCGGCCTCGGTGTGACGGCGGGCGGCGAGCGTGGCGGTCTCGGTCTCGAGCGCGATGCGGAAGTCGAGGATGTCGTCCATCTCGCCGACCTGCTCGCGCATCCGGGACCGCCAGGCCTCGGCCGGTCGCCGCAGCTCGGTGACGTACGTGCCGCCGGTGGAGCCCCGCCGGACCTCGACGTAGCCGTCCTCGCGCAACTGCCGGATCGCTTCCCGCAGGCTGATCCGAGCGACGCCCAGCTGCTCGGCGAGGTCCCGCTCCGCGGGCAGGCGCTCCCCCGGACTCACGTCACCGCGGTGGATGCGCATCCGGAGGTGGTCGGCCACGGCCTGCGCCAGCGTCGTGGAGGTGACCTGCCGGGCCATGGCCGGGAGGCTACTCCGCCCTGTCACGGTGCGTGTCCGAGCAGACAGGTTGTGCGCGAGCGGCTGTGACGGGGTTGACACCTTTCGTCGCGGACGTGAATGGTTCTAAGTCCACACCTTCCCGGGGAGGCGGCATGGACTCTGCTGACGACAGGGCACGCAGCGACCTGCGGGAACGCGCCGAGGCGGACGGCATCGAGTTCTTCCTGGCGATGTTCGTGGACCTGCACGGGAAGCCGTGCGCGAAGGCCATCCCGTCCTCGTCGTTCGACCTGCTCATGGACGGTGGGGCCGGGTTCGCCGGCTACGCCGCGGGCGACCTCGGGCAGTCGCCGGCCGACCCGGACGTGCTCGTCGTCCCGGACCCTGCGTCCTACACGCCCCTGCCCTGGAAGCCGGGCGTCGCGGTGCTGCACTGCGATCCGCACGTCGAGGGCAAGCCGTGGCCCTACGCCCCGCGCGTGATCCTGCGCCGCCAGCTCGCGGAGCTCGCGGACAAGCGCGGTTGGGTGCTCAAGACCGGCACCGAGCTGGAGTACAGCCTGCTGCGTCGCCGTGAGGACGGGACGCTCGAGGTCGCCGACCCGCTCGACACCGCTGCGAAGCCCTGTTACGAGGTCAAGGGCCTCACGCGGATGTGGGACCACCTGTCCACCGTGTCGCGGAACCTCAACACCCTCGGCTGGGGCAACTACGCGAACGACCACGAGGACGGCACCGGTCAGTTCGAGAACAACTGGCAGTACTCGGATGCGCTGACCACGGCCGACCGCACCATCTTCTTCCGGTACATGATCCACATGCTGGCGCACGACGCCGGCATGGTCGCGACGTTCATGCCGAAGCCGTTCACCTCCGTCACCGGCAACGGGCTGCACATCCACCAGAGCCTGTGGGGCCAGGACGGCACGCCGCTGTTCGACGACGACGCCGACGCGCTGGGCCTCTCGCCGCTGGCCCGCCACTATCTGGGCGGGCTGATCGAGCACGGCCGGGCCGTCGCCGGGATCATCTGCCCGACGGTCAACTCCTACAAGCGCATCGGCGTCGGCGCCCCGACCTCCGGCTCCACCTGGGCCCCGGCGTACGTGGCCTACGGCGGCAACAACCGCTCGGTCATGCTGCGCGTCCCCGAGGGCGGGCGCATCGAGCACCGGGGCGTCGACGGCTCCGCCAACCCGTACCTCGCCGCCACCGCCCTGCTGGCGGCCGGCCTCGACGGCATCGACCGCGAGCTCGACCCGGGCGCCTGCACCGACGACAACCTCTTCGCCCTGCACTCCGACGAGGTGCGCGCCCGCGGCATCAAGCACCTCCCGAAGACCCTGGACCGCGCGGTCGAGGAGCTCGTCGCCGACGACGTCCTGCGGGCCGCGCTGGGCAAGACCCCGGGCGGCGACTTCATCGACTACTTCGCCGCGGTCAAGCAGCAGGAGTTCGACGAGTACCACGCCTCCGTGTCGGACTGGGAGGTCCGGCGCTACCTCACCCAGGCGTGAGACCGGTCCGCGACCTCCCGGCCCGCGACTTCCCGGCCCGAGACTTCTGGAAGGACCCCGGGTGACCAGCACGAACGGCAACGGCAACGGCCACCGCAACGGCCGCGTGCGGGGCTACTCGGCGTGGAGCCTCCTGCGCCACGGGCTCTCGCGCTCCGAGTGGCCGCGGGCCTGGCACGACCGGGAGCTGCGCCCCAGCTACGACGCCGTGATCATCGGCGGCGGGGTGCACGGCCTGGCCACGGCGTACTACCTCGCGAAGAACCACGGCATGACGAACGTCGCGGTGCTGGACAGGTCCTACATCGGCGGCGGCGGGTCGGGCCGCAACACCTCGATCCTGCGCTCGAACTACCTCACGCCCGAGGGCGTGCGCTTCTACGACCGCTCGGTGAAGCTCTACGAGCACCTGGCCGCGGACCTGAACTTCAACGTCATGTTCTCCCAGCGCGGGCACCTCACGCTGGCGCACAACGACGCGTCGATGCGCACGATGGCCTGGCGCACCGAGGTCAACAAGCTCCAGGGCGTCGAGTCCGAGGTGATCGGCCCGGACGAGGTCAAGGAGCTGGTGCCGTACCTCGACACCTCGGCCGAGACCCGCTATCCGATCCTCGGGGCGCTGTACCACCCGCCGGGCGGCGTGGTCCGCCACGACGCGGTGGTGTGGGGCTACGCCCGCGCCGCCGACGCGCACGGCGTGCACATCCACCAGAAGACCGAGGTCACCGGGATCGACGTCGAGCGCGGGCGCGTCACCGGCGTGCAGACCACCCGCGGGCGGATCGCGACGCCGGTGGTCCTCAACGCCACCGCGGGCTGGTCCAGCCTCATCTCGGACATGGCCGGGGTGGCCATGCCGGTGCAGACGTTCCCGCTGCAGGCCGCGGTCACCGAACCCGTCCGCCCGTTCCTCGACACCGTCGTCGTCTCGGGGACGCTGCACGTCTACGTCAGCCAGTCCGACCGCGGCGAGCTGGTGTTCGGCGCCAGCGTCGACCCCTTCGCGTCGTACTCGATGCGCGGCTCGCTGGAGTTCACCGAGGGCATCGCCGGGCACGTCCTGGAGCTCATGCCGGCGCTGGCGAAGATGCGCCTGCTGCGGCAGTGGGCCGGGCTCTGCGACATGACGCCGGACTACTCGCCGATCATGGGCCCGACGCCGGTGGAGGGCTTCTACGTCGACGTGGGGTGGGGCACCTACGGCTTCAAGGCCGGCCCGGTCTCCGGGGAGGCCATGGCGGCGTGCCTCGCCGAGGAGAAGCCGCCGGAGATCATCTCGGCCTTCGGGCTGGACCGCTTCCTCTCCGGGCGGCTCGTCGGGGAGAAGGGGGCGGCCGCGGTGGGCCACTAGTCGCAGGCGCCCCTCGTCCTCCGCCCGTCATGAGGTGATCTGTCGTGATGCTGCTCCCGTGCCCCTGGTGCGGCCCCCGCAACGCCGGCGAGTTCAAGTACGCCGGTGAAGGCGGCGCGCGCCCCGACCCGGCGACGACGACGCCGGAGGAGTGGCGGCGCTACCTGTACTTCCACGCCAACACCCGGGGCTGGGTCACCGAGAGCTGGTACCACGGCGCCGGCTGCCGCCGCTGGCTCGTCGTCGAGCGGCACACGCTCACGCACGAGGTCCGCGGGGTCCGGGACGCCGTACAGGTCGCCCGGGAGGGAACCCGATGAGCATCCTGCCGACGACACGACGCCGCGGCGCCGACGACGCCACCGACCGGCGTCTCCCGCCGCGCGAGGGCGAGGTCATCGACCGCCGGCGCACCGTCGGGTTCACCTGGAACGGCACCCGCTACACGGGCCACCCCGGCGACACGATCGTCTCGGCCCTCGCCGCCGCGGGCGAGCGCGTGTTCTCGCGCAGCTACAAGTACCACCGGCCCCGCGGGCTGCTCACCGCGAGCTACCTCGACCCGGGCACCATGGTGCAGGTCGGCGACGAGCCGAACGTGCGCGGCGCGCACCGCCTGCTCACCCCGGGCCTCGAGGTCAGCTCGCAGAACACCTGGCCGTCGCTGCGCTTCGACGTCAAGGCCGTCAACGGGCTCGCCGGGCGGTTCCTGGCCACCGGCTTCTACTACAAGACGTTCATCAGGCCCGAACGGCTGTGGCCCGCGTACGAGAAGGTCCTGCGCACCTTCGTGCACGCCGGTGAGGTGCCGCCCGACACCGACCGCGGCTACTACGACAAGCGCCACGCCCACCCCGACGTGGTGGTCGCCGGCGGCGGCCCCGCGGGGATGGCCGCCGCGGTCGCGGCCGCCCGCGCCGGCGCGTCGGTGATGCTCGTCGAGGAGGAGCACCAGCTCGGCGGGCACCTGCGCTGGGGCGGGCCGGGCGACCGGGCGGCGCTCCACGATCTCCGCGCGCAGGTCGCCGCGCAGCCGGGCATCGAGGTCCTCACCGACTCCGTCGTCGCCGCCCGCTACGACGACAACTGGATCCCGATCGTGCAGCGCAGCCTGTCCGGCGTCGACGAGCGGCTGATCAAGGCCCGGGCGGGGGCGCTGGTCGTGGCCCCGGGGCTGATCGAGCGGCCCTACGTCTTCGCCGGCAACGACCTGCCCGGCGTGGTGCTCTCGACCGCCGTGCGGCGCCTGGTCAACCTCTGGGCGGTGCAGCCCGGTCAGCGCGCCGTGGTGCTCACCGCGAACCCCGAGGGCGACGCCGCGATCGCCGACCTCGAGGACGCGCGCGTGGAGGTCGCCGCCGTCGTCGACGCCCGGCGGGGCGAGACGATCACCGCCGCCCACGGGCGCCAGGGGGTGCGCGCGGTCGAGCTGGGCGACGGCAGCCGGATCGAGGCCGACCTGCTCGTCACCGCCGTCGGGTGGACCGCGCCGACGTCGCTGCTCAACCAGTCGGGCGACAACCCCGTCTACGATCCGCGCACCGCGCGGTTCCGGCCCGATCCGGCGCGCATGCCCGAGAACGTGCTGGCCGCCGGCGGGATCGTCGGCGAGGGCGACGTCGTGCAGGTGGTGGAGCACGCCGACGCGGTGGGCCGGGAGGCGGCGCGGCGGGCGCTGCGGACGGCGGGCACCGCGGTGACCGTCCCCGATCTGGCCGTGGCCGACCACCCCGAGATCTTCTCGAACGGCACCGGCGGCTTCGTCGACCTCTCCGAGGACGTCTCGGCCAAGGACATCGTCACCGCGGCGGCGGAGGGCTACGACTCGGTCGAGCTCGTCAAGCGCTACACCACCGCCACCATGGGACCGGGCCAGGGCAAGCTCGAGACGGTCAACACCGTGGCGATCCTCGCCGAGGCCACCGGCAGCACGATCGCCGCGACGGGCACGACCACCTGGCGCCCGATGTACGCGCCGGTGACCCTCGGCGCACTCGCCGGCCGGCCGCGCGAACCCGTGCGGTACTCCCCGATGCACCCGTGGCACGAGCGCCACGGCGCGGTCCCGCTCGTCGCCGGCCAGTGGATCCGTCCCGACCACTACGGCGACCCCGCCGCCGAGGTGACGGCCGTGCGCACCACGGTCGGGCTCATCGACGTCACCCCGATCGGCAAGCTCGACCTCCGCGGGCCGGACGTGCCGAAGCTGCTCGAGCTGCTCTACGTCAACAAGTGGCAGAAGCTCGGCGTCGGCCGCGTGCGCTACGGCGTGATGTGCGCCGAGGACGGCGTGGTGCTCGACGACGGCGTCACAGGACGCCTCGGCGAGCAGCACTACCTCATGTCGACGACGTCGTCGGGCGCCGCCGCGGTGTGGGAGTGGGCGGAGCGCTGGCTGCAGACGGCGCGTCCGCAGTGGCAGGTGCACGTCACCCCGGTGACCACGGCCTACGCCAGCGTCAACGTCGCCGGGCCCCGCTCGCGCGAGCTGCTCCGCCGGCTCACCGATCTGGATCTGGGGGCCGAGTCCTTCGGCTACATGAGCGTCCGCACCGGCACGGTGGCCGGCGTCGCCGACTGCGTGCTCTGGCGGATCGGGTTCACCGGCGAGCTGTCCTTCGAGGTCCACGTGCCGGCCGCGTACGGCCTGCACGTGTGGGAGCAGCTCATGGCCGCCGGCGAGGACCTCGGCGTGCGCCCCTTCGGCGTGGAGGCGCAGCGCATCCTGCGCCTCGAGAAGGGGCACGCGATCGTCGGGCAGGACACCGACGGCCTGACCCAGGGCTTCAGCGCCGGTGTCGACGAGCTGATCAAGCTCGACAAGCCGGACTTCGTCGGCAAGCCCGAACTGGTGTGGCAGCACGGCCGCGACACCCACCCGCGCCTGGTCGGGCTGCGCACGCTCGACGGGACGATCGTGCCCCCGGAGGCCAGCCAGATCCTCGACCGCGCCGGCGGCATCGCCGGGCGCGTGACGTCCAGCCGGATGTCGCCGACGCTCGGGCGCTCGATCGGGCTGGCCCAGCTCGACCGCGAGCTCGCGGCCGTCGGCACCCGCGTCACCGTTCGCCTGCCCGACGGGCGCGACGTCGTCGCCGAGGTGACCGGGCGCGTCCACGTCGATCCCGAAGGAGAGCGTCAGCGTGTCTGAGACCACCGCAGCCGCCGTGGCCCGCAGCCCGATCGCCGCCTCCCCCGCCACCGTCCTCGACGGGTGGGAGGTCAGCGCGCGGGCCGCGACCGGCGCGTCCACGCTCTCGGACGAGACCCCGCTCGCGAAGGTGCTCGTCCGCGCCCCCTTCGACGGCGCGAGCCGCAAGGCCCTGGGCGTGCGGTTCGGGCGCACGGAGCACACCGACGTCGGGTCCGGGGAGGTGCTGCTCGTCGGGTCCGCTCCCGGGGAGTGGCTCACGCTCGGCGCGCCGGGCACGGCCCCGGCGCTGCGCACCGCCCTCGAGGAGCGCCTGGCCGGCACCGGCGAGTTCACCTCGGTCCTCGACCTCACCCACGGCCGGGCGCTGATGCGGCTGCAGGGCCCCGCGGCCACCACCGTCCTGGCCGGCGTCTGCGCGATCGACCTCGCCGACACCGTCACTCCCGACGGCACCGCGCTGCGGACGTCGGTCGCAGCGGTGGTCACCGACGTCGTGCGCGACGACGTCTCGGGCGTCCGGTCCTACCTGCTGCACTGCGAGCGCTCGTCGGGGCAGTACCTGTGGGACGCGCTGCTCGACGCCGGCTCCCGCTCCGCCGTCGAGGTCACGGGCTTCCGGGGGCTCGGGTCCGCCGGGTCGGCCCGGTGAGTGACACCGATGTCGGGCGGCTGCTCGTCTCCTGCCGCGACCAGCCCGGGCTGGTGGCGGCGATCAGCTCGTTCCTGCACGCCCACAACGCGACGATCGTGCAGTCCGACCAGGACACCACCGACCCCGAGGGTGGGCACTTCGTCATGCGGCTGGTCTTCCGGCTGCCGGGCCTCGAGGAGGCCCTCGAGGAGCTCACCGCCGAGTTCGGCGAGGAGGTGGCCGACCGGTACGACATCACCTTCCGGCTGCGGATCGCCGCCGAGCGCACGCGGGTCGCGGTGTTCGTCTCGAAGCTCGACCACTGCCTGCTCGACCTGCTGTGGCGGCAGCGCCGCGGCGAGCTGGGGGTCGACATCGTCCAGGTCGTATCGAACCACCCCGACCTCGCCGACGAGGTCGCCCGGTTCGGCGTGCCCTACGCGCACATTCCGATCACCCGGGACACGAAGGACATCGCCGAGAAGCAGCAGATCGAGCTGCTCGCCGGCCGCGTCGACCTCGTCGTCCTCGCGCGGTACATGCAGATCCTGACCGGCGGCTTCCTCGACGCCCTCGGCGTGCCCGCGATCAACATCCACCACTCGTTCCTGCCGGCCTTCGTCGGCGCCGGGCCCTATGCGCAGGCGAAGGAGCGCGGGGTGAAGCTGGTCGGCGCCACGGCCCACTACGTCACCGAGGACCTCGACCAGGGCCCGATCATCGAGCAGGACGTCGCCCGCGTCTCGCACCGCGACACCGTCGCCGACATCACCCGCCGCGGCGCCGACGTCGAGCGCAGCGTGCTGGCCCGCGCCGTCGCCGCGCACTGCGCCGACCGTGTCGTCATCACGGGCCGGACGACGCTGGTCTTCTGACCCGTCCCGTGGCTCAGCCCAGGTCGTTCGTCCGGAACGTGTCGCAGCGGGTGGGGTCGCCGGTGGTGAACCCCGTGGTGAGCCACTTCTTGCGCTGGGCCGACGTGCCGTGGGTGAACGAATCGGGGTCGACGGTGCCGCCGCCGAGTTGGCCCTGGATGTAGTCGTCGCCGATGCGCGTCGCGGCGTCGACCGCGGTGTCCAGGTCGGCCCGGGTGATCTCGGTGATGAACGCGGGTCGCCCGCCCTGCGGCCGGGTCGCGTTGTTCATCCAGACGCCGGCGTAGCAGTCGGCCTGCAGCTCGACGCGCACCGCCGCGGACGACGCGCCCTGCCGCGCGGACGCGGCCTCGGTGCTGCTCAGGGTGCCGAGCTGGTCCTGGACGTGGTGGCCGTACTCGTGGGCGAGCACGTACGCGTTGGCCAGCGGTCCGCCCTGGGCACCGAACTGCTGGCGCAGCTGGTCGTAGAAGGTCAGGTCGATGTACACGAGGTCGTCGGTCGGGCAGTAGAACGGCCCGGAGCTGGAGTCGGCGCTGCCGCAGCGGGTGTTCACCCGGCCGCTGAAGAACACGGTGTCGACGTTCTGGTAGCGCGGCTGCGCGCCCCGCACCCTCGACGCGATCTGCGCGTAGCCGCCGCCCGTCCAGTACGCCTGGATCGAGTTGATGTCGGCGACGATCGCGCAGTCGGGGTTGGTGTTGGCGTCCGCGCCGGTACGGCACTCGCTCGCCAGCTCCGACGTGCCCGCCACCGCCGGCCCGCCGGGCTCGCCGAACCCGCCCGCGATCGACGAGCCCGTCCCTCCCCCGCCGCCGAGGAACGTCACGGCGAGGAAGCCGACGACCACGACGACGATGAGGACCCAGCTGACCTTGCCGCTGCGCCCGCGGAAGAGCAGACCGATCAGCAGCGGCAGGAGGCCCCCGCCCCCGCCCCCGCCCCCGCCGAGTCCCCCGAAGCCCGAGCCGGAACCGGCGCCCTGCCCACGGGTGTCCGTGACCTCGGAGGCGTCGAGCTGGGCGTCGTCGTCGTAGCGCATCGGCAGGCCCGTCGGGGGTGGAGGGACGTGTGGAGTCCCGATCCTGGCCCACACCGGCCGGCCTGCGCTCCCCTCGCCGCCGGGCACCCGCGCCGAGATCCGGTTTCGCGACAAAAGTCCTGTTCAGAGCCGTGGTCAACGTTGTTGGCCGACACAGTTTAATGATCTTGACAGGGGTCCGTTACGGTTTCGTAACCCAAGTCGTTAGTCCTTAAAGCGCTACGGACTACAACGAACGGCTCTACGAACGCCGAAAGGATTGCGATGCCGGCCAAGCACCGCTCCGCCCCGCGACCGTCCCGCCGACCGGCGGACCGGACGCGGCCCACCGTCGCCGGCATGGAGCGTCGCCGCTTCCTCGGGTACCTGATCGCGGCCCCGACCCTCGCCGTCGGCGTGAAGCTGACCGCCGACTCGGTCCTCGAGGCCAACGCCCTGCCCTCCCCCACCCCGGAGGTGTCGGAGGTCTACGACCTGTCCGACCTGCTGCTGGACTCCACCCGCGCGACGGCGAACCTCATCACCATCGTCGTCAACGAGGACGGCACCGTCTCGTTCAGCATCCCGCGGGCCGAGAGCGGCCAGGGCATCACGACGACGGCGGCGGTGCTCATCGCCGAGGAGATGGGCATCGACGTCTCCGACGTCAACGTCACCCTCGCCGACGCGCGGCCCGAGCTGCTGTTCAACCAGCAGACCCAGGGGTCGGCGTCGGTGATCTCCATCTACACGCCGGTCCGGGTGGCGGCGGCGCTGGCCCGGGGCCGGTTGGTCGAGGCGGCGGCGACGATCCTCGGCGACGAGGCCGAGAACCTCCGCACCACCGGCGGTCGGGTGCTCTCCACCGCCGGATCGAGCGTGCCGTTCGCCGAGCTGGCCGCCGCGGCGGCGAACTCCGTGACGCGGGAGGCGATCACCGAGCTCAAGCCCGTCGACGAGTTCGAGATCATCGGGACCGACACGCGCCGCGACGACGTCGTCGCCGCCGTGACCGGCCGCAAGAACTACACGATGGACCTCGACGTCCCCGAGGCGCTGCCGACCATGATCGCCCGGCCGCCGACGATCAAGGGGACCGTGGAGTCGGTCAACAACCTCGACCAGGTCCGCACCATGCCCGGCGTCACCGACGTCGTCGAGATCTCCACCGACGCCGAGCCCGGCCGGGGCACCACCTCGTCCGCGGTCGCGGTGCGCGCCCGGACCTTCGGGCAGTGCATCGACGCGGTCAACGCTCTGGACATCACCTGGGGCGGGGGCAACGTCGACGACGAGTCGGACGAGACGATCCTCGAGCAGCTGCGCGCGGCCGACGCGCCGGCCAACCTGCCCTCGCCGACCCCGCTGGACGAGGTGGGCGGGGTGGTCCCCCTCGCGACCGACGCCCTCGGGGAGGTCGGCCCGGTCGAGGCGCTCGAGCAGGAGTTCGTCTTCTACTGGCGCAGCAACGCCGCGATGGAGCCCAACGTCGCCATCGCCGACGTCCGCGACGGCGAGGCGGAGGTCTGGACCCCCAGCCAGATCCCGATCGTCACCCAGAGCCAGCTCGCCCAGGTCCTCGGCATGACCCCGGCCCAGGTCACCGTCCACGTCCCCCGCGGCGGCGGCGCCTTCGGCCGCCGACTCTTCAGCGACGCCGCGCTCGACGCCGCGCGCGTGTCGCAGGAGATCGGCAAGCCCGTGCGACTCATGTGGCACCGCGCCGACGAGTGCCGGGCCGGCCGCGTCCACCCGATGTGCATCTCGCGGGTGAAGGCCACCTACAGCCCGAGCCTCGGCGAGGTCGTGAGCTTCGAGCAGCGGCAGACGAGCGTCGCCACCGACTACACCGAGTCCCTCGGCGACATGATCACGTCGCAGGCGGCGAAGCTGCCGTTCGCCAACGAGCTCACGCTCTCGCAGACCGTCTTCCTCCTGACCGCGAGCGTGCCGTACGACCTCGGCGCGATCGTGTTCGGCTACAACGAGATCTTCGACTTCGACCGCTTCGCCACCGGCAGCGTCCGCAACCTCAACAACCAGGACTTCCGGCCCGCCCAGGAGCTCATGGTCGACCAGCTCGCCGCGAAGCTCGGCGAGGACCCGATGGAGTTCCGCCTGAACCGCGTCGAGGACGAGCGGGCCAAGGCCGTCCTGGAGGCGGTCCGGGACGAGGGCGACTGGGGCCGGGACCTGCCCGAGGGCGTCGCCCAGGGCGTCGTCGTGCACAACGAGTACAAGGGCTCGGTGGCCATCCTCGCCGAGGTCGACACCCGGCCCGAGACCGCCGAGCGCGAGATCCGCGGCGCCACCACCGGCCCGCGGGTCCGCAAGGTCACCGTGGCGGTCGACGTCGGACTGGCGATCAACCCGCTCGGCCTCAAGGCCCAGATGGAGGGCGGGGTCATGACCGGGATCTCCCACGTGTTCACCGGCAGCCTGCACCTGCGCGACGGCAACTTCCTCGAGGGCAGCTGGGACGACTACCGCTACACCCGCCACTGGAACGCCCCGCCGGAGATCGACGTGATCGTCATGCCCCCGAGCGGTGACCGTCCCGGCGGCGCCGGCGAGCTCGCCGTGGGTGCGGCCACGGCCGCCGTGGCCTGCGCCTACGCCCGCGCCGTCGGGGAGATGCCGACGAGCTTCCCGATCGGCCACACCAAGGACGTGCCCTTCGAGGTGAAGAAGTTCGTCCCGCCGCTGCCCCCGTCCCCCACGGACGGCCTCACGGCGTACCCGACGCCGTCCGCGGCCGGTCCGGCGTTCAACCCCGCGAGCTGAGGAGCCCCGCATGCCTCCCCGCACCTTCAAGGTCAACGGCCGCCCCGTGACCGTCGACATTGAGGACGACGTGCGCCTGCTCTGGGTGCTGCGCGACGTCCTCGGCATCACCGGGCCCAAGTACGGCTGCGGCATCAACGTCTGCAAGGCCTGCACCAGCCACATCAACGGCCGGGCGTTCAACCCCTGCTCGGTGCCGGTCAGCGCGATCCAGCCCACCGACGAGGTCACCACGATCGAGGGCCTCCCGGACACCGTCGGCGCCGACCTGCACCCGATGCAGGAGGCGTGGATCGACCGCGACGTCCCGCAGTGCGGCTACTGCCAACCCGGCCAGATCATGGCGGCCGTCGACCTGGTCAAGAAGGTCAAGGCCGACGGCGGATCGATCACCGACGACGACATCGACGAGATCCGCAACATGTGCGCCTGCGGCACGTACTCCCGCATCCGGGAGGCCATCAAGCAGGGCGCCGAGAACATGTGACCACTGCTCCCCGTCCGTCCCGTCTCTGCCCGCTCCCCCGTTCGTCCCCCGGAAGGAACCGTCATGACCGGAGCCCTCAGCCCCACCCACTGGCTGGTCATCCTCGTCGTCGTCCTGCTGCTCTTCGGCGCCAAGCGCATGCCCGACGCCGCCCGCGGCATCGGCCGGTCGCTGCGCATCTTCAAGGCCGAGACCAAGGCTCTGACCGACGACGGCGAGTCCTCGTCGCCGGCGGAGGCCTCCGCGGGGGCGCCCGCCGCGGTCGAGACCGGGTCCGCGCGGCGTGCCGGCACGACGCCGTCGGCCGACGCCGCCCCGGCGAGGTCCACCGACGCCTCGACGGTCTAGGCCGTGCCGGACCTGCGGCGGATGCGGTCGAGCCGGTGGTGGCCCGGCCGGCGGCGCCGGAATCCCGACGCCACGATGTCGGTGCTCGACCACCTGCTCGAGCTGCGTCGCCGTCTGGCCTGGGCGCTGCTCGCGGTCGCGGTCGGCACGGTGGCCGGGTTCGTCTGGTACGAGAACGCGGTGTTCGGGGCGCCCACCCTGGGTTCCCTGCTGCTCGAGCCCTACTGCTCCCTGCCGTCGTCGGCGCGCGCCGGGTTGGGGGCCGGCGAGTGCCGGCTGCTCGCCACCGGGCCGTTCGACCAGTTCGTCCTGCGGCTGAAGGTCGCGATCACCGCCGGCGTGGTCCTGTCCTCGCCGGGGTGGCTCGGGCAGCTGTGGGCGTTCGTCACCCCCGGGCTGCGGCGGAACGAGCGACGGGGCGCGGTGCTGTTCGTCAGCAGCGCCTCGGTGCTCTTCGCGGGGGGCGCGGTGATCGCGTACCTCGTCGTCGCCGAGGCCCTCGGGTTCCTGCTCATGGTCGGCAACAGCGTGCAGACCACGGCGCTCCGCGGCGACGAGTACTACTCCCTCGTCCTCTCGCTGATGGTGGTCTTCGGCGTCGCGTTCCTCACCCCGCTCGTGGTGATCATGCTCAACCGCGTCGGGGTCGTGTCCTACCGGAAGCTGGCGAGCTGGCGCCGGGGCATGATCTTCGGCGCGTTCCTGTTCGCCGGCGTCGCCACGCCCGGGGGCGACCCGATCTCCATGGCGGTGCTGGGCGCCGCGCTCTGCGTGCTGCTCGAGGCCGCCACCCAGGTCTGCCGGCTGCACGACCGTCGTCGCGCCCGGCGCGACCCGGGCTGGGAGGACCTCGACGACGACCAGCCCTCGCCCCTCGAGAAGGAGGTGACGTAGCCGTGTTCGGGATGAGCATGGGTGAGCTGCTGCTGCTCGCCCTGGTCGGCTTCTTCGTGATCGGCCCGGAGCGGCTCCCGGCCGCGATCCGCGCGGTGGCCGGGATGGTCACCCAGGCCAAGCAGTACGCGACGGCGGTCAAGGACCAGGTCGGCGAGGCCGCCGATCTCGCCGAGGTCCGCCGCCAGCTCGACGAGCTGCGCGAGCCTCTCGCCGAGATCCGCTCGGCCGACCCGCGCCGTGCCTGGCGCGAGGCGTTGCGGGACGAGCTCGCCGCGCCGCCGACCCCCGCGCCCACCCCCCGACCCGTCCGACGGTCGCAGAGGCCGGGGATGCCGGTGGCCGCGGTCTCCCCGGCGACCTCCGGGACGGCGAGCGAGGCCCCGGTGCCGTAGCGCCTCGCCGCGCGCCCCGGCGGGCGCGGCAGGATGCCGCGCCCGCCGGGGCGCGGCAGGATGCCGGCATGCAGGTCGTGATCCACCGCCCGACCGTCTCCGGCGCGCGGCTCTGGATCCAGGCCGAGCTCAAGGAACGGCGCTGGTCGCTCGAGGTGCGTGACGGCGAGCAGGTCGTCCACGCCTGGTCGCCGGACCAGCACGATCCCGACCACCTCATGACGAACGTCGCCCCGCGCAGCACCGACACCCGCATCTGGTTCGTCGACCTCGCCGAGCTGGCGCCGGGCACGGAGTACACCGTCTGGTACCTGCCCCGGCGCAGCGGGTGGTCGCGCGAGGACGGCGACCGCATCGTGGCGAGCTTTCGGACGTTGCCGACATCGTTGCGCGACCAGCCGTTCCGCGTGCTCCTCGCATCCTGCTACTGCGAGGACCGCGACGAGCCCGATTCCCTGCTCACCCGCGCCCAGCCGCCGCGGTGGGCGCGACCCACCCTGGACGTCGGCCGCCGGCTGCGGCGGGCGTGGGTGGCGCTGTCGAGCCTGCTCCGTACGGGGCCGCCGTCGAGCGAGCCGACCGGGCGCGTCGCGGCGCGCTACCGGGACGTGCGCCGGTCGGGTCTGCGGCCGGACGTGAAGTTCCTCGTCGGCGACCAGGTCTACCTCGACGCGCCGTACCGCGACTTCCTGCTGCCGATGGGTCAGTCGCGGATGAAGCGGCACATCTCGCGGACCTACTCGCGGACGTGGGACAAGCTCAATCACCTGCTCGCGCACGGCGGGAACTTCTTCGTCACCGACGACCACGAGTTCTGGAACAACTACCCGGCCAACCCGCTCGTCTGGATCACCCTGCTCCGGCGCCGCACCCGGGAGCGGTGGGAGCTCCACGCCCGCGACTTCCTGCACAAGGTGCAGGACACCCAGCACACCCTCGGGTTCGACATCGGGGCGGACCGCCGCGAGCTCGCCTTCTTCATGGCCGACACCCGCGTTCGCCGGCAGCGCCCGACGTGGCCGTGGAGCCGGGTCGAGAGGTTCATGGCCGAGGAGGACTTCCGGGAGCTGCTCGCGTGGATCCGCGGACTGGACGTGCCGGGCGTGCTCGTGACGGGCCAGCCGCTGCTCGCCCCGGCCCGGGGCTTCTTCCCGCGGATCCTCGACCGCGGCCTGCCCGATCACGGCGACCAGTACCGGCGGCTGTGCGACGCGCTCGCCTCGGCGGCCCACGACGTCCTGATCCTCTCCGGGGACATCCACTACGCCCGCTACGCCCGGGTGACGCTGACGGACCGCTCGCACGTGCTCCACGAGCTCGTCTCCTCGCCCCTGACGCTGCTGCCCGCCGCCGGCAACCACTTCGGGGCCGGACCCGAGGGCGACGGGCCCGCGCACACCAGCCCGTTCCCGCTGGACGGTGAGCCGCTGGGCACCGCCACGTACTCCGACCCGCTCCGCGGCTCCGGCGACCCGTGCCGTGACCACTTCATGATCCTCGAGTTCGCGCGGGACGGGGGCGGAGCGGTGACGGTCGACGTCTCCGTCCACCTCGTCCGGCCCGAGGACGGCGCCACGCCGACGCCGCCGGGCCCGCTGGTGCTGCGGTGACGGTCGAGGAGCTCGACGCCGTCGTCATCGGCGCGGGCGTCGCGGGGCTGTACCAGCTGCACCTGCTGCGCGCGCAGGGTCTGCGCGTGCGCGCCTACGACGCCGCCGACGACATCGGGGGCTCGTGGTGGTGGCACGGCTACCCTGGCTCCCACCTCGACTCCGAGGGCCCCGGGTACCAGTACCTGTTCTCCGAGCAGCTCTACCGCGACTGGGGCTGGAGCGAGCGCTACCCCGCCGGCTACGAGGTGCAGCGGTGGCTGCGCTTCGTCGCCGACCGGCTCGACCTGCGCCGCGACATCCGCCTGCGCACCCGGGTCGTCGACCTGCACCTCGACAAGGAGCGCGGCCGCTGGACCGTGCGCACCGACAGTGGCGAGATCCTCGACGCCCGGTTCGTCGTCGCCTGCACGGGGGTGCTGCCGGAGCGGACGATCGACCTGATCGGTGGCGACTTCGCGGGGCAGGTCCTCGACACCGCGCGGTGGCCGGAGGGCCGGTACGACCTCGCCGGGCGACGGGTCGGCGTCCTCGGGAGCGGCGCGGCGGCGGTCCAGCTCGTGCCGACGATCGTCGACCGGGTGTCCCGGCTGACGGTCTTCGCGACCGGTCCCGTCGACCTCCTGCCCCGCGCGAACCCGGTGTTCGGCTGGCGGGAGCGGGACGCCTACCGGAGCCGGTTCGCCGAGCTCCGCGACACGGTCGTCCACACCCTGACCGGCGACGAGGAGCGCCCGCCGGCGCCGGGTGACGGGACGAGATCGGCGTGGACGGGTGCCCTCGGCGCGCCCGGGGACGCGGGAGAGGCCGTGCGCGCGGCGATGCGGGCCCGGCTGCCCGATCCCGGCCTCGCCGACGTGCTCGTGCCGCGGGGCGGGTTCGGCGTGCGGCCCGTGCGCCTGGACGCCGGCTACCTCGAGGTGTTCGGCCGCGACGACGTCGACCTCGTCGACCTCGGGCACACGCCGATCGACCGCCTCGTGCCCGAGGGGATCGAGCTGTCCGACGGCACGGTGCACGCGCTGGACGTGATCGTCGTGACCTCGACGTTCGACGGTGGACCGGACGCCCTGACGCGGGTCGACGTGCGCGGGCGCGGCGGGCGGGTGCTGGCCGAGGAGTGGGGCAGCCAGGACCGGGGAGCACAGCCGCGCAGCACGCTGGGGCTCGCGAAGCGCGGCTACCCGAACCTGTTCACCACCGCGGCCCCGCTCACGCCGCCGTCGGACCGGTGCCTCATGACGACCTGCCGGCAGGTGCAGGTCGAGTGGATCGCGCAGGCGATCGCCGACCTGCGCGCTGCGGGCCTCGACACCCTGGAGGCCACGGCGGCGGGCGAGGACGCCTGGATCGCCCACCACCACGAGGTGGCGGGCAGGATGCCCGTCGCGGCGTCGTCCGACTACGCAGGCGGCGTCGGCCTCTACCGGGAGCGTTGCCTGCGCGAGGCGGACGCCGGCTACCCCTCCTTCCGGCGTGCCTGAGCCGGCGGACGTCTGGGTGGTCGCGGGACCGCCCGGGTCGGGGAAGTCGACGGTGGCCGACCGGCTGCTGGCCATGCTGCGGCCCGTGCCGGCGCTGCTGGACAAGGACACGATGTACGGCGGCTTCGTGTCGGCGACCCTGGCAGCGGCCGGTCGTCCATCCGGCGAGCGCGAGGGATCCTGGTACGACGAGCACGTCAAGGTGCACGAGTACGGCGGGATGACCGCCGTCGCCCGGGAGGTCCGCACCCGCGGCTGCCCGGTCGTGCTCAGCGCACCGTTCACGGGCCAGATCCGGGACGTCGGGCGCTGGCGGGCGTGGGTGGACGAGCTCGGCGGCGAGCCCGTGCACCTGGTCTGGGTCGCGTCGGACGCCGCCACCCTGCGCCGGCGGATCGCGTCGCGGGGCCGGGCCCACGACGCGGGCAAGCTCGCGTCCTTCGACGCCTTCGCCGCGAGGATGCAGCCGGACGTCCCGCCGCCCGTGCCCCACCTCGCGGTCGACAACCGCACCGACGGCGCGGAGGGCATCGACGCCCAACTCCGGGCGGGGTGGGGCCGAGGGTGACCGGGCGGACGCTTCGGATACCGAAGCGTCCCGCGGTGACCCCCCTCAGGCGTCGACGGCGTCGTCCGCCTTGGCCGCACCTCGGGAGCCCATCGGCTGCGGGCGCCCACGGGTGGTGTCCTGCTCCGTCTGGTACTCGGCCTCCGAGTTCACCTCGGCGCCGAGCAACACGATGTAGCTGGTCAGGTAGAGCCACAGCAGGAACACGACGACGCCGGCGAGGGCGCCGTAGGTCTTGTTGTAGCTGCCGAAGTTGTCGACGTAGAGGCTGAAGGCCACGCTGCCGACGATCCACAGCAGGGTCGCGACGACGGAACCCGGGGTCACCCAGCGGAAGCGGGGAGCGTCGCGGTCGGGGGCCACGCGGTACACCACGGCCAGCCCGAGCACGACGAGCCCGACGAGCAGGACCCAGCGCACGACCTGCGCGAGGATCCGGCCGGCCGTCCCGAGCCCGTCGAGCAGGACCGGGGCGACGGCCACGAGCGCGATGGCCACGACGACGAACAGGACCGCCCCGACCGTCAGCGCCAGCGCGAGGGCCCGCAGCTTCACGGCGCCGCGCCCTTCGCTCTCGTCGTAGGCGATGTTGATCGCCGCCATGAGGTTCTGCGTGCCGCTCGACGCGCTGAACAGGGCGGCGAGCACCGCGATGACGAGTCCGGTGGTCAGGCTCCCGGTGCTGGCATTCACGACCGACGCGATCTGGCCGACGACCAGGTCCCGGGCGCTCGCCGGCAGCGCCGCGGTGAGGCCCTCGATGGTCGACGCGACCTGCGCAGGGTCGGCGACGAGCCCGTAGAGCGAGACGAGGGCGATGAGCGCCGGGATGATCGCGAGGAAGCCGAAGAAGGCGACGCCGCCCGCGAGCATGCTCACGTTGTCGGCGCTGCTCTCGGCGAAGGCGCGGCGCACGATCTGCCACCACCCGTGCGGCGGCACCTCCTGTGGCGACCGGGCGTGGGCCCCGGGTACGGCGGGAGCCTCGGTCGCGGGGTCCGGTCGGCGGCGCGACGGGGCGTCCTCGTCGGGGCTCCGCACGACCTGGCGGACGACGAGCACGGCGGAGAGCAGTCGGACGACAGCACCCACGATGGCCCTCCTCGGGATCGGATGCCGCCGCTGATACCCGATGCGTGCCCGCTCCCACCATCGAGTGGTGTGACGCATTCGTACTGCCGGGCCGGACACGACGAACGGGGGACGGAGCGGTTACCGCCGACGCCGATCGGGGACCACGGAGATTCCACGATCGATTGAGGAGAACGGGGAAACCGTATGCCACCCGAATCGTCCGGAGGCGGTGGATTCAACATTCTGCAGAGCCTGCAGAATGCCTTCACCACCCTGCTGAACTACGTACCGAACATCATCGGTGCGCTGCTCGTCCTGCTCATCGGTTACATCATCGCGCGGCTCCTCCGGGCCGGGATCACGAAGCTGCTGCAGCGCGTCCGTCTCGACGAGCGACTGACCCACGGTCGCGGCGGCGAGTACGTCGGACGCTTCTCCCCCGACGGCAGCCCGTCCAAGCTCGTCGGCCTGGTCGTGCAGTGGGTGCTGCTCGTCTTCGTCATCGTCTCCGCGGTCGGCACGTTGAACATCCCCGCGGTCACCGGGTTCGTGAACCTGGTGCTCTCGTACCTGCCGAACGTCCTCGCCGCCGTGCTGATCTTCCTGGTGGCCGCGGCGATCGCCGCCGCCGTCGGCGGACTCGTGCACCGCACCATGGGCGACACCCCCACCGGCCGGGTGGCGCGCAGCGCCGCCCCGACGCTGGTCATGGCCATCGCCGTCTTCATGATCCTCAACCAGCTGGGTATCGCGCAGACGATCGTCACAGCCACCTACATCGCCCTGATCGGCGCGGTCGCGCTGGGCTCGGCACTCGCCTTCGGTCTCGGCGGGCGTGACGCCGCCGCCGACCTCATCAACTCCGGGTACCGCAAGGCCCAGCAGCAGTCCGACCAGGTCCGGCGCGACATGCAGATCGGTCGCGAGCGGGCCGAGGCGGACGCCCGCGCCCACGCCCCGAGCGGGCTGCGCGGCAACGGGCACGACGGTGCACACGACGCCGGCGCTCCCCCGGCCGCCCCGACGCCGCCGCAGGGGACGGCCGTCCCCGGTGGCGACCCGTACGCCCAGCCCGGTCCGACGGGTCCGGCGACCCGTCCCGGCGACCCCTACGGCGCCGGCGTGACCGAGCCCGTGTCGCCCGGCACCTCGCCGGGAGGCACTCCTCGGCGCTGACGCTCCGAGAGCCGTCCGTCCGCCCCGGCGCCCTGGGTGCCGGGGCGGTCGTGTCCCCAGGGGCCGCGACGTCTCCGCCGGGGATGCTGCGATGCTTCGGTTTCCGACGTGTCTCGCGGATCGGTGGCGCACTCAGACCGGCGGCGCGAGCTCGTGCCGCTCGCCGAGCCACGCCGCGATGCGCTCCGCCGCGAGCGCGTTGCCCGTCGGTTCTCCGGGCGCGATCGCGCCGCCGAAGTGGGTCCCGCGCACGCTCTCGTGCGTGAGGTCGGTGCTGCCGAGGGCGGACACCATGCGGTGGGAGTCGGACGGGAACGCCGCTTGGTCGCCGGTGAGCTCGACGAACAGGGCCGGCACCGTGACGCCGGGCGCGCACCGCACGAAGTCGGCGTTCGAGCTGAGCCCCGACCACGTCGAGAGCCACGCCTCGGGCGTCGTCAGGCGGCCGAACCCGACCTGCCCGTAGTTGATGAGGTCGGGCCGCGCGCCGAAGAGCGAGCCGTAGGGCCGGTCGCTCGGGTCGAGCGACAGGTCGACCGTGCGGGGATCGGCGTCGGTGCGGAACACCGTGAGGATCCTGGGCGCCAGTGCACGACGACGATCCGCTGCCGCACCGGTGCGCTTGTGCGCGGCGCGGGCCTCGGCCGTGCGGGCGACATGCTCGCGGGCCTGCGCGTCGAGGCGGGCGACCCGTGCGATCTGCGCCGCCCGGTAGCGCTCGAGGAACTCCACCGAGTATGACGACGAGGTGGGCGGCTCGGCGAAGCCGTTGCGGGGGTCGAACGCGTCGAGGTCGGGCACCGCGGCGAGCGGGTCGGTCTCGTCGGCGACCGACGGGTCGATGCAGCCGAGCAGCAGCCGCCCCTGCCCCGGGTGCGGAGCGAGGAACACGACGCCGTCGACCGTCGGCATCGTCGCGTCGGCGAGCGCCGTCGGGCGTCCGCCGGGCGTCGTCGCGATCCGGTCGGTGCCGGCGAGCCCGGCCTGCTCGAGGTAGAAGGCGAAGAAGGTGCCGCCGCCGGAATGCCCGAGCGGGACGATCGAGGAGTAGCCCTGTTCCCGCAGGAAGACCATGCCGGCCGCGGCGTCGAGCAGCGCCTGCTCGTGCACCAGGGTCAGGTCGTTGTTCACCGACCGCGTGTGCTGGGTCCACACCGCCGCGCCGGCCGCGAGGAGCTGCGGGACCAGCGCGTGGTGGGTGACGTCCTGACGCGGGTGCATGAGGCAGACCACCGTCCGCGCGCCCGGCACCGTCGCGAGCACGCCACGCACCGTGGCGCCGTCGGCGGTCGTCAGCTCGTGGACGCTCGTGACCGTCGCGGCCGGACGCTCGTCCACCGCGATGTAGCGCCCCGCGCCGAGGCCGGCAGGACCGGCCAGCCCCGTCGCTCCGCTCGCCCCGCGTGCGCTCACGCCGGATCGACCCGCAGGGCGTCCTTGTCGTGCTGCACGATCCGCCCGCCGGCGACGCCGGCCACGCAGCTGTACCAGACCGCGTGCCGGCAGCCGGTGGCGCGACGGTCGACGACGATCGACTCGTCGGCGGTGATCTCGAAGTACGGGCCGACCTTGCCGACGGCCGCACCCGCCTCCGCCGCGACCTTCGCCACCGTCGTGTTCTCCGGGACGTCGAGGACGTAGAGCGCGGTCATACCTGCGCCACCGCATCCCCCGTCGCTGCGCTCGCCCCGGCTTCCCAGTCGGCCGCCCGCGCCACGATCAGCTCGGCCTTGCGCGCCAGCAGCTTGCCGAACGACGGCTCGGGCTCGGCGACCACGTCGAGCAGCGCGTCGATGGTCAGGTTGGCGTCGAGGTCCTCCTGCGGCGTCACGGGACGCATCGCGCGGGTGAACTCGACCATGTAGCCGTTGGGGTCGTGCGTGTAGATCGACTCGATCGTCTCGTGCTGGATCTGCATCTCGACCGGCCAGGAGGAGTCGTCGAGCCGGCGCCGGTACTCCAGGAGGTCGTCCTGGTCGTCGACGTGGATCGCGAGGTGGCGCGACCGCACGAAGAACTCCGGTACATCGGGGCCGAACCCGGCGTAGACGTCGCCGCGCTCATGATCGTGCACCGGTTCGAGGCCGAAGTAGTAGAAGAACGCGATGCGGTCGTCGTTGCCGATGTCGAAGAAGAAGTGGATGAAGTCCGGGTGGTTCTCCGGACCCCAGCCCGCGGCACAGATCGAGTGCACGACCGGGAAGCCGAGGACGTCGCGGTAGAAGCGCACCGTTCCGGCGGGATCGAACGTCGGGAACGCCGTGTGGTCCACGCCGCGGACCTTGTGCTCGAGTGTCATCGTCGAACCTCCTGGCCCTCAGGTTAGGAGAAGTCGACGGGAGCGTCAATCTTTCGACGTTGTCGTCGTCCTGCGACGCCTGGCCGCGGGCCGGTGATAGGGCAGAACTATCACCGCGCGCGATCTTTCGTCTTTGACCCGCTCTACGGCACCTCGTTGACTGGACCGGGGCCGCATCGGGCGGCCCGACCCCGATGAGGAGGTCCGGCGTGCCCGCGTTCGTCGACCGCACGAGAGCCGGCAGTGTCGTCCGCCTGACCCTGTGCCACGAGAGCCGCGGCAACGCCGTGTCGGTCGACCTCCTCGAAGACCTCGACCGACGGCTCGAGGAGATCGAGGCCGACCGCTCGGTCCGCGTGGTCGTCCTGACCGGTCGGGGCCCCGCGTTCTCGGTGGGTGCCGACCTCGCGGCTCCCCCCGAGCAACGGTGGCTGCGACGGGACACCGTCGCCGCCGACCTCTCGCGGCTCCGCCGCGCGACCCGCATCGTCGAGCGCCTGCACCACCTGCCGCCGGTGACGGTGGCGGCGGTCAACGGAGCCTGCGCTGGCGCCGGCCTCGCACTCGCCCTGGCCTGCGACCTCCGTGTCGCCGCCGAGGGGGCGGTCGTCAACACCGCGTTCCTCAGCGCCGGGCTGCCCGGCGACTTCGGCGGGATCTGGTTCGCGACCCGCGCGCTCGGCGCCGCGCGCGCCCGGGAGCTCTTCTTCCTGCCCGGCAAGCTCTCGGCCGCCGCCGCGTCGGATGCCGGGCTGCTCTCCCGGGTCGTGCCCGACGACGAGTTCGGGGCGGCGGTCGACGACCTCGCCCGCCGACTCGCGGCGAACGCCCCGGCCGCGGCACGGGCGATGAAGCAGAACCTGCAGGCCGCCGCGACGACGACGCTCGCGGAGTACCTCCGTCTGGAGAGCGAGCGCATGGTCGCCGGCTTCCACGGCGACGAGGCGCCCGAGGCGGCCCGCGCGTTCCTCGAGCGCCGGACGCCGGACTACGCCGACGGCGTGGAGGTCGCCGCCGGGACGTGAACGACGCCCGCGGCGGCGAGCGCTTCCACCTCGTCCGGCGTGCAGCCGATCTCGGCGAGGACGTCCGCGGTGTGCTCCCCCACCGTCGGGGCGTGCCGCGTCGCGGCGGTCCGTCCGTCGCCGTCCCGCCAGGGCGCGCCGACGACGCGGTGGAGACCCGAGGCGGTGGAGACCTCCGTGAAGATGCCGGTGGCCAGGACGTCGGGGTTGTGCTCGACCTCGTCGTAGGAGTCGATCGACGCAGCGACGAGTCCGTGACCGACGAGCAGGTCGAGTGCCTCACGACGGGGCATCGCCCCGAACGCGACGGAGAGCTCGGCCAGCAGAGCGTCCCGGTGGACGACGCGGTCGCCGTTCGTGGCGAAGCGCGGGTCCTCGGCGAGATCGGGTCGCTCCAGCACGGCGCACAGCCGGGCGAAGTGGGCCGGGGTGTAGGCCGACACCACGATCGGTCCGTCGGCGGTGTCGACGAGGTCGGCGGCGGGCGCCACGGTCGGCTGCCCGTTCCCCTTGCGTGTCGGTGCCTGACCGGTGGCGAAGTACTCACCCCACACCGTCCCCTGCAGAGCGATCGCCACCTCGAGCAGCGACACCTCCACGTGCCGCCCCTCGCCGAAGCGCAGCCGGCCGATGTAGGCGGCGAGCACCGCCTCGGCGAGCACGTGTCCGGCCGCGGCATCGACCACCGGGAACCCGACGCGCTGGGGCGGACCGTCCGACTCGCCGGTGACCCACATGATCCCGCTCTCGGCCTGCGCCGCGATGTCGAAGCCGGGGCGGCGCGCCGACGGCCCGGACCGGCCGAAACCGGTGACCGTGCCGTACACAACCGTCGGGTTGGCCCGCCGGACGTCATCCGGTCCGAGGCCGGCCGCGTCCAGGGCACCGTGGCGCGCGTTCTGCAGCACGATGTCGGCGCGCTCGACGAGCGCGCGGGCGAGACGGCGCCCGTCGGCCGAGCGCAGGTCCATGGCGATCGCGCGCTTCCCGCTGTTGTAGGTCCGCACCATCGCGTCGCCGTAGACCCCGATGTGCCGTGCACCCTCCCCCGCGACCGGTTCGAGCTTGACGACGTCGGCACCCATCTCCACGAGCGCCCGGCCCGCGACGGGAGCAGCGATGAACTGGCCGAGGTCGACGACCCGCACCCCGGAGAGCGGGGCGGTCACGCGGTCGCCCGCTCGAGCCGGGTGGCGTCGCGCTCCGGGTCGATCAGCGGGACCGAGAGCAGGCCCCCGACGACGATGACCACGCCGCTGATGGCGAACCCGACCCCGTACCCCGCCGCGCCCGCGCCGGCGCCCTCGACGGCGAAGCCCAGGACGAGCGGTGCGATCACCCCGGCCATGCTGTAGATCGCCACCAGGACGCCGAGCACCGCGCCCCGATGGGCCGGGGCGACCAGGTCGGCGACGACGGTGAGCGCGACGCCGTAGGACGCCGAGTTCAGCGAGAACGCCAGCACGGTGAACACCATCTGGGCGAGGCCCGGCCCGACGACGGTGAGCAGGAACATGCACGCCCCGCCCGTGACCACGAAGGCGGCCGAGAGCCATCCGCGCGCGACGCGACGGGCGACGCCCCGGGCGACCATCCGGTTCGACAGCAGTCCGGCGCCGATCGCCGCGACCGCGGCGACGGCGTACGGGAGGGTGACCAGCCGGCCGGCGCTCGTGGTGTCGTAACCGAGGCCCTGCTCGAGGTACAGGGGAAGCCAGGAAACCCGCAGCGTCGTGGTCCAGTAGCCGACGAAGGTGAGCAGGCCGACGCCGAGGATCGTCGGGGTGGCGAGCTGCCGGCCCACGAGCCGCCAGTCGGTGCGTGTCCGTGGAGCGTCCGCCACAGCCGTCTCCTCCGGAGAGGGCCGGCCGAGGACGGCCCACGCGACCACCCACAGCAGGCCGAGGACGATCAGGACGCCGAACGCGGCGTGCCAGCTCCACGCCACGATGACCCACGTGAGCACGGGTGCGGCGACCAGCGGGCCGACGGAGCTGCCGGCACTGATCACCCCGGCCGGCAGCGCCCGCTTCTCGGCCGGGAACCAGGAGTGCACGACGTGGGTGGCGAGCGCGTAGGCCGGACCCTCGGCGAACCCGAGCACGACGCGGCAGGCGAGCAGGACACCGAAGCTCACCGGCGTCAACAGCGGCACCATCGTGAGCACCCAGACGATCATGAGCGCCGGCATGAGCCAGCGCGTGGAGACCCGGATGCTCAGCGCGCCGACGATCAGCGCCCCGGCCGCGAAGAGCCAGAAGAAAGCGCTCTGCACCAGGCCGAACTCGGCCGGACCGATGCCGAGGTCGCGCATGACCCGGCTCCCGGCGAAGCCGAGGACGGACTTGTCGGCGAAGTTCAGGACCATGAACGCGAAGGCGAGCGCGGTCGCCGTCCACGCTCCGCGCCGGACGCCGGCGGAGGTCCGGCCCGGGGTGGCGACGTCGACATCGGGCGTGGGCGGCATGGGGGGCTCCCGCGGATCGAGAGACCGCGCGGTGTGCGCGATGTGTGGCGCAAAGTCAAGGACACCGCCTCGACAGGGTCAAAGACGTGCTGAGCGACCCACTGATCGGCACTGCCTATCGATCGTCGTGGGTAGGCGCAGGCGGGTCCGAGGCGAACCCGGACCGCAGTCTGTGTCGCACCGACCGCTCGGTGGAGGCCGCCGCCTCGATCAGTCCTGCCCCGGCCCGGCGTCGCCGCTCGACCGCCCGGCTCCACGACGCCACTCCGTCGCGGGTGTGGGCGAGGAACGCCGCAGCCGCTGCGGTGAGGGCGCCCGGGCGGTGGAGCAGGCCCACCTCCCGGGTCAGGGGCGGATCCAGCTCGCGGACCACGGCGTCGTGCAGCCGGGCGTCGAGAGCGAGACGCAGCGGCACCACGGCCGCGCCCGCGCCGTTGAGGACCATCGGGATGACGGCGCCGCGCTGTGGCACCTCGACCGCGACCGACGGCTCCACCCCGTGGGCGCGCAACGTCGACTCCACCCACTCCCGCGTGGTCGCGTGCCGCTCCCCCATCACGAGGGGGACGCCGCTCAGGGAGGCCAACGACACCGTCGCCGGGAGCGCCTCTTCGGAACCGGGCGGGGTGATCAGCACGAAGTGCTGGGTGAGGAGCCGCTCCTGGGCCAGGTACTCCTCCGGCAGCGGCAGGACCGTCACCCCGATCTCGCACTCGCCCGTGCGCACCAGGTCGGCCACCTGCGCCGCGTACCCGCGTTCCTCGACCCGAGCCGTGACCCCCCGGTTGGCCACCCGGAACCGCGCGACCCAGATCGCGGTCGGGTCGGCGGAGAGGTCGGCGAGCGAGGCCACGTCGAGCCGGCCGGCCTCCACGTCGGCGACCTCGCGGACGGCGTCGTAGGCGGCGTCGACGGTCCGCAGCATCTGGCGGGCGGGACCGAGCAGTGCCTCCCCCGCGGGCGAGAGCACGAGCCGGCGACCGATGCGGTGGAAGAGGTTCGCCCCGAGATCGTGCTCGAGCTTGCGGAGGGCCTGGCTCAGCGACGGCTGGGCGACGTGCAGGGCAGCAGCCGCCCGGTGCACGCCACCTTCATCGACGACGGCGAGGAAGTAGCGGAGCTGCCGCAGGTCCACGTG
The DNA here is from genome assembly GCF_028737215.1 of Actinomycetospora chibensis. Classification (GTDB taxonomy): domain Bacteria; phylum Actinomycetota; class Actinomycetes; order Mycobacteriales; family Pseudonocardiaceae; genus Actinomycetospora; species Actinomycetospora chibensis. The sequence continues at coordinate 17,997 of NZ_JAQZAM010000018.1, read as the reverse complement.
GCCGACCGTACGGCGTTCCGTCGGTCGGAGCGGGCGCCTCAGTGCCCGTCCGAGCCCTTCGTGATCACGCTCTCCAGGTAGTCCAGGTCCTGACGCAGCAGCCGCAGCGCAGCCGCGGGATCGTCGGGGCGCGGGGCGTCGGGGGTGCGGTCGGGAGCCTGCGCGACCAGCGCGAACGCCATCTCCGCCATCTGCTCCGCGACCTCCTCGGGCGTCTGCGGGCCCGCAGGGTTGAACCACCACGCGACCCAGTTGCACATGCCGATCAGGGCCAGCGCGGTCGTCCGCACCGGGCGCGGACGGAACTCGCCGCTGCGGACGCCCTGGTCGACGATGCGGCTGAACCCGTCGAGCACGCGGCGCTTCGCGGCCTCGTGGGCGACGGCGAGGTCGTCGGGGAGCTCCGACTCCGAGCGGATCACCAGCTGGAACCGTGCCGCGTGACGGGCCTGCTGTCCGGCGATGAGCCGGACGAGATCGCGGAGCTTGGTGGGCGCGTCGGCGTCGCGGTCGGCGATCTCCTCCGTGGACGCCGCCGGAGCCTCGGTGATCTCGGTGACGAGCCGCGCGAGCAGCTCGTCCTTGTTCTTGACGTAGTAGTAGAGCGACGGGCGGGTCATGCCCATGGCGTCGGCGATGTCCTGCAGGCTCGTGCCCGCGAAACCGCGCTCGGCGAAGAGCCGGGTGGCCTTCTCGTAGATCTGGGCCTCGACCAACTCCCGACGGGGCCTCCGCACGGAGGCCTCGGCGGGGGTCGGGTCGAGCGGGCTCATGAGCGGCGACGATACCGAGACCGCGCCCCCGGACCGGGGTGGGCGTTCACGGCGCGCGGAGCCGGGGCGGGAGCACCTCGGCATGGCGCACCGACCCGACACCGCCGGCGAGCAGCGAGCCGGCATCCGGGATCTCCGGCGGCAGCCCCAGCGCGCGGAGCAGGCAGAACGCGCCTGCCGTGGCGGCGGAGAGCACCGGCAGCCCGAGCTCGGCCTCGGCGACGGCCACGAGGGGCAGCGACGGCATCTGGACGCAGCAGGAGATCACCAGGGCGTCGGCACGGGAGAGGTCGAGCCCGCGGGCGGCGCCGAGCACCCGCTCGTTCGGGATGCAGCCCACCTCGGCGTTGTCGCCGACCTCGAGCGCGACCCAGTCGACGACGTCGACGCCCTCCGCCTCCAGGTGGGCGACCACCTGCTCGGCCAGCGGACGCAGATAGGGCATGACGAGCGCGACCCGCCGGGCCGCCGTCGCGGCGAGGGCGTCGACCAGCGCGCCCGCGCTCGAGACCAGCCCGGCCGGCAGACCGCGCTCCGCGAGCTGTGCGGCGACCTCCGCCTCGACCCGCCGGTGCTCACCCGTGCCCTGCGCCATCACAGCCACGAGGCAGGCGTAGAGCAGGGCGTCGACACCGGCGTCGGCGAGCTCGTCGACGCAGCGCCCGCGCTGGGCGTTCATCGCGACGAGCTCCTCCGGCGACACCGTGTGCATCCGCATCCGGCTGCCGTGGAAGGAGAAGGTGGCGCTCGCGTGGCGGGCCAGGAGCGCCGGGACCTCGGTCTCGACGGTGACGTTCGAGCTGGGGACGATCATCCCGATGCGGTGGTGGCTCACGGGTTCTCCAGACGCGCGGCGATGTCGGCGGTCATGGCCCTCTTGTCGAGCTTCCCGACCTTCGTCCGCGGCAGGGCCTCGAGGAGCTCCACGCGCTCGGGCCACTTGAACTTGGCGACGTCGAGGGCGCGGAGGTGGTCCTGCAGGTCGGCGAGGGTGACGGACGTGCCGTCGGTGGCGAGGTAGGCGCAGCCGCGCTCGCCGAGCCGCGGGTCGGGCATCGCGACGAGTGCGGCCTCGACGACGTGCGGGTGGGCGAGCAGCAGGAGCTCGACCTCCTCGGCGTTGATCTTCTCGCCGCCCCGGTTGATGAGGTCCTTGATGCGGCCCTCGATCGAGAACGCGCGGAGCCCGTCGATCGTGGTGGCCTTCGCGAGGTCGCCCGTGCGGTAGAAGCCGTCGGCGGTGAAGGCCTCCGGACGGGCCGTCGGTGCTTCTCCCGTCGCTGCGCTCGCCCCGGTGTAGTAGCCCCGCAGGGTGTACGGGCCCCGGCAGCAGAGCTCGCCCACCTCGCCGTCTCCGACCTCGTGCTCGCTGCCCGGCTCGAGGACCCGGACCTCGTCGAGCGGCGAGATCGGTGTCCCGACCGTGGTGCGGCGCAGCTCCGGCGACGCGTCGAGCGGCGTCACCAGGAACATGCCCTCGGCCATCCCGAAGAGCTGGCCGACCGCGATGCCGTCCCGAGCGGTCGCGGCGAAGAGCTCCTCGGAGACCTTCGCGCCGGACAGGACGACCGTGCGCAGGGACCCCGCGAGCGCGGGGTAGAGCGGGTGCTCGGGCGCGCGGTAGTGGACGTGCCCGAACAGCACCACCGTGGTGCGTTCGGCGACGAGCACCGGCATGGCCGTGTCGAGGTCGTGGTCGGTGAGCACGAGGCACGCGCCGACGCTGTGCGGGGCGTGGACGCCGCACACGATGCCGGCGTTGTGGATGATCGGGATGAGGTGCCCGACGCGGTCGTCGGCACCCCAGCCCAGGAACGCGGCGTAGGCCCGGGCGTTGTACCAGTACTCGGCGTGCAGGCGCGGGATCAGCTTCGGCACCCCCGTGGTGCCGCCGGAGAGCTGGAAGACCGCGACGTCGTCGGGGTCGATCCCGCGCTGGATCGCCTCGACGCGCCGGCGGGCCTCGACGGGGTCGACGTCGGCGACGGGAAGGTCGCCGAGGACCAGGACCTGGCGCATCGTCGGATGCTCGCGGGCCTGCTCGTGGGCGAACGCGACGAGGTCGGTGCCGCGCGTGCCGGCCTCCACGAGGTGCGCCCGTGCGCCGACCGCTCGGCTGATGTGGGCGATCTCGTGGCCGCGGTGCGCGGCGAGGGTCGCGACCGGCACGAGCCCGGCCTTGAGCAGCGCGTACCAGGCCAGGACGGCCTCGAGGCGGTTCGTGATCTGGACGATCACGGGGTCGCCCGGGTGCAGACCGAGGTCGGCGAGACCGACGGCGATGCGGTCGGTGCGGGCGTCGAGCTCGGCGTAGGTCAGCCGTCCCTCGCCCGTCACCACGGCGTCGTCCCCGGGGTGGGCGACCGCGACGGCGTGGAACTCCTCAGCGACCGTCCGGGTCCCCCAGAGCCCGGCGTCGCGGTAGGTTCCCGCGACCTCGGAGGGGAAGTACCGCTGCGTGGTCGTCATCGGGCCCGTCCCCCGTCGCTGCGCTCGCCCCGGTCCTTCTTCCCGTCGCTGCGCTCGCCCCGGTCCTTCTTCCCGTCGCTGCGCTCGCCCCGGACCGCCACCAGGTGCGCCCGATCCGCGGCGAGACCGTCGGCGAGGTCGGCGCGCAGCTCGTCGGGCCCCGCGACGACGACCAGCGCGTCGGTCCGGCGGCGGAGACGCTCGGCGACCTCGAGCCGGGTGAGCAGGCTCGAGCGGTCGTCCCCGCCCGTGAGCCAGACGCAGCCGGTCACCGTCTCGCCGCGTCGCACCGCCTCCTCGACGACCGCCTCCGAGCCGGCGGGCCGGGCGTCGGTCCCCACGTCGAGGACCGTCGCGTCGAGCGCTCCGGGGTCGTCGGGGACCACCCGGGAGTCGAAGCCGCGGGGCCCGGCGATGTCGTCCCCCGCGACGGGCTCCTGCCCCGGTGTCGAGGGCCGCAACGGCCGGGCGAGCACCCACTCCGCCAGGGAGTCACCGAGCGGCTCCTCCCCCGCCCACTGCTCCAGTGCCGCGTGCACCACCTCGGGCGACCCCGCCGCGAACCGGTCGAGCGGCACATTGCCGGCCCGGCTCATGTAGGCGACCAGAAGTTGCTCGACCGGCAGCTCGAGGCGCTCCGGGAACGTGTCCCACCAGCGCCGCGAGCGCTCCGCGATGTCCTGGATGCGCGCTACCGCGGGGCGGCGTGCCCCGGTGTACGCACTCAGAGCCGTGTCGAGGTCGTCCCCGGTATCCAGGGCCGAGACCAGCGCGATCGCGTCCTCCATCGCGAGCCTGGTGCCCGAGCCGACGGAGTAGTGCGCCGTGTGCGCCGCGTCCCCGAGCAGCACCGCGCGCCCGTCGTGCCAGCGCGCGCAGCGCACCGTCCGGAACTGCAGCCACCGTGTCCGGTTCCCGATCAGCCGGTGCCCGCCGAGGTGCGGCGCGAACACGTCGGAGAGGTGCTCGAGCGCGGCGTCGTCGGACGCGTCGAACGGGGTGGCCGCCGTGGTCGCCTCGAACCCGGCGGAGCGCCACGTCGCCTCGTCGGTCTCGACGAGGAACGTGCTGCGGTCCGGCGCGTACGGGTACGCGTGCGTGACGAACACGCCGTGCTCGGTGCGTTCCGGCGCGAACAGCGCGTGGTCCAGCGCGACGTCCGTCCCGGCCCAGAGGTACCACCCCGTCCCGGGCTCGACCTCGGCGCCGAACGCCTCCGGGTCCGCCGAGCGCGTCGCGCTCCCCACCCCGTCCGCGGCGATCACCAGGTCGGCGTCGAGCTCGTCGGCGGCACGCCGGACCCCGAACTCGAGCTTCACCCCGGCGTCCTCGGCGTGGCGCTGGAGCACACCCAGGAGCTCGGCGCGCCCGACGGCGACCAGGCTCGACACGCTCATCCCGGCCTCCCGGCCGCCGACCCGCATACGCATGTCGTGGGAGTACGAGCAGGCGAGGATGTCGCGCAGGGTGGCGGGATCGGCCTCCTCGAGACGACGTTGGGTCCGGGCGGCCAGCCCGACCCCGAAGCCGAAGGTCTCGTCGGGCACACCCTGCTCGTGCACGACGACCTCGGTCCCGGGTCGGGCGAGCTTCAGCAGCCGTGCGGCGTAGAGCCCTCCGGGGCCCCCGCCGAGCACGGCGACGCGGTGCAGCATCTCCCGGCGCTCCTACCGGCCCGCGTCGGCGAGGACGCGGCTCGCGCGGGTGATGTCGTCGACGTGGTCGGCCGGGACGACCGCGGTGGAGATCGCGGTGAAGCAGCCCGGGCAGCAGTACTGGCGGAACTGCACGGCCTGGTCGACGTAGAAGTCGGCGTCGGGGGCGATCTGCGGCCCGGCGTCGGTGGCGGGGCCCTCGTGGCGCACGAGGTCCAGCGCGCCCTCCGTGCCCGTCCCGAGCAGCGTGGCGCAGTGCCGGCACGCGACCTGCTGGTCCGCTCCCGCCCCCACGGCGACGAGGTTGTCGTCGAGGCGACGCCCGCGGGAGACGTCCACGGTGGCCCGCTGACCGTCACCGGACGCACCCCGCGACCGCCGCGCGTCCCGCATCTCCCCCCGGAGCCGCTCCGTGGCCGCGAGGTCCGGGGCGCCGCCGCCGTCGAGCACGACGCCGTAGGCGGCCGGCGCGTTCTCCGCGCCCACCTTGAGCTCGCGCACGTCGCGGGCGACGTCCTCGGGGTCACGGGTCAGGGGGTCGCCGTACCCGCCGCCGCCCTGCCAGAACATGGTGAACACCTCGCCGGGGGCCACGTAGGTCTCCCCGTAGCACGGACACGTCTCCTGCTCGCCACCGATCTCGTCGAGGTCCGCGGGCAGCCGCCCGTCGGCGAGCACGGCGGACAGGTCGCTGCCGCGCGCGATCCGCTCGACACCGGTGTTGCCGGGGTAGCCGCCGGCCAGGCCGTTGTTCTGGCTGACGGCCTTGCCCGCCGACGCCAGCACGAGGCCGATCGGGAAGCTCGTCCCGTGCGGGGTGATGGCCATCGACGCGGACACCCCTCCGCGCCGCCGGCCCGGACCGCCGGAGTCGGGCTCCTCGCGGCGCCACAGGGCAAGCACCGGGTAGAGGAACTCCGTCATCTCGACGTCCGGCACCCGGCCCATCGGGATGCAGAACAGCCCTCCGGTGTCCATGCCGTCGGCCTCGGGCTGCGCGCCGTAGCCGCCGGCCATCGGATCCATCATGATCGACAGGAACGGGTTCGGGACCGGTCCGCGCTCGTCGAGGCCCGCGATGACAGCCGTGTCCCAGGTGCCGCAGCACGTCGCCTGGACGTGCATGCCCGGCTCCGGCGCCCGGTCGAGCATCTGCGAGAGACATTCGGCGACGAGGTTGCCGGTGAGCCACGCGGGGCCGATCGGGCCGCGGCTGACCGCCGCCGGGAAGCTCGCGTTGTTGATCGTGCCTTCCTCGGCGACGAGGTCGAAGCAGCGCATCAGCCCGCCCGCCGACCACGGGATGTCGCTCGCGAGCAGCGGCAGGAGGGCCAGCATGACCCCGCCGCGCATGCCGGCGTAGGTGCAGTTGATGACGCCGGTCTGCGGGTCGGTGCCCGTGAAGTCGATTGTCAGGTGGTCGTCGTCCTTGGACATCGCCACCGTGATCTTGTGCAGGTTGCGGTCGCCGGTGTGGGACTGGTCCTGGTAGCCGGTGGCACGCCACGTGCCGTTCGGCAGGCCGCGCAGCTTGCCGCGCAGACGCGACTCGGCGTCGGTCATCATCCGCTTCATGACGGCCTTGACCGTGTCCGCGCCGTACTGCGCGATGACGGCGAGCAGGCGGTCACGGCCGACGGTGTTGGCGCCGACCTTCGCGCGCAGGTCGAGCCCGATCATGAGCGGCACCCGGGACCGGCGCACCCACATGTCGGCGACGTCGTCCTGCAGGAGGCCGTCGCGGACGACCTTCGTCGGCGGGGTCGGCAGCGACTCGGAGAAGACGTCCTGCGCGGCCGGGGAGAACGAGCCGAGCCCGACGCCGCCCAGGTCGGGCTGGTGCGCGATCGCCGAGGTCCAGCCGAAGAGCTTCCCGTCGGCGAAGACGGGCTGGTACACCATCGCGTCGTTCTGGTGCAGCCCGCCGCCGACCCACGGGTCGTTGCACAGGAACATGTCGCCCTCGGCGATGCCGGGGTTGCTCGCGCGGTGCTGCAGCGTCCAGTAGATGGCGAGGTCGACGGCGCCGACGAGCATCGTGTTGTAGAGCCCGACCTGCACCTCCTGGCCGAGCTCGTCCGAGACCGCGAAGTCGAAGTCGTTGGCGTCGGTGACGATCGGCGAGCCGGACATGCGCTTGAGCGCCTCGCCCATCTCGTCGGTGACCGACCAGAGGCGGTGGCGCACGACCTCGTAGGTCAGCGGGTCGAGCGCGTCGATCTGCTCCTGGGTCACCGTGTGCACCGGGAGGCTCCCGGGCAGCGACGCGGCGAGCGTGGCGGGGTCGACGGGGCGGCTCGAGAACCTGTCGGAGCCGGGGACGGCCATGGCCATGGGTCAGGCTCCTTCGGGGGACGCGGCGGGGCGGAGGGTGAGGTTGCCGAGCTCGTCGACGGTGCCGGTGCGTCCGGCGGGGACGACGACGGTGGTCGTCGGCACCTCGACGATCGCGGGACCGGTGAGGACGTGGCCCGCGCGGAGGGCGGCGTAGTCGTAGACGGGGGTGTCCTCGAAGCCGCGGGTGATGTCGAGGTGGACGGGGCGCCGGCTCGTCTCGGCGGCAGCCGGGTCGGGGCCGTCGGCGGCGGGCAGCGCGGGCAGCTCCGGCGAGAACGGCAGGACGCCGCGGCCGCGCACGCGGTAGGTGATGGCCTGGACACCGGCCTCGCGGAAGCCGGAGCCGGGGCCGAACAGCTCGGCGTAGCGGGTCTCGAACCGGGTGGCCGCCTCGTCGAGCGCGGCCTGGTCGAGGGGTCCACCGGTGACCGGGACGGTGACCTCGGCGAGCTGCATCGCGTAGCGCATGTCGATCTCGCGGTGGATCTCGACCGACTCGAAGGTGAGGCCCTGGCGGTCGAGGCCCTGGCGCACCTGGTCCTCGAGCTGCGCGAAGTTCTTCTCCGCGCGCACCGCGTCGACCGGCAGCTGGGCGGGGTCCGACAGCTCGCTCGCGAGCTCGATGTCCGATGCCGCGAGCCCGTACGCGGAGAACGCCGAGGCGACGGCGCCGAGCGGGACGACGACCTCCTCGACGCCCAGGTGGGCCGCGTATGCGGCGCAGAACGCAGGCCCGGAGCCGCCGAAGGCGTAGAGCACGAAGGTGCGCGGGTCGTAGCCGGCCTCGACCACGGTCTTGCGCAGCAGGTCGCCGGTCTGGGCGTTCTGCGCGGCGTGGATCGCGGCCGCGGCATCCTCCACCGACAGGCCCAGCGGCTCGGCGACCCGGAGGCGGATGGCTTCGCGCGCCTTCTCGAGCGAGAGCGCCTTGCGCCCGCCCAGCAGCCCACGCTCCGGGAGGATCCCGAGCACGAGGTTGGCGTCGGTGTTGGTCGGCGCGGTGCCGCCCTGGTCGTACGAGGCGGGGCCGGGCACGGCGCCCGCGCTCTCCGGCCCGATGCGCAGGTTGCCCCCCGCGTCGACCCACGCGACGGCGCCGCCGCCGGACCCGATCGCGTGCACGCGCAGTGTCGGCACGTTGATCGGGTGGTGGTTGATGACGGTGGTCGTCTCGCGCTCGGGACGGCCGTCGACGACGAGCCCGACGAGGAACGTCGTGCCGCCGACGTCGGTGGAGATGATGTTGCGGTGACCGAGCCGCCGGCCCAGCGCCATCGAGCCGACCACGCCGCCGGTGAGCACCGAGCCGACCGTGCTGATGGCCTGCGCCGGGGCCTCCGCCGCCGCGACGGCGCCCCCGTTGCTCTGCATGACGAGCAGCGGGCCGGCGAGACCACGCTCACGCAACCCGGACTCCAGAGAGGTGAGGTAGTCGCGCAATCCTGGCCCGACCTGTGTGCTCATGATGGTGGTCGAATTGCGCGCGAACTCGCGGATGCGCGGGCTGACCTCGCTGGAGAGCGCGACGTACACGTCCGGGTCGATCTCATGCACGAGCTCGCGGATACGACGCTCGTGCACCGGGTTGCGGAACGACCACAGCAGCGACACCGCGATCGCCCGCACGCCGTCGGCGAGCAGCGTGCGGATCCGCTCGCGCGCCGCGTCCTCGTCGAGCGCGACGACGACCTCGCCGTCGCGGTCGATCCGCTCGACGACCTCGAGGGCGTGGCGCTTGGGGAGCAGGTAGTGCTGCTTGTCCTGCTCGAGCACGTGCTGGAGCTCGTGCGGAGAGCGCCCGAGGTAGCGTCCCTCGACGTTCATGATGAAGATCGAGTCGCGGTGTCCCTGCGTGGTCAGGAAGCCGACCTCGGGCACCTGTCGGGTCACCAGGGCGTTCAGCGAGGACGTCGTCCCGTGGGCGATGTGGTGCGTCTCGGCCAGCATCTCCCCGACGGGACGACCCAGCTGCTCGGCGAGCAGCTCGAGCACGTCGAGCACCCCGCGCGAGTAGTCCGCCGGCGTCGACGGGGCCTTGGCCGCGACCACCGACCCCGACTCGTCGTCGAGTACCGCATCGGTGAACGTGCCGCCCACGTCGACGCCGATCACGTAGGCCATGGCCACTCTCCTCGTTGAGCCGGAGCGTGACCCGAGCCACGCGTTTGACGGTGTCGTTGACTATCTGACACTCGCGAAGGCTCGTCAAGGGCCTGAGCGTGCGCGCCTGTCAGGCGAGGAACGTCGTGACGGTGTCGAGCACGAGCGCCGTCCGGGCCATGCCGTTGAAGTGCGTGGTGCCGGGGAACACCGCGAGCTGGGAGGTCGGCACGCCGACGAAGTCGCCGTTGACGTCGCCGCCGCGCAGGCGCAGGAAGCGCACCGCGTGCTCGAGGTGGACCGCGTCGCAGTCGCCCACCGTCATCAACGTGGGCGCGGCGATGCCCTCGATCTGCGCGTCGCTCCAGCCCGGCCCGCCGTCGAACGCGCCGAGCTTGTCGAGCAACCCCTGCAGGCCGTCGGGGTGCGGCGACTTGGCGCGGTAGGAGTCCGCCATCGGCGTCCCCTCGATCATGTCGACGGTCATCGCGCCGACCGCCTCGGCGTTCTCGGGTCGCATGCCGTCCGGGGTGAACGACACCGAGGAGACGACAGCGCGGCGCACCAGCTCCGGGTGGTTCACCAGCAGCTCCAGCGCCACCGCCCCGCCGACGCTGAAACCGAACACGTCGACCTGCCCGACGCCCAGGTACGCCAGCAGCGCGACGACGTCACCTGCGAGGTCGGCGCTGGTCAGAGGGCGATCGAGGTCGTTGGTGCGCCCGTGTCCCTGGAAGTCGGTCGCGATGACCCGACGGTCCGCCGACAGGCCGGGCAGCACCGCACCGAACTGCAGGTCGATGTCGAACAGGCCGCCGTGCAGGAGCAGCAGGGGCGTGCCGTCGGCGTCCGCGGGGCCGTGGAGCTCGTAGTACATCCGCAGGTCGCCGACGGGGGCGTAGCCGGTGCTGGTCGGGGTGCTGGTGGCGGTGCTCATTCCGGGGCTCCTCGGGGTGGGGCGGAGGGGGTCTCGCCCGGGCGTCGAACGACCCCGCCCCGTTTCGACAGCAGCCCCCGAGAAGTGTCACGAGAACCTTCTCCCCTCAGGCCCCGAAGGCCTCCATCCCGGCCCTGAGGGCGGGCAGCAGCAGCGTCCGCGGGGCGAGGCGCCCGCCGACGGCGGAGAGCTGGTTGACCAGGCCCGGGGTGACGCTGCGGTCGCCGCGCGCCATCGCCGCGACGCCCGCCTCGGCGACGTCCCCAGCCTCCCCGACGACGAGGTCGGGCACCTGGTCGAACGCGTCGGTGCCGGCCGCCTCGGCGAACCCGGTCCGCGTGAGGCCGGGGCTGAGCGTGGTCAGGGTGAGGCCGGTACCGGCGAGCTCGGCGTGCACGGCCTCGGAGAACGACTGCACGAACGCCTTGCTCGCGGCGTAGCTCGCCGCCCCCGGCAGGGGCTGGAACGCGGTGATCGAGGAGACGTTGAGGATCGCCCCGGGGCGGTCCTCGCGCACGCGGCGGGTGAGCGCACCGACCGCGGCCACCGTGAGGTCGTGCAGGGCGAGCACGTTGAGCCGGACCAGCCCGTCGAGGGCGGCGCGGCGGTCCGCGTCCCCGGCGAGGTCGGCCACCCGCCCGGTGACGCCGAAGCCGGCGGCGTTCACCAGACCGACCACGCTGTCGTCGTCGAGCAGGTCCCGGGTGAGCGTGAGGCCCGCGTCGGTGCCGAGGTCCGCGGCGTGGACCTCGGAGACCTGGCCCGAGACCGCCCGCAGCTCCGCGGCGAGCTCGGTCAGCGCGTCGCCGCGACGAGCGACGAGCACGGTGGGGTGCCCGCGCCCGGCGAGCACCCGGGCGACGGCGGCACCGATACCCGAGGAGGCTCCGGTGACGAGGACGGCGGCGTCGGGTCCCGGCGGCGGCAGCGACATGACGGCCCAGTACCCGCTCGGGTTGCGTTCGACCGCACTCGAAGGCTTAGCGTCGAGGAGTGCCAGGATCGATCATGGGAACGGCCGTGCGCCGTGTCGAGGACCCCGAGCTCCTCCGCGGCCACGCGACGTACGTCGACAACATCGTGCCGGGCGGGGCGCTGCACTGCGTCTTCGTCCGGTCCCCGCTCGCACACGCCCGGCTGGGCGCCGTGGACACCGCGAAGGCCCGCGAGGCGCCGGGCGTGGTGACGGTCCTGACGGGCGAGGACCTCACGGACCTGCCCGACCACCGGCCGTTCATGGTGCTCAACGACGACTGCGCGCGGCCCCTGCTCGCCCGCGGCAAGGTGCGCTTCGTCGGCGACATGGTCGCGGCGGTCGTGGCCACCACGCGCGCCGCCGCCGTGGACGCCGCCGAGCTCGTCGAGGTCGACTACGACCCGCTCGAGCCCGTCGTCGACCCCGAGGCCGCGCTCGGGGACGGAGCGCCGCTGCAGTTCGAGGAGCTCGGCAGCAACCTCGCCGCGGGCGTCCGCGACCCCGACGACGTCGCACCGCTCGAGGGCGCCGACGTCGTGGTGCGCGCGCGGATCGTCAACCAGCGCCTCGCCGTCGCGCCGATGGAGGGGAACGCGGTCACGGCCGCGCCCGGCGACGGGTACGACATGACGGTCCACGTCTCCACCCAGATGCCGCACGGCCTGCGCGGGCAGGTCGCGCGCCAGTGGGGATGGGACCCCGAGCGCGTGCGCGTCGTCGCCCCGCACGTCGGCGGCGGCTTCGGCGGCAAGGCCGGGCTCGCACCCGAGCACGCGGTGGTGATCGAGGCGGCGCGGCAGCTCGGGCGTGCGGTGACGTGGACCGAGACGCGCTCGGAGAACCTCACGGCGATGCCGCACGGCCGCGGACAGGTGCAGTACGGCGAGCTCGGGCTGCGCCGCGACGGCACGATCGTCGGCCTGCGCGCGCGGGTCGTCGGCGACGCGGGCGCGTACGCCGGGTTCGGTGGCGCGCTCACCCTCGGGCCCACGCGCAACATGGCGCAGGGCGTCTACCGCATCCCCACCATCGCCTACGACGGCGCCGCTGTGCTGACCACGACGACGCCGATGGGCGCGTTCCGAGGCGCCGGGCGGCCCGAGGCGGCGGCGATGCTCGAGCGGCTCGTGGACATGGCTGCGCACGAGCTCGACATGGATCCCGCCGCGCTGCGCCGCGCCAACTTCCTGCAGCCCGACGAGTTCCCGGTGACCACGCGCACGGGCTCGCTCTACGACTCCGGCGAGTACGAGAAGGCGCTCGACGAGGCGCTGCGCATCGCCGGCTACGACGAGCTGCGCCGCGACCAGGCGGCCCGGCGCGCACGCGGCGACCGCGTCGTGCTCGGCATCGGGCTCGCCGTGTACGTCGAGGTCACCGCGGGGGGTGGCGGCGCGGAGTACGGCGCCGTGAGCGTCGACGACGACGGCGGGGCGACGGTGTCCGTCGGCACCTCCGGGCACGGCCAGGGACACGCGACGTCGTTCGCGATGATCGTCGCCGACCGTCTCGGCGTCCCGATGGAGCAGGTGCGCTTCGTGCAGTCCGACACCGCCTCGGTGCCGCGCGGTGGTGGGACCGGCGGCTCGCGCTCGCTGCAGCTCGCGGGCTCGAGCGTGCTCGTCGCGGCCGACACCGTGCTGTCCCGGGCGCGCGAGGTCGTCGCCGCCGCGCTTGAGGCCGACCCGGGCGACATCACCGCGGTGGACGACGCCGGCATCGTCGGTCTGGGCGTCGCCGGGGTGCCCGACCGCGTGCTCACGTGGCGCGAGGTCGCGGCCGCCGCGACCGAGCAGGGCGTGTCGCTGAGCGAGGCGCGCGACGAGAGCCAGTCCGGTGCGACGTACCCCTTCGGTGCGCACGTGTCGGTCGTCGAGGTCGACCTCGACACGGGCCGCGTGACGCCCGTGCGCCACGTCGCCGTCGACGACTGCGGCACCGTGCTCAACCCGACGCTCGTCGCGGGTCAGCAGCACGGCGGGCTTGCGCAGGGCATCTCGCAGGCACTGTGGGAGGGCTTCTCCTACGACGACGACGGCAACCCGACGTCGGGCACCTTCGCCGCCTACGTGCTGCCCACCGCGGCCGAGCTCCCGACCTACGAGGTCGCGAGTACCGAGACACCGACGCCCTACAACCCGCTCGGCGCGAAGGGGATCGGCGAGGCCGCCACCATCGGCTCGACGCCCGCGGTGCAGAACGCGGTCGTCGACGCCCTCTCCTCGTTGGGGGTGCGCCACGTCGACATGCCGCTCACCCCCGAGCGGGTCTGGCGGGCCATCCACGACGCCGAGAACGGGACCCTCGCCGATCCCTGGACGGAGCCGCCGGCGTTCTTCGCCGACCTGCCCGTACGCGGCGCATCGGCCGACCCGGAGGCGGCTTCGGTGGACGTCTAGGGGTCGACGTCTCGGGGTGGACGTCTAGCGCTGGGTCTCGTGCTCGCCGGGGACCCCGCCGCACGCGGCCCACACCATCGCCGCGGTGCGCACTGCCCAGTCGTCCGCGAGGGGCGCGCCGCGCGCGGCGTGGGCCAGCCAGGAGCCGGTCAGCAGGTCCTCGGCCGTCGCCAGGTCGGCCTGCGCACGCAGCGCGCCCGACTCGACCCCGGCGCGCAGGCACTCGCGGAGCCGGCGGCGGCGCGGTTCGACGAGCCGACGCCGGATCTCGTCGCACACCCGGACGTCGGTGGCCTCGACCAGCGCGACAGCGACGAGGGCGGTCGCGTCGGTGTCGACGACGAAGCGCCGGAACCGCGCGAGCTCGCCGACGAGGTCGGCGAACGGATCGCCCGAGGGCGCAGGGGGAGGGCCGTGCGTGATCGTCCCGAGCGCCGCGACGGCGAGCTCGGTGCGCCCCGCCCACCGCCGGTACACCGCGGCGCGCGTCGTCCCCGCCTCCTCGGCCACCGCGGCGACCGAGAGCCCGCGCAGCCCGACGGTGCACAGGTGACGCAGGGCCACCTCGAGGACGTGCCGGTCGATCTCGGCGTTGCGCGGTCGCCCGCCCACGTTCCCCCCGGCGGGTGCGGCGTCGTCGCCCGAGCCCACGGCCTTGACCCGGGGCGCCACAGGCGGACGTGCGGGGTCGCGCTCGGCGGGAGACACGGCCCTTAGGTGACCCTCGGGCACGGATACACAAACGTGTCGTATCGATGCTCCGCGTCACGACGGACCGATTCTCACGCTCGTTTCACCACGACACGCCGTGCACTGCGCCGTGCGAGTGAAGATCGCACCCGTCCGACGTGCTCGATCCGGTATCGGTGACACGTAGCGTGTTGCTCGGTCCGTTGTGGCGCAGCTAACGTCTGGCTCGATTCGATACATAGCTGCTGTGTATCGCCCTGCGCTGCTCGGCGGGCGGTCGCACTGCGGGAGGACCGGACATGATCACGAACCGCGACCTGGACGTCATCGGGCTCCGCGACCTCGCCGTCGCGGCGCCCGCCCCCGACCCGCGGGTCGTCGTCCCGCCCGTGGCAGTCTCCGAGTACGAGCTGGTCAGCGAGCCGCTCACCTACGCCGAGGGTTGGTCGCTGCTGTGCCGTCGCGGCGGTCGTGTGGCGTGGTCGATCCCCCTGGCGCCCCGGGGCGCGGCACCCCGGGTGCGTCCCGCGGTCGCCCAGGCCGTCGCCGTGCGCGTGCTCTCCGAGCAGGGCGTGTTCGTCAGCGGCTGGAACCACATCGACGGCGGCGACGGCACCGACGGCGAGACGCGCCGTTTCGTGGCACGCCTGCCCCACGGGGCGTCGGCGTCCGCCTGAGCAGGTCCGCGACACACCGGTGCCGTCAGGGGCTCGCCTCACGGGCTCCGACAGGTAATCATGGTCCTGTCGTGGGAGGCGGGAGGGTCGAGCATGAATGCTGAACTGCTGGCTCACCGCGTCGTCGAGCTGATCGAGGGTGCGTCGTTCCCCCACCTCGACCCCACGTCCGTCATCGGCGTGATCGCCCTGCTCCTCGCGGGAGCCGGCTTCGTCACCGTCCGGGACTACGCGCTCGGTGGTGACCTCCGCCTGCCGCTGCTGG
Organism: Actinomycetospora chibensis; assembly: GCF_028737215.1. GTDB lineage: Bacteria > Actinomycetota > Actinomycetes > Mycobacteriales > Pseudonocardiaceae > Actinomycetospora > Actinomycetospora chibensis. Next base: position 2,719 of record NZ_JAQZAM010000018.1, on the reverse strand, counting down.
CCGCGGAGCCGTTCCCCCGCGTCGAGGCGTCGATCGGCGTGGTGCCGGCACTCGGCGGGCTCACCGAACCCGTGGAGCGGCAGTTGCACCACGCAGCGCAGCACCCTGCGGTCGACCTCGTCGTCCTGGTCACCACCGCCGCCGAGTCCGGGCTGCTGCCCCGGCGGATCGACGGCGTGCCTGTCTGGACGGCCGTGGCCGGCGCGAGGGCCGACCAGACCACCTGAGGCGTCTCGCGATCCGCCTCGGCCGGCTGACCCTGATCCCGCGTCGCCAGGAGTCGGCCGACCACGAGACCGAGGCCGCAGCTCATCAACGTCCAGGACACAGCACAGAGATAGATCCACGCGGCGACACCCACAGAAATCCCCCCGGTACTCGCGTCTGACATCAGCGGGGAACGAACCCCCTCGGTGACCGGGGCCGAGGTCTGGGGCCACCATCTTCAAGCGCAAAGAACAATCGCGATCTGAGACTACGACCCGCACTCCGAGGGCTCAAGCCGCCAACGGGGTTGACGATGTGACGGTGCGTCGCCACCGTCGGCTAGTTCTCACAGTGCGTCACCAGTTCGCCGGGAACCGCGGCCACAGATCCACGTTCGGGCGCCGCAGAGAGACTGGTCGGTGACGGAAGGTGGACAGCGCCGGGAGGCGAGACCGTAAGGTGCGGCCTCGTGGAGCGGAGCCTGGGCGAGATCGTCCGAGAGGCGATGCAGCGGCGCGGGGTGAACATCAAGCAGCTCGCGCGACTCACCGCCGAACTCGGCGACCCGGTCTCCGAGGGCACCGTGCACAACGTCCTGAAGAGCCGCGTCTCGCACTCGCGCTACGACACGATCAGGCCGCTCTGCTCGGCCCTGGGTCTCGACTACAACGCCGTGCTCGCCGAGCTCCGCCGCCCGGTCCACCAGGTCCGCACCCTGCCCGAGGACTTCCACCATCTCACCGATGACCAGTGGCGATCGCTGGTGGAGCTCGCCAAGCAGTTCCGCATCGCCAACGAAGGGCGCCAGCGCTCCGCCGGCAGCGCCGACGGACCCAGCCCCGAGAGCACCCTGGAGAGCTGACTCCGCGGGTGGACTCAGCCGAGCAGCGTCCGCCGGAGCACCAGAAGATGCTCCGCCAGCGACGCGAGGTCCTCGGCGGTCATCCCCATCTCGCCCGGCTGTTCGGGGTTGTCGACCTGGAGGACGACGACCGGGGTCTCCTCGCTGCCGTCCCGATAGGAGACGCGCCGCAGCCATCCGGTCATCGCGACATCCGGCATGTACGAGGGGCGCCACTCGAAGAGCCTGGACACGTGCTCGACGCCTCCGACCGCGCCCGGCCGGTCGAACTGGCACCACGCGGGATGGCCGGTGTCGTCCAGATCTTCGCCGAGGACCTGGGCGAACGTCGGCCCGGCGTCGTCCGGCCCGGGACGGTCACCCATCAGCGCTCCTCTCGACGACGATCCCGCGCTCACGCCGGCCCCTGTCCGTGACCAGAGTGTGACTACGCGTACCCCCGCACACAGGAGGTTCGCAGCCCACGCCCTCCGCGTTACGCCCCGGAACGGAAAGGAACGTGATGGCGGCAGGCACCCGGCGCTCCGGCGCGGTCTGTCAAGTACAGTGATGCCGAAGAGAGAGCCACAGTAGACGGAGCAGTGGCGCTTCGCGAGTCCTCGCCCGCTCCGGGTGCGGCGCCCGCGGCCGCTCGTCGTGGTCCGAGGTGAGCGAGAGCAGTGTCCGAGGATGATCCGAGTGGGTACGGCAGCCCCGCGACTCCCCTTCACGAACTCATCCGCGCCCGCATGCGGGATCGCGGATGGTCCTACAGCGACCTCGAGCGCATCTCCGACAAGGCCCTCACGCGCGGCCGTTGGCAGCAGCTCGGCTCCGGGGTCCCGCAACGGAGGTTCCCGGACCCGGAGTCGCTGACGGTCATCGCCCGGGTCCTGGACGTCGACATCACGACGGTCGTGCTCGCGGCGGCGCAGACCCTCGGCCTCGACGTCGTCCGTCGCGACAGCGTGTTCTCCGAGCTGATGCCGGAACGGACGGAGCGCCTCTCCGAGGGGATGCGCGACGCCATCCTGACCCTCATCCGTGCCGCCGTCGCCGAGGCGACGGCGGACGAGGGTCTCGCCGGCGCCCGGTCGGACTCCCTCGGCGGGCTGCGGTTGGAGTGGCCGAAGAGCACGTCCCCGTCCGAGACCTCCGGGGCGTCCTCGGAGTCGTCATAGTGTCGTGGTCGTCGGGGTGAGGCCGGGCCTCAGCCCCGCACCAGCCGCAACACCGGCGAGGGCGTCGCGAAGTCGGCGGCCTGCACACCGAAGCTCAGGACCTTGAGCAGGTCGAGCATCGCCCAGCAGTGGTCCTCCGCGGAGCTTCCCGTGTCGAGCTCGAGGGTCCAGGCGGTGGCCGTGGTGTCCAGCAGGGCGACGTTGCCGACCAGGGGTGCGTACGACACCGTCAGCACGGCACGTAACCCCCTGACCAGCACTCTCTCTGCGGCAAGACTGTGCGTGCTCTCGTGCACGAAGCCCCCTCGGTCGGGCGGCGGATCGCGCCTGGAGAGCCGGGGCCGGGGCTCACACTGCGACAGAGCGCAGAACACGATTGTGCTGTTGAGCGTACCGCATCGTGTCATCCGCCAGGCGCTGAGACGCCGGCCGAGCGTCTAGACCGTATGGAGGCCCGGCGCCCCGCTCGTAAGTTGGCGCGGGTCGCCGT
>NZ_JAQZAM010000017.1 GCF_028737215.1 Actinomycetospora chibensis | reverse complement strand
CCGTTCGCTCATGTGTTCGATTCTAGAGCCGACCCCCGACACGGAGGGCCCGAACGGGGAAAGACCGCCGAGGTCAGTCCCCCGCCCCGTCGGCCAGCGTGTGCACCGCCTCGGCGAAGGCGTCGGCGGCGCGGAGGCGGGCGGTCAGCGAGCGCCGGCCGGTGTCGGTGAGGCGGTAGCGGCGGGGATCGCGGGACTGGCGGGAGACCAGGCGGTTGCGGGCGAGCCGGTGCAGCGTCGGCACGAGGCGCGAGAGCGGCATGTCGAGGGTGGCGCCGGCCTGATCGCGCAGGCGGTCCGCGATCTCGTCGTGACGTCGCGGGGCGTCGGCCAGCGCGGCGAGGACCAGCGCATCGACCTGGCCCCTGTCCCGGATGCGGGCGCGCGGAGCAGAGGCGCGGCGGCTCGTCGTGGTCATCCAGCAAGGATGGCCCCGCGCGATGATCCGGCAAACGGGGCCGTTGGGCCCAGCTTGGAAGGCCGGACGGTCCATGCGGCGGGTCGTGCGGGCGCCTCGTAGCCTCCGGCGCCGTGAGCAGGCACGACGTGACAGGACGGGAAGCGGTCGAGCGCGCCCTGGAGGCCGCCGGGGCGCCGCGGGAGATCCGGACCTTCGACACCCCGGTCCCCTCGGCGGCGGCCGCCGCGGAGCAGCTGGGCTGCGAGGTCGGCGCGATCGCCAACAGCCTGGTCTTCACCGCCGGGGAGGAGGCCGAGCCGGTCCTCGTGCTCGCGTCCGGCGCGCACCGCGTCGACCCCCGGCGCCTGGCCACCCACCTCGGCGTCGCCAAACGTCGCGTCAAGCGCGCCGACCCCGACACCGTCCTGCGCACGACCGGCCAGCACGTCGGCGGGGTCGCGCCGGTCGGTCACCCGGCACCGCTCCGCTGCTTCGTCGACGTCGCGCTGACCGCCCACCCGACGGTGTGGGCCGGCGCCGGTGACGAGCACTCGATGTTCCCGACCACCGGCGAGGAGCTCGTCGCCCTCACCGGCGGGACGCTGCTCGAGGTCGCGGCCGACTGATCGCCTCCGGCGCACCGCGCCAAGATGTGGACAGCGTGTACTTTTCGTGCTTCTCTGGATATGGGCACAGCGTCCACATCTACACCGGAGGTACCCATGAACGGCACTCGCGTCGCCCTCGTCACCGGGGGTTCGGGCGGGATCGGCCGCGCGGTGGCCGAGCGGCTGGCGGGCGACGGCATGGCCGTCGGCGTCCACTACGCGGGCAACAAGGCCCGGGCCGAGGCGGTCGTCAGCGCCATCGAGAGGGCCGGTGGGCGGGCGATCGCCGTCGGCGGCGACGTCGCGGAGCCCGCGGACATGGACGCCGCGTTCGACGCCGTCGAGGCGGCGTTCGGCGGGATCGACGTCGTCGCCAACACCGCCGGGATCATGGTCCTGGCGCCGATCGCGGAGCTCGATCTCGACGACCTCGACCGCATGCACCGCACCAACATCCGCGGCACCGTCGTCGTCGCCCAGCAGGCCGCCCGCCGGGTCCGCGCCGGCGGCGCGATCGTCGCGTTCTCGACGTCGGTGACGCGCCTGTCGTTCCCCACCTACGGCGGCTACGTCGCCAGCAAGGGCGCCGTCGAGGCCCTCGTCCCGGTGCTCGCCCGCGAGCTGCGCGGCCGCGATGTCACCGTCAACGCGGTGGCGCCCGGCCCGACCGCGACGCCGCTGTTCCTCGACGGCAAGACCGAGGAGCAGGTCGCCGGGCTCGCGAAGGCCGCGCCGCTCGAGCGCCTGGGGCAGCCCGACGACATCGCCGAGGCCGTCGCCTTCCTCGCCGGACCCGCCCGCTGGGTCAACGGCCAGACCCTGTTCGCCAACGGCGGACTCGCCTGAGAGGCCCTGCTCCACGTCCGGGCATGAGCGGGAGATCGCTAGCATCGCCGGTCGTGGACGATCAGCGCCGGCCCCGGGGACGGGGCCGGCGCCCGGCCGACGAGGTGCGCGGCGAGGTGCTGGCCGCCGCGGGCGAGCTCCTGCTCGCCGAGGGCATGGCCGGCTTCACCTTCGAGCGGGTCTCGGCGATCTCGGGCGCGAGCCGGACCACCCTGCACAAGTGGTGGCCGTCGCGGGGCGCGCTCGCCCTCGAGGCCTACTTCCGTTCGGTGCAGAGCACGCTCGCGTTCCCCGACACCGGTGACATCGCCGCCGACCTCACCGACCAGCTCACCGCGTTCGTCCGGCTGATGACGCAGACGCCCGCGGGACGCGTGATCGCGGAGCTGATCGGCTCGGCGCAGACCGACCCCGAGCTCGCCGCGGCCTACCGCGAGCACTACTCCGCGCCGCGCCGGGCGCTCGCCGTCGCGGCGATCGAACAGGCGCGCGACCGCGGCGAGCTCAGGCACGACGTCGACGCCGAAGCGGTGGTCGACCAGCTGTGGGGGGCCTGCTACCACCGGCTGCTGATCCCCGACCAGCCGCTGACCGAGGACCTGGCCCGCACCCTCGTCGCTCAGGTGGTCCGGGGCGTGGCGCGGCGGTGACGAAGGTGACCGCGACGGGAACGGTGGTGCGCAACCAGATGACGAGAACGGCGTACGCTGGATGGCGTCTGGATCGATCCGGTAGCCTCGGTCCCGGTCCAGATGCCGCCCGAACACCGCGCCCCGAACGAAGGTTTCCGTGCCCGCACGCACCACCACCGAATCCGAGGTCGACGCCCTCGACGTCGAGCTCGCCGAGCTGCGTCAGCTCCTCGACCGCCTCGACGGCCTGACCCACCAGGCGCGCACCCGGCTGCGCCGCATCGAGCAGCACCGCAACGGTGTCGACCCCCGGTGGATCGACCGCGCCGCTCGCTGACCCGTCCACAGACCGAGCCCGCCCCGACCAGATCGGGGCGGGCTTTCGCATGTCCGGGGCTCGGGGTTCTCGGGACTCGGGGTTCTCGGGGCTCAGGCCGCGAGCGCCGCGTAGCGCCCCTCGCGATCGACCAGCTCGGCGTGCGTGCCGGTCTCGACGACCCGGCCGTGGTCCAGCACCGCGATCCGGTCGGCGTGCCGCACGGTCGACAGGCGGTGCGCGATGGTCAGCGTGGTGCGGTGGCGGGCGAGGTCGTCGAGCGCGAGCTGCACGGCCCGCTCGGTCTCGGTGTCGAGCGCGCTGGTGGCCTCGTCGAGGACGAGCACCCGCGGGTCGCGCAGGAGCGTGCGGGCGATGGCGATGCGCTGCTTCTCGCCGCCCGAGAAGCGGTGGCCTCGGGCGCCGACCATCGTGTCGTAGCCCTCGGGCAGGGCGGCGACGACGTCGTGGATGCGGGCCGCGCGGGCGGCGGCCTCGATCTCGGCGTCGGTCGCGTCCGGCCTGGCCGCGCGCAGGTTCTCGCGCACGGTGGTGTGCAGGAGATAGGTCTCCTGGCTGACCACCCCGACGACGCCGGCGAGATCGGCCAGCCGCAGGTCGCGCAGGTCGACACCGTCGATGGTGATGCGCCCGGCGTCGGGGTCGTGGAGGCGGGCGACGAGCGCGCCGAGCGTCGTCTTGCCCGACCCGGTCTCCCCCACCAGCGCGAGCGTCGTGCCGGCGGGCACCGTCAGGTCGACGTCGTCGAGGGCGGGTCGATGGCCGCCGGGGTGGGTGAACGTGACGCCCTCGATGCGCAGGTCGCCGCGCACGTCGGTCAGCGACACCGGCTCGTCCGGATCCGCGATGTCCACCGTCAGGTCCTGGTACTCGAAGATCCGGGCGAACAGTGCCAGCGAGCTGGCCACCTGGACGCCGACGTCGAGCAGCCCCGAGAGCGGACGGAAGACGCCGGCCTGCAGCGAGGTGAAGGCGACGAGGGTGCCGATCGAGAGCGCGCCGACGGTCCAGGGCAGGCCCGCGCCGACGTAGATCAGGGCCGGGATGGCCGCGAAGACGACGCCCATCGTGGCCATGCGCCAGCGTCCGGCCAGCTGCGAGCGCAGCTCGAGCTCGGTGAGGCGCGCCGAGGACGACGTGAAGCGTTCGACGAGGGCGGGGCCGGTGCCGAGCGTGCGGTGCAGCGCGGCGGCGTCGACCGACAGGCCCTCCTCGATGGTGACGTTGAGGTCGGCGAGCTCGCGCTGGCGTGCCGCGGTCAGCTCGCGGCGCATGCGCGCGACGCGGCGGCTGACGAGCACCGCCGGCGGCAGCACGACCAGGGTGACGAGCGCGAGCTGCCAGGACAGGGCAACCATGGCGACGGCGGTGGCGACGACCGTCGTGAGGTTGGCGGCGATCGACGTCGCCGTCGAGGTGACGACTGTCTGCATGCCCCCGATGTCGTTGGTGATGCGCGACTGCACCTCGCCGGTGCGGGTGCGCGTGAAGAAGCCGAGCGACTGGCGCTGCAGGTGGGCGAAGACGTCGGTGCGCAGACGGTGCATGACGCGCTGACCGACGCCGGTGGAGATCCAGGTCTGGACGACGCCGAGCGCCGCGGTGACGGCGGCGACGCCGATCATCCCGGCGGCGAGCAGGACGAGCAGGCGCAGGTCGCGCTGCGGGAGCGCCTCGTCGATGACGGCGCGGAGCAGGAACGGCGAGGCCATGGCGACGATCGAGGACGCGACGATGACCACGACGACGACGGCCAGCGGGCGCCGGTCTTGACGGAACAGGCGCGCGACGCGGCGCAGGGAGACCTGGCGCGCCAGCTCGGCGTCCTGGGCACGGGTCTCACGGCTGGGTTCAGGGGGGCGGGGCAAGGGGCGGCTCCTCGGTGGTGGTTTTGTTGAGGTAACCTCAACGTGAGGATACAACAACAACTCGCGAAGGGTATTCCCCGTGGACGACGAGCGCAGCGACGGTCCGGAGCAGGGCTCGCTCGCCGAGGCGTTCTGGCAGGTCGCGCGCCGGCTGCGCCACCAGTCCCGCGAGGCGCTCGCGCCCTGGGGCGTCTCGCCCTCCCAGCTCCGGGCGCTCGGCGTGCTGCTGCGCCATGGCGCGGTGCGATCCGGCGAGCTCGCCGACCACCTGCGCATCGCGCCCCGCTCGGCCACCGAGGTCGTCGACGCGCTCGCCGAGCGCGGCCTGGTCGAGCGCCGACCCGATCCCGAGGACCGGCGGGCGACCCAGGTCGTCGCCACCGAGGCCGGTGCCGAGCTCGGGCGGGCGGTGCAGGCGGCGCGCGCCGTCGAGGCCGATCGCGTGTTCGCGAGCCTCGACGAGGACGACCGCGCCGAGCTCGCCCGCCTCCTGCGCCTGCTCGCGCAGTAGAGGCTCGCCGGTCGGGCCCGACCCGGCGAGCCCGGCTCTCTCCCGTCCCACGACCCTTCGGTTTCCGAAGCATGGCGATGAGAGACAGTCAGCCGCTGAGGTTGCTGACGCCCCCCCTCACGCACCGCCGTCGAGCACGGTCCGGAGCACGACGGCGAACTCGTCCGGCTTGCCGGGCCAGCCGAACTCGCCGTCGAGGAAGCCGCCGTGGTGGCTCGGGAAGACCACGGCCTCCTGGCCGAGGCGCTCGGCGGTGGCCACCGAGGTCCGCGCGGTGAACGTCCCGGCCGTCTCCTCGGCGACGCCGATGACGACGCGGGTCGGCGCCGCCATGAGGGCGTCGACGTCGAGCTCGTAGTCGGTGACGGCGACGGAGCGCGCGGAGAGCAGCGGGTCGTCGCGGGACCCGTCGTCCTCGGTCGGCATGCCGAACATCGCGGGGTCGGGCGCCGGCTGGGCGAAGTACTCGTCGGTGAACTCGCCCTGCCACATCCCCAGGGACATGAAGCCCGCCATGCCGTGGCCCCAGCCCTTCGCCCGGTAGGCGTCGCGGAACTGCTTCGCCGCCCGTTGGGCCGCCTCGGCGTCCGGCAGCACGCCGATGATCGGCGGCTCGTGAGCCACGAGCGTCACGACGTCCTCGGGGTGGGCCGTCACGAGCGCGAGACCGGCGATCGCTCCCCCGCTGCTGCCGAACACGTCGACGGGGCCGGCGCCGAGCTCGGCGATCAGGGCGTGGAGGTCCTCGGCCTGGGTGGCGGGGACGCTGGTGTCGAGGCCGTCTCTCCGGGTGCTGCGGCCGAGCCCGCGGGGGTCGTAGGCGACGACGGTGCGGTCCTCGAAGCGCGCCGCGAGAGCGCGGAAGCCGCTCGCGTCCATCGGCTGGCCGATCATGAGCAGCACCGGGTGCCCGTCGGCCGGCGGCAGCGGGCCGTAGACGTCGTAGGCGATCTCGGCACCCGATGTCGACAGGACGTGCGTCTCCACCACGACTCCTCAGCACTGGAAGTACGAAAAGAGGACTATCTGGTTGTAGCGTAGTGGGACTGATGGGCGCCGCGTCAAGTGAGGTGTCGCCGAGCGCCCGCGCGATCGCGGTGATAGGTCTGCGCCCATGGCGGACGCCCCGAGCACCATCGTCACGACTCCGGAGCAGGAGAAGCTGCGGGGCGAGGTGCGGGAGCTGTGTGCGCGGTTCCCCGATGAGTACTGGCGGGAGCGGGACCGGGCGCGGGAGTACCCGGACGCGTTCGTCGACGCGTTGACCGAGGCGGGGTATCTGGCGGTGCTGATCCCCGCCGAGTACGGCGGCGGCGGGCTCGGGATCACCGAGGGCTCGATCGTGCTCGAGGAGATCAACCGCTCCGGCGGGCACTCGGCGGGCTGCCACGCGCAGATGTACACCATGGGTGCGGTGCTCAAGCACGGCTCGCAGGCCCAGAAGCAGACCTATCTCCCGGCGATCGCGGACGGGACGCTGCGGCTGCAGGCGTTCTCGATCACCGAGCCCGAGGCGGGATCGAACACCACCGACATCGCCACCACCGCCGAGCGTGACGGCGACGAGTATGTGATCTCCGGGCACAAGAACTGGACCAGCCGCATCGAGCAGTCCGACCTCGCTCTGGTGCTCGCCCGCACGACCCCGCGCGCCGACGATCCGGCCGAGCGCACCCGGGGGATCAGCCTGTTCCTGGTCGACCTGCGCGACATCCGCCGCGACCAGCCCGACACGCTGCAGGTCACCCCGGTGCGCACGATGTTCAACTACGCCACCAACGAGGTCCGCTACCACCGCATGCGGGTTCCGGCCTCGGCGCTGATCGGTGAGGAGGGCAAGGGCTTCCGCTACGTGCTCGACGGGTGGAACGCCGAACGCATCCTGCTCGCCGCCGAAGCCGTCGGCGACGGCTACTGGTTCATCGCCCGCGCCACCGCCTACGCCAACAACCGCGAGGTGTTCGGGCGCCCGATCGGGGCGAACCAGGGCGTCCAGTTCCCCCTCGCCCGCGCCTACGGCCAGGTCACCGCCGCGGACCTGATGCGCTACCGGGCGGCGGCGCTGTTCGACGCCGGCGAGAAGTGCGGCGAGCAGGCCAACCTCGCCAAGCTGCTGGCCAGTGAGGCCAGCTGGCAGGCCGCGAACGCGTGCCTGGACACCCACGGCGGCTACGGGTTCGTCGACACCTGGGACGTGGAACGCAAGTTCCGCGAGACCCGGCTCTACCAGGTGGCGCCGGTGAACAACAACCTCGTGCTCGCCTACCTCGGCCAGCACGTCCTCGGCCTCCCGCGGTCGTACTAGACACCCACCGGGTCCTCGCCGACCAGGGCACCGGGCACGACGGCTAGCGCTGCTGGGCGCGCCGGGCCGCGGCGATGACCTCGGTGAGGGCGCCGTGCAGGTCACGCAGCTCACCGAGCTCCATGTCGAGGCGCTCGACGACGGCCGGCGGGATCTGCTCGGCCTGCGCGCGCAGCGCGACACCCGCCGGGGTCAGGCGCACGGCCAGCGAGCGCTCGTCGCCCGGGTCGCGCTCGCGAGTGAGGTAGCCGGCGGCCTCGAGGCGCTTGAGCAGCGGCGAGAGCGTGCCGGGGTCGAGCTCGAGGCGGTGGCTGAGCTCCGTCACCGACAGCGGTGCGTCCTGCCAGAGCGCGAGCATCACGAGGTACTGCGGGTGCGTGAGGTTCATCGGCTCGAGCAGCGGCCGGTACACCGAGATCACGGTGCGGGCCGCGACCGCGAGCGCGAAGCAGACCTGGTTCTCGAGGGCCAGGGGATCGAGCTCCTCCAGTGCGGTGTCGCCCATCCCACGTCTCCTCGTCGCCGGTTCGTGGTCATAATACTGGTGTGCAAACCATTGGTGCACCAACGATGGAGACCGATGTGACCGTCCGCCGCCCGAACCCCCTGCAGTGGCTCTGGTACGCCTTCGGCGGGTCGTTGCCGGCGCGGTACGCGCCGTGGGTGCTGCGTGACACCACCTGCCGCACGTGGTGGCTGCGCCACGTCCTGCGCGCGGTCGTGCAGATCGCCCCGTTCGTCATCGCGATCGTCGTCTTCGTCCCCGGCCCACTCTGGCTGCGCCTCATGTGCTCCCTCGGCGGGGCGATCATGGGTCTGATCTTCTCGATCAGCTACCTGCACGAGACCGCCGAGCACCGCCTGGTCAAGGCGGGCTACCCGGTGGGCACCGGCCCCGCGACGCGCGCCGAGCGCACGGCCGAGAAGGACGCCGCGGCGGCCGATCGCTACGCCGCCCGGTACCGGACCCCGCCCGGCGACTGACGGGCCACGGACATCTGAGCCACGGGCACACTGGGCACGTGACCACACCCGAGACCCCCGACGGGGACGACCCCGACACCGACGACGACACCGTCTTCGAGCAGCTCGACGAGGCCGAGTCCCTCGACAACCCCGACCTCGACGACCCGCTCGACGAGGGCGTCTCCCCGAACGAGCAGCCCTGGGGCACCACCGCCTGGGGCGTCACGCCCGAGGAGGAGGAAGAGGGCGAGCCGCTGGCCGACCGCCTGCGCCGCGAGGTGCCCGACGACGAGGACACCGACGACGGGGACGGCCTCGGCGACGAGTCCGACACCGACGGCGAGCTCCGCGACGACGAGGTCGGCGACGAGCGCTCCGGGCGGCTCGTCCTGAGCGAGGACGGCGAGGACTTCTTCGCCGAGGACGTCGGCGTCGACGGTGCCGGGGCGAGCGCCGAGGAGGCCGCGATCCACCTGGTGGACGACGACCGCTGACGATCGACCGCCGGCGCGCGCCCCTCGGCCAGCCGGATCGCGCTCGACAGGCCGATCACCCCGGCGCCCACCACCACGACGTCGCTCATGGTCGACATGAGGGGCCCACCCGGCGACACCGGGCTCGGACGAATCCGATCACCGCGCGAGCTCCGAGAGCGTCACCGCCGCCAGCCCGCGTCGCCCGGTCCGCGCGAGCAGGGCGTCGACGGTGCCGGCGACCGCCCCGCGTCCCGGGCCCTCGTGCAGGACCACGACGGCGCCGCGTCGGACGACCGCGTCCAGCCACCGCGCGGTCCCCGCCGTGCCGGCGCCGGCCCCGGCGACCGCCACCGCGCTGCCGAGCACGGCGTGCAGGCCCTCCTCCTCCGCGATCGCGAGGTGCTCCCCCGTCGGCCACCCGGAGCCCGGCCGGAACCACCGCACCGGGGCGTGCGCCTCCAGCGTCCGCTGCGAACGCCGCAGCGAGTCCCGGAACGCCTGGTGCTCCAGGCGCCAGCTCGGCTCGTCCCGCCAGGTGTGGTTCCCGAGCTCGTGGCCCTCGCCCACGAGGCGGGCGACGAGGTCGGGGTGGCGCTCGGCCCGCTCGCCGAGGACGAAGAACGTCGCGTGGGCGCCCCGCCGTGCGAGCACGTCCAGCAGTGCCGGGGTGGTCGACGGGTCGGGCCCGTCGTCGATCGTCAGGGCGAAGTGCCGCGCCCGCGTCGGGACGGCGAAGCGCACCCGACCGCGCAGGACAGGGCCGAGCGCACGTGCGACCACACGGGCGAAAGGAGCCACGGGTTGATCCAACTCCTGCGGGACCGGGAGTACCGTGAAGGGGTACGTCGAGCCGTTGCGGGGCTGAGCCCGCCCGCAGAGCACGCCCCTCACTCGCCCCGGAAGGTCGCCTTCCCGTGGCCCTGCTCGACGAACGACGCCATCGCGTTCTGCAGGTCGGCGGTGGCGAACAGCTGCCCCGCGGCGCCCGGCGTCACGCGGTGGGCCGCCTCGAGGCCGCCCTCGGCGAGGTGGCGCAGGATCTCCTTGGTGGCCGCGTGCGCCCTCGTCGGGCCGGCGGCCAGCGAGGCCGCGAGCTCCCGGGCGGCGTCGTCGAAGCCCTCCGCGGGCAGGAGACGGTCGACCACACCCCAGCGCTCGAGCTCCTCGGCGCCGAAGCGCCCGCCGGTCATCACCAGCAGGCGCGCGCGTCCCGGGCCGGCGCGCTCGGCCAGGCGCTGCGTACCGCCCATCGCCGGGGTCAGGCCGACGGTCGCCTCGATCAGCCCGAACGAGGCGCGCGGGCTCGCGACGATGAGGTCGCACGCCAGGGCCACCTCGAACGCCCAGGTCAGCGTCAGCCCGTGCGCGGCGAAGACCGTCGGGAACGGCAGCCGGTGGATCCGCCGGCCGAGGTCGACGAGCTCGTCGAAGTAGCGGGTCCCGCGGTCGACGTCGCCGGCCTGCGCCATGGGGTGGAAGATCTGCTTGACGTCGACGCCGCCGCTGACGACCTTGCCCTCGGCGCGCACCAGCGCCGCCCGCGGCCGTACACGCTCCAGCTCGGCGACGGCATCGCGCAGCGCCTCGTGCAGGGCCTGGTCGTAGAGGTTGAGCGGCGGGTGGTCGACGGTCACGAGGGCCAGGCCTGCGGCATCGTCGGTCGTGTCCACGTCGACCGTCACGGGGCGGGTCGTCATGACCGGAGAACCTGCCCTACACGCGGCGGCCGAGCAGCGCGAGCAGCTCGTCGCGGGCCGTGGGGCCGGTGGGCGGCACCGGCTCGCCCCACAGACCCGCGCCGGTGAGCATGATCGGGTCGCTGCGGATGTAGGCCAGCGCGCGGTCGACGCCGACCTCGTCCAGCGTCTCGTGGAGCCCCGCCCCGCGGGCGAGGTCCCACTCGTGCACGGTCAGGTCGAGCAGCATCTGCTCGGCGTACTCCCCGACCGGGAGCCACCCGAACGACGTGTGCACCTGCGCGGCGTGCCCCTCGGTGGCGGTCCACAGCGGCCGCGACCGGGCGACGGCGCGCCACCACGCCGCGGGCGGGTCGCCCTGGAGCAGGTCGCCCGCGTACCGGTCGCCGACCTCGTCCATGGGCGTCCCGGCCAGGACGTGCGGCGCCCAGAGGTGCTCGAAGCACAGGTGGGAGACGAGATCGCGGACCGACCATGCGCTGCACGGCGTCGGGGCGTCCCATCCCGTGGGATCGACAGCACGGACCCGGATCGTGAACCGGTCGATGGCGGCGGGCACCAGTGCACGGGGATCGGCCATGGGCACGACCCTCCTCGCCGGCACCCGCGTCTGGGAAGCTCACCGACGATGGCCGACGTGGACGACGTCCGTCGACTCGCCCTGGGGCTCGACGGCGTGGAAGAGATCGACAGCGACGGCTTCGACTTCCGCGTGGACGGTCGGGGCTTCGTCTGGTCGTACCCGGACCGCAGCGGCGGGCGCCGCGTGCTGCGCACCGACGTCGCCGTGCTCTTCGTCGGCGACGAGGCCGAGCGCCAGGCGCTGCTGCTCGGCGAGCCCGACCTGTTCTTCTCGACCCCGTCCTACGAGGGGTTGCCACTGGTGATGCTGCGTCTGGAGAAGGTGGACGTCGTGCGGTTGACCGAGCTGGTCACGGACGCCTGGCTGATGCGCCGCGAGCGCTGAGGTCCGGCCCGGGCGGGAGGCACGCCGTCATCCGCACCGTCGTCCCGTCCCCCGGGTCGCTGTGGATCTGCACGAGGTCGCACAGCTGGTGGGCGAGGCTCAGGCCGTACCCACGCCCTTCGGCGGGTCCGCTGCGGTGCCGGCCGACGAGGGGGTCGGCGATCCACCCGCTGTCCTGCACCTCGCACACCACCGCGGCGGGCTCCCCCTCCGCGCCCCGGCCCTGCTCCCGCGTCCACAGCGCGAGCAGGCCCGGGCGCCCGGTGTGCACCACGGTGTTCACCGCGACCTCGTAGGCGGCGAGGCTCAGGTCGGCGGCACGGTCCTCGTCGAGCCCGGCGCGCAGTGCGTGCTCGGCGACGGCGCGGCGCACCACCCGCGGTCCGTCCGGTGCGCCGAAGACCAGCGTCTCGCCGATCTCGTCGGGATCGGCGAGCGGACCGCTGACCCATTGCGCGAGCTCCGCGGGGTCCGCGTAGTGCGTGCTCGCCGAACTGGTGCCCCGCTCGAGGATGACCGGGTGCGTGCGCTCCGCGTCGGCCACCATCGCCGGGGCGAGCGCGGTGGTGTCGTACGGGCAGAGGATCGTCGCGGGACGGTCCGCCAGCGCGACGTTGATCAGCGCCTCGTGCTGCACCGCCGCGGCGTACTCCGCCGGGCTGCGGCCGGCCCAGATCGGCTCGCCGATGATCCGCACGCGCCGGCCGGCGTGCTCGTCCACGAACGCCCGCAGCACGCCGGCGATGATGCGCCCGGGGTTGCGGCCGGCGACCGTCATGTCGTGGAGGACGACGTCGGAGGTCTGCGGACCGAGGGCGGCGTGCACGAGGTCGAGCCGGTCCGGCGGGGCCGCCATCATCACCGGCTCGCCGGCGTCGATCCCCTCGCGCAGGAACGGGACGGTACCGGCGAGGTAGGCCTCGTCGTCGGCGTAGAACAGGGCGGGATGGACGAGCGTGTCGGCATCGCCCTGGCGGTGCCGTGCGTGCTCGTCGTCCGTGCTCATCCTCGCCATTCCGGCCGTCGGCTCCCTGACGGACGACATCCTGCCTGGTCCGGGCTCTGAACACCGCCTCCACCCGCCGCTTTCCACCCGGATACCGACGTGCGGCGCAGCCGCCACGGTGGATGCCCGAGGACCTTCCCCCGACCGCACCAGCCGAGCACACTGCCGGCGTGGACGCGGGGACGCTGCGGGTCGGCTCGGCGCTGCCCGACCCACCCTTCGAGCTCGAGGGGCCGGGGGGTGGTGCCGTCGGTTTCGACCCGGCCGTCATGCAGGCCGTCGCCACGGCGCTGGGCCGGGAGTTCGTGCTCGTCCGCTACGCGGCCGACGACTTCGACGGCATCTTCGCGGGCCTCGACCGCGGCCGGTACGACGTGGTCGCGTCCGGCGCGACGATCACCGAGCACCGCCGCACCCTCGCCCGCTTCTGCCGGCCGTACGTGCGCTCCGGGCAGAGCCTCGTCGTCGACCGCGAGCGGAACCCGGACCTCCACGGCGTCGACGACCTCGCCGGGCGCGCGGTCGGGGTGCAGCACGGCAACACCTCCGAACCGGTGGCCGACGACCTGGCCCGTACCGGGCGCATCGCCGGGGTCCGCCGCTACGCCTACCGCGACATCCTCGTCGCGCTCGACGACCTCGCCACCGGCCGGATCGACGCGTTCATGAAGCTCGAACCCGTGATGCGGTGGCTGACCCGCGACCGGCCGTCGCTGGCCGTGGTGCAGACCGGGATCACCCGGGAAGACCTGGGGGTGGCCGTGCGCCGGGACGACGCCGGGCTCGCCGGGCGGATCGACGACGCCCTCGACGGGCTGCGCGCCGACGGCACGCTCGCCCGCCTCGGACGGCAGTGGCTCGGCACCGGCGAGCCGGGCACCACGACGTCCGTGGTGTAGCTACCGCCGGCCCTTGCTCTGCCAGTAGCCCGGGCCGGGGGTGTCGACGGTGTGGCGCCGGCTCTTCGCGTTCCACGACCAGCGTCCGGCGCCGAGCCCCCAGCTCACACCGTCGGGCCCGGCGTGCAGCCGGACCGGGCCGAGCCGGAACGTCCGCCGCAGGTGGTGGCGGGGATGGACGTGGGGCAGCAATCGGAATCCCATGGAGCCTCCTTCGTCGTCAGGACAACGGCTGCCCGGAGGGCGGAGTTCCCGAACGCCACCAAACAGACGAATCGGTCAGGCGAACAGGTGCCCGCGGACGACACCGCCGTGCACGGTCCGGACGACCACGACGGCCCACGCGGCGAGGAGCACGACGGAGAGCACGACCGCGGCGCCCGCGAGCGCGGGCAACGGGAGGCGGGCGGCGAGGGCACTGGTGCCGGTGACGCAGGTACCGACCGGGAACGTGAAGCTCCACCAGGTCAGCGAGAACGGCAGGCCGCGGCGGGCGGTACGGATCGTCACGGCCGTGGCGAGGGCGAGCCAGAGCATCGCGAAGCCCCACACCGGCACGCCGTAGAGCAGGCCGAGGACCGCGGCGCCGGTGGCGTAGGGCTCGGGCAGGCTGCCGGCGGCCTGGCCGCCGAGCAGGTTCACGGCGGTCACCGACTGGCCGAGCGGGCCGAGCACGATCCACATCGTCGGTACCGCCGCGGCCGGGCCGGTGCCGTGGACGACGAGCTTGTGCCAGATCTGGGGCAGGATCGCGAGTGTGGCGAGCAGGCTCATCCCGAACATCGCATAGCAGGCCAGTAGCAGCGTCGTGCGGGCCGTGCCCGCGTCCAGGTGCGGCAGGAGCAGGGCCCCGTCGGCGGCCGAGACCATCGGCGGCACCACCGGCATCAGCCAGCCGCCGAACACGCCGTCGGCAGCGATCTCGTGCTCGGTGATCATCCGGTACGGGATCCAGACGGCCGTGATCAGGCCGATCACGGTGCCGGCGCCCCAGAGCACGCTGCTGGCCGCCACCGCCGGGCCGACCCCGAGCACCGGCCCGCCGAGCAGCACCGTCCCGGCGCCGACGGTCATGACGGCCATCGCGACCGCCCCGAAGGACTGGGCCATCACCGGGTTGCTCGCGTGGCGACGGGCGGCGGCGGGGTGACGCAGCCAGTGGACGGCCCACGCCGCGACGAGCGCGACCAGCAGTACCGAGGCGACGCCCCAGACGACGGTCGCGAACACCCGCAGACCGGGGACGGCCACCGGCAGGCTCGCCGCGGCGCCACCGACGACGCCGGTGCCCATGACGGTGGAGAACCAGTTCGGGCCGAGGTTCGCGAACACCGCACCGGGCCGGTCGAGGTCCCGGAGGAGGCGGCGCGGACGAGCGGCCGGGGCCACTGCAGGGGCCGGCGGGAGGGTCGTCGGTCGCTCGTCGCTGATCACCGTCATGACGGGAATGCTGCTGCCGCGCGACCTCCCCGAGTAGGTGGCCCGACCTCATGCACCCATAAGCTGCGGTTGTGCCCCTACCGCCCCGCGTGGCCGATCTCGGCCCCTACGACCTGCTGCTCTCGGTCGCCGAGCGCGGCAGCATGGGCCGCGCTGCGGCGGCGCACGGCGTCTCTCAGGCCGCGGTCAGCGCCCGCGTGCGCTCGCTCGAGGCCGCCCTCGGCGTGACGCTGCTCGAGCGCTCGCCGCGTGGGACCACGCTGACCCCGGCGGGCGCGCTGGTCGCGGGGTGGGCGCGGTCCGCGGTCGACGCGGCCGAGGCGCTGGAGGCCGGGATCGCCTCGTTGCGCGCCGAGCAGTCGAGCCGCCTGCGGGTGGCCGCGAGCCTCACGGTGGCCGAGTACCTGCTCCCCCGCTGGCTGGTCGCCCTGCGGACCCGCAACCCCGGCACCGCGGTGTCGCTGTCGTCCCAGAACTCCACCGACGTCGCCGCCGACGTGCTCGCCGACCGCGCCGACGTCGGCTTCGTCGAGGCGCCGACCGTGCCCGACGAGCTCGACGCCCAGGTCGTCGCGCGGGACCAGCTCACCGTCGTCGTCTCCCCCGACCACCCGTGGGCCCGCCGCCGGCACGGGATCGACGCCGCCCGCCTGGCCACCACCCCGCTCGTGGCGCGCGAGCACGGCTCCGGGACGCGGTCCCACCTCGAGCGGGCGATCGGTTCGCTCGCCGAGCCCGTCCTCGAGCTGGCCTCGACGACGGCGATCAAGAACGCGGCGGCGGGCGGGGTGGCGCCCGCGGTGCTCAGCTCGCTGGCCGTCGCCCCGGACCTCGCCGCCGGCACCCTCGTCGCGGTCCCGGTCCGCGGGGTGGCGCTGCACCGCGCGCTGTCCGCCGTGTGGCACCGCGGCCGCCCGCTGACCGGGCCGTCGGAGGACCTCGTCCGGATCGCGACCGGGTCGGGCTGAGTCTGCGCCGGGACGCCGAGGTCAGGCCGCCGTCGCCTGCACGACCTGGGAGCGGTAACTCTCGATGATGTCCATGAACTCCCGGTGCTCGGCCGCCGGAACGCCGAGGAAGTTCAGGGTCGCCGCGATCTCCATCGCGACGGCGTCGAAGCCCGCCTCGTCGATGGCCAGGTCGTCGTGGGCCTTCACCATGTCCTCGCCGACGTAGCACTTCGGCCCGCCCGTGGCCTCGATCGACCAGGCGGTCACGAGGAACTTGTAGCCCGGGGCGTTCGCCGCGACCCCGTGGTGCGCGTGGACGGCCGGGTTGGCGTTGACCGCGGCGTTCTCGAAGAGCCGGTCGACCAGGACGTCGACCGCACCGGAGATGCCGTAGACGCCGCCGAGGCGCTCGAAGAGGGTCTGCTCAGCCATGACCTGGTCCTCCCCGGAGGTGACCGCCGGTGACGTGGTGGGTCGGCGGTGTGATCACGTTCACTGTCGCCGACGGCCACTCCCCGGTCAATGGTGCACAACCGATTACCGTCCGACCGGGACTCCGGCGGGGAGGTCCCGGGCCGACGCGGCGTCCCGGTGGCGGACGAGCATGCGGCGCCCCACCAGCACCCCGACCCCGGCGATCAGCATCGCGACGGCCGCGACGATCCATGCCGCCGCGAAGGAGACCCCGGTGGCGAGCAACCCGAACCCGACGGG
This sequence comes from Actinomycetospora chibensis, assembly GCF_028737215.1. Classification (GTDB taxonomy): domain Bacteria; phylum Actinomycetota; class Actinomycetes; order Mycobacteriales; family Pseudonocardiaceae; genus Actinomycetospora; species Actinomycetospora chibensis. The sequence goes on along the minus strand of NZ_JAQZAM010000017.1, from coordinate 97,144 downwards.
ACCGAGGCACCCGCCCGCGTACACCCCGACCTGCACGATCGCGGTGGCCGCCGCCGGGGCGGACGGGTTGAGGCGCACGACGGCGAACTGGAGCAGACCGGGCCACGACCATCCGAGCCCGAAGCCGAGGACGGTGCCGACGACCAGGGCCACCGACCCCGGGACCGCGAGCAGGAGCACCCCGGCGGCGCCGAGGAGCAGGGACCCGGCGACCACCGCCACGTGGCCGCCCGCGCGCCGGTCCGCGAGCCAGCCGTGGAGCATCCGCATCACGACGGCGACGACGCTGCCGAGCGTCAGGACCAGGCCGGCGAGGCCCGGGGCCACGCCCTGGTCGACCGCGGAGGCCACCAGGAAGATGCTCAGGCCGGTCGAGCTCGCGGCGCCGAGTCCCGCCGCGATCCCGACCACGGCCAGAGCCCCGGTCGCGCGATCGGCCTTCCCGGCGGCCGACCGCTCCTCGGGGCCGGACCCGCGTGGCGCGACGGCCAGGGCGCCGAGCGCCATCCCGGCCGCGATCACGTACGCCCACCGCCACCCGACGGTGAGGCCCACGGCAGGCACGGCCAGGCCCGCGAGCAGCGTCGCCAGCGGGACGCACGCCTGCTTGACCCCGAACGACAGCCCCAGACGGCGGGCCGGCATCGCCCTGGCCAGCGTGAGGTTCGTGCTGAGCTGGCCCATGACGTTGGTCCACGCCCCCAGCAGCACGATCGCCACGACGGCCGCGTAGCTGCGCGCGAGGCCCGCGATCAGCAGCATCGAGATCGCGGCCCCCACCAGCGCGATCCGGCTGGTGCGCCGCGACCCGAGCCTCTCGACCAGCTTCCCCACCGGGAGCGACACCAGGGCGGACACGCCGAAGTACGCCGAGACGATCAGACCCAGCGCCGCCGGGTCGAAGCCCAGCTCGGCACCGACCTGCACCGAGAGCGCGCCGAGCAGGAAGATCGGCAGCACCGTCGCGGTGGTGATCGCGACGGCACCGGATCCGACGCGTACCGCCGATTGTTCGGCCTGCCCCGACTGCCCCGACTGCTCTGCCATCGTGAGCAACGCTAACCGAATCTCGGGCTCCGCGGCCGGGCCGGCGCACGGGTCACACCGGTCACACTGCGGCGGTGCCGATCAGCCCCTTGCGCGTCACGAGTCCGGCGAGCTCCTGCTCGGACAGGTCGTCGGTGCCCTCCGGGCGACGCGGCACCACCATGTACCGCGTCTCCGCGCTCGCATCCCACACGGTGATGTGCACGGCGTCGGGCAGCTCGAGGCCGAACTCGCGCAGGACCCCGCGGGGATCACGCACCACCCGCGACCGGTAGGCCTCGCTCTTGTACCAGGTCGGCGACGGGCCGAGCAGCGCCACGGGGTAGCACGAGCACAGCGTGCAGACGACGACGTGGTGCTCGTCGGCGGTGTTGGCGACCGCGACCAGCGGCTGCACCTGCAGGCCCGCCGCCATCGACATCCCGAGCTCCTCGATCGCGGTGCTCGCGTCGGCCAGCAGGCGCTCGCGGAAGCCCGGGTCGACCCAGGCCCGCGCGACGATCGCCGCGCCGTTGGCCGGGGAGCCGCCGGCGGCGAACGCGTCGATGCGCGCGTCGAGCTCCCCGTCCGCCAGCCACCCCCGCTCCTCCAGCAGCGCCTCCACGTGCCGGACCCGCGCGGCGAGCGGTCCGTCGTCGTGCGTGGTGCTCATGTGGGGTCTCCCTCCGGGGCGGGATCCGGGGAGGTCGGTTCCAGGTAGTCCTCCCAGAGCTCGACGACGACGGCGTGGTCGCGGCCGTCCTCGCCGGGACCGAAGAGGTCGCTGGCCCGGAACCGCACCTGGTGCACGGCGCGCGGGGCGGAGTCGAGACCCTGCGCGAGCTCGTCGGCCAGCGGATGCCGCCCGCAGGTGCCGACGATCTCGCCGCACACCCCGCGCGCGTAGCGCGGCAGCCGGGTGTGCCCCGGCGGGTCGGCGGTCCGGGTTCGGACGCGGTCGCCCGGCGCGAAGCGATCAGCCACCGGCGAGCTCCTCCGGCGTGGCGATCCCCTTCTCCGCGAGCAGCGTGGTGATCGCGTGGAACCACTTCTCGTAGTACGAGGACGCCAGGTACTCCGCAGGCGGCATCCGCTCGATGGCGTCGCGGAACTCGTCGAGGTTGTAGACGCCCCGACGCAGCATGACCCCGTTGAGGGCGAAGACGTGTGCCTCCCAGTCGGCGTGGAACGCCGGCTCGTCGGGCTCCTCGATCACGGCCGGGAACCCGACCATCCCGCCCACGTCGTTGATGCGGCTCACAGGCCGTTCCTACCGCAGACGGACCCGGACGCAAGGGGGCCAGAAATACCGAAAGGCTGTGATCCCGCGGGTATGAGGCGCGGGATCACAGCCCGGCAGGTCGGACGCGCACCCTGACGGCGGCCTCCGACCAGGCCACTCCGGAGTGGATTCTCCGGGAAGGCTGGGGAAGGTCAGGCGGGGCGGACCGAGTCCGCCTGGGGGCCCTTGGCGCCCTGGCTCGACTCGAAGCTCACCCGCTGGTTCTCCTCGAGGGAGCGGAAGCCGCCACCCTCGATGGCCGAGTAGTGGACGAAGACGTCCTTGCCGCCGTCATCCGGGGCGATGAAACCGAAGCCCTTTTCGGCGTTGAACCACTTGACTGTGCCGTCGGACATGCATCCTCTTTTTCAGGTCGGACAGAGCGGGCCTCGCCCGCTCTCGAGCGTTGCCCGATCCACTCAAGGCACGGCACGGAGATGTGGCGAGCTGTGCGAGCGGGTCGATGTCAACATGATCCACGAAGCTCAGAGCACAGCGAGGACAACGAGACGGCAACGGGATCAACGTATCAGAGCCGTTCGGGGCCGTCGGTAGCCCCGGGCGCAACGGTCGGCAACGGCCGGAACGTGACCCCCGTCATGCGCCGCGCCGTACGATCCCACGGGTGAGCACGCCACCCCTCCGGCTTCGGCTGATCGGCCGATTCCGGGTGGAGGGCGTGCCCGACGGGGCGGTGCCCGGAGGGCAGGCGGAGCGGCTCCTGTGCATCCTCGCCGCCCATCACGGCCGCTTCCTGCCCACCGCGGTGCTGACCGACCTCCTGTGGCGCGACCGGCAGCCCGCGGAGCCGGCGCGCAACCTCGCCGCCCTGGTCAGCCGCCTGCGACGGTCGCTGGGACGCGACCGGGTCGAGGGCGATCCGCGGGCCTACCGGCTGGTGCGCGACGACACCACCGTCGTCGACGTCTCCGAGGCGCTCGACCTGGTGGCCACCGCCGAGCGTGAGCTCACGCGGGGACTGCGGGCCCTCGCCGCGATGAGCGCCGAGGTCGCCGAGGGACTGCTGACCGCGGGCGTCCCCCTGGCCGGCGAACCGGACGCCGACTGGGTCGACACGGTCCGCGCGTCGGTCGCCGGCGCGCTCTCCCGGGCCCGCACCTGTCGCTGGACCGCCGCCCTCGACCTCGGCGACCTCGAGACGGCCGTCGACGAGGCGTCCCGGGCCCTCACCGACAACCCCCTGGACGAGCCCGCCGCCCGGGCGCTCATGACCGCCCACGAGCGCCGCGGCGCGCACGCCGATGCCCTCGGCGCCTACGACGACCTGCGACGCCACCTCGCCACCGACCTCGGGAGCGACCCCTCGCCGAGCACGCAGGAGGTCTTCCTCGCCGTGCTGCGCCACGGGTCGGAGGCACCCGTCGCCGAGCCCGAGCCGGCCCCGCCCCCGCTCTCGGCCCCACCCACGGCCTCCGCACCGGAACCGTCGCCGCTCATCGGCCGTGAGTCGGAGCACGCGGTGCTCTCGCGGGCCTGGTCGGCGGCGGCCCGGGGCCGGGGCGGCCTGGTCCTGGTCACCGGGGAGGCCGGGATCGGCAAGAGCGCGCTCAGCCAGGCGCTGCGGGTCGAGGCCCGGCGCAGCGGGGGGCTCGTCGCGGCGGTGCGCTGCTCGGGCGCGGAGCGCTCGCTCTACCTCCAGCCGCTCGCCGAGGCCGTCCGGGACGTCGTCCTGCGCCTGGCGCCCGGGGCCGGGGACCTGCTCTCGGAGCGCGATCGCGCCGCGCTCGCCGACCTCGTCGGCGAGGTGGCCCCCCACCGGGCACCCGCCCCGTCGCACTCCGAGCTGCGCCGGCGACGCACGCTCGAGGCGATGGCGGAGCTGTTCGGCCAGGTCGGCGAGACGCGTCCCCTGCTGCTCGCCGTCGAGGACCTCGAGCACGCCGGGCAGACGACGATCGAGGCGCTGCACGTCCTCGCCACGCGCCTGGCGACCCGCCGGGTGCTGATCGTCGCGACCGAACGGACCGCCGAGTCGGCCGGCGCCGCGGAGACCCTCCGCGACGTCGCCACCGTCCTCGACGTCGGGCCGCTGTCCCGGGAGGCGTTGCGCGCCCTGCTCACAGCCGCCGGGCGGGAGCAGGACCTCGAGCGCTTCTCCTCCTGGACCGGGGGCTCGCCGCTGCTCGTCAGCGAGCTGCTCCGCCACCCCGAGACCGGCCCGGCCGGAGAGGATGTGGCGGCCGACGACCCGACCGCCCCGGCCATCCCCGGCTCGCTGCAGGAGGCCCTGTCGCGCCGGCTCGCCGCGACGGCCGAGGACGTCACGGTGCTGCTGGCCCAGGCCGCGGTGCTCGGGACGTCGTTCGGGCTCGACGAGGTCGCCGCGCTGAGCGGAGTGGGCGTCGAGGAGTGCGCGCACCGGGCCGGACGCGCGACCCGCGCCGGGTTCCTGCTCACCGACGGCGCGCGCTACCGCTTCGCCAACGACATCGTGCGCCGGATCGCCTACGAGTCCGCTCCCCTGCCGGTGCGCGTCAGCAGGCATCGGCGCGCGGCGGTCCTGCTCGCCGACCGGCCGGAGGCCGCGGCCGCCCACCACGCGGCGGCCGGCGACCACGCGGCCGCGGCGAGGTCGTGGATGGCCGCGGCGGACGCCGCGCACATGGTCTTCGCCCACCAGGAGGCCGACAAGCTCCTGACCGCCGCTCTCGGTGCCGCGGACCGGGCCGGTGACCGGGCGCTGCACGCCACGCTGCTCGTGCGCCGCGGAGGGGTCCGGGCCGACCTCGGGCACCACGAGGACGCGCGCGACGACCACGACGAGGCGCTCGCCCTCGCCCGCGACCTCGCCGACGAAGAGCTCGAGGCGCGCGCCCTGGAGGGCCTCGGCTGGACCGCGCTCTGGGCGCGCGACGCGCTGGGTGCCGTGGACCTCGCGGAGCGCGCCGGGCACCTCGCCGAGTCGGCGGCGGCGGCGCCGGGCGCGCGCCGGACCTCACTGCTGCTGCTCGGGCGCGTCCGGCACTGGGACGGCGACTACACGGGAGCGACGCACGCCTACCAGCAGGTGCTCGCCGTCGACGCCGACGACGCCACGAGCGCGGTCGCCATGGCCTACCGGGGCGCGCTCCTGCAGCACATGGACCGCTTCGCCGAGGCTCGCGCGGTGCTGGAGCGGGCGGTCGCGCTGTGCACGCGCACCGGCGAGTTCCGCACCCTGCTGCAGAGCCTGTTCTTCTGCGGGCTGGCCCGGGGCGACGTCGGCGACCTCGCCGGCGCGCTGCGCTCGCTGGACCGCGCCCGGCGCCTGATCGACGAGGCGGGCGTCAGCTACTACCGCGCCGGGATCGAGACGACGACGTCCTGGCTGTGGCAGGAGGTCGGCGACATCGGCCGGGCCCGCGAGCACGCCGAGGAGGCCGTCGAGCTGGCGAGCCGCGGCGGCGGGGCGCTCGAGCTGGAGCAAGGCCTGCACGCCCTGCTGGCCCTCGCCGACTGCGACCTCCTGGCGGGCCGCGACGACGACGCCGGGGCGCGGGTCGAGGCCGCCGCGCCCCTGCTCGACCGACCCCTGCCCTTCCGGCCGCGGGCGGCGATGCGGCTGCTCGAGATGCAGGCCCGCTGGGAGCCCGCCCGCGCGGAGGCCCTCCTCGAGCAGGCCCGCACGTTCCGGTCGACGAAGTACGAGGCGCTGGCGCTCCAGCACCTGGGGCGGGACGCCGACGCCGCGACCGTGGCCGCGCAGACCCGCTCGGACCTGGTGGTGGCGCAGATCGGCGCGCCGTCGGCGCGGGAGGCGGCCCGCGACCGGATCGCCGCCGCGCTGCCGCCCGAGCTGCGCACCCGGTTCGTCGCGCGCGGGCGGCTCGCGGTGCCGTCACCCAGCACGCACTGACGGACGCCACGACCCTCAGCGCAGCGCGATGTCCATGACCACGTGGGGCCGGCCCGCGTAGATCTCGTCCGCCCGCGCGGTCCAGCCCAGCCGTTCGAAGAAGCGGCGGTTGTCCCGCTGCACGTGGGCGACCATGCGCCTGCCCCCGCGCGCGGCCGCCGTGGCGACGGCGAACCGGACGAGCGGGCCACCGACGCGCGCGGTGCGGAACCCGGGGAGCACGGCGAGCCGGTCGCCCTGCCACTCGCCGTCGGGGTCACCCGCCGCCAGCGGGAAGAGCCGCACCACGCCGGCGGCCCGCCCGTCGATCCACGCGACGACCTGCAGCACGTCGGGCCGGGCGTCGTGGGCGTCGACGTCGGTCCCGTCGAAGATGCCCTGCTCGGCCACGAACACCGCCCGCCGGATGCGGTGGTGCTCCTCGGCCTCCGCGGCGTCCGCGACGAGGCGGCAGTCGGCCTGCGCGGGCGCGACCCGCACCTCGGTCACGGGTGACCCCTCACGAGGCGGAGCCCGGACGCGGGCCGATCTGCAGCAGCGGCTGCTGGACCGCGTTGATCGCCGAGCACGCCTGGCACCGCGCGCAGCCGGCCACCGCGTCGTCCGCGCTCATGCCCCGCCGGCTCATGTACGCGGCGACCTGCCAGTAGATGCGGTTGCTGTACGGGCCGGGCGGGGGCGCCCAGTCCTCCATGAGGCTCCCCGCGACGGGACGCAGCGGGACGACGAACGGGTAGACGCCGATGTCCACCGCGCGCCGGCAGGCCTCGACGGTCAGGTCGGGGTCCTCGCCCATGCCGAGGATGACGTAGGTCGACACGCGACCCGACCCCCACAGCTCGACCGCGCGCTCCCACGTCCGGAAGTAGGTCTCGATCCCGGTGCGCGCCTTGCCCGGTGCGACGTGGGCCAGCACCTGCGGGTCGAAGGACTCGACGTGGATGCCGACGGCGTCGGACCCGCCCATGTCGTGGACCTCGTCGAGGATCGCGAGGTCCCGCGGCGGCTCGAACTGGATCTCCACCGGGAGCCCGGAGGCGTCCTTGACGGCCCGGCCGCACCGGGCGACGTAGCGCGCGCCGCGGTCGGGCGCGGTCGAGCTGCCGGTGGTCAGGGTGGCGTCCACCGCGCCGTCGAGCTCCTTCGCGGCCACCGAGACCTCGCCGAGCTGCTCGGGCGTCTTCTTCACGATGGTGCTGCCCGCGGCCAGCGAGACGCCGATCCCGCAGAAGCGGCACTGGTCGGCCGTGTTCCAGTAGTTGCAGGTCTGGACGACGGTGCTGGCCATCGAGTCCAGGTGCAGCAGCGCGATCTTCCAGTACGGGACGCCGTCGGCGGTCTCGCGGTCGTAGTAGCGCGGGCGATGGGACGCGGCGACCGAGGCGAGCCGCCGGCCGTCGCGGTAGATCGCGCGGCCGCCGTCGTCCTCGGGCCGCAGCACGTAGGGCGAGCGCCGGGCCTCCTCGGTGCGGACGGGGACCGTCACCGGCATGCCCTCGATCCACAGCATCCCGGAGTCCGACGGCCCGGCCCCGCCGGTGCGGGTCTCGACGTCGGCGTCCGTGCGCAGACCCGCGCTCTGCAGCTCCACGATCAACGCCGCGACGTCCGCGGGGGTGGGGGTCTCCCCCGGGTCGTCGAGCGGCGCGATCTCGTGACCCGTGTCGGAACGCAGGACCCCTGTCATCCCTGATCCACCCTCGATCCTCGTTGATTACAGGAAACGTTCATCGCTCATCGGAAACCATCCGCCCGCCGCCGTCAAGGGACCCGATCTCCGCGCGGCGCTGCGCGAGCGCGGCGTCGCGCTCGGCGCGCGTGGCGAACCAGGCCGTGTCGTCGTCACCCCCGGCGAGCACCTCGCCGGTGTCCGCGGCGAGCGCCACCTCCGCGACACCGTGCGGCTCGGAGTCGCGGTAGGGCTCGTCGATCGCCACCAGGGCGAGGCCGGTCGGCAGGTGCATCGACACGGAGCGGGTGAACCCCTCCTCCAGCACCACCCAGGTCCGGCCCTCCTCCCGCCCCGCGGCGACGAGCGCGGCCCGGCGGGCCCGTGCCCGCTCGGCCTCGATCTCGTCGGCGCGCACCGCGCACGCCGCGGCGTCCACGAGTACGGCGTCCGGTCGCTCCTCCATCGCCAGCAGCTCGGCGGGCGTCGCCGTCGTGCGTCGCAGCTCGGCGAGCCGGTCGCCGACGCCCTCGGCGAGGCGCCGGTAACCCTCGGCGTCGGTGAGCGCTGCCGCCCAGAGGCGGTTCGCCGCCGAGCGCCACCGCGCCCGGGCGGCGTCCCAGTCCCCGTCCCCCGAGGTCTCGACGCTCCTCATCTGCGACCACCTCCCGACACGATCATCTACTATAGTCGACGACCTGACAGCTCCGGTTGCCGATGAGGAGTGCTCGTGCCCAGGACCGCAGTGGTCGCGCTCGGCGGCAACGCCATCACCCGCAACGGCCAGTCCGGGACCTACGAGGAACAGTCGCGCAACGCCCGCGCCATGGCGGTCGCCGTGTGCGCGCTGCGCGACGCCGGCTGGAACGTCGTCCTGGTCCACGGCAACGGCCCGCAGGTGGGCAACCTCGCCATCCAGCAGGACGAGGCCGCGGACATCGTCCCCGCCCTCCCCCTGTTCTGCGTCAACTCGATGACGCAGGGCCAGCTCGGGAGCCTGCTCAGCCTGGCCCTGCTCGCCGAGGGCCGCGGCCGCCTGCCCGGCGTGGTGTCGGTGGTGACCCACGTGATGGTCGACCCGGCCGACCCCGCCTTCGACAGGCCCACCAAGCCCGTCGGCCCCTTCTTCACCGAGGACCAGGCACGGCGCCTGGCCGCGGCCCGGAACTGGCAGATCGTCAAGGACGGCGACCGCGGGTACCGGCGGGTGGTCGCTTCCCCGAAGCCCGTCGGCATCGTCGAGGTCGACGCCATCCGCGCGCTCATCGAGCAGCACATGATCGTGGTGGCGGCCGGCGGAGGCGGCATCCCGGTGATGGCCGGCGACCGCGGCCTCGAGGGCATCGACGCCGTGATCGACAAGGACTTCACCGCGCAGCGGCTCGCGGCGTCGGTGAACGCCGACGCGCTGGTCCTGGTCACCGACACCGCCAAGGTCCACCTCGACTTCGGGACGCCGCAGCAGCGCGCCATCGAGGAGATGACCGTCGACCAGGCGGCCGAGCATCTGAACGACGGCCAGTTCCCCGACGGCAGCATGGGGCCGAAGGTCCGCGCCGCCGTGCGCTTCATCAAGGAGGGCGGCCGCACGGCGGTGATCACCACGGCCGACCGCGCCGGGCCCTCCCTCGACGCCGTCGGGACGCACGCCGACGACCGCATCGGCACGCGGATCGTGGGGGGGCGGGCGTGACGACGCGGGTCCGGATCATCAAGGACACCTACCTGGACTCCGTCGTCCAGCTCTCCGGCACCCGCGCGATGCGTGCCGTCGAGGGCGTCGACTGGGCGACCGCGGCGATGGCGACGCCGGGCAACCTGGAGACGCTCGAGCAGGAGGGCTTCGCCGGCGACGACCTGGAGGGTGCCGCCCCGGGCGACCTCGTGCTCGCGGTGCGGGCGGCGTCGCAGGACGCGCTCGAGGCGGCCGAGGAGGCCGGGCGGGACGCGATGTTCTCGGCCCGCGCCGCCGAGAACGGCGCCGACGCCGCCGAAGCCACCGCGCGCACCCAGACGGAGGCGCTCGCGCGCCTCGCCGGCGGCAACGTCGCGGTCATCTCCGTGCCGGGCGACCACGCCGCCCTCGAGACCCACAAGGCGCTGAGCGAGGGCCTGCACGTCCTGCTGTTCAGCGACAACGTCCCCGTCGCCGCCGAGGTCGAGCTCAAGACCCGGGCCGAGCAGCTCGGCCTGCTCGTCATGGGCCCGGGCGCCGGCACCGCGATGCTCGGCCGCACCTGCCTGGGCTTCGCCAACGTCGTCGCCCCCCTCGCCGAGCGCACCGGGGCGGTCGCCGTCGTCGCGGCGGCGGGCACCGGCGCGCAGGAGGCGGCCGTGCTGCTCGACCGCGCCGGCGTCGGCGTGACGCACGTGGTGGGACTGGGCGGGCGCGATCTCAGCGCCGACGTCGGCGGGATCATGGGCCGCACGGCGGTCCGCGCGCTCGCGGCCGACCCGTCCACCGAGGCGATCCTGCTCGTCTCCAAGCCGCCGGACGCCCGGGTCGCGGCCACCGTGACCGCGGAAGCCGGCGACACGCCCCTCGTGGCCGCGCTCATCGGGCTGGAGGAGCCTGGGGTCTCCCCCACCCTCGAGACCGGGGTGCTCGCCGTCCTGGACCGCCTCGGTCATCCACGACCCGACGTCACCCTCGGCCTGCGGACCCAGGTCGAGGCGGCGATCGCCGCGATCGGACCGGAGCGCACGCTCGTGCGCGGGCTGTTCTCCGGCGGGACCCTCTGCTACGAGTCGCTGGTCGTCCTGGGCCGTGTCCTCGGCCCGGTGTACTCGAACACCCCGGTGGACAAGGAGCTGGGCCTGCCGGCCCCGGCGTCCGCGCACGTCTGCCTCGACCTGGGCGAGGAGGAGTACACCCGCGGGCGACCGCACCCGATGATCGATCCCGAGGCGCGCATCGAACACCTGCGCGAGCAGGGCCGCGACCCCGAGGTGGCGGCGATCGTGCTCGACGTCGTCCTCGGGTACGGGGCGCACCCGGACCCGGCCGGCGAGCTCGCCCCGGTCTGCGCCGCGATCACCGCCGACGGCGGCCCCCGGGTCGTCGTCTACGTCCTGGGCACCGAGCACGACCCGCAGGGGTTCGAGCGCCAGCGCCGGGCGTTCCGGGAGGCCGGGTGCGTGGTCACCGAGACCGCGGCGCGGGCATCGCTGGCCGCCGCCGCGATCGCCCGGCGCGAGCCCGCGCTGGCGGAGCTCGCGCTGTGAGCCCAGGGGACGGACCGGGAATCGTGCTGGTCACCCACTCCACGTCGCCGCGCGGCGGGATGGTGCACACGCTGGCGCTGGCCGAGGCGCTGCACGACCTGGGGCGGCGGGTCCACCTCGTCACCCAGGGCGACCGGCTGTTCCGGCCCACGACGGTGCCGCACACGGTGCTGCCGGCCCCGGCGAGGGACGGCACGCTGACCGACCGCGTGTTCGCCTCGATCGACGCCCTGACCGGCGCCCTCGGCGAGCTCGCGGACGGCGCGGACGTGCTGCACGCCCAGGACTGCATCGCCGCCCGCGCCGCGGCGCGCGTCCGCGCGGCCGGCGCCCCGGTGTCGGTGGTGCGCACCGTGCACCACGTCGACGACTTCACGACGCCCGCGCTGGTCTCCTGCCAGCGCGAGGCGATCATCGAGCCGGACCGCGTGCTCGTCGTGAGCGAGTACTGGCGCCGCGTCCTGCACGATCACTACGCGACCGAGTCCACGGTCGTCCCGAACGGCGTCGACCCGGACCGCTTCCCGCCGATCAGCCCCGAACGCCGCGCGGAGATGCGCACGCGTGTGGGTGCGTCGTCGGGTCGGGGGGACCGCTTCCTCTTCCTCGCCGTCGGCGGGGTGGAGCCGCGCAAGGGCACCCACCACGCGTTCGAGGCGCTCGGGGAGCTGGTCCGCCGGATGGCGCACCCGCCGATGCTCGCCGTCGTCGGCGGGCACTCGTTCCAGGACTACGCGCCCTACCGCGAGGCCACGCTCGCCGCGCTCCCGGGCCTCGGCCTCACCCTCGGCGAGGACGTCGTCCTCCTCGGCACCGTCAGCGACGACGAGCTCGGCGCCTGGTACCGCAGCGCGGACGCCCTGTGCTTCCCGTCGGTCAAGGAGGGCTGGGGGCTGGCCGTGCTCGAGGCGATGGCCGCCGGCCTGCCCGTCGTCGCGGGCGACCTCCCGGTGTTCCGCGAGTACCTGCTCGACCACCACGACGCCCTGCTGCCGCGCTCGGGCGACAGCGCAGCGCTCGCCGCCTCGATGATGGAGATGTACGCGGACACGGCCCTGCGCCGGCGTCTCGTTGCGGGGGGGCTGAACACCGCGGGCCGGTACCGGTGGTCGGCGTCGGCGCAGCGGCACGCGGCGATCTACGACGAGGTGCGCGCGACCCGGGCCCCGGCCGTCCGGCGGGGGTAGGTTCCCCGGCGCTGATCGCGTGACGCCAGACGCCCGGGAGCCGCGTGGGGAGTGCCGCCGTCCTGCTCGCCGGGGCCCCGACGGCCGGGGTCCCGGCCTTCGCCGTCGCGATCACCCTGGTCGCCGCGGTGCTGCACGCGGTGTGGAACGCCGTCGCCCACGGGATCTCCGACCGGCTCGTCGGCTTCGCCCTCATCGGGGTCGCCTACACGGTGATCGCCGGGGCCGGCGCGTTCGTGCTCGGCCTGCCGCCGGCGGCGGCCTGGCCCGCGATCGTCGCCTCCGCCGGACTCCACGCCGTCTACACGCTCCTGCTCTGGACGAGCTACGAGCTCGGCGACTTCAGCCAGGTCTATCCGGTCGCGCGCGGCAGCGCCCCGCTGATCGTCGTCGCGATCGAGACGGCCCTGGGGCGCGACCTGCCGGCGCTGCAGCTGCTCGGGATCGGCGTGATCTCCCTGGGGCTGATCAGCCTCGCGCTCGACGGCGGGCGCCCGTCCCGGGCGTCGCTCCCGGCGCTGGGCGCCGCGCTCGCCACCGGCGTCGCCATCGCCGGCTACACCGTCGTCGACGCGACCGCGGTCGCGTCCACCCCGGTGGCCGTCTACGCGGTGTGGATGTTCCTGCTGCAGGGCCCGCTGATGCCGGCGATCGCCCTGGCGCGCCGCGGGCGAGCCCTGAGCGCCCAGGTGCGCCCCGTGGCCCTCGCCGGTCTCGGCGGCGGCGTGGTGTCGCTGGTGGCCTACGGGCTCGTGCTCGTCGCCCAGACCAGCGGCGCGACCGCGGCGATCGCCGCCCTGCGCGAGAGCAGCATCGTCATCGGCGCGCTCATCGGCTCGCTGTTCCTCGGCGAACGCTTCGGGCGCAGCCGGGTGATCGCCGCGGCGGTGGTCGCCGTCGGCATCGTGCTGGTCGACCTGTGAGGCTGCGGGCGATCAGTGCCCGTGCCCATGGCCGTGGTCCTCGCCGTCGGCGTGGTCGTGCCCCGACGGGCGCTCGGCGAGCAGCGCGGTCCGCTCCGCCACGGCGGCGCCGGGCAGCGTGCCCGCCGCGACCAGCCGGTCCTCGAGGGCGCCGAGCCAGCAGCGGTAGTAGTGGAAGTCCTCGCCCGGCGCGTGGTCGGCCTCCCAGGCCGCGATGCGGGCGACCAGGGCGTCGCGGAACTCGTCCCAGGTGAAGACGCCGGCGTCGGCGAGCGTCACCGCCATCCCGAACGCCCGGCTCTCCCAGGGCTCCGCGAACACGAGCTCGCCGTTGGACCGCGGTGGGGCCGCCGCGCCCGTGACGTCGAGCATCGCGGTCACGGGGCGCTCACCGTGCTGACCAGGGCGACCCCGACCATCGCGTCGCGCGTGACGATCCCGGCGAGGGCCTCGGCGTCCCAGCCCTCGGTGCCCGTGGGGCGCTGGGGCAGCACGAGGTAGCGCACCTCGGTGCTGGAGTCCCAGACCTGGATGTCCTTGCCCTCGGGTACGTCGAGGCCCATCTCGCCCAGCACCCGGCGCGGCGTGCGCACGATCCCCGCCCGGTAGGCGGGGTCCTTGTACCAGCTCGGCGGCAGCCCGAGGATCGGCCACGGGTAGCAGGAGCACAGGGTGCACACGACCACGTGGTGGACGTCGTCGCTCTGCTCGAGCACGACCATGTGCTCGCCCTGCGGCCCGCTGAAGCCCATGTCCTTGATGGCGGCGGTGCCGTCGCGCAGCAGCCACTCCCGGTACTCGGGGTCGGTCCACGCGCGGGCGACGACCTTGGCGCCGTTGAGCGGGCCCACGTCCCGCTCGTAGGTGGTGATGAACTTGTCCATCACCGCCGGGTCGATCAGCTCGCGCTCGACGAGGAGCTGCTCGAGCGCCTCGGTGCGCAGGGCCGGGGAGAGACGGCGGGAGATGTCTCCTGCAGGGGCGTTCACTGCGGCTCCAGGTAGCTCTCGAACAGGTCGATGTGCAGGGTGAACGGCTCGGCGTCCGGGCCCCACAGCTCCGTGGAGGCGAACCCGACCGTGTAGACGTGCTGGGCGTTCTCGCCCTCGAACACGGCGTGGGTGTCGGGCAGGACGTGCGCGGGACGGATCGCCGTCACCGTGCCCGAGCGTCGGCGCACGTAGGCCGGGAGCTTCGTCGGGCCCTCGGGGTGCATGTCCTTCGTCCGCACCGCGCCGCCGACGGCGAACGCCGGCGCCTGCTCGACCTCGCGCAACGAGCCCGCCGCGGTGGGCTTGTAGTCGGGGCGGTCGGGCTCGGGGAACGCCGGCTCCGTCACGTCCTCGCCGAGGTTGCGCCGTGCGCGGGCGTCCACCGCTCCCGGCGCGAGGATGTGGGAGTCGGTGAGCATCAGCTCGGCGGCGTTGAGCCACCGGCCGTAGTAGCCGTCGACGAGGTAGTCGACGGGGTGCAGCCGGCCCAGAGCGTGGCGGAACGCGTCGAGGTTGCGCCCCGAGATCCGCCCCATCGTCAGCACCGTGATGGCGAAGCTCCGGCCCTCCCAGGGCTCGGCGAAGGGCGGCTCGTCGGTGGGCACCTGCGCGGGGCCCCATGCGTGGGTGCCGCCCATGTCGGCGATCGAGTCCATGCGAGGACCCTCCTCTGCGCTGCGCGCGAATGCGTGCTCGTCCGTGCTCCCGCACGGACGAGCACGCAGGGGACCGAAGGTCAGACCGTCCAGGTCTGCATCACGAGCGCACCTTCGCGCCGTGCCGTGAGCTGGGCGTCGAGGACGTCGAGCGGGTTGATCGGCTTGACGCCCTCCATCATGTCGACCTCCCGCATGCCGTAGAGCATCGCGGCGGAGAACCGACACGCGTAGACCTTGCCACCCTCGTTCATGAAGGTCTGCAGCTGCTTGTTGTAGCCGAGCGCCCCGGGGAAGGCCTCGTCGCCGACCGTCGGGAAGCCGCGGGAGGCCGAGGCCATCAGCGACCCCGGGCCGAAGAGCACGATGCTGGTGTCGAAGCCCTTCCGGCGCACGCGGGTCGCGGTCAGCATGTTGACCAGCCCGACCGAGCCCTCGAAGGGCACGGTGTGCATGAAGATGTACGCCTTCTCCCCCGTCTCGGCCTGGATGTCGTCGAAGACCTTGTCCTCGTAATCGACGATCGCGTCGCCCTTGCTGACCCGCTCACCAACGACCTGGACCACGGTCACACCCCATTCTCTGTGTCGCTCGACTCGTGCTGCACGTGCTCAGACCGCCGGGTCCCGCCGTTCGGGGGGCGGTGACCAGGTCCGGCGATGGCTGCCGGGCATCGCGCGCATGACGCGGTGACGCAGCGGCCAGGGCAGTGCCCGGTAGGTCGGCGCGAAGACGCGCCGCCAGAACAGTTCGACGGCCCCGTGCGGTCGCCGGGGCGGGCGGGTGCCCGAGTAACGCCGGGCGAGCCGCTCGTGGGCGTCGATCATCAGGTAGTGCTCGGAGTTCTCCCGCAGCCAGCGGGAGAAGGAGTTCCGCGTGCGCGGCATCTAGAGCTTCCCCGCCTTCCGCAGCTCCTCGAGCCCGTTGGTCGCCGCGACGACGATCGGCTCGTTGAGCGCGCCGATCGCCGGCGAGTAGACGTTCTCCATGGCGGAGAGGTCGTGGAACGTGAACCCGTGCTTCACCGCCATCGCGAGGAAGTCGGCCCGCTCCTTGATCCCTTCGCCGCCGACGATCTGCGCGCCGATGAGGCGCAGCGACCCGGGCTCGGCGAGCAGCTTGACCTTCACGGGCTTGACGCCCGGGTAGTAGCGGGCCCGGGAGATGCCCTGGGCCTGGCCGACGACGTACGGGATGCCGAGCGCCGTCGCCGTGGTCTCGCCGAACGACGCGCCGCCGATGATCCACTTACCCGCGGGCGTGCCCCATGGGACGTACACCGCCTTGTACCGCCGGTCGCCGCCGCCCGCGTTCTGGCCCGCCGTCTTGCCCTGGGCGTACGCGTGGCTGCCGGTGAGGCCCTGCAGCGGGACGCGGGTGAGCCCGTGCGGGATCTCGGTGCAGTCGCCGGCCGCGAAGACCCCGTCGACCGACGTCGCCATCCGCTCGTCGACGACGACGCCGCCGGTCGAGCCGATCTCCAGGCCCGCCGCCGCGGCGAGCCGCGCGTTGGGCACCTTGTGCGTCGCGACGACGACCAGGTCGCAGGGGATCTCGCCGTCCGAGGTGGCCACGGAGCTGACCCGGCCCTGGCCGACGAACCCCTTGAGCGTGGTGTTGAAGTGCGTGATGACGCCCAGCTCGCGCCAGGACTCCTCGACCGGCGCCATGATGTCGGGGTCGGCCATCTCCGCGAGCGGCCACGGGTGCGGGTCGACGAGGTGCGTCTCGATCCCGCGGTGCGCCAGCGACGTCGTCATCTCGACGCCGAGGGGCGTGGCCTCGATGACCACGGCCGTCTTCACGGAGTCGAGGACCTCGTCCCACTCCATGGCCCGGCGGATGTTCTTGACGTAGTAGAGGCCGCCGAGGTCCTTGCCCGGCACGCCCGGGTCGGCGTAGTCGAACCCGGTGGCGAAGATCAGCGTGTCGTAGGAGACCGCGCCCTCGCCCTCGACGTGGACCTTCCGGGCGGCGGTGTCGACCTTCGTCACCGTGGTCTCGTAGTGCACGTCGATGCCGACGCTGACGTACTGCTCCTTGGTCGCCAGGAACAGCTTGTCGAAGTCCGAGATCTCCTTGCCGTGCACGTAGGGGATCCCGCACGGGCTGTAGGCGACATCCTCGTACTCGGTGTAGACGACCACCTCGGCGTCCGGGGAGGCGGCCTTGACCCCGCCGGCGGCGCCCAGCCCGGCGGCCCCACCCCCGATGATCACGGTCTTGTGCGGCACACGGAACCCCTCGTCGGACTCGTACGATGCGTCGGCGCGGGCGGACGGGCTCGCTCCGGGATGGCCACCATAGGTGATGGTCATTTACGATACTAAGCGCGCCATCCGTGTCAAGGAGGCCCCATGGCCCGATCAGCGGCCGCCGCGACGGACCGCGGCGAGCCACCCGTCGAGCCCGCTGCCGAGCCCGCTGGCGTGCCCGGGGCAGGCCCTGACCCGGGCTCCGACGCCGCCGCCCCCGGGTGGGCCGCTGTCGTGGACGCGATCGGTCCCAAGGTCCGTGACCTGCGACAACAGGCCGGGCTCTCGCTGCAGCAGCTGGCGCGGCGCGCGGACGTCTCGGCCGCGTCGGTGCACAAGGTCGAGCGCGGCGACATGGTCCCGACGATCACGACGCTCCTGAAGCTGGCGGCGGCGCTCGAGCACCCGATCGGCCACTTCGTCGACGACCGCATCCCCGAGCCGGTCGCCAGCCATGTCCCGGCCGACGCGCGTCCCGACCTGCCGGCGCCGCCGTCGGTCCACCGCGCGGGCATCACCGGTCCCGCCGCCCGCTTCCGTCTGCAGGGCACGGTCACCGAGGTCGACGAGGGCGCCTCGGGTGCCGACGAGGGCCCGCGCAGCGGCGAGGTCCTCGTGCACGTCCTCGACGGTGAGCTCAGCTTCGAGCTGGCCGGCGAGCGCCACGTCGTGGCCGCCGGCGACACGTTGCACTACCCGGGCGACCGGCCGGCGCTCTGGCGCAACAGCGGCGCCGGGCCCGCGCGGGCCATCTGGCTCGCGGTCCGCGGGAGCTGAGATACCGCCAGCGCCAGCCCGGCGGCCAGCTGCGCGCCGGAGCTCGCGCCGACGGCGACGAGCGAGCGCCGTGCCGCGGCGAGCTCCCTGGGCGGGCCCGGGGCCACAGCGGCCACCGCGGCCAGCCAGTCGTGCACCGGCGCGATGCACTGCCCCCGCGCGGCCCACGCCAGGAACGCCCGGGCGATCTCCGTGGTCGCCACGCCCGCGGCGAGCGCGTCGAGGCGCGGCCCGGCGGCCGGCCCCCCGAACAATCGGGCGACGACGAGGACGCCGGCGAGCAGGTCGTCGCCCGACGGGGTCAGGCCGGGGCCCCGACCGCCCACCCGCGCGGCGAGCTCCTCGAGCCGCCCGGCCCGCACGAGGTCGGCGATCTCGGGCTCGACATCGGCCCCGAGCTCCCCGACCGGGGCGCCCGGGTCCAGCGCGCCCGGATCCAGCTTGTCCGGATCCAGCTTGTCCGGATCCGGCAGCGCGCCCCGCCACACCGGGCCGTCGACGCGCAGCGCCCAGTGCCCGCCCGCGAGCCGGGTGCCGTCGCCCGACACCGGCTGCCCCGCGCGCAGCGGGGGCAGGACCTCGCACCGCACGTGCAGCGGCCCCGGGGCGAGGGAGGCGTCGACGAGCGCCACGATGTGCCCGTCCAGCCGCAGGTACGCTGCCCGCCGGTAGACGGCGACGACCGTCCCGCGGCACGACTGGGCGAGCACCGCGTGGGCGCCCTCCCCCAGGTCCACGGTCACACGGCTAATCCTCCTCGCCGGCCAGGTCGAGCAGCGCCTCGACGAAGCAGTCCAGGGGCGCCGTGGCGACCCCGGCGCCGACCTGCCCGACCCCCGAGTGCGCCGCGAGGATGCCGGTGGTGACCTTGGGGGTGATCCCGAGCTCGACCACCGCGCGCACGTCCACCCCCACCGGTGTCCCGCTGAACCCGAGCGCGGGCAGCGTGAACCGGCTGCTGGCGCCGACGCAGATGCGGCGGAAGAGCTCGGTGGCCCGGGCGGCGTCGGCCATCGAGCCGCCGAGGAACGCGGCGACCGCCGGCGAGTTCCCCGCCGCCGGCCCGCCGAGCCCGACGAGCTCGAGCACGGCGCTGTCGCCGATGTCCGGCGCCGCGTCGTCCGGGCCGTAGCCCGAGTAGTACAGGGCCTCGCCGACCGGCGGGGAATCCGTGACGTACCAGCGGTCGGAGCCGGCGAGGCGGATCCCGAAGGTGGTGCCGTTGCGCGACATCGTCGTGACGATGCTCGAGCCCTCCACCTGGCCTGCCCACTCCGTGAGCGCGCGGGCCGCGCCCATCGCGAGGGTGAGGAAGAACAGGTGGTTGCCGCCGAGGAAGTCGGCGAATCCCTGGCGGGAGTCCTCGGGCAGCGCGGCGATGTGCGGCAGCCAGGTGCGGACCAGCAGGTTCGTCGCGGCCTGGGTGCGCATGTGCAGGTCGTCGCCCATCGCGATGCCCTGGGCCGCCGACGCCAGGATGTCGAGCGACCCGGTGCGCGCCAGGATCGCGGCGACGGCGGGGCCGGCGACGTCGCGCAGCAGGCGCAGCCGGGCGATCGCGGCGTCGGTGTCGCGGCCGAACCAGGGGACCTCGCCGGGTCCCTGGTTGATCGGCGCGAACGTGCGGACGATCCCGTCGCCGGTCGACATCTCGATCACGAGCACCGGCGCGGTCGGCCCGATCGCGCTGGCCATCGGGACGACGGTGTCGTGGAGGTTCGCCGGCTCGAGGCGCACCGCCCCCGAGGCGAGCAGGCCGTCGGCCTCGGCGGTGTCGGCGGCCCAGCCCTCGGCCACCGTCGCGGCGCGCATCGAGCGGCGCAGCGGGTCGGCGACCTGCTCCCACCCGATCGCCGGGCCGCAGTGCAGGAGGACCCGGCCGGCGGCATCGGAGACGCCCGGGACCACCTCACCGGCCGGGGCGACCCCGACGAGGAAGGGCACGCCGGTGTCGAGGCGGCGCAGGACCTCGGCGTTGGCGGCGTCGATCTCCGCGCCGCGGCCGGCGTAGAGCCGGGTCAGCGCCTGGACCGCGTCCGGCCGCCCGCCGGCCGGCGGGCGCCAGTCCACGTGCTCCACCGGACGCCCCTGGGCGCGCACCGCGTCGGCGAACATCGGCAGCCCGACGTTGACCACCGCGACCTCGTCGGGCAGGACGATCGGGGGGAGGGTGGTGCTCATCGTGCTCCTCCTGAGCGGTGCGGGCCTGAGGGGTGCGGGCCTGAGCCCTGCCGGGCTGCGGCGAGGAGCGCGTCCTCGGCGGTGTCGTAGCCGGCGAGCCGGTCGGCGGCGGACGCCGCGAGACCGGTGAGTCGGGTGCGCAGGCTCGTCGTCATGCGGGCCAGCGCGTCCGGCGACGCCCCGCCCCGGGCATCGCGCGAGAGCACGATCTGCCACGGGTCCAGCACGGCGGACAGGTCGCGACCGGCGACCCCGAGCGGCGTGCCGCGGTGCTCCACGGCCGCCTCGTCGATCATCTCGCCGGTGATGGCGACGCCGCGCACACCGGCGCGGCTCGCCGCCCGCACCGTGCGTCCGACGATCAGGTACGCGGTCCGGTAGTCGACGTCGCAGGACTGCACGAGGTACTCGGCGAGGTCGGTGGCCTGGGTGTAGCCGCCGCGGACCTCCTCGGCGAGACGGTCCTTGTTCACCCGCAGCGTGCGCACCACGCCGGCCGAGAGGCGGGCGATGCGGACGGCCAGGTCGAGCGCGCGAGGCACCTCGCCATAGGCGTAGATCAGGTTGTCGCTGCGGGCCGAGGGGCTCTTGGTCACCGCGAGGAACCCGGCGAGCCGCCCGATGAGCACGCCGGACGCGCCCCGGATGATCGACAGGGCGTAGGGGTTGCGCTTCTGCGGCATGAGGACGCTGGCGCGGGTGTAGCCGTCGTCGAGGTCGACGTAGTCGAACTCGCTCGACGACCAGATCTCGAGGTCCTCGGCGAGCTTGCAGAACGTCGTCAGCAGGCTCGACGACGTCGCGAGCACGGCGATCAGCCCGTCGACCTGCCACATCGCGTCGCGCGTGTGCTCGATGACGTCGGAGAAGCCCAGCGTGCTCGCGATGAACTCGCGGTCGGTGAGCAGCCGGGTGCCGTTGACGCAGCCCGCGCCGCCAGGGCTCGCGTCGACCCAGTCGAGCTCGCCGAGCAGCCGCTCGGCGTCGCGCACCGCGGAGTAGACGAACGAGAGGACGTAGTGCCCGAACGTCGAGGGCTGCGCGTGCTGCAGGTACGTCTGGTCCGGCATCACCGTCTCGGCGTGCTCCTCGGCGCGGTCGACGGCGGCGAGTCCGAAGCGCGCGGTGTCGCTGATCAGCTCGACGATCTGGCGCCGGATGTGCAGGCGCAGCGCGATCCGCACGGCCTCGCGGCGGGGGCGCCCGGCGTGCAGCCAGCCCGCGGCGTCGCCGATCCGGGAGACGAAGTAGGCCTCGCGCGAGTTGTAGGGCTCGCCCAGCTCCGGGTCGTACGGGAAGTCCTCGGGCGGCGTCGCGTCGGCCTCGAGGAGCAGCGCCAGGACCGCCTGCCGGGCGTCGTCCGGCACGAGGCCCCGGCGCGCGAGGTCGAGCACGTGGCCCATGTCGGCCAGGTTCAGCCCGCGGTGCAGGAACGGGGCGTCGGCGTTCTCCAGCGCGAAGCCGGAGTCGACGAGCTCGGGTGCCGCGGCCGTCCGCGGGGGGCCCGACTCGCGGACGCTACGAGCGGTCATGGTGCTCCTGTCGTGGCGGGGACGGGCTCGCCGAGGTGGGTCAGGGCGGACGCGACGCCGCCGGTGTGCCAGAGGACGACGGGCCCGGGCCGCCCCTCGTGAACGAGCCCGGCCCGCAGGCGCGCGAGGGCGACGGCGAACGCCTTGGCGCCGTAGGTGTCGTCGAGCAGCAGTCCCTCGGTGCACAGCGCCGTCGCCGCGGCGGCCCGGTCGGCGGCCGACGCGCGCCCGAAGCCGGGTCCCCGGTGGTCGACCACCTCGAGACGGTCCTCCCGCGGCGGCGCGGTGCCCAGGGCCGCGGCGCAGGCGCGCGCGAGGTCCAGCACCGTAGGGGTGATCTCCTCCGGCGGCCGGCTCACCGACACCGCGAGCACCATCGTGTCGGCGCCGGCCGCGGCGAGGCCGACGAGCAGGCCCGCGGTGCTGCCGCCGGAGCCCAGCGGGAGCACCACGGACGCGGGGAACGCCCCGTCGAGGCGCACGCACTGGTCAAGCAGCTCGGCGGCGGCCCGCGCGAAGCCCGCGGCGCCGACGGGGGTCGAGCCGCCGCGGGGCACCGCCAACGGCCGGCGTCCCGCGGCCCGGAGCTCGGCGGCCCGCTCGGAGACGACGACGTCGACGCGCTCCCGCCGGTCGTCGCCCAGCGGCACGAGCCGCGCGCCGGCCGCCTCCGCCAGCGCCAGATTCGGGGTGGGGCCCAGGGACGCGCCGCCCCACACCACCAGCTCGCACGCGATGCCCGCGACCCGCGCCGCCATCGCCGCCGCCGCGACGAAGTTCGAGTCCGGGCCGCCGCCGGTGACCAGAACGTCCACGCCGTGGGCCTGCGCATCGCCCAGCAGGTACTCGAGGGGGCGCGTCTTGTTGCCGGCGATCCCGAAGCCGGCGAGGTCGTCCCGCTTGATCCGCAGCGGCCCGCACCCGAGCTCCGCGCGCAGCCGCGGCGCGTCCACCAGCGGGGTCGGCAGCGTGCCGAGCAGCAGGCGGGGCGGGAGCCGGGGCAGCCAGGTCACACGCCCTCCCCCGCCCGGGCCTCGCGGGCCCGCGCCACCACCTCGTCGACCATCCGGCCCGCGGTGGCGACCGGGGCGCGCGCCATCCACCCGCGCACCTCGTCGGCCGACGCGACCCCGCGCGCCACGACCCCGTCGACGACGTCACCGCCGCCGGCGAGCACGCCCTGGAGCAGGTCCTGGGCGGCGTGCTTGCCGAGGCGCCCGGACAGCCCCGCGAGCACGCGCTCCGAGGTGAGCCGGTCGCCGAAGCGCTCGAGGTTCGCGGCCATCGCCTCGTCGTGGACCTCGAGACCCGCGAGCAGGGTGCGCGCGAGCCCGAGCGCGGTCCCGGCCAGCAGGCAGACCTCGGGCAGGGCGACCCACTCGGCCTTCCACCCGCGGCCGTCGCGCTCGTGGCTGACGACGGTGCCCTCGAGCAGCACCCCGGCCGACGACCGGGCGAGGCGGGCGAGGGTGTCGAGGTGCTCGCCGACCTCGGGGTTGCGCTTGTGCGGCATCGTGATGCTGCCGACGGCCGTCGCGGTGGTCGGCTCGGCGAGCTCGCCGATCTCGGGGCGGGCGAGCTCGTAGACCTCGGTCCCGATGCGCGCGAGCGTCCCGCACACCAGCGCCAGGACGTGCCCGAACTCGGCGACGCGGTCGCGGCTGGTCAGCCAGGACGCGCCCGGATCGCCCAGACCGAGCTCGGCGCAGAAGTCCCGGCGCAGCGCGAGCGGGTCGAGCTCGGCCTCGTGGAACGCGAGCGCGCCCACCGCGCCGGCGAGCTGGCCCACCGCCCACCGCGGACGGCCCTCGCGCAGACGGTCGAGGTGGCGGCGCAGCTCGTCGGCCCAGGACGCGGCCTTGAAGCCGAAGGTGATCGGGGCGCCGGGCTGGCCGTGGGTGCGCCCGACCATCACCGTGTCGCGGTGGCGCTCGGCGAGGTCCAGCACCGTCGCCTCGAGGGCCAGCAGGTCGCGCCGGACGATCGCCCCGACGTCGCGCATCAGCAGGCCGAACCACGTGTCGCTGACGTCCTGCACGGTGGCGCCGACGTAGACGTGCTCGCGCGCGGACTCCGGGAGCACCCGCTGCAGCTCCCGGATGAGGCCGAGCGTGGAGTGCGACGTCGACCGGGTTCCCGCCGTGACCCGGTCCAGGTCGAGCGCCTCCGCGCGGGCCCCCGCGGCGATCTGCTCGGCGGCCTCGGACGGGACGAGGCCGTGGCGCGCCTGCACGCGGGCGAGCGCGACGAGGACGTCGAGCCAGGCCTGCCAGCGGGCGGTCTCCCCGAGCAGCTCCTCGAGCTCCGGAGTGGACCAGAGGTGCGCGTAGACCGGCGAGTCGGTCAGGCGGGTGACCACGGCGCCGCCCCCTGGGTCTCGGCGAGCTCGGCGAGCCGGCCCAGCGCCTCCCGCACGTGCTCCAGAGAGGCCCCCCAGGGCACCGAGACCCAGGTCGTCGGCCCGTCCGGACCGTCGGCGACCCCCTCGTCGAGCTCCTCCTGCTGCAGGCAGCACTTGGTCAGCAGGGCACCGGGGCCGGCGGCGGACGGGTCCACCTTCGGGCAGAAGTCGACCTGCGGTGCGTCGCGGCCGTAGAACCACCGGTGAATCTGGCGGGAGCGCTCGCAGCCGACGAGGGTCCAGTCGGCGGGCTCGGGTCGTTCGTCGAGGTAGGACACCGTGGCGCCGGGGATCTCGCTCCCCCCGCCGCGGCACGGGAGCAGGTAGTGCTCGGCGGGGAGCCGGTGGGCGAGGTCGGCCAGGTCGACGACCTCGCTCTCGAGGCGCAGCGGCCGCAGGGTCTCGGTGACGTCGACGATCCGGCGGGCCTGGTCGGCGAGCTTGGCCGGGTGGGGCGGCACCACCTCGCGCACCACCACCCGCAGCGGGTCGGGGTCGACCACGAAGTTGACGTGCTCGTAGCGGCCCTGCACCACGACCGCGCGCGCGCCGGGGACCTCCGCCGCCACCGCGACCAGTGCGGACGGGATCGCCGTGTCGACGTCCGGGCGGTGCACGAACACGCACTCGTCGGGGCCCGCGAGCAGCTCGACCGCCGTGATCGGGCTGAAGAGCGCGTCGCCGGGGTCCCGCGCGACGGCGAGCAGCGCGACGCGGTCGTCGGTGTCGTCGTGCGGGCGGACCACGAGGAACCGCGTCTTCCAGTAGGCCTCGCGCCCGAGGTGGTGCTCGCGCAGGGACGCCTCGTCGAGCGGCCCGTCGTACCGCGCGACGGCGACGCCGCGGTAGCGCCCGGGGATGCGGTTGGGCGTGCCCGTCACCGCACGGGCTCCATGGTGACGGGCAGGGACACCTCGGCGGTGTCCGAGCGCAGGCCCAGCCGCAGCGTCTCGACCGAGAGGATCTCGTCGAGCGCGACGTTGCCCAGGTTCACCCCGGGCCCGAAGCGCCGGACGAACCACGCCTGCTGCGCGGTGCGGGGGGCCTCGAAGACGATGCGGTCGAGGCCCACGGCGTCGACGATCTCGTCCACCACGTCCTCGCGGACCGTCCCCTCGCCGTCGTAGATCCCGACGGTGCCGCTCTGGCGCCCCTCGGCGACCACGAGCGCGGCGCCGGCGTCCCGGTCCTGCCCCGCCTCGTCGCCCCACTGCGCGAGGGTGTGCTGCTGGGCCGGGTCCTTGGCCCCGACCTCGGTGACCACGACGAACCGGTCGGCGGCGCGCCGGACCAGCTCGTGCTTGGCGTCGAGCGCCATCGGCACGGTGCCCCGCGACACCTCGACGTGGGTGAACCCGGCCTCGTCCGCCCACGCGAGGCACGCCTCCGCCGCCCCCTGGGCCCAGGCGATCTCGAGCAGCGTGCCTCCGAGACACGACGCGACGGCGTGGTCGGCGAGCACGGCGAGCTTGTCCGCGATCCGGTCGTCGAGGTACGCGGTGCCCCATCCGGTCTTCCAGATGTCGACGTACGGGGCCGTGCCGGCGAGCAGATCGGCCGCGACGGCGGGCGTCACGCCCGTGTCGAGGACGTGGGTGAGCCCGGACGAGCGGGGCTTGGGCGGCCGGGACAGCAATGTCAGGAAGCTCGCGGGGCCCATGGCCGTCGATGGTAGATCAGATAGTAGATGTACGCCTACGATGCGAGACGATCGAGGAGGTGCGGTGTGGGAACGACCGTGACGAGCGAGCTGGACGAGATCGTCCGGGTCGTGGCCGAGCACCCCGGGCTGCTCGCGAAGACCGAGATCGGGC
Organism: Actinomycetospora chibensis; assembly: GCF_028737215.1. Lineage (GTDB taxonomy): Bacteria > Actinomycetota > Actinomycetes > Mycobacteriales > Pseudonocardiaceae > Actinomycetospora > Actinomycetospora chibensis. Next base: position 71,368 of record NZ_JAQZAM010000017.1, on the reverse strand, counting down.
TGGTCGGCGAGGTCCTCGGAGACACCGACTGGACCAGCGGACCGGGTGACGACGGGGCCGTCGTGCGCACCTCGAGGGGCTCGGTGGTCGCCTGCGGCGAGGCGCTGTGGCCCCCGTTCGTCGCCCACGACCCCCGGGCCGCGGGCTTCGCGGCCGTGCTGACCAACGTCAACGACGTGGTGGCGATGGGCGCCGAGCCTCTCGGGATCGTCAACACGGTCGCGGCCTCGGAGGAGACCGCCCGGGCTGCCCTCGAGGGGATGCGCCACGCCTCCCGGCTCTTCCGGGTCCCGATCGTCGGCGGCCACCTCACCCGCCACGACGGCGAGCCCTCGATCTCCGCCTTCGGGCTCGGCGAGGTGGGCGGGGTGGGCGGGGCCGAGGGGACACTGTCGATGACGCGGGTGGAGCTCGGGCAGAGCCTTGTCGTCGCGGCGGCCACCGACGGCGCGATGCGTCCCGACTTCCCCTTCTTCCCGGCGTTCGAGCAGCGCGGAGAACGGTGCGCGGACGACGTCCGCCTGCTGCCGGCGCTCGCCCGCAGCGGGGCCGCCGTCGCGGCGAAGGACATCAGCATGGCCGGGCTGGTCGGCTCGCTCGCGATGCTCCTGGAGTGGGGGACGTTCGGGGTGGAGATCGACCTCGACGTCCTGCCGGCGCCGCGGGGCGTGGACACCGCGGCGTGGCTCACGTGCTTCCCGAGCTTCGGCTTCCTGCTCTGCGTCCCGCCCGGATGCGAGGACGACGCCCTCGGCCCGTTCCACGCGCGCGGCCTCGAGGCCGCGGTCGTCGGGCGCATCGACGACACCGGGCGGATCGACCTGCGCCGAGGCGGGTCCGTGGCGACCGCCTACGACCTCACGCGGCGCGCGGTGACCCGGCTCCCCCGGACCGGCCGGTGAGCGGCTCAGAGCTCGCCGGCGAGCAGGTCGGACGCCGCGAGGTCGCGCCGGACGGCGTCGACGCCGGTGCAGGGCGCGGGGACGTGATCCGGCGCGAGGTGGGGGCCGCGCAGGGCGACGTCGGCGGCGACGGAGAACAGCCGCAGCACGCGCTCCGGGTGGCGCCACCGGTGGCCGGCCGCGAAGTCGATCCACGCCTCCGGCGGGACCACGTCGCTCTCGGAGTAGTCCAGCTCGCCCCAGGTGACGGCGAGCTCGAGCAGCTCGATCACCTCGTCGGGGTCGTCCTCGACCCGCAGCAGCCGGTCGTGGTGGATGCGGGTGCGCCGGTCCGGTCGGCATCGTTCGACGCCCGGCGCCCAGGCTCCTGCGGCAGGGGGTTCCGTGGCCGGCCCGGTGGACGGCGGCCGGCCCACCAGCGGCACGACCACCGGGTGCGCCACGCTGTCGATGCTCATGGGCCGATCCCCCACTCCGTCGAAGGAAACGTGATGGCCGCCACCTTCCTCACCGGTGTTGCAGCGGTGTTGCACCGTGGCTGAGCGCACCGTCTCGGCCGTCTGGGAGGAGGGCCTGCGCTGCTCGGTGGACGCCGGCGGCTTCCCCCTCACGGTCGACGAGCCCACCTCCGTCGCCGGCGGCACCGGCCGGGGACCCCAGCCCACGGAGCTCCTCCTGGCCTCGGTCTCCTCGTGCTTCACGCTGGCCGTCGCCCACAGCGCCGCCAAGCGCGACATCGACCTGCGCGGCCTGTGCGTCGACGCGACCGGCACGTACGACGGCCCGAGGTTCGTCGCGATCCGGATCACCGTGCACGCGGACGCGCCGCAGGGCGAGGAGCTCACCCGGTTGATCACCGCGGCGGAGCGGGTCTGCTACGTCACCAACACCCTGCGGCTCGCCCCCGAGATCGAGATCCGGAGCGCCTGAGCGCTCAGGCCCGTCCCCGGTACGCCGCCAGCGCCGCCTCCAGGACTGCCCGGACCGGCCACCCGAGGACCGCCGCGGCGGCCTCGGCCTCGGCCAGCTCGGGGGTCGCGAGAGGGAGGGGCGCCCCGGGGTCCCCGGGTTCGTCGGGGTCCTCCGCGACCTTCACCGTGACCACCCGGGTCGCGCCCGCCGGGCCGACCTCGACCGGCACCGACCGGCGCCGCGCGGTCGCCCGCTCCCAGCGCGACCAGCGGACGCCGAAGGTGCTCGTGTGCCGGAACACCGCCTGGACGACGGCCTCCCGGGCCGCCTCGGGGCACAGCACCGAGAGCACCTGACCGGGCCGTCCGTGCCGGCCGACCACGGGCGTCGTCCAGCAGTCCCAGGCGCCCGCCGCCCGCACGGCGGCGAGCACCGAGGGCCACAGCCGCGGGTCGAGGTCGTCGACCGTGGCCTCGACGACCACGACCTCGTCGCGTCCCCGCTGCCCGGCGTCGGCGGCGGCCCGCCCCAGCACGACGCGGGTGATGTTGGGCCGGTCGGCGGGATCGCGGCGCCCGCCGCCGACGCCGACGGCCGTGACCCGCATGTCGGGCAGCGCCCCGGGGGTGGCGAGGGCGGCGACCAGCGCCGCGCCGGTCGGGGTGGTGCGCTCGCCCTCCAGCTCGCCGCCCGCCAGCTCGAGCCCGGCGTCCGCGGCGAGACGCAGCACCGCGGGGCCGGGCACCGGCAGCGGGCCGTGGGCGCTGCGGACCGTCCCGTGTCCCACCGCGAGCGGCGAGCACCACGTCGCGGCACCGTCGTCGAGCAGGCCGAGCGCGTCGCAGGCAGCAGCGACACCGACGACGTCCGCGAGGGCGTCGAAGGCTCCGACCTCGTGGAAGTGCACCTCGCCGGGCTCGAGTCCGTGGACCGCACCCTCCGCCCCGGCCAGCAGCCTGAAGACCTCCCCGGCCAGCCGTCGCGCGGGCGGGCGCAGGCGGGCGGTGTCGAGGAGCTCCAGGACGTCGGCGAGGCGCCGTTCACGGTCCGGGACCGCCGGGCTGCCGACGACGACCCGGGCGCACGCGAACCCGCCGCGGCGCTCCCGGAGCACGTCGACCGACAGACCCGGGACGCCCAGCGAGGCGACGGCGTCGCGGACCGCGTCGAGATCGGCGCCCGCGTCGAGCAGGGCGCCCAGGAGCATGTCGCCGGCGACGCCCGACGACGCGTCCACGAAGGCGACGGAATCAACCACGGTGCACGATCTTCACCACGTGGGCCGCTGCGCCGAAGCCGTTGTCGATGTTGACGACGACGACCCCGGGGCTGCAGGCGGCGAGCATCGTCGCGAGCGCGGCCCGGCCGCCGGCCGCGACGCCGTAGCCCATGCTCGTCGGCACCCCGATCACCGGGGCCGGGACCAGGCCCGCGACCACGCCGGGCAGCGCCCCGTCCATCCCGGCGACGGCGATCACGACGTCGGCGCGGCCGATGTCCTCGATCCGCGACAGCAGGCGGTGCAGGCCGGCGACGCCCACGTCGGCCACGAGGCGGGCGCCCACGCCGAGGGCGGCGAGGGTCGCCGTGGCCTCGCGCGCGACGGGCACGTCGGTGGTGCCCGCGGTGAGAACGACGACGTCGCCGACCGGGGGCGGGAGGGCCCCGACGGTCACGGTGCGGCCGACCCGGTCGACGGTGACGTCGTCGAAGGCGTCCGGGGCGCGGTCGAGCACCTCGTCGGGGCACCGCGTCGCCAGCGCCGGGCCGTCGGGGTCGAGGCGGCGGAGCTCGGCGAGGAGCGCGAGCGTGCGCTCGGGCGTCTTGCCCTGCGCGAACACCACCTCGGGGACACCGGTGCGGGCCCGGCGCCCGCCGTCGGGGAGCGCGTCGTGGGGCTCGCTCACGCCGGCGTGATCTCCAGGTTCAGCGATCCCGACCGGAACGGATGCGGGTCGATCTCGACCTCGCGGTAGCCCGCCGCGCGTACGGCGGCCTCGACGGCGGCCCGCTCCCCCGGCTCGTCGACGCGACCCAGCTCGTCGCCGGCGATCTGCACGCGGCCGAGGTCGCCGTGGTGACGCACCCGCAGGACCGCGTAGCCCCGCTCGTGCAGCGCGGCCTCCGCCCGGTCGATCTGTGCGAGGACGGGCGCGGAGACCGTCGTGCCGTACGGGATCCGCGACGCGAGGCAGGGCGACGCCGGCTTGGCAGCGCTGGGGAGGCCCAGGAGCTCGGCCAGCGCCCGGATGCGCGCCTTCCCCAGCCCGGCCTCGACCAGCGGGTGGCGGACGCCGTGCTCGGCCGCCGCGGTCAGCCCCGGCCGCCAGTCGCCCAGGTCGTCGGCGTTCGCACCGGAGAGCACGACCCGGTCGCCGGCGATCGTCGTCAGCCGGTCGTAGAGGTCGGTCTTGCAGTGGTAGCAGCGGTCCCGGCCGTTGCGCCGGTAGCCCTCCCGCTCGAGCTCGGTGCTGGTGACGACGCGGTGCGCCACGCCGATCGCGGCCGCGACGGCCGACGCCGCCTCGATCTCCCCGGTCGCCAGCGCGGGCGACACGGCCGTCACGGCGAGCGCCCGCTCCCCCAGCACCCGGCCCGCGACGGCAGCGACCACCGACGAGTCGACCCCGCCCGAGAACGCGACGACCGCACCGGGGAGGCCGGCCAGCAGCGGCTCCAGCGCCGCGAGGTCGTCCGCGGGAGACGGCGCGGGGAAAGCCATGCCCGCAGCATGGACGCTGCCGTGGCCGCCGTTCAAGATTCGTGCATGACGACGGGGTCCATCACCGGCCGGGGCATGACCCTCAGCGACATCCTGGCCCGCTGGGCGCGCGTGACGCCGGAGGCGGAGTTCGTCGTCGACGCCACCACCGGCGAGCGCCGGACGTACGCCCGCTCGCACGACCGGATCACCCGGCTGGCCACCACGCTGGCCGGCGAGGGCGTCGAGCCCGGCGACCGCGTCGCGGTGCTGGGTCTCAACGGCGTCGACCTGCTCGAGTCCTACATCGCCGTCCTGCGCACGGGCGCGATCTGCGTGCCGGTCAACTTCCGGCTCGCGGCGCAGGAGGTCGCCTACGCGCTGGTCGACTCCGGCGCGGTGGTCGCCGTGGCCGACACGGCGACCGCGGACCTGATGGCCGCGGCCCGGGACGGAGCGCCCGCCGTCCGCCGGACGATCACCATCGGCGGCGACCTCGAGGACGTCCTCGCCGCCGCCGACCCGACCTACCGCGAGCTCGCCGTCCCGGACGACGCCACCGCGTTCATCATGTACACCTCCGGCACGACCGGGGCGCCCAAGGGCGCGATGCTCACCCATCGCAACCTCTACCTGCACGCGTTCTCGTCGACCATGCACCTGGGCGGGCCCGGCGGGCCGAGCGTCTGGCTCTCCGGGACGCCGCTGTTCCACATCGCGGGCGTCGCGGGCTTCCTCCCGTCACTGTTCGCGGGCGGGACCACCGTCATCCCGCCGTCGGGCGGGTTCGACCCCGAGGAGGCGCTCACGGTCCTGGAGCGGGAGCGGGTCACGTCGTGCTTCTTCGTGCCCGCGCAGTGGGCGGCGATCTGCGAGCGGGTGGGCGCGCGGGAGCGGGACCTCTCGGCGCTGCGCAAATGCGGGTGGGGCGCGGCCCCGGCCTCGACCGGCCTGCTGCGCACATTGAGCGCGAGCTTCCCGGACGCCGAGATCGTGAGCTCGTTCGGCCAGACCGAGTGCAGCCCCGTCACCACCACCCTGCGCGGGCAGGACGCGGTGCGGAAGATCGGCTCGGTCGGGACACCGATGATCAACGTCGAGGTCCGGGTGGTGGACGACGACATGAACGACGTCGCCCCGGGCGAGGTCGGCGAGATCGTGTACCGCGGGCCCCTGGTGATGAGCGGCTACTGGAACAAGCCCGCCGAGACCGCCGAGGCGTTCCGGGGCGGGTGGTTCCACTCGGGCGACCTGGTCCGGCAGGACCCGGAGGGCTACTACTACGTCGTCGACCGCAAGAAGGACATGATCATCTCGGGTGGCGAGAACATCTACTGCGCCGAGGTCGAGAACGTCCTGGCCGCGCATCCCCAGGTCGCCGACGTCGCCCTCATCGGCGTCGCCGACGAGAGGTGGGGCGAGACCCCGCTCGCGGTGGTCGTCCCCGCCGACCCCGCCGACCCTCCGACGCTCGCCGCGCTCGAGGAGCACTGCCTCGCCCACCTCGCCCGGTACAAGCGCCCGCGCCGCCTCGCGGTGGTCGACGCCCTGCCCCGCAACGCCACGGGCAAGGTGCAGAAGACCGTGCTGCGGGAGAGGGCCGACGCGCTCTCCGAGACCGCCGGACGCTGACGTCACTCCCGAGAGACGTGCTCAGGACGAGGTGGCGGCCTCCAGGAACCGCTCCAGCTCGCGGCGGGTGTCGGAGCCGCAGGGCTGGAACACCACCTCGGTGACGCCCTGCTCGCCGAGCTGGTCGAGACGGCGCTTGACCTCGTCGCCGGTCCCGGTGATCGTCGCGTCGCGCAGCATCGCGTGGCCGCCCGCGGCCCACGCCGCCTCGTCCGCCTTGTTGAGCTCCACGCAGTGGCCGGAGTGGACCGCGAGGTGCCGCTCGCCCTCGGGGGCGGACTCGACGACGTCCATCCACGCGTCGCCGCCGGGGAGCCCGCGCACGGCGTCGGGACCGCCGAACTCGTAGGCGCCGTGGTACGCCAGAGCCCACCCCGGGCCGGCGGCCTCCCGGGCGTGCGCGGAGTCCGCGCCCTCCGACTCGTCGAGCACCGTGCCCCACAACAGATAGGGCACCCACGAGTACTCGCCGAGGAAGTCGGGCACCTGCAGCGTCGCGTAGAGGCCGTCGCCGAGCTCGCGTGCGACCGCGTGGCCCTTCGGCCCGAGCGCGCCGACGAGGATCGGGACCTCCACCGGCCGCGCGGGGGCGTGGCCGTCCGGGTGCAGCATCTGCATCCGGGTGCCCTCCCACTCGACGACCTCGCCGCGCAGCAGGTCGCGGTAGGCGCGGATGTAGGCGTCCATGAACTTCCAGGTGATCGCCCCGTAGCCCATCGCGCGGCGCCCGGTGAAGCCGGTGCCGAACGCGACCGCGACGCGGCCGGGCGCGAGGTCGACGAGCGTGGCCGTGGCCGCGGCGTTGACCATCGGGTGGCGCAGGCTCGGGATGAGGACGCCCGGCCCGATGCCGATCCGCTCGGTGCGCTCCGCGGCCAGCGCGAGCGTCATCCAGACGTCGGGGCTCTGCTGGGGCGTGTCGTAGACCCAGGCGCGGGCGTAGCCGAGGGACTCGGCGAGGGCGATGTCGTCGGGCGAGCTCAGGGCGGTCGGGAAGGCGCAGGACACGTCCATGGGTCCTCCAGGCATCAGGTCGTCGGACGGAGCGAGGTGTCCCACCCGGCGACGTGCACCTCGGCCACCTCGTTCGGGCCGACCGTCCAGCTGGGGTGCCGCTCGAACACCAGCGTGTCGTGGCCCGGGACGATCCGGTCGAGCTCGCCGCCCAGGTATCGATGAATCTCGCCGTAGGTCATCAGCATGGAGTAGGTGTTGCCGTTCGTGTAGCCGCTCGGCCACATCTCCTCGACGTTCGAGTACCACATGACCGCGTCACCGGCGACGACGTAGCGCCCGCCGGAGGTGTCCACGGAGATCCACTGGGTGCCGAAGGTGTGGCCGTCCTTCGAGAGATGGCCGCGGATGCCGGGGGCGAGCTCGTCGTCGTCGCCGACGAACTTCAGGCGGTGGTCGCGCGCCAGCTCACCGAAGACGCGGGCGTCGTCGCGGTCGAACGACGAGGTGATCCAGCTCTCCTCGCCCAGCGGGGTGTAGAGATCCGGGAGCGCCAGCGCCTTCAGCCAGCCCTGGTACTCCTCCCACTGCACGAAGACGTCGGCGTTCTCGAAGGCCCGCACGTTGTTGGCGTGGTCGAAGTGCATGTGGGTCAGGAAGATCTTCTCGATCTGCTCCGGGCTCACCCCGACCTTGCCCAGCACCGTCTCCGGCGGCTCCCAGTCGTAGAACCCGAAGCGGTGGATCCACTTGTCGGCGTGGAACCCGGCGTCCACGAGGTAGTGGTGCACGACGCCGGCGTCGTCCTGTCCGCTGACGAGCACGTAGATCATCGGCGAGGCCGACACGCCCTCCCCGCTGTGGATCGGGACCCCGCCGAAGAACTCCCGCGGCAGGTCGACGTGGGAGAAGCACAGCGGACGGATCGAGTAGTCGGGCACGGGCGGCCTCCATCGACGTGCGGACGCCCCCCGCCGTACGTCGATAGCGGGCGGGGATGCCGTGCGTCGAGACCGGTGTCCGACGGTGCGGGACACGCCCTCTCAGACCAGCGCCCAGGTCGGGTCCAGCAGGAGGTCGACCGCGACGGCGACGTCGTCGGCCAGCGGCCGGTCCTCGGTGCGCGGGTCGAGCACCTCCTCGGCGCGGGCCAGCGCCTCCTCCACCGGGGCGGGCCCGGTACCCGCGGCCGGGACCCCGGCGTTCTGCCGCCGCAGTCGCAGCGCCCGGACGGCGGCGACGAGCTCGCAGGCCAGGACACGGGTGTAGGCGATCGCCACCTCGGTGGTGGCCCGAGCGGCCTGGGTGGAGAAGCTCGCGTGGTCCTCCAGGCCGCGGGACACGACGGCGCTGCCCAAGGTCACCGGCAGGGCGACCTGGCGCAGCGCGGCGAGCGCGTCGTGGCTCATGTATTCGAGGATCATCACCCCCGAGCTGCCGGGCGGCCCGTCGACGAGGAACGCGCGCAGGCCGGTCTGCTCGGGCTCGACGAGGTCGCCGAGACGGGCCGCCGAGAGCTCGGCGACGCCGTGGATGCAGGCGCGGACGTGGTCGAGCGCGCCCGCGACGTAGGCGGTGTGGAAGTGCGCGTGGTGGTACACGTCGTCCTCGGCGACGGCGATCATCGGGTTCTCCGCCCCGGCGTTGATCTCGACGTCGAGCACCCGGTGCAGCGTGTCCAGGGCGTCGATCGCCGGGCCGTTGACCTGAGGAAACGCGCGCAATCCGAACGGGTCCTGGATGCGGCGGCCCTTGGGAGGGGTCCGCTCCATGCCGAGCAGGTGGCGCATCCGCTGGGCGCAGCGGACCTGGCCGGGGTGCGGCCGGGCGCGGTGCACCGGGTCGGCGTAGGCCTCGGGGCTGCCGTCGAGCGCGAGGTAGGACAGGGCCGCGACGACGTGGCTCGAGGCGAGGACGACGTCGAGGGTGCCGGCGGCGAGCGCGGACTCGGCGAGCGTCACCGCGTTGCTGGAGACGAACGCCAGCGCGTCGCCGGCGTCGACGGCGACCGGTTCCGGCACGGGCGGCGCCGTGTCCCACGCCCCCTCCCCCGCGAGCGCCAGCGCGATCTGGGCGAGCGGGGCGAGGTCGCCGGTGCCGATCGCGCCGAGGTGGTGGACGACGGGCCGGGCCCCGGTGCGCACGGCGTCGGCGAGGGCGTGCACGAGCCCCGGCGACACCCCGGAGCGGCCGGTGAGGAGCTGGTTGAGCCGGATGAGCATCGCGGCGCGGACGAGCTCGGGATCGAGCTGGTCGCCCGCGCCGCCGGAGTGACTGCGCAGCAGGCGGAGGCCGTGGCCGGCGGAGCCGGTGAGACCAGCAGAGCCGGCGGAGCCGGTGAGACCAGCAGAGCCGCTGAGACCACCAGAGCCGGCGGAGTCGGCGGGCTCGGCGTCGTCTCCGACGTGCTCGTCGCGGTTGGCCCCGACCCCCGTGGTGCGGCCGTAGACCGCCCGGCGGGTGCTGAGGTCCGCGCCCAGGCGGGCGGCGCGCGCGACGTGGGCGAGGGCGGCCCGGTCGAGGTGGACGTCGGTCGGCCCGAGGGTCCGGGCCACGGCGGCGACGTCGCGGGCCGACAGCGAGGTGCCGTCGAGCCACAGCGGCGGTCGCCCATCGGTCATCGGCGAGTCGGTCTCCGGGCGGACCGGGATGTGGGTGCTCACGCTCGGGCCTCCTCGAGACGGGGTGCGGGACGCACGCGGCGCCCGGTACGCCACACCGCGGCGGTCAGCGGGACGCCGGGGCGCTGGGCGAGGTCGACGACGGTCGGGGCGTCGAGGACGTGCAGGTCGGCGCGGGCACCGACGCGCAGGTGCCCCACGTCGTCGCGGCGCAGCGCCCGGGCGCCGCCGAGGGTCGCGGCGCGCACGGCCTCGTCGACGGACAGGCCGGAGCGCAGCACCGCCAGGGACACGCAGAGCGCCATGGACGTGGTGTAGCAGCTCCCGGGGTTCGCGTTGCTCGCCAGCGCGACCGTCGCACCGGCGTCGGCGAGGCGCCGCGCCGGCGGTGCGGGCTGGCCGGTGACCAGGTCGCAGGCGGGCAGCAGCGTCGCCACCGTCGACGAGCCCGCGAGCGCGTCGACGTCGGCGTCGGTCAGGTGGGTGGCGTGGTCGACCGAGGCGGCACCGGCCTCGACCGCCACCCGCACTCCGGGCCCGGGGCCGAGCTGGTTGCCGTGCACCCGTCCCCCGAGCCCCCGTGCGTCGCCGGCGGCGAGCACCCGAGCCGCGGCGTCGGCGTCGAAGGCGCCCTGCTCGCAGAAGACGTCGATCCAGCGCACGTCGTCGGCGACGGCGTCGAGCATCGGGCCGCAGACGAGCTCGAGGTACTCGTCGGCCGTGGTGTCGGCGGGCGTCAGGTGGGCGCCGAGGAAGGTGACCTCCTCGACCTCCTCCGCCGCGATCCTCGCCGCGCGGGCCTCGTCGGCGACCGAGAGCCCGTAGCCGGTCTTGGTCTCCAGGCACGTGGTGCCCTGGCCGACGGCCTCCGCGACGTGGCGGCGCAGCCGGGCGGCGAGGTCGGCGTCGGACGCGGCGCGGGTGGCCGTCACGGTCGTCCGGATCCCCGCCGCCGTGTAGGGCCGGCCGGCGGCCCGCTGCGCGAACTCCTCGCGCCGGTCGCCCGCGAAGACCAGGTGGGTGTGGCTGTCGACCCAGCCGGGCAGCACCGCGCGGCCATCGACGTCGACCGAGGTGTCGCAGGCGGGGGCGTGTGCTGCGAGCCCCGTCCAGGACACGCGGTCGCCGTCGATCACCAGGGCGAACGGCCCCGGGCCCGTCGGTCCGTCCGGGTCGTGGGTGGTGAGCTCGCCGATCCCGGTGATCAGCTGGGTCGTCATGCCGCCTCCTGCGCGCGGGCGTGCACGGCGCCGATCTCGGCGGCCAGGCGCGCCGCGGGCCGCTCGACGCGCTGGTGGACCCCGTCGCGGACGATCACCTCTCCGCCGACCCGGACCTCGCGGACGTCGGACGCCGACGCGACGAGCAGGACCCCGTCCGGCCGGGCGCCCGCGGTGCGCACCGAGGCGGTGTCGACGGTGACGAGGTCGGCGGGCTCACCGACGGCGACGCCCGCGCCGTCGGTGCCGGCGCGCAGGAGCTCGCCGGGCGTGAACCGTTCCCGCACGCCGTGTCGAAGCCGCTCGTGCATTTCGAGCGCGCGCATCTCCTCGAAGGGGTCGACGACGGCGTGGCTGTCGCTGCCCAGGCACAGCCGCACGCCTTCCTTCGCGAGCGTGCCGGCCGGCCCGATCCCGTCGCCCAGGTCGCGCTCGGTCGTCGGGCAGAAGCACGCCCGGGCGCCGGTGCGGGCGAGGCGGGCGACGTCGTCGTCGGTGAGGTGGGTGGCGTGCACCGCCGTGGTGGCGGGCCCGAGCGCGCCGGCCTCGTCGAGGAGCGCGGTCGGGGTACGGGCGTGGACGGCGAGGCAGGCGGCGTTCTCGTCGGGCTGCTCGGAGAGGTGGACGTGCAACGGCCGGCCGCGGGCCCACGCCGCGACCGTCGGCAGGGCCTCGCGCGGGACCGCGCGCACCGAGTGGATCGCGGCGCCGACGCGCACGCCCACACCGTCCTCCAGGGCGGCGACCAGCGACGCCCGCGCCGCCCAGGCGTCGACGTCGGCGTCGGCGAAGCGGCGCTGGACGCCCTCGGGTGCGCGACCGAACCCCGCAGCGAGGTAGCACGTGTCGAGCAGGGTGAGCCGCAGCCCGGCCGCTGCGGCCGCGTCGACGAGCGCGCGGTCCATCGCGATCGGGTCGGCGTAGGAACGCCCGCCGGGGGCGTGGTGCAGGTAGTGGAACTCGGTGACGGCGGTGTGGCCCGCGAGCGCCATCTCCGCGTAGACCGCGGTCGCCAGCGCCCGATAGCCGTCCGGGTCGAGGGCGGCGGCGGCGCGGTACATGCCCTCGCGCCAGCTCCAGAACGAGCCCGGCCCCCGCGCGGGGTGGCCGCGCAGGGCGCGGTGGAAGGCGTGCGAGTGCCGGTTGACCAGGCCCGGGACGGTGAGACCGGGCAGCACCGTACCGGCCGGGGCCGAGCCGGGCGTGATCGCGGCGATCCGGCCGTCGACGATCTCCAGCGCGACCGCGGGCGCGGGGCCGCCGGACAGCCACGCCTGCTCGCACCAGATCAGCGACACAGCTCCTCCAGGACGTCGGCGAGGGCACGGACACCGGCCGCGACGTCGGCGTCCTCGGCGTGCTCATCGGGGGCGTGGCTGACGCCGGAGGGGTTGCGGACGTGCAGCATCCCGGCCGGCACGTGCGCGGCGAGGACGCCGGCGTCGTGGCCCGCGGCGGTGGCCAGGCGGCCGGCACCCGTGATCGTCGCCAGCGTGTCGGCGAGCCCGGGGTCGAGGGTGACCTCGTCGGACACCGACTCGGCGCGCACCTCGACGGTGCACCCCTCGGCGTCGGCGGCGCTCCGCGCGGCGGCGGTGACGTCGTCGACCAGCGCCTGCGGGAGCGGGCCGCGGGCGTCGAGCCACAGGTCCACGCGGGAGGCGACGACGTTGGTCCCGCCGGGCACCGGATGCAGCCGCCCGACGGTGGCCCGTGCGTCGTCGCCGTGGGCCTCCATCGTGGCGCGGGCGGCGAGCACCGTCGCCGCCGCCGGGACCATCGGGTCGCGACGGTCGGCGCGGCGGGTGGTGCCGGCGTGGTCGGCACGGCCGGTGAACGACAGCCGCCAGCGTCCGTGCGCCACGATGGTCGACCCGACGGCCAACGGCTCGCCGCGGGGCGCGAGGTTCCGGCCCTGCTCGACGTGCAGCTCCACGAATCGGCCGAGGCGGGCGATCCGTCGGGGCTCGGGCCCGAGGTGTTCGGGTCGCAGGCCGCGGCTCGTCAGCGCCTCGGCGAGCGTCACGCCGTCGGGGTCGCGCAGCCCGCGCGCCCGGTCGGGGTCCAGGGAGCCGGTGAGCAGCCGCGAGCCCAGGCACGGCACCCCGAAGCGCCCGCCCTCCTCCTCGGCGAAGACGACCACCGCGAGCGGGCGTCCCGGAACCACGCCGCGGGACCGGAGCGCGTCGACGGCCGCGAGGGCCGAGGCCACCCCGAGCGGGCCGTCGTAGGCGCCGCCGCCCGGCACGGAGTCGAGGTGGCTGCCGGTGGCCACGGCGTCAGGGCCCTCGGGGTCGCCCCACCAGGCCCACAGGTTGAGGTTCGCGTCGGTCTCCACCTGCAGGCCGCGCCGCCCGGCCTGCTCGGTGAACCACTCCCGCAGGGTCGATTCGGCGTCGTCGCCGAGGTGGCGCGACCAGCCGCCCCGGCGGGGGTCGCGGCCGACGTCGTCGAGGTCGGTCAGCAGTGTCATCCCTGCTCCCGCAGTGACTCTCGGAGGGGGATCCGCACCCCGCGCTCGTCGGCGACCTCGAGGGCGCGGGGGTAGCCGGCGTCGGCGTGGCGGATCACGCCGGTGCCGGGGTCGTTGGTGAGCACACGCGCGATCTTGCGCCCGGCGAGCTCGCTGCCGTCGGCGACGCAGACCTGCCCGGCGTGGATCGAGCGCCCGATCCCGACCCCGCCGCCGTGGTGCAGCGACACCCAGCTGGCCCCGGACGCGGTGTTGAGCAGGGCGTTGAGCAGGGGCCAGTCGGCGATCGCGTCCGAGCCGTCGATCATCGCCTCGGTCTCGCGGTGCGGCGAGGCGACGCTGCCGGCGTCGAGGTGGTCGCGCCCGATCACCACCGGGGCCGAGAGCTCGCCGGACGCGACCATCTCGTTGAACCGCTCCCCCGCGCGGTGGCGCTCGCCGTAGCCGAGCCAGCAGATGCGCGCGGGCAGGCCCTGATGGCGCACCTTCTCCCCCGCCAGCCGCATCCAGCGTGCGAGCGGCTCGTCGTCGCCGAAGAGGTCGAGCACCGCGCGGTCGGTGGCGGCAATGTCGGCGGGGTCACCGGAGAGCGCCGCCCACCGGAAAGGCCCGCGGCCCTCGCAGAACTGCGGCCGGATGTAGGCGGGGACGAAGCCGGGGATCTCGAAGGCGCGCTCGACGCCGGCGAGGCGGGCCTCGGCGCGGATCGAGTTGCCGTAGTCGAAGACCTCGGCGCCGTCGTCGAGGAATCCGAGCATGGCCTCGACATGCGCGCCCATCGACTCCCGCGCCCGGTCGGTGAACTCCTCGGGCTTCGCGCGGGCGTACTCGGCCCAGTCGGCGACGTCGACGCCGACCGGGAGGTAGGACAGCGGGTCGTGCGCCGAGGTCTGGTCGGTGACGACGTCGACGGGCGCGCCCCGGCCCCGGATGGCGGGCAGCAGCTCGGCGGCGTTGCCGATGACGCCCACCGAGACGGCTTCGTGGGCACTCCGCGCGGCCTCGACCCGGGCGAGCGCGGCGTCGAGGTCGTCGGCGACCTCGTCGAGGTAGCCGGTCTCCACCCGCCGGCGCGCGCGGGCGGGCTCGGCCTCGACCACCAGCGCCGTCCCGCCGTTCATCGTCACCGCGAGCGGCTGCGCGCCGCCCATGCCGCCGAGCCCGGCGGTGAGCGTCAGCGTGCCCGCGAGCGAGCCGCCCCGGGCGCGGGCGACGGCGGCGAACGTCTCGTAGGTGCCCTGCAGGATCCCCTGGCTGCCGATGTAGATCCACGAGCCTGCGGTCATCTGGCCGTACATGGTCAGGCCGAGGTGCTCGAGCCGGCGGAACTCCGGCCAGGTGGCCCAGTCGCCGACGAGGTTCGCGTTGGCGAGCAGCACCCGCGGCGCCCAGTCGTGGGTGGTGAAGACGCCGACAGGACGCCCCGACTGCACCAGCAGCGTCTCGTCCGGCGCGAGGTCGACGAGGCAGCGCCGGATCGCGGCGAGGCTCGCGTGGTCCCGGGCGGCTTTGCCCGTGCCGCCGTAGACCACCAGGTCCTCGGGCCGCTCGGCCACCTCGGGGTCGAGGTTGTTGTCGAGCATCCGCAGCGCGCCCTCGGCGCCCCACGTGCGTGCCGTCATCGTCCGTCCCCGCGCTGCTGGCATGGGTCCCAGTGCAGCGCGCTCCTGCCGTCGCGGACAGGTGCTCTGGCGGTCCGGTGTCTGGGATACGAGACTGGGCGGGTGGCCGGTGTCCCGGGGTTGCGACGCGGGCTCTCGATCCTGCGCCTGCTCGCGGCGTCCGACGAGCCGCTGACCGCGACGACGCTCGCGGCCCGCCTCGACCTGCCTCGCTCGAGCACCTATCACCTGCTCACCGAGCTCGAGGCTGCCGGCGTCGTCGCCCACCTCCCCGACCGGGGTCGCTGGGCCGTCGGGATCGGCGCCTTCGAGATCGGCACGGGCTACCTGCGCCACCACCCGGTGGACGAGGTGGCCGGGCCGTCGCTGCGGCGCCTCGCGCGTCGGGTGGGTCACGACGTCCACCTCGGGGTCCTCGACGGGCGCGAGCTGCTCTACCTGCTGCGCGAGCGCCCGCCGCATCCGCAGACCCTCGTCACCGCGGTCGGCGTCCGACTCCCGGCACACCTGACGGCGTCGGGTCGGGCGGTCCTCGCGGGCCTCGCCCCCGCCCAGCGCCGCGCCGTCCTCGCCGGCGGGGGCCCGCTCACCCGGCGCACGGAGCGCGGCCCGACGTCCCAGCGGGCGCTCACCGCGGTGCTGGCCGCCGACGCGCGACGCGGCTGGTCGACCGAGGACGGGGAGGTCAGCCGCGGCTACGCCTCGGTCGCCCACCCGATCCGCGACGCCGGCGGACAGGCGGTCGCCGCGATCAGCGTGACGTTCCCGCACCAGTGCGAGCCGGCGTGCGGCGACACCTTCGCCCCGCTCGCCGGCGTCGTCGGGCGCACCGCCGGCGAGATCACCCGGCACCTCGGCGGCGCGTCGGCCGGACGTCGCTGACGGGCGTTCGCACTGCCGCTCCCGCGCCCGCGTGCCACGGTGATCCCACGTTCGTGGGCCGCCCTCCAGCCTCCGTCCGGCCACCCCTGCCCCCGGTGGCGTCCTGTTCGAGCACGACGCCGGAGAGCGGGTGAAGCACGTGTCGAGTCGTGCTGCGGACACCGAGGCACGCAGCCTCGCGCACTGGGACGAGGCCGGCCGAGCCGGGATGGAGGCGTTCTACGCGCTGGCCGTCGAGGACTACCGGCGAATGGTGGCGGCGCGTGACTGGGCCTCCGACCTGCGCGGGAGCGCCGTCGACGGCCGGGTGCGCGTCCTCGACGTGGCCTGCGGCAGCGGGAAGTTCCCCGCCGAGCTGATGCGCCGCGGCCTCGCGTCCGGGGTCGACGGGATGCACGTGGAGATCGATCTCCTCGACCCGTCGGTCTTCTCGATCGCCGAGGCCCGGTCGGTGCTCGGGCCGCCGTTCGTGCTCCGCGCCGAGCACGCGGTGCGCCTGCAGGACCTCGACCGCACGGTCGGCGGCTTCGACGTCGCCTGGGCCACCCACGCCCTCTACGCGATCCCGCCCGACGAGATCGGCGCCGGCGTCGCGCGGATGACCGACACACTCCGGCCGGGCGGGTTCGGCGCGATCGTCCACGCCACGACCGGGTCGCACTACCTGCGGTTCGCCGAGGCGTTCCGCGCCTCCTTCGCGCCGGAGGCCACGCCCTTCACCAGCGCCGAGCAGGTGACGGACGCCCTGCGCGCGGCCGGCGTCGACCCGTCGTCGTCGACGCTGCGGTACACGGTCGGGACCGACGACCGCGCCGTCCTCGAGGGCTTCCTCCAGCGCTGCGTCTTCGACGACTCCGTCGACCTCGCGACGATGGAGGCCCAGGAGCCGCTCGCCGGATACCTCGCCTCCTGCCGTGACGACGGGACCTACCGCTTCCAGCAGGAGGTCCACGTGATCACGTGGACGGCGAGGACGTGAACCCGCACCTGGGGGTCGCCACCGCGCGCGGCGAGGCGTCGGACGTCACCGCGGCCTGGGACGGGGACAACGAGCAGTGGTGGGACTGGTACATGTCCCTGGCGGACAACGTGGAGGGGGCCTCGGAGCCGCTCGTCGCGGTCGACGCCCCCGATTCCGGTCCGCTGCCGGGCGACACGGAGATCGTCGCGGAGCTCGCCGAGCCCTACGTCGTGCCGTCGACAGCGGTCGCGGCCTTCGCGGCCGACGGCTTCGTGCGCCTGCCCGGCGTCGTGTCGCCGGGGGCCGCCGAGGTCCTGCGGCGCCGGCTGATCGCGCTGCTGGACCGCGGCGGGTCCGGTTCCGGGCTGCGCAGCCGCGAGATGATGTGGCGCGAGGACCCGCTGGTGCGCGCCGCGGTGCTGTCCCCGCGGGTCGGCGGCATCTCCGCCGCCCTGCTCGACGTCGACGCCCTACGGCTCTACCACGACAGCGCGCTCTGCAAGGAGCCCGGCGCGGGCCGGACGCCCTGGCACCACGACGCGCACCACTTCCCGCTGGCCTCCCACGACGTGATCTCCATGTGGATGCCGCTGCAGGCGGTGCCGGCCGCGATGGGGCCCCTGGCCTTCGCGCGCGGGATGGACGCGTGGCGGCAGGTCGACGACCTCGCCTTCGACAAGTACGGCACGTCGTACGACCGCCGAGTGGCCGAGACGTTCCGCGCCGCCGGGGTCGAGGTGTGCGACGAGCCGTTCGCGCTCGGGGACGTCAGCTTCCACTCGACGCTGTGCTTCCACACTGCGGGCGCCAACCGCTCCACCCGCTCCCGGATGGTCCTGGGCGCGACGTACTACGCCGACGGCGTGCGGATCGTCGACCACCCCACGATGGTCAGCGGCGACTGGCAGCTCTTCGTCCCCGACACCGCGCCCGGCGAGCCGGCCGCCAGCGCCCACAACCCGCTCCTGGAGCTCGCCGGGCGCTGATCGGTCCAGACTGAGGCTCCCACCGTCCGACGAGGAGCCGACGATGATCACCGGTGCGCACGTGATCCTGTACAGCGCCGACGCGGACGCCGACCGCGCCTTCCTGCGCGACCTGCTCGGCACCCGCACGGTCGACGCCGGCGGCGGCTGGACCATCGCCGCCCTGCCGCCGGCCGAGGTCGCCGTCCACCCCACCGACGAGGCCCCGTCGCACGAGCTCTACCTGATGTGCGACGACGTCGAGGCGACGACCGCGGACCTGCGCCGGCGGGGCATCGTCGTCGACCCCGTCACCGACCAGGGCTGGGGCCTGCTCACCGGCGTCCGGCTCCCCGGTGGCGGGACGCTCGGGCTCTACGAGCCCCGGCACCCCGTGGCGACGGAGCCGGGCTGAGCTACAGCGAGACCTCGACCCCGCGGCCCTCGCGTCGGGCGGCAGCGAGCACCACCGACGCCGCGGCGGCGTCCTGCACCGCGACGCCGACCGACTTGAACACCGTGACCCGGTCCTCGTCCTCGCGGCCCGCGCGGCGGCCGTGGACGAGCTCGCCGATCTCCACCACGCCGTCGGGATCGAGTTCCCCCGCGGCCACCAGCTCGGCGAGGTCGTTCGAGCCGGCCGGGAAGGGCTGCAGGCACGTCTCGCGGTGCTCGACGACGACCAGGGCCTCGCGCAGGATCGCCGCGTCGACCTCGCGACCGTCCGGGATGTAGCCGACCGACGCGATGTGCGTGCCGGGCCGGACGTGCCCCCGTCGCAGGAGGGGCTCGACGGTGCTGGTCGCCGCGCACACGACGTCGGCGTCGGCGATCGCGTCGTCGATGGTGGTCCCACGCGCTGGCAGTCCCTCGCCCTCGAGGTCCGCGGCGAGGGCGGCCGCCTTGGCGGGGTCGCGGGCGCCGACGCGGACGTCGGCGAAGTCGTGGACCCGGCATGCGTACCGGGCGTGCTCGCGCGCCTGGGGGCCGTTCCCGAGGACGGCGAGCACGCGCGACCCGGGCCGGGCGAGGTGCCGGATCGAGCGCGCGGAGCATGCCGCGGTCCGCGCCGCGGTGAGGAGGTCGCCGTTGACGAGGGCGAGCATCTCGCCGGTCGCCGGGTCGAACACGGCGATCGCGGCCTGGTGGACGGGGAAGCCCTGCGCCTCGTTGGCGGGGTAGACCGTCAGCAGCTTGCTCGCCAGCACCCCGAGACGCGGGCTGTACGCCGGCATCGTGGCGAGCAGCCCGGCGCCGGGGACCCCCGAGCCTGTCTCCTCCGGCACGCGTGGCCCGCGGGAAGCAGAGGTCCGGCAACACCCAGCGACGACTCGTGACGAGCGGCGTCCGCTCGACCCTGCGAGCAGAGGCTGATTCGGGATCGTGTGCCGCCGACGCTGGCAGCGTGGACGCCTGGTCGTCACCGTGGAGGCCCAGCCCGTGGCGGTCACTACCTCGCAACGCGTTCTCGAGCAGATCGCCGAAGAGGCCGCAGACACGGCGAGCCGGCCGGAGTAACCACGGCTCCGCCCCGGCGTTCTCCGTGAACCGGCCCATGACTGTCGGGGGTCGGCTCTAGAATCGAACACATGAGCGAAGGCGGTGTGGGGCTGGTCGAGCGCGAAGCGCTCGCGGCCGCGCGCGCCGAGGAGCTCGCCACCCACCAGGCCTACTACCGGCGCCTGGAGCGCATCGCCGAGCTCGATCGTCTAGGGGTCGCGGCGCAGACCGGAGATCGCAGCACCGAGCGGCTGGTCCAGGAGAACTGGCGGGTCGATCCGGCGAAGGCGAGCCGGTTGGTGGCCGAAGCCCACGACCTCGCCCCGCGCCGGTCGCTGCAGGGCCAGCCGCTGGCGCCGCGCCTGTCGTGCACCGCGACGGTGTTGGCGTCAGGTGAGATCTCCCCGGAGCACGTGGCCGTCATTCGTCGCACCATGGCCAGGCTCGACAAGGTCGAACAGCTCGAGCCCGGGGAGTGGCCGCGGGCCGAGGCGTATCTGGCCGGGCAGGCGACCCTGGTTCCGCCCAGGAGGCTCCAGCAGTTCGCGGAGCGGTTGCTGGCGCATCTGGATCCGGACGGAGCCGCGCCGGACGAGGACGCCGACCTGTTCGACGACCTGAAGATGACCTCGTGTCGCGACGGGTCGCTGGAGATGCGCATCAAGATTCACGACAGGGTCGATGCCGAGTCGATCCGCGAGGGGATCGGGGTGTTGGCGACCCCGACCGGCTCGGACGACCACCGGCCGTTGGGCAACCGGCAGGCGTGCGCGCTCAAAGAGGTGTTCGCCGACGCCCTCGGGCCGAACGGTCTGGTCACCGACACCCGCCAGGCCCAGGCCGAGGCCGCCGAGTCGGACGACGAGTCAGGCGCCCAGTCGGACGCCGAGTCGGACGCCGAGTCAGGCGCCGAGTCGGACGCCGAGCCTGATCCCGAGGACGCGCTGATCCCCGAGCCCCGCCGACCCGAGCCCGCGGGACCGGCAGCGCCGACTCCGGAGCCCACTCGCGGGCCGGGGCGGGCGTTGTTGACGATCACGATGGACCACCGCTGGCTGCAACTGGCGGTCGGGCACGGCACGCTGGACTCCGGGGCCATGTCGGACCCGGCCACCGTGCGGCGGTGGGCCTGCGACGCCGACATCGTTCCGATGGTGCTGGGCAGCAGGTCCGAGCCGCTCGACATCGGGCGGCGCTCCCGGTTGATCCCCGACGCGATCCGCCGGGCGCTGAACCACCGCGACGGCGGCTGCGCCTTCCCCGGCTGCACCCGCCGACCGAGACGGTGCCACGCCCACCACATCGAACACTGGGGTGACGGCGGCCCGACGAGCCTGGACAACCTCACGTTGTTGTGTCGACATCACCACCAGGTCATCCACCACGGGCACTGGCGGATCGACATGATCGACGGGCTGCCGTGGTTCACCCCGCCCTCGTGGATCGACCCCGACCGACAACCCCGACCCGGCGGACGATCCGTCGCCTTCTGCTGAGCCGCCCCGCGATGCTTCGGAAACCGAAGCATCCCGACCAGCCGTTGCCCTCTGCCCCGGCCTCGACTCTCGGCCGCCACCCAGCAGGCTCACCGTCGGGAGTACGCCGATCACGAGCCGCGCCCGGCCACCCGGATCGGATTACGAGAAGCGGCCGTATGCAGGCGATACAGGCGTGTGGAACACCCCTACGGTCGACGTGACGACGACACCGGGAGTCCCCATGGCCGCCGAGGTGAACCGCACCGGCAACGTCTACGTCAACCCCGTGAGCCGGGAGCGCGCCGCGGTGCTGGAGAGCGCCGCCGACACCGGCGGCGAACGCGTCCGCGCCGAGCTCTGGGCACCGCCGGGCGCGGCCGTGGCCTTCCCGCACATCCACCCCGGCCAGAGCGAGAGCTTCGAGGTGCTGGAGGGCCGGCTCGGGGTCCGCCACGGCTCCCGCATCAGCACCGCCCTGCCCGGTGACCGCGTCACCATCCCTGCGGGAGAGGTCCACGCCTGGTGGACCGAGGGGGACGAGCCGGCGCGGGTGCTCGTCGAGGTGCGGCCCGCCGGCCGGTTCGAGGAAGCGATCATGACCAACTGGGGCCTCGCCGCCACCGGGCACACCACGCCGAGCGGACGCCCCGGCCTGCTCCAGCTCGCCCTGCTCGCCGAGGAGTGGGCCGACACGATCCGCCCTGCCTCACCGCCGATGTGGGCCCAACGGCTGCTCTCCCGCACGCTCGGTCCGCTCGCCCGCGCGCGGGGCCTGCGCGGCAGCCACCCCGAGCTCGAGGAACGCATCCTCATCGGCAGGCTCGGAGAGCGTCTGACGGTCGCCGGATCCTCACCCATGGCGCCGCACGAGTCGAGGTGACGTCGTCGCGCACAACCGCCCGTCCGGACCTCTGGTCCGGCGACCCCCGGCGTGGCAGCGTTGCCGTCATGGACATCGGCCCCGTCCGTCGGCGCCTCACCGCAGAGCCGATCAGCTCACCCGTGCCCGGCGAGGACCCCCCGGAGCGCGAGCCCGTCACGATCGAACGAGCCGTCGAGCACGACGATCCCGAGTGCGTTGCGGCGTCCCGCACCTGACGTGCGGGCGTCGTGACCCTCCCGCCGCTCGATCCCGTCCGGCGCGGACCGGTCGCGAGCGCCCCTGGCGTCCCGGACCTCCCGGCCCCGATCCTGGGCTGGCGCACGTGGCGCGTCGGTCGGCGGGCCCAACGCCGCACCGAGCTCGTCGCCCCGCTCGCCGGGATCACCTGGCCCGCGCGCCAGCCCATGATTGCGACGTGCGGATCGCAACGGCACGCGCCCCCGGGCGACCGGTGCGCGTGCGGGCTCTACGCGGTGACCGACCCGACGACACTCGAGTGGGGTCCCTCGGACCACGAGGTGCTCGGCGTGGTGGCGCTCTGGGGCCAGGTCCTCGAGGGCGCCCGCGGATGGCGCGCCTCGCACGCCTACCCGCGCTTCGTCCTCACGGGCCCGGCCATCCCCGGCGAGCAGCGCGCCGCGCTCGCCCGCCGCTACGGGGTGCCGGTGCTCCGCTCCGAGATCCCGCCGCGCGGCCTCGCCGCCCTCCTCGGCCCGGACGCCGACGTGCTGCGCCACGGCGAGACCGCCGAGGTGGAGGCCGTGCTCGCCGCGCACATGCCGGGCTGGGCCGAGCGGTGGGAGGCGCGACGCCGGGAGGCCGAGGCCGCCGCCGCCCGACGGCCGTGGTGGACGGCCCTGCGACGGCGGCGCTGACCGGCCGACCGAGCGCCCGGCGGCCGACACCGCTCACGGGAGATCGGTACGGCCCAGCGCGCGGGCCAGGAGGACGCGCGTCTCGGCGGGGTCGACGACGTCGTCGATCTCGAAGACCGTCGCGACGCTGAGCGCCTTGCCGCGCTCGTAGTACGTCGCCACCAACTCGTCGTAGCGCTCGCGGCGGGCGTCGGGGTCGTCGATCGCGTCGAGCTCCTTGCGGTACCCCAGCCGGACCGCGCCCTCCAGCCCCATGCCGCCGAACTCGCCGGTCGGCCAGGCCACGGTCAGCGCGGGCGCCTTGAGGTCGCCGCCGGCCATCGCCATGGCGCCGAGCCCGTAGGCCTTGCGCAGCACGACCGCGCACAGCGGCGCCGTCAACCGGGCCCCGGCCACGAACATCGCCGAGAACCGCCGCACGGTCGCGGTGCGCTCGGCGTCCGGGCCGACCATGAACCCGGGGGTGTCGCACAGGGAGACCACCGGCAGCTGGTGCGCCCGGCACAGGTCGAGGAACGCGGTGGCCTTGTCCGCCGCGTCGCCGTCGATGGCGCCGCCGAGGTGCTCGGGGTTGTTGGCCAGGACGCCGACCGCGCGGCCGTCGAGACGGGCGAGCGCGGTGACGATCCCGGCGCCGAAGCCCCCGCGCAGCTCCAGCACGCTGCCGGTGTCGAACAGCGCGGCGAGGACGGGACGGATCGCGTAGGCGCGCAGCCGGTTCTCCGGGACGAGGTGGCGCAGCGCGCGCGGGTCGGCGTGCTCCCCCGGCGTCGTGCGACCGCCGGCGGGCGCGAGGTACGACAGGTAGCGCCGCGCCGCCGCCACCGCGGCCGGATCGTCGGGCACGAGGACGTCGACGACGCCGTTGGCCCACTGCACGTCCATGGGGCCGACGTCGCCGGGCGCGACGGTCCCGAGACCGCCGCCCTCGATCATCGCCGGCCCGCCCATCCCGAGGCCGCTGCCCTCGGTCGCGATGATCACCTCGCAGCTCCCGGCCAGCGCGGCGTTGCCGGCGAAGCAGTAGCCGGAGACCACGGCGACGGTGGGGACGACGCCCCGGAGCTCGGCGAGCAGCCGGAACGTCGGGACGTCGAGCTGGGCCACCGCGGAGGTGTCGGTGTCGCCGGGACGCCCGCCGCCGCCCTCCGCGAAGATCACCACGGGCAGGCGCTCGCGCGCGGCCAGGGTGAACAGGCGATCGGTCTTGGCGTGGTTGTGGACGCCCTGCGTGCCCGCCAGCACCGTGTAGTCGTACGACATGACGGCCACCGGGAGGCCCCCGACGGTCCCGGTGCCGGTGATCAGCCCGTCGGCGGGGGTGCGGGCGACGAGGTCGGAGACGCTGCGGCGCGCGCGCTGAGCGGCGATCGTGAGCGCGCCGTACTCGACGAAGCTGTCGGGGTCGAGCAGGTCGTCGACGTTCTCGCGCGCGGTCCGCCGGCCCGCTTCGTGCCGACGACGGGTCGCCTCGGGGCGTCCCGCGTCGAGGCCGGTCTCGTGGCGGCCGAGGGACTCGGCCAGATCGGCGCGGACGTGGTCGGGGTCCGTCGCGGTGGCGTCCTGCGCCGGGGCGTCGACGTCGTCGATCGGAGCGAGGAACGCGACGGGCACTCCGGCGGCGACGGTGTCGCCGAGCTTGACCGCCACCGTATCGACCCGGCCCGGGGCCCCGGCGTGGACGACGTGCTGCATCTTCATCGCCTCGAGCACCACGAGGTCGGCGCCGGCCGGGACGACGTCGCCCTCGGCGACCTCGATCGCGACGACGACGCCGTGGGTGGTGCTCAGCGCCGCCCCGGTGCCGAGCGGAGCCGTCGTCGGCGCCTGTTCCGGCGCCGCGACCTCCGGCACGAGCTCCGCGATGTGGGCGTCGACGAAGGCGGTGTCGAGGGTGCCGTCGCCGAGCTCCGGCCGGTCGAGCAGCGCCCGGAGCAGGGCGACGTTCACCGGGACGCCGTCGACGTCGAGCTCGGCCAGCGCGCGCCGCGCCCGCACGGCAGCCTGCGCGACCGAGCCTGCGGTGACGATGACCTTCGCGAGCAGCGAGTCGTAGCGGGGCCCGACGGCGAACCCGGCGTAGCCGTGGGTGTCGACGCGGACCCCGCGCCCGCTCGGGGGCTGGAACCGGACGAGCGTGCCGGCCCCGCTCGTCACCGTGCCGTCGGCCGCAACGGTCTCGGTGTTGACCCGCACCTGCAGCGCGGTGCCCCGCGAGGCGGGGGTGGCGGTGAGGCCGAGGTCCGCGAGGGTCTCGCCGTGCGCCACCCGCAGGCCGGCTTCGACCAGGTCGAAGCCGGTCGTCTCCTCGGTGACGGTGTGCTCGACCTGGATGCGCGGGTTCACCTCGAGGAGGGCCGACTGCCCGTCCGCCACCAGGAACTCGACCGTCGCCAGCCCTGCGTGCGCCGGGACGAGACGCGTCGCCGCGCCGTGCAGGGCGGCCCGGAGGTCGTCGGCCAGCGCCGGCGCCGGCGCGATCTCGACGAGCTTCTGGCGGCTCCGCTGCGCCGAGCAGTCCCGGTCGCCGAGCACCACCGTGCTCCGGCCGTCGCCGAGCACCTGGACCTCGATGTGGCGCGCGTGCGGGAGCAGCTGCTCGACGTAGACGGCGTCGTCGCCGAACGCCGCGCGGGCCTCGGACGCGCAGAGCCGCATCGTCGCCTCGAGCGCGGCGGGGTCGGTGACCGGCCGCATCCCCCGCCCGCCTCCCCCGGCGAGCGCCTTGACCATCACCGCGCCGCCGGGACCCAGCCCGTCCAGGAACGCCCGGGCCGTCGCGAGGTCGGTGGGCCCCTCGGTGCCGGTGAGCACGGGGATCCCGAGCTCGCGGGCGCGGTCGCGGGTGCGGGTCTTGTCCCCGAACAGCGCCAGCGTCTCCGGGTCGGGGCCGACGAAGGCGATCCTCCGGTCCGCGCACGCCCGGGACAGCGCCGGGTTCTCGGCGAGGAAGCCGTAGCCCGGGTGCAGGGTGTCGCAGCCGGAGCGCACGGCGGCCCCGACGATCTCGTCGAGGTCGAGGTAGGCCGCGGCGCCGACTCCGGGGAGCCTGACGGCCTCGTCGGCCCGGGCGACGTGCGCGCAGTCCCCGTCGTCGTCCGGGTGCACCGCGACGGTGGGGACGCCGAGCGCCGCGGCGGTGCCGAGTATCCGGACCGCGATCTCGGCCCGGTTGGCGACGAGGAGCTTCACCGCTCAGGCGAAGTGCTCGAGGAGGAGCGCCGTCGTGCGCTCCGGGGCGTGGGCGGGGATCCAGTGCCCGACGCGGGGCAGGCGCTCGTAGCGCCAGGGACCGGTGACGAAGCGCTGCGAGTCGGTCATCTGCCGCTCGGTCAGCGCGGGGTCCCGGTCGCTCCACACCCCGAGCACCGGGCACCCGATCGCCGGCATCGCCAGCGGCCCGTCGGTGGCCGCGAAGATCTCCGGCGGCATGTTGGCGCGGTACCAGTTGAGGCCCGCGACGAGCGCGCCCGGCCGGTCCAGGTCCGCGATCTGTGCGTCCACCAGCGCGTCGGCGCCACGGGACACGCCGTCGTGGGCCCACTCCCGGAACCACCGCCAGTCGTCGGCGGGCAGCTGCGCCTCGGCGACACCGGGGAACTGGAACCAGAGCATGTACCAGGAGAGCTGCTTCTGGACGAAGCCCGCGGACGCGAACGCCTGCGGGTGGCCCACCGAGAACGCGGCGAGGCGCGTGACCCGCTCGGGGGCGAACGCGGCGAGCGCCCAGGCGGCCAGGGCGCCCCAGTCGTGCCCGGCCACGCGGACCTCGCCGACCTCCAGGGCGTCCAGCAGCCCGAGGAGGTCGCCGAGCACGGTCCGCAGCCCGTAGCGCTCGACCTCCGCGGGGCGGTCGGAGTCCCCGAACCCCCGCAGGTCGGGGGCGATCACCCGGAAGCCCCGGGCGGCCAGCGTGTCGATCTGGTGCTGCCAGAGCGTGGCGCGGTCGGGCCAGCCGTGCAGGAGCAGCACCGCCGGCCCCTCACCGCCCTCGACGACGTTGAGCGTGATGCCGTCGAGCGCGACGCGGCGGGCGGTCGGAGTGGTCGGCACGGAATCTCCTCGTGAGGGGCGGTGGACCCTATCGTCACTCGTACGACGAGGGACGGAGCGCCCGATGGCCATGTTGGGGTTCGATGACGAGGGGGCCCGGCGGCTGCAGCGCGTCTACTCCACCCCCGACGTGGTCGCGCAGCGGGCCGAGGTGCTCCGCCGGCTCCGCCCCGCCGCCGGTGAGGCCGTCCTCGACGTCGGTTCGGGTCCGGGCTTCCTGGTCGCAGCGATCGCCGACGCCGTCGGCACCGACGGGGTGGTGCGCGGGCTGGACCCCAGCCCGGCGATGAACGCCATGGCCTCGGCGTACTGCGCGGACCGTTCCCAGGTCCGGATCGACGACGGGGACGCCGGCGCGCTCCCCTACCCCGACGGCGCCTTCGACGCCGTCGTGTCGACGCAGGTCTACGAGTACGTGGCCGACGTGCTCGGCGCCCTCGTCGAGGTCCGGCGGGTCCTGCGTCCGGGCGGTCGCTTCGTCGTCCTCGACACCGACTGGGAGTCGATGGTGTGGCACGCCGCGGACCGTGAGCTGCACCGGCGGGTCCTGGAGGCCTGGGAGGAGCACCTGGTCGACCCACGCCTGCCCCGCGTCCTGCCCGGGCTGCTGGAGCGGGCGGGCTTCCGCGTCGTCGAGCGCGTGCTGATCCCGCTGTTCAACCCCGTCTACGACGAGAACACCTACAGCGCGGGGACGATCGAGGTCATCGGCGACTTCGTCACCGGCCGTCAGGGCCTCACCGAGCAGGACGTCGCTCGGTGGGCCGACGACCTGCGCTCGCGCGGCACCGACTATCTGTTCACCATCAACCGGTACTGCTTCGTCGCGACGAGCTGACGGTTCACGTCCCGAGGCGCGCCGGGGCGCTGATCGCGCGCAGGTGGCGGAGCCCCTGCGCGTAGGACTCGATCAGGGACGTCTCGGTGTACGGGATCGCGTGGCGGTCGCAGAACGCACGGACCAGCGGCCGGGCGTGACGCAGGTTCATGCGAGGCATGCGCGGGAAGAGGTGGTGCTCGATCTGGTAGTTCAGCCCGCCGAGCACGAGGTCGGTGACCCGGCCGCCCACGATGTTGCGGGAGGTCAGCACCTGGCTGCGGACGGGGTCGAGCTTCTCCGTGGCGGTCGGCATGGGCATGCCCTTGTGCCCGGGGGCGAACGAGCAGCCGAGGTAGAGACCGAACAGCCCCTGGTGGACGACGATGAAGACGACGGCCACACCCGGCGAGAGCACGAGGAAGACCGCCGCGAAGTAGAGCGCGGTGTGCGCCACGAGCAGGACGATCTCCAGCCGGAGCCGGGGCACCCGGCGGGCGACGAGCGACCGGACCGCGGAGATGTGCAGGTCCACGCCCTCGAGCAGCAGCATCGGGAAGAACAGGCCGGCCTGGTGGCGGAGCACGAACCGGCCGATCGGTCCGCGACGGGGCGCGGTCGGACCGCTGGCCTGGGCCTCGGTGAGGGCGAAGACCCCGAGGTCGACGTCCGGGTCGCGCTCCTCGTGGTTGGGGTTCGCGTGGTGGGCGTTGTGCTTGCCGACCCACCACCCGTACCCGAGACCGATCAGCAGGTCCCCGTGCACGTAGCCGACGACGTCGTTGGCCCGCTTGCTGGCGAAGATCTGGAGGTGGCCGGCGTCGTGGCCGATGAACCCGAACTGGACGAACAGGGCCGCGAACGCCGCCCCGGTGACCAGCTGCCACCACGAGTCGCCGATCATCACGAAGGCGACCGCGACGGCGCCGAACACCAGCGCGGTCACGAGGATCTTGACGAGGTAGCGGGCCCGTCGGCGATCCATGAGACCGGCCTCGCGGACCTGCGCGAACAGCTCCGCGTACCCGCCGCCCCTCGGGAGGCTCGCCTCCGTCACGACAGCAGGATTCGGCAGTGAACTCATGACGACATGTCCCTCGGAGCGCGGATCGACGGCGGTGACCTGCGCAGAACCAGGGTCCGAGGCTCGTGCGGCCACCCGGACACTACTCGCATCCGGGTGAGGCGGCGCTCCGGTCGCTAGGCACCGGGGTCGGCGTCGAGCATCTTCCGCGGCTGGCCGTGCAGCCGTCGCCGGACGTTCACCACCAATTGCACGGTGGCCGCGAGGGTCATGGCCGTCCAGAGGGCGGCCCCGATGGTGACGATCAGCGCGGCCGCCGGGGGCACGATGCCCGCAGCGGCGAGGGAGAGGCCGCCGACCAGCAGCCGGGCCGGGCGTTCGGGGAGGCTGACCACGCCGATCTCGACCATGCCGGCCGCGCCCGCGCTCGACCGGATCGACTCGTCGAGCAGCGTCAGCACCGCGGCCGCCGCACACAGCGGCCCGGGAGCCCCGAGCACCCACAGCCCGACGATCATCGCCACGTCGCCGATGCGGTCCACGAGCTGATCGAGCACCTGGCCCCAGGCGCTCGAGGTGCCGGTCAGCTCCGCGACGGCGCCGTCGATCCCGTCGAGCACCGCCACGACCACGACGAGCGCCGCGGCGAGCAGGGCCCACCGCCCCCCGAGCGCGGCGACGCCGCCGACGGCCACCGCCCCGACCCCGCCGGTGGCCGTCACCCACGTCGCCGGAACGCCGCGACGGGCCAGCGGCGCACCGAGGCCGTGCGCGAGGCGGAGCCAGGCCATGGTCGGCCTGGAGGAGCGGACGTCGTAGCCGCCGTGCGCCCGCGACCACCGGTCGACGTAGGCCTCGAGGTCGTCGACGTCCACGTGCCAGGACCCTACTGGCGGGTACCGCCCGGGCGCTGCGGTCCCTCGAGGCGGAGATCGGCGACGACGGGGTCGTGGTCGCTCGGTGGTGCGCCCGTGGCGGGGTCGCGGTCGCGCACGATCGAGGCCGCCTCGACGTTCCAGGGGCCCCCGGGACCCCCGGCGAGGATCCAGTCGAGACGCAGGGGTGCGCGGCCGGTGCGCGCGCGGTGGAACGAGCGGACGATGCCGGACCGGACGCCCCCGAAGCCGTGGAAGGTGGCCTCGTCCCGACGTCCACCCCCGCCGACCACGAGGTAGGTGTCCTCGAAGCCCTCCGCGAGGAAGGACCGGTGGGGCGCGGAGCCGGGCGGGCAGTTGAAGTCCCCGGTGACCACCGTCGGCAGTCCACCGTCCGTGCGACGCAGGAGCAGCTCGGCGCCCCGTTCCCGGGCGAGGCCGCTCCAGTGGTCGAGGTGCGTGTTGACGTGCCGGAAGGTCACCCCGGTGCCGCGGACCGCGAAGGTCACCCCGTGCGCGGTGCGGACGTTCCGCGAGCCCCACGCGGTGGAGGGCACGTCCGGGGTCTGGCTGAGCCAGAAGCCGTCGGCGTCGAGCACTTCGAGCCGGTCGGGGTCGTAGAGGATCGCGTTGTACTCCGGGCGCCGGCGGGTCCCCGCCGCCGGACCGAGGACGAGGCCGTACCCGGAGAGCTGGTCGCGGTAGGTGGCGAGCGCCTCGGCCTGCAGCTCCTGCACCCCGAGGACGTCCGGCGCCTGGCTTCGCACGACGTCGGCGTTGAGCGCCGCGCGCCGCGGCCACCGGTGGCGGCCGTCCGCGGGCGACGAGAAGCCCCGGACGTTGAAACTCATGACCCGCAGCCGGGTCGGTCCGCCGGCGATGGGCACCTCCGCACCGTTCGATCCCTCCGGGCGACCAGGTACCCCGCCGGACAGCCGACCACCGGGCGGGACGACCTACGCTCTGCCGTCATGCGGTCCGCGCTCGGGATCTTCTCGCGCATCGAGCAGAGCCACCGGAGCGTCGTCGGTGGGGCTCTGGTGCCGGTCGACGGGGACACCGAGGCCCGGGAGCGGTGGCTGTACGAGCAGGCGCCGTTCGGGCTCCTCGCCCACGACGGCGGAGCGGACCCGCGGTTCGTCTACGCGAACCTCACCGCCCAGCGGTGGTTCGAGTACGGGTGGGACGACCTGATCGGGCGGCCCTCACGGCAGTCGGCAGGGCCCGAGGAGCAGGCCGAGCGCGACCGGCTGCTCGCGGACGCCGCGCGACGGGGCTGGTCCGACGGCTACCGCGGCGTCCGCGTCTCCCGGACGGGACGACGGTTCCGCATCGAGGACGTGCTGATGTGGAACCTCCTCGACGACGCCGGGGAGCGGTGCGGCCAAGCGGCGTTGATCCGGACCTGCCGCCCGGTGGTGGACGACGAGCACGCCCACCCCGACCCCTGACCGCGGTCCGGCACAGTGCATGAGTGATCCGGACCTGGCTCGCGGTGTTCCGGGCCGACGACGTGCGCGCGTCGAGATGAGAGAGCCGTCGACCCGTGCTCCGAGCAGGGATCGTTATCTTTCCGTGATGCTCCCTCGGGCTCGGGAGAGGCTTCGGTGGGCCGTCGTTGACGGGGGTCGGGGCTAGCGTCCTTCTTGTGAGCATCGACCACGATGTCCGGTTCGGCCTGGGGGCCGGGCTGGATGCTCTGGCGCCCGGCGCGGAGCTGGCCGCTGCTCTGGACCGCGTGTCGGCGGCCGCGTTGACCGGTGAGGATCTCGCGGCCTACGTGCGGGGCCGGTGGCGGTTGCTGAACCGGGCGAGCGCGGAGCTGCTCGAGGGCCTCCACCATCTGGGGCGCGCGCAGGCCGGGCGCACCGAGCGCCTGGCGTCGTGCGACGGGTTCTCCGGTGACGAGGTCTCGGCCCAGCTGGGTTGGTCGCGCACCATGTCCTCACCCAAGCTGGACCTGCCCGACGACGGCTGGGACGACCACCGCACCGACACCCACGACGACATCGACCCCGACTGGTTCCAGAAGCTCACCCAGAAGACCCGCCCCACGGCCACCATCCCGACCCGCGGCTCCTACGACGACGAGCCACCGTTCTGAGGTGTCCTGCCTCGGGGCGAGCTGCTACGGGGGTGTCCTCGACGCGCGCGACCACCCCGACCGCGGAGCGCGATCGGGGTGGTCGCCAGGGAGTCGAAACTCAGGCGGGCGACATCGGCACGCCCATTCCCGGGTCCACCCGCGCCGGCCCGTTCTTGCCGGGCTTCACGTCGAAGTCGAAGATCCCGGTGGGGATGTACACCGTCGAGCACGAGTTCGGGATGTCGACGACGCCGGAGAGGCGGCCCTCGATCGGCGCCGCCCCGAGGATCATGTAGGCCTGGATCGCGGAATAGCCGAACTTGGTGAGGTAGTCGATCGCGTGCAGGCAGGCCCGCTGGTAGGACAGGTGCGAGTCGAGGTAGTGCTGCTCTCCGTCGAGCGTCACCGACGTGCCGGAGAACGCGATCCACTCGCTGTACTGCGGGTCGGTGTTGCCCGGGACGAAGATCGCGTTCTCGGAGACGCCGTAGGTCTCCATGCCGCCCTTGATGAGGTCGACGTGCAGATCGATGAACCCGCCCATCTCGATCGCGCCGCAGAAGGTGATCTCGCCGTCGCCCTGCGAGAAGTGCAGGTCGCCCATCGAGAGGTTCGCCCCGTCGACGAACACCGGGTAGAAGACCCGGCTCCCCTTGGTGAAGTTCTTGATGTCCTGGTTGCCACCGTTCTCGCGCGGCGGTGCGGTCCGGGCCGCCTCGTGGCGGGCCCGCTCGAAGTCGTCACCGGTGAGCGAGCCGAGGATCGCCGCCTCGGGCTGGGGTGGCAGGGCGAGCGGCGGCACCCGCTGCGGGTCGGTGTCGATGAGGGCCTGCTCGCGGGAGTTCCACGTGTTCAGCAGGTCGTGCGAGGGCGCGGTGCCCATGAGCCCGGGGTGCACGATGCCGGTGAAGGCCACCCCCGGCACGTGCCGCGACGTGGCCCGGCCGCCCTGGAAGTCCCAGATCACCTTGTAGGCGTCGGGGAACTGATCGGTGAGGAAGCCGCCGCCGTTCCTCTTCGCGAACACCCCGGTGTAGCCCCAGCCCTGGCCGGCCAGCGGACCGGAGTCCTCCTGCGGGATCGGGCCGACGTCGAGGATGTCCACGATCAGCAGGTCGCCGGGCTGCGCGCCCTCGACCGAGATCGGGCCGGAGAGCACATGCACGTTGTTGAGCGGGGCGTTGAGGATGTCGTCGGCGGAGTCGTCGTTGTGGATCGCTCCGTCGAACCACTCGCGGCAGTCCACCCGGAACGAGTCGCCCGGCTTGACGTGCACCTGGGCGGGGACGTCGGGGTGCCAGCGGTTGTGGCCGACGATCTGCTGCTCGGTGAACGTCTTGGTGCTGTCGAGCGGGAAGACCTTCTGGGGCATCGGACTCTCCTTGCTGGGCGGGCTGGGGGCGAGCTGGGTGTGGGCGGCGCAGGACGGTCAGGCGACGGCGGCGTGGTCGCCGCTGCGGGCGGCGGGCGCCGCGGGTGCGGGCTGCCGGCGCGCCCACGGGATCAGGGCGAGGAAGACGACGACGCCGAAGATCGCGAGGCCGATCGCGAGCGGGACGCCGATCTGCGTGTACACGCCGGTGAGGAGCAGGAACGCCGGGATCCACGCGGTCACCCAGCCCTGGATGGCGCACACGGCGCCGGTGTAGCGCCCGATCCCGTCGCGCTTACGACCCAGGAGCACGAAGAACAGGGACCAGAGGAACGCCCAGTACAGCCAGATGACGCCGAACGCCGGGTCGGCGAAGCGGAAGAAGTTCAGCGCCGAGAACACGACGGCGGTGATCGCGACGAACAGGCAGAAATAGCCGAGCCCGGTGCCGTCGAGATCCCAGGTCAGGTTCACCGCCACGTAGAGATAGGTGAACGAGAAGAGGAAGAGGCCCGATGCCGCGAGGATGACGTCGGCGTCACCGTTCGCGGTGAAGATCAGGTAGAGCGGCGTGATGATCTGCAGTCCGCCGACGAAGAAGTTCATCGGCGCGGCCGACTTCGCGTCGATCCACCCCAGCAGCATGACGCCGTTGATGAAGAGCACGGCGCCGACGAAGAGCAGGCCGACGCTAGCCACGGGGCGGCCTCACTCGGGTGAGCAGCATGGGATTCCCTTTCGGACGAGGGCAGGACGACAGCGCCGTTCCGGCCCGAGGCCGGACGGTGGCGGGGAGCGGACGGGATCAGGGGCGCGGCAGCGCCGCGGTGCGCGGATCGAGACGGGGGGCGGGCCGCGGGCGCGACGCCCGAGCCGGCGGCGGCGCGGAGACCACGGTGGGCTCGGTGCGCGAGGCCTCGGCGCGGTCGATGGCCGCGACCCGCGTGCGGTCGGCCAGGCCGAGCCGTGGCACGGTGATCATCCGCCGGGCCTCGCCGCCGCAGGTCGGGCAGGAGATCGTCGCCGGCGCGGCGCCCATCGGCGCCGTGACCTCGGCGGGCCCGTCCTCACCGCACCGGTACGCGTACAGGGGCATCCGTGGGGCTCCCTTCGTCGCGACCGGCCGCCGGGAGGTGGCAGATGTCACGCGCGAGAAATGATTTCCCAGGAAACTAGCCGCGTGGCGACGAGACTGTCAACGGCCGTCGCACGCCGTCGCGAGCCGGGTTCGGACGGTCACAGCTGCTGGACGACGTCCCAGGTCAGGCCGTCCGCGAGCGCCAGGAAGACCCGCTGCCGCAGGTGACGGTCGTGGACCTCGACGGTGCCGCGCGGGCTCTCGTACGCGAGGCCCTCGGACACCGACATCATCGTCGGCACGGACGTCGAGCCGGCGCGCCGCGTCAGCTCGGTGAGCAGCCGGACGCCCTCGTAGCAGGACTCGCCGAGGCTGTTCAGCACCGGCGCCTCGTCCCCGAACTCGCGGAAGTAGGTCGCGGCGAACTCGAGCCCGGAGCTCGTCGCGAGGTCCTCGAAGTAGCCCGCGGAGGTCATCAGACCGCGCGTGCAGTCCGCCCCGGAGGCGAGCAGGACGTTCTCCTCGATGAGGGAGCTGAACCGCAGGATGTCGCGGTCGAGGCCCGACGCGCTGAAGGCGCGGTTGAACGCGACGGCGTCGTCGCCGATGAGCAGCATCAGCACGGCCTCGCACCCGCTGGCCTCGACCCGGTGCACGACGTTCGAGAAGTCGGTCGTCCCGAGCGGCACGAACACCTCGTCGCAGACCGTCCCGCCGATCCGCCGCAGGTAGCGCGCCGCCGTGGTGGCCGTCCGGCGGGGCCAGACGTAGTCGTCCCCGACGATCGTCCAGCGCCGGACGCCCGCGGTGCCGGAGAACCAGTCGAGGGTCGGGCCGAGCTGGAGGTCCGGCGTCTCGCCGGTGAGGAACACGCCGGGTCGGCTCTCGCCGCCCTCGTAGAGCGCCGTGTAGGCGTACGGGACGCGGCCGCCGATGCGGGGGGCGACCGCCTCGCGGACGGCCGAGATGTGCCACCCGGTGACGGCCTGGACGGCGCCGGCGCTCACCAGCGCGTCGACCTCGGTGGCGACCTCCGCGGGGCTGCGTCCGCCGTCGACGGGGACCAGGTTCAGCTCACGGCCGAGGACGCCGCCCTCGGCGTTGATCTCCTGCGCGGCCAGTGCGGCGCAGCTCTCGCACGACGGCCCGAAGATCCCGGCGGGCCCCTGTAGCGGGATCACGAGGGCCATGTCGAGGACGTCACGACCGCGCGCGGCGGTGCCGCCAGAAGCCGTCGGGTCGCCCATTGCTCGACGCTAGCGACCGGGCCGCCTTCCGGGGCTGCTCCGATCGTACGAGTTCTCCCCCGCCCCCTCACGTCTGCCCGATCACGACGCCGTCGCCGCTACCATCGATCGGTGCCCAGCAGCGCGGACCGACCCTCGCCGAACGGCGACGATTCGCTCCGCCTCCTCTCGCTCGTCGAGCGGACCCTCACGGGGCGACTGGAGGAGGCGCTGCGCAGCTGCGACTCCAGCCTCGACCAGTGGCGGATCCTGCGCCTGCTCGCGGACCGCGGCGGCAGCCCGATGAACGTCGTGGCCGACCACGCGATGCTCCTCGCACCCAAGCTCAGCAAGCTCGTGGACCGCATGGTCGCCGCGAACCTCATCCTGCGGCGGCAGGACCACGAGGACCGGCGCCGGGTGCTCATCGTCGTCTCGGAGCGCGGGCGGCGGGCCCTGGCCGAGTGGGACGAGGCCACCGCCGAGGTCCGCGCCCAGTTCCGGGAACTGCTCGGCGCCGATGCCGAGCAGTTCGGGGCGTTGCTACGACGCCTGCAGGACGGCCTCGACCCGGCCGCGGTCGAGCCGTCGACGGCCGTCCCGGGCTGACCATGATCGCTCCACCCGCGAGGTAAGGCTACCCTGACACGAGTCGGACATACCGACCGCTCCGGGAGGGTGCTTCGTGACCAGTTCCGTGCGGCAGACCGTGCCGCCCGCCGCGCCGCCCGCGCGCATCGCGCTGGCGATCGTGCTCGCGGCCGTCGTCGCCGCGGTCGTCAACACGCTCATCGGGCTCCTGATCGGCGTGATCGAAGGCACCGGCTACAACCCCACGACCGCCATCGCCTACAGCGTGATCGGGATCCTGATCGGGGCCGCGGGCTGGGCGCTCGTCCGCCGCGTGGCGCCCCGGCCCGCCGCCGTGCTGCGCTGGCTGGTGCCCCTGGTCGTCGTGCTGAGCTTCATCCCGGACCTGCTGCTGCTGCAGTACGGGCTGTCCGTGCTCCTGGTCATCGGGCTCATGGTCATGCACGTCGTGTGCGCGGTCGTCGCCGTCCCGGCGTTCCGTCGGGTCCTGCCGGTCTGACCGGGTCCCCGGTGGCCCGGGGCGTCGCGCCGTCGGCATAGTGGAGATCGTCAGCGTGCCCGTCCCTCCCGGCCCGTCGGGGACGCACGCCCGGAACGGGAGGAGCGCGCCGATGCCGGCCGCGGACGGATCGGGCCCCGACGAGGCGACCGCCGGGGGAGCTGCCGAGGGCGGCACCGGGGGTACGGCGACACCGGCGCGCCGGCGCCGGGGCGGCCGGGAGTACAGCCCCGAGGAGATCGAGGCCGCCAAGCAGCAGTGGCGCGACATGCGGCCGTGGGACAGCCCGATGGCCCGCGCCGACAAGGTGCTGGTCGGGGCCACGGTCGCGGTCATCGTCCTCGGGCTCGCCTCGCTCCCGTTCCGGCCGTTCCTCCTCGCCTCGCACCCGGTGCTGCTCAGCCTCGCCACCGGCAGCCTCTCGGCGATCGGCGCCGGCGCGGCCTTCGCCCGGGTGGGCGACACCGCGCTCTGGCTCGTGATCGGCGCGGGCGTCATCGGGATGGTCAAGTTCGACTGGCTCTTCTGGTGGGCGGGCCGGCGCTGGGGCGCGAAGGGGGTCCGCTTCTTCGTGCCCACCGAGCGGGCGCAGCGCTTCGTCGCACGCGTGCGGTCCTGGCCCACCTGGATCATGCCGCTGCTCGTGGTCGCGGCGGCCCTGCCGGGCGTCCCGTCCCTGCTCGTGCACCTGCTCGCCGGGCTGGCGGGCATGCGGCTGCTCACGTTCCTGCTGGCCAACGCCGTCGGCGCCGCCCTGGTCGCCGGCCTGGTGGCGGGGCTGGGGTACGGGCTGGGCCAGTACGCCGTCGACGTCGTGCTCGCCGTCGACCGCTACGCCCTCTGGATCACCATCGCGATCGCCGTGTTCGTGGCCTACCGCGCGGGAGCCACCCAGAACCGGAAGGCCAGGGAGCAGCGCGAGGCGCGTCCGTCGCCCGGCGAATGATCGATCGCGCTCCGGCGCGTGTCCCGCCGACCCCGGGCGGTATGATAGAGATCGACCCCGACCCGCCGTGCTCGTCATTGCGGCGCGGTCGGCGAGCGCGGTGGATGCCGTCACCCTCGACCGGTGACGCGGACCCCGCGGTGCCGCGGCGACGCGGACCCGCGGCCCAGTGGGAATCGTGGAGGAACCGTCCCGGTTCCCACTGCGACACACCACCCGCAGCACGATGCCCGGCAGTCCCCTGCCGGGCGTTCCGGAGGAGGTACATGGCTCGACGAGGCCAACCCCAGTCCGGCGGGCGCCACGGCGCCCCCGGGCAGCGGCGGCGAGGACGCAGGCGCGAGGACGTCATGTCCGTGCTCGCCCACGCCGTCGAGGACGTCCGGACCGCCCTGCGCGGCGGCCGGGTCACGACGTCCACCCGCACGAAGTTCCAGGCCGTCGCCCTGGTGCTGCGCGAGGAGCGCGCCCGCATCCGCGCGGACGAGAGCATCGGGGACTCACGGCGCACCGAGAAGCTCAAGCGTCTCGACGACATCGCGACCACCCTGGCGAAGACCGCCGTCCGCCACCCGGCGCTCCTGGCGCTGCTCTCCGAGGACGCCGTCGTCACCGACGACGCCCGGTCGCTCAAGCGCGACATGCTGCGCAAGGCCGGCATCGAGACCGAGGTCGAGCAGGACCCGGAACCCGTCGAGGAGCCGACCGCCGCGCCCGCCAAGCCCGCCGTGGTGCCGCAGTCCGTGATCTCCCGGCAGATGGCGAACCCCTTCCTCGCCCCCGACTTCTCGGCCGCGCGACCGGCCGGCCCCCGGCCCACGCCCCTGAGCGGCTGGGAACTGCTCGACCCGCTGCTGCGGTCCTTCGAGCGCGCCGGCGACGGCACCTCGGTGTGCATGCCCCTGCCCGAGCCCGGCTCCCGCAAGGCGCCCGGCGGCCGCGAGCTCATGCCGCACCAGGCCCGGCTGGTCGCCGCGGCCGCGGAGGGGCACCGCACCTTCCTGCTGGCCGACGAGCCCGGGCTGGGCAAGACGGCCGAGGCGCTGCTCGCCGCCGAGGCGGCGAAGGCCTATCCCCTGCTCGTCGTGGTGCCGAACGTCGTCAAGACGAACTGGGTGCGCGAGGCCGGCCTGTGGTCCCCGCGCCGCAAGGCCACCGCGATCCAGGGCAACGGCGACTCCGTCGACGGCTTCGCGGACATCGTGGTGGTCAACTACGAGGTGCTCGACCGGCACGTGGGCTGGCTGCGGGAGTTCGGGTTCCGCGGGATGGTGGTCGACGAGGCGCACTTCATCAAGAACAAGACCTCGCAGCGCTCGCAGCACGTGCTCGGGCTCTCCGAGCGCATCCGCGCGTTCACCGCGCGCCCGCTGCTGATGGCCCTCACCGGCACGCCGCTGATCAACGACATCGAGGACTTCCTCGCCATCTGGGAGTTCCTCGGCTGGATCGACGAGAAGAAGCCGCTCGCCGACCTGATGGACGCCCTGACCGCCACCGGTCTGACGCCCGCCGATCCCGGGTTCTCCGCCTCGGCGCGCGAGAGCGTCGTGGACCTCGGCATCGTGCGTCGCCGCAAGGTCGACGTCGCGGCCGACATCCCGCCGCGCCGCATCGCCGACCTGCCCGTCGAGCTGGACGGGCCCACCGGCCGCTCGATCCGCGCCGCCGAGCGCGATCTCGCCGCCCGCATGGTGAAGCGCTACACCGACGCCCTCGCCGCGCGCGGGGCCGCGCCGACCGACGAGATCGATCACGACCTCGTGCGTCGTGTCGCCACGTGGGAGCAGAAGGACGCCGCCGGCTCGTCGTCCGGCGACAACGTCTTCAGCATGATGCGGCGCATCGGGCAGGCGAAGGCCGCCCTCGCCGCCGACTACGCCGCCCAGCTCGCGCGCAGCGCCGGCAAGGTGGTGTTCTTCGCCAAGCACGTCGACGTCATGGACGCCGCCGAGGAGACGTTCGCCAAGCAGGGCGTCCGGTACTCGTCGATCCGCGGTGACCAGACCCCGAGCGTTCGGCAGCGCAACATCGACGCCTTCGTCGAGGACCCGGAGGTCGCCGTCGTGGTCTGCTCGCTGACCGCAGCCGGCGTCGGCATCAACCTTCAGGTCGCCTCGAACGTCGTGCTGGCCGAGCTGCCGTGGACCGCCGCGGAGCAGACCCAGGCGATCGACCGGAGCCACCGCATCGGTCAGTCGCAGCCGGTCACCGCCTGGCGGATCCTCGCTGCGCAGACGATCGACGCCCGGATCGCGGCGCTGATCGACGACAAGGCCGGCCTCGCGGCCGTCGCCCTCGACGGCAGCGACGAGGAGGTCGGATCGTCGACCGACGCGCAGCACGCCGCGCTCGTGGCCATGCTGACGGAGGCGCTCTCGGCCCCCGCCTAAGGTGGTCGCCGTGCCGATGCCCGCGAAGTACGCGACCACCTGCGGCGTCTGTGGCTCGCCCGTGAGCCCCGGCGAGGAGATCGCGCGCTCGGGCGAGCGCTGGGCGCACGCGGCGTGCGCGGAGGCCACGCCGGCGAAGGCGGGTGCGTCGAAGGCGGGTGCGTCGAAGGCCGTCTCGAAGCCCACGAAGCCGGCGCGCCCGGACATGCCGGCCGCCGAGGGCGCGCTCGAGGTGTGGACCGACGGCGCGTGCTCCGGCAACCCCGGCCCCGGCGGCTGGGCGTGGGCCACACGCGACGGCCGCCAGGACAGCGGGGGCGAGCCCGCGACCACCAACCAGCGGATGGAGATCCGGGCCGCCCTCGAGGCCGTGCGTGCCCTGGATGGCCCGCTCGTCGTCGTCAGCGACTCCACCTACGTCGTGAACTGCTTCCGCGACGGGTGGTGGAAGGGCTGGCTCGCGCGGGGCTGGGTCACCAGCGCCAAGAAGCCGGTGGTGAGCCGGGACCTCTGGGAGCCCCTGATCACGCTCGTGAACGAGCGTGGCGACGTCTCCTTCCGCTGGACCAAGGGCCACTCGGGCGACGAGATGAACGACCTCGTCGACACGCTCGCCGTCGAGCAGTCGAAGGCCGTGTCGGCCTCGTAGCCGCTGGCCGGAGGGTGCGGCTACTGGAACAGCCCCTCGCGCAGGGCCTTCGCGAGCGCGGAGGTCCGGTCGTTGACCTCGAGCTTGCGGTAGATCGCCCGTACGTGGGTCCTCACGGTCTCCTCGCCGACGATCAGGTGTCCCGCGATCGCGTGGTTGTTCATCCCGATCACGATCAGCGAGAGCACTTCGCTCTCACGCAGGGTCAGCCCGAAACGTCCGCCGGGCCAGTACTCCCCCGATTCGATGCGGGTCACCGTCGACGCCTCGTGCCCGGCCGTGGTCGTGACGACGAGCTCGCCCGCATGGACC
The DNA here is from genome assembly GCF_028737215.1 of Actinomycetospora chibensis. Classification (GTDB taxonomy): domain Bacteria; phylum Actinomycetota; class Actinomycetes; order Mycobacteriales; family Pseudonocardiaceae; genus Actinomycetospora; species Actinomycetospora chibensis. The sequence goes on along the minus strand of NZ_JAQZAM010000017.1, from coordinate 30,866 downwards.
CGGTGGATCGCCGCGACGAGCTCCTCGCCGGAGATGTGCTTGAGGAGGTAGCCCCGCGCCCCTGCGTGCATCGCCTGTGACAGGTACTGCTCGTCGTCGTGGACGGTGAGCATGATGACGCGCGCGTCGGCGCACCAGGTGAGGAGATCATGGCAGAGCTCCAGGCCGCTCGTGCTCCCCAGACGCACCTCGCTGAGCACCACGTCCGGAGCGAGGCTCTCTGCGATCCGCAGGGCCTCGGGGGCGTCCTCGGCCTCCCCGACCACTCGAATCGTCGGGTACTCCGCCAGCATCTCCTTCAGGCCCACACGGACCATCTGGTGATTCTCGACGAGGACCACCCGCACAGTTCCCGACACCGGTCCCCGACCTCCGTGCGTTCCGTCGCCTTCTCCGTCGAGGGCTCGGGACTCCCGTTCTCGCTCGACGACACCGTCTTCGCGGAGCTGGAACCCGGCGCCCTGCCGGTCAGGACGACCGGCAGGGCGCCGGGAGAGTACTGCTCGATCACCCGGCGGCGGCGGTGGACACATCCGACGTCGTCGGCGGGAGGCCTGCCGCCTCCCGGAGCGCCTTCGCGGCGGCCGCGGGGTCGTCGGCGGAGTAGATCGATCCGCCGACGACGGCGACCTCCGCACCGGCTTCCTTGACCGAGGCGATGGTGTGGACGCTGACGCCGCCGGCGATGGAGAACGGCACGCCGGCCTCACGGCCGTCGACCAGCAGCGACTCGATCGAGTAGTCGGGACGCGCCTGCTCGTCGAGTCCGGCGTGGATCTCGACGAAGTCGACGCCCAGCTCCGAGACCTCGCGGATCCGCTGCACGCGGCCCTCGACGACAGTGATCATGTCGGCGACGACCTTCCTGCCGGCCCTCTTCCCGGCCGCCACCGCACCACTGATGGTGTCGTCGTCGGCGGTGCCCATGACCGTGACCACGTCGGCGCCCTCGGCGAACGCGAGGTCGGCCTCGAGCTCGCCCGCGTCGGCGGTCTTCAGGTCCGCGAACACGAGCTTGTCCGGGTGCGCCGACTTGATCGCGCCGATGGCACTGACGCCCTCGGACTTGATCAACGGCGTTCCCAGCTCGAGGATGTCGACGTAGTCGGCGACCTGGCGAGCCAGGGTCAGCGCGTCGCCGAGCGTCGCAACGTCCAATGCTACCTGCAGCTTCACTGGCATCTCCTGATCTGTCTTCGACGTGTTCCTCGTGCGAGGAATCCAGCGGTCAGCCCATTCCTGCGCGATCGACAGGTGGGGTGGCGGAATTCTCGACCGAGAACGGACTGCTCTCCGCCGACCGATTGCCGGCGGGGCGCGGAGCTCTCGATATCCGGCGCAACTGCGACAGCAGCGCACGCTCCGACATCACCGACCTTAGTCGACGCAGCCGTTCACCACCAGTCTCGCGAGCGAATGCGCGGCAAATTTCCGGCCGTGCCGGATGAATTCGTGGACGCCGCGGACGTGCCGATACCACGCACGGTCATCGCCTTCTCCTGCCATTCCTTGGGGGCTGATGAAATGGTTGCTCGAGCGGCCGTCACCCCGCGCGCGACAACGAGCGGCGCGCGGCCTCGACCACGGCTTCCACGGTGAGGCCGAATTGCTGGTACAGGGTCTGGTAATCGGCACTGGCCCCGAAGTGCTCGAGGGAGACGATCTCGCCCCGGTCACCGACGAAGCGGTGCCACGGCATGCCGACCGCGGCCTCTACCGCCACGCGGGCGGTCGTCCCGGGGGGCAGGACGCGGTGCCGGTAGGACTCCTCCTGCGCGTCGAACCACTCGACGCAGGGCATGGAGACGACCCGGGTCGGCACGCCTTCTCCCTGGAGCACCTCTCGCGCGGAGAGGGCCAGCGAGACCTCGGACCCGGTGGCGATCAGCAGGAGCTCCGGTGTGCGATCACCGGCCTCCGCGATCGTGTACCCACCGCGCAGGACGCCGTCCGTCGTGACGCCCTCGAGGATCGGGACGTTCTGGCGGGTGAGGGCGAGCCCGGCCGGCCCGGTCGGGCTCGCGAGGACGCCGCGGAAGGCTGCGGCGGTCTCGCGGGCGTCGGCCGGGCGGACCACGGCGAGTCCGGGGATCGCGCGTAGGGCCGCGAGGTGCTCGACCGGCTGGTGGGTCGGCCCGTCCTCGCCGAGGCCGATCGAGTCGTGGGTCCAGACGTAGACGGTGGGCAGCTTCATGAGGGCGGCCAGGCGCACGGCCGGACGCATGTAGTCGCTGAAGACCATGAAGGTCCCGCCGTAGGCACGCGTGCCGCCGTGCAGTGCGATGCCGTTGAGGATGGCACCCATGGCGTGCTCACGGACGCCGAAGTGCAGGGTGCGACCGTACGGCGACGCCTGGCCCCACAGCTCCGTCTCGATCGTGCTCGGGCCGAACGAGTCGGCGCCCTTGATCGTCGTGTTGTTGCTCTCGGCGAGGTCGGCCGATCCTCCCCACAGCTCGGGCAGCACGTCCCCGATCGACTCGAGGACCTTCGCGAGGGCCTTCCGGGTGGCGACGGCATCGTCCCCGGGGGTCCAGTCCGGGAGATGGTCGGTCCAGCCGGCGGGGAGCTCCCGACGGGACATCCGGTCGTAGAGCGCGTGGCGTTCCGGGTTCTTCCGCGCCCACGCATCGAACGACTCGTCCCAGGCGCGCCGGGTCTCCCGGGCCCGCCCGGCGATCGCGCGGGTGTGCGCGAGCACCTCGTCGTCGACGGCGAAGCTGGCGTCCGGGTCGAACCCCAGGATCTCCTTGACCCGTGCGACCTCGTCGGCACCGAGAGCCGCGCCGTGGGCGGCACCGGTGTTCATCTTCTCCGGCGCCGGATAGCCGATCACCGTCCGCAGCGCGATGAAGGACGGCCGGTCGGTCTCGGCGACCGCGCGCTCCAGGGCGTCGCAGATACCGGCGACGTTCTCGCCCCCGCACACGGTCTGGACGTGCCACCCGTAGGCCTCGTAGCGCTGCGCCACGTCCTCGGACAGGGCGACCGCCGTGTCGTCCTCGATCGAGATGTGGTTGTCGTCGTAGATCACGATGAGGTTCCCGAGCTGCTGGCGGCCGGCGATGGAGGACGCCTCGGCGGTGACGCCCTCCTCGATGTCGCCGTCGGAGGCGATGACGTAGACGACGTGGTCGAAGGGGCTGGTGCCGGGCGCGGCGTCGGGATCGAAGAGACCCCGCTCGCGGCGGGCGGACATGGCCATCCCCACCGCCGCGCCCAGGCCCTGGCCGAGCGGACCGGTCGTGATCTCGACCCCCGGCGTGTGGCCGTACTCGGGGTGACCCGGCGTCTGCGAACCCCAGGTGCGGAGCTGTTCGAGATCCGCCAGCTCCATCCCGTACCCCGCCAGGAACAACTGCAGGTACAGGGTGAGACTCGAGTGGCCGCAGGAGAGGACGAACCGGTCGCGACCTGCCCAGCCCGGGTCGTTCGGGTCGTGGCGCATGACGCGCTGGAACAGGGCGTAGGCCAGGGGTGCCAGCGACATCGCGGTCCCCGGGTGACCGCTGCCGCAGCGCTGGACGGCGTCCGCGGCGAGGACCCGGGCCGTGTCGACGGCTCGTCGGTCGAGGTCCGACCAGTCGTCGGGAACCGACACGGAGAGCAGGGAGGCGACCTCGCCGAGGATGTCGTGCCCCGGTCGGACGGACGTGGCTTCGATGCTGTTCACGTGGCGTGCACTCCTGAGGTCTCGGTGAGCGTTGCTGGGCTGGCCCCGGGCGCACATCGACGCGCGAGCGTCTCGGGCTGGTTGGTCGCCTCGAGCACGGACATCCAGAGATCCCCGTCGGGGTCCACCCGGTTGCGATGGCTCGTGATGAGCGGCATCGGGACGTGCACGAAACGCCGCCGCCAGCGGACGACGACGGTCTCGGTCCGGCCGGCCATGGCCGCGTGGACGGCGGCGTGGGCCAGCCGGAGGCAGTAGACGCTGTCGTAGGCGTTCGCGGTGACGCTGCGGATGGAGTAGCTCGGGTCGACGTAGCGCAGCGCCGGTGTCAGGCCGATCCGGGTGAGGTGGCTCGAGATGCGGTCGCTGAGGAACTGGCCGATGTCGCCGAGGCGCAGGTTGCCCGAGGCGTCGGTCGCACCGTTCCCGTCGAGGGTCCCGGCCGCCGGGAGCAGCTCCTGCCCGGCACCTTCGGCGACGACGATGACGACGTGGCCACGGGTGAGCAGGTGGTGCTCGACCTTGGCCAGCAGGCCCTCGGGCCCCTCGAGCTCGAACGGGACCTCGGGGATGAGCACCATGTCGGCGCCGTGGTTCGCCAACGCCGCGTAGCAGGCGATGAAGCCGGAGTGCCGACCCATGAGCTTGACGATCCCCACGCCGTTCTCGTGGGCCGCGGCCTCGGTGGTGACCGCTTCGATGAAGTCGGTCGCCCGTTCGAACGCGCTCTGGAAGCCGAACGACTGGTCGGTGTAGGGCAGGTCGTTGTCGATCGTCTTGGGGATCGCGACCACCGCGATGTCGAGTCCGCGCCGGGTGATCGCCGACACCAGCCGCATCGCTGCCCGGATGCTCCCGTCGCCGCCGATGACGAACAGGATGTCGATCTTGCGGGCGATGAGGGTGTCGACCATCTCGTCGGCGTCCTGGTCGCCACGAGAACTGCCGAGGATCGTCCCTCCGGAGCGGGTGATGTCGTGGAAGCTGCTCTGGGTCAGATCCATCGTGTCGTTGCGGTACTTGGCGGTCAGTCCTTTGAGCCCGTTGCGGAAGCCGAGAATCCGACGTACCCGGTAGTGCACGGTGAGTTCCTGGACGACGCCCCTGATGACGTTGTTGACACCGGGACAGAGCCCACCGCAGGAGACGATGCCGACCGTCGTCCGGGCCGGGTCGAAGTAGATTTTCCGCCGAGGCCCGGCGCACTCGAAGGACGGGAGCGCCGCGGCGTTGTTCGCGGTGATGATCGAGGTCGTGTCGTCGAGCATCACCCGGTCGTCCTCGTGGACGAAATGCGGGGTGGTCTGCTTGTCGGCGAGCCACGCGGAGAACGGCGACGTGTGTCGGCATTCGCCGAGCGTGCGGATGTGGAGATCCTCCAGGTGCACCGTCACGGATTCTCCTCCCCCGGGAGTGGGTGGTCGGGCCGGAACGTCGGGGTCACCAGGTCGGGATCGGTTCGAAGGTGGTGTGCCGGATGAAGCGCACCTGTCCGTCGGTGATCAGGAGCGACTCGGCGACCGTGGTGCCGTCGACGCGGCGCGGTGCGCCGAGCAGTGGTCCGCCGCTGATGCCGGAGGCGGCGAACAGCGCGCCACCGCCGACGAGCTCGTCGCGCTCGTAGACGCGATCGACGCTCATGCCGGCGCCACGGATCGCCGCGGCCTCCTCGGCGGTCTTGGGCGCGAGGCGACCGAGCATGCCGCCGCCGAGGGCCCGGACCGCGGCGGCGGTCATGACGCCTTCGGGCGTGCCGCCGACGCCGAGCAGGAGATCGACGTCGCAGGTCGGCAGGAGGACCTCGAGCGCTCCCCCGACATCGCCCCCCGCCGGCGTGTGGACCGCGGCTCCTGTCGCCAGCACCCGCGCGATCAGCCCGTCCTCCCCCTGGTGGCGAGGCTTGTCCATGATCACCACACGGAGCTCGTCGGCCCTCTTCGAGAGGGCCTCCGCGACCTTCTGCACGGTGCGCTCAGGGGGGTCGTCGAGATCGACGGCGTGACGCGCCGCCGGAGGGACCACGATCTTGTCCATGTAGAAACCCGGTCCGGGGGACCAGAAGGAACCCGAGTCGCCGAAGGCGATCGTGGACAGGGCTCCGGGAAGCCCCTTCGCGCAGAAGGACGTGCCCTCCAGGGGGTCGACGGCGATGTCGAAGTCGGGCCCGCCTCCCTCGTCCCCGACGACCTCGCCGTTGAACAGCATCGGCGCGTTGTCCTTCTCCCCCTCCCCGATGACCACCGTTCCGCGCCCGGGGACGGTCGCCAGAGCGCGACGCATGGCCTCGGTCGCGGCGCCGTCGGCGGCGTCCGCGTCGTGCCGGCCGACCCAGGAACAGCAGGCCAGCGCCGCGCGGTGCGTCGCCGCGACCGCCGCCGACTCCAGGGCTCCGAGGTCGAGGCACACCGGCAGGAACGTGTCGCTCTGGGATGGCATATCGAGTCTCCACATCTCCTGGCTCGCTCTTGAGAGAGCGACCGCGTCGTGCATGGCGTCGACCGACGGGCCCGGCGGCTAGGCGTTCCGGGCGCGGTCGGCGAGCCGGCGAGCCCGTCCCTGCCCGGGCCCGGGCCCGCAGGGAATGCCGTGAGGTCGTCCTTGCCGGACCGGGGTGACGTCGCCGAACACGGAGGCCGTGTCGATGGCGACCCGGAACGCGCCGGCCGCGGCACGCGGGTCCGGAGCTCGACGGATCGCGGCACCGACCACGGCGACCACCGCGCCCGAGGCCCGGACATCGAGGATGCTGTCGAGGTCCACGCCGCCGGCGACCGAGAAGGGCGCTTCCGACTGCCGTCCCGCCTCGATCACGGCTCGGACGGAGTACCGGCACAGGGCCTGCTCGTCGCCGCCGGCGTGGAACTCACAGAACTCCACGCCCAGGCCGGCGAGCTCGCGAGCCCGGAGGACGCAGCCCCGGACGTCGGTCATGTCGGCGACCACGCCCTTGCCGCGGCGTCGAGCCGCCGCGACCGCGCCTCGGACCGTGTCGTCGTCGGCTCCGCCCATCACCGACACGAGGTCTGCCCCGGCGCCGAAGGCCATGTCGGCCTCGAGTGCTCCGGCGTCCACGGTCCTCATGTCGGCGAAGATCGTCTTGTCGGGGTACGACGCCGTGATCGCGCGGATCGCCGTCACGCCCTCGTTCTTGATCAGAGGGCTTCCGATCTCGATGATGTCGACGTGCTCGGCCACCTGGCGGCACAGGGCGAGCGCCTCGTCGAGCGTCGACACATCCATGGCGAACTGCAACTGCATGACCGCATCCTTTGCACGGGCTCGACGGCATCGACGGCATCGACGGCAAACGCAGGAGCTACTCGAGATTGGCGTGGAGGCGCCACAGCTCGCGGGCCTGGCTCCCGCTGGTCTGCCAGAGGACGTGGAAGAGCGCGTCCGTGAGGATCAGGAGGGACTGCTCGAACAGGCTCCCGGCGTACTGGGCGGACGTCGTGCCCTCGAAGTCCTGCTTGTCGGCGGCAGGGACCAGCAACGTCTCGGTCGCCAGCCCGGCGAGATCGGAGTCGGGGTCGGTGGTGATCGCCAGGACGTCGGCGCCCTGCTCGGAGGCCGTCCGCGCAGCCGTCACGACCCGCTTGGTGGAGCCGGAGCCGGAGGCCGCGACCAGCACGTCGCCGGCGCCGATCGCCGGAGCGGTCGTCTCCCCGACGACGTGGGTGGCCTTGCCGAGATGCATGAAACGCATCGCCGCCATCTGCAACGCCAGCCCGCTGCGTCCCGTGCCGATGGTGAACACCGCGGGAGCATCGATCAGCAACGCTCCTGCCCGCTCCCAGGTCGCGGCGTCGACGCCCTGGAGGACCTTGGCGTGCTCACCGATGATCAGGTCGGCGGCGTCGCCGAAATGCGCGGCGCTCTCGCCGTGGGCGCCCGATGTCGATGCAGACAATTGACACAACCCCTTTCCACACTGAATGGGCCGAAATGCCCGTGCTCGTTCTGCAGCGGGTCGCCCCGGACCCGATGCACCGTCGAAGACATCGCGCCACCGGGTCCTCGAGCCCGCGGTGGCGAGGAGCCGGGTCGCGTCGCGACCCCCGCCTCGGTGCCCGGACCCGGCCCCGGGCAGGCGCCCCTGCCTGCCCGTGGCCCCGGGCTGTGCTGCGGCGAGCACGCCGTGCGGACCGGTCGTCGACCGGCCCTCAGGGCCTCACCGCGGGGGACGCGGGGTCCCCCTCGAGGCGTCCGGTGCCCGTGGATGACGAACGAACATCGAGGTCATGGGCCAGACGCTAGGCACGCTTGCGGGGCAGTCGGCTCCCCTACGCGGGGGAGTCAGAGGGTTACTCCGTGCAGTAGCGGGCCTCGAAAGGGCGTTCTCGGTGGTGATGCCGTTCGGGTCCGGATCGTCACGAGGCGTCCCGCTCCACCTCGGTGCGCGTTCGCGGACGCGAGAGCGTGGAGACGGGCCGGAAGCCCCCTGCGCCCTCCCACGGACCCGACGCCGACCAGCGAGGACCTTCGGCTCGACAGGCCGGCGACCGGCCGTGTGATGGCGACCGATGGCGACGAGATGCTTGCGCTCCGTCGTCGGCGACGGCTACAACTGTCGTTCGTCGGGCACCTCGAGTGGCCCGACGCTCGGCCGGTTCCCACCGCCCCCACGGGGGACCGCGCCTCGCCGGAGGGCCTTCCGCGGATGTCGCCCCTCTGTGCACCTCCAGCCGCGATTCCTCCCGCTGCGGGTCGATCCCGCACGCGTCGGTGACGTCCGCGCTGCCGGCTCGGCCGTGCGCCGGCTCGGCGCGCAGGAGCTGGAGACCATTCCTCGCCGCCGCACAGGGGCGGCGTTCCACGGAGAGGTAGGGGAACCCATGTCATCTCTGACCGACGTTGCTCGGACACTGGTGTCGAACAAGCGAGGCATTCTGGCGGCCGACGAGAGCATCGGGACGATGTCGAAGCGCCTCGAGAGCGTCGACGTCGAGCCGACGGAGGAGAACCGGCGCCGCTACCGGGAACTGCTCCTCACAACTCCGGAGCTCTCCGAATCCGTCAGCGGTGCCATCCTCGCGGACGAGACGTTCCGCCAGGTGCTCTCGGACGGGACCACGTTCCCCGCCGCACTCGCCGGGATCGGGGTGCTCGCCGGGATCAAGGTCGACACCGGCGCCAAGCCGCTGGCCGGCGCTCCGGGCGAGACGGTGACCGAGGGGCTCGACGGACTCCGCGAGCGCCTCGACGAGTACGTGGCCATGGGAGCCACCTTCACCAAGTGGCGCGCGGTGTACTCGATCGGCGACGGCCTCCCCACGGACCGGACGAAACGGGCCAACGCCCACGCACTCGCCCGCTACGCCGGGCTGTGCCAGGAGGCGGGTCTCGTGCCGATCGTGGAGCCCGAGGTGGTCATGGACGGCGACCATTCGCTGGAGCAGTGCCGGCAGGTGACCCGGGCGGTCCTACGGTCGGTGTTCAGCGAGCTGAGCCTCATGGAGGTCCAGCTCGACGGCATCGTCCTCAAGCCGAACATGGTGGTGGCGGGCGACGGTTGCTCGCAGAAGCCCACAGCGTCCGAGGTCGCCCGCGCGACCGTGGAGACCCTGCGCGAGACCGTCCCGCCGGCGGTGCCGGGGATCGCGTTCCTCTCCGGGGGACAGGACCCGCAGGAGGCCACCGACAACCTGGCCGCGATGAAGGAGCTCGCTCCCCTTCCCTGGGAGCTGACGTACTCGTTCGGTCGGGCGCTGGTCGGGCCGGCCCTCGAGGCCTGGCGAGGCAGCGACGACCGGTGGGGCGCCGCGCAGGATGCCCTCTCCGAGCGGGCGGTCGCGAATGCTGCCGTCCGCTGACTCCCCTCGCTCCTCGGCCTCTCGTGCCGTCGAGCGTGCGGAACCCGACCTCGTCCTCGAGCTCACGCGGGTCACCGAGATCGCGGCGCTCGCGGCGGGCCGGTGGATCGGGCTGGGCGACGAGCGCAGCGGCATCACCGCGGCCGTGGCCGCCGCGCGCTCCCTCATGGGATCGATCCCCATCCGGGGGACGGTCGTCACGGACGAGGGTGAGGACGGCCCCTTCCGGGCCGGCGCGCAGGTCGGTGACGGCACCGGCCCGGCCCGCGACCTCGCCCTCGCCCCCCTCGACGGTGCCACCCTGGCCGCCAAGGGCATGCCCGATGCTCTCGCGGTGATCGCGGCCACGGAGTACGGCGGGATGTTCCGGGCACCACCGATCACCGATCTGGAGGTGCTCGTCGTCGGGCCGGATGCGCGCGATGTCGTCCACCTCGACCGTCCGCTGGCCGAGAACGTGCGGGCGGTGGCCGCAGCCGCGCAACGGCCGATCTCCGACATCACCGTGACCGTCCTCGGGCGCGTCCGGCACGAGGAGATCGTGCGCGAGATCCGTGGCACCGGGGCGCGGGCCCGTCCCCTCCAGGGCGGGGAGATCGCCGGTGCACTCGCCGCCTCACACCCCGACAGCGACAGCGACATGCTCGTCGGCATCGGTGGCGCACACGAGGGCGTCCTCGCGGCCGCCGCACTGGCCTGTCTGGGCGGCTCGATCCAGGCGCGATTGTGGCCACGCGACGCCGGCGCGCGTCGACGGGCGCTCGACGCCGGGCACGACGTCGACGCGGTCCTGCACACCAGGGACCTCGTCGGTGGGGAGGACATCCTCTTCAGCGCCACCGGGGTCACCGGCTGCGCCGACGTCCCCGGACTGCAGTACCGCGCCGACCGTGCCACGACGCATTCCGTGGCCATGCATTCGAGCACCGGCACGGTCCTGGTCGTCGAGGGTGATCACCAGATCGGACGGCTGCACGACCTCCTCGGCGCCTGACCCGCCATGCGCCTCCCCCGATCGACCACCGCACCGGCATCAGCGCTCGTGCAGCGGCGGCGGCTGTCCGCTCTCCTCGTACCGGTCGAGCATCGCGATGCGGTCGAGATGCCGCCGGTCCTCCGAGAAAGGAGTGTCGACGAAGGAGGTGATGATCTCCGTGGCCTCGTCGAGGGTGTGCATGCGAGCGCCGATCGCCACGATCCGAGCGTCGTTGTGCTCCCGCGCCAAGCACGCGGTCTCGGTGCTCCACGCGAGGGCGGCACGGATTCCGGGAACCTTGTTCGCGGCCATCTGTTCACCGTTCCCGGAGCCACCGACGACCACACCGAGACTGCCCTCGTCGGCCATCACCCGAATACCGGCCTCGATGCAGTAGGGCGGGTAGGCGTCGTCCGGGTCGAATTCGGCAGCCCCGAGATCACGTACTTCGTGCCCCAGTTCATCGAGGCGCCGGAGCAGATGGTTCTTCATCTCGAACCCGGCGTGGTCGGAAGCGAGGTAGACGCGCATGCCCGCAAGTCTGACAGTCATCCCGCTGAAAACAACACCTACTCGGTCGCAGCAAACGAGATCGTTCGCCGGATCCCACCGGAACACTATGCCGCCGCACCGCCGAATGTTAGAATGAAGATCACTTCAACGGCTCTGATCTCGCGGTCGGTCGACCGGTTGCGCCGACCCACTCGGCCCGAGGTCCACCGCCTGCGACGTCGTGAAGTGTGCACCGAATTCGCGACGACAGCCAGAACGACGATTCTTCGTCGTCGGGCGCGCCGAACCGCAAGCCACGCGGAAAGGATTCGACGACCAATGGCGACCTGGACGCTCCACCAGCGACGGGTGATCGACGAGGGCCTGAAGGGTTCGCCCCGGGCGGGCACGACGAAACGCAGACGGAGGGCATCGATGACCGCACCAGCCATCGTCGCATCAGTTCTGGGCGCCGATTACTCCCGCCTCGCCGCGGAGGTCCTCGACCTCCAGGCGGCGGGCGTCGACCGTATCCAGTGGGACGTGATGGACGGCCGCTTCGTCCCGAACCTGACGTTCGGAGCTGCGGTCGTCGGCGCGTGCCGACCCTATGTCGACCTGCCCTTCGAAGCTCACCTCATGGTCGAGGACCCGGACCTGGTACTGGCGGACTTCGTCTCCGCCGGGTGCGGCACGGTCATCGTGCACGTCGAGACCTGCCAGCACCTGCATCGCACACTCTCGAACATCCGGGATCTCGGGGCTCGCGCGGGGGTGGCCGTGAACCCGTCGACGTCGCTCGACTTCGCCCCTTACGTCCTCGACCAGCTCGATCAGATTCTGATCATGACCGTCAATCCCGGATTCGGCGGTCAGGAGTACATCGGCGCGATGGAGGACAAGGTCTCCGAGGCCCGCGAGCTCGCCGACCGTTCCGAGCGGCCGATCCAGATCGAGGTGGACGGGGGAATCTCGGCGAGTACGGCAGCAGCGTCGCACCGGGCCGGCGCGGAGCTGCTCGTCGTCGGTTCCGCACTGCTCAACCACCCGTCGGGGAAACGGGCTGCGGCCGAAGAGCTCCGCGAAGTGCTGGCGCAGGCGACGTCCCTGACATAGCAGTGGAGAAGAAAGCCTCCGGCGAGAGCACACCGGCGCGCCGGAATGACGTAGAGGAGTTCTCCATGATGACCGACCAGCCCTCGGTGAGGGAAAGTCAGGACAACCTGCTGAAGCAGGCCGCGAAGATACTTCGGACACGATACGAGCTCGGCAAGGGCTATGCCGACGTGTCGTCGGCCGAGGCGGCGGACCTGGTGGTCACCCTCGAAGCGACGGCGTCCGCGACGAACCGTACCGACGGGGTCGACCGCGAGGAGGCGATCGCGCTGGCGCATCGGCTGGTGGACGACGATCAGCCCGAGATTTCCCCGATGTGGCCCAGCGCATCCGTGGAGAGGCGCCCCGGCTAGCGCCGGGGGCGACGCGACGCCGGAGACATCGGGGTCGCCCCCGAGGTGACGATGGACCTCGCCCGGAGGGACGACTGAGGTGATGTCGGGGCAGCCGGACCCGTTCCGCACGGGTCCGGCGCCCCTCCATGCCACCTCCACCGGCGTCGACCCACGTCGGTCGGGATCACGTTTCTGGTGAGAGGCGATGTGGAGAGGCCACCTCGCGAGTCCCACGTCCGCGCCGGGAGCGCCGTGACCCCGATCGTCGAGTTCGTGCTGGGCATCGCCGTGCTGGTGTACAGCGCCGAGAAGCTCATCGGGCATCCGGTCGGCGTCGCGAGCCGAGGGGCGGTCTCGCTGTTCCTCGTCGCGGTGGTCTTCACCGGCATCGAGTTCGACGACCTCGCCTATCGTCGCACCGACACCGGCCGACGTTCCCACGAGCTACCTCGGTCTGTACGTCGTCTACGTCGTAGGGAGGCCAGGGAGAGCCCGCCGGCGACGACGGTGCCGACACCGCGACCGGCGACCCGCACGGGGTTGAGGGTGTGCGAGAGCGCCCCGAGGCGGGCGAGGACCTGGTCGCTGAGCTGGTCGAGCGGGTCGGCCAGGGACTCCGTGACGGCGTGGATGCGCCGCCCGGTGCGCTCGGCGGCGGAGTCGAGCTCGTCGCCGAGCCCGGCGCCGGCGACGGCGGCGCGGTCGGCCTGCTTGCGCGCGGCGCGCTCGCCGCGGGCGACGGTGTCCACGACCTGGTCCTCGGCGCGGTCGGCCGCGGAGGCGGTCTCGTCGCGGACCTGTCGGGCCGTGCGCTCGGCCTGGTCGGCGATCTGGCCGCCGGCGGTCCCGGCGATGGTCGCGGCGTCGCGTGCCGCGGCACGGACGGACTTGTCGCCGTCGACGACGGCGGCGGCCTCCTCGCCCATGCCCTCGGTGGCGGCGTCGGCGGTGGCGGCCGCGTGCTCGACGCCGGCGCGGGTGCGGCCGGCGGCCGTCCTCGCCGCGGCGTCGGCCTCGTCGGCCAGCGCCTCCCCGGTCGCGGCGAGCTCGTCGCGCGCCGCCCGCCCGGTGACCTGGGCACCCTCGACGGCGGCGTCGGTGGCGACGCCGGCCGCGGTGCGGGTGGTCCGCGGGTCGCCGGCGGCGACCGTGCGGTTCTCGCGGACCTGGCCGTCGTTGCCGTGGACGATCACCTGTCCCCCGCCGTCGTTGGCGACGATCTCCACGGCGCGGGCGATCGCCTCGGCCTGGGTCGGGGTCTTGGCGCTCGCACGCTGCGCGTGGTCCTTCTCGACGTGCCAGCCGTCCTCGGCGGGCACCACGTGGCGGTCGGACATCAGGGGATCACCTGGTTCTGTCGGTGGAGAGCCCGGACGGACCGGGCCTGCTCCAGGGTGCGGTCGGGGGGTGACGAACCGGCGACGGTCGGGTGAGGATCGCCGGCCCGGGGGTCAGGACAGCCGGGCGCTGCGGGCGTCGTCGAGCCGGATCAGCAGCTCGACGGGCAGGTGGGCGAGGTCGAGGGCCCCGCACAGCCGAGGCACGGCCTCGGTGTCGATGCGCCGGCGGAGGTCGGCGACATCGGCGGCGTCCTCGGTGCCGACGGTGAGGTGGAGCGTCGGGCGCGTCGCGGTCCCGGCGAGCCGCGCCGAGGCGCGGTGCACCCCGGGGTAGGTCTCGACCTCGTCGACCAGCGGGCCGGCCGCGGCCTGGGCGTCGAGACGGGTGGTCCCCGTCGCGGGGTCGTCCTCGAGACGCCACGTGCCGGTCGGGGCCCGCCGCTGGGTCTGGGCGAGCAACCAGCGCAGGGCCAGCAGTCCGACGACCACGGCGACGACGACGGTCACGTACGCGACCCAGGTCGGCGGCGAGAGGCTCTCCGGGGTCAGCGGCTGGTCGGCGGGCACCAGGTCCAGGACACCGGACGCGGAGAGCAGGGTGAAGGCGGCCGCCGCGAGCAGGACGATCGCGACGAGGAGCAGCAGGGTGCGGTTGAGCCGGGCGGGCCGGTTCGGGCTGGCCATGGGTGGCCTCTCTCGGTCGGGCGGGAGGGCGGAGGTCGTTGGGATCAGGCGTTCGCGTCGGCACGGGCCCGGACCCGCACCGTCGGTCGAGGAGACGGACCGATCGCGGCCACGCGGGCCTCGAGCCGATCGCGGACCTGCCCGGGAACGGCGGCGGGGTCGGCGGCGGCGACCCGCACGGTGGCGGTGATCCGGCTGCGGCGGGCCGAGACGTCGGCCGCGGTCACCCCGGCGACCGCGCCCGCCGTGGTGGCGAGGTCCTTGGCCAGGGTCGCGCGGCGCACGCCGGCGTCGGCGCCGGGACGCCCGTCCGGGTACTCCATGGGGGCCAGCGGGACGACGGTGGGCTTGCCGGGGCGCAGTGCCGCGATCAGCAGGACGACGCCGAGCACGGCCAGCAGGATCGCCACTGCGACGGTGGCGGCGCTGTTCCACCGCTGCGCCGAGGTGACCGCGAGCAGCTGGTCGAGACCCAGGATCGGGGTCTGCCCGAGCAGGGACTGGACGACCGCGACGGCGGTCAGGACGCAGAGGGCGAGCAGCACCGTGGCGACGAGGGTCGCCGGCGTGCTGCGCCGGGGGCGGCGGATCATGCGATCACCCTCCGGGTGCCGGTCGTGGTGCTGGTGAGGGCGGCGACGGAGACGTCGACGCGCGAGACGGTGAGCTCGGTCAGGGCGTGGACCCGGTCGCGGAGATGGGACCGGACGGCCTCGGTGGTGGCACGGACCGAGGCGGGGTAGACGACGGAGAGCCGCACCTCGAGCGCGGCGGTCTGCCCGGTGACCCGTGCGGACACCCGGGGGCGTCCGTCGCCGTCGTCGCTGCCGGTGGGCACGCCCAGCACGCGGCGGGCGGCCCCGCGGACCCCGTCGATCTCGCCGGCGGCGGCGGCGGCGACCTTCTCGACCACGGTGTCGTCGATCGAGAGCGAGCCGCGCTCCCCCGCGGTGTCGATCTGGAGCTTCCCGGTCGGACTGTCGTCCGGCGCCGGCGATCCGATGGTGCTGTCGGGGCTGTTCACGGCGGGCTCAGAGCCGTGTGCTCGGACGGTCACCGGAACGACCACGACCGGTGAGACCGTCGAGGTCGAGCTGTCCGTCGAGGTACCGGCCGACGAGCAGGCCCACCACGCCGAGCACGAGGACCAGGAGGAAGGCACCGAAGCCGCCGAAGGCGCCGGCGAGGCCGAGCACGAGGCCCACGACCAGGCCGAGCACGGTGTTGGACACGCGCATGTCGATCAACTCCAAGGGAGAGGTGTGCGGAGGGCCGGCCCGGCCCGGCCGGCCGGTCAGACGACGACGACGTCGCCGACCGGCCGGCGGGCTGCAGGGGTCCGGCGGGGGGTCAGCCCGGCTCGACGTCGAGATCGTCGAGGCCGATGTGGATCGGCAGGCCCGGGACGACGGCGGTCACCGCGGCGCGGACCTGGGTCTCCAGGGTGCGCAGCGCGACCGGGCGGGCGACGAGCCGGACCGTGATACCGGTGGTGGTGATCTGGACGCCGGTGACACGGCGACCGGGCAGGTAGGTACCGACGGTGCCGAAGGGGCCGGCCGACAGGCGGGCGACCGCCGGGCAGGCGAGCACCGCAGCGGCCACCGGCTCGGCGAGCGCCTCGGTGTCGAGTGCCGGCCCGGTCGGGGGACGGGTCACTGGACCCTGTTGGTGGGCCGCGCCGGGGCCTGGTCCTGGTCCTGGTCGTCGTCGTCCGACGGGACGTGGAGGTCGACGACGTTGATGTTGACCTCGACGACCTCGAGCCCGGTCATCTGCTCGACCGCGCCGATGACGTTGCGGCGGATCGCCCGCGCCAGGTCGGCGATCGCGACGCCGTACTCGACGACGATCGTCAGGTCGACGGCGGTCTGGCGCTCGCCGACCTCGACCGAGACGCCCTGGGTGTTCGAGGACCGCCCGCCGGGGATGCGCTCGGTGATCGCGCCGAAGGCGCGGGCCGCGCCGCCGCCGAATCCGTGGACGCCCGGGACCTCGCGTGCCGCGATCCCGGCGACCTTGGCGACCACGGCGTCGGAGATCGTGGTCTTGCCCTGCGCGCTCTCGAGTCGCGAGCCGGTGGTGGCCGACACGGCCGCGTGCGCGGGGGTCGGCGTCGTGGACGTGGTGGTCGGGGTGCTCATGGCTCAAGTCCTTCCGCGAGTGGAGACGGTGCCGCCCGGTCGGCGGCGCTTCCCGTTCAACTCATCTGGTTGGACACGACCGAACGACGATCCTCACGCGGCCTCGGGGGTGACGCCGGGCACGCTGATCGAGACTCCGGCGCCGGCCGGCGCGCTGGGCGGCCCGACGCCGGCGCGGCGTGGCCCCTCAGTGGCAGGGGAACCCGAGGAAGTGGCGGGCGTCGTGCACCAGCTCGTGGATCATCGAGCTGTCGCCGAAGAGCGACGCCGCCCCCTGGTCGATGCCGATCAGGTAGTAGAGCACCAGCCCGACCACCACCGCGCTGACCAGCCACGGCAGCGCCTCGGAGGCCGGCACGGCCACGGCCGTCGCCCGGCCCTTCGCAGCGGCGACACCAGAGCTCATGGCTTCTCCTCGAGGACGGCGGGGCGTGCGACCACCCTCGACCCAACCCGGCACGGCCAGGACATGTCAACACCTGTGCACGGATCGCATGACGGCGTCAGCGCGGGCCCATCCGCAGAGCGCCGTCCATCCGGATCACGTCGCCGTTGAGGTAGTCGTTGGCGACGATCATCGCCACCAGCCGGGCGTACTCCTCGGGGGCGGCGATGCGCTGCGGAAAGGGCACGCTCTCCCCGAGTCCGGCGCGGACCTCGTCGCTGAACCCGGCCATCATCGGGGTGTCGACGATGCCCGGCGCGATCGTCATGACGCGAATGCCGTACTGCGCGAGGTCGCGGGCGGCGGTGACGGTCATCCCGGCGACGCCGGCCTTGGACGCGGCGTAGGCGACCTGGCCCACCTGCGCCTCGTAGGCGGCGATCGACGCGGTGTTCACCACCACGCCCCGCTGGCCCTGGGCGTCCGGCGACAGGGCGGCCATCGCCTCGGCCGCCAGGCGCATCACGTTGAAGGTGCCGAGCAGGTTGACCTTCAGGACCGTGTGGAAGAGATCCAGGTCGTGGGGCCCGCGGCGGGACAGGACGCGGGCGGACGGGGCGATGCCGGCGCAGTTGACCGCGAGCCGCAGCTCGCCGCCGTCCTCCTGGATGCCCGCGACGGCGGCCCGGACCTGCTCCCCGTCGGTGACGTCGGCCGCGACCAGGCGCACGTCACCGCCGGCCGGGGCCGCGTCGGCGACGGCCTGCTCGAGATCCAGCCCGTACACGGTGGCCCCGCCCTCGACGAGAGCGGCCGCCGTCGCCGCCCCCAGGCCGGAGGCCGCTCCGGTGACGAGCGCTGCGATGCCGTCGAGCTGCATGCCCGATCCTCTCTGCCGTCGGTGTGACGATCCCGCGCGTCGAGTATGGGGCTCCACCGTGACGATCAGGGCCGGGACGATCAGGGCCGGGACGATCAGGGCGCCGTGCAGGAACGACCGGTCTCCTCGGTGCCCGGTCCGGACAGGAGCCCGCGCAGCGACCGGCGGGCCCGGGTCTTCTTGCTGTGCAGAAGGGCCGCCTCGACGGCGCGGTGCGTTGCCTCGGGCTCCTCGACGTCCACGACGAGACGGTGGAACGGACGCCCCGACAGGTAGACGACGATGACGCGGGGGCTCCGGCGCACGCCCCACAGCTGTCGGCGTTCACCGATCCCCCAGGAGCCCGCGCGGAGCCGCCCGGGCCACCAGGAGCCCGGACAGGGCACGCGAGGGCTCGAGCTGATCGCCTCGCCCCTGGTCATCACCCGCGAGCCGACGATCCGCTCGAACGACACGTCGAGCCCTCGCGAGCACGCGGCCACCCGGTCGACCCCGGTGAACTGCACCCGCAGTCCGGTCGGCGTCACGGCGAGGCTGATCGCCATCGGCACCCCTCGAGTCTCCGCCCGTGGAGCAGCCGAGCGACTGCCCCTCCAGCGCGTCGACCCGGGGGCCGGGGGGCGAACGCGATCGTCATTGTGTCGTCGCCGGAGCCCCGAGGGTTACCGATGTCACCCGCTCGGCGGCGAGCTCCGGGGCACGCCGTGCGCTCCTCAGCGCTCGATCATCTGCATCTGGGCCTCGGTGTGGTGCGCGCCCTCGGCCGGGGGCAGCGCGTCGAGGCGGCGCAGCTGCTCGTCGGTGAGCTCGACGCCGTCGGCGGCGACGTTCTCCTCGAGCCGGCTGACCCGCTTGGTGCCCGGGATCGGCGCGATGTCGGTGCCCCGGCTCAGCAGCCACGCCAGGGCGACCTGCGCGGGGGTGGCGCCGGCCTCGGTCGCGACGGCCTGGACCTCGTCGGCGAGGGCGAGGTTCCGCTGGAAGGCCTCCCCGACGAACCGCGGGTTGTCCTTGCGGAAGTCGTCGTCGGCGAAGTCCTCGATCGACCGAATCTGCCCGGTGAGGAACCCGCGTCCCAGCGGCGAGTAGGGCACGAGCCCGATCCCGAGCTCGCGCAGCAACGGCAGGATCTCCTCCTGGTCGCGGGTGAACAGCGAGTACTCCGACTGCAGCGCGGTGATCGGGTGGGTCGCGTGGGCGCGGCGGATCGTGTGGGTCCACGCCTCCGACAGGCCGATGTGGCGGACCTTGCCGGCCTGGACGAGCTCGGCGACGGCGCCGACGGTCTCCTCGATCGGCGTGCCCGGGTCGACGCGGTGCTGGTAGTAGAGGTCGATGTGGTCGACGCCGAGCCGGCGCAGCGACCCCTCGACCGCGGCACGGACGTTGCCCGGGCTCGAGTCGGCGCCCGCTCCCCCGGTGTGGGAGATCAGGCCGAACTTGGTGGCCAGCACGACCTCGTCGCGCCGGCCCCTGATCGCGCGGCCGACCAGCTCCTCGTTGACGTACGGGCCGTAGACCTCGGCGGTGTCGATCAACGTGACACCCAGGTCGAGGGCGCGGTGGATGGTGCGGATCGACTCGTCGTCGTCGCTACCGGCACCGGTGTAGCCGTGGGACATGCCCATGGCTCCCAGGCCGATGCGGCTGACGTCGAGGTCGCCCAGCTTCGCGGTCTTCACGGTGGTCCTCAGGTCGTCGGGTCGGGTTGCGGGGGTCCGGGGGTGGGTGGCGGAGCGGGTCAGTCGACCCGGACGCCGCCGAGACGGGCGGCCATGGCGGGGTCGCGGTGGTCGAAGAACAGCGACTCGCCGGCGTCCAGACCGGCGACACGGGCCATCTCGTCATCGGCGAGCTCGAAGTCGAACACGTCGAGGTTCTCGGCGATCCGCTCGGGACGCACCGACTTGGGGATGACGACGACGCCGCGCTGGACCAGCCAGCGCAGCACGACCTGCGCCACCGACTTCCCGTGCGCCTCGGCGACGGACGAGAGGGTCGGGTCGCCGAACAGGTTGTTCCTGCCCTCCGCGAACGGGCCCCACGACTCGATCTGCACGCCGTGCTCGGCCATGAGCCGCTGGTCCTCGACCCGGCCGTGGAACGGGTGGGTCTCGACCTGGTTGACCGCCGGGACCACTTCGTTGTGGGTGAGGAGGTCGACGAGCCGGTCGCCGTGGAAGTTCGAGACCCCGATCGCCCGGGCCCGCCCGTCGGCGTACAGGCCCTCCATCGCACGCCACTCGCCGTAGTAGTCGCCGTAGGGCTGGTGGATCAGGTAGAGGTCGACGTGATCGAGTCCGAGCCGGCTCAGCGAGGCGTCGAACGCCCGCCGGGTGTTGTCCTCGGCGGGGCCGTCCTGGACCCACAGCTTGGTGGTCACGAACAGCTCGTCGCGCGGGACACCGCTGGCGCGGATCGCCCGGCCGACGGCCTCCTCGTTACCGTAGGCGGCCGCGGTGTCGATCGATCGGTACCCGGCGGCGAGGGCGTCGGTGACGGCCTTCTCGGTGTCGTCGGCAGGAATCTGGTAGACGCCGAAGCCGAGGATCGGCATCTCGACGCCGTTGTTGAGGGTGACGTCCTGCATGGTGTCCTCCCGGGCAGTGCGGTGATCAATGGGTGACGGTGACCTCGGGCCTGCCGTGCGTACCCCCGGCACGGCCCACACAACGCCGTCCGGCGGCGTCCTGGCAGGGGCCGCCCTTCCGGGTACCGGCACGAGACGCCGCCGAGGTTCCCGCGCTCGAGACGCACGTGGTAGTCCACGCTCACGCCCGCGAGCAGCGCCACCTCCTCGCGCCGGAGCCCCGCGACCCGGCGCTGTCCGCCGTGCACGGGCAGGCCCGCCTGCGCGGGCGTCGGAGACGGGCTGGACGCGCTCGCTCCGGCCTGGCCGACTGATCCCCACACGGTCGGACGACAGGAAGGCAGCGGACATGGACCTGGGCATCGCGGGGCGGACGGCACTCGTCTGCGCCTCCACCTCGGGCCTCGGCCTCGCGACGGCGTCGGCGCTGGCCCACGAAGGCGCGACCGTGGTCGTCACCGGACGGTCCGAGGAGCGCGTCCGCGACGCCGCGTCCGGGCTGCCCGGGGCGGTGGGGATCGCGGTGGACCTGGTCGAGGCGGGCGGCGCGGAGCAGCTGTACGCGGCCACGGTCGAGCAGGTCGGCGAGCCCGACATCCTGGTGCTCAACGGCCCGGGTCCGGCGCCCGGCTCAGCCCGGGACGTCGATGCGGACGGCGTCCGGACGGCAATCGCGACCCTCGTCGCGCCGCACCAGGTCCTGCTGGAGCGGGCGCTGCCCACGATGATCCACCGAGGGTGGGGTCGCGTCCTCAGCATCAGCTCCAGCGGCGTGCAGGCCCCGATCCCCGGGCTCGCGCTCTCGAACCTGGGGCGCGCCGCGCTCGCCGGCTACCTCAAGACCCTCGCGACCGAGGTGGCGGCGTCCGGGGTGACCGTCAACTCGCTGCTGCCCGGACGGATCGCGACGGCGCGGGCGGAACAGGTCGACACCGCGGCCGCGGAACGCTCCGGCCGCTCGCGCGAGGAGGTCGAGGCGGAGGTCCGCGGCACCATCCCCGTGGGGCGGTACGGGGACCCCGCCGAGTTCGGCGCGGCCGCCGCGTTCCTCTGCAGCGCTCCGGCCGGGTACATCACGGGCACGGTGCTGCGCTGCGACGGCGGCATGTTGCCGATCCTCTGACGGCGTCGTGGCCGGCGGGCGGGTCGGTGCTGCACCCGGTCGCGGCACTTCCCGGATCGTGTGATCGACGTTACTCTCACTTCGCATTCGGGCTAGTGGAGTGGACCTTCCAGCGGGGTGATGGTCGTGGGCAACTCTGTCCTGGGCGATCTTTCGAGTCAGCTGCGTGTGGCGTTCCACCGCGTCCAGGACTGGGCGTATCCGGATCAGGTCGATCGTGATGCGTTCCGGGCCTACATGAAGACGCCGCACGACGTCGGCGGTGAGCCGGACCCTCCGGCCTTGTTCGAGGACAAGGAGGAGGAGCAGTGGGAGCTCAACACGTTCGTCACCTGTGAGGTCCTGGGCTGGCGTGGCATCTGGACCTCGGAGGAACGCCGGAGGATCGGCAACGTCGACCTCGGACGGACGAACTACCTCGGGCTGCCCTACTACGGCCGCTGGCTGTGGGCGATCGCCCGGTGCCTGGTCGACAAGCGCCACATCACCCTCGGCGAGCTGATCGAGCGGGTGGGCGAGGTCCGGGATCGGTACGCCGGCGGCATCCGCGGTCCCCTCGACGCCGCACCCCGCACGACCGGGAACACCGACGCGGTCGCCCGCAACCGCCATCACGTGGACGCGATCGGCAAGGGCGATCCGCAGTGCTTCGCCGACACGGCGGGCACGCCCGGGTTCGCGGTCGGCGATGCGGTGTCCGTGCGCGAGCTCCCCACGATCTTCTACACGCGCACCCAGGAATACCTCAGGGGCGCGAGCGGAACGGTCGCCAAGGTCTCCTACGAGAGCCTGGCGCCGGAGGACGAGGCGTTCGACCGCGAGGACCAGGAATCGGAGTGGTTCTACATCGTGCGCTTCCGGATGGCGGACCTGTGGACGGCGTACACGGGCCCTCCGAACGACACGCTCCAGGCGGAGATCTCGGAGCGCTGGCTCCGACCGGCGGTCTAGCCCGGCAGCACGTGACGCGGAGACGAGGAGGGGGACGGGGATGACGGAGACGGACCTGGACGGGTCAGGTCACGAGACGCACCAGCACGCCGGCACGGCACCGATGGTCGAGGAGGTCACCGACTTCGAGGTGCTGGAGATCGCTCTGCGGGAGCTGGCCATCGAGAAGGGCCTGTTCACCGCCGAGGACCACCGGCGCTACACCGAGCACGTGGAGCAGCTCGAGCCGGCCGCCGGGTCACGATTCGTCGCCAGGGCCTGGCTCGATCCGGAGTTCCGGCGTCTGGCGCTCGACGATGCTGTCGCCGCGTCC
Source organism: Actinomycetospora chibensis (assembly GCF_028737215.1). Classification (GTDB taxonomy): domain Bacteria; phylum Actinomycetota; class Actinomycetes; order Mycobacteriales; family Pseudonocardiaceae; genus Actinomycetospora; species Actinomycetospora chibensis. Next base: position 8,051 of record NZ_JAQZAM010000017.1, on the reverse strand, counting down.
CGCGAGATGGGCATCGACTGGCTCCACCCGACCGGGTTCGGCACCCCCAGTGACTTCACCGCGTTCGAGGTGCTCGAGGACACCCCGACGCTGCACCACGTGATCGTCTGCACCCTGTGCTCCTGCTATCCCCGCCCGATCCTGGGCATGTCGCCGGAGTGGTACCGGACGCCGAACTACCGTCGCCGCATCGTGCGGTGGCCGCGCCAGGTCCTCGCGGAGTTCGGCCTCTACCTGCCCGAGGACGTCGAGGTGCGCGTCGAGGACTCGAACTCGAAGCACAGGTTCATGGTGCTCCCGGTCCGGCCGGACGGCACGGAGGGGTGGAGCGAGGAGCAGCTGGCGGAGATCGTGACCCGCGACTGCCTGATCGGTGTCGCGCTGCCCAAGCCCGGGGTGACCTCGAACGCGGTGCGCCCGGTGCACCCCGCGGTCCGTCCGGTGACGAGCGACTAGTCCACGGGGACACGACATGACGACCGACCACGACATCGCCTCCGTCCGGGTCCGGACGCTGGAACGGATCGTCGAGCACGACCAGATCTGGGAACGGATGGCCGCGGAGTACGGCGTCACCCATGCGGTGCCGCCCTGGAAGTCCAGCCTCGACGCGATGTGCGACGCGCTCGACGAGGAGGGGGCGGCGCTGCCCCTGCTCACCCGTCGCGACGACGAGGACCGCATCACCCGCGAGGTGTACTCCTCGCTGCCCCACCCGGAGAACCAGCTCGTCGCCCTGGCGCACTCGCTGGTCGCCCGGAACGTCATCGACGAGACCGAGCTGGCCGGCCGCCTGGCCACGGTCCGCGCGCGACTCGACCCGGGCGGGGCCTGACCTGCACCAACAACGGCTCGGCGGCCCGGACGTACCGTGGGCGAGTGTCCGCCGCACGTTCGTGCCCGCCGTGCTCGAAGGGGTCGCGGCCCTGGCAGGTGGCGCTGTGCGGCACCCGGGCCCGGCTGCACGGCGACGACACCACCGCTCAGATCGTCCGCTTCGCCACGGTGGGCGTGATCAGTTCGCTGGTCTACTTCAGCGTGTTCCTGCTGCTGCGCCCGCTCGGCGTCCAGCCGGCCAACCTGGCCGGCGCCGTCGTTTCGTCCATCCTGGCCAATGAGCTGCACCGGCGGCTCACCTTCCACGCCGGGGGACGGATCGGCTGGTGGACGGCGCAGTGGGAGGGCGGCGGACTGGCGGCTGCCGGCCTGATCGCCACCGCCACGGCCCTGGCGGTGCTCGAACCCGTGGTGAGCGATGCCTGGTGGGCGCAGCTGCTGCTCATCGGCGCGGTGACCGGCGCTGTCGGTTCGGCTCGGTTCGTCGTGCTCCGACTCTGGGTGTTCTCCACTCACACGCGCCGGACCACCACGCGGCCCGAGCCCGAACCGGCCTGATCCGCACCAGCGCCGTGCGCGAGCGGCGGATCGACCGGGTCGCCCACGGGGTGTCCGTGAGCGGGCCGACCCCGTACGGTCCGGGGCGCACACCTGCCGTCCCGAGGTGGACCGGCCCGCGACCTGCGGAGAGGTGTGTGCTTCTCGACCCGTCCCGGACCCGACGGCGGCACGGCCCGCCGGACACGTGGACGCGGACGCCCCCATCCCTGTGGGCGGAGTCGTCGGTGACCACGTCGACGAGGGCAGCACGGACAACAGCGCGACGTCGCCAGCGACGTCGACGACGACGAGCACCACGGCTGACGCCGAGGACGGGAGCACGAGCATGAACGACAGCAACGCCGGCAAGACCACCGCCGAGGGCGGCGACACCACGGGCCAGCACGGCGGCAAGGGCCACAACTCCGACATCCCGGAGGACTCGCCGGCGTCGGAGTCGGACGTCTCGTTGTCCCAGCAGGTCGCCGACCGTGAGCCCGACAGCGGGAAGGACACGTAGGACGAGGCCCCACCGGACCGCGCCGGCGGCGAGGACGCCCTCGCCGCCGGCGCCGAGGCCGGGTGACGCACTCGCCGCTCGCCGAATCTCGGGTCACACTGACTACCCGATCGGGTGGTCGGCTCGGCCGGTTCGGTTGACAAGGTGGTGGAGGTCGTACCAGGGCCGTGCGGCCGGGCGGTGCGGCTCGCGCGAGTCGGCGCCGAGCCCGCGAACCACCTCCGGGGTCACGAGCCCCGTGCCGGGTGCGGGCGACGGAGGACAGTCGATGATGACGACCGAGCCGGAGGTCCCCACGCCCGCCGTGCCACGCCGGGCACCCCGCGAGGCGTCAGCTCGCTTCCGGGCGCCGACGCACGTGCACAACGTCATCGAGCGGCGGCGGGTGCTCGAGGGTCTGCGTCGTTCCGAACCGCGCCGGCTCACCGTGATCCACGCACCGGCCGGGTACGGGAAGACGACGTTGGCGGTGCAGTGGCTGGCGATCCTGCAGGACGCCGGGGCCCTGGTGGCCTGGCTGGGCCTGCACGGCGACGACGTCGATCCGCACTGGTTCCTCGCGCACCTGCTCGAGGCCGTGCGTCGAGCCCTCCCCGCGGCCGGCGAGTCGATCGACGATCTTGCTGCCTTGATCGAGCAGAGTGCCGAGGACGTGCAGGGCTACACCCTGTCGGCGCTCCTGGAGGTCGTGGGCGATCACGAGGAGCGGGTCGTCCTCGCGTTCGACGACTGGCACCTCGTCGACGAAGCCGCGGCGCGGCGGGCGCTGGTGCACCTGGTGGACTTCGCGCCGCCCAACCTGTCGATCGTGCTGACCAGCCGTCGCCGGCCGCAGCTGCCGTTGAGTCGGCTGCGCGTGCGGGGACACGTGGTGGAGATCGACGCCGACGCGCTGCGGTTCGACCTCGACGAGACCCGGGAGTTCCTCGTCGAGCTCAACGGGCTGCGTCTCGACGGCGACGACGTCGCGCGGCTCTCCGCCGGCACCGACGGGTGGGTCGCCGCGCTGCAGCTGGCGTCGCTGTCGTTGCGGGACAGCGCCGACCCCGCCGCGTTGATCAGCGGGTTCTCCGGACGTCACCACTCGGTGGGCGAGTACCTGGCGGAGAACGTGCTCGACGCGCTGCCGGCCGACGTCCTGGACTTCCTACTGGCCACCTCGGTGTGCGACCGGCTCTGCGGCGATCTCGCGGGCGTGCTCGCCGGCCGGGGGGACGGCCAGGCGATGCTCGAGGAGCTCGAGAACCGGGACCTGTTCCTGCGTCCCCTCGACACCGAGCGGGAGTGGTTCCGCTACCACCACCTGTTCGCCGACTACCTGCGACGTCGACTGGATCGCGACCATCCCGACCGGCTCGCCGACCTGCACGCCCGGGCCTCGGCCTGGTTCGCCGAGCAGACCCTGGTCCCGGAGGCCGTGGCGCACGCGCTGGGCGGCGGCGACATCCGCCGGGCCACCGACCTCGTCGAACAGCACGCGATGCCGCTCGTGGAGCACAGCCGGATGGTGAGCCTGCTGGGGCTGCTCGGCCGGCTCCCGGCCACCGCCGCCGACGACCGGCCCGGGTTGCTGATGGCGGTCGCGTGGGCGAACTGCCTGTTGCAGCGGACCGCGGCCGCCCAGTCCTCACTCGACGCCCTGCTCCCGGCGCTGCCGGGGGCCGCGGACCACGAGGAGATGCGGAGCGAGGCCGACGTCGTGCAGGCATGCATCGACATCTACGGCGACCGCACGGACAGGGCCGAGGACCTCGTCGCACGGAGCCTGCACAGCTCCCGCAGCTACCGCCCATGGGTGGTCGCGGTGTCGGCGAACATCCAGACCTTCTGCGACATCCACGCGATGCGATTCGACCGCGCGCGGGAGCGGCAACGGTGGGCCGCCCCGTTCCACGATCGCACCAGGGGTCCGTTCGCCGGCGTCTACGGACGCTGCTTCGCCGGGGTCGCCGCGCTCTCGCAACTGGACGTACCCGCGGCGCGGGAGGAGCTCGAGGGTGCGGTCATCCTGGCCCGCGAGAGCGCGGGCCGGCGCTCCCACGCCGCACAGCTCGCCGGCGCGCTGCTCGGAGAGCTGCACTACGTGCGCGGCGAGGTGGGCGAGGCCGAACGTCTGCTCGACGAGAGCGGGGAGCTCGGCTCCGAGAGCGGCGTCGTCGACTTCATGATCGCGAGCTTCGTGCTGTCGGCGCGCATCAAGGCGGCGCGCGGCGCGACGGACGAGTCGGCCGAGTTGCTCGTGGAGGGCGCCCGGGTCGCCGATCGGCTCTGTCTGACGCGGCTGCGGGCCGCTGTCGGCGCGGAACGCGTCGTCCAGATGCTCGCGAGGGGCAGGACGAGAGAGGCGCACCGGGTGGCCCGCGACCTGCCCGAGGGCTCGTCGCGACACGACGGGATCGGTGTGCGGATCGATCAGCTCCGGACATCGGCGCTGGCCGCGGTGCACTCCGCCGAGGGCGAGCACGACCGGGCTGTGGCACTCGTGGAGGACCTCGTCGCCGAAGCCACGGAGCACGGGCAGCTCCGGGTCGCCACCGAGCTCTCGATCCAGCTGGCGGGCATCCAGCAGCGCGCCGCCCGGTGCCTGTCCGCCGAACGCACCCTCGCCGCTGTCCTGACCAGGGTCGTCTCGGCCGGAGTTCCCCAGCTCGTCCACGAGGGCGGCCCGGACGTCCGGGCCGTCCTCGCACGCATCGTGGGCCGACTCGGCGACGGCGACGTCGACGAGTCGCTCCCGCCCGCCGAGGAACTCCATGCCCTGGTGGCGAACGCGCCGCAGCCGATCGGCCGGGCCTCCGCGGGTGATCTCAACGGCCGGGAGCTCGAGGTCGTCCGCATGCTCGACGTCGGACGCAGCAACCAGCAGATCGCCCGCGCCCTGGGCGTCACCGTCAACACGGTGAAGTGGCACCTGAAGAACGTCTTCAGCAAGCTCGACGTCACCAACCGCACCGAAGCGGTGTCGGTGGCGCGACGAGGTGGGCTGTTGGTGTGACCGGCGTCGGCCCGCCGGAGCGCCCCGCGGGCCGACGCCGGTCGGCCGGTCACAGAGAGGCGTAGAGGGCCTGCTCGAACTCGCCGTAGAGCGCGAACGCCCCGGGTGTGACGAACGGGAGCGAGTTGGTGTAGATCGACGCGCAGATCCCGGTCGTGGGGTCGATCCAGAAGTGCGTGTTGAACAGGCCCGCCCAGGCGCCGCTGCCCGCACGGCGGCCGCCCGGCACGTCGACTGTGTTGAGCAGCAGCCCGTAGCCCCACTTCCAGCCGGGCCCGGCGTTGAACGAGGCGGTGGTCGCCGGGTCGGCGGTCGGGATCTCGGGCGGGAAGTTCAGGGCACCGATCTGGTTGGTGAAGGCGTCCTCGACGCTCGTCCGCTCGAGGATGCGCTCGCCGTCGAGCTCACCGCCGCGCAGCAGGGCCTGCTCGAAGCGGATGTAGTCGCGGGGGGTGGAGTAGAGCCCGTGACCCCCGGCCCACCAGTCCGGTTCCTGCGGGAGCAGTTCGCCGGCCGAGGCCCAGCTCCCGTCCTCGCCCGGCACGTGGACGGTCACGGCGTTCTCGGTGCGGGCCGCGTCGAGCAGGAACATCGTGTCGGCCATGGCGAGCGGGCCGGTGATCTTCTCCTTGACCACCACGTCGAGGCCCTGCCCGGTGACGGCCTCGATCACCTTCCCGAGCCAGTCGGTGTTGATGCCGTAGGTGAAGCGGGCCCCGGGATCGTGCAGCAGCGGGGCCTTGAACGCGCCGGCGCCACCGAGGACGTTCGGGGTGCCGGTCACCTGCTCGTAGCGGGCCAGGTCGGCGTCGAAGAACCAGTAGCCCAGGCCCGACGTGTGGGTGAGGAGGTGGCGCACGGTCGCCTGGGTGCGGGGTGCGCGCAGCCGTGGGGTGTCGCCGTCGAAGCCGTCGAGGACCTGGAGGTCGGCGAACTCCGGGCAGAACTCGGCGACCGGGGTGTCGAAGTCGACGCGCCCGGACTCGCGGAGCTGCAGTGCGGCCACGGTCGCGACCATCTTGGTCATCGACATGATCCGGAACTGCGTACCGGTGGTGACGGTGCCGCCCTGACCGACGGTCGGGGCACCGGCACCGCCCTCGTAGACGATGCCGTCGCGGTCGGCGGCGATGGCCGCGACGTGCGGCACCGCACCGTCGTCGACCGCGGCCTGGAGGACCTTGTCGATGGCGCTGCTGTCGATGGGCTTGCTCATGATCGGTCTCCGGTCTGCTGGCGCGCCGATCCCGGGAGCCGGGTGCGACGCGTGGGGTGAGGGGGGAGGACGGGGCTCAGGTCCGGGAGAAGGTCGGGTAGCCGCCGGCGGCCTCGTCCTCGCACTTCTGGCGGTAGGTGCCGACCCCCCCGATGTAGGACAGCAGCCGACGCGGCTTGCCCGGCACGTTCGAGCCGAGGTACCACGAGGTCGTCTTCGGGACGAGCGTCGCGTTGGCGAGCTCCTCGTGATGGGCGACCCAGGCGTCCTCGCCCTCCGCCGTCGGTTCGATGGTCGTCTTCCCGTCGGCCTTGAGGTCCCGGATCGCTCCACTGATCCACTCGGTCTGCTGCTGCAGGCAGGTGGTCATGTTGCACAGCGCCGCCGACGGGGCGAGGGGCACCGCGGTGGTGAGCAGGTTCGGGTAGCCGTGCTTGCCCAGGCCCATCGTGGTGCGGATGTCCTGCCCCCACTCCTCGGCCAGCGAGCGGTTGTCCCGTCCGCGGACGTCGATCCGGGTCAGCGCGCCGGTGCCGGCATCGAAGCCGGTGGCCAGGATGATCACGTCGAACTCGTGGAGGGTGCCGTCGGCGAGCTCGATCCCCTCGGGGCGGATCTGCGCGATCGCGTTGTCGCGGACGTTGACGAGGTCGACGTTGTCCTGGTGGTAGACCTCGAGGTAGCCGTTCTCCAGCGGCACCCGGTGGGTGCCGAACCCGTAGTCGGTCGGTACGAGGGTGTCGATGAGGTGCTGGTCGCCGCGCAGGCGCGCCCGCATCTTGTCGCGCACGAACTCCGAGACCGCCTCGCTGATCTCCTCGACGAAGAACACCTCACCGAACCCGGCGAGCCAGAGCTTGAGCGACCCGTCCTGATAGATCTCCTCGAGGATCTCCTGGCGTCGCTCCGGGGAGCAGTCCGCCCAGGCGTGCTCGAAGTCGTACTCGAAGCCGGAGAACGTGTACGGGATCGTGGCCTTGAGCTCCTCGAAGCGGCTCTTGTACCAGTCCTGGTCCTCCGGTCCGTAGGTCGGATTCTTCATCGGCAGCATGTACTGCGGAGTGCGGGCGAAGACCGTGAGGTGGCCGACCTCGGAAGCGATCGTCTGGATGACCTGGATGCCCGTCGCGCCGACCCCGACGACACCGACGCGCTTGCCCGCCAGGTCCGGGCCCTCGGCGGGATAGGCCGACGTGAACACGAGCTGCCCGCTGAACGACTCGATGCCCGGGATGTTCCGCAGGGGCGCGGAGAGCATCCCGGCGCAGGAGACGAAGAACTGGGTGTCGATGACGTCGCCCTGGTCGGTGTGCACGAGCCAACGGCCCCGACCCTCGTCGTAGTGCGCGGACGTGATCCTCGTCCCGAACTGGATGTCCTTGCGCAGGTCGAGCCGGTCGGTGACGTAGTGCATCCACCGCTCGATCTCCGGCTGCCCCGGGAACTTCTGGCTCCAGCTCCAGTCCTTGTAGAGCTTCTCGTCGAACAGGTACTGGTAGATGTAGCCCTCGGAATCGAAGCGTGCGCCCGGGTACCGGTTCCACCACCAGGTACCGCCCACGTCGCCGGCGGCGTCGAACGCTTTCACCCGCAGGCCCTGCTCGCGGAGCTGATGGAGCTGGTAGAGGCCGGCCACGCCCGCCCCGAGCACGACGGCGTCCAGCTCGGTCACACGACTCCCCCCTTCCCCGTTCGGGGTCTCGACGCTGGCTGAAGTCATGAGTCGGTGCTCCTTCGTGGAAGGGTCCGTCGGCGACCTCGGAGACCGAGGCGTGCGTCGTCGGGACGGCGCGCGCACCGATGCGCCTCGTCCGACGCGCAGGGCTCGCTCGATCGCTGCGGGCTGTGATGCAGAGCACTCTGGCATCGGCGTCGGGAAAGGGACCCACCTAGGGCGTGTCTCCCAAGTCTGTGAGCTGGGCCGGTCCACGATCCGTGGATGG
>NZ_JAQZAM010000016.1 GCF_028737215.1 Actinomycetospora chibensis | reverse complement strand
CGGTGGTGCCGGTCGTGCCCGCGGTGGTGCCGGTCGTGCCCGCGGTGGTGCCGGTCGTGCCCGCGGTGGTGCCGGTGGTACTACCGCCAGGTGTCACGTAGTCACGGTCACCGTGGCTACTCGTGGGGCGAGTCATCGTCTCGTTCGTGGGCGTCACCAGAGCGAACTCGTCGATTCGGTGATCCGAAGCGCTGATCGAGTCGACGTCGTCGGAGGAGAGGCCCTCCCACGTGTCGCCCGTGAGGCCGGCCGGTCCGTTCTGCATCGAGCCCTCGAGGGGGTTCCCGCACGCACAGCGGACCTGGGGCACGCCGAATTCGTCGACCATGACCGCGGTCCCGGCCTGGAGCACGGCCTGGAACGGGGTGGCGCTGCCGTTGGAGAACCCGTTGTTCGTCACCGCCGTGTCCGCGCGGAGCGTGACCGGCGTCAGCGCGTCGAGGTAGCCCCCGATGTCGGCGGGTGCGATCTGCTGAGCAGCGGCGAAGGCGTTGCCGCGGTCCGGGTTCGCCTGCAGGAACGAGGCCATCGAGGCGCTGTCGCAGGCGTTGTCCCGAGTGCCGCCGTAGAGGCCGGGGGTGGCGCCCGAGACGGCGCCGACGGAGGCGGCCGGCAGGACGGCGTCGAGCCCGCCCGCCGCGGGAGGCGCGAAGGGGTTCAGCCCGGGCGTGGCCGCGGACTGGGCCACCAGGGCGGGTGGAGCGGCGAGGCCGGCGGGCGTGGAGTCGGCGGCCATGGCGGTGCCGACGGCACCGCCGCAGATCAGTCCGGCCACCGCGAAGGTGGTCAGTATCGGTCGGTACTTCACATCGGATTCCCTCGTCGCTGACCGGTGTCAGCACGCAGACCTGCAGGGTGTCTTCCCCTGCTTGACACTCAACACAGTGTGGCTTGCGGCTCCGAGTGTCAAGCCGGAGCATCGATCTGCCCAACACTGCTAGCAGCACGGGCCGAGAAGTGGCCGCTCGTGCCCGACATCAACGTCGTGCGCCACGTGCGCCACGGTGGAAAGCTGCTCGCGCTCGCGGAGTCGGCCCCGCCCTATCCGCTGGCCCCGGAGCTCGCGACGCGCGGGCGGGAGACCTGCGGCGGCTCGCTGCCCGCGAGCATCTGCGCCCACCCGAAGGTCGAGCCGCGCATCGGCGAGATGGTGGTGTTCTGCTACGGGCTCGAGGCGCGGTACCTCACGTGGTCGGTGCTCGGCCCCGACGAGGCGCACGGGGCACGCCGACGGCGGTGCCCGACGTCGACGTCCCGGTGATGATCCACGACATGGCGCTCACCGAGCGCTTCGTCGTGCTCGTGCTCGGCCCGATGTACATCGACGTGGCGGCGGTCCTGGCGGCCCGACGACGGCACCCGGATGGTCGTGGCACAGCGCCAGCGCCTACGACACGGACGACGGCCCCGACAGCAAGGTCGTCCTGGACCACGTCGAGTGGTCCCGGCCCGGAGGCCTGTCGCCGAACTCCGCTCGACCCGGTGCGCGGCTCGATCACGCGAGACTTCCTGACCGAACCGCACGGGCTGGAGTTCCCGCGCGTCGACGACCGCCGGCTCGGGCAGCGGCACGACGTCGTCGCGCTCGGCACGAAGACAGGGCACCGCGAGCTCACCGGCGGCGCGTTCGACGCGATGCTGTGGGTCGATACCGCGTCCAGCCGCACCGACCGGGCGAGCTGGTCCGTGGTCTTCGCGGGCGCCGACCCGGGCTCCGGGCCGGAGGCCCGTGTCCGCATCCCCGTGCGCGTCCCGCACGGGCTGCACGGGGCGTGGCTCCCGACGCAGGAGTAGGACCCCGGAACGAGGGCTACTTCACGTCGTAGCGGTCCAGCATCATGACCTTGTCCCAGGCGGCGACGAAGTCGCGGACGAACTTCTCCTCCGACCCGTTCTCGGCGTAGATCTCCGCGAGGGCGCGCAGCTCGGAGTTCGAGCTGAACACGAGGTCGTTGCGGGTGCCGGTCCAGCGGACCTCGCCGTCGGCACCGCGGGACTCGTAGAGCCCCTCCTCCTCGGCGACCTTCGACCAGCTCGTGTTCATGTCGAGCAGGTTGGTGAAGAAGTCGTTCGTCAGCTGCCCGACGCGCTCGGTGAACACGCCGTGCTGCGAGCCGCCCGTGTTCGCCCCGAGCACCCGCAGACCGCCGACGAGCGCGGTCATCTGGGGTGCGGAGAGGTTGAGCAGGTTCGCGCGGTCGACCAGCAGGTACTCGGCCGGTAGCTGGTGGCCCTTGCCGAGGTAGTTGCGGAACCCGTCGGCGGCCGGCTCGAGGTGGGTGAACGAGTCGACGTCGGTCCACTCCAGCGAGGCGTCGGTGCGGCCCGGGGTGAACGGGACCGACACGTCGAACCCGGCGTCCCGTGCCGCCTTCTCCACCGCCGCGCAGCCGCCGAGGACGATGAGGTCGGCGAGCGACACCTGCGTGCCCGAGGCGTTGAACGACGACTGGACGCCCTCGAGGGCGGACAGCGTGCGCCGCAGCTCCTGCGGGTCGTTGACCTCCCAGTCGATCTGCGGGTCGAGACGCACGCGCGCACCGTTGGCGCCGCCGCGCTTGTCGCCGATGCGGAACGTCGACGCCGACGCCCAAGCCGCCTTGACGAGCTGGGAGACGGTCAGGTCGGTGTCGAGGATCTGCTTCTTCAGCTCCGCGATCTCGGTGGAGCCGATGAGAGCACCCTCGTGCGCGGGCACCGGGTCCTGCCAGATCAGGGTCTCCTGCGGCACCCACGGGCCGACGTAGCGCTGGATCGGGCCCATGTCGCGGTGGGTCAACTTGAACCAGGCGCGGGCGAACGCGTCGGCGAACTCGTCGGGGTTCTCGTGGAACCGCTTCGAGATCTCCTTGTAGACCGGGTCGACCTTCAGGGAGACGTCGGTGACCAGCATCGTGGGCTGGCGGGTGAGCTCACCGGTCTCCGGGTCGGGCACGGTGTTCGCGCCGCCGCCGTCCACCGGGCGGTACTGCCACGCGCCGGCCGGCGACTTGTGGAGCTCCCACTCGTAGCCGAACAGGTTGTCGAAGTACCCGTTGCTCCACTGCACGGGCGTGGAGGTCCAGGTGACCTCGAGGCCCGACGTGATGGTGTCGCGGCCCTTGCCCTTGCCGAAACTCTGCTTCCAGCCGAGGCCGTTCTCCTCGATCGAGGCGCCCTCGGGCTCGGGGCCGACGTACTGGTCGGGGTCGGCCGCACCGTGCGTCTTGCCGAAGGTGTGGCCCCCGGCGATGAGGGCGACGGTCTCCTCGTCGTTCATCGCCATGCGGCCGAAGGTCTCGCGGATGTCGCGCGCCGCCGCCAGCGGGTCGGGGTTGCCGTCCGGGCCCTCCGGGTTGACGTAGATCAGACCCATCTGCGATGCGCCGAGGGGCTTCTCGAGCTGGCGGTCGCCGGTGTAGCGCTGGTCGCCGCCGAGCCAGTAGTTCTCCGGGCCCCAGTAGGTCTCGTTGTCGGGCTCGAAGACGTCGGGACGGCCGCCGGCGAAGCCGAAGGTGGTCAGACCCATGGTGTCCAGCGACCGGTTGCCGGCGAGGATCAGCAGGTCGGCCCAGGAGACCTTCTTGCCCCACTTCTGCTTGACCGGCCAGAGCAGGCGGCGGGCCTTGTCCAGGTTGCCGTTGTCGGGCCAGCTGTTCAGCGGGGCGAAGCGCTGCATGCCCATGCCGGCGCCGCCGCGGCCGTCGGCCAGGCGGTAGGTACCGGCCGAGTGCCAGGCGAGACGGATCATGAGGCCGCCGTAGTGGCCGAAGTCGGCGGGCCACCAGTCCTGGCTCGTCGTCAGGACCTCGTCGACGTCCGCGGCGAGCGCGTCGAGGTCGACGGTCGCGAACTCCTTCGCGTAGTCGAAGTCGGGGTCCATCGGGTTGGAGACCGAGGTGTGCGAGCGCAGGACGCGCAGGTTGAGCTGGTGCGGCCACCAGTCGACGTTGCCGCCGCCCTCGGTCGGGTGCGCGAGGCGACCGTGGTCGACCGGGCAGCCGCCGGCCTCCTCCGTGTTCATCGCGGTCTCACGGGTCACGTGTTCTGACACGAGGAAGTCCTCCGGGTCACTGGGTGGTCAGCGGTGGTTGGTGCGGTCATCGAGGTGGTGGCCGGCCGTGGCGGTCGCCCCGGTTGGGGGGTGCGGTCGGCGCGTGACATGGGCCGCAGTGTCGCGCCTATTCTGGAATGAATCAAGAATCGGGGCGCGATGAGCATCATCTGCGCCCTCAGGGTCTGGCCGCCGTGCGGCCCCTCGGCCACAGTGGCGGGGTCGGCGCACGCGCCGGCCCCGTCCATGATCACTGCCCATGATCGTCGCCCGTGCCCCGGAGGCAGCATGACCAAGCTCGTGTACTCGTTCGGCGAGGGCGACAAGGACCAGAAGGACCTGCTCGGAGGGAAGGGCGCGAACCTCGCCGAGATGACGAACCTCGGGCTGCCGGTGCCGCCCGGGTTCACCATCACCACCGAGGCCTGCCGGGCCTACCTCGTCGACGGCCACGAGCCGACCGGCCTCGCCGACGAGGTCACCGAGCACCTCGTCGCGCTCGAGAAGACGATGGGCAAGCAGCTCGGCCAGGCCGACGACCCGCTGCTGGTGTCCGTCCGCTCCGGCGCCAAGTTCTCGATGCCCGGGATGATGGAGACCGTCCTCAACGTCGGCCTCAACGACGCGTCGGTCGAGGGCCTCTCCGCCCAGTCCGGCGACGCGCGCTTCGCCTGGGACTCCTACCGCCGTCTCGTGCAGATGTTCGGCGCCACGGTGCTGGACATCGAGGGCGAGCACTTCGCCGAGGCGCTCGAGAAGGCGAAGAAGGCCAAAGGCACCACGAACGACCTCGACCTCGACGCCGACGACCTGCGGACGCTCGTCGACGTGTTCAAGGGCATCATCCGCGAGCACGTGGGCCGGGACTTCCCCCAGGACCCGCGCGAGCAGCTCGACCTCGCCGTGCGGGCGGTCTTCGACTCCTGGAACTCGCCCCGCGCCAACGTCTACCGCCGCCAGGAGCGCATCCCCGCCGACCTCGGCACCGCGGTGAGCGTGTGCTCGATGGTGTTCGGCAACCTCGGGATGGACTCCGGCACCGGCGTGGCCTTCACGCGCGACCCCGCGTCCGGCGCGCGCGGCGTGTACGGCGACTACCTCCAGAACGCGCAGGGCGAGGACGTCGTCGCGGGCATCCGCAACACCCTGGCGCTCACCGAGCTGGAGCGGATCGACAAGGCGTCGTACGACCAGCTCATGGAGATCATGACCACGCTGGAGAACCACTACCGCGACCTGTGCGACATCGAGTTCACGATCGAGCGCGGGAAGCTCTGGATGCTCCAGACCCGGGTCGGCAAGCGCACCGCCGCCGCGGCCTTCACCGTCGCCTGCCAGCTCGTCGACGAGGGCCTCATCGGCATGGACGAGGCCCTCGACCGCGTCAGCGGCGCGCAGCTGGCCAACCTGATGTTCCCCCGCTTCGACCGTGACGCGAGCAAGGAGCTGCTGACCACCGGCATGAACGCCTCGCCCGGCGCGGCGGGCGGGGCGGCCGTGTTCGACTCCGCCACGGCGGTCCGGCGGGCGAAGGCGGGCGAGAAGGTCATCCTGGTCCGCCGCGAGACGACCCCCGACGACCTCGACGGCATGATCGCCGCCCAGGGCGTGCTGACCAGCCGGGGCGGGCGGACGTCGCACGCGGCCGTCGTGGCCCGCGGGATGGGCAAGACCGCGGTGTGCGGCGCCGAGGAGCTCGAGGTCGACGTCCGCGCGAAGAAGATCACGCTGCCGGACGGGCGCGAGGTCGTCGAGGGCGACGTGCTCTCGATCGACGGCACGAACGGCGAGGTCTACCTCGGCGAGGTGCCCGTCGTGGCGAGCCCGGTCATGGCCTACTTCGAGGGGTCCACGGGGCTGGCCGAGAACGACGACCTCGTCGCGGCCGTGGACCGGATCATGCGCCACGCCGACTCCCTGCGGCGTCTGCGTGTGCGCGTCAACGCCGACACCGGCGAGGACTGCGCCACCGCCCGGACCTTCGGCGCGGAGGGCGTCGGGCTCTGCCGCACCGAGCACATGTTCCTCGGCGAGCGCCGGGAGCTGGTGGAGACGCTGGTGCTCGCCGAGACCCGCGAGCAGCGCGAGGAGGCCCTCGCGGCCCTGCTGCCGCACCAGATCGAGGACTTCACCGCGATCTACCGGGCGATGGAGGGCCTGCCGGTGACCATCCGGCTGCTCGACCCGCCGCTGCACGAGTTCCTGCCCGACCTCACCGAGCTGTCGGTGGAGGTCGCCCTCGACCGCGAGCGCGGCCACCTCACCACCGAGAAGGAGGAGCTGCTCGCGTCGGTGCGCAGGCTCCACGAGCAGAACCCCATGCTCGGGCTGCGCGGCGTGCGACTGGGGATCGCGGTCCCCGGGCTGTTCGCCATGCAGGTCCGCGCGATCACCAGGGCCGCGGCCGCGCTCGCCGCCGAGGGCATCGAGGTGCTGCCCGAGATCATGGTGCCGCTGGTCGGGACCGTGCAGGAGCTGCAGGCCGTCGCCGCCGAGATCGCGGAGGTGGTGGCCGAGCCGGAGTCCCACGTCAACGGGGCGCCGGTCCACCACCAGGTCGGGACGATGATCGAGTTGCCGCGCGCCGCGCTGGTGGCGGCGCAGATCGCCGAGGTCGCCGAGTTCTTCTCCTTCGGCACCAACGACCTCACCCAGACCACCTGGGGCTTCTCCCGCGACGACGTCGAGAGCTCGTTCTTCTCCGACTACCTCGAGTCCGGCATCTTCGGGGTCTCGCCGTTCGAGTCGCTCGACGTCGAGGGCGTCGGCGAGCTCGTCGAGATCGCGTCGTGGCGCGGCCGCGAGGTGCGCCACGACCTCAAGCTCGGCATCTGCGGCGAGCACGGCGGCGACCCGGACTCGGTGCACTTCTTCCACCGCGCCGGGCTGGACTACGTCTCCTGCTCGCCGTTCCGCGTGCCGGTGGCGCGGCTCGAGGCGGCGCGCGCCGTGGTGGCGGACACCGCGCGCTGAGCGTCGCGGTACCTCCGGTACCTGCTATATAGGGTCGAGCGCATGGACGACTCCCGGAGCGCGGGACCGTGCACCGCGACTTCCGGCCGGCGACGAAGGCGCTCGTCGGCGTCCTCGTGGTGGTCTCGAACGTCGTGGGGGCGCCGTCGCCTACCGCCACAGCGAGCTCGCCCTGCGCGGCGAGGTGGCGCGGTGCTCGCCGAGGACCCGCCCGACCGGCCCGGTCTGGTGCCCGGGCGTGGTGGCACGCTCCCCGAGCGCCTGGGCGCTCGGGACCGGCGCACCGCCGCCGCGGTCCGACGGGCCGGCGACGACCGGCGCGACGACTGCCCGCGACGACTAGCGCAGCGGGTGCCGCGGGATCGAGCGCAGGTTGGACCGGGCGAGGTCGACCATCTTCCCGACACCGCCCGCGAGAACGGTCCGCATGCCGGCGAGGGCGAACCCGCGCACCTGCTCCGCGGTGACGTGCGGGGGGATCGACAGGGCGTTCGGGTCGGTACGCACATCGACCAGCGACGGGCCGCGGTGGTCGAGGGCCGCGCGCAGGGCGCCGCGCAGCTCGTGCGGGTCGGTGACCGTGACGGCGTGCAGTCCGGCGGCCGCGGCGATCGCCCCGAGGTCCGCGGGCCCGTGGTCGGTCTGGAACGACGGGAACCCGGCGACCATCATCTCCAGGCGGATCATGCCGAGCGCGCCGTTGTTGAACGCCACGACGGTGAGGTCGAGGTCCTGCTCGACGGTGGTCAGCAGCTCGCCCATCAGCATCGTCAGCCCGCCGTCGCCGGACAGGGAGACGACCTGGCGGCCGGGCTGGGAGACCGCCGCACCGATCGCGTGCGGCAGTGCGTTGGCCATCGTCCCGTGCCGGAAGGAGCCGACGATCCGCCGGCGGCCGGTGGGCGTGATGTAGCGGGCGGCCCAGACGTTGCACATACCGGTGTCGACGGTGACGACGGCGTCGTCGGTCAGCTCCTCGTCGAGCACCGAGGCGAGGTACTCGGGATGCACCGGCCGGTGGTCCTCGACGCGACGGGTGTAGGCGTCGACGACGTGCTCGAGCGCCTCGGCGTGGTGGCGCAGCATCCGGTCGAGGAACGTGCGATCGGTCTTCTCGTCGAGCAGCGGGAGCAGCGCGCGCAGGGTGGCGCCGACGTCGCCCTCGACGCCGAGGTCGAGCACGGTGCGCCGTCCGAGGTGCCGCGCGTCGCGGTCGACCTGCACGGTGTGCGCCTGGGGCAGGAACCCGTCGTAGGGGAAGTCGGTGCCGAGCAGCACGAGCAGGTCGGCCTCGTGGCTGGCCTCGAAACAGGCGCCGTAGCCCAGGAGCCCGCTCATCCCCACGTCGTAGGGGTTGTCGTACTGGATCCACTCCTTGCCGCCGAGGGAGTGGCCCACCGGCGCCTTGACCTTCTCGGCCAGCGCGAGGACCTCGTCGCGGGCCTCCCGCACCCCGGCGCCGACGAACAGCGTCACCGACGACGCGCGGTTCACCCGCTCCGCCAGGGCCTCGACGCGGTCGGCGGCCGGCGTCACGACGGCGGAGGGCGCCACGAGGTCGCCGTGGCCGGTGGGGTGCGCCGCCGCCTCGGCCGTGATGTCGCCGGGGATCACGAGCACCGAGACCCCGCGGTCGGCCAGCGCCGCCTGCATCGCGATGCGCTGCAGGCGCGGCAGCTGCTGGGGACGGGAGACCAGCTCGACCCACGAGGAGCACTCGGCGAACAACGAGGTCGGGTGGGTCTCCTGGAAGTAGGTCGTGCCGATCTGGGTCGACGGGATGTGCGAGGCGATCGCGAGCACGGGGGCGCCGGAGCGGTGGGCGTCGTAGAGGCCCTGGATCATGTGCGTGTTGCCGGGCCCGCAGCTCCCCGCGCAGACCGCGAGCGTGCCGGTGAGCTGGGCCTCCGCGGCGGCGGCGAGCGCGCCGGCCTCCTCGTTGTGCACGTGGATCCAGTCGATCCCGCCCTCGGCCGCGCCCCCCGAACGCCGCACCGCGTCGACGATCGGGTTGAGGCTGTCGCCGACGAGCCCGTAGATCCTCCGGACCCCGGACCGGATCAGAACCTCGATGATCTGGTCGGCGACGGTGTGAGCCATGGCCCGATCTTGCACCTGCCCGGCACGGCGGCGCACCGGACAGCTCTCACCCGACCGTGACCGACGGGTGGGACGGCGGGCGTGCTTCGCTGTCGGACGTGACGGACCAGGACGTAGCGGACCGCGACGCCGCGCCGCGCCGATCCGGGCCGTTGCGCGTCGTCACGCTGGTCGTGCTCGCCGTGGCGTCGCTGGTCCTCGTCGTCGCCGCGCTGACCGCGCTCGTCCCCGGGTCGTCGCTGCTCGGCGCGCAGGGCTCCCCGGCGGTCGTGGTCGTGTGGGGGCCGCCGCTACTCCTCCTCGGCCTCGTCGTGACGGCCGGGGCGTGGCTGCTGCGCCGGGCCCGGCGGACGGTCCCGGCCACGGTGGTGGCCGCCGTCGCCACCGTCGCGACCCTGGCGCTCGCCGGGGCCGTCGGCGCGGTGGTGGCGGCGACGGTCGGGGCCGGCGGGAGCGTCGACCCCCTGCGCGCCGTCGCCCTGCCGGGCCCGCCCGCCGCCGAGCCCGACGCGCGCCCGGTCTACCTGACGACCCCCGAGGGCGAGGACCTGCACCTGTCGGTCCTGCGGCCTCGCGGCAGCACGCCGGCCCCCGTCTTCGTGTGGGTGCACGGCGGCGGGTGGCGCACCGGCTCCGAGCTCGACCGCACCCCGGACCTCCGGCGTCTCGCCGACGAGGGCTGGCTCGTCGTCTCCGTCGGGTACACGCTCACCCGCCCCGGGCGCCCGACGTGGGACGTCGCGGGCCCCCAGGTCGCCTGCGCGCTCTCCCACGTCGCCGAGCACGCCGCCGAGCAGGGTGGCGACGCCCGCCGGCTCGTGATCGGCGGCGACTCGGCGGGCGGCCAGCTCGCTCTCTCGGTGGGCTACGGCGCCGCGGCCGGCACACAGACCGCGGCGTGCGCGTCGCCGGTGCCCGTCCCGGTCCCGCGGGCGATCGCCACCCTCTATCCCGCGGTGGACCTCGCCGACACCCACCGGAACGGGCGGGGCGCCCAGGAGTTCGCCGTCGGCTACACCGGCGGTGTGCCCGCGCAGGTGCCTGAGCGCTACCGGGCGGTGTCCGCCACGGACGCGCTCACCCCGGCTGCTCCGCCGACCCTGCTGATCGTCCCGGCGCGCGACCGGCTCGTCCCACCGTCGGGCGCCGACGGCTTCGTCGACGCCGCGCGGGCCGCCGGCGTCCCCGTCGAGCGCGTCGACGTCCCCTTCGCCGACCACGCCTTCG
The DNA here is from genome assembly GCF_028737215.1 of Actinomycetospora chibensis. Lineage (GTDB taxonomy): Bacteria > Actinomycetota > Actinomycetes > Mycobacteriales > Pseudonocardiaceae > Actinomycetospora > Actinomycetospora chibensis. The sequence continues at coordinate 113,876 of NZ_JAQZAM010000016.1, read as the reverse complement.
ACACGGGCCCGGACGGCTCCCTCGGGCACCAGGCCGCGTTCTCGGTGCTCGGCCGCTGGGCGGGCGACCAGGTCGGGCTCGCGCGGTGAGCTGCCGGCGGCCCGGGGCGCCGCGACGCTTCCCATGAACCGGAGCGGGTAGGCCCGGCACGTGGAGCGCTTCGACGGGTGGATCGCCGGCCTCGGCACGGCGGCCGGGCTGCGGGTGGTGATCGGGCACTGGCCGACGTCGCCGCTCGGGGCGTTCACCGACGTCATGGTCGAGCGTCCCGACGGCCACCGGATCCTCCTGGCCCCCGACGAGCGGGTCGCGGAGTTCGTCGGCGCGACGTACACGTTCGACGAGACGCGCCTCGGGGCGGTGGCCCACGAGGAGTTCGGGGACTGCCACCGGATCGTCACCGACGACCTGGAGGTGACGCTGCGGGTCGGCGGACGTCCGACGCTCGGGTGGCTGCTGCGCGCGGTGCCGTCGCGGCTGGCCGCCGCGCCGCGCTGGATCGCCGCCCTCGACGCGATCGCGCGCCGGGTGCTGCCCGGCGTCCGCACGGTCGGCACGGCCGGGGGAGGGCGCACCGAGTACTACGGCGCCCGCGACCTGCACCGCGTCGTCGACGCCGCCGTGACGTTCGAGGGCCGCGACCAGGGCACGCTCGGGCCGGTACGCCCGCCCGTGCACTTCGGCTTCGGCTCGACGCCCACCGCGCCGTCGCTCGTGCGGATCACGACGCTGATCCGGAGTGACGATCAGCCGACGTGGTTAACCTCGGATCCATGACCGTCGCCGACACCCGGCCGATGTTCGCTCTCGACGACTGGTTCGTCCGCGACCTCGGTGGCCTCTACCAGGCGTGGCAGGCGGCGCCCTCGCCGTCGCCGGAGCTCGTCGCGCTCAACGAGGAGCTGGCCGGCGAGCTCGGGCTCGACGCCGAGGCGCTGCGCTGCCCCGAGGGCGTCGCCGTCCTCGCCGGCGCGGCCGTGCCCGCCGGCGCGACGCCGGTGGCGCAGGCCTACGCCGGCCACCAGTTCGGCAACTACTCCCCGCGCCTCGGTGACGGCCGGGCGCTGCTGCTCGGCGAGCTCACCGACACCGCGGGCCGCCGGCGCGACCTGCACCTCAAGGGCTCGGGCCGCACGCCGTTCGCGCGCGGTGGGGACGGCAGGGCGCCGCTCGCGCCGATGCTGCGCGAGTACGTCATCGGCGAGGCGATGCACGCGCTGGGCGTCCCGACGACGCGGGCGCTCGCCGTCGTCACGACCGGCGAGAGCGTCACCCGCGAGACGACGCAGCCCGGGGCGGTGCTGGCGCGGATCGCGTCGAGCCACCTGCGGGTGGGCTCGTTCCAGTACGCCGCGGCCACCGGCGACGCCGACCTCCTGCGCCGGCTCACCGAACACGCGATCACGCGCCACCACCCGGCGGCGGCGGAGGCCGAGCGCCCCGCGCTGGCGCTGCTCGAGGCCGTCGTCGAGGCCCAGGCGTCGCTGATCGCGCAGTGGATGGACGTCGGGTTCGTGCACGGCGTCATGAACACCGACAACATGACGATCTCCGGCGAGACCATCGACTACGGGCCCTGCGCCTTCATGGACGCCGACGACCCGGCGACGGTGTACAGCTCCATCGACCACGCCGGGCGGTACGCCTACGGCCGCCAGCCCGCGGTCGCGCAGTGGAACCTGGCACGGTTCGCCGAGAGCCTGCTGTCGCTGATCGATGACGACGCCGACACCGCCGTGCAGCTCGCCACGGACGCCGTCTCGGCGTTCGGCGAGCGCTACACGCGGCACCGGTCGGCGGGTCTGCACGCCAAGATCGGGCTCACCGGAGAGCACCCGGAGCTGGTGGAGGACCTGGTCACGCTGATGGCCGACCAGCACCCCGACCACACGCGGTTCTTCCGCGCGCTGTCGTCGGCCGCGCGCGGGGAGGGCGCCCCGGTGCGCGACCTCGTGATCGACCGGGAGGCCGTCGACGCGTGGCTGGAGCGCTGGCACGCCGCGCTGGCCGGCGACACGCGGCCCGCCGCGGAGATCGCCGACGCCATGGACCGGGTCAACCCGGTCTACATCCCCCGCAACCACCAGGTCGAGGCCGCGCTCACCGCGGCCGTCGACGGCGACCTCGCGCCGTTCCACCGCCTGGTCGCGGTGCTCGCCGACCCGTTCACCGAGCAGCCGGGCCAGGAGGCCTACGCAGCTCCCGACCCGGCCGGCTCCGCGGCGTACGTGACCTACTGCGGTACCTGAGCCGACGCGTTCGCGCCGGCCGCGGCACCCTGCGGGGCCCGGGTGAGGGTGGCGAGGTGGAGGGCCAGCGCCTCGGCCGTGAGCGGGCGCGCGGTCCAGCCGATGTAGCCGTCGGGGCGGACGAGCACCGCGTCGCCGCCCCGCACGCCGTAGGCGGCCGCGAGGTCCCCGGCGCCGTCGAGCAGGTGGGGCTCGCCGGCGGCGTCCAGCGCCGGTCCGAGGTCCGGGGCGCCCACGGCGTGCACGCGCATCGGCAGGGCGCTCGCCGCCGCGACCGCCCGCGCGGCGCCGACCTCCGCGAGCTGGTCGAGGTCGTCGACGTAGGCGAGCAGCGCGAACTCGGTCGCCGCGAGCACGGCGTGCAGGCGCAGCGGGTCGGTGACCGTGGGCCGGCGCAGGCCGCGGGCGTCGGGCGCCCGCTCGCCGGGGAGCACCCCGAGGGCGGCGCCCGTGGCCCCGACGATCGGGCTGACCGGATAGCTCACCAGCAGCTGCGCCTCGCGCCGCATCATCGTCGCCGGGTCGTCGGCGTCGAAGCCCTGCCGCGCCTGGCGCACCGTGCGCCCGACGACCTCCTCGCCCACCGGGTGCCGCTCGAGGTGGTAGCTCTCGAGCAGCGCGGGCTCCGCCACGCCGTCGACGACGAGCGCGAGCTTCCACGCGAGGTTGAGGGCGTCCTGGATCCCGGTGTTCATGCCCTGCCCGCCGGTGGGCGGGTGGATGTGCGCGGCGTCGCCCGCGATGAACACGCGCCCGACGCCGTAGCGGTCGGCGAGCCGGTGGCTGATGCGGAACACCGACGACCAGCGCAGGTCGGAGACGGTCGTGGGCTCGGGAGCGAGGCGATCGACGACGGCCTGGAGGTGGTGCAGCTCCGGGGCGTGGCCGGACTCCAGGCCGTGGACGACGTCGTCGACGCGAGCGGTACCGGCCCGCGCTGCGGCCGGGTGGGTGCTGAGCTCGGGCGGGGCGAGCATGGAGATGCGGTAGCGCCCGTGCTCCGGGAGCGGGATGGCGACGAGGATGTCGTCCGGGCCGTCGGGGACCGTGCGTGTCACCCGGACGCCGAAGCCGGGCGGCTGCGACCAGTCGAGCACGACGTCGCCGAGCATGTACTCCTCGGCGAACGCGTCGCCCTCGAAGGCGAGCCCGAGTCCCTTGCGCACCACGCTGTGGGCGCCATCGGCCCCGACGAGGTAGGACACCCGAACGGTCTCCTCCCCCGCGGAGGTGCGGATCCGGGCGGTCACCCCGGCGGCGTCCTGGGAGAAGTCGACGAGCTCGGACCCGCGCTCGACGGTGCCGCCGTGGCGGCGCAGCTCCTCGGCGAGCAGGCGCTCGGTCGTGTACTGGGGCAGGGACGTGAAGCCGTAGGGCACGTCCGGTGGCAGGTGGAGCTCCATCCGTGCGACCTCGACGCCGTCGACGTGCACGATCTGCCCGCGCATCGTCTGCACCTCGTCGAGCGCCGCGGTCAGCATGCCGGTGCGCTCCCAGTGCTCCAGGGTCCGCGGCTGGAGCCCGACGGCCTTGGCGTAGTGCCGCGGCTGCTCGAGCGTGTCGATCACCCGGACCGCCACCCCGCGCCGTGCCAGCTCCACCGCCGCGGTCAGGCCGACCGGGCCGGCCCCCGCCACCAGGACGTCCTGCACCTCGTCCGCCATGCTCACTCCGTTCGTCACCATCCGTCACCGACAGCGGTCACCGAGTCCGGCCCACGCGGTCGAGGACTGCTCTGTACGTGGAAAAGTGAGATCCACCCGTCACATGGAGTACAACCGAGCCCCGTCCGGTCGTCAACGACCCCGACGCGACGTCCACCCGGAATAGCCGAGCCGCCCCCGCGGTTCTGCCGGGTACAAGTTGAATCGTCAACTAAAGGAGCACAGAGCCATGCAGTTCGGTGTCTTCTCGGTCAGCGACATCACCCCCGACCCGACGACGGGCTTCGCCCCCACCGAGGCCGAGCGTCTCCAGGCTGTCCTGCGCATCGCGGAGAAGACCGAGGAGGTCGGCCTCGACGTGTTCGCCCTCGGCGAGCACCACAACCCGCCGTTCTTCTCGTCGTCGCCCACGACGACGCTCGGCTACCTGGCCGGGCGCACGGAGCGCCTGCAGCTCTCCACGGCGACGACGCTGATCACCACGAACGACCCGGTGAAGATCGCCGAGGACTACGCGATGCTGCAGCACGTCTCCGGCGGCCGCGTCGACCTCACACTCGGGCGCGGCAACACCGGCCCCGTCTACCCCTGGTTCGGCCAGGACATCCGCCAGGGCATCCCGCTGGCGGTGGAGAACTACGCGCTGCTGCGCCGCCTCTGGGACGAGGATGTCGTCGACTGGGAGGGGAGGTTCCGCACGCCGCTGCAGGGCTTCACCTCGACCCCGCGCCCGCTCGACGGCGTCGCGCCGTTCGTGTGGCACGGCTCGATCCGCAGCCCCGAGATCGCGGAGCAGGCCGCCTTCTACGGCGACGGCTTCTTCGGAAATCACATCTTCTGGCCGGCCGACCACACCCGGCGCATGGTCGACTTCTACCGCCGGCGCTTCGAGCACCACGGGCACGGCGACGCCGACCGGGCGATCGTCGGCCTCGGCGGACAGGTGTTCATGCGGAAGAACTCGCAGGACGCGGTGCGGGAGTTCCGGCCGTACTTCGACAACGCGCCGGTCTACGGTCACGGACCCTCGCTGGAGGACTTCACCCGCGAGACGCCGCTGACCGTGGGCAGCCCGCAGGAGGTCATCGACCGAACGCTGGGCTTCCGCGAGTACGTCGGCGACTACCAGCGCCAGCTGTTCCTCATCGACCACGCGGGGCTGCCACTGAAGACCGTGCTCGAGCAGCTGGACATCCTCGGCGAGGAGGTCGTGCCGGTGCTGCGCAAGGAGTTCGCGGCCCGCAAGCCCGTGCACGTGCCCGACGCCCCCACCCACGAGTCGCTCGTGGCGGCTCGCCTCGCGCAGGAGGTGACGGTCTGATGACCACCCGCACCCTGGCCGTCGTCAGCGCCGGGCTCTCGTCGCCGTCGTCGACGCGCCTGCTGGCCGACCGGCTCGCGGACGCGACGACCGCGGCCCTGCACGACCGTGGGGTCGAGGTCCGCGTCGAGGTCGTCGAGCTGCGCGAGCACGCCCGCGACCTCGCCGACCACCTCGTCACCGGCTTCCCGAACGCCGCGCTGCGCCCGGTGCTCGACACCGTCGCCGGCGCCGACGGCCTGATCGCCGTGACGCCGATCTTCTCGGCGTCCTACAGCGGCCTGTTCAAGACGTTCGTCGACGTGCTGGACCGTGACGCCCTCGATGGCACCCCGGTGCTGCTCGGGGCCACGGCGGGCACCGCCCGCCACCAGCTGGCGCTCGACCACGCGATGCGCCCGCTGTTCTCCTACCTGCACGCCGCCGTCGCGCCCACCGCGGTGTTCGCCGCCGCGGAGGACTGGGGCGCCGGCGGTGTCGCCGGCGAGCTGGGCGCGCGCATCGACCGGGCGGCCGGGGAGCTGGCCGACCTGGTGGCCGCCCGCGCGCCGGCGGGTCCCGTGGACCCCTTCGCCGACGTCCCCGACTTCGCCGCCCTGCTGTCGCGCTGACCCACGATCCCCCGGAGAGATACGCCATGAGCACCGACATCGAGACCCGCCGCGCCGCCCTCCGCGAGCGCTACCTGCGACCCACCGGCGAGCGGCCGGCGTCCACCGCCCGGGGCCTGCACCACACGGCGCTGGTGTCGAGCGACGTCGAGCGGACCGTGGCGTTCTACCAGGACGTCCTCGGCTTCCCGCTCACCGAGCTGATCGACAACCGCGACTACCCCGGCTCGTCGCACTTCTTCCACGACATCGGCAACGGCAACCTGCTCGCGTTCTTCGACTTCCCCGGCCTCGACCTCGGGCCGTACGCCGAGGTCCTCGGCGGGCTGCACCACGTCGCCATCAGCGTCGACCCGGCCCGCTGGGACGAGCTCGTCGCGCGCCTGACCGATGCCGGGGTCGAGCACGAGGTCCACAGCGGCGTCTCGGTGTACTTCCGCGACCCCGACGGCGCGCGCATCGAGCTGATCTCCGACCCGCTCGGGGAGATGTACGGGCACCAGGTGCTCTAGGGCGTGTCTGATGAATCGTCGGGTAGGGCTCTGACAAGATCTTGGTGTGCGTACGCCGGTGATCTCTGACGAGTCGTGGGTGTGGCTCGAGCCGCTGCTGCCGGATCGGACGCCGCGTCGGGGCGGGCAGTGGCGCGACCATCGTGAAGTGCTCGAGGCGATCGCCTGGCGGTATCGCACGGGGTCGCCGTGGCGGGACCTGCCGGCGGAGTTCGGGCCCTGGCAGAGCGTCTATGACCGGCATGTGCGCTGGTCACGCGACGGGACCTATGACCGCATCTTCGCTGCGGTGCACACCGCTGCCGACGCGGCCGGGGACCTGGACTGGCTGGTCGCGGCGGACTCGAGCCTGATGCGGGTCCACCAGCACGGCGCGACCGCGCGGCGGCTGGGCGGCAACGCCGCGACCGTGTCCTCCGGACACGGTGCGGGGCAGTCGGAGGGCCCCGAGACCGTGGAGGCCCAGGTCGGCGACCCTGCGCATGACACAGGGGGCCCCGTCGGGATCTATTGACGATCCCTGCTGGGTCGAGCCCGACCACCACGCGATCGGACGTTCTCGGGGTGGGTTGACCACCAAGCTGCACATGCTCACCGACGGCCGGGGCCGGCCGTTGGTGCTGCTGCTGACCCCGGGCAACGTCAACGACTGCCCCACGTTCCCGCAGCTCATCGAGGGTCTGCGGGTCGCGAAGCCTGGCCCGGGGCGACCGCGGACCCGCCCGTACTACGTGCTGGGCGACAAGGGCTACAGCTCTCGGGCCAACCGGGAGCTGCTGCGCCGGCGCGGCATCCCGCACACCATCCCCGAACCTCGCGACCAGCAGGCCAACCGCGCCCGCCGCGGGAGCCGCGGCGGGCGACCGGTCGGGTTCGACAAGCAGCGCTACCAGCGTCGCAACGTCGTCGAACGCGGCTTCAACCAGCTCAAACAGTGGCGGGGCATCGCCAGCCGCACCGACAAGCACGCGATCAACTACCGGGGCGCGGTCACCTTCCGCGCCACCCTGGCCTGGCTCTCATGAACCACCAGACACGCGCTAGCGGGCCGGCACCGGCAACCGGTCGCCGAGCTCGACGTCTCCTGGTGAGGGGTGCGGGAGACACTTCGGTTTCCGAAGCATCCTCCGCGGGTCGGGGCCGTCCCCTCAGACCGACGACCAGAAGTCCACCAGCACGCGGGCGGCCTGGTCCGGGTCCTGCGCCAACCACCAGTGCCCCAGGCCGTCGAGCACCGCGACGCGCGCACCCGCGCGCTCGGCCATGGCGCGGCGCTGAGCCTCCGTGCCCACCACCTGGTCGCCGGTGGCGATCACGACGAGTCCGGGACGCCGTGCGGCCGCTGCCAGCCCCGCGCCGTCGGAGGCCATCCGCGGCGGCACGAGCGAGCGGTAGTGCGCGAGGATCGCGCGCCCCATCGCCTCGTCCTGCCCCCCGACCACGTCCGTCGCCACCGCCTCGGGCATCCCGCGACCGACGAGCAGCGCCACCACGGCCTCCACGTCGCGGTCGGGCCCGAAGCGCTCGGCCACGTCGGACTCGCCGACGCCGGGCGTCTGCCAGCGCCGGGCGAGCTCGTGCCAGACGTAGTCGGGCGCGAAGCTCCCGATGACGTCGCTGGCCCAGCTGCGCAGCAGGTCGGGCCGGGTCATGGCCACCCGCAGGGTGTGGGCGCCGCCGAGGTCGTGGCCGACGAGGTCGACCGGGCCGTGCTCCGCGACGATCGCCTCCAGCTCGCCGACGAGCCAGTCGCGGTAGGCCTCCGGCGTGGCCGCGAAGCCCTCGGACAGCGGCGCACCGAACCCGGGCGGCGACAGCCGCACCACCTGCTCGCGCGGGACGCCGCGCCCCTCCAGCGCCCGCAGCAGCGGTTCCCAGACCGCCGCGGTCTCGGGGTTGCCGTGCACCAGCACCGTCGTCACGCCGCCCCCGTCACCGGCACGGTCGGCTGGAGGACCGCCTCCACGAGCGCCTCGGCGCGCAGGTGCTCGATCCGCTGGTAGGCGGGGTCGCGGATCATCGCGACGAAATGCTCACGGCTCGGGTAGCGCACCAGGAGCACCATGTCCCAGGCCTGTCCCTCCTCGGCCGCCAGGGCGCGTCCGCCCTCCCCGAGGTAGGTGATCTGCACGCCGTGCCGCGCGCTCACCGCACCCACCGCGTCGACGTAGCGCTGATAGCTCTCCCGGCCACCGTCGGGCCGGAAGCGCAACAGGTTCAGCATCACCACCGGCCCGCCGGGGTCCTCCGCCAGCAGGGTGTCCAGGGCGCCGTCCTCGAACTCGATCACCATGACTCCTCTCGTCGAGAGCCACTCTCACATACTTGTCAGTCGACACGCAAGTTAGTGCGCTACGCTCCCCGCCATGCCCACCCAGCAGGAACGTCGGGAGCGCACCGAGGCCGCGCTCGTGGCCGCGGCCGCCGAGCTGGTCGTCGAGTCCGGGGTCCGTGCGCTCACGCTCGCGAAGGTCGGCGAGCGGGCCGGGTACAGCCGCGGGATCGTCACCCACCAGTTCGGCTCCAAGCAGGGCCTCGTCGACGCCCTCGCGCGGGCGATCCAGGGCGGCTTCGTCCCGGGCCTCACCGAGATGCCGCCGGGCCTCGAGCGGCTGCTCGCGCTCGTCGACGGGTACCTGCACGCGCTCACCGGCCTCGGGACCGCCAACCGCGCCTTCCTGCTGCTCTGGGCCGAGGCCGCCACGGCCTCCGAGCTCGCGGCGACCTTCCGCGAGCGCGACCGGGGCTTCCGCGCCGACCTCCGCCAGGACGTCGAGGCCGGCGTCGCCGCGGGCGAGGTCCGCGCCGACGCGGACCCGGACGCCGTCGCCGTCGCCGTCGTCGGCCAGCTGCGCGGCATCGGCATGCAGCGCCTGCTCGACCCCGAGGGCGTGGACACCGAGCGCCTGCGTGCGCAGGTGACCGCGCAGTGGCGCCGGGCCCTGCAGCCCGGCTGAGCCCCGGGACCTTCAGCTCCGCCCCAGGTGCGCACGGCGACGCCCAGATCGTCACCCTGTTCGAGCAGTACACCGGCCTGACCTACGGCGCCGACGCCGACTTCGTCGAGGCCTCGGCCACCCTCGGCGCGCAGTCGGCCATGTCGGTGTTCGTCTCGAGCACCGCGATCGTGCTCATCCTGCTGCTCGAACCCCAGCACCGGATCTTCACGGCGTGGGCGCCCGTGAGCACCCCGGAGGGTCCGGCCGCTCCCTGACCGGTCCAGCGCTGCCCCGATCCGGTGCTTTCTCGGTACAGGCCGCCCTCGCGTGGCGACATGGGCGTGATCTGGACCACCATCGCGGGTGCCGTGTTCAGTCCGTGAGCGACGGCCGTCCCTCCGTACTCGTCCGGTACACCCCGAGTGGTCCCGGGTACGGCCCCGGTGGTGGATCAGGAGGTCCCCGCCCATGTGGCACCTGCACTGGCGTGCTGACGCGCGCCACCCCCACGGCGTCGACACCGTCGACGGTGGGAGCACGACCGGCACCGACGGCCGGCCCGGTCGTCGTCGGCGCGCGAGCGGCTCGACGCCGGCGCGCGGCACGTTCCAGCACGTCCGGAGCGACACCCCCGACGCGGCCAAGGCCGCCGACGTCCCCGAGTCGGTGCGTGTCCGTGGCCGCTGACCTCGACGCCGAGACCGTCGCCTTCCCCCTCCCCGACCCCGGCGCCGAGACCTGCCGGGACGTCGCGCGCGCCCTCGCGCCCTACACGCGTCCCGACCGCGGGCTGGTCCTGTCCGGCTCGGCGGCCGCGGCGCTCGCCGAGGTCTTCCGGCGGCTCGCCCGCGACGGGGGCGAGGTGCCCGACGTCGCGGTCCGGGCCGCCCGGCGGCTCCTCACCGACCTCGCGGCGGCCGACTGCGCCGCGGCCGAGTGCGCGGACCGGGCCGGGACATCGACGCGCACGGCCCCCACCCCGCGGTCACCGAGCGACCGGGACCCGGAGGTCCTGGCCGCCCGGTGACGGGGCACTCACGCCGGGCCACTCACACCGGGGTGACCTCGACCCGCGTGTCCGAGAACGTCGGCGCGTTGCCGAGGTCGGCGAAGACGAACGGGTTCACCGCGTTCACCGTGCTGCCGTCCTTGGCGTTCTTCGCCCACGAGCCCATCGGGCACACGACGACGCCGAGGGAGACCTCGTCGGAGACGTCGGCGAGCGCGACGAACTTGCCGCGGTCGTTGGACACCTCGACGTAGCGTCCGTCGGTGATACCGCGCGCCTCGGCGTCGGCGGGGTGGATGGTCACCTTCTGCTCGCCCTGCACGCGCTTCTGCATCGCCTGGTCGCCCGCGCTGGAGTTGATGTAGGCGTGCGACTTCGGCGAGAGCAGGTTCAGCGGGTAGACCTCGCCGGTCTCGCGGGGCGCGATGTAGTGCGGCAGCGGGTCGACGGTGCCGCCGGGCTGGAACTCCTCGTAGAGCTGCCGGAACAGCGGGACGACGAAGTTGCCGGCCGCCTCGAGCGCCGACGACCGGAACTCGGTCTTGCCCGACGGCGTCGGGAAGTTCCCCTCGGCGTGCGGGGCGTACGCGTCGGGGCCCGGCAGGTTCAGCCGCGCCCACCCCGTCTCGCGCAGCGACTCGAGGGTGATGCCCTCCATCGCCGGCGCCGACCAGTCGTAGGCCTGGGCGAGCAGCTCCTCGTCGGTCAGGCGGAAGTACTCGTCGTCGAAGCCCATCCGCGCCGCGAGCCGCCGGAAGAGCTCGGTGTTGGGGATCGACTCCCCCTCCGGCTCGACGGCGGGAACGTTGAGGGTGACGTAGAAGTGGCCCCAGCTGAACATGAGGTCGTGCTGCTCGAGCTGGGTCGTCGCGGGCAGGACGATGTCGGCGTAGCGCGCGGTGTCGGTGAGGAAGTGGTCGCTGACCACCGTGAACAGGTCATCGCGGGCCAGCCCCCGCGCGATCTTCTCCTGCTCGGGGGCCACGACCATCGGGTTCGAGTTGTAGACCATGAGCGCGGTGATCGGCGGGTCGAGCGGGAGGTCCCCCGTCAGCGCCCGACCCAGCAGGAACTGGTTGACCACCCGGGTGCCCGGGGTGGCGAGCTCGGGGTGGATGAACGCCGGCCAGTTGACCGGGTGGGCCCAGAGCGGCAGCTGCAGCAGCCCGCCCCCGACGTGACGCCAGGCGCCGACGAGCGCGGGCAGGCAGGCGAGCGCCCGCACGGTCTGGCCGCCGCCGGCGTGACGCTCGATCGCGACGCCGATGCGGATGACGGCCGGGTCGGTGGTGGCGTACTCGCGGGCGAGCGTGCGGATGTCCTCGGCGGGGATGCCGGTCTCCTCGGAGGCCCACTCCGGGGTGGCCGTGGCCACGCGCTCGGCGAGCTCGTCGAACCCGACGGTGTGGTCGCGGACGTACGCCTCGTCGTGCAGCCCCTCGCTGATGATCACGTTCATCATCGCCAGGGCGAGGGCGCCGTCGGTGCCGGGCCGCAGCGGGATGTGCCAGTCGGCGCGCTGCGCGGTGCGGTGGCGCACGGGGTCGATGCAGACGACCTTCGCCCCGCGCTTCTGGGCCTCGGCGATCACCGGCCAGAGGTGCAGGTTGGTCGAGATGGTGTTCGACGCCCAGATGATGATGTAGCGCGCGTGGACGAGGCTCTCGGGGTCGACGCCCGCGGTCGCCCCGATGGTGGCCACGTGGGCGGTGCAGGAGCCCGAGTCGCAGTACGTGCGCTCGGTGATCGTCGCGCCGAGCTTGTGGAAGAAGGCGTCGCCGACCGACAGGCCGTTGAGGATGCCCTGGGTGCCGAGGTAGCTGACCGGCATGACGGTCTCGGGACCGTGCTCGGCGATCCTCGCCCGGAAGGTGTCGGCGATGGTGTCCAGCGCCTCGTCCCAGGAGATCTCCTCGAACCGGCCGCTGCCCTTGGCCCCGGTGCGTTGCAGGGGGTGCAGCACGCGGTCGGGGCTGTAGGTCTTCTCCTGGTAGTTGTTGACCTTCACGCACAGCCCGCCGCGGGTGAGCGGGTGCTCCGGGTCGCCCGCGACCTTGGTCGCGCGGCCGTCCTCGACGGTGACGAGCATGGCGCAGGTGTCGGGGCAGTCGTGCGGACACGCGGCACGCACGGTGGTCGTGGTGGGCGTGATCGGCAGGTCGTCCAGTGCGGTCACGGGCGCTCCCGGGGTCGGCGCGAGTGGTGGGGGCCTCGCAGTGGTGGTGGGTCCGGGCGGTCGGCGACGACCGTCACACCGGAGCCTGGCCGCGCCCGGGGGTCGGGCGCTTGTCGCTGCGCGACGGATCGGCCACGGAAGGTTTGACCACGACGTGGCGGGCTTCTAGCGTCGGACGACCCCGTCGATCTCCCCTGCGAGCCGCCCGTGGCGACCACCACACGCCCCGTGGGCCCGTTCCCGCGGCCCCGCGCGGTGGCGCACGTCCCGCACACCACCGACGTGAACGGGGACGTGCCCGGGGCCGTGCACGGGGCGACCGACCGCCTCGACGGCTGGCGCGACCTGATCCGCGAGCACTTCGTCGCCCTCGACGTGAACGCCCAGCGGGACACGCCGTTCGACGGCGCCGTCCGCAGCAGCCTCGTCGGCCACCTCGCGGTGGCGACGGTCGACTCGACCGACCAGGAGTGCGTCCGCACACCCGGGCTCGCGCGGCACGATCCTGACGACTACCTGCAGGTCGGCCTCATCGCCCGCGGTCACGCCGTGGTGCGCCAGGACGGCCGGGAGGCCCCGCTGGGCCCCGGGGCCTGGTCGGTCTACGAGACGGGACGGCCGTTCGCCTGGAGGTTCCACGGACCGTGGCGGATGCTGGTGTTCACCTGGCCCCGCGACCTGCTCGGCATCTCCCCCGACACCTCCCGCGCCGCCACGGCCCGGGCGCTCGGCGGTGAACGCCTCGGCGGGATCGTCGGCCGGACGCTCGCGGACGTCGTCGCCGCGCCACCGGAGCTCTCCCCCACCGCGGCCGAGCGCCTGGCGACCGAGCTCGGCGACCTCGTCGGCACCGTGGTGGGCGAGGCGCTGCGCCGCGACGAGGTCACCGGGCCCCGCGGGGCTGCCGACCTGCGCGCCCGCGTCGAGGCGTTCGTCGCCGAGCACCTCGAGGATCCCGACCTGAGCCCGGAGACGATCGCCCGCGCGCACTTCGTCTCGACCCGCCAGCTGCACCGCGCCTTCGCCGACGCCTCGACGACGGTGAGCCGCCTCGTACGCCGGCGCCGCCTCGAGCACGGGCGCCGCGAGCTCGCCGACCCCCGCCTGCGCGGCGTCTCGGTCACCGACGTCGCCCTGCGCTGCGGCTTCGGCGATCTCGCCTCGTTCAGCCGCGCGTTCAAGGAGACGTTCCACGAGCCGCCGAGCACCTTCCGGCGTCGTCACGGCGCGTGACCGCGTCCTCGCGGAGAAGATTGTCGCTCCGCCCGGAACATCCCCAGCTCCTCGGGTCGTCACAGTGCCGAGAGCCCACCAGCCGGGCACCGCGAACGAACCGAGAGCGAGCACACCATGAGCGCCGAGACCTACTCCTTCAGCAACGGCACCGTCTACCACGCCGACGGCACCGTGGCCGGCACCTACACCACCGACGCCGCCGGCAACATCGACTCCGTCTCCACCGACGAGGACGGCAACGGCGCCGTCGACACCGTCATCGCCGACACCGACCACAACGGCTCCTTCGAGTCCGCCGTCGTCGACACCAACGCCGACGGCTACGGCGAGGTCGTCCTGATCGACACCGACAACGACGGCGACTTCGACACCTCCGCGGTCGACACCAACGCCGACGGCACCTTCGAGACCACCGCCTACGACCCCAACGGCTTCTGACCCACGTGCGGCCGGGCCCGGATGCTCAGGGCGCCGAGAACGCGAACCCGGGATAGCCGTCGGCGGCCAGCTGGTCGCAGTGCTGCCGGTAGGCCCCCACGCCGCCGATGTACGCCATGAACACTCGCGGCTTGCCGGGCACGTTGGCGCCCATGTACCAGGAGTCCGCCTGCGGGTAGAGCGTGTAGTCGCCGACCTCGCGGACATGGTCGGTCCAGGCCCGCTCGGCCTCCTCGGTGGACTCGACGACGGTGTCCCCGCGCTGATGGGCGTGATGGACGGCGTCGGCGACGAAGTCCACGTGCTGCTCGATCGACACCATCATGTTCGAGAGCACCGACGGGCTGCCGGGCCCGGTGATCGTGTAGAGGTTCGGGAACCCGGCGACCTGCAGCCCGAGGTGGGAGACGGGGCCGCCGGCCCACTTGTCGGTCAGCGCCCGGCCCGCCCGCCCGCGGATGTCGATCGCGGCCAGCGACCCGGTCATGGCGTCGAACCCGGTGGCGAACACGAGGTCGTCGACCTCGTACTCCCGCTCGGTGGTGCGCACGCCGCGCTCGGTGACCTCGGTGAGCGGGGTCTTCTTCAGGTCGACGAGGTGCACGTGCCCGCGGTTGAACGTGGCGTAGTACCCGGAGTCGAGGCAGGGCCGCTTGGTGCCGAAGGGGTGGTCGCGGGGACACAGCGTCTCGGCGGTCTCCGGGTCGTCGACGATCTCGCGGATCTTGTCGCGGACGAAGTCGGCGGCGGTCTCGTTGGCAGCGGCGTCGACGATGCTGTCGGTGTACGAGGTGAGCAGCCCGACCAGGTTGCGTCCCCAGGTCGACTCGTACTGCGCGCGTCGCTCCTCCGGGTCGACCTCCAGCGCCGACCGCGTGGCCTCCGGAACGGGGACACCGAAGCCCGACTCCCGCGCCGCCCGGCGGTGCTCCCGGTAGTTCTGCTTGCGCTGCGCCTGGGCCTCGTCGGAGAGCGGGGCGTTGTTCGCCGGCATGCTGAAGTTCGCCGTGCGCTGGAAGACCGTGAGGTCGGCGGCCTCGTCGGCGATCAGCGGGATGGCCTGGATACCCGACGAGCCGGTGCCGATGACGGCGACGCGGCGGCCGGTGAAGTCGACGCCCTCGTGCGGCCAGTGCGCGGTGTGCAGGGTCCGTCCCCCGAAGCGGTCGATGCCCGGGATCTCCGGCAGCTTCGAGGTCGACAGGCAGCCGGTCGCCATCACCAGCTGCTCGGTGTCCCACCGCTCGCCCGACTCCGTCGTCACCGTCCAGCGGCCCTCGGCGTCGCGGAAGTGCGCCGACGCGACGCGGGTGTCGAGCCGGACGCCGTCGCGCAGGCCGAAGCGGTCGGCCACGTGGTGGACGTAGCGCAGGATCTCGGGCTGCGTCGGGTACTTCTCCGACCAGTCCCACTCCTGCTCGAGCTCGGGGGAGAACGAGTAGGAGTACTCCATGCTCTCGACGTCGCAGCGCGCGCCCGGGTAGCGGTTCCAGAACCAGGTGCCCCCGATGTCGCTGCCGGCCTCGAGCACGACGGCGTCGAGCCCGAGACCGCGGAAGCGGTGCAGCATGTAGAGACCGGACAGACCGGCGCCGACGACGAGGGCGTCGACGCGCCGGACGGCGGTGTCGGGACGGGTGGACTGCACGAGGGTGTCGGTCACTGCGGTCACCTCCGGGGCGAGCGGGGCCTGCTCAGGACGCCAGGTGCTTCGCGATCTGCTCCACGACGAAGTCCATCCCCACGGCGGCGCCGGGCAGGGTCAGCAGGGTGAAGAAGCCGTGCATCTGGCCGGGGACGAGCAGCGTCACGACGCTGTTCCCGGCCTCGGAGAGCCGGTCGGCGTAGGCCTGGCCCTCGTCGCGCAGCGGGTCGTGCTCGGCGAGCAGGACGCCCGCGGGAGGCAGCCCGCCGAGGTCCTCGGCGCGCAGCGGCGACGCGTCGGGCTCGCCCCGCTGCGCCGGGTCCGGGGCGTAGTGCCCCCAGAACCAGATCATGGCGGCGCGGCTGACGAGCAGCTGGTTGGCGGGATCGACGTACGACGGCCGGTCGACGTTCGCGTCCGTGACGGGGTAGACGAGCACCTGCCCGGCGAGAGAGGGACCGCCGGCGTCGCGGGCGCGGCGGGCCACGATGGCGGCGAGGTTCCCGCCCGCCGAGTCGCCGGCGACGACCACCGGGACGCGCGCGCCGGCCAGCGTCTCGACGTGCTCGTCGACCCAGCGCAGCGCCGACCACGCGTCGTCCACCGCGGTCGGGTACCGGTACTCGGGCGCGAGCCGGTAGTCCACGAGCACCACGACGCAACCGGTGCGCACGGCGAGGGTGCGCCCGAGCGTCTCGAACTCGTCGAGCGCCCCGATCACCCACCCGCCGCCGTGGTAGTAGACGACGACGCCGCGCGGCGTGCCCCCGGGCACGATCACCCGCACCGGGACCGGCGCATCGGCCAGCTCCACGACGTGCTCGACGTCCGGGCCCGGCCCGTAGAGCTCGGCCAGCGCCGGGCCGAGGTTGCGGGCCTGCTCCGGGGTCATGTCGCTGATCGGGGGGAGGCCGCTCTCCCCCAGCTCCGTCATCAGCGCCGTGCTCGCCTCGTCGAGAGCCATGCACCCATCCCTTCGCTACCAAACGGCCGTTAGTCTATTTCGGCGTGGTCCCGCTCACAACGGGTCGGCCCCACTGGGCGTGCGCGGTCACCGCCGCGCGACCGTCGGCGTGCCGCAGGGCGAAGGACCCGTCGTCGTACGCGACGGGCGTGACGACGTCGCCCGCGACCACCGTCGCGCGGAAGCGGGCGTCGAACCCGAGCAGCGCCGCGTCCGGGTGGCGGGCGGTGAGGAAGCCCAGCGCGTAGGCGAGGTTCGCCGGGCCCTGGTTGACGCACGCCCGCCCGAACCCGAGCGCGGCCGCGGCGTCGGGCTCGAGGTGGATGGGGTTGGGGTCGCGTAGCAGCAGGGCCATCAGCTTCATCTCGTCGGCGCGGACGGTGAGCGGCTCGCCGGTGTGCTCAGGACCGCCCGGCGCCGGCGCCGGCGCTTCCGTTCGCGGGCCCTCCGGGGGCGCCGGCACGTCGCGACGCGGCAGCACGAAGCCGTAGGTCGCGGTGAGCACCGGGGCACCGTCGCCCCGGACGAGGTCGAGCACCACCTCGATCTCGTCGACGACGCCGAGCAGGCGGGAGCGGCGCCGCCGGACCGTGGTGACGCCGCCCCGCACCTCGTGGTCGACGTCGAGCGCCAGTAGGCCCACGCACCGGGCGCCGAACGTGCTCAGCAGCGGCCCGGTGTCCAGCGGGCAGCCGAGGGTCTCGAACAGCGCCGCGAGGGTCAGGCCCAGACCCCGCTGCGGGGCGAGGAACGCCCAGATCGGGTGCGGCCGCGGCGATCGGGGCGACCGCACGGCGTCGTGCAGGAGCAGGCTCTCGTAGCCCTCGACCCGGCAGGTGCCCCCGGGAAGCCGGAGGCCGGCGAGATCCTCGGGCGCCGTCACACGCGGCTCCCCGGGCGCGGCGCCTCGGTGATCCCGGCCGCGGCCAGCTCCTCGGCGATCCGCGCCCGGAGCGCCACCTTGCGAATCTTCGTGCCGGACATCGGCCACTCCGCCACGAAGCGCACGTAGCGCGGCACGCGGAAGCTCGCGATGCGCCCGACGCAGTGCGCGATCAGCTCCTCGGCGGTGGCGGACGCCCCGGAGGCGAGCTGCACGAACGCCGCCGGCACCTCCACGTAGCGCGCGTCCGGGGCGGCGACCACGGCCACCACCCCGACCGCGGGGTGGGTGAGCAGGTGGTTCTCGATCTCGGCGGCCGACACGTTCTCGCCGCCGACCTTGAGCATGTCCTTGAGCCGGGTGCGGAACGTGACCCGCCCGTCGGCGTCGACGGTGACGACGTCGCCGGTGTGCACCCAGCCCTGCGCGTCGATCGTCGCGGCCGTCGCCTCGGGGTCGCGGAAGTAGCCGTCGAACGCCGTCGGGCCACGGAAGAGCAGCTCACCGAGGGTGTCGGGCGGCAGGTCGGCGCCGCTGTCCGGATCGACGACGCGCACGCTCATGCCCGGCATCGGGTGTCCGCCGGTGGTCAGGCGCGCTTCGAGCGGGTCGTCGAGGCGGCCGAGGGCGAGGAACGCGGACGACTCGGTCATCGCCACGCAGGAGACGTGCACGGCCTGCGGCACCCGCGCCGCCATCGAGCGCAGCCGCTCGGGGACACCGACGGCCATGACGAGCCGGATGCGGTGCAGGTCCCGCTCGGGCCAGTCCGGCCGGTCGAGCACCGGCAGCCAGATCGTCTCGAAGGCCGCGAGCGCCACCGTGATCCGCTCGGCCTCGAGCAGGGCGGGAGTGGACGCGGGGTCGAAGTGCCCGGGGTGGACGAACGCGGCGCGCGCGGTGAGCGCGGCGACCGCGAACGTGATGCCGCCGCCGTGGAAGAGCGGGATGGCGGTCCAGATCCGGTCCGCCGGGGTGAGCGCCATCCGCTCCGCGATGCCGGCCGCGAGCCGGACCAGCGCCTCGTGCGAGAGCAGTGCGCCCTTCGGCGCGGCGGTGGTGCCCGAGGTGTAGACGAGCACGGCGGGATCGCGGACGCAGGTGCCGGCCTCGGCCCTCCCGACATCGGCCACGTCCCCACCGACGAGGTCGGCGAGCGTCACCAGGGCGCGCAGCTCCGGCGTCGGGCCGCTCTCGACCGCACGGCGGGCGAGGTCGGCGAGGTCGGGGGCGCCCGGCGCCGGCCCGCCCCGGACAGGCGCAGCCGTCACCAGGAGCGCGGCGCCGGAGTGCACGACGACGTGGCGGACCTCGTCGGGCCGGTAGCGGGCGTTGACCGGCACGGCGATCGCCCCGACGCGCGTCACGGCGAGCAGCAGGGCGACGAGGTCGGCCGACGCAGGCAGCAGCAGGGCCACCCGGTCGCCCGCCGTCACGCCCAGCCCGAGCAGCGCGGCGGCGTGGCGCACCGAGCGCTCCGCGAGCGCGCCCGTGGTCAGTCGCTCGCCGTCGGCGAACACCAGCGCCTCGGCGTCCGGGTCGGCCGCCGCGGACTCGTCGACCAGCTCGAAGAGCGTGGTGACCCGCGGTCTCACGGACGGCTCGCCGGAACGCCGTCGTGCACCACCGGCAGCGACGTCTGTGCCCGCGAGGCGATCGTCGGCAGGTACTCCGGCTCGCCCTCGACGCGCAGGCCCGGCAGGCGGCGCAGCAGCGTGCCGACGGCGATCCGGGTCTCGATGCGGGCCAGCTGCGCGCCGATGCAGGCGTGGACGCCACGTCCGAAGGCGATGTGGGTGGCCCGGGAGCGCGCGAGGTCGACGGTGTCGGGGTCGGCGAACCGCTCGGGGTCCCGGTTGGCCCCGCAGAGCACGAGGTAGACGCGTTCGCCCGCCTGGATGGTGCGCCCGCGCAGCTCGTGGTCCTCGATCACCCAGCGGACCAGCACCTTGATCGGCCCCACGAGCCGCAGGGCCTCCTCGACCGCCGGGGCGACGAGGGCCGGGTCGTCGCGCACGCGGTCGCGCAGCTCCGGGTCGGCGGTGAGCAGGCGGACGGCGTTGGCGATGGCGTTGGTGGTGGTCTCGTGCCCGGCGAACAGCAGCAGCGCGCACATGCCGACGAGCTCGTCGTCGGAGAGACCCGAGCCGTCGGACGGATCGTCCCCCGAGATCATCGCCGAGAGCATGTCGCCGCCGGGCTCGCGGCGGCGGTGCGCGACGAGGGCGCGGAAGTACTCGGCCATCTCCTCCAGCCCGCGCAGCGCCCGCTCGTGACGGTCCGGGCGCGCGTCGCCGCCGGCGCCGAACGCGACGAGAGCGAGCTCGTCGGACCAGGAGCGGAAGCGGTCGCGGTCCTCGGGCGGCGCGCCGAGCATCTCGGCGATGACGATCGCCGGCAGCGGGTAGGCGACGCCCGCGACGAGATCCGTCGGGCGGGCGGGACTGCTGCTGGCGAGGAAGGTGTCGACGAGATCGTCGACCAGCGTCTGGATGCGCTCCTCCATCGCCGCGATCTGCTGCTGCTTGAACGCCGCCCCGGCCAGGCGCCGCAGCCGGGTGTGGGCGGGCGGGTCGGTGACGACCATCCACTCGCTGATCAGCCCGAGCATCTTCTGCGACGCGTCGCCCGACGGCTTGTCGCGCGCCGACATCAGCGGGCGGACCCGGTCCGACGACAGCGCCGGGTTCTTGAACGCCGCGACGACGTCGTCGAAGCGCGTGACGAGCCAGGCCCGGTGGGTCGGGCTCCAGTGGACGGGGTCGTGGGCGCGCAGGACCGCGGCGGCCCCGTCGGGATCGGCCACGGCCTCGGGGGTCAGCAGGTCGTCGGGGAGCTCGGCCGGCTCGAGACGGCTCACGGGGTACCTCCCACCGGGACGGGCGCCGCGGCACCGACATCGGCGAGGCCCGGGCGCAGCACGTCGGTCACCAGCTCGAGGTGGCGGTCGACGATCTCGGGGGGCAGCCCGCCGAGGTCGGCGAAGCAGAAGACGTCGGTGACCGGGAAGCCCTCGAGCGCGGCGAGCTGCTCGCGGACCGCGGCGACGGCGTCCTCGCCGGTGCGGACCCGCAGCTTCGGGAACGTGGTGTCGCCGGGCTCCGGGGCCGCGTCGTCGTTGCCCTCGTACGACTCCCGGTTGCGCCGGGCGGCGGCGCGGACCTCGGCCTTCGCGGCCTCCGGGTCGTCGGCGAGCAGGACGTTCACCAGGCCGCCGAGCCGGCCCTGCTCCCGCGGCCACCCGCCCGCGGCGAGCCCCTCGGCGTACGGGGCGACCAGGGCCGGGTCGAGCCAGAGCAGCCCGGCGCCGACCCGTCCGGCCAGTCGGGCCCCGCGGGGCCCTCGCGCGCCGACCCACGTCGGCAGCGGGCGCTGCACCGGCGCCGGCGTCACGGTCCCGTCGGCCCACAGCCCGGGCAGGCGGCGCAGATGGTCCTCGAGCGTCGCGTAGCGGGCGCGGTGGTCGGCGCCGACCCGCGCGAACTCCTCGGCCCGCCAGCCCGCCCCGACGCCGAGCTCGAGCCGGCCGCCGGAGACGAGGTCGACCACGGCCGCCTGCTCGGCGAGGGTCTCGACGGGGAGCATCGGCGCGATCACGACGCCGGTGCCGATCCGCAGGGTGTGCGTGCGCGCGGCGATCGCGGCGGCGGCGGTCAGCGGCGCGGGGAGGTAGCCGTCGGCGAACCCGTGGTGCTCGGTGACCCATGCGGCCTCGAGCCCGCGGCGCTCGGCGTCGGCGACGCGGTCGAGCGTGCGGCGGTAGACGTCGGCGCCCGTCGCACCCGCCGGGATGCGCAGGTCGAGGTAGAGCCCGAGGCGCGTCACCGCGTGGCCCCGGCGGGGGTGAGGGCGCGCAGGAGCCCGAGGCGGTCGCGGACGACGTGTCCTGCGACGACCCGTCCGTCGGCGACGGCGACCACGGCCGCGGCGTGGAGCGTGGCGGGCGCGCCGAGGTGCTCGTCGGCCCCGTCGAGGCCGCCGCGGAACGCCCCCGAGATCGTCACGTGGACCGCGGCCCGGTCGCCGGCGCTGAACAGGTCGTCGATCACCACGACGTCGGGCTCCACGAGCGTCGCGGGGTGCCTGCCGTCGTCCACGACGACGTCGCCGAGCGTCGGCATCCCCTGCTCCGCCCAGGCCCGCGCGGCGCGTTCGGTGCCGGCGTCGGGCTCACGGGCCACGGTGTCCCAGGGCGCCGGGGTGGGCGGGGGCACCGCGTCGGGCACGCCGTCGGCGAGCTGGCGGCGGCGGGCGAGGTAGTCCTGCTCGACACGGTTGGCGGTCAGCCGCCGCCCGTTCCAGGCGTACAGCCCGATCCCGCCCCACACCGCGACGGCCCCGCCGTGGCGCACCGAGGCGCCGTGCTCGGAGAAGCGCAGGGCGAGGCGCTCGCCGTTGCTCACGACCTCGTGGACCGTGAGCCCGAGCCCGGGGAACTGCTCGAGCTGCTTGCGCGTCGCCGGCTTGTAGGCCTCGTCGCGGCCGGCGACGATGTGCGGGCCCATGCGCAGGACGTAGTCCGGCTCCATGATGTTGTCGCAGACGGCGAGGTCGTGGGAGTTCGTGTAGTCGACGACGTAGCGGCGCATGAGGGCCACGAAGGGATCCATCGCCGGGTCACCGTCCCTCGAACCGCGGCGGGCGCTTCTCGGTGAACGCGGCGATGCCCTCGGCGGTGTCGGCGGTCTCCTGCAGCATCGTCACCGCCTCGAGCGAGTAGCCCGTCTCCCCGCGGTCGACCCCCCGGTTGATCATCTGTTTGCCGACGCGCACGGCCAGCGGTGCGTTCCGCGCGATGCGCTCGCCGAGCGCCACGGCCTCGTCGAGCAGGGTGTCGTGGGGCACCACCCGCTGTACCAGCCCGATGCGCTCGGCCTGCGCGGCGTCGACGCGCTCGCCGGCGAGCACCATCCACTTCGTCCAGTGCCGGCCCATCACCGCGGGCCCGCGCAGCACCCCGAAGCCGGGCACGAGCCCGATCGCGCTCTCGGGCATCGCGAAGCTCGCGCGGTCGGAGGCGAGCACGAGGTCGCAGGCCAGCGCGAGCTCGCAACCGCCGCCGAACGCGTAGCCGTTGACGGCGGCGACGACGGGCAGCGCGCACTCCTCGATGGCCGCGAAGGTCCGCAGGCAGTCGGCCTGGAACCCGCGCTTCGCCGCCGCCCCGTCGAGGTCGCCGAAGCCGGCGATGTCCCCGCCGGCGGAGAAGGCCTTGTCGCCGGCCCCGGTGAGCACCACCGCACGCGTCGTGCCGTCCGCCTCGAGGCGGGCGAGGGCCTCGCGCATCTGGGGCCAGAACGCCTCGGTGAGCGCGTTGTGCTTCTCCGGCCGGTCGAGGTGGATCACCGCGACCGGGCCGTCGGTCTTGACGGTGATCTCGGTGTCGCTGTTCATGACGCACCTCCCCGGTGGCCCACCCGGTGCGGCCGCTCCCCCCAGGCGATCTCGATGCTGGTGGCGATCACGTGCCGCGTCGCGGCCGGCGCGATCACGTCGTCCAGCGACAGGTGCGCCGCGGCCTCCCATGGCTCGGACTCGGCGACCCACTCGGCGGTGAGCTCGGCGGCCCGCGCGTCGCGGGCGTCCGGGCCCTCGTCGACGAGGAGCCGGTCGAGGGCGCGGCGGTGCACGGTGCGGATGCCGGTCTCGGGAGCCATGAAGCCCATCTCCGCCGTGGGCCAGGCGTAGAGGAAGTCGGGCCCGGTCGGGCGCCCGCCCATGGCGAAGTGCCCGCCGCCGTAGGCCTTGCGCAGCACGACGCCGACCCGCGGGACCGTGGCCCGCGCGATGCGCGAGACGGTGCGCTCGTAGGCGTGCAGGATCCCGGAGCGCTCGGCGTGGCTGCCGATCATCAGCCCCGGGACGTCGTGCAGGAACACCAGCGGCAGCCCGAACGTGTCGCACAGGTCGACGAAGTCGTGCTCCTTCGCCAGCGAGTCGGGGTCGAGCGCACCCGCGCGCACGAGCGGCTGGTTGGCGACGATCCCCACCGGCCGGCCCTCGATGCGGGCCAGCGCGCACAGCAGGCTCGGCCCCCACCCGTCGGCCCAGGGCAGCACGGACTCCGCGTCGGCCACGGCGGCGAGCACCTCGCGCATGTCGTAGCCCGCGCGGGCGCCGGTGGGGACGACGTCGGCGAGCTCGGCGGGATCGCGCGCCGGCGCCACGGGCTCCGACGCCGGCGCCGGGAGCGCGGCGTTCGAGGGCAGGTAGGACAGGAACGCGCCGAGGGCGTCGAGCGCGTCGGCCTCGGTGTCGACCACGAGGTGGGCGTTGCCGGCGGCCGTCGCGGCCTCGGGCCCGCCGAGCTCGTCGTCGGTGACGCGCTCGCCGATCGCGGGCTCGACCACCGACGGACCGGACAGTGCGACCGACGACCCGCGGGTCATGACGACGTAGTGGGCGGTGGCGGCGTGCAGCGCCGAGTCGCCGTAGGACGGGCCGAGGACCGCCGCCGCCCGCGGCACCGCGGGGCTGCCGTCGGTGGCGCCGAGGAAGCTGGTGAAGTCGAGCGGGAGACCGGAGAACCGCCAGCCCATGACGTCGGGCATCCGTCCGCCGTCGGCATCGCAGAGCAGCACGAGCGGGAAGCCGCCGTGCTGGGCGTGCTCGATGAGCCGGCCCTGCTTGCGCATACTGATCGGCGCCGTGGTGCCGGCGACGGCGGTGGCGTCGATCCCGATGACGCCGACCCGGCGGCCGTCGAGCGTGCCGAACCCGGTGACCACCGCGTCGCCGGGCACCGGCTTCTCGCGGCGGATCTCCGGCTCGGCGAGCGCGCCGATCTCGAACCAGGTGCCGGGGTCGACGAGCGCGGCGACCCGCTCGCGCACCGGCATCCGCCCCGAGGCCCGGTGCCGAGCGAGCGCCTGCTCGCCGCCCATCGCCTCGGCGGCCTCGCGTCGGCGGGCCAGCTCGTCCAGCGCCTCGGTCATGCCGGACCGTGCCGTCCCGGGTGCCATGGCGTCGGGGGCCTCGTGCGCGGGAGTCTGCCCGTGCGGCACCGGCCCCTGGCCGTTGGCGACTGGCACCGTTCCTCCCCGCATGGACGTGGCTCTCCCGGCGACCGTAATCTACCATCCGGTCGTTTGGTAGATGGCGAACGAGAGGAGGCCGCCGATGGAGCGTGCCCGGCCTGGCCCGGTCCTCGTCGCCAACCGTGGCGAGGTCGCCGTGCGCATCGTGCGGGCCTGCCGCGAGCTGGGCCTGCGCTCGATCGTGGTGCACACCGACGTCGACGCGGGCGCGCTGCCCACCCGGGTCGCGGACACCACCGTGTGCGTCCCGTCCTACCTCGATGTCGACGCCGTGGTCGGCGCGGCGCTCGCCCACGGGGCGCGGGCCGTGCATCCGGGCTACGGCCTGCTCGCCGAGGACGCGGGCTTCGCACGGGCGGTCACCGACGCCGGCCTGGTGTTCGTCGGCCCGCCCGCCGAGGTGGTGGCGGCGATGGGCGACAAGGTCCGCGCGCGGGCGCTCGCCCGGGAGAGCGCGGTGCCGGTGCTCGACGGCACGGAGGAGGCCGTCGACGCCGCCCCGGCCGGGGACGCCGCCGCGCGGATCGGCTTCCCGTTGCTGGTCAAGGCCGCGCACGGCGGCGGGGGCCGCGGGATGCGGGTCGTCGCAAGCGCGGACGAGCTGCCCGGCGCCCTCGCCGCCGCGGGGCGCGAGGCGGCCGCCGCCTTCGGGCGGGGCGAGGTGTTCCTCGAGCGTCACATCGCCCGCGCGCGCCACGTCGAGGTGCAGATCCTCGCCGACCACCACGGCGCCGTCGCCGTCCTCGGTGACCGCGACTGCACCGTGCAGCGCCGCCACCAGAAGCTGCTCGAGGAGGCGCCCGCCCCCGACCTGCCCGACGCCGTGCGCACCGAGCTGCACGAGGCGTCCCGGCGGCTCGCGACGGCCGTCGGCTACCGCGGCGCGGGCACCGTGGAGTTCCTCCTCGACCGCGACACCGGCGGCCCCGCCTTCCTCGAGATGAACACCCGGCTGCAGGTCGAGCACGGGGTCACCGAGATGGTCACGGGCGTCGACCTCGTCGTCGCCCAGCTCCGGATCGCGGCGGGGGAGCCGCTCGGCGAGGTCCTCGGGGGCTCGATACTCGATGGCCGGGTCGTGGTGCGGGGCCACGCGGTGCAGGCGCGGATCGCCGCCGAGGACCCGTGGGAGGGCTTCCGCCCGGCGCCGGGGCAGGTCACCGCGCTGACGCTGCCGTCCGGGCCCTGGGTGCGCTGCGACCTGGGCGTCGAGGCCGGGGACGCGGTGCCCGGCGCGTACGACTCGCTGCTCGGCAAGGTGCACGCCTGGGGCCCGGACCGCGCCACCGCGTGCGCACGCCTGTCCGCCGCGCTCGACGACCTCGTCCTCACCGGCGTGCCCACCACCGCGCCCTACCTGCGCGCGGTGCTCGACCGCCCCGACCACGCCGCGATGGAGCACGACACCGGCAGCGTCGAGCGGGACTGGGCGCCCGACGCCACGGCCCGGCCGACGCCGACCCGTCGGGAACCGGCCACCACCCGCGCCGTCCACCTCGCCACCGACCGCGGCCCGCTGGCGCTGCGCGTCCCCCGCCACCGCGCGGGCGCGACGGGGGCCGCCGCCGAGGCGCCCCGCCCGGAACGCCGCGGGCCGGCGACGGGGTCGACGCCCACGGGCGACCCGGTGGCGCCGATGGACGCGACGGTCGTCGAGGTCGTCGTCGCGCCGGGCGACGACGTCGACGCCGGCGCGGTGCTCGTCGTGCTCGAGGCGATGAAGATGGAGCTCCCGGTCCGGGCGTCCCGGGCGACCCGCGTCGACGCCGTGCACGTCGCGCCGGGCGACCGGGTCACGGCCGGCAGCGCGCTGGTCGCGGTGACCGCAGCGGTGCCCGAGCCGTGAGTGCCGACGTCCCGACGACCTCGTCCGAGATCGCGGGCACCTGATCCACGTCCGAGCTTCCGCACACGTGGACGACGCGCCCCTGATCTCCCACGGTGCGCCGCCCGGCCATGATCAACGGAAGAACCGCCCGTCCGCTGCGTCCGACGGCGCGCGTCAGGCCCCGACGGCGGCATCGCGCGCCACGAGGGCGGCGGCGGTGGCGACGCCGTGCACCGCCATGGCCGCGAGCTGGGCGGCGATCTCCTCGGGCGTCGAGGGCCCGTCCGCGCGGAACCAGCGGTAGACCCAGTTCGTCGAGCCGAGGATGGACAGCCCGGCGACCCGCGGGTCGACGTCCGGCCGGGCCAGGCCCTCGCTCTGCGCCTCGGCGACGAGATCGCGGAAGACGCCCTGGTAGGCGTGGCCACTGCCGAGGATCTCCTCGCGGCGCGCGGTCGGGAGCGCCTCGAGCTCGTGCAGGAACACCGCGGTCGGCACGAGGTTGCGGCAGGCGTGCTCGACGTGGGCGCGGATCGTGCGCTCGAGGCGGTCCAGGGGGTCGCCCTCGGAGGCGGCCGCGGTGCGCACCACGGCGTAGCCCTCCCGATGCACCTCGCTGATCACCTCGAAGAGCAGGTCCTCCTTGGACTGGATGTAGTAGTACAGGCTGCCCTTGAGCATGCCGAGGCGGTCGGCGATGTCCTGCAGCGAGGCGCCGTCGTAGCCCTTCTCGTAGAACACCTGGGTGGCCACCTCGAGCAGCTGGGCCCACCGTTGTTCGCGGGGCTTGCGCTCCCCGGCGGCGCGGCGCTCGCTGCGCCCGGCCGGGCGGCGGTCCTGTGCCATGGTCTGCTCCCTGGTCGAGACGCTCACGACGGCGCCCCGGTGCGCCCGACCACCATACGGTCGGTAGGTTGCCCGGAGCAGCTCACCCCGCCGTGCGGCTCACCCCGCCGTGAGGTGGCGACGCGACAGGCGCGGCGCCTCGGTGATCCCCCGGTCGGTCAGCTCGGCCGCGATCCTCTCGCGCAGCGCCCCCTTCTGAATCTTCGTGCCGGACATGGGCCAGGTCTCGACGAACTCGACGTAGCGCGGCGCCTTGTACGTCGCGAGCGCCTCCAGGCAGTGGTCGACGAGCTCGCGGGCGAGCACCTCACTGTCGGCGCCCCGGAACGCCGGCGCCAGCTCGACGAACGCGGCCGCGACCTCGCCCAGACGGGCGTCCGGGGCGGCGACCACGGCCACGACCCCGACCGCGGGGTGCTCCGCGAGGCGGCCCTCCACCTCGGCCGCCGCGACGTTCTCGCCGCCGACCTTGAGCATGTCCTTGAGCCGGCTGACGAACGTGAACCGGCCAACGGCGTCGCGGCGCACGAGGTCGCCGGTGTGGAACCAGCCCTCGGCGTCGATGCGCTCGGCCGTCGTCTCCGGATCCCCGTGGTAGTACGCCATCCGCGAGACGCCGCGGTGCAGGAACTCGCCGACCTCGTCCGGCGCGCACTCCCGGCCGGTCACGGGGTCGCGGACGGTCGCCTCCATCCCGGTCAGCGGCACACCGCTCGTGCCCGCCCGCGCCTCGGGCGGGTCGTCCACCGAGCCCACGCAGCAGAACCCGGCCGACTCCGTTCCGCCCAGGCACGAGATCTGCACCGCCGTCGGGAGCCTCGCCTGCATCGCGGCCATCCGCTCGGCCGGCCCGACGTTGATCACCGTGCGCAGCTCCGGCACCGCCGCCGGCCGGAACTCCGGGTGGTCGAGCACCGGCAGCCAGATCGTGTCGAACGCCGGGAAGGCGACCGTGGCGCGCTCGTCGACGAGCTGCCGCCAGGCGACGTCCGGCGCGAACGCGCCGACGTGGACGAGCGTGCAGGCCGCCGCGAGCGAGCCCATGAGCAGGTCGATCCCGCCGCAGTGGTGCAGCGGCAGCGGGGTCCAGAACCTGTCGTCGGGTGTCAGCCGCAGCCGGTCGACGAGGTTCTCCCCGAGCGCGGCGTAGGCGGCGTGCGTGTGGACGCAGCCACGCGGGCGCGACGTCGTCCCGGAGGTGTAGAGCAGGATCATCGGGTCGTCCGGGGCGACGTCCACCGCGGGCGCGTCGGCCGGGTCCCCGGCCAGCTCGGCGGGCGTCACGGCTCCCCCGCCGGCGAGCCCGAGGAGCTCGGGGGACGCCGCCACCACGGCGGGGTCCGCGTCGTCGCGCAGCCACGCCACCTCGTCGGGCGTGCCGCGGTGGTTGACGGGCGTGGGCACCGCCCCGAGCATCGCCGCCGCCACCGTGCCGACCACGGCGTCCAGCCCGCCGGGCAGCACGAGCAGTACCCGGTCGCCCCGGCGCACCCCGCGGGCGTGCAGCCCGGCCGCCCACGACCGGGCCGCCTCCCGCACCGCGGGCCAGGTCGCCCGCTCCGCGGGGAACACGACCTCCCGCGTCGGCGAGCGCTCCGCCGCGTCGTCGAGCAGCTCCGGCAGCGTGCGCGGCACGCGGGTGCTCACGCCTCGAACCCCTCCATCTGCGGGGCCGTCAACGGCGAGATCACGCGGCTGGCGATCTTCCAGCCCTCCGCCGTACGCCGGTAGGTGTCGACGTTGAGCGCGGCCGCCCTGATCGACGCCCCGCCCGTCGTGCGCCCCTCGGCCAGCACGTAGTTGGTGCCGTGCGCGTGGTCGTCGTCGTCGAACTCGACGACGTGGTTGGTCATGACGTGGAACTGTTCGGACATCGAGCCCGCGTCGCGCTCGAAGAACGCGAGGACCTCGTCACGGCCCTCGTAGCGCTCCAGCCCCACGCCCGTCGCGTCCCACACCGCGTCGTCGGTGTAGGCCGACAGCGCCTCCTTGGGGTCGAAGCGGTCCAGCCCGCGGGCGTAGAGATACGTCGCCTGGACGATCTCCGCGCGGTCGTCGGCGTTCGGCATCGGTGCCCCCGTCAGTCGTAGATGATCACGCCGCGCACGTTCTTGCCGTCGTGCATGTCGCGGAACGCCTGGTTGATGTCGTCGAGCGTGTAGGTGCGGGTGATCAGCTCGTCGAGCTTCAGCTCGCCGCGCAGATAGAGGTCGGCGAGCAGCGGCACGTCGGTGCGGCTCGTGGTCGTGCCGTAGAGGGAGCCCTGCAGCCGCTTGCCGGACATCGCGAACGTGAACAGGTCGAACGGCACGTCGCGCTGCAGCACGGGGGCGGCGCCGGTGAGCACCATCGTGCCGCCGCGCCGCGTCATCTCCTGCGCGGGGTTCATGAGGTCGCCGGTGACCACGCCGACGGTGATGATCACGCGGTCGGCGCCCTGACCGTTGGTCAGACCCTCGACGATCTGCCCGGCCTCCTCGTAGTCCTTCGCCACGTGGGTGGCGCCGAACTCGACGGCCTTCTCCCGCTTGAACGGCGCGGGGTCGACGGCGACGACGTGGCGCGCGCCCTTGTGGCGCGCGCCCTGCAGCGCGTTCATCCCGACGCCGCCGGTGCCGACCACCACGACGGTGTCACCGAGCTCGATCTCGGCGGCGTACACAGACGAGCCCCAGCCCGTCGGCACCCCGCACCCGATGAGCGCGGCCTTGTCCAGCGGCATCTCCTCGGGGATCGGGATCACCGCGTCGAGCGGGGCGACGACGTAGGGCGCGAACGTCCCGAGGTAGGACATGCACCCCACGCCCTGCCCCTGCGCGTGGACCCGGTGCGTGCCGTCGGGCGCCACGCCGGCGAGCACGCCCGCGCCGAGCTCGCACATGTTCGACTTCCCCTGGACGCACATGCGGCAGCGGCCGCACGAGGGCAGGAACGACAGGACGACGTGATCGCCGGGCTTCACCGCCGTGACGCCCGGGCCGATCTCCTCGACGATCCCGGCGCCCTCGTGCCCGCCGAGCACCGGCGACCACGGCAGCGGGATGTCGCCGGTGTCGAGGTGGTCGTCGGAGTGGCAGACGCCCGACGCCGCCAGCTTGATCAGCGCCTCGTGGGCCTTCGGCGGGTCGAGCTCGATGTCCTCGACGCTCCAGCCCGACCGGGTGCCGGGCTCCCAGAGCAGGGCTCCCCGTGTCTTCACGATCGCCTCCCCATCACTTGATCGCCGCGCCGGCGTCGACGGGCAGCGTCGCGCCGGTGATGTAGCGGGCCTCGTCGGACAGCAGGAAGAGCACGGCGTTCGCGACGTCGACCGAGTCGATCCACGGGATCTCGAGGGCGTTCAACGAGGTGAATCCGGCGATCGCCTTGTCCTGCGTCGGCTCCGGGTCGCCCGGCGCGAACATCCCCCAGGTCCCCGGGTTCTGGATCATGTGCGTGTCGACGTTCGTCGGGTGCACCGTGTTGACGCGGACGCGGTAGGGCGCGAGCTCGTTGGCGAGGTTGCGCATCAGGCCGACGATCCCGTGCTTGGCCGAGACGTAGTGGCCCACCTGCTGGATGCCCTTGAAGCCGCCGATCGAGCTGGTGAACACCATCGCTCCGCCGCGGTCACCCTCGATGAGCTGCGGGATCGCGGCCTTGGCGGTGTGCCAGACGCCGGTGAGGTTGACGTCGATCATGTCCTGCCACGTCGCCTCGTCGAGCTCCCACGCGCGCCCGTAGCTCGCGATACCCGCGTTGGCGACGACGCCGTCGAGCCTGCCGAGCTCCGCGACGCCCGCGGCGACCGCCTCGTCCAGCGCCGCCTGGTCGCGGACGTCGGCCACCCGGGCGACCACCCGCCGGTCGAGCTTCTCGACCTCGACGACGGTCTGGTCGAGGTCCTCGCGCGTCGCCGGCGGGTACTTGCCGACGACGGTGTCGATCCCCGCGCAGAGGTCGACGGCGATGATGTCGGCGCCCTCCTGCGCGAGCCGGACCGCGTGCGCGCGACCCTGCCCGCGCGCGGCCCCGGTGACGAGGACGACCTTGCCCTCCATGCGTCCGGTCATGTGGTGCTCCTGTGTCAGACCGAGCGCCCGCGCTCGCCCCAGTACGGGGCACGCAGGTCGCGCTTGAGGATCTTGCCGGTGGGCGCCTTGGGCAGCTCGGGGACGAACTCCACCGAGCGCGGCTTCTGGTACGACGCGAGGTGCGCCCGGGCGGTCTCGACGATGTCGGACTCCGTCGCGCTCGTGCCCGGCTTGAGCACGACGAACGCCTTGACGCTCTCGCCCCACTCCTCGTCCGGGACGCCGATGACCGCGCACTCCAGGACCGCGGGGTGGTGGTTGACGGCCTCCTCGACCTGCACCGAGTAGATGTTCTCGCCGCCCGAGATGATCATGTCCTTGGCGCGGTCGACGATGAACACGTAGCGGTCAAGATCCCAGGTGGCGAGGTCGCCGGTCCACATCCAGCCGTCGCGCAGGGTGTCGGCGGTGAGGTCGGGGCGGTTCCAGTAGCCCGCCATGTTGGCCTCGGAGCGCACGACGATCTGACCGACCGTGGCCCCGTCCGTCGGCACCGGGCGGCCGTCCACGTCGACGACCCGCACCGACGTCACGAAGCCCTCGCGCCCGCACGACTGCAGCCGCTCGGGATGGACCCCGTTGACCGCGGCGTGGTGGTCCTCCTGGGAGAGGAAGCACATCGTCGTGCCCTCGGTCTGCCCGTAGCCCTGGATCAGCGTGCACGGGAAGGCCTGCAGCGCGTTCTTGACCACCGCCGACGGCATCGGCCCGCCGCCGTACTGGATGTTGCGCAGGCTCGCGATGTCGTAGCCCGAGAAGCCGGGCACGGCCATCATCCAGTTGAGCATCGTGGTGATGCCGAGGAACGCCGAGACGCGCTCCGCCTCGATGATCTCCAGCGACCGTTTCGCCTCGAAGTTCATGAGCACCAGCGGGCAGCCGTGGCGCATGTAGTTCATCGAGAGCACCACGGGGATGTGGTACATCTGCCCGGTCAGCATGTAGACGTCTGTCGGGACGATGCGCTCGGCGACGGTCTGGTTGAGCATCCCGAACGACGCGCTGCGGTGGGTGTGCAGGGCGCCCTTCGAGGCCCCGGTGGTGCCGCCGGTGTAGAGGATGAAGAACGGGTCGTCGTCACCGACGCCCGCCGAGTCGGTCGGCTCGTCGTCCGACGACGCGGCCAGCAGGTTCTCGTACGACCCGTCGCCGCCCGGCCCGTACGACAGCCAGTGCTCGACGTCCACGTGGGTCGCGAGCTCGCGCCCGACGTCGGCCCACTCCCCCGCGACGACGATCGCGCGGGGCGCCCCGTCGGCGACGATGCGGGAGAGCTCGCCCACCCCGAGACGCCAGTTCAGCGGCTGGACGACGAGCCCCGCGCGCCCGACCGCGTAGTAGATCTCCTGGAACTCGGTCGAGTTCTTGGCGAGCACGGCCACGCGGTCGCCGCGCTGCAGCGCCAGGCCGTCGGGCCGGGGTCCGCGCAGCCCGTTGGCCAGGCGGCGGACACGCTCGTCGAGCTCGGCCCAGGTGGTGCGGCGCTCGGTGGTGGTGTCGACGACGGCGTCGCCGCGCGGGGTCAGCGCCGCCCACTTCTCGGGGATGCGGCCGATGTTGACCATGGTCAGTAGGGGAGGTCGAGGTAGACGTAGCGGTCGGCGATGAACCAGGCACCGTCCCGGTGGACGAGCTGGTCGCGGTACCAGCCGCTGGACAGCACGCGGATCGCGCCGTTCTCGATCGAGAGCAGCGTCAGGTTCGTGACCGCGATGGCCTCGTCGTCGGTGTCCTTCTCGAACCAGAGGTTCGACAGGTTGTGCCGGCGCTGATCGGTCTGCGCGGCCATCGAGTCGGCGTGCAGCGCGCGGATCGCCGCCCGGCCCTCGAACGGGCCGACCAGGTCGCCGTCGCGGCCGATGCGCAGGCTCATCCGGGCGTCCTCGGTGAAGCAGGACGCGATGAGGTCCGGGTCGGCCTCGTCGTAGCCCCAGGAGGCCTTGCCGAGGAGGTTCTCGATGTGGGGGCGTGCGGTCATGGTCGTTCCTCCGCTGCGGGCGTGAACTGGAGGTGCAGGCTGCTCGGGGCACGGGTGAACACCCCGGCTTCGGGCGGCGGGGCGCCGTCGGCGAAGCGGATGTCGGTCATCGCGTCGAGGAGGTCGTTGACCCCGACCTCGATCTCGAAGAGCGACAGCAGGGCCCCGACGCAGAAGTGCCGGCCGAGGCAGAAGGCGAGGTGGTCGGCCGCGGCGGAGAACGCGCGCGACCCGTCGAGATCCGCGCGCAGGACGTCGAACACCTCGGGCCGGTCGAAGCGGCGGTCGTCGCGGTTGGCCGCGCCCATGAGGCAGGTGACCGTCCGGCCCGCCTCGACGATCCCGCCCGAGAGCTCCACGTCCTCCGACGGCTGCCGCATGATCATGTGCACCGGCGGCGACCAGCGCAGCGTCTCGGCGAAGGCGGCGGGGATCAGGGAGCGGTCGTGGCGCACCGCCTCGAGCTGCGCGGGGTGGGCGACGAGGTTGGCCATCAGGCTCGTGACGGCCTTGTCGGTGGTCTCGCCGCCCGCGGTCAGCAGCAGGCTGCAGAACGCCTTGATCTCCTCGTCGGACATCGACTCGCCGTCGATCTCGGCCGCGCAGAGCGTGGAGAGCAGGTCGTCGCCCGGGTTCGCCCGCCGCTC
Organism: Actinomycetospora chibensis; assembly: GCF_028737215.1. Lineage (GTDB taxonomy): Bacteria > Actinomycetota > Actinomycetes > Mycobacteriales > Pseudonocardiaceae > Actinomycetospora > Actinomycetospora chibensis. The sequence goes on along the minus strand of NZ_JAQZAM010000016.1, from coordinate 79,820 downwards.
CCGGATCGCCGGGATCATGTACTGCTCGAACTCGTCCTTCGTCCGCAGGCCCTCCGCGGCCACGGCCTCGTCGCCGGCGAGGTTCCCGAGGAACCCCATGATCGACGTGTACCAGGCGTGGAAGCGGGCGTGGTCGGAGCGCGGGAGCCCGAGCATGTCGACGATGACGTTGATCGGGAACCGGGTCGCGAAGGCGTCGACGAGGTCGACCTGCCCGTCGGCGCGGAACGCGTCCACGAGCTCGCGCGAGTTGCGGCGGATCGTCGGCCCGAACTGCTCCTGCAGCGCCTTCCCGCGGAACGCCGGCGCCACCAGCGCGCGGTGCATGGAGTGCTCACGGCCCTCCATCTGCAGGATCGTGCGCCCGTGCACCGGCTCGAGCTGCCAGGCGTAGTTCTCGCTCGTGAACACGGGCTCCTTGAACGCCCGCTGCACGTCGTCGTAGCGGCTGATCACGTACGTCTGCATCGCGTCGTGCCACACGAGCGGGAACTCGTCGCGCAGGAGCCGGTACGCCGCGTACGGGTCCCGGGCGAACTCCGCCGAGAGGATGTCCGGCGGTTCGAGCTGTTCGAGTCGAGCCGTCATAGGTCCCCCGACCTGCGCAGACGTCGATGTCGCGCTATCTACCGATCGTTTGGTACGCGTCGAGAGACTAGCATCACACCCCTCCGGGTCAAGAGCGATCGGGGCGGCCGGAGGGCGGTCGAGGGTGCTCCGCGGCAGCCGAGATCACGGGCACCTCATGCACGCAGGTCGGCGGTCGAGGGTGCACAGCGCGCCCGTGATCAGCGTGAGCGTGCCGCCAGCTCGCGGCGACGAGCGTCGACGGCGGCCCGGGTCCGTCGGACGAACTCGGCGGGCCGGCGGAAGACGTCGTCCGAGGTGATCGGGAGGATCGACCAGCCACAGGACGCGAAGTCGGCGGTGCGGGACGCGTCGCGGAGCCACTGATCGCGATCGGTGCGGTGGTGGTCGCCCTGGTACTCGCCGCCGAGCTTGCAGTCCTCCCACGCGAAGTCCAGGCGACCGACGAAGACGCCCCACGCGTCGTAGACGGGGAGCTGCGGAGTCGGGGTCAGCCCGGCGCGGCGCATGAGGAGCCGGGCGAGGGTCTCCGGCCGTGACTCGGCCCGGGCGTCGGCGTCCGCCACGACGGCGGCGAACCTCCGGCCGCCGCGCGGGTTCTCCCGGGCGGCCGGGTAGGCGAGCAGCAGCCCGGGATCGAGCCGGTACCGGTGCGCGAGCGCATCGACGGCGACGACGGCCTCGTCGTGGTCGAGCGTGCACGCCAGGTCGAACATGGTGCGTAGCGGCGAGGTCACCGTGACGCCCTCGTACGGCGTGACCTCCTCGTCGGTGAGGACGTCCTGCCGGAGGCGCACGCCGGCGCGGGGACGCACACGGCGACGTCCGACGACGAGCTCGACGATCGCGTTCCGCGGTGCGCAGTCCGCCCCGAGGATGTCGGCGGCCGCGTGACCGCCGACGACGGAGCCGGGCACGGCGAGCGCCGCCGCCGTCGCACGTCCCCGGAGGTCGAGCACGGTGGCGGCGGCGACGTACGTGTCGTAGCCCAGGCGGTCGAAGGTGGGTCCGTCGAGCCGCCGCCGGGTGGTCGCCCCGGCGCGGACGGCCGCGCTGCCGCGGAAGGGTGTCGAGAGGTCCATACCGGGTTGGAGGGCTGCGACGACCCAGCGGTTCCCTGTGCACGGCCTGCATCTCTCGAGCGAAGATCACGGGCGCGTCATCGACCTCGCGGGCTCAACGAGCGGCGATGAGGTGCTCGTGATCACGGGAAGGGGGCCGCGATCACCCCCGCAGCGGCGCGACCACCTGCTCGGCGAAGCGCAGCACGGGCTCGGTCGAGGCCGGGTTGCCGAAGTCCATGACGAAGTGGTCGACGCCGGCCTCGACCTTCGCCGCGAGCTCCTCGACGAGCCGCTCGGACTCCGCGTCGCTCTCGGGCAGGGTGCGCTCGAGCGTCACGGACACCTCGATCGCGTCCGGGTCGCGGCCGGCGCCCTCCGCCGCGCGCCGCACGATGTCGTAGCGGCGGACGAAGTCGTCGGACTCCCCCTTGAACGGGCCGTTCCACATGTCCGCGAGCCGCCCGGCCAGGGGCAGCCCGATCTGCTCGCCGGCGGTGCCGACGCAGACGCGCGGCGGCGGATCCGTCAGCGGTGGGGCCGCGGCGCCCTCGATGCGGTAGTGCCGGCCCTCGAAGGACGGATCGATCTCGGTCCACATCCGGCGGCAGATCGTGATCGCCTCCTCGAGCTGCGCGAAGCGCACCGCGGGCCGGGGGAAGTCGTAGCCGTAGGCCTCGTACTCGGGCTCGCGCCAGCCGGCGCCGATGCCCAGCACGAAGCGCCCGCCGCTGAGGTACTGCAGGGTCGCCGCCATCTTCGCCAGCAGCGGCGGGTGGCGGTAGCCGACGCCGAGCACGTGGTGGCAGAGCTCGACGTTCTCGTGGCGCGCCGCGAGCCACGTCAGCGTCGTCCACGCCTCGAGGAACGGGTCGGACTTCTGGTCGAAGCCCCAGAAGTGGTCGGCGATCCACAGCGAGTCGAAGTGCGGCAGCGCTGTCGGGAGGATCGCGGTGTCCTGGTCCGCAGCGATGGGTCGGTGGTCGCTCCACCTGTTCCCGATCACCGGGGAGAGCCAGCCGAACTTGGGAGTGGTCGCCACCGGGGCATCATGCCGCTTGACCCCGACCCCGCGCCCTTGCCACGCTCTCGAACGGTCGTTTGGTAGACGGGAGGCCCCTCGTGGCGAAGTACGACGTCGTGGTCATCGGAGCCGGTGCGGCGGGGCTGACGGCGGCGTCGTTGCTCGCGGTCGAGGGCAGGAGCGTGTGCCTGCTCGAGCGCTCGCCGTACCTGGGCGGACGGGGCATGGCGGTGCCCGACGAGGGGTTCACCGTCAACGTCGGCGGCCACCTCATCGAGGACCCGGGCTCCGGCCTGACGAAGGTCTTCGAGCACGTCGGCAAGACGCTGCAGCACGGCGAGGTCTCCGCCGAGATGCCCGTCTGGGACCACGAGAACAACCGCTGGGGCTCGATCCGGGACCGCTACTCGGGCAGCAAGGGCGAGCTCAAGAAGGTCATCAAGGCGCTGCTGAACACCGAGTGGGACGAGCTCGACCGGTGGGACGACCGCCCGCTGCGCCAGTGGCTGCACCAGCACACCGACGACCAGGGCGTCGTCGACCTCTTCGAGTTCATCACCGTCCTCGAGTGCATGACCGACAACTGGTGGGACCACTCCGCCAGCGACAACCTCTTCGTCCGCAAGATGCACTTCGCCGAGCGGGGCACCGCGGCCTACTCCTGCTGGCCCGGACAGGGCTGGGACGGCATGTGGGCCGACCTCGCCGACGCCTTCACCGCGGCCGGCGGCGACCTGCGCCTCGGCACCCCCGTCGAGCGCGTCGTCATCGAGAACCGTCAGGTCAAGGGCGTCGCGATCGCCCGGCAGCCGCGGGTGCTGCCCAACGAGTTCTTCGAGGAGGAGATCCTCGAGGCCGACCACGTGATCTGCACGCTGCCCGTGTGGCACGTGCTGAACGTCGTCGACGAAGGCGACCTCCCCGACTGGTACGCCGCGCAGATCAAGTTCCTGGCCCAGGACCAGTTCCGCATCTCGTGGCTCGGGCTCTACCTGGCCACCGAGGAGCCTGTCCACCAGTACGACCCGCGCGAGCTCTCGACGTGGCTGCGCACGCCGAACACCGCGCTCAGCGGCTTCATGTTCAACCAGACCGCGATGGACCCCTCGTGCTCGCCGGAGGGCACGCAACTGCACGTCATGGGCGGCATCTTCCCGGGCGAGAAGGGCCGCGACCACGCCTGGCTGCGGCAGCAGATGGAGCAGTTCGAGGCCGACGTCACCGAGATGTGGCCGGGCTTCGCGAAGTCCGTCTGGCGCCGCAGGCACCTCGTCTTCGAGCCGAGCTTCGGCGTGATCCAGAAGCCCGGGCTCGTGGGCATGTACCGGCCGCACTGGCGCCCGCCGGGCACCGAGGGCCTGTGGTTCGCCGGCGAGACGTTCCGCAGCCGGGGTATCGGCACCGACCGCGCGGCGCGGGCCGCCGTCACCGTCGTCGAGGAGTACCTCGGCCGGCGCCTGTCGACCTTCGGTGACGGGTGGCGCTACTGATGACGCGGCTGGAACTGGGCGTCCCCGGACAGATCATGCCGCCGGCCGAGGCGGCGGTGAAGTTCGCGAAGCGCAGCGAGGACGAGGGCTTCGACGCGGTCTGGTGGCCCGACCACCTCATGGGGTGGCACCCCGACACCATGTGGACGCCGGACCTCACGCCACTCGCGGACCTCCAGCCCAACCCGCACGTCTACTTCGACCCCGCGGTGATGATGGGCGTGGTCGGGGCGGCGACCGAGCGGATCAAGGTCGGCGTGTGCGTCACCGACCTCATCCGCCGCCACCCCGCGATGGCCGCCCAGACCGCGCTGACGCTCGACCACGTCACGAAGGGCCGCGCGATCATCGGGCTCGGCAGCGGCGAGCAACTCAACGCGACGCCCTACGGGATGCCGTTCGACAGGCCCGTCGCCCGCCTCGACGAGGGCATCGACGTCATGCGCCTGCTCATGGACGCCGACGGCCCGGTCGACTTCGAGGGCCGGTTCCATCGTCTCGACAGGGCCGTCCTCGGCCTGCGCCCCTACGGCGAGACGGCCCCGGAGATCTGGACCGCCGCCCACGGCCCGCGGATGCTGCGCCTCACCGGGCGCAAGGCGGACGGGTGGTTGCCCACCAAGCTCTCGCCGGACGAGTACGGCAGCGCCCTCCGCACGATCCGCACCTCCGCCGACGAGGCCGGGCGCGACGCCGACGCGATCACCCCGGGGATGCTCGGCTACGTCCTCATGGGCCCCGACGCCGAGACCGTGCAGCGGCTCACCGAGGCCCCGCTCGTCCGTGCGCTGTGCGTGCTGCTGCCCGCGCAGGTGTTCCGCGATCTGGGGGTCGAGGGGCCCTATCCGGACGGCAGTGGCTTCCACGACTTCATCCCCACGGCCATCGACCGGGCCGAGTCCCTGCGGATCATCGACGCGATCCCGCCGGCGGTGGTGCGCCACTACGCGTTCTGCGGCACGCCCGACGAGGTCGCCGAGCAGGTCGAGGAGTACGTCGAGAAGGGCCTGCGCCACCTCGTCATGTGGAACATCACCGCGTTCGGCGACCCGAGCCTGGCGCGCTGGTCGTTCGGCGCGATGTCCGAGCTGCGCAAGAGGCTCGCCCCGTGACGCCACCGGCGGTCGAGCGCTACTTCGCCGCGGTCAACGACGAGGACTGGGCGACGATCCGCGACGTCTTCGCCCCCGACGCGGAGCTGGTCAGCGTCGGCGCCCCGACCCGGCACGGGCGCGAGGAGATCGCCGACCACTTCCCGAAGGTCCTCGCCGCGCTCCCGGTCCACCACGACGAGCCGACCCGGGTGGTCGTTGCCGGCACCGTGGTCCTCGTCGAGATCCACTTCAGCGGCCGGACCACGGCGGGCGATCCCGTGGAGTTCGACGCCGTGGACGTCTTCGACCTCACCGACGACGGGACACGGATCGCGCGCCTGTCCACCTGGTACGACACGGCGGCGGTGGGAAAGATGATCCGATGACCGTCCTGCGAGGCCTCGGCGTCACCCTGCCGGTCGACGAGGGCCTCACCGCCGGCCAGTACCTCGACCTCGCGCGCCTCGCCGAGGAGCACGGCTACTCCGACGTGCTCGTCGGCGAGGTGGCCGGGCCCGAGGTGTTCGCCATGCTCGGGATGATCGCCGCGTCCACGTCCCGCATCCGGCTCGGCAGCGGGATCGTCGGCGTCTACCCCCGCACCGCCGTGCTCACCGCCATGGGCTTCACGACGCTCGCCTCGCTCGCCCCCGGGAGGGTGCTCGCCGGGCTGGGCGCCTCGAGCCCGATCATCGTCGAGCAGTGGCACGGCCTGGGCTTCGACGCCCCTCGCGCCCGGATCGAGGAGTACGTCGCCACGATGCGCGCGATCTTCCGCGGCGAGCGCACCGACGTCGACGGCGAGCACGTGCGCTCGCACGGGTTCCGCGCGGGGCTGGCTCCCGTCGACGTCCCGATCGTGCTCGCCGCCATGAACCCGCGGATGCTGCGCCTCGCCGGCGCGATCGCCGACGTCGCCTTCCTGACCTGGACCCCGCCCGACGAGTACGGCCCGAAGATCGCCCTGGTCCGCGAGGGCGCGCGCGAGGCCGGCCGCGACCCCGACGAGGTCGGCATCGCCGCGTCGTTCTGGGCCTACGCCGGCGACCGTGTCGACGAGGCGCGCGAGCGGATGCGCCGCTTCGTGCTGCAGTACGCGATGGTGCCCACGCACCGACCCTCGTTCCGCGCGAGCCTGGCCGGTCTCGACCGCGCCGCCGACGCCTGGGCCGCCGGCGACCGGGAGGCGGCCCTGCGGGCCGTCGACGACGACGCCGTGGCCGCGATGTGCGCGCTCGGCACCGGCGACGACGTCGCCGCGCGCGTCGCCGCCCTGCGCGAGGCAGGCGTCGACCTGCCGATCGCCCTGACCCCCGGCGCCGTGCCCGGGGACGCCGAGGGCCCGGCGCAGACGATCGCCCGCGTGGCCGACGCCGCGGCGGTGCGGTCGTGATCCCCGGGACATCAGCGTCACCGGCCCTCCCGCCCGACGCCGGCGTGCTGCGGATGGACCACGTCGCCGTGGCCGTCGCCGACCCGCGCGAGGGCGCCGCCCTGTTCGGCGACACCCTCGGCGGGCGCTTCCTGTTCGGTGGCGACAACGACCACCAGGGCATCCGCGTCGCGCAGTTCGTCCTGCCCGGCGGGATGAAGATCGAGCTGATCTCCCCGCTGCGCGACGACGCCCCGGTCGCCCGGTTCCTCAAGAAGCGGGGCCCGGGCGTCCACCACATCACCCTGATCGTCGCCGACGTCGAGGTGGCCGTGGCCCGACTCGAGGGCCACGGCTACGAGGTCGTCGACGTGGACGTCCGCAACCCCGCCTGGCGCGAGGCCTTCGTGCGGCCCCGCTCGGGCTGCGGCACCCTGCTCCAGCTCGCCGACACCACGCTGCGGTGGGACGAGCCCGCCGAGGGCATCACGCTCGAGGACGTGCTCGCCGGCCGCGTCGTCTTCACCGACGACGAACGGGCGGTGCTGCGGGAGGGCCCGGGCTGACCTACTCCCAGGTCTGGCGGCGCTTGTACTGCGCCATCACCTCGTGCGGGAGCGGCCCGTTCGTCGGCACCGGCAGGCCCTGCTGGCGGGCCCACAGCCGGGCTGCCTCGACCATGCCGTGCACGTTGCCCTGTCGTACGGGCTGGTCGTCGTCGTGCCGCTCGCGGGGAGCCGTGGGTTCGCGTCGCGCGTCGTCGGACATCGGTCCACCTCCGATGACATCGTCGTCACCGTCGTCGGGACATCACCGCCCCTGACGGGCGGCACCTCCGAGGTTACCCACGTCACACCAGCCGTCGACCCCTCCTCGCCGCGGAGGATGCGCTCGGACCCCTGCGGGCACGACGAGGAGGACGTGGCGCGACCCGACCGAGGACTCGGGCCGCGCCGGGGAGTCCCATCGCCCGTGAGCACACCGGTCCCGACCGGTCCGATACCTCCCGGCTGTCAGGATCACAGGGTGGACGTCGCGCTGAACCTCGCGCTGGTGCTGGTGTTCGTGCTCGTCGGCGGGTTCTTCGCCGCGGCCGAGATCGCGCTGGTGGCGCTGCGCCCGGGCCAGGTCACCGCGCTCGGCGAGCGGGGCGGGCGCGGCCGCGCCGTCGAGAAACTGCGCGGCGACTCCAACCGCTTCCTGTCCGCGGTCCAGATCGGCGTGACGTTCACCGGCTTCTTCGCCTCGAGCTACGGCGGCGCGACCATCGCGACGCGGCTCGAGCCGGTGCTCGAGGGCTGGGGCCTGCCGGTGGCGCTCGCGGCGACCGCCGCGCTGCTCGTCGTCACCGCCCTCGTGTCGTACCTGTCGCTCGTGGCGGGCGAGCTGGTGCCCAAGCGCCTGGCCCTCCAGCAGCCCGAGCGGGTGGCGCTGGTCGCGGCCCCGGTGCTCGACCGGCTGGCGACCCTGACCCGCCCGCTGATCTGGCTGCTCTCGCGCTCGACCAACGCGGTGGTCCGCGTGCTCGGGGTCGACCCGAAGGACCCCGGCGACGAGGTCAGCCAGGACGAGCTGCGCGACATGGTGCGCACCACGAGCACGCTCACCGACGCCGAGCGCCGTCTGCTCTCGGATGCCTTCGCGGTGACCGACCGCGTGATCAGCGAGGTCATGGTGCCGCGCACCGAGGTCGACTTCCTGTCCGCCGACGACACCGCCGCCGACGCCGTCGACCACATCAGCGACCGCCCGCACTCCCGCTACCCCGTCATCGGCGAGTCGGTGGACGACGTCGTCGGCTTCGTGCACGTCCGCGACCTGCTCACGGCCCGCCCGCGTCCGGACGGCCCACCGCCCCTGCTGCGCGACCTCGCCCGCCCGGTGACGGTGGTGCCCGGCAGCAAGCCGGTGCTCGACACCCTGACGCTGCTGCGCCGCGGGGGCGGGCACCTCGCGGTGGTGATCGACGAGTACGGCGGCACCGACGGGATCGTCACCGTGGAGGACCTCGTCGAGGAGATCGTCGGCGAGATCCAGGACGAGTACGACCCCGCCGTGCCGGTGCGCCCGCGCCACGAGGGCGCCTACGACGTCGACGGCCTGTTGCACCGCAGCGACGTCACCGAGCAGACCGGTCTCGAGCTGCCCGACGGGCCCTACGACACCCTCGGCGGGTTCGTCCTGCACCGGCTGGGACGCACGCCCGAGGTCGGCGACGTCGTCGAGGCCCTCGGCCACCGGTTCGAGGTGGTGGCCGTCGACCGCCACCGCGTGGAGCGGGTGCGGATCACCCCGCTGGTGAGGGACGCGCAGGAGTCGTCGACCGAGACCTGAGTCTGTGGGGCCCTAGACCGTATGGAGGCCGGCGCCTCCGCTCGTAAGTTGGCGCGGGTCACCGTCGCTGGTGGCGGTGCCGCATTTACGGGGAGGCGCCGGTGCCTGGTGAGGGTAGTTGGGTCGGGTTGGACGTTCACGCGCGTTCGGTGATCGGGTGCGCCATCGATGAGTCCGCAGGCGAGATTCGGAGTCAGCGGATCGGAGCGCGGAACGATCAGATCGTGGACTGGGTCAGGGCTCAGCCCGGTCCGGTAGTGGCCTGTTATGAGGCCGGCCCGACCGGGTTCGGGTTGGCCAGGGCGCTGCACGCGGCAGGAGTGCCGTGTGAGGTGGTGGCCCCGTCGAAGCTGGAGCGCCCGGCCGGGGACAAGGTCAAGACCGACCGTCGCGACGCGGAACGGCTCGCGCGGCTGCTGCGGATCGGGGAACTGCCCGGGGTGCGGGTGCCCACCGAGGCCGAGGAAGCCGCTCGGGACCTGGTGCGAGCTCGGGAGGACTGCCGCGGAGATCTGATGCGTGCCCGGCACCGGCTCTCCAAGCTGCTGTTGCGTCAAGGGCTGGTCTGGGAACACAGCGCCTGGACCGGCGCGCACGAGGACTGGTTGCGCAGTCACCGCTTCGACCGGCGCGGGGTGCAGCTCGCCTTCGACGAGGCCCTCGACACGGTGTTCACAGTCCACGCGCGCCGCGACCGCCTCGACGCTGCGATCGAAGAGATGGCCGCGACCGAGCCGTTGGCCGGCCCGGTCGGGCGGCTGCGCTGCCTGCGCGGGGTCTCGACATTGACCGCGACCGCATTATGCGTCGAGGTCGCCGACTGGCATCGCTTCACCGGCTCGACGATCGGGGCCTATCTCGGATTGGTGCCCTCGGAGTTCTCCTCCGGGGCCCGGCGGGTCCAGGGGCCGATCACCAAGACGGGCAACGGTCACGCCCGCCGGCTGCTGGTCGAAGCCGCCTGGCACCACCGCCGCCCACTGCGCGCCAGCCGTGAACGCGCTCGTCGCGCTGACGGGCAGCCCGCTGCGGTTCGAGACCGAGCCGAGGCCGGCAACCGGCGTCTGCACCAGCGATGGTGTCGTCTCGAGCAGCGCGGCAAGCGCCCAACCATCTCCGCGGTCGCCGTCGCTCGCGAGCTCGCCGGCTGGTGCTGGAGCCTCGCGATGCTCGACCAGGACCGCCACGATTCCCCGGCCGTCTGAGCCAGCAGCGAGTCCACAGACCCCGGCGGGCGCCGGAAGGGATGCCGGCAGCGCGAGGAGTGACCCGCGATAGATCTATGAGCAACTCACCGCGGCACCGCTGCGGCTGGGCGACGCTCGCCCCTAGAGCCGCGGAACGCTCCCGACGAACATCCGGTCATGCGGTAACCAACCCGCGCATATCAGTCTGACCGCGCGTCGAGCCGACACGCCTCCATCCCTTCCGGCCCCGCCGGCCCACAACGCCCTGAACAGCCACGATGCGAACCATCGAGGCCCGAAGCCCCTGCTCACTTGACAGAACTGCACTCCATATCAGATCTCCAGTCCCTTCGGCGGGCCGGCGAGGGCGTCCTTGAGCACGCGGGCCGGGCCGTCGGCGAGCACCTCCTCCTCGCCCGCGGCCACCGCGTCGAGGATGCGGTCGGCGACGTCGGCGGCGGCGACCTTCGGGACGTCGAGGTGGGCGACCATGTCGGTGTCCATGAAGCCGAGGTGCACGCCGACCACCAGCGTGCCCTGGTCGCGGAGCTCGGCGCGGGCGGTGTTGGTGAACGACCACGCCGCCGCCTTGCTCGCCGAGTAGGCGCCGGCGCCGGGCATCGCCGCCCACGACAGCGCGGACAGCACCGAGACGGCCGCGCCCCCGCCGCGCGCGGCGAGCACCGGGGCGAACGCCCGCAGCATCGTGACCGGGCCCCAGAAGTTGGTCTCCATCTCGGCGCGGGCGCGCTCGGGATCGGCCGTGAGCAGCGAGCCGGCCCCGCTCACCCCGGCGTTGTTGACCAGCAGGTCGACGTCGTCGGCGCGCTCGGCGACCGCCCGGATCGACGCGAGGTCGGTGACGTCGAGGCGCAGCGGGACGACGCGCGGGTCCTTGTGCGCTGCCACGTGTCCGACGGTGCGGGGATCGCGCGCGGCGGCGTAGACCGTGCCCGCGCCGCGCGCGAGCAGTCCCGCCACCAGCGCGGCGCCGAGCCCGCGGTTGGCCCCGGTGACCAGGGCGTTCGCTCCTGAGATGATCACCGGTCGATCCTCTCCACGATGGTGGCGTTCGCGGTGCCGCCCGCCTCGCACATGGTCTGCAGGCCGTAGCGCCCGCCGGTCTGCTCGAGCACCCCGAGCAGGGTGGTCGCGAGCCGTGCACCGCTCGCGCCCAGCGGGTGGCCGATGCTGATCGCGCCGCCGTGGACGTTGACCCTCCGCGGGTCGGCGCCGGTCTCGGCGAGCCAGGCGAGGACGACCGACGCGAACGCCTCGTTGACCTCGAAGGCGTCGATGTCGCCGATCGCGAGGCCGGCGCGGGCGAGCACCTTGGCCGTCGCCGGGATGATGCCGGTGAGCATGAGGATCGGGTCGTCGCCGGTGACCGTGGCGGTGTGCACCCGGGCGCGCGGCGTCCAGCCGTGCGCGGCGGCGATCTCGGAGGTCGTGACGAGCAGGGCCGCGGCGCCGTCGCTGTACGGGCTCGCGTTGCCGGCGGTGACCGTCCAGTCGATGTCCCCGAACCGCTCGGTCCACCGCGGGTCGGCGAACGGGGTGCGGAGCGTCGCCAACGCCTCGGCCGTCGTGCCCGGGCGGATCGTCTCGTCGATCTCGAGCTGGCCGACCGACCCGTCGGCGCGCGTCGTCTTCAGCGGCGCGACCTCGCCGCCGAAGCGCCCGTCGGACCAGGCGCTCGCGGCGCGCTGGTGGCTCGTGAGCGCGAACTCGTCGAGCTGCTGGCGCGACAGGCCCCACCGACGCGCGATGAGCTCGGCGCTCACGCCCTGCGGGATCAGGCCCGGCGCGTAGCGCGCACCGACCGACGGCCCGGCGACGTCCTGGCCGACCCCGTCCACCCGCGTCTGGCTGCCGATCGGGATGCGCGACATCGACTCCACGCCCGAGGCGATGGCGATGTCGTAGCCGCCCGCGACGACGCCCTGCGCCGCGAACGACAGCGCCTGCTGGCTTGACCCGCACTGGCGGTCGACCGTCACCCCCGGCACCGACTCCGGGAAGCCCGCGGCGAGCGCCGCGAACCGCGTCGTGTTGCCGCTCTGCTCGCCGACCTGCCCGACCGCGCCGCCCACGACGTCGTCCACCTCGGCGGGGTCCAGCCCCGTCCGCTCGACGAGCGACCGCAGCACGTGCGCGTGCAGGTCCACCGGGTGCACCCCGGCGTAGGCGCCGTCGGGCTTCCCCCGGCCCAGCGGGGTGCGCACGGCGTCGACGATGACCGCGTCCCTCATGGTTCCTCCTCGGTGTCGGACCGGCGCCGGACCGGAAGCGGACCAAGTGGTCCCGGACCGATCGGTCCCGATCCTGCGCCCGGGTGTGGCCGCCGTCAACGCCGGGTGCCGCGGGTCACGGGCGTCCCGCCGTCCGCAGGAGCAGGATGGAGGCGGGTCGGGGGCCGGACCGCACGGGAGGAGACCGATGGACGACGAGAGCGACGTCCGGGTGGACGAGGACCCCGACCGCGGGGCGTTCGTGCTGCGTGTCGACGGCGTCGAGGCGGGCCACGTCTCCGTGCGCCGCCGTCGGGGGCACGAGACGCCGGGAGCGATCGTGCTGATCCACACCGAGGTGGACGAGGCCTACGGCGGGCGTGGCCTGGCGGGTCGGCTCGTGCAGGCGGTGTTCGACGCCGCCCGCGCCGAGGGGGTCGCCGTCGTCCCCCGCTGTCCTTACGCGCGGCGCTGGCTGCGCACCCACCGCGAGTACCTCGCCGACGTGCCGCCGGACGACCGGCGCTCGCTCGGCCTGGACGCACCGACCGAGGAGGCGTCGTGAGCGACGGCGAGAACGGCCCCGAGATCGACCCGCACGCCCAGCCCTCCGGCACGGGCTGCGTGGAGTGCGACGCGACGGGCGGGTGGTGGTTCCACCTGCGCCGCTGCGCCGCCTGCGGGCACATCGGCTGCTGCGACTCCTCGCCCGGGCAGCACGCCACCCACCACGCCCGCGACGCCGGACACCCGATCCTGACGAGCTTCGAGCCCGGCGAGGACTGGTTCTTCGACGACCGCGACGGGACGGTGTCCCACGGCCCGGTGCTCGCCGGCCCGCGGCACCACCCCGCCGACCAGGGCACCCCGGGCCCGACCGACCGGGTGCCGCAGGACTGGCAGCGCCGGCTCCACTGACCCGGGTCACTACCCGGTGGGGCCGAAGCGCTCCACGCGGATGCTGCCCTCGGGCTGGCCGGCATCGACGAGCAGGGTCTCCATGGCGCCGGTGAAGCGCGCGGAGCCGCAGAGGTAGACCGTCTCGGCCGGGTCGACGAGCTCGGCGATCGCCGCCGCGTCCAGGCGCCCGGCGTGCTCGCCCGGTTCGCGGGTGAGCGCGATCCGGGCACCGGCGGCCTCGAGCTCGTCGGCGTAGGGCAGACGCGCGCGGGTGGTGGCGCTGACCGCGAGCCGCAGCCGCTCCGGGTGCCCGAGACCGGTGGCGTGCCGCAGCATTCCGACCAGCGGGGCGACGCCGCTGCCCCCGCCGATCGCGGCGGCCGGGGTACGCCCGTTCCAGACGAACCAGCGCCCGATGGGTCCGCGCACCTCGAGCTCGTCGCCGGGTTCGACGACGTCGGCGAGGTAGCCCGACACCTCGCCGTCCTCGATGCGCTCGACGAAGAGCTCGACGAGGTCGTCGGCCGGTGGTGAGGCCACCGAGTACGAGCGCTGCGCGGTGTAGCCGTCGGGCGCGCGCAGGCGCACCACGTAGTGCTGGCCGGGGTGGTGCTGCACCCGCTCGGGCACGGCCAGGCGCAGCACCACCGCGTCGACGGCCGGGTGCGCGACCTCGACGACACGTGCGTCGCGCCACTTGGCGGCCGCGCGCCGGTCGTTCGGGCCGCCCACGTGGTCCTCGGGCGCGCCGAACTGGTCCTCAGTCCCCGTCGAAGCGCTGCTCACGCCAGGGATCGCCTCGCTCGTGATAGCCGTTCACCTCCCAGAAACCGGGCTCGTCGTGGTCCAGCAACGTGATCTTCGAGATCCACTTCGCGGACTTCCAGAAGTACAGGTGCGGCACCAGCATCCGCACCGGCCCCCCGTGCTCGCGCGTCAACGGCTTGCCCTCGTGCTCCCACACCAGCCACGCCTTGCCGCCGGTGACGTCCTCGATCGGGAGGTTGGTGGTGTAGCCGGTCGTCGAGGTCTCGACGATGTACCTCGCCTCGGGCCGCACCCCCACCGCGTCGAACAGGGTGTCCACCGAGATCCCGGTGAAGTTGGTGTCGAGCTTCGACCACGTCGTCACACAGTGGATGTCGCCGGCGTACACCGACGGCGGCAACAGCCGCAGCTCCCTGAGCGTCCAGGTCGTCGGGGTGTCGACCAGGCCGTCGACGGTGACGCTCCACTTCTCGGCGTCCACTCGCGGCGTGGCCTCGGCGGTGAGCACCGGCCACCCGGCCCCGACGTCGTACTGCCCGGGCGGCAGGCGCGGGTCGCGCTCCTTCCGCCGCCCCAGGAAACCGCGGGTCGTCGCCACGCTCATCACTCCGTCTCACGTGCGTTCCGGCCAGGACGGGCCGCGTCGCCCGGCGTCGACACTAGCCAGTCCGGCCCCCTCGGAGGTGCCCGCGAACGGCGCAGCGCGGGGGCGACCCCGGCGACGCGCCGTACTGGACGCGTCCCTCCGGCAGGGACCACGATGAGTTCCGGCCCGGAGGCGAGGCGGCGTCGACCGATCGACGTGCCCGTCCGGGGACCGCCGGGAGGACCCGCCATGCGCTCGATCGAGACCGTGACCCTGGACGACGCCCGCCGCGTGATCGCGGCCGGCGAGGAGGAGGCGGCACGGCAGGGCCAGCCGGTGAACATCGCGGTGGTCGACGTGGGCGGCGTCCTCGTGGCCCACATCCGGCAGGACCAGGCCTGGATCGGCAGCGTCGACGTCGCGATCAACAAGGCGTTCAGCGCCCGGGCGTTCGACGTGTCGACCGGGGGCCTCGGTGAGAACGCCCAGCCCGGCGGCCAGTTCTACGGCATCCAGGACTCCAACCACGGCCGCATCATGATCTTCGCGGGCGGCGTCCCGCTCATGTCGGGCGACTCGGTCGTCGGCGCCGTGGGCGTCAGCGGCGGCACCGGCGAGCAGGACCAGGCCGTGGCCACCGCGGCGGCCGCGGCGCTGTAGGGGGAACATCCCGGGCCCCGGGGCGTTGATCCGGGTGCCGCGTCCCGGGAGGAATCGCCATGCCGACACCCGACGTCCCGCTCGAGAAGCTGGGCTTCCTCACCCTCGGCCTGTTCGACGGGGACGACCCCGGCCCCGGCATGGAGAGCACGCTCGAGGTCATCGAGCTCGGCGACCAGCTCGGGTTCGACAGCGCCTACCTGCGCCACCGCCACTTCCAGACCGGCATCTCCTCGCCGATCGCGATCATGGCCGCCGCGTCGCAGCGCACGTCACGGATCGCGATGGGCACCGCTGTCACGCCGCTGGGCTGGGAGAACCCGCTGCGGATGGCCGAGGACCTCGCGACCGTCGACATCCTGTCCGGCGGGCGTCTGGAGCCCGGCTTCAGCGTCGGGCCGCCGATCCACTGGGACGACGTCAAGGGCGCGCTCTACCCCGACACCGCTGACGTCGAGGACCTCTCCTACGAGCGCGTCGCGCGGCTGCTGCGAATGGTGCGCGGCGAGCCGGTGAGCACGTTCTCGGGCACGCAGGGCTTCGAGGAGTTCTCGGCGCGCGTCGAGCCGCACTCCCCCGGGCTCGGCGAGCGCATCTGGTACGGCGCGGGGAGCAAGCGCTCCACGCAGTGGGCCGCCGAGCAGGGCCTGAACCTGCTCACGAGCAACATCATCAAGCCCGAGGACAGCGACCTCGAGGCCGACGGGAAGTGGGACTTCGCGGCGATCCAGCAGCGCCAGATCGCGCTGTTCAAGGCACACCACCCCGCCGGCGACTCCGCGCGGGTGTCGCAGGGCCTGGTCGTGATCCCCACGGACTCGGCCACCGCGGAGCAGCGGGCGAAGTACGAGGCCTACGTCGAGAAGCGCACCCCGCGCACCGCGGCGCCGATGGGCCCGCCCGGGCCGGGGCTGCTCGCCGCACCCGACGTGCTCGGCACGTCCGAGGAGGTCGCCGAGAAGCTGTACGCCGACCCGGCGTTCCGCGAGGTGCGCGAGGTCGTCTTCGCGCTGCCGTTCACCTTCGAGCACGCCGACTACGTGCAGATCCTCACCGACATGGCCACCAAGCTCGGGCCGGCGCTGGGGTGGAAGGCCGCCGCGTAGATGACCGACCACGCCGAGCGCGTCGGCCTGGGCCCGGTGCTCGCGGAGCTGACCGCGCCGGGCGGCGAGTTCGCGATGGTCCCCACGACCGTCGACGGCGTCCCGATGCGCGTCCACCAGCGCGGCCCGCACACGCTGCGGGAGCTCTACCTGACGACGCCCGCACCGGACGACCGCGTGTTCACCGTCTACGGCGACGAGCGCCGCACCTACGGCGAGCACCGGCGCTCGGTGGCAGGGCTCGCCGCGTGGCTGGTCGACGAACAGGGGCTGCGCCCGGGCGACCGGGTGGCGATCGGGATGCGCAACGTGCCCGAGTGGACGGTGGCGTTCTGGGCGGCGATGGTCGCCGGCCTCGTCGCCGTGCCGCTCAACGCGTGGTGGACCGGTGACCAGCTCGCCGGCGCGCTCGGGCACGCCGGAGCGCGGGTGCTGGTCGCCGATCCGGAGCGGGTCACCGCGCTCGCGGGCCACCCGGACCTCCCGACGATCGTGCGGGTGCGGGGCGAGGACCCGACCCCGGCCGGCGTGGTGGCCTGGGAGGACGTCGTGCGTCGCTCGGACCAGGCGCCGCCCGCGGTGGACGTCGCGCCGGACGACACCGCGACGCTCATCTACACCTCCGGCACCACGGGCCGGCCGAAGGGCGTCGTCAGCAGCCACCGCAACCACATGACGAACGCGCTGAACGTCGCGTGCCTCGGCCGCGCCGTCGCGCTGGCCGCCGCGCGGCGGGGCGATGCCGCGGCCGCCCCCACGCGCCCCGGCACGCTGCTGGCCTACCCGATGTTCCACATCGCCGGGCTCAACGGCCTCTACGGCGCCGTGCTGTCCGGCGCGACGCTCGCGCTGCTGCACCACTGGGACCCCGACGAGGCGCTGCGCCTCATCGCCTCCGAGGCGCTGACCACCGCGTCCGGCGTGCCCGCGGTGCTGCGCGACGTCGTCGAGCTGGCCGTCGACCACCCGCGCGAGACCGCGTCGCTCACCCGCATCGCGATGGGCGGCGCCCCGATCCCCCCGCCCCTGGTGCAGCGGGTGGCCACAAAGCTGGCGGGACGGGCGTCGGCGGCCAACGGGTACGGCGCCACGGAGACCACGTCGGCGATCTGCGCCAACACCGGCGCCGACTACGCCGCGCACCCCGACAGCGTCGGCCGCCCGGTCCCCGGGGCGGAGCTACGGGTCGTCGACCCGGCCACGGGCACCGAGGTGCCCGACGGCGTCGTGGGCGAGCTGTGCTTCCGCGGCCCTCAGATCATGCGCGGCTACTGGCGCGACGCCGAGGCCACCGCCGCCGTGCTGCGCGACGGGTGGCTGTCCTCCGGTGACCTCGGGCTGCGGCGCGAGGGGTGGGTGTTCGTCGTGGACCGCGCGAAGGACGTCATCGTCCGCGGCGGGGAGAACGTCTACTGCGGCGAGGTCGAGGCCGCACTGCTCGCGCAGCCGGGCGTGCTCGAGGCCGCCGTCGTCGGGATCCCGCACCCGCGTCTCGGCGAGGACGTGGCCGCCGTGCTCGTCGCCGCCCCCGGCAGCGCGCCCGACACCGGCGCGCTGCAGGAGGCCCTCGGCCGGGCGCTGCCATCGTTCGCGGTGCCCGGCACGGTGATCTGGCGTGGGGGCCCGTTGCCCCGCACCGCGACCGGCAAGGTCCTCAAGGACACGCTGCGCGGCGAGCTGGCGGAGACCCCTCAGAGTCCGTAGGACTTACCGATGATGTCGCGCTGGATCTCGCTCGTGCCGCCGTACACGGTCGAGACGACGCTCTGGCGCAGCAGGCGCTCCATGCCGTACTCGGTGGCGTAGCCGTAGCCGCCGAGCATCTGCATGCCCTCGAGCGAGAGGTGCTTGGCCAGCTCGGTGGCCTTGAGCTTGGCCATCGACGCCTCGCGCGGGAACAGCGCGCCCGGGTTGGCGTCGATGGTGCGCGCGGTGTCGTGCACCAGCAGCTTCGTGGCCGCGAGCTCGGTGGCGTTGTCGGCGATGCGGTGGCGCATGGCCTGGAAGCTGCCGACCGGCCGGCCGAACTGGTGGCGCTCCTTGACGTAGGCGACGGTGTCGTCGAACGCGCGGCGCGCGAGCCCGAGCATCAGCCCGGCGAGGATCATGCGCTCGAGGTTCAGCCCGGCCATGAGCTGGCGCCAGCCCTGCCCCTCGGTGCCGACGACGGCGTCGGCGGGCAGGTGGCAGTCGGTGAAGTAGAGGTCGTTGACCTCCTTGCCGCCCATCGTCTCGATGCCGTGCATCTCGAGCCCGTCGGCGTCGGTCGGCACCATGAACATCGTCAGGCCGTCGTGCTTGCCGCCGTCGGTGGACGTGCGCGCCACCAGCAGGATGTGCTTCGAGATGTGGGCGTTGGAGCACCACGTCTTCTGGCCGTTGACCACCCAGCCGTTCTCGGTCTTCTCGGCCTTGCAGGTCAGGCCGCCGACGTCGGACCCGGCGCCGGGCTCGGACATCGAGATCGCCAGCAGCTCCCCGTTGATCACCTCGCCGAGCAGCTGCTGCTTCTGCTCCTCGGAGCCGCTGCGCTCCAGGGCCGCCGCGGTGATGATCGTCGTGCCGAAGCCGCCGATGGGAATCTGGTGGTACGAGGTCTCCTCGAGGAAGACGAGCAGGTCGGTCATCGACCCGCCGGAGCCGCCGTAGGCCTCGGGCAGCGCGATGCCGAGCCAGCCCTGGTCGGCCATCTTGCGATAGATCTCCATCGAGTGCGGACCCTCGGCGGTCAGCTCGTCGCGACGCGCCTTGTCGGGCACCTCGCGGCGGGCGAACTCGCCGATCGCGTTCGCGAAGTCCTGCTGTTCCTCGGTCAGGGTGACGGGCATCGTCGGCCTCCGGTGTTCTCTTCTGGTGTCAGGTCTCGTCCCAGAAGCCGACGGCCTCCAGGTGGGCGACGAGCAGGTCGCGGCCGTCGAGGACGTGGCCCTCCATCGCCGCGCGGGCGGTGTCGGGATCGCCCGCGGCGAGCGCGTCGAGCAGGGTGCGGTGGGCCGCCACGGTGGCGGTGCGCCAGGCGCGGCGGTCGGTGTAGAAGCGCGGGGGCAGGTAGTGCGCGGCGCGCCCGACGAGCCAGGCGAGCTTGCGGGCACCGGACGCGCGGTTGAGCGCGGTGTGGAAGCGGCGCTCGGCCTGGGCGAGGTCGCCGGGTTCGCCGGCCTCGATGAGCGCATCGACCTCCGCGGCGCGGACCCGGAGGCCCGCGAGGCCCTCGGCGTCGAGTGCACGGGCGGCGCGGGCCGCGAGCTCGCCGGTGATCCGGGCCTGGACGGCGAACAGGTCGATCACGTCGCCGCGCTCCAGCGGCGCGACCACGAACCCGCGGCGGGGCAGGGCGCGCACCATGTCGTCGGCGCGCAGCGCCTGCAGCGCCTCGCGCACCGGCGTGGGGCTGACGCCGAGCTCGACGGCCAGGCGGTCGGGGCGCAGGAAGGTACCGGGGCGCAGGTCGCCGGCGAGGATCCGCTCGCGGAGCTGCAGCTCCACGCGCTCGGGGAGCGCCGGGGCGTCGCCGAGCAGGCCGGTGTCCACGAGCGCGACCATATCCTATGGGATTTGTCGCGCCGAGAGGTTTGCCCGCCCCTCCCCTCACGATCACGGGCACCTCACGCACCTGGGAGAGCCACGCGAGGTGCGCCACGTGCCCGTGATCTCACGGAAGAGCCCCGGCTCAGCCCGGCTCGTCCGCCGCGACGAGGGCGAGGCCGAGGAGCAGGCGGTCGCGGGCGTCGGCGAGGCGGCGACCGGTGAGCGTCTCGATCCGCGCGAGCCGGTACATGACCGTGTTGCGGTGGCAGTACAGGGCGGACGCGGCGTGCGAGGGCGAGCCGTCGGCGTCGAGGACGGCGCGCAGGGTGGCGAGGAGAGTGGCGCGCTCGGGCCCGGGCAGGTCGAGCAGGTCGCCGAGGGCGGCGCGGCGCAGCCGGGGCACGAGGTCCGGCGCCTCGCCGAGCAGGGCCTCGGGCAGGCGCTCGTCGAGCCCGGCGACGGCGCCCGTACCGAGCGGGAGCGTTCGGGCCGCGAGCCGCGCCCACCGGTGGGCGACGTCGAGCTCGCCGAGCCCGCGCACCACCGGGGACACGCCCACCGGCCCCTGGGCGCGCCGGCGCAGCGCCGCGAGCACGGCCGGGACCGCGGCCGACGCGTCCTCGGGAGGCACGACCACGCCCACGACCTCGGCGGCGCGGGTGTGCCAGATCGAGGTCGCGACGCCGGCGAGGGCCTCGGCCGGTGCGGGCAGCGGGTCGTCGTCGGCCTCCCCGAAGGGCGCGACGACGCAGAGGACCTCGGCGTCCTCCCCCACGTCGAGCACCCGGGCCGCGTCCCGGGCCGCGCCGGGCTCGCGCCCACGCCCGGCGAGCAGGCCCTCGAGCACCGCCCAGCGCCGGCCCAGCTCGAGGCCGCGCAGCCGCGTCTCCTCGCGCCGGTAGGCGTCGACGAGACGGTCGGAGCTCGCGTCGAGGATGCGCCAGACGTCGTCGGCGACGACGAGCAGCGCCGCGTCGTGCGCCCCGGCGAAGCGCTCCTGCGACACTGCCCGCATCCGCTCCCAGACCAGCCGCCCGCACTGGCGGTAGGCGCGCAGCACGACCTCGAGCGGCACCCCCTGGCGCGCCCGGCGACGCCCGGTGTCGACGGTGAGGGCAGCCGCGTCGACGTCGTCGGGCAGGTCGCCCGCGAGCTGGGTGAGCAGGCGCTCGAGGCTCGCCCGGCACGTCGCGCGGAGGTCGTCGCGCACCGGCACGCCGAGCACCCCGTAGACGTCCTCCCGCTCGAGGATCCGCCGGGTGAGCCGGTCGGCGAGGCCGTCGACGTCCTCCAGCAGCGCCCGGCACAGCACGGTGCGCGTCTCCCGGGCGGCGTCCGGGCGGGCGGGAGCGGCCATCACGGCAGCATGCCGTGCCACGGGCTGTGCGGTCCACGTCACACGAAGCGCTCCGAGCCCATCCCGTCCGGGCCGGCGCCGGACGACGACTCGTCCGATCGGGCGACGGGGGCCACCGACTCTCTGCCCTGAGCCGCGCGGGCCCGATCATCCGGGCATGGCCTTCGTCGTCGGCTTCCTGCCCTGGATCGTCTACTGGGTCCTCGTCGGCAACGTCCCGTTCCAGCTCGCGGTGCTGGTCGCGGTGCCCGTCTCCGGGCTGGCGCTGCTGGTCGGGCGACTCCGGCACGCACCGGGCCGGACGCTCGACACCGGCACGCTCGTGGTCTTCGTCGTCCTGGCGGTCCTCGCGTTCGTGGTCCCGGACGACGTGCTCGAGCGCTGGCTGCAGCCGCTGGGCAACGCCGGGCTGCTGGCCGTCGTGCTCGCGGGGCTCGCCCTCGGGCGCCCGTTCGTCCTGGACTACGCGACGCCGACCGTCGACGCCGTCACGGCCCGCACCGACGGGTTCCGCGCGATCACCACGGCGATGACCTGGATGTGGGCCGGGCTGTTCGCACTGATGACGCTGCTCTCGGCGATCCCCCCGATCGTCGACGGGTCGGCCACCATGCTGGATTCGACCGACACCCTGTCGATCCTCTGCTACTGGGTGGCGCCGTTCGTCCTGCTCGGGCTGGGCGGCACGATCTCGGGGGCGTTCCCGCCGTGGTTCGCGTCGCGGTCGGCGGAGGTCGACGCCCGCTCCGCCGGTGACCCGGCGCCCGTGGCCCAGGGCACCCCGCCGCCCGACGCGGCCGACGGGCTGGAGATCGACCTCGCCGCCGACCGGCGCCACGACGAGCCGTTCGACCTCGTCGTGCGTGGCGCCGACGGGCCCGTCGAGCTCGAGGTCGAGGGCACCGACCTCGTGGGCCGCGCGTGGCGCTCGCGTGCGACGCTGCCCGCCGGCGCCGACGGCGTCGTCGACCCGGACCGGGCCACCCCCACCGGCGGCGACTGGGACGCCCCCGACGGCGACGCCCCGATCTGGGCGATGCGCTGCGTCGACGCGCCCGACGGCTTGTCGGGCGGCGGGGACCCGACGCCCTCGATGTTCGTCCCGCCGGCCGAGCCGTGGCAGGTCACGGTGCGTGCCCGCTCGGGCGGGCGGTCCGCGACGCGCACCGTCCGGCGGCACGCGGCCGGTCCCGGCGTGCGGATCGAGACCGTGCACCTCGGTGGCCGCGTCGCCCACCTCGCGCTCCCCGCCGACGCGGCCGCCGGTGACCGGCTGGCCGCGGTCGCGTGCTTCGGCGGCTCCGAGGGCGGGTCGGACTCCCAGATCGGGCTCGCGGCGGCGCTGGCCTCGCGGGGTCTGGTGGCGCTCGCGGCCTCGTGGATCACCGAGGAGGACGCCGCGACGGCGATCCGGGAGGTGCCGCTGGAACGGTTCGCGGAGGCGTTCGACCTCCTCGCGGGCCACGCCGCGGTCGACCCGGGGCGGGTGGGCGCGACGGCGATCTCGCGCGGCTCCGAGGGGGTCCTCGCCGCCGCGGCCGCGGGGCTCGTCCACCCGACCGCGCTCGTGCTCGTCAGCCCGAGCAGCGTCACGTGGCAGGCGGTCGGCGGCGGCGGCGAGGTGCCCGGCACCCCCTCCTGGACGCTGCGCGGCGCCCCGCTGCCGTGGCAGCCCCTCCCCAGCGGGGTGCTGATGGGGCAGCTCGTGCGCCATGCCCTGAGCGTCCGGCGCGACGTCGCGGCGCACCGGCCGACCCTCCTGCGACTGCGTCCGGCCTACGAGGCGGGCCTCGCGCGGGACACGATCGACGGGGCCGACGCGGCCATCGCGGCCGAGAACGTCGCCTGTCCCCTGCTCGTCCTCACCGGCGAGGACGACGCGCTCTGGCCCTCCGGCCCGATGGCGCGGACCCTGCTGGCGCGTCGCGCCCGCGTCGACGACCAGCACCACGCCTTCCCCGGCGCCGGGCACCTGATCCGGTGCGCGCTGCTGCCCACCGAGGCGCCGTGGAGCGGGGGCATCGCGTTCGGCGGGACACGGCCCGGGCTGGCGGCCGCACAGAAGGAGGCGACGGACCTGGTGGCCGCGTTCCTCGTCCAGTACACCGGCGCCACCGCGCGCGCCTGAGGTCAGCGCCGGCGACGCGCCTCGTCGGCGGCCTCCGCCAGCTCGAGGGCCTCGGCCTTGCGCTGCGCCGCCTCGCGCTCGGCGGCGACGGCCTCGGTCTCCTCGGCCACCCGCGTGCGGTGGGCCTCCTTCGCGTGCTCGTCGGCGCGCTCCTGCGCCTTCTGCTCGTCGCGCCGGGCCTGTTCCTTGCGCTGCTGCTCGCGCTCCTCGGCCTCCTGCGCGCGCTGCCGGCGCTCCTGCTCCAGCTGCTGCTTCTGCTCCTGCGCCTGGTTCCGCACCTGCTCGCGGGCCTGCTGGTCCTCCTCGCGCCGGCGCTGCAGCCGGTCGTCGGCGACCTCGCGCCGCGCGTCCGCCGCCCGGTCCCGCTCCGCGGCCTCGGTGCGCTGCTGCACCCGGGCCTCCTTCACGTGACCCTGCGCGGCCAGCTCCGGGTCGCCGAGCAGCGAGCCCAGCAGCCCGCGCACCGTCGCCTCGACGCTGTCGAGGGCGAGGGTCGGCCCCCATTCACGGTTGTTGCCGTTCCCGGTCACCTGCGCGAGCAGGTCGACCGGCACGCGCGCCGCGCCGAAGCCCAGCGACACGATCGTCCGCGGCACCGCGGCCACCGGATTGGTCATCTCAGGACTCCTCGACGTTCTCGAGCGCGGCCGCGTCGCGACGGGCCCGCTCGGCTCGGACTTCCTCGTCCTGCGCGCGCTCCTCGGCGGCGGCGCGCTCGTGCACCGCATCCACCTCGTCGCGACGCAGGTCCTGCTCGCGGGCCTGCGCGACCTGCTCGGTGGCCTGCCGGCGCACCGCGGTGTCGCGGGCCGCCTGCTGCTGCTCGGCCTGCCGGTCCTGCTCGGCGCGCTCCTCCCGCGCGGCGGCGGCGTCCTCGGCCGCCAGGCGCTCGCGCTCGACGCGGAGCTCCTCCTCGCGGGCGGTGGCCTCGGCCTCCTCGCGCTTCTGCGCGGCGAACTCGTCGGCGCGCCGTGCCTCCTTCGCCGCGTCCGCCTTCTCCTGCTGGAGCTCGCCCTCGGCGCGCAGGTCCTGGTTGTCGGTGATCGCTCCGGCCGCCTGCTTGGCGGCGCCGGCGATGCGCTGACCCGCGCGGGTCGCCTTCGTGGACTCGCTGGGGTCGGCCATGGGCTTCCTCCTGCTCGAACGACGCCAACGGCGCTGACGAGCGGTGGTACCCACTGGACCGAGAGGACGATCCTCCCGGTGCGCCCCTCGGTGAACTCCTACGTGAGTTCCGCGCGCAGCAGCGCCGCTCCGGCGGCGAGCGCGCGCATCTTGCCCTCGGCCGAGTCGCGCGGCAGGTACTTCAGCCCGCAGTCGGGGGCGAGGACGACCTGCTCCGGCGGGAGCAGCTCGAGGGCGCGACGAGCGCGGCCGGCGACGGTCTCGGCCGTCTCCACCGCCGGGTCGGACAGGTCGAGCACCCCGAGGATGATCGTCTTGTCGGTGAGGTCGCGCAGCACCCCGAGGTCGAGCCCGGACTGCGCGGTCTCGATCGAGATCTGCTGGACCGGGCTGCCCGCGAGCTCGGGCAGGAACGAGTACCCCTCGGGCCGCTCGTGGATGATCGCGGCGTAACCGAAGCAGATGTGCACCGCCGTGGTGCCGGTGACGCCGTCGAGCGCGGCGTTCAGCGCCGCCAGCCCGTAGGCCCGCGCGGCCTCGGGACGAGCCTGCATGTACGGCTCGTCGATCTGCACGACGTCCGCCCCGGCGGCGAAGAGGTCGCGGACCTCGGCGTTCACCACCGCGGCGTACGCCATCGCCGCGGCCTCCGGGTCGCCGTAGTGGTCGTCCTGGGCCTGCTGGGACATCGTGAACGGGCCGGGCACGGTCATCTTGATCGTGTGGTCGGTCGCCGCGCGCAGGAAGCGCAGGTCGTCGACCTGGATCGGCTTCGGCCGCTCGATCGGGCCGGTGATGCGCGGGACCGGGTTCGGGTGCCCGCTGCGGTCGAGCGCGCTGCCCGGATTGTCGACGTCGACGCCGTCGAGGGCCGTCGCGAAGTGGTTCGAGTAGCTCTCGCGACGGATCTCGCCGTCGGTGACGACGTCCAGGCCCGCGTCCTCCTGGGCCTTGATCGCCAGGAGCGTGGCGTCGTCCTGGGCCTGCGCGAGGAACTCCGGGGCGACCCGCCACAGCTCCTTGGCCCGCACCCGCGGCGGGAAGCGCCCCGCGAGCTTGGCGCGGTCGATGAGCCAGTCGGGCTGGGCGTAGCTGCCGACCAGCGACGTCGGCAGCAGGGGCAGGGTCGGCACGGGGGCTCCTCGGGGGTGTCGGTCAGGCGGCCGGCTGCAGCACGAAGTCGTACGCGGCCTCGCACCACGGGACGTCGCAGTGCCCGCCGTCGGGCGTGGGGCCCGGCTCGCGCTCGGTGAAGGTCACGACCAGCTCCCGCTTGACGCCGAAGACGACGTCGCTGTCGAGGTACTGCGCCCCCTCCCGGAAGAGGTGCGTGATCAGCGGCTCGAAGCCGGGCACGTTGAGCAGGAAGTGCACGTGGGCGGGCCGGTAGTGGCTGATGTCGGTCTTCGAGATGAGGGTGCCGACCGGGCCGTCCATGGGGATCGCGTACCCGAGCGGGGCGATCGTGCGGACGCAGTACGTGCCGTCCTCGCGGGCGGTGTACTTCCCGCGCAGACGCGCCTCGTCGACGTCGAGCTGCGACTCGTAGGCGCCGTCGGAGTCCGCCTGCCAGACGTCGAGCACCGCGCCGGGGATCGGCGTCCCGTCGAGCGCGCGCACCGTGCCGTGGACGTAGAGCGGGGTGCCCGGCAGGCCCTGGGACATGTCCGCGCCGTAGCCCAGCTCCGGTGAGCCCTCGATGTGGAACGGGCCGAGCACGGTGGCGGGCGTCGCGCCCTCGGCGAAGCGGTGGTTCTGCTGCACGACCAGCATCGACAGGCCGAGCACGTCGGAGGTGAGGATGAACTCCTCGCGCTTGTCGTCGCTGATCTGCCCGACGTCGGTGAGCCAGCGCACCGCCGCCATCCACTCCGCCTCGGTGAGCCGGGTCTCGCGCGCGAACGCGTGGAGGTGGCGGACGAGGGCGCTCATCAGCTCCGCGGTGCGCGGGTCGTGGGCCGTGCCCCAGCGGGCCGCGGCGAGATCGGTGATCGTGTCCTCGGTGACGACGACGGGGGTGACCGGGTGCGCCATCGCGCCCTCCTGGTGGCTTAGAGGTCGGCAGGCTTGTAGGGATCAGGATCCGTCGGGCGGTTGTTGCGGTCCACCGACAGGAAGATGTCGTTCGCGACGGGGTGGCGCAGTTCCTCGGCGAGCTGGCCGATGAGTCCCGCGGTGCGGGCCAGCAGCGCGAAGGCGCGCAGCAGCTCGAGCGGCAGGCCGAGGTCGGCGAGCGCCGCCCCGCACACCCCGGCGCCGTTGAGCGGCAGGGTCTTGCCGAGCACCTGGGGGTGCACCCGCCCGATCGCGGCGAACAGCGCCAGGTGCGGGCCGAACAGGCCCTCCTCGGTCGCGATCTCCATGAGCCGCGGCGTGCGCGGGTCGCCGTCCTTGTGGACGTGGTGGCCGAGGCCGGGGACGAACCTCCCGGCCGCCCGCTGCGCCGTCACGGTCTCCAGGGCGAGGGCGTCCCAGCCGGCGTCGTCGGTGGGGATCGTGTTCTCGACGAGCACCGCGTGCAGGAACCGCCCGCAGTCCTCGGTGACGCCGAGGAACCGCGAGCCTCCGGCCAGCAGACCCGCGGCCAGTGCGCCCTGCACGGAGTCGGGCGCGGACAGGAGGGCGAGCCTGCTGATGATCGCGGTGGGCGTGTAGCCGTGGTCGGCGAGCGCCGCGAGCACCGCCTCGAACACCCGCGTCTCCCCGGGCGTCGGGCGCCGCTGGGTCGCGAGCCAGAACGCGAGCTCGCCGAACGAGACCTCGCCCATGACGTCGCGGGCGAGGTCGTGCCCGAGCAGCGTGATCTCGTCCTTGGAGGCCGCACCCAGAGCAGTCGGATACAGGGCCGTCGGGTGTTCGGTCATGCCTGCCCCTCCGGTGTCGTCAACCAGCGACGCAGCTCCGCGCCGTGCTCGTCGAGCTCCGGCGGCGGAAGCTCGTAGACCGCCGGCGTGCCGGAGAAGCGGATCGGGTTGCGGGTGGTGGGCACCGCGCGCTCCCCCTCCCCGACGCTGACGATCGGGTCGAGACCGAAGCGCTCGGCGATGGCGAAGCCGCCGGCAACGGAGTTGATCGGCCCGCACGGCACCCCGGCGTCGACGAGGAGGTCGAACCACTCCTCCGCGCCCTTCGCCGAGAGCGCCTCGATCAGGATCGGGCGCAGCTCCTCGCGGTGCTCGGTGCGGTCGGCGTTGCGCAGGAACCGCGGGTCGTCGGCCAGCTCGGGCAGCCCGAGCACGACGACCAGCTTGCGGAACAGGCCGTCGTTGGCGGCGGCGACGATGAGGTCGTTGTCGGCGGTCGGCAGCGGCTCGTAGGGCACGACGCTGGGGTGGGCGTTGCCCATCCGCGTGGGGACGACGCCGCCCGCGGCGTAGGCCGAGCTCTGGTTGACCATCCCCGACATCGCCGAGCCGAGCAGGCTGACCTCGACGTGCTGGCCCTTCCCCGTCGCGTCGCGGTGGCGCAGCGCGGCCAGGATGCCGATGAGCGCGTCCTTGCCCGCCATCACGTCGAAGATCGAGATGCCCGCGCGGAAGGGCGGGCCGTCGGGGGCGCCGGTGAGGCTCATCAGGCCGGACACCGCCTGGACCATGAGGTCGTAGCCCGGCACGTGCCCGCCGCCTGTGGACCCGAAGCCCGAGATCGAGGCGTAGACGAGCCCCGGGTTGTCGGCCGCGACGGACTCGTAGTCCAGCCCGTACTTGGCCATGCCGCCCGGGCGCAGGTTCTCGATGAGGACATCGGCGCGGCGGGCGAGCTCCTTGCCCAGCGCGACGTCCTCGGCGTCGCGCAGATCGAGCGCGATCGAGCGCTTCCCGCGGTTGATCCCGAGGTAGTAGGTCGACGTCTCGTCGCGCTTCGGCGGCATCCAGGTGCGCGTCTCGTCGCCCTGCGGCGACTCGACCTTGATCACCTCGGCACCCAGGTCCGCCAGCAGCATCGTCGCGTAGGGCCCGGCCAGCACCCGCGAGAAGTCGGCCACCACCAGCCCGGCCAGCGGCCCGCCGCCGATCCCCTCGGAGTGGTCCTCCGACGCCATCCTCACGCCCTCCGTCCGCCAGCCGGACACCTGTCCGTCGAAGCGGAGCCTGCTCGCCGTGGGCGAGATCGTCAAGGCCGTGAGGCGAGAAGGACCAGCAGGGCCGCCGCCGCGTCCACCTCGTCGACGGCCACCTCGTGGTCCCGTCCGGGCTGGACCCGCAGCTCGGGCGCGGCCCCGCGCGCACGCAGCTCGGCGACCAGCTCCTCGGTGTGCGCGAGCGGCACCCATGGGTCCGCATCACCGTTGGTGACCAGCACCGGGAGCCCGCGCAGGGGCAGGCGGTCCGACGCCGACGGGGGCAGCGACCGGTCGGTGCCGGGCGGACCGAACGCGGCGCCGGTCCAGACCACCGCACCCGCCCAGCGACGGGGCCTGCGCAGCAGGTGGTCGGCGACGAGGCACTTCGCCGACCTCGTCGCCGCACACGGCGACCGCACCCTCGCGGCCGGCCAGGGCACGCGGCCGGGCCGGGCGCGCGCCGTCGACGGCGGGTACCTGCTGTCCGGCTCGGGGTCGTTCGCCTCGGGGCTGCACCACGCCACGCACATCCACACCGCGGCGATGGTCGACACCGGCGAGGTGCGGGTCTTCACCCTGCCCAAGGAGCAGGTCTCGATCGTCGACGACTGGGACGTCATGGGGCTGCGGGCCACCGGCAGCGTCGACTACCGCTGCGAGGACGTCTTCGTCCCGGCCGAGTACACCTACGTCGCGACCACCACCGAACCGCGGCTCGGCGGGGCGGTGTTCCGGCTGGGACTGGCGAACTTCGCCAGCCTCCAGCACGTCGGCTGGGCCCTCGGCGTCGGCCGGCGCCTGCTCGACGAGATGCAGGCGGTGGCGACGGCGAGGACCGGCACGCGCAACGCCGGCGTCGACACCGCCGAGTTCCACGCCGACTACGCCCGCGCGGAGGCGACGCTGCGCTCGGCCCGCGCCTGGAACATGGAGGTATGGGCCGACGTCGAGGCCACCCTCGACCGCGGTGAGCACCTCACCGCCGACCAGGAGACGCTCCTGCGGCTCGCCCTGCACACCGCGACGACCGCGGCCCAGGACGTCGGGCGGACCGTCTACCAGTGGGCGGGCACGACTGCGCTGCGCAGCGGGGACCTCAACCGCGTCTTCCGCGACCTGCACGGCGGGACCCAGCACGTCACGTCCGGACCGGCCGTCCGGCACGGGTGCGGGCGCCGCCTGGCGGGGCTGGCGCCCGGCGCGACGTGGGTGTTC
This sequence comes from Actinomycetospora chibensis, assembly GCF_028737215.1. Taxonomy (GTDB): domain Bacteria; phylum Actinomycetota; class Actinomycetes; order Mycobacteriales; family Pseudonocardiaceae; genus Actinomycetospora; species Actinomycetospora chibensis. The sequence continues at coordinate 50,003 of NZ_JAQZAM010000016.1, read as the reverse complement.
CTGGACCTGGTGGATCCGGCCTCCTGAGCCGGGGGCTCACGACGCCGGGGCGGTGACCCGCGGCAGCCTCTCCCGGCTCGCGAAGTCGGCGGAGATGTCGCCCGCGGCCTGCAGCAGCAGGGGCAGGTGGTGCTCGACGAGGTGGGCCACCGAGGTCTCGGCGGCGTGGCAGTTGACGTTGACCCCGGCGATCACGCGGCCCTCGCCGTCGCGCAGGGGTGCGGCCACCGAGCGGATGCCCGGCGCCAGCTGCTCGTCTGTGAGCGCCCAGCCACGGGCGCGCACCTCGCGCAGCGCGGCGTCGCGCTCCTCGCGGTCGGGGCGCCAGCGCGCCGTCAGACCGGAGCGGGTGGGCTCGGCGAGGATGCGCTCGAGCTCGTCGGGCGCCAGGGCGGCGAGCTGCACCTTGCCCAGCGACGTCGGCAGCGCGGGGAAGCGCGTTCCGATCTGCACGGTCAGCGACACGATCTTCGGGACGGCCACGCGCGCGACGTAGACGATGTCGGAGCCGTCGAGCTGCGCGACCGAGCACGACTCGCCGGTGCGCTCCACCAGGCGTTCGAGGTGCGGGCGCGCGATGTCCCACAGGCCCAGCGCGTCGACGTAGGCCACGCCGAGGTCGAGTACCCGGGGCGTCAGGGTGAAGCCGCGCTCGCCGGCGCGGACGTACCCCAGCTCGGCGAGGGTGAGCAGGATGCGTCGCGCCGTGGGGCGCGCGAGCCCGGTCGTGGCGGCCACCTCGGCGAGCGTCATCACCGGGCGCCCGGCCTTGAACGCCGTGATCACGTCCAGGCCGCGCGCGAGGGCCTCGATGAAGTCCGGGCCCGCTCCGTCCCGTGGCACTCCCACCACCCTCCTCGAGGTCCGGGTGGCGGGAGCGTAACCGCATGTCCGCCTGGCGGACAGCACCCGCCGATCCCGGTCACCGGGTCGCGCGCGTCAGGTCGTTGACAGCTGGACCATCGCTGGACGACAGTGACCCACATCATCTGACCGTCTGCCGGACATCCGTCCGCGAGTGGCAGGAGCCCGTCCATGAGCCAGCCCGAGCGGCGCCCCGTCGTCCTGCGCGGCGGCACCGTGCTCACCGTCGACACCGGGCACACCGTGCTCGAGGGCCACGACGTGCTCGTCGTCGACGACCGCATCGCCGGCGTCGGGGTCGGCCTCGAGGTGCCGGCGGGCACCGAGGAGATCGACGCGCGCGGCGGCATCGTGATGCCGGGCATGGTCGACACCCACCGGCACATGTGGCAGACGGCCATGCGCGGCTACGGCGCCGACTGGACGCTCACGCAGTACTTCGTCTGGTACTACCTCGAGCACGGGCGCAAGTTCCGCCCGCAGGACGTGCACGCGGGCAACCTGGTCGCCGCCATCGAGGCGATCGACGCCGGCGTCACCACCTGCGTCGACTGGTCGCACGGGTTGCAGACCACCCAGCACGCCGACGCCGCCGTCGACGCCCTCGCCGCCGTGCCCGGCCGCTTCCTGCTCGCCTACGGCAACATCCAGGACGCCCCCGCGAACTGGACGGGGACCTCCGAGCTCCGCGACTTCCTCGACCGGCGCCGCAGCGACGTCGAGGGCTTCCAGCTCGCGTTCGACGTCACCGGCGATCCGTCGTTCCCGGAGAAGCCGGCGTTCGAGGTCGCCCGCGACCTCGGCCTCCCGGTGACCACCCACGCCGGCGTCTGGGGCGCGACCAACGACGACGGCATCCGCCTCATGTACGAGCACGGCTTCATGGCGCCGGAGACGATCTACGTCCACGCGGCGACGCTGTCCGCCGACTCGTACCACCGGATCGCGGCCACCGGCGGCTCGGTGTCGGTGTCCACCGAGAGCGAGCAGAGCGCCGGACAGGGCTACCCGCCCACCTGGGCCCTGCGCAGCCACGACATCCCGGTGTCCCTGTCGATGGACACCTCGGTGTGGTGGTCGGGCGACCTGTTCACCGCGATGCGCACCACCCTCGGCGCCGACCGCTCCCGCGAGCATCTCGAGGCCCACGCCCGCGGCGAGACCGTCACCCACGCCGCGCTGCGCGCCGAGCACGTGGTCGACATGGCCACCCGCGGCGGCGCGCGGGCCCTCGGGCGCGAGGCCGACCTCGGCAGCGTCGAGGTGGGCAAGAAGGCCGACCTCGTGCTGATCCGCAACGAGCACTCGCCGGTGAGCTTCCCGATCCTGCACCCGCACGGGCACGTCGCGTTCCAGGCCCAGCGCGGCGACGTCGAGGCCGTGCTCGTCGACGGCCGCGTCGTCAAGCGCGACCACCGTCTCGTCGGGGTCGACCTGGGCGCCGCACGGCGCGCGGTGGAGGAGACCGTCGACCACCTGCGCGGCGAGCTCGGCGAGGACGACTGGCGCCAGGGCATGAACCCCGACATCCCCGAGACGAAGATCCTCGACAACCCCTACCAGTACACGGACTACCGCTCCGCGGCGACGCACGGCGCCTGACCCCCGCAGAGCGCCGACGCGCGCGACTGCCTCCGTGCCGGGACCCGGGGCGGGGCCGCCGTGTCATTTCCGGGTCTCATTCCGGGTCGACGCCCGCGTAGGCGTGGGCGAACCAGCGCCGCAGCAGCGGGTCGTGCTGCAGCGTCGACACCCAGCCCTCGCGCAGGCCGAGCCCGAAGCCGTCGCGGTCGTCCCCGGCGCCGGGCGGGGCGGTGATGACGCGCAGGAACCAGTCGGAGAACGCCTCGGTCCGCCAGATCACCGGCAGGCGGGTGTCGCTGTAGCGCGCGGTGCGGGTGCCGTCGCGCTGCGGTCCGTACTGCTCGATCAGCCCATGGGCGAGCTCGACGGCGTCGCCGAGCGCGAGGTTCATGCCCTTGCCACCGGCGGGGGTGATCAGGTGCGCGGCGTCGCCGACGAGGAACACCCGCCCGTGCTGCATCGGCGTCGTCACCCGGACCCGCAGGTCGAGGACGTCGACCTCGGGTAGCTCGACGTCGCCGAGGTCCGCGCCGAGGCGCCGGCCCAGCTCCTCGCGCAGCCGCGGGGCGGGCCAGTCGGCGGCGGTGTCGCCGGCCGGCACCTCGAGGTAGAGCCGGGTGACGTCGGGCAGCCGGCGCATGTGCGCGGCGTAGCCCCGCGGGTGGGCGGCGTAGATGGTGTGGTCGACCAGGGGCGGCATCGCGGCGCTGATCACGAGGAAGCGCATGGGGTGGTGGCGGTCGTGGACGCTCAGGTGCCCCCGCAGGGAGCGCGCCACCGCGCTGCCCGCGCCGTCGCAGCCGACGACGGTGTCGGCGAGGATCTCCAGCGGGCCGTCCGGACCGGTCACCGACAGCCGCGCACCGTCGGCGTCCTGCTCGACGGCCGTGACCCGGTGCTCGAACAGGACCGAGCCGCCCTCGTCGAGGAAGGAGGCCGCCACCCGCGCGACCAGCTCGTGCTGCGGGAAGACGTAGTGCGGGCGGCCGCCGGTGATCTCGGCGTAGTCGACGACGACCGACTCGTCGGCCGTCCGGAACTCGCAGCGCCGGTTCTCGGCCGCGAACGGCAGGACCGTGTCGCCGAGGCCCTCCGCGGTGAGCATCTGCACCGTCCGGTACTCGACGATGCCGGCCTTCGGCAGGAGGCCGAGCTCGGTCTGCGGCTGGGACTCGACGACCGTCGTCGCCACCCCCGCCCGCTGCAGGAGCCAGGCGAGCACCAGCCCCGCGGGGCCGGCGCCGACGACGACCACGTCCGTACGCACAGGGACACCCTCGCTCCCACCGCCGCCCCGGCGCAGCGCGACTCCCGGGGAGCGGGAGGTTCGGCGATCACCGAAGCGACGCCGACCTAGCGTGTCGTCATGGCTTCCCCCCTCTCTGACGCGGCTCAGGCCCGCGCAGAGCGCTTCGCGGCGGCGCACGAGCAGCTCTTCCTGCTGCCCAACGCGTGGGACGCGGGGAGCGCCAGGGTCCTTGCCGCCCGCCCCGGCACGGTCGCCATCGCGACGTCGAGCGCGGCCGTCGCCGCCACGGCGGGTCTCGCCGACGGCGAGCGGATGGGACGGGACGCAGCGATCGCCGGCGCGGCTGCCGTCATCGAGGCGGTCGCCGCCGAGGACGTGCCCGTGACCGTCGACCTGGAAGCGGGCTTCGGCGCGACCCCGGAGGAGGTGCACGGGACCGTCTCGCGCACCGTCCTCGCCGGCGCGAGCGGGGTGAACATCGAGGACACCGACCCCGCGACCGGCCGGCTCCGCGACGTCGGCATGCAGGCGGAGATCGTCGCCGCGGCAGCGTCCGCGATCCGCGAGCTGTCGTCGGTGGCGGTGCTGAACGCGCGCACCGACGTCTTCTGGACCCCCGAGGGCCGGTCGGCCGAACGCCTCGGACTCGCCCTCGACCGCCTCGAGCGCTACCGCGCGGCCGGGGCCACATGCCTGTTCGTGCCGGGCATTCAGCGCACGGGGAACGAGCTGGGCTCGGTCGCGGACCTCGTCGGCGCGCTGGTCGGCGCCTGCGACGGCGTCCCCGTGAACCTGTTGGCCTCCCGCGACCTGGGGCTCGGGCTCGACGAGCTCGCGGCCCTCGGGGTGCGCCGGATCAGCTTCGGCTCCTCGCTCTACCGAGCCGCCCTCGCCCGCGCCCTCGCGATCGTCGCGGACACCACCGCCGGGCGCGGGTGGGGCGCGCTCGCGGGGGCCGACGAGCTCCCCTACGCCCGGCTGGTCGCGCTCATGACCGAGGGCGACGGGTGACCACGGCATTCGTCAGCCCGCGCGCGGCCAGGAGCCGACGGTCGGATCGGCCTCGCGCCGTCGCCACGAGTCGACCTCCCGGGGCCAGTCGTCCGTCGGGCGTTCCCACGAGGGCGGGTCGAGCTCGGGCGGCCGCACCCACCAGCGGTGCCCGGACGGCGAGGTCCAGATGATCACGGCCTCCCCTCCGCCCTCGGGATCCGGGCCGAGCTCGGCCGTCCAGTCGGACAACGTCTTGAGCCGGTGGTGCCGCCGGTACTCCGGCTTGAGCTTGTCGGCGCGCGTCGGCCCGGCACCGCCGCCCGGACGGCCGTGCTCGTACGGCACGACGTGGTCGAGGTCGCAGCGCGCGGCCGGCACTCGACAGCCGGGTGCCGCGCAGGTCATGTCCCGGGCGCGCACGAACTCCTGCATCGACACGGGTGGTCGGTAGCGCCGGGCGTCGAGGTGGGAGGCCGTTCCGGTGACCGGGTCGGTGAGGAGCCGCCGCCACCACGAGCCCGGGTCGCCCGCCAGCCGGCGACCCATCTCGGCCGGGATCGGGCCGTGGCCCTCGAGCTCCGCGGGCCGGTCCGAGAACCCGGCCAGGACGTCCCACCCGATGGTCACCCGGATCTCGGCCCGCACGGGCGACCGGGCACCGACCTGTACCCCCCGCACCGGGTCGCGCTGGTCCTCGATGGGCGAGGTCCGGGGGTCGGGGTTGGCCTCTGCGTCGGAAGGGCTGGCCGCCGGGTCGCCGTCGCAGGTCGTCGTCCCAGTCGTCCCGTAGGGCGCGGTGTCGGTCGGCCCATCGGGCGTCGTGTCCGTCGGCCCACGAGGCGCCGTGTCGGTCGACCCATCGGGCGCCTCATTCGTCGCGCCGCCGACGCCGTCTCCTCCCACCCCCTCGGCGGAGCCGCAGGAGCAGTCGCCCGCGCAACCATCGTCGCGGGCGGTGGCGCCGTCGAGGAGGAGGTCGCGGGTTGTGTCGGCGCGCTTCTGCGCGAGGTCGCGCTTCTCGCCGTCGGGACCGTCGCCGGCGCGACGGGCGAACCCGTCGATGACCGCGTAGACCCCGCGCGCCTCGTCGGCGGGCAGGCGCAGCTGCAGGACGCGGTGGCGCCGTGGTCGTCCGACCAGTACCGCAGATCGCGGTCCTTCCGCGCCTGCTCGGGCCGACGGCGCAGCAGGTCGGGATCGAGCCGGGTGACGATGCGGCGCACCAGAGCACGCAGTTGGGTCGGCGTCCGGTCACGGGCCGGGCGGGACCACAGCTCGGCGTCCACGGCACGGGCCGTCCCCGGATCGCACAGCTCGGTCTGCTCGATCACGACCCGCACGTGCGACATCGAGATCTGTCCGGCCTCGAGCGCGTCGAGGGTGCGGGGCAGCTGGTCGATCAGGGTCTCGGCCTGGTGGATGCGGATCTCCCCGGTGCGCGGCGCCACCCGGGCGAGCGTGGCGACCTCCATCGCCACGGCCTCGGACACCAGCTCCGCACGTCCGGCCCCACGGACGCGGCCCTGACGGGCGTGGAGGTACTCGCCGGTCTCGCGGTAGAGGTGGCCGGTCGCCCAGTTCGCGATCGCCTCCCAGCCGGCGAGACGTTCAGCGGCGTCGTGGCCCTCGTCGTCGACGAGATCGACGGCCTCCGATCCGGCCAGCGCCGCCGCGAGCTCGGGACCGGGAACCCAGGACGACCACAGCGGCACGGCGGACGGACGTGGCTCCTCCACCACCGTCGCGTAGCCCCTGTCGAACATGTGTTCGATGATACCAGTCACACATGCGCCACGGGGCAATCCCACCTCATCCCCTCGGGCGTCCTCGAACCGGGCAGATCTTCCCGTGGCATGGCCCTCCAGCGCCTGCTCTCGGCAGGCCGCCGCCGGGCCGGACCACCGTTCGCACATGGATGAGCGAGCCGACGTGGGACGCGCCCGCAGCGGCAGGGCCTGCCATCGCCCAGCGCTCACCTCGGGCCCGCGGGTGGCCGGCCGGGCCCCGCACCGTCGGGCCGCACCCCGTCGGGGGCGTACTCCGCCACCATCGGGAGCCCTGCCGCGCGCGTCAACCCGCGCCACGCTCGACCCTCGACGACGACGATCGCCGCGCCATCGCTCCCGGCGGCTCCTCCGCGCCGTTACACGCGGCAACGCCGCGGCAGTCCGGCGGCAACCACCCGGCAACAGGCCCTGCGCATCGTAGGGATCACCGGTCGACGTCGACCCGATCCCGCTCTCACGTGACGCAGGAGTGATCATGGCGCTGTCCACCGACACGGCTCCGGAGAACCGGTCCTCACGACGCCGCCCGACGGGCCCCGAGGACCTGGCCGGGGGCCACTGGCCGGTGGTGATCGTGGGCGGCGGACAGGCCGGGCTGTCGATGAGCCGGTGCCTGCAGCGGCAGGGGGTCGACCACGTCGTGCTGGAGCGCGCCGTGGTGGCGCACTCGTGGAAGACCTACCGGTGGGACACGTTCTGCCTGGTCACCCCCAACTGGCAGTGCCAGCTGCCCGACTTCCCCTACGCCGGGGAGGACCCGCACGGGTTCATGGTCCGCGACCAGATCGTCGACTACCTCGAGGCCTACCGCGCGTTCATCGAGCCGCCGGTGGTCGAGGGCGTCGAGGTCACGCGGCTCGCCCGCGACGACCGCGGCACGTACCGGGTGACGACGAACGCGGGCGAGCTCACCGCCGACCAGGTCGTCGTGGCCACCGGCGGGTACCACACGCCGATCACCCCGCCGATGTCCCAGCCGCTGCCGGCCGGGATCACCCAGGTGCAGTCGCAGGACTACAAGTCCGGGGCGCAGCTGCCGCCCGGCGAGGTCCTGGTGGTCGGCAGCGGTCAGTCCGGCGCGCAGATCGCGGAGGACCTGCACCTCGAGGGCCGCCGGGTGCACCTCGTCGTCGGCGACGCCCCGCGGGTCGCGCGCTTCTACCGCGGCCGCGACGTCACCGACTGGCTCGCGGAGATGGGCTACTACGACATGCCCGTCACCGAGCACCCGCGCCGTGAGGCCGTACGGGCCCAGGCCAACCACTACGTCACCGGTCGTGACGGCGGCCGCGACATCGACCTGCGGGCCCACGCGAGGGACGGCATGAGGCTCTACGGCCTCATGACCGACCACCGCGACGGGACGCTGCACTTCAACCCGGACCTCACCGAGCGGCTGGACCATGCCGACGAGGTCTCCGAGTCGATCAAGGACACGATCGACAAGTACATCGTGCAGGAGCAGCTCGACGTCCCGGCCGAGGAGCGCTACACGCCGGTGTGGCGCCCGGAGGCCGAGACGACCGAGCTGGCGCTGGCGGACACCGACATCACCTCGGTGGTCTGGTGCATCGGCTTCCGCCAGGACTTCCGGTGGGTCGACGTGCCGGTGTTCACCGGACGCGGCGCGCCGACCCACACCCGCGGCGTCACCAGCTCCCCCGGGCTCTACTTCCTGGGCCTGCCGTGGCAGTGGACCTGGGGCTCGGGACGGTTCTCGGGCGTCGGGCGCGACGCCGAGTACCTCGCCGAGCGCATCCGCTCCCAGCGCGGCCTGACGAGCACCGGGCCACGCGGGGACGTCTGCAACGTCCTCGCGCTGGGCTCGTGACTCAGGCCTGGTTCGGCCCCGGGTGCCCCGGGGTGTTCGCCGGGGCCGGCGGGGTCTGCGGCGTGTCCGGGCTGTCCGAGCCCGTGGCGTTGACCGCGCCCGCGCTGCGCGGCAGGCCGCGGGCCTGACGACGCTGCGAGGCCTCGCGCATCTTCTTCGCCGGCAGCGAGAGCCGCCAGATCGAGCGCGTGGCCTGCCAGAACTGCCGCGGGAACGCCCCGGTGGTGTAGGGCAGGTCGTACTTCTCGCACAGCGCGAGGACGCGCTCCTGGATCTCCGGGTACCGGTTGGACGGCAGGTCCGGGTACAGGTGGTGCTCGATCTGGTAGCCGAGGCTGCCCGACATCACGTGCATCAGCCGGTTGCCGGTGAAGTTCGCCGAGCCGAGCAGCTGGCGCAGGTACCACTCGCCCTGCGTCTCGTTCTCCAGCTCCTCCTCGGTGAACACCTCGGCCCCGTCGGGGAAGTGTCCGCAGAAGATGATCGCGTAGGACCAGATGTTGCGGATGATGTTCGCCGTGAAGTTCGCCGTCGCGGTGGGGACGAAGTTCTTGCCGGCCAGGGCCGGGAAGAGGACGTAGTCCTTGCCGATCTGGCGGGCCTGCTTCTGCGCGATGCCCTGCAGCTTGCGCTTGAACTCCTCCGGGTCCTCGAGCTCCATCTTCCGCAGGCCCTCGATGTCGAGGTCGTGCAGGGACACGCCGTACTCGAACGCCAGCATCAGCAGCGTGTTCACCACGGGCTGGGTCAGGTAGTACGGGTGCCACGGCTGGTCGGACCGGACGCGGAGGATCTCGTACCCGACGTCCTTGTCCTTGCCGATGACGTTCGTGTACGTGTGGTGCAGGTAGTTGTGGGAGTGCTTCCACTGGTCCGCGGGGCAGACGTTGTCCCACTCCCACGTGGCCGAGTGGACCTCCGGATCGTTCATCCAGTCCCACTGGCCGTGCATGACGTTGTGGCCGATCTCCATGTTCTCGAGGATCTTGGCCACGGAGAGCGTCAGCGCCCCGGCCCACCACAGCTCGCGGCGGTGGCTGCCGAAGAGCAGGGCGCGTCCGGCGACGTTGAGCCGGCGCTGGATCGTGATCAGTCGGCGGATGTAGGCGGCGTCCTCATCGCCGCGCTTCTCCTCGAAGTCGGCGCGGATCTGGTCGAACTCGCGGCCGAGGGCCTCCACGTCCGCCTCACTGAGGTGGGCGAACTCCTTGACGTCGGCAATGGCCATGGTCGGTTCCTCTCCGGCGGGGGACGTGGGACCTGGTCGGGCGGGAAACGAGGTCAGATGTCGAGGACGACGTCGCCGGCGGCGGCGCCGACGCAGGTCTGAATCTTGACGGCGTCCCAGTCGGCGCCACCCGTGCCGTCGGCACGGTGCTCGGTGCCGTCGCGCAGGTCGCGGACGACGCCCTGGCGCAGCGGGACGACGCAGGTGTGACAGATGCCCATGCGGCACCCGAACGGGAGCTGCAGGCCGGCCTGCTCGCCGGCCTCGAGCAACGTGGTGGCACCGTCGATCTCGATCTCGACGTCGGACTGCTTGAACGACACGGTGCCGCCCTCGGCCTCACCGCCCGCGAGGTCGACCGAGAAGCGCTCGAGGTGCAGCTGCTCGTCGAGGCCGGCGTCGGACCACACGCGCTCGGCGTCGTCGAGCAGCGCGTTCGGTCCGCACACCCAGGCCTGGCGTTCCTGCCAGTCGGGGCAGAGGTCGGACAGGTTGTCGAGGTCGAGGTGGCCGGCGGTGCGGGTGAACTGCTTGTGCACCCGCAGGTTCTCGTGCTTCTCCGACAGCCGGTCCAGCTCGTCGGAGAACAGCAGGCTCTCCTCGTCCGGCGCCGAGTGGGCGACGAGGACGTCGGGCATCGTGCCGCGGCGGTCGAGCGTGCGCAGCATCGCGATGATCGGGGTGACGCCGCTGCCGCCGGTGAGGAACAGGATCTTCTTCGGCGGCGGGTCGGGAAGCACGAACTCGCCGCGCGGCGGCGCGAGACGCACGATGGTGCCCGGCTCGAGCCCGCCGACGAGGTGCTGGGACATGAAGCCCTCGGGCATCGCCTTGACCGTCACCGACAGGTGACCCTGGTCCCGCTTGGGCGGTGACGTCAGCGAGTAGGACCGCCAGTGGAAGCGTCCGTCCACCTGGACCGCGATGCCCACGTACTGGCCGGGCTGGTGGTCGAACGACCAGCCCCAGCCGGGCTTGATGACGAGGGTGACCGCGTCCTCGGTCTCGGGCACGACCTTGACGACCTTGCCGCGCAGCTCGCGGGCCGACCAGAGCGGGTTGACCAGCGACGAGAGGTAGTCGTCGGGGAGCAGCGGCGTGGTGAACCGCGACGCCACCTTGCGGAGGCGCCGTACTCCGCGAGGGAGTCGGCCGGCGGTCTGTTCATCGCTCACGTCGCTCACCTCCGCCACGCTACATGGAACCGCCAGTACCGGGAACCGGGGGTTACACGTACAGGTTGTCGTCTGGCCACGGATGACCCTCCGAGGGCGACATGAAACACGATCACATGTCATATGTCGCCCCGAGATGTCACGCGGGGCCATCGTTAGCGTGGAGGCCGTGGACACGGGGCACGAGATGACGGTCGGCGTGCTCGCCCGTCGGGCGGGCATGACCGTGCGCAACGTCCGCGCGCACGCCGCCCGGGGGCTCCTGCCGCCTCCCCACCTGCAGGGACGCACCGGCTACTACGGGCCCGAGCACCTCGCGCGCCTCGACCTCATCGCCCAGCTCCAGGAGCAGGGGTTCGCGCTCGCCGCGATCGAGCGCCTCGTCACGGCGACACCGCGGCAGTCCGCGGAGGAGGCGCTCGCCCAGTACCTGCACATGCTCGCGCCGTGGGCCCCGGAGCCGCCGCTGGAGATGCCGCTCGCGGACCTCCCGGGCTGGCTCGGGGTCGCGGTGGACGAGGAGACCTGGGGCTCGCTGGTGGACGCGCACCTCGTGCAGACCCTCGACGACGGGCGCGTGCGCGTCCCCAACCCCGGGCTCGTGCGGGCCGGGGCCGAGGCCGTCCGCCTCGGGATGCCGCTGAGCGCCCTCGTCGACCTGCGCGAGGAGCTGACCACCCACGTCGGCGCGGTGACGGCGAGTTTCATCGACCTGTTCCGGCGCACGGTGTGGGCCGACCACGTCCGCGACGGCCTCCCCCACGAGCGCCACGGGCAGGTCCTCGACGTCGTCGGCGCCCTGCAGCCCGTGGCCGCGCAGGCCCTGCTCGCCGCCTTCCGCGAGGAGATGCCACGGGCCATCTCGGGCTTCCTCGACGAGGTCTCCGACGCGTTCGAGTCCGGCTCCGCGGGCCCGACCGGATCCGCCCCCGGGGGCAGCCCGCCTGCGGCAGAATCGGACGGGTGAGCGAGACCACGGTCAGTCCCGATCTCACGGACGACCTCGCCCGGGCCCGGGCCGGCGACGACGACGCCTTCGGCCGCCTGGTGTCGCCGCTGCGCCGCGAGCTGCACGCGCACTGCTACCGGATGCTCGGCTCGGCGCACGACGCCGATGACGCGCTGCAGGACGCGCTGGTGCGCGCCTGGCGCAAGCTCGGCTCGTTCGAGGGCCGGAGCTCGCTGCGCACCTGGCTGTACACGGTGGCGACCCGCACGTGCCTCGACCTCGTCGACGCGCGCGGCCGCCGCGCCCTGCCCGTCGACCTCGGACCGGCGAGCGAGCGCGTGGCCACGGGCGACGTCCCGGTCACCGACGTCGCCTGGTTGGGCCCCTACCCGGACGAGCCGGGCGCCCGCGCCGAGGAGCGCGAGTCGGTGGAGCTGGCGTTCGTCGCGGCCCTGCAGCACCTGCCGGGCAACCAGCGGGCGGCGCTCGTGCTGTTCGAGGTCCTCGGCTTCTCGGCCGCCGAGATCGCCACGACGATGGACACGTCGACGGCGTCGGTGAACTCGGCGCTGCAGCGGGCCCGCAAGCTCGTCGCCGAGAAGGTGCCGACGGCGAGCCAGCAGCGCACGTTGCGCGAGGTCGACGACGCCCGCCTGCGCGAGGTCGTCCGCGTCTACTCCTCGGCACTGGAGCGCGGCGACGCCGACGCGCTCGTCGCCCTGCTCACCGAGGACGTCACCTGGTCGATGCCGCCCATGACCCACTGGTACGCGGGGATCGGGCCGGTGACGGCGTTCGCGCGCGCCGTGCCGCTCGGCGGCGGCTGCGGCTCGTGGCGCCACCTCGAGGTCTCCGCCAACGGTCAGCTCGCCGTGGCCTCGTACCGGCGCGCGCCCGACGAACCCGCGGACGCCCCGCACACGCCCTGGTCGATCGACGTGCTGACCCTGCGCGGCGACCGCATCGCCGGGGTCACCTCGTTCATCGGCGCCGAGCACCACGCGCGCTTCGGGCTGCCCGGCTCCCTACCGCGATCGACCCTGCCGTGACCGACCCGGGCAACGCTGCGCAGGCCGAGGCGTGGGACGGCGGGACCGGCGCCTTCTGGGCGGAGCACGCCGACCGCTTCGACGCCGCCGTGGCCGCGCACCACCCGCCGTTCCTCGGGGCCGCGGCGATCACCACGGGCGAGACGGTGCTCGACGTCGGGTGCGGCGCAGGCCGGACGTCGCTCGACGCGGCCCGGGCGGCAGCGCCCGGGCACGTCACCGGCGTCGACCTCTCGACGCGCCTGCTCGCGATCGCCCGGCAGCGTGCCGCGGACGCCGGGCTCGACACGGTCACCTTCGAGCACGCCGACGCCCAGGTGCACCCCTTCCCCGCCGGCGGCACCGACGTCGTCGTCAGCCGCCACGGCGCGATGTTCTTCGCGGACCCCGTGGCGGCGTTCGCCAACCTCGCCCGGGCCCTGCGCCCGGGCGGCCGGATGGTGCTGCTCACCTGGCAGGGCCTCGAGCACCAGGAGTGGCTGCGCTCGTTCCTGACGATCCTCGCCGCGGGACGCGCGGTGGCGTTCCCGCCGGCGCAGGGTCCGAGCCCGCTGTCCCTGTCGGTGCCCGCCCGCGTGGACGCGGTGCTCCGGGACGCCGGGTTCACCGACGTCGAGTTCATGGCCCGTCGCGCGCCCATGGTGTTCGGCGCCGACCCCGACGACGCCCTGGGCTACGTGGCCGGCCAGCAGGCGGGACTGCTCGCCGACCTCGACCCGGCGACCCGCGACGACGCCCTCGCCGCCCTGCGCGCGGACCTCGTCGCCCACCACGACCCCGGAGGTGTCCGGTACGACGCGGCGACCTGGATCGTGCGGGCCCGGCGGACGTGATCATGGGGGCTCTCCTGACTCCGGACGTCGGCGTGGCCCCGGACTGAAGAAGTCGAGTCGATCGCTCATGGGGCCGGAGACCCGGGAGCGCGGACCGGCACAGGCGATCGCTGAGACGCTTCGGTTTCCGAAGCGTCTCCGGTCAGGGGGCGACGGGGCCGCCGGCGTCGCGGTAGAGCGTCCAGACCAGCCCGCCCGTGGTGTCGTAGTCGCCCATCGCGGGGATCGACGACGTCGGGACCGTCGGGAGGACGGTGCTCACCGACGGCGCCGCGACGAGGAGGACGAGGAGCACCAGGACCGCGCCGACGACGAGGTAGGTCGCGGTCGTCACCAGGGTCCGGACATCGAGCGAGCCGCTCCGGCGACCCGGCGCCATGAGGGTGAGGGATCGCGGCGGTGGGGCGAGCAGGCGCGCTTCGGCGGTCCGTGGCGATCAGCGGAAGCCGGCCGTGACCCCGCCGTCGATCGAGATGTTCTGCCCGGTGACCCACACCGACTCGTCGGAGGCCAGGTAGACCGCCAGGTGGGCGATGTCGAGCCCGGTACCGGGCCGCTGGATCAGGTGGAACCCCATCTGGAACGCCCGGAGCTCGTCGCCGACGAACTGGTCGGTGGCCGGGGACGTGACGAAGCCCGGCGAGATCGTGTTGACCCGGACGCCCCGCTCGGCGCCCTCGGCCGCGAGCGAGCGCGTCATCGCGATGACCCCGCCCTTGGCCGCCGAGTGCGCGACCTGCCCGAGCGGGGCGATGCCACGCAGCCCGGACATCGACGCCGTGTTGATCACCGAGGCGTTGCCGGTGGCCAGCAGGTGCGGCCAGGCGGGCCGGGTCGTGTGGAAGACGATGTCCAGCTCGACGTGGAGCACGTGGCGCCAGAGGTCGAGGGTCATCTGGTCGAACGGCGCGAACCCGGCGCCCGCGGCGTTGTTGTAGAGGACGTCGATGCCGCCGAGCCGCGCGGCGCTCTCCTCGATCCAGCGCTCCGCCGCCACCGGGTCCGCGAGGTCGACGGTGTGACCGGTGACGTCGTAGCCCTCGGCCACGAGCGGGCCCGCCGTGCGCTCGGCCGCGCCGGTCTGCACGTCGCACCCGACGACCCGCGCACCCTCGCGGAGGAACACCGCCTGGGCCGCCTCACCCTGCCCGCCGGCGGTGCCGGTGATCAGCACCCGCTTGCCGGCCAGGCGCCCGCCGGGCGGCGCGGAGGGGGCGGTCGCGGGGAAACGGGCGGGCGTGGCGTCCGTCGGCACTGTGCTCACGTCCCTAGAGTGTGCACACTTGGCACCACCGGTCAACCACGTCACAGCTCGACCATCGAGCGCCCGCCCACGCATTGACACCCGTCTCAACTGTATGCACCCTGAGTGGTCCCCATCACTGTCGAGGCGGGAGGCCCCGGTGTGATCGAGCTGGTCGACATCGCCTATGTCCGCTCCGGCGCCGCCGACCTCGCGGGCGCGGTGCGGTTCGCGACCGAGGTGGTCGGGCTCGAGCACGTCGACGGCCCCGCGGACGACACCGAGCCCGGCGTCGCCCATCTGCGCGCGGACTCCCGGCACCACTGCCTGGCGTTCGTCGAGGGGGTCTCGGGCGTCATCGCCTCGGCGTTCACCGTCGACGGCCCCGGCGCCCTCGCGCTGGCGGAGACGGAGCTCGAGAGCCGCGGGTTCACGGTGTGGCGCGGCGGGCCGGCCGACGCCCGCTCGCGGCGGGTCGGCGAGCTGATCGGGTTCGACGACCCGTTCGGCAACCGGATCGAGCTGGTCTGCGGGCAGCAGACCCTCGCCCGCCCGGTGCGGCCGGGCCGGGGGTCGGGCATCACCGAGTTCGGCCACCTCTGCCTCGACGCCCCCGATGTCGCCGAGGCCCACCGGTTCTGGTCGACGACGTTCAACGCGCGGGCCTCGGACTGGATCGGCGACGCGGCCTGCCTGATGCGCATCGACGAGGTCCACCACAAGCTCGCGGTGTTCCAGGGCGACCGGCCGGGCCTGTGCCACGTGAACTTCCAGGTCGCCGAGCTCGACGACGTGTTCCGCAACTGGCACCACCTGCAGGACCAGGGCGTGCCCATCGAGATGGGCCCGGGGCGCCACCCGCAGTCGGGCGCGGTGTTCCTGTACTTCCTCGGGCCCGAGGGCCTGACCTACGAGTACTCGTACGGCGTCCGCCGGATCACCGACGAGGCGGCCTGGCGGCCCCGCTACTTCGATCCCGCCGAGCGCGGCTCGATCGACATGTGGCTCGGTCCGACGCAGAAGCCGGTGACGACCCGACCCCAGATCACTCGACCCCAGGTGCTCCCGGAGGCGGTCCACCCATGATCTTCGTGACGCACGCGCTGCCCGTGAACGAGCCCGGCGAGCCGCTGATCACGCCCGACGCCCTGTGGGACGGGCTGGTGCGCAAGGCGGAGAACGCGCTGCCGTTCGTCCCGTCGATGACCGACTGCACCGTCACCGCCCGGTACAGCGACACCGTGTTCGACCGCGACATCGTGTACAAGGGCCAGGCGTTCTCCGAGCGGATCACGCTCGAGCGCCCGCACCGCGTCGTGTTCACCCGCATCGCCGGGCCGGTGCTGGGCACGATCGCGAACGAGATCGAGGGGGCCGGGTCCGATGACCTCACGCTGCGGTTCAGCTTCGCCCTGACCGTGGCCGGCGAGCCGGGCGGGTCGGCGGGCGAGAAGGCCCACGCCGACCAGATGACCGACAGCTACCGCGCCGCGGTGGCCGCCACGCTCGGCGCCGTCCGCAAGATCGCCGCCGGCGCAGCCGTCTAGTCCCACCTGTCTCCGGGAGCAGCCATGTCCGATTGGGTCACCGACTACTACGCCGACGTCGACGCGTTGCGTCTCGAGCCGTTCGTCGCGCGTCACGCCGAGGATGCCGAGGTGATCTTCGGCAACCAGCCGCCGACGGTCGGCATCGCCGCGATCCACGACGCCTTCGAGGGCTTCTGGTCGATGATCGGCGGGATGCGCCACGAGGTCCACCACCGCTGGGACGAGAACGACGGCGCGACCGTGATCCTCGAGGTCACCACCCACTACACGACCAAGGGCGGTGCCCACATCTCGATGCCGTGCGTGTCGATCCTCGACCGCAACCCGCAGGGCCTGGTTTCCTCGTTGCGCATCCACATCGATCTCGCGCCCCTGTTCGCCGCGATCGAGGCCGAATCCCAGGAGGCCGCGCCGGTCCCGTGACACTCGACGAGATTCGCGAGCAGGTCGCGCTCGCGGCGCGGACGCTGGCCCGCCACGGGCTGGTCACCGCGTTCGGGCACGTGTCCGCGCGCGTCGGGGATCTCGTGGTGATCACCCCGCCGATCGCACCGGGCGACGTCACCGCCGACGCGCTCGTGACGCTCGATGCGGCCGCCGGGGAACTGCCGACGGGCACCGCCCCGGAGACCTGGGCGCACCTCGCGATCTACCGGGCGCGCCCCGACGTCGGCGCCGTGGTGCGCGCCCAGCCCGAGTCGGCGTTCGCCGCGTCGGCGATCGCGACCGAACTGGTCCCGCTGCACGGCCAGGCATCGTGGCTGGGGCGCCGCATCCCGGTGCACGGTTCCGCGCGATTGCTGCGCGACCGGGACCGCGCCGAAGCCGCCGCCGACACCCTCGCCGACGCCGACGCCGTGCTCCTGCGCGGCAACGGCGCGCTCACCGTGGGCGAGACCCCGGGGGCGGCGGTAGCCCGCATGTGGCTGCTCGAGGCCGCGTGCCGGGTGCACCTCGCGACCGTCGGGCACGGGCCACGGGCCCTCACGTACGACGAGATCGACGCCTGGCGCGCGGCCGCCCCGCCCCTGATGGAGCGGTTGTGGCGTCACCTCGCAGGGCTGCCGTGAGCACGTCTGCATACACTCCGGCGGTGTCGATCGGCGAGCTCCTGGGGGGCCGGGCGGGGCTGCGCATCAACGACCCGCGCCAGACGAGCGTCAGCGTGCACGCGTACCTGCGCGACCTGATCATCAGCGGCACGCTCCCACCCGGCACCCAGCTCAAGCAGGCCGAGCTGGCCCGCGTCCTCGCGGTGTCACGCACCCCGCTGCGCGAGGCGTTCCGGATGCTCCAGGAGGAGGGGCTGATCTCCTCCGAGCCCAATCAGCGCAGCCGCGTCCTCGGGCTCGACGCCGAGGAGCTGGACTCGCTCTACGCCGCCCGGATCACGCTCGAGTCGCTCGGCGCACGTCTGACCGCCGGCCGGCTGAGCCGCGAGGAGATCCGGGGCGCGACGTCGGCGTTCAAGGAGATGGAACGCACGTACCGGGCCGGCGACATGGCCAGCTGGACCGTTGCCCACCGCGGCTTCCACCGCCTGCTGGTCGGGCGCTGCGGCGCCACCGTGCTGCGCACGATCAACTCCTACGCCGAGCAGAGCGAGCGCTACGTGCGCATCGACCAGGCCCAGCACCGCACCGACTTCGGGGCGCGCCAGCGCGAGCACCAGGCGATCTTCGACGCGGTGCGCGACGCCGACCCCGACGCCGCGGTCGCCGAGATGGCGCGCCACCTCGCGGGCACGGCCCGGCGCGTGGTCGACGGCCACGCCCCGGGCCACGGCACCCCGTGCGTCGACGGGGCGCTGGCGCTGCTGCTGGGCGGTCGGGCGTCGGTCAGTGATCCAGACTCGGCGGGTCGATCGGCCCCCACTGGTTGACCGTGGCGAGGTCGACCTCCCAGGTCCTCGGGTACATCGGGAACTCCTCGTGCCACGGGCGCGGCTCCCAGTGGCCCTTGGCCTCGTCGACCACGACGTCGATCTGGGTGAACAGCTCGACGACGTTGCCGTCGGGGTCGCGGTGGTAGGTGAACAGGTTGTGGCCCGGCCCGTGGCGCCCCGGCCCCCAGTGCAGCCGGTAGTCGTGCTTGGCGAGGTGGTCGAGCATCGAGATCAGGTGGTCGGGGCTGCGCATCTCGTAGGCGACGTGGTGCATGCCGGAGTACTTCTGGCTGGCCATGAAGTTGGCCGCGTGGTGGTCGGCGTTGCAGCGCATGAAGACGAAGAAGTCGCCCACGGTGTCCGACCACCGGAAGCCGAGGAGGTCCTGGTAGAAGGACTGCATGGTCGCCAGCTCGGGGGTGTAGGCCGCGACGTGGCCGAGCTTGGTGGGGCGCAGGGGCGTGAAGCCCTGGACGCCGCTGGGGTCCTGCGAGGTCGCCAGGTGCAGGGCGACCCCGGTCATCGGCTCCTCCAGCACCAGCACGTCGGGCGTGCCCGGCCCGATGTCGCTGCGCCGCTCGGTGACGTACCCGGCGTTCTTGAGCCGCTGCTCGGCGCTGTCGAGGTCCTCCCAGAGCTCGTAACCGACCACCTGACGGGCCTTGGCGTCGCCCCGGGTGACGACCACGCAGTGGTGGTCGGAGCCGGTGGTGAGGAACGCCCCGCGGTCGTCGCCCTCGACGAGCACGAAGTCCAGGACCGTCGTGTAGTACTCGACGAGCCGCTCGACGTCCGGGGTCTCGAAGCCCACGTAGCCGAGCTTCGAGACGTTCACCGTGCCCATGAGGAGTCCTCTCGTGTCGTGCGCTCCGCGACGGGGTTGTGCAGCGCGCCGATGCCGTCGACCTCGGCGACGGTCTCGTCGCCGGGCGCCAGGAACTCACCGCGGGGGAAGCCGACACCGGCCGGCGTACCGGTGGCGAGGACGTCGCCGGGCTCGAGGGTCACGGCCCGGCTCGCGGCGGCGATCAGCTGGTCGATCGGGGTGACCATGTCGGTGGTGCTGGAGTCCTGCTTCACCACGCCGTTGACCGACAGCCGCAGCGCCACCCGCTGCGGGTCGTCGACCATCCACGACGGCACGATCCCCGGCCCCGTGGGGCAGAACGTATCGCCCGCCTTGGCGCCGACCCAGTCGTGCCCGAACGGCGGCGCGATCGCCCCGGCGCGGTCGAGCAGGTCGCGCGACGAGACGTCGTTGACGACCGTCCAGCCGGCGACGACGTCGAGCGCGTGCTCCACCGGCACGTCGACGCACCGGCGGCCGATCACCGCGGCGAGCTCGACCTCCCAGTCGATCTTCCGGCCGGCGCGCGGAGGCAGCACGATCGGCTCGCCCGGCCCGACCACCGACGTCGTCGGCGGCTTGAAGAAGAAGTACGGCTCGACGGGGCCCGGGGGGCGGTCCACGCCCATCTCGGCGAGGTGGGCGTAGTAGTTCGCCCCCGCGCAGAGCACCTTCGGCGGGTAGAGCAGCGGCGCGAGCAGCACCGCGCCCTCCACCGGCGCGAGCCGGTCGGGGTCGAGGCCGCGCAGCACCGGGGCCAGGGTGTCCCATTCCCCCAGCACCTCGAGCATCGTCCGGCCGGCGAGCTCGTCGGGCGCCCGGCGGATCACCCCACCGGCCCGGATGCCGACCTCCGACTTCGCCGCGTCCCCCTGGTGGTGGGTGACGAGCATCCACGGCGCCTCGCGCACGCGTCCTCCCCTGCTCTGTTCGGACTCAGGTCTGTTCGGACTCAGGCCTGGCCCGTGATCAGCACGATCCGGCCCATGTTGTCGTCGGCCTCCAGGAACCGGTGCGCCTCGGCCGCCTCCGCCAGCGGGAACGCGCGGTCGACGACGGGCCGGAACCCGCGCGCGACCTCCGCCCACAGCGCCAGGGCGCTCGCGTCGTTGCCGGTGCGGACACCGAGGATCCGCTGGTTGAGCGTGTAGAGCCGGGCCAGGTTCAGCGGCACCGTCCCGCCGAGGAACGCCCCGGACGAGACCAGCACGCCCTGCGGGGCGAGGACGTCGGTGAGGCGGGCGAAGATGTCCGGGTCGCCCAGGTCGTCGACGGCCACGGCGACGCCGGCTCCGCCGGTCAGCGCGCGGACCTCGTCGACGAAGCCCTCGGCGGTGGGGTCGAGCGCCGCCTCGAGGCCCATCGCGAGGAGCCGCTCGCGCTTCCAGGCCGCGCGGGACGTGCCGATGACGCGCGCCCCGAGGTGCCGGGCGAGCTCGGCGGTGGTGGCCCCGAGGGCCGAGGCCGCTCCCGCCACCAGCACCCAGTCGTGCCGGCGCAGGCCCGCCTGGCGCAGCTGGTTCATCGCGACCGGCCCGGCGAGGGCGACGCCCGCGGCGGTGGCCGGGTCCAGGTCGTCGGGCAGCGACCAGACCGCGTCCGCGCCGACCGCGGTGTACTCGGCGTAGGCGCCGTGGGAGTGCACGCCGTCGATCCGCAGCGTCGGGCAGGCCTCCTTGCTGCCGTCGATGCACGCCTCGCAGTTGCCGCAGCCGAGCACCGGCCAGACGGCGACGTGCTGGCCGACGTCGATCTCGCTCACGTCGGCACCGACCGCGACGACCGTGCCCGCGTGCTCCACGCCGAGGACGTGCGGAAGCACCGGCTTGACCGGGTGTCGGCCCGCGCGCAGGGAGACGTCGAGGAAGCGCCCGACGCACACCGCCGCGACCCGCACGAGGACCTCGCCCGCACCCACCTCCGGGACGTCGACCGTGTCGACGCGCAGCACGTCGGGCGGGCCGAAGGCGTCGAACACGACCGCGGACATGGTGCTCGGGATCGTGCGCGGGACCGAGGGCCACGTGGCGGGGATGGTTCTCGCGGAGAGGGTCGTCATCGACAGGCTCCTTCCCTGGGCGGCTCATAGTGCACACACTTTGAGGGCCCGCGCAATGCGCTCCGGGAGCCTGTGCCGGGCTACCGGGACACGCGGTAGCGCAGGTGCGTGACCCGGCGGCCGGGCACCGCCATGTAGGGGTCCTCGAGCACGGTCTCGGGGGCGTCCTCACCGAAGAAGCGCTTCCCGCGCCCGAGCACCACGGGCACCAGGGAGATCTCGACCTCGTCGACGAGGCCGGCCGCGAGCGCCTGCCCGCCCACGTTCCCGGCCGTCACCGTGACGTCGGCGTCGCCGGCGAGCTCCTTCGCGGTCGCCACCGCGGCCTCGACGCCCTCGGTGACGAAGGTGAACGGGGCGGTGTCGAGGTACGGCCAGTCCGTGGGCACCGCGTGCGTCAGCACGACGACGTGGTCGCCGGCCGGGGGGCGTCCCTCCCAACCGTTGGTGTGGTCGAAGAGGTGCCGCCCGCAGACACCGGCGCGGACCTTCCCCCACTGCTCGCGGATCCACGTGGCGCTCGCCTCGGTGGTGCGGAAGACGCGGTCGGAGTCCGCGGCGGTCACCTCCTCGGTGCCGGCGCCGAACCAGTCGAACAGCGGACCCACCGAGTCGTCGGGACGGGCGATGAACCCGTCGAGCGACATCGTCGCCACCAGCAGCACGGTCATGGCACTTATTCAACCATAGAGTTGAACAACCGGAGACCCCCGTCACACGTCCTCGTTTGGTAGACCGGCACGCGGCACGGAGTCGTGCCGGCGTCGTGTGCGAGGGGTAGTGCCGTGGAGTTCCGACAGTCGAACAAGTTGCGCGACGTCTGTTACGAGATCCGCGGGCCGGTGGTGGAGCAGGCGAACCTGCTGGAGGAGGCGGGGCACAGCGTCCTGCGCCTCAACACCGGCAACCCGGCGCTCTTCGACTTCGAGGCGCCCGAGGAGATCGTCCAGGACATGATCCGGATGCTCCCGCAGGCGCACGGCTACACCGACTCGCGCGGCGTGCTGCCCGCGCGGCGCGCGGTGGCCGGGCGCTACCAGGCGCGCGGGCTCGACGTCGACGTCGACGACGTCTTCCTCGGCAACGGCGTCTCCGAGCTCATCTCGATGGCCGTGCAGGCCCTGGTGGAGGACGGCGACGAGGTCCTGGTGCCCGCGCCGGACTACCCGCTGTGGACCGCGGTGGCCACGCTCGCCGGCGGGCGCGCCGTGCACTACCGCTGCGACGAGTCGGCCGACTGGTTCCCCGACCTCGACGACGTCGCCGCGAAGATCACCGACCGCACCAAGGCGCTGGTGATCATCAACCCGAACAACCCGACCGGCGCGGTCTACTCGAAGGAGGTCCTGGAGGGCCTGCTCGACCTCGCGCGCCGACACGGGCTGATGGTGATGGCCGACGAGATCTACGACCAGGTGCTCTACGACGACGCGATGCACCACGACGTCGCCTCGCTCGCGCCGGACCTCGTCGTGCTCACGTTCTCGGGGCTCTCGAAGACCCACCGCGTCGCCGGCTTCCGGTCGGGCTGGCTGGTGGTCACCGGGCCGCGCCAGCACGCCCGCGACTACCTCGAGGGCCTGGCGATGCTGGCCTCGATGCGCCTGTGCGCGAACACCCCGGCGCAGTACGCGATCCAGGCCGCGCTGGGCGGGCGGCAGACGATCGGCGACCTCACCGCCCCCGGTGGGCGCCTCTACGAGCAGCGCGAGCGGGCATGGGAGGGCCTCAACGCCATCGCCGGCGTCTCGTGCGTCAAGCCCCGCGGCGCGCTCTACGCGTTCCCGAGGCTCGACCCCGAGCGCTACCCGATCAAGGACGACGAGCAGTTCGTGCTCGACCTGCTGCGCGAGGAGAAGATCCAGGTGGTGCAGGGCACGGGCTTCAACTGGCCGACGCCCGACCACTTCCGGATCCTCACCCTCCCCCACGCCGAGACCCTCGACGACGCCATCACGCGGATCGGCGGGTTCCTGGAGACCTACCGCCAGGACTGAGCGCGGCGACGTCGAACACACGGGACTCTCGGTATCAGGTACTGTCGGTACCTCCTACTGAAGGAGGACGACCCATGCTGGGCGACATCGCCGGTACCGCGCCCCTGCGCGAGGCCCTGGAGACCACGAACACCCTGCTCGAGCAGGTCCTCGAGGAGCTGCGGCGCGTGAACGCCGACGGCCTCGTCACCGTCGCGCAGGAGCTGCGCGCAATTCAGGACGCGCTGCCGACCGGGAGGACGTCCGCCGCCTGAGCGGGTACGCGCGACGGGTCCCGCCCCGAGCGGGCCCGTCGCCCCCGGCCGACTGGCACGTTTCGGTCCTCCTCCCGTGGTCACCCCCCTCGCGGCGCCACCTCGTGCGCCCCGATCGAAAGGGACCACACCGGTGACCGCACTCCTCTTCGGCTCGATCAGCAGCGTCGCCGACTCCTCCGAACTGCAGCGCGCGGCCTTCAACGAGGCCTTCGCCGAGCACGGTCTGGACTGGAACTGGGACCGCGACGACTACCGCTCCCGTCTCGGGAAGGCGGGCGGCGAGACCCGCATCGCCGACGAGGCGAAGGCCCGTGGCGAGGACGTCGACGCCGCCGCGGTGCACGCCACGAAGTCGCGCCTCTTCCAGGAGAAGCTGCGCACGCAGGCCCCCGCGCCCCGGCCCGGTGTGCTGGACGCGCTGCGCGCGGCCAAGAGCCAGGGCTGGAAGACCGGGTTCGTCACGACGACGTCCCGCGACAACGTCCTCGCCCTGCTCGACGGGCTCCAGGCGACGATCCGTCCCGAGCACTTCGACGTCGTCGTCGCCTCCGACCAGGTCGACAACCCCAAGCCCGACCCCGCCGCCTACGCCCTCGCGCTGACGACCCTCGGTGAGGACGCCGGCGCGGCCGTGGCCATCGAGGACAACGCCGACGGCGTCCGCGCCGCCGCCGCGGCCGGGGTCACCTGTGTCGCCTTCCCGAACGAGAACACCGCGAGCGGCGAGTTCCCCGAGGCGGCGCGTCGCCTCGACCGCCTGACCGTCGACGACCTCACCTCCCTGACCGCGGCCTAGCAGCCCGCCCCCCCCGTACCCGCTGTACCACCCGTCGACCGCCGGCCACCCGGCGGTCCGATGACGCACGCCCACATCACCCCGTGCACCCAGATCGGGAGACCGCGCCCATGACCGCCCAGCCGACCCTCACGGCCACCGACACCGCCTTCCACGTCGAGGGCTACCAGAAGATCGACTACTCGCTCACCCTCGTCGACGGCGTCTTCGCGCCGGAGAACACCGGGCTGGCGGACGCCTACCGTCCCTACGGCCGCTGCCTCGCCGTCGTGGACGCGACCGTGGCCGAGCTCCACGGCGACGCGATGCAGGCCTACTTCGACCACCACGGCATCGACCTCACGATCTTCGCGATCGCGATCGACGAGGCGGACAAGACGATGCGCACCGCGGAGCGCATCGTGGACGCGTTCGGCGACTTCGGGCTGGTCCGCACCGAGCCCGTGCTCGTCGTCGGCGGTGGCCTCACCACCGACGTCGCCGGCTTCGCGTGCTCGATCTTCCGGCGGTCCACCGACTACATCCGCATCCCGACCACGCTCATCGGGCTCGTCGACGCCAGCGTCGCGATCAAGGTCGCGGTGAACCACGGCAAGGCGAAGAACCGCCTCGGGGCCTTCCACGCGTCCCGCCAGGTTCTGCTCGACTTCTCGTTCCTCGCGACCCTGCCCGTCGAGCAGGTGCGCAACGGCATGGCCGAGCTCATCAAGATCGCCGTGGTGGGCAACGAGAGCATCTTCGAGCTGCTCGAGAAGTACGGCGAGGACCTGCTCGCCACCGGCTTCGGGCACCGGGACGGCTCGCCGGAGCTCCGCGAGGTCACCCACCGGCTGACCTACGACGCGATCGAGACGATGCTGCGGCTCGAGGTGCCGAACCTCCAGGAGCTCGACCTCGACCGCGTCATCGCCTTCGGCCACACCTGGAGCCCGACGCTCGAGCTCTCCGGCGACGAGCCCTTCTTCCACGGGCACGCGATCAGCGTCGACATGGCGCTCTCGACCACCCTCGCGCAGCGCCGCGGCTACATCACCGAGGCCGCCCGCGACCGGATCCTCGGCCTGATGAGCCGCCTCGGGCTCTCCCTCGACAGCCCACTGCTCACCCCGGAGGTGCTGGCCAAGGGCACCGACTCGATCCTGCAGACCCGCGACGGCAAGCTGCGCGCCGCGGTCCCGCGGCCGATCGGGACGACGCACTTCATCAACGACCTGGGCGCCGACGAGCTCGAGGAGACGCTCGCCGCGCACCGCGCGCTGGTGGCCGACTACCCCCGCGCGGGCGCGGGTGTGGACACGTTCCGCCGATGAGTGCCCCGGCTCGCGCGTCCGGACCCCGGCCGGTGACCCCGGTCGGCATCCTCGCCGCCACGCTCGACCGGATCGCCGACGGACTCGACGGCGTGGCGGACGTGCCCGACGACGTCCGCGCCGACCTGCGGCGGGCGCAGGAGCTCGCCGGCGGGCTCGACCCGTACCTCGAGCGCTGCACCACGCCGGAGTCGTCCGCGCTCGCCCGCCTCGCCGCGCTGACTCGCGAGCACGACTGGGCGGGGCGCGACCCCGGGGCGGTGTTCCTCGAGCAGGAGATGCTCTCGGGGCACGTCGAGGGTCAGGCGCTGAAGATGCTGGTCGGCGCCACCCGGGCCCGGCGGGTGCTGGAGATCGGCCTGTTCACCGGGTACTCGGCGCTCGCCATGGCCGAGGCCCTGCCCGTCGACGGGCGGCTCGTGGCGTGCGAGCTCGACGCCGAGGTGGCCGACCTGGCCCGCCGGGCGTTCTCGGAGTCCCCGGCCGGCGGGCGCATCACCGTCGAGGTCGGGCCGGCCGCCGACACGCTCGCCGCGCTGGCCGCGGCCGGCGAGGAGTTCGACCTCGTGTTCATCGACGCCGACAAGGCGGGCTACGCGGACTATCTCGCGGCGCTGGTCAACACCGGTCTGCTCGCCCCGCACGGCCTGGTCGCCGTCGACAACACGCTCATGCAGGGCGCGCCGTGGGTCGCCGGCGAGCGCACGGCCAACGGGGACGCGATCGCCGCGTTCAACGACACCGTCGCCGCCGACCCGCGCGTCGAGCAGGTGCTCCTGCCGTTGCGCGACGGCCTGACCCTGATCCGCCGGAGCGGGTGAGGAGAAACGTGGCGACCACCGCACTGGAGCCGATCGGCGTCGAGGTCACCGGCCTCGACCTCGCGACGGCCGACGACGCCCGGATCGATGAGCTGCGCAGCCTGCTCGCCGAGCACGGCGTCGTCGTCGTGCCCGCCCAGGAGGGCCTCGACGAGGACGATCTCGCGGCGCTCCGGCGCCGTGTCGGAGACGTCCGACTCGCCCCCGCGCCCGAGCGCGGGGGCGAGTCGCTCTTCGGCGACCGGTACCGCGCCTACGAGACCCTGTCGTCGGACATCCGCATGCACCTCGCGGGGCGCACGGTCACCGACGGGGCCGGCGCCGAGCAGCCGCTGTTCCGCCGGCACCCGGACACCGGGCGCACCGCACTGCACCTCGCCGCGCCCGAGCGCGGCGCGGAGATCAGCGGGATGGACGGCGGCGCGTCGCGGACGACGATCGGCTTCCTCTACGAGCACGCGACGGGCGCGGACACCGCCTACCGGCACACCTGGGCTCCGGGCGACGTGGTCCTCTGGGACCACGACCGCATCCTGCACCGCGAGACGGTGGTGGCCCGGTGACCCTGCGTGCCGTCCTCGCCCACGCCCCGAAGACCCTCGGGGCGCTGGCCCTGCTGACCGTCCCGCTGCCGATGACGCTCGCGGTCACGGGGGCGGCGCTGGTGCGCTCGCTGCTGGTCCCGCCGCGGCGCACGGTGGCCGACGACCCGCGCACCGTGCTCATCAGCGGCGGCAAGATGACCAAGGCCCTGGCGCTGGCGCGCGCGTTCCACGCCGCGGGCCACCGGGTGGTGCTGGTCGAGTCGGCGCGCTACCGGCTCACCGGGCACCGCTTCTCGCGGGCGGTCGACGCCTTCCACCTGGTGCCGGAACCCGGCACGCCCGGCTACGTCGACGCGCTGCGCGACGTCGTCGTCGCCGAGGGCGTCGACGTCTGGGTCCCGGTCTGCAGCCCGGCGGCAAGCCGGTACGACTCGCTGGCGAAGCCGGTGCTCGCCGAGTTCTGCGAGGTGCTGCACCCCGATCCCGAGGTGCTGCGCATCCTCGACGACAAGGACCGGTTCGCCGAGGCCGCCGACACGCTCGGGCTGCCCGTCCCCGCGACCCACCGGGTGACCGCGGCGAAGCAGGTCGAGGACTTCGACTTCGACGCGGAACCCGGGCCCTGGATCCTCAAGAGCGTCCCCTACGACCCGGTCGCACGCCTCGACCTCACGACCCTGCCGCGCCCCACGGCGGCCGAGACCGAGGAGTTCGCGCGGTCGAAGCCGATGTCCGCGGACACGCCCTGGATCCTCCAGGAGTTCACCCCGGGGCGGGAGTACTGCACGCACAGCACCGTGCGGGACGGCCGCGTGCAGGTCTGGGCGTGCTGCGAGTCGTCGGCGTTCCAGCTCAACTACGCGATGGTCGACAAGCCGGAGATCGAGGAGTGGGTGCGCCGCTTCGTCGGCGCGCTGCGGGTCAGCGGGCAGCTGTCGTTCGACTTCATCGAGACCCCCGGGGGCGGCCTCGTCGCCCTCGAGTGCAACCCGCGGACGCACTCGGCGATCACGATGTTCCACCGCGACTCCGAGGCCCTCGCCCGTGCCTACCTCGACGACCTGGACCCCGGCGAGGGTCCGCTGACACCGCGCCCGGACAGCCGCCCGACCTACTGGCTCTACCACGAGGTGTGGCGGATGATCTCGCGTCCGTCCACGGCCCTCGAGCGCCTCGACGTGATCCGGCGCGGGACCGACGCCGTCTTCGACCGCGACGACCCGCTGCCGTTCCTGCTGCTCCACCACCTGCAGATCCCGTCGCTGCTGCTGCGCAACCTCGTCACCGGCCGGCCGTGGATCCGCGTGGACGTCAACATCGGCAAGCTCGTCGAGCCGGCGGGGGACTGACGTGACCGCCTCTCCGGGTCGAGCTCCCCTATCGGCGTGCTCCCCCGGATGCTCCGTCTCCCGCCTGCGCGTGCTGCACCTCGCCGGGTCCGCCGTGAGCGACTTCCACGCCGACCTCTCGCTGACCTACGCCCGCGGCTGCCTCGCGGCCACCGCGGACCCGGAGCGCTACGAGGCCCATCCGGCCGTCGTCTCCCCCGACGGCCGGTGGCGGTTCCCGGCGTCCTTCGACGCCGACGTGATCGCCGCCGCGACACCCTTCGACCCGGCCGACGCCCTCGCACACCTGGGCGTGCTCGGGATCGACGTGGTGCTCCCCCAGATGTTCTGCCTGCCCGGCATGACGTCCTACCGCTCGCTGTTCGAGGTGCTGGGCGTGCCCGTCGTCGGCAACACCGGCGAGGTCATGGCGATCGGGGCGCGCAAGGCCGCCGCGAAGGCGATGGTCGCCGCCGCCGGCGTCGACGTCCCGGACGGCGAAGTGCTACGGCGCGGGGACCGGCCGACGGTCGCGCCGCCCGCGGTGGTCAAGCCCGCGGACGCCGACAACTCGCTCGGGGTGACGCTGGTGCGCTCCGCCGACGGCTTCCCCGAGGCCCTCGACGACGCGTTCGCGCACTCCGCGGAGGTCCTGGTCGAGGAGTTCGTCCCGCTCGGGCGGGAGGTGCGGTGCGGGCTGGTCGAGCGGGACGGCGAGCTCGTGGGCCTCCCGCTGGAGGAGTACCTCCTCGACGAGGCGACCCGGCCCGTCCGCTCCTACGACGACAAGCTCGCCCCCGACGACGCCGGTGGGCTGCGCCTGGTGGCGAAGGACAACCCCGAGGTGCTGATCGTCGACCCCGGCGACCCGGTGACCGCCCGGGTGTGGGAGGCCGCGCGCCGCTGCCACGTCGCGCTCGGGTGCCGGGACTACTCGCTGTTCGACTTCCGCGTCGACCCCACGGGGCGCCCCGTGTTCCTCGAGGCGAGCCTCTACTGCTCGTTCGCGCCCTCCAGCGTGCTCGCCGTCATGGCCGCGGCCGGCGGGAATCCGCTGGACGAGCTGCTGGCGACGGCCGTCGAGAGCGCTATGCGTCGGAGAGCAATGCCGTCCGCAGCGTCCGGGTGATCCATCGCTGCCAGCGCTCGGGCGTCCAACCCCGCCGCGCCAGCAGCAGGTAGACCTCGATGCTCATCACGGCGACGACGATGTCGGTGGCCTCGTCGGCCGACAGGCCCGACCGCAGCGCGTCCCGGGCGTCGAGCAGGTCGACGAACGTCCGGAACGCCGTCGCCCGCTGCTCCTCGTTGACCGCCCACTGCTCGGCCATCTCGGGATCGACCACGGCGGCGTCGCGGACGACGCCCATGATGCCTCCGACCCGCTCGACGATCTCGCGGCTCGCGGCGACCCAGCCGTCGACGACGGCGCCCGGATCGGTCTCGGCGCGCAACCGGTCCATCCACGGCCGATCCAGCAGCGGCACCGGCTCGTCGTCGCCGACCGATGCGACGTCGACGGCCTCCTTGAGCACCGTGCGCTTGTTACCGAAGTGGAAGTAGATGGTCTGCACGGCCACGTCCGCCCGCGCCGCGATCTGCTCCAGTGTGGTCGCCCCGTAGCCCTCCGCGACGAACAGCGCCGTCGCGGCGTCGACGATCCGGCGCCGGGTCGCGCGCTTCTTGACACCCTCGGCCACGGCGTTGGACTCTAGCTCTAGAGTTCAACTACAGAAAACGTGAGGTCCCCATGACGGCGACGATCACCGGCTTCCACCATGTCAAGCTGCCCGTCTCCGACGTGGCCCGCAGCCGCGCCTGGTACGAGCGCGTCCTGGGCCTCGAGGTGATCATCGAGTTCGAGGAGGACGGCGTCGTCCGCGGCCTCGCCCTGCGCCTGCCCGACGGCGGGCTCGCCGGGATCGCGTTGCGCGAGGACCCCGTGCGCGCCGCCGGGCTCCGAGGCTTCGACCCGGTCGCCCTGCTCGTGCCCGAGCGCGTACAGGTCGAACAGTGGCGCGCCCGGCTCGACGATCTCGGCGAGCCCCACGACGGGATCATCACCGGCCACGGCGGCGGGGCGGTCCTCATCGGCCTGCGCGACCCCGACGGCCTGGAGATCAGGCTGTACGCCGAGTAGGGGCACCCCGGGCCGCAGCCCGGACGGTTGTTGGAGTTGCACCGACAAGCGTCCGCCGCGCGGCGCGCGACGACCCCTCGAGTGCCTGCGGCATGTGAGCACTTCGAGGTGCCAGAGCACGCCGAAGTGCTCACATGCGCGGTAGCGCACCCAGCAGCTCGGCGCGGATCTCGGGACGGCCTGCGGCGACGAGCGTGAATGCCGCCTCGCGGGCCAGCCGCCGGGCCGGGTGGCGCCCGACGATCGCGCGGCTGCCCACCGCGACGGTCAGCGTCGCGGCCGCCCGCACCGCCAGCTCCGAGGCGGCGGCGCGCGCGGCCGGCATGCGGGCGGCGTCGGCGAGCCCGGCGTCGAGGTCGTTGCGCGCCGCGCCGAGCGCCTTGCGCAGCGCCTCCGCGGTCCCCGGCTCGCCCGCCTCCTCGACGAGGGCGGCGCAGCGCCCGGCCACCCCGAGGGCGAGGCAGCCGTTCACCCGCGCACTGGCGTGCTGGCCGGC
Organism: Actinomycetospora chibensis; assembly: GCF_028737215.1. Taxonomy (GTDB): domain Bacteria; phylum Actinomycetota; class Actinomycetes; order Mycobacteriales; family Pseudonocardiaceae; genus Actinomycetospora; species Actinomycetospora chibensis. Next base: position 19,187 of record NZ_JAQZAM010000016.1, on the reverse strand, counting down.
GAGGAACTCAGTGCGCGAGGGGGTCGCCACCACCGCGTCGTCGCCCACCGACCAGCCGTCGACGTCGAGGCGGACGGTGCGGCTCCCGTTCGCCGCGGCGAGGTCGAGGGGGTGCACGGTGACGCCCGGGGCGGCCCGCGCGGGGACGAGGACCGACACCACGCGGGCCCGGTCGTCGTCGGCGTCGGCCGTCGCCGCATCCCGGGCGGAGACCAGCAGGAGGTCGACGAGGCCCCAGCCCGTGACCAGCGGCGCCACGCCGTCGAGCCGCCACCCGCCCTCGACCCGCGTCGCCCACAGCTTCGGCGGCTGCGGGATCGCGCCGGCGAAGGCGACTCCGCAGCGGGTCGCGCCCCGGACGGCGTCGGCGAGGTGGCGCTCGCGCAGGGCGGCGTTGGTGGTGCCGGCCAGCCCGCGCACCACCCCGTGGTGCTGCATCCACGTGAAGGTCGTGGTGAGGCAGGCACCGGCGAGGGTCTCGACGACGCCCAGGAAGTCCTCGAACGGGACGTCGTCCGAGGCCGCGAGGCCGTAGAGCCCGGCGTCGGCCAGCGCGCGGACGTGGCCCTCCGGGATGGTCGCGGTCGCGTCGACCTCGTCGGCCGACGGGAGCAGCACGTCGGCGGCCACGTCCCGAGCCCGGTCCAGCACGTCACCCATGACCCCTGAGGGTAGCTTTCGACGTCGCGCGAGTAAGGCGAGCCTCACTCGCGTGTGACCGCGCTGTGAGCGACCCTCGGAACCACCCCCTCCCCGGTTACGCTCACGGCATGACCGGACCCGCCGCGCAGCGCACGGTGGCGGTCGACGACTACATCAAGGCCATCTACGCCTGCGACGAGCGCGGCGAGGGACCGGCGACGACGACGGGTCTCGCCCGGCGTCTCGGGGTCGGCGCGTCCTCCGTGTCGGGCATGCTGCGCAAGCTGGCCGAGCAGGGGTTCATCGAGCACCGGCCCTACGGTGGGGTGCGGCTCACCTCCGACGGCACGAGCGCCGCGCTGGACGTCCTGCGCCGACACCGGCTGCTCGAGACCTACCTCGTCCGCGAGCTGGGGTACGGCTGGGACGAGGTGCACGACGAGGCCGAGGTGCTCGAGCACCACGTGTCGCCGACGCTGCTCGACCGTATGGACGCCCGGCTGGGCCACCCGCGCTTCGACCCGCACGGCGACCCCATCCCGGCCGCCGACGGCACCGTGGCCACGTTCTCGGGCCGCCGGTTCGCCACGCTCGAGCCCGGCGACCACGGGCGGCTCGTCCGCGTCGACGACACCGAGCCCGCGATGCTCACCTGGCTGCGCGAGCAGTCGATCGCGCTCGACGTGCGCCTGGAGCTCGTCTCCCGCCGCCCGTTCGGCGGGCCGTTCCTGGTGCGGATCTCCGACGGGACGGCGGACGCCGGGCGCGAGATCGACCTCGGCCCGGAGCTCGCCGACTCGTTGTGGGTCGACGATGTCGTCGAAGGGGTGTTCCACCGGTCGCCGACGACGTAGAGTTCGGCTGGCCGAACTTTCAGTCTCCTAGGCGGCGAAGTCGCCGCCGACCCCGAGGTGGTGGGCATGACGCTCGACGAGATGCCTCGAGACCGGCGAGGTGTGGTGACCGCCCTGGACACCCGGGGCGCCGAGCGCCGGCGGCTCATGGACCTCGGCCTGCTGCCCGGGGTCTCGATCAGCGCCGAGCTCCGCAGCCCGCTGGGCGACCCCACGGCCTACGAGGTGCGCGGCACCCTCGTGGTGCTCCGCGGCCACCAGGCCCGCACGGTGCACGTCGAGCTCGAGGACCGCTGACCGTGCGCGGCCCGGGAGGGGGCACCGAGGACCTCCCGACGCCGCGGCCGGGGCCGTCGCAGGACACGCACGACTCCCACGACGCCGCCCCCGGCTGCGCCTCCTGCGCGCTGTCCACCGGCGGGGCCCGGCTCGCCCGGCTCGGACTCGCCCCGGGGCGCCACGACCACGTCGTCGCCCTGGCGGGCAACCCGAACACCGGCAAGAGCACCGTCTTCAACGCGCTCACCGGGCTGCGCCAGCACGTCGGCAACTGGTCGGGCAAGACGGTGGCGCGTGCCGAGGGCGGCTTCACCTACGGCGGCGCCCGCTACCGGCTCGTCGACCTCCCCGGCACCTACTCGCTGCTGTCCACCAGCGCCGACGAGGACGTCGCCCGCGACGCGCTGCTCTTCGGGCAGCCCGACGTCGTCGTGGTCGTCGTGGACGCGACGCGCCTGGAGCGCAACCTGCCGCTGGTGCTGCAGATCCGCCAGATCACCGGCCGGGTCGTCGTCGCCCTCAACCTCGTCGACGAGGCCCGGCGGCACGGCCTCACGGTCGACGCCCGGCACCTGACCCGCGAGCTCGGCGTCCCCGTCGTCCCGATGGCCGCTCGCCGCAACGAGGGCATCCCGGACCTGCTCGCGGCGATCGCGCAGGTCGCGGGCACCGAGGACGCGCCGGCACCCCTGCGTCTCGTGCACAAGGACCCGGCGCTGGAGGAGGCGGTGACCGAGCTCGCCGGCCGTGTCGCCGGGCGGTTCCCCGGTGTGCCCAACGCCCGCTGGGTGGCCCTGCGCCTGCTCGAGGGCGACCCAGGGATCGAGGCCGCGGTCCGCGACGGGACGCTCGGCGAGCTGGCGACCCCGGCGACCCCCGTGGAGCGCGCGGGATGAGCAGCGACCTCCTCGACGACGCCGCCCGGCTGCGCCGCGCGCTGCCCGACGACGTCGGCGACCGCGTCGTCGAGTCCCTCTACACCGACGCCGCCCGGCTCGCGTCCACCAGCGTCGACCGCGACGACGCCCGTGCGCGCCTCACCCTCGACCGGGCGCTCGACCGCATCCTCACCCACCGCGTGTGGGGCTTCGTCGCGATGGGCGTGCTGTTCTTCGGCGTCTTCTGGTTCACCATCGCCGGCGCGGCCGTGCCCTCGGACCTGCTCTACGTCCTGCTCGTCGAGAACGGTCACGCCTGGCTGCGCGACGTGTTCGTCGCCGCGGGGGCGCCGTCCTTCGTCACCGGGCTGCTCGTCGACGGCGTCTACCTCGCGACGGCGTGGGTGGTCGCGGTGATGCTGCCGCCGATGGCGATCTTCTTCCCGCTGTTCACCCTGCTCGAGGACTTCGGCTACCTGCCGCGCGTGGCGTTCAACCTCGACCGGCTCTTCGCGCGGTCCGGGGCGCACGGCAAGCAGGCGCTCACGATGATGATGGGCTACGGCTGCAACGCCGCCGGCGTCACCGCGACGCGGATCATCGACAGCCGCCGCGAGCGGCTGATCGCGATCATCACCAACAACTTCAGCATCTGCAACGGGCGCTGGCCGACCCTGATCCTGATGGGGACGATCTTCGTCGGGGCCGTGGTGCCGCCGGGACTCGCGGGGGTGGTCGCTGCCGGCAGCGTCGTCGCGGTCGTCATCCTCGGCATCGGCGTCACGCTCGCGGTGTCCTGGACGCTGTCGCGCACGGTGCTGCGCGGCGAGAGCTCGGTGTACTCCCTCGAGCTGCCGCCCTACCGGCCGCCGCAGCTCTGGCGCACGCTCTGGACCAGCATCGTCGACCGCACGCTCAAGGTCCTGAAGCGCGCGCTCATGATGGCGGCGCCGGCCGGCGCGGTGATCTGGCTGATCGGCAACGTCCACCTCGGCGACGCGAGCCTCGCCGCGCACCTCGTGAACGCCCTCGAGCCGCTGGGCTGGGTGCTGGGCCTCAACGGCGTGATCCTGCTGGCCTACCTCGTCGCCGTGCCCGCCAACGAGATCATCATCCCGACGATCATCATGCTGACGCTGACCCTCGGCGCGAACACCGTCGGCGCGGCGCCCGGCGTGATGCTCGAGCTGGGCGACGACGCCGCCGTCGGCTCGGTGCTCGTGACCGCCGGCGGCTGGACGCTGCTCACCGCCGTGAACCTCATGCTCTTCACGCTGCTGCACAACCCGTGCAGCACGACCGTGCTGACGATCTGGAAGGAGACCCGCAGCGCGCGCTGGACCGCGGTGGCGACACTCCTGCCGATCGCGCTGGGGTTCCTCGTCTGCGCGTCGGTCGCGGGTGTGGTGCGCGCCTTCGGCTAGAACGCGGAGGCCTCCGTGGCCCGGTCGGCGGTCTCCCTGGCGATCCGGCGCTCGACCAGGCCGCCGAACACGAGACCGAGCACGCCCCACAGCAGGGCCTGCGCGGTGAAGGACGCGACGCGGAAGGAGTAGAGGACGTCGGCGTCGAAGCCCGGGTAGAGGATCGCCCCCGAGGCGTCCCGCAGCGGCAGCGGCGTCTCGGAGACGCGCGGGCCGCTCTCGACGACGTTGATCGTCAGCTCGCCGAGACCCGGCAGCACCGACATGAGGATCGCCGCGAGGGCGACGTACACGACGCCGCCGACCAGGACGGCGTTCCACGTCCCGAGACGCTCCCGCAACAGCCGCGTCACGGCGACGGCGGCGGCGAGGAACACCAGCGAGCCGATCACCATCACCAGGTACAGCGCGGTGCGGTCGCCGATGGTCTCGTCGCTGCCCACCGCGGGCGGGCTGGCCGGGTACTTGACGAACGGCGTCGCGTAGATCGTCAGGAAGCCGGCGCCGGCGACCAGGAGCGCGAGCACCCGCGGCCGCAGCGCCACCCGGCCGTGCAGCAGCGTGTAGGCAACGGCGAACAGCAGGCCCACCGCGATCCCGATGCCGACCATCCCGATGCCGACCCCGAGGGTGGCCTGGACGCCGCGGCTGACGATCTCCTCCTCGGCTCCCCCTGCCGGGGCCGCGCCGCCCGCGACGGCCAGGGCCTGCTCGGCCTCGCCGCGACCCTCCTCGTAGGCGATCGCGGCCTCGATCTGGGGCTCGGCGAAGACGAGCGCGAACAGCCAGGCGACGAGCCCGGCGACACCGCCGGCGACCACACCACGGAGCACGAACGAGCGTGCCTCCATCAGGACCCTCTCTTCCCTGAGGACGTCGGTGCCGACCGAGCCGGGCTCAGTGGCAGGGGAAGCCGAGGAAGTGGCGGGCGTCGTGGGCGAGCTCGTGGACGTAGCTCGTGTCGCCGAAGACGGAGACAGCACCCTGGTCGATGCCGATGAAGAAGTAGAGCGCCAGTCCGACGAGGACGGCACTGATCAGCCAGGGCAGGGTCTCCGACGCGGGGACGGCGGTGGCCTTGGCGCGGGCGACGGCACCGGCAGTGGTCACGGGGTTCTCCTCGGGGCGCACGACGACGTCACCGTCCACACCGGGCGGCGACGGTTGCGAACGTAGGTGGCTCGCGCAACGATCGTCAACACCTCAGCAGGTGATGAGGTATGTGTCCTGAGCAGCGCGTGTCACATCGGAGTCAGACGCCCCCCCGCCACTCTGCTGCCGCCAACTGGCAACAGATGCAGACATGCTGCTGCATCAGTGCGTTGTAACGCACAGCTCGCACCTCCACAGAGCTGGCATAGGGTCTCGGCCGATGTCGACCGCCGCGATCGCCGAGACCCGTGATCTCCGGGTGCTCGTCGGCGGGACGCCCGGGGTCGACGGTCTCGCCCTCCGGATCGGGGACGGCGAGCGGTGGGGCGTCGTCGGGCCGTCGGGCGCGGGCAAGTCCCTGACCGCCGCCGCCGTCGCCGGACTCCTGCCGCCCGGGGCGACGGCCACCGGCAGCGTGCGCGTCGCGGGCACCGAGCTGGTCGGCGCGTCCGAGACCGGCCTCGCCGACGTCCGCGGGCGCGACGTCGCGCTCGTCGCCCAGGACTCCGCCGTGGCCCTGCACCCGCTGCTGCCGGTCGGCCGCCAGCTCGCGATGCCGCTGCGTCGTCACCAGGGGCTCGACCGCGCCGGAGCCCGAGCGCGGGTCGCCGAGCTCCTCGCCGAGGTCGACCTGCCCGCCGAGCTGGCGCGCGCCCGCCCGGCGCAGCTCTCCGGTGGGCAGCGTCAGCGGGTCGCCCTCGCCGCCGCGCTGGCCTGCCGGTCCCGTCTGCTCGTGGCCGACGAGCCGACCGCCGCGCTCGACCCGCCCGTGGCCCGCGCCCTGCTCGACCGGCTCGACCGCTCCCTGACCGCCACGGGAACCGCGCTGCTCCTCGTCACCCACGACCTCGGGGTGCTCGCCGCGGTGTGCGGGCACGTGGTGGTCCTCGCCGGCGGGCGCGTCGTCGAGTCCGGCCCCGTGCCCGAGGTCCTCGCCGCGCCGGGGCACGAGGTCACGCGAGAGCTGGTCGAGGCCGCGCGGCTGTCGGTGCCGGAGGTGCGGGCGTGACCGCCACCTTCGCCCTCGAGGGCGTCACCCGCCGCTACTCGGTACCGGGTGACCGGCCGTGGCGCCGGGTGACGCGCACGGCGATCAACAGGATCGACCTCGAGGTGCCCGCCGGCCGCGACCTCGCGATCGTCGGTGCGTCCGGCTCGGGCAAGTCGACGCTGCTGCGGCTGCTGCTCGCCCTCGAGGCGCCGGACGCGGGCACGGTCCGGTTCCGCGGGGAGGCGGTGTCACCCCGGTCGCCGGGAGCCCTGCGGCGCTCGGTCGGCGTCGTCCCCCAGGACCCCGGCAGCTCGCTCGACCCGCGGCTGCCCGTCGGCGCGAGCGTCCGCGAACCCCTCGAGTGCCTCGGCGTCGGAGGCGACCACGGCGCCCGGGTCGCCCAGCTCCTCGACGCCGTCGGCCTCGACCCGGCCGTCGCGAAGCGCCGGCCCGCGGCGTTCTCCGGCGGCGAGCGCCAGCGCATCGCCCTGGCCCGAGCACTCGCGCCGCGTCCGGACGTCCTGATCGCCGACGAGCCGTTCAGCGCCGTGGACCCCACGACGCGGCGCCGCCTGGTGGCGCTCGTCGGCGACCTCGTTCGGGCCTCGGGCACGCAGCTGCTGCTCGTGAGCCACGACCTCGGCATCGCGTCGCGGCTCTGCGCCGATGTCGCGGTGCTGGACGCGGGCCGCGTCGTCGAGACGGGTCCGATCGCCGCGGTGTTCGCGCATCCCTCCGCCGAGGCCACCCGAGCCCTGCTCGACGCCGTGCTGCCGGTGGAGGTCATGGGGTGACGACGCTCCTGCGCCGCTGGTCGGTCCTGGGACGGCTCTCCGAGCTGCCCGGCCCGATCCGGCTGATCGTGCTCGGCCAGCTCGCGTTCAACACCGGCTTCTACCTGGTGCTGCCGTTCTTCGCGCTGCACCTCACCCGCGACCTCGGGTTCGGCGGCGCGCTCGTCGGGCTCCTGCTCGGCCTGCGCACCTTCAGCCAGCAGGGGCTGTTCTTCGTCGGCGGCGCGCTCGCCGACCGCTTCGGCACCCGCCCGGTCGCGCTGACCGGGTTCGGCGTGCGGATCCTCGGATTCCTGCTGCTGGCGCTGGCCGACGGCGCGGTCCTGCTCGTCGCCGGGACGGTGGCGACGGGCTTCGCCGCCGCCCTGTTCTCGCCGGCCGTCGAAGCCGAGCTGGCCCGGCGCGCCGGGGAGCTGGAGCGCGACGACGGGCCGACCCGCAGCGAGGCGTTCGCGATGTTCGGCGTCGCCGGCGAGGTCGGCGTCGTCCTCGGCCCCGTGATCGGGTCGCTGCTGCTCACCGTCGACTTCGCGGCCACCACGCTCGCCGCGGCCGGGGTGTTCGTCGTCGTCCTCGTCGCCTTCGCCCGCGGGATGCCACGACGACCCGCGGCGCACGCCGGCGAGCCCGTGCTCGCGGGGTGGGGCGAGGTGCTGAGCAACCCCGCGTTCCTGGCGTTCACCGCCGCCTACTCGACCTGGCTGCTCAGCTACAACCAGCTCTACCTCGCGCTGCCGGTCGAGCTGGAGCGCGGCGGGGCGGCCGGGATGCTCGGCGTGCTCTTCGTCCTGTCCGCGGTGCTCGTGGTGCTCGGGCAGGTCCCGCTGGCCGAGCTGGTGCGCCGCCGTCTCGGGGCCCGCGCGCTGCCCGTGGGGTTCGGCGTGCTCGCTCTCGCCTTCGCGGCGACCGCCGTGCTCATCGGGTTCGGGACTGCGGGCCCGGTGCCCGCGGTCGTCTTCGTCGTGCTCCTGACGCTCGGACAGATGACCGTCGTGCCGGTGGCGCAGGACGCCGTCGGGCGCCTCGCCGGCGAGCGGCGTCTCGGCGCGTACTTCGGCGTGCTCGCGTCCGGCGGCGGCCTCGCCGTGCTCGGCGGGAGCGCCCTGCTCGGCTCCCTGCTCGAGGCCCAGGGACCGCCCGCCCTGCCCTGGGCCGTCACGGCGGCCCTGCCCCTGGCCAGCGCCGTCGTCATGGGCGTCCTCGTGCGCCGTGTCCCCGCCCTGCAGCCCGACCACTCCCTGACCTCCGCCGAGAGGAACTCCCCATGACCCGCCGGCTGGCCGTCGTCCTGGCCGTCCTCGGTCTCGCCCTCACCGGCTGCTTCAGCGGCTCCGGAGGCGGCGACCCCGCGGACGGCCGGCTGCGGGTGGGACTGTCGTTCCCGCCCACGTCGGGCCTCTCGCCGTACGGCAACGAGGCGACGCTCGCGACGCGGCTCGGCGTCACCGAGCCGCTGGTGGTCCTCGAGGGCGGCACGCCGACGCCGGCGCTCGCGACCGCCTGGGCGCAGGTCGCGCCCACGCAGTGGCGCTTCACCGTGCGTCCCGGCGTCACCTTCCACGACGGCACGCCACTGACCCCGGACGCCGTCGTCGGCAGCCTCACCCGCGCGGCCGCGGCCACCCCGACGCCCCGCGCGCTGGCCTCGCTCGCCGGGACGGGGCCCGCCCTCACCGCGCGGGTCGACGGGCCCGACGGCGTCGTGGTGACGACGCCCGCGCCCGACCCGGTGCTCCCCCAGCGCCTGGCGTCGCCGGAGCTCGTGATCCTCGCGCCGGGCGCCTACGCCGACCCCACCCGCCCGAGCCCCGTCCGCGCCGGCACCGGCCCGTTCGTGCTCACGCGCGTCGACGGCTCCACCGGGGCCGCCCTCGACGCCAACCCGACCTCGTGGCGCGGCCCGGTGGCCGCGCCCGGCATCGACGCGCGGTTCCTCGCCGACGGCGTCGCCCGCGCCAACGGTCTGCGGGCCGGGGAGCTGGACGTCGCCGAGGCGATCCCGGTCTCCCAGGTGGCCGCGATCGCGCCGCCGCAGCAGGTGGTCGGCGTCCCGCTGCCGCGCAGCGTCGCGGTGTACCTCGACCAGCGCTCGCCGGTGTTCGCCGACCCCGGTGTACGTGCCGCGGCCCGCACCGCGATCGGCACCGTCGACGTCGCCGGCACGATCTACGAGGGGCGCGCGGACGCCGCCGCCGGCCTGTTCGGTCCGGCCACCCCGTGGGCTGGTGCTCCCGGCGCCCGTCCCCCGCATCCCGTCACACCTCCGACTCCGCCGGCCGGACAACGGATCCGCCTCGCGACCTACTCCGACCGTGCCGAGCTCCCCGAGATCGCCGCGGCCGACGCCGACGCCCTGCGCCGCGCCGGGTTCACCGTCGATGTCACGGTGCTCGAGAGCTCGGCGTTCGAGGCCCGGCTCGGCACCGGCGCCTTCGACGCGGTGATCATCAGCCGCTCGCAGCAGCTCGACACCGGCGACCCGGTGGGATACCTGGCCAGCGACTTCTCGTGCGCCGGCAGCTACAACCAGGCCCGCTACTGCGACCCCGCCACCGACGCGCGCCTCGCCACGGGAGCGGCGACCAGCGACGTCGAGGCCCGCCGCCGCGCCGCGCTCGAGGTGGAGAGCCGGGTGCTCGGCGCCGACGCGGTCGTCCCGCACGTCACCGAACGCGCGCGGGTCGGCGTGGGCGCCGGCGTCACCGGCGTGGCCGAGGACCCGAACGAGCAGTTCCTGATCACGGGCTCGACCCGGCGATGACCGCCGCGCGGCGGCTCCTGCCCTGGGTCTCGACCGGGCTGGCGGTCGTCCTGCTCACCGTCGTGATCGCCGCGCTGCCCTGGCTGTGGGACACCGACCCCGCTGCGACCGTCCTGCGCACCCGCTACCCCGAGCGCGGGGTCGACCCGGCGACGCTCGACGCCCTGCGCGCCGAGCTGGACCTGCCGACGAACCCGGTCGGCGGAGCACTCGGCTGGCTCGGCGGGGTGGTCACCGGCGATCTCGGCACCTCGTGGGTCTCGCGGGGCCCGGTCGCCCCGGGGGTGCTCGCCGCGATCGGGGTCTCGCTGACGCTGGCCGTCGCGGCCGCGGTCGTCGCCGCCGTCGCGGCGCTCGGTCTGCTCGCGCCGGGCGCGGCGCGGGCGGCCCGCCGCGGGACCGGCGACGCGGGTCGCGGGAGCGCGCTGGTCGCCTCGGTCCTGGGTGCGGTGCCCGAGATCGCGCTGGGGGCCGTGCTCGTCGCCGTCGTCGCCGTCGCGTGGGGGCTGCTGCCCAGTACCGGGTTCTCCGGTCCGGTGCACCTCGTGCTCCCGGCGCTCGCGCTCGGCCTGCCCGCCGGCGGCCTGCTCGCGCGGATGCTGTCGTCGGCGACGGAGTCGGCGCTGGCCGAGCCGTGGGTACGCACGTGGCGGTCGTGGGGCACGCGGCCGGCGACGATCGCGCTCGGCGTCGCCCGGCGTGCGGTGGCCACGGCGGTGCCCCAGATCGCGCTGCTGGTCGTCGGCCTGCTCGGCAGCGCCGTCGCCGTCGAGGAGCTCTTCGGCGTGCCGGGCGTCGGTTCGACGGCGCTGGACGCCGTGCTCGCCCAGGACCTGCCGGTCGCCCAGGCCGCGGTGATGCTGCTGGTGCTGCTCGGGCTGGGCCTCGGCGGCGTCGGCGTGCTCGTGCACCGGGCGCTGCTCGGTCCCGCCCGCTCGGGCGGCGAGCTCCCCGCGGGCGTGCCGCTCCCCGGTGGCGGGGCCCGCTCGTGGGCCCCGTGGGTCGCCGCCGGGGTGCTCGCGGCCGTCGTGGTGGCCGGGCTGCCCCGCGACCCGTCGGCCGTGGTCGAGGGCCGCCGGCTCGCCCCGCCGTCGTGGTCGGTGCCGCTGGGTGCCGACGCCCTCGGCCGCGACCTGTGGGCCCGGGTCGCGCACGGTGCCCTGCTCACGGTGGGCACCGCGGTCGCGGTGACGGCGACGTGCCTGGTCGTCGGCCTGCTCGTCGGCGTCGGGGCACGCTCGACCCGCGCCGGTGCGGCCGACGTCCTCAACGCGCTGCCGCCCGTCGTCGTCGGGCTCGTCGTCGCCGCGATCGCCGGGCCGGGACTGCTGGGCGCGGCGATCGCGGTCGCGGCGGTCGGCTGGGTGCCCCTCGCCGTGCACGCGCGGACACTCGCCGCCGAGGCCCGCGCCTCGGGCTACGTCCGCGCCGCGGTCCTGGCCGGCGCGTCGCCCGCCCGCATCGCCCGGCGCCACGTCCTGCCCGCGGTCGTCGGCCCGGTGACGCGCCACGGTCTGGCGCGGGTGCCGCACGCCGCGCTCGGGATCGCCGCGCTGAGCTTCCTCGGCCTGGGTGCCGCACCCGACTCGCCGGAGTGGGGCGCAGTGCTCGCGGACTCCCTCGCCTACGTCGAGCGGGCACCGTGGACGATCATCGCCCCGGCCACCGGTCTCGTGCTGCTCGCCGTCGTGGTGGCCCTCGTGCGCGAGACCCGGACCAGCAGCTAGGAAGGCACGCGTGCGACTGCACCTGCTCGCCCACGCCGCCACCGAGGCGTCCCGGGCCGCCCGCTTCCCGCGCGACGAGCCGCTCGACGCCGGGGGCCGGCGTACGGCGGGGGAGCTCGCGGGACGACTCCGGGAGCCGGACCTCCTGTGGTGCGCGCCGTCGGCCCGGTGCCGGGCTACGACGGCGCTCGCGCTGCCGGGCCGGGAACCCGACGGCGACGCCCCGGCCGGGCCCGACCCCGGGGCCTGGGCCGGGCGGTCCCCCGCCGAGCTGGCCGCCGAGGACCCCGCCGCGCTGCAGGCCTGGATGACCGACGCCGAGGCCGGGCCGCCCGGCGGTGAATCGTTGTGGGCCCTCGTCGACCGCGTCGCCGGGTGGATGGACGGCCTGCCGGGCGACGAACGCTCCGTCGGCCTCGCCGTCGTCGACCCGCCCGTCGTGCGGGCCGCCGTCGCCCACACGCTCGGGGCCGGGCCGGCGGGGGCGTGGCGTGTGGACGTCGCCCCGCTGACCCTCGCCGTGCTCACCGGACGCAGCGGGCGGTGGAACCTGCGCTCGCTCGGGGCGGCCGGTTGTGTGCCGTCGATTCGCGAGCCCGGTCCGGATCGCCCACACTGACGTAGTGTGAAGCCAGTCACCCTCGTCGACGCCGCGGCGACGGGTCTCGACGACACCGTCACCGCGCTCCTGCACCTCTCCCCCACGCCCGGCTGGGACGAGATCGACGTCGCTTTCTGGAGTGCCTGCCGCCACGGGCACCGGGGGTGCGCGGAGATCCTCCTGCGGCACGGGGCGGAGCTGAACCGCTGTCAGCCCGCGGACGACGGGACGCCCCTGGACGCCGCCGTCGAGGGCGGAGCAGACGACATCGCCCGGTGGCTGCGCACCCTGGGCGGGGCGCCCGCGCGGAGCCTGCGGCCCCCGGAACCGTCCTACGCGCGGCGCACCAGGTAGGTGTCCATCAGCCAGCCCTTGCGCTCCCGGTGCTCGACGCGGGCCGCGAGGATCTCCTCGCGCACGTCACCGACGCGCCCCGAGATCAGCACCTCGTCGCCGGTGCCCACGTAGGCGCCCCAGTAGACGGTCGCGTCGTCGGGCAGGTGCTCGAGCCCGTGGGCCTTCGACCCGTCGAGCATGACGACGAGGTCGGCCTCGCCGGAGTCCACGCTGTCGTCGAGGACGCGGCGCGCCGGCGTGATCGTGGCGGCGCGCGCGGTGCGGGTCAGCGTCGTCCGGTGCGCCGCGGCGAGCACCGACGGCGCCCCGAGGCCGGGCACCACCCGCCAGTCGAGGGCCACCCGGCCCCGGGCGTCGAGGCGGTGGAGCATCTCGACGGTGCCGTCGTAGATCGCCGGGTCGCCCCACACGAGCAGGCCGCAGGAGCCGCCGTCGGGCACCTCGTCGAGCAGGGTCTGCTCGTAGAGGGCCGCGCGCTCGTCGCGCCAGCGCTCGGTGGCGCCCTCGTAGTCGGCGGAGGCGCGGTCGCGCACGGCGTCGTCGCGCTCGACCACCCGCGCCTGCGGCGCGAACCGCTCGACGATCGCCGACCGGATCGCGGTCAGCTCGTCGGCGGGTCCGGGCTTGTGCAGGAGCACCACCACGTCGACCCCGCCGAGCGCCTCCACCGCGTCCAGGGTCAGCTGACCCGGGTCGCCCAGCCCGATCCCGACCACCTGCACCCTCCGCACGGCACGCACGCTCTCACGCCGGGTCACCCCCGCCGAGACGGCGGGCGTCACATCCTGAAGATGGGCGGGGTGTGGACCTTCGTGCAGTCCTCGCTCGTGCCTGCGGACACCGACACCGTGTGGCGGCGCGTAGTCACCCCGGAGGGCATCAACGACGAGATGCGGCCGTGGATGGCGATGTCGCTCCCGCCCGACGCGGACGTCCACAGCATCGACGCCGTCCGGGTGGGCGAGCCCCTCGGACGCGCCCGGTTGCGGCTGTTCGGGCTCATCCCGTTCGACCACGACGACCTCGTGATCACCGAACTGGAGCCGGGACGACGCTTCCTCGAGGAGTCGACGATGGCCTCGATGCGGCGCTGGATCCACGAGCGGACCGTGCTGCCCGGTCCCGGCGGCGCCACGACGATCACCGACCGCGTGGCCTTCGAGCCGCGGGCGTTCCTGACGTGGGCGGGGCCGGTGCTGCGGCCGGTCGTCGCGGCCTTCTTCGACCACCGCCAGCGTCGCCTCGTCCGCCACTTCGCCGGGCGGTGATCACGGCGTCGGCGCCGACCCGGCCGCGACGTCGACCGTCACCGGCACGGTCAGGACCTGCCAGTCGCGCTGCACCTGGACCCACAGCGCGTAGCGACCGGCGCGGGGGAAGGTGTAGTCGAAGCCGACCTGCGGGCCGTACGTGCCGGCGGGGCCCGCCGCGCTCATGTCGTGGACGTGGCCGAATGCCGACGACGGGTCGGACGGGGTCGGCGTCCCGGCGTTCCCCGGGCCGAGCAGCATCAGGTGGCCGCCCATGCCCAGCCAGCCCTGGAGGTCGGTCACCGGAACGCCTCCGTCCCGGGTGAAAGCGACGGACACGCGGGTGGGGCGGCCGGCCACGGCCGCCGGGGCGGTCACCTCGGCGTCCATGCCGGCGACCTGGCGGATCCCCCCGCCCGGGGCGGCCGGGGTCGCCGGAGCCGCGGGTCCCGCCACGTCGAACGCGGTGCGGGCGACCTGGTGGCCGCCGTCCCCGGCCCGCTCCATCTCGGCGAAGACGCCGTAACGCCCGCCCGTCGCCGGCTGCACGCGGACCACGTAGCGACCGGGTGCGACGCGGACCGGGTGGACGTGGGCGAGCGAGCCGTCGGGCCCCATCACCGCGAGGTGGATCGGGGCGTCGTCGTGGATCGTGAGGTCGTCGACCACGGCGCCGGTGGAGCCGTCGGTGAGGTCGAGCACGAGGTCGGTCGGGGCGCCGACCTGCGCGCCCGGGCCGGTCCGCGCCGTGACGACGACGGCGCCGGGACCCGTCGCCGGCATGTCCGCCGCCGCCATCCCTGGCATGTCGGGCATGGCGCCGCCGCCGTGACCCGCGTGGCCCCCGGCGGGGGGCGCCGCTTCGTCGACCGGCGTCGCGGAGGGCGCCGGCGACGTCGTCGGCGCGGTCGACGCGGCCGTCACGGCGACCGTGACACCGACGAGTGCGACGGCGCCGAGGGCGAGGGCCAGGCGGGGACGCTGTCGCACGCTCGGGGCCAGCGCCGCGATCAGCGCGATGACGCCGAGCGCGGCGCCGATCCGCACCGCCCACACCCAGCCGGGCGTCGGGCCGGGAGCGGCAACGGTGATCGGGACCCGGGCGACGGTCGACCCGTCGGCGACCGTGATCTCCCAGGCGCCGATCCCGTCGGCCGACAGGACCACCTCGTGCGGTTGCCCGACGGGCGCCGCGGGCACGACGACCGGCGCCGCTGCCGGGTCCCCGCCCGGGCGGACGGCCGCGAGCGTGACGTCGCCCGGGGGCGCGTCGCCGCGAGGGAGCACCACCACCGGCATGCGCCCGCCGCCCTCGGGCGGCGCGGTGATCGTGAGGGCGAGCGTGCGTGCGCCGAGGGAGAGCTCGACGCGCTGGACGCCGACCGGGGTGGACTCGTGCGCGGACGCCACGGGGGCGAGGACAGCGAGGAGTGCGGCCAGCAGGACGAGCAGAGCGCAGGTCCGGCCTCGCTGCGCGATCACGCAGCACAGCGTAGGTGACACCTCAGCGGTTGATGAGATGAGCGAGGCGACGACTGCGCCGTAACGCTCAGCGCGTTCCGCCGATTCCTCTTCCGACGACACGCGGGTGTGGAGAGGTCGGGGGAACATGGTCACGACGACCCAGGAGCCGGATGCCCCGGGTGCGGCGTCCCCCTCCGGAGGCGAAGACGGGGCTGGAGACACCGCACCCTCGATGAGCCGGGGCAGACGCCTCGGCCTCTCGGCACTGATCGTGCTCGTCCTCCTGGGGATGCTCGCGAGCGTCGCGCCGAGGTCCGAGCTCCGTGAGGAGCTGCGCGACGTGACGCGACCCTTCCTGCTCGCGTCCGGCGTCGACCAGGGGTGGGGCGTGTTCTCCCCCAGCCCGCCGACCACCACCAACGAGGTCGTTGCTCGGGTCGACCGCACGGACGGCACCGTCGGCGTCTACCCGATGGAGGGCGGCAGTGGGATCACCGAGTACTGGGACTACCGCTGGCGCAAGTACGCCGAGCAGCTCTGGAGGAAGCGCACGGCCGAGCGCGAGCGCGTGGCGTTCGCGGGCTGGATCGCCGACCAGGACCGCGCGGCAGGGCACGAGCCGCTCCGCGTGACGCTGGTCCGTCAGAACCGCCAGAACCTGCCGCCCGGCCCAGGCCCTGACGAGGGGACCTGGCGGGAGATCCCGTTCTTCACGACCCCGGTGGGTCGGCGATGACCGCGCGATGGACGCGGGCGCGCGACGGCTGGGACCGCTTCTGGTTCGCGCCGCAGTCGACCGCGCCGGTCGAGGTCCTCCGCATCGTCTTCGGCGTCGTCGCGACCGCGTGGATGCTGTCACTCGTCCCGATCCTCGACCCGTTCTTCGGTGCGGACGGTGTCATCACGGCCCGCCAGCTGCCGGCCGGCGGGTGGACGCTCTTCAGCCTCACTCTCGGTACGCCGATGGTCTGGGTGATGTGGCTCGCCGGCCTGCTCGCCGCCGTCGCCCTCACCGTCGGGTTCCGCACGCGTGTGGCCGCCCTGGTCGTGTTCGTCGTGATGATGTCGGTGACCCGCTCGGCGCCGCTCGCCTTCAACGCGGGCGACGCGCTGCTGCGGATCGTCGCCTTCTACGTGCTCCTCATGCCGGCCGGCTCCGCGGTGTCGGCGGACCGGTGGTGGGCCGACCGCGAGAACATGTGGAGCTTCCCCCGGCGGGCACCGTGGGCCCTGCGCCTGGCGCAGATCCAGCTGAGCGTCATCTACGTCTCCACCGTCTGGGAGAAGGCGGGCGGTGAGCGCTGGCGCGACGGCACGGCGGTGTCCTACGCGGTCCGGATCGGCGAGGTCAGCCGTGTCCCGGTCCCGTCGTTCGTCACCGACTCCCTGATGCTCACCCAGCTGGCCACCTACGGCACCCTCGCCGGGGAGCTGGCCGTGGGCATCCTGGTGTGGAACAGGACGGCACGGCCCTACGTGCTCGCGATCGGCGTGCTCCTCCACCTGTCGATCGAGCTCACCCTGGCCGTCGGCTTCTTCAGCATGACCATCGTGACCCTCTACCTGGCCTTCCTCCCTCCCGAGCGCGCGGAGCAGCTCCTGGCGTGGGTCCGCGACCGCGTCGCGCACGTGCGCCGACGTCGCCGGAACGCCGTCCCGAGGTCCCCGGCACCACCGGCGGAACCGACACTGGAACAACCACCGGAACCGACACGGCAGCCCGTCGGGGTGGCGGTGCCCGACGCCCGGACGCCCGAACACCGGCCGGTAGCCGAGGCGTCGCCGATGCCCGAGGAGCTGGCAGCTCCCGCAGAGAGCGGAGTGGCACACGGACAACAGCCGAGGGTGCTGTCCGACACGTGAGCTAACGCTTTGGTCACGACGCAACTCAGACGTAACACCGAATGGGTGATCGGCGACGTGGTCAACGTCGACGGGGCGACAGTCAGTACGCGGAACGGGCCGGCGAGGGCCGGGGACGGAGAGAGGACATGATCAGTCAGGAGAGGCAGCGCCGGTTCCTGGTGCTCGGGGCCGGGGTGCTGCTCATCGGCTCGCTGGGCGTCGGGTCGGCGTCCGCGACCGACTACTACTCGGGCGACGCCTGTGTCGAGGTGTCGAGCCACGGCCACCCGAACCGGGACGGAAACGGCGACGGCAACACCGACAACTCGACGGACGGCACCGACAGCACCGACACCGACAGCAACCCGATCGACCCCGTCCTCGACCCCGTCCTCGATCCCGTCACAGACCCGGGCACGGACCCGGTCACGGACCCGGTCACCGACCCGGCCGCCGACACGCCCCTCGACGACGCCCTCGACCCCGCCACCGACCCGGCCGCCGACACGCCCCTCGACGACGCCCTCGACCCGGCCACGGGCCCGATCACCGGCGGTGGCGGGACCTCATCCGGTGGCGGGACCTCGTCCGGCGGCGGGACCTCGTCCGGCGGTGGCGGTTCGAGCAGTGGTGGCGGAACCTCCTCCATCCCGTCGGTGACCTCCGGTGGAGGGCTCCCGTCCGTGAGCTCGAGCGGCCTGTCCGGCACCCAGGGCCTCCGGTCGGCGGAGCCGACCGACTCCGGCTCCGGCGGCGACGCGGCCACCGACGCCGACCTCGACGAGAGCGGCGCCACCCTCACCACGACCGACGAGGGCGACAACTACGACTCTGGCTACAGCCACGGCTCCGGCTACCACCACGGCTACGCCCGCACCGTCTGCTACTTCAACAGCTCGGTGAACCACTACTGGTACGACTACCGCCCCGTCGGTGAGGTGTACGCGACGCAGGTCAAGCGCGTGCCCTCCGGCGGCGTCGACACGGGGAACTGAGCGAGCGGATGAGCATCACCGACAAGGGCCCGGAGCAGAAGTCCGGGATCTCGATGACGAACATCTCGATCGGTCTGATCGTCGTCCTGGTGGGCCTGGCCCTGGTCGTCGGGATGAACTCGTCCGGTCCGGCGGGCTTCAACTCGCCCGCCCCGCTGGCCGCCTCGGCCCCGACCCGGGTCACCGTGCCGTCGATCTCCGCGGAGTCGTCGCTCGTCCCGACGGGGCTCCAGGAGAACGGCAGCCTCGAGGTGCCGCCGGTGTCCCAGCCGATGCAGGCGTCGTGGTTCGACCAGAGTCCGACGCCGGGTGAGATCGGGCCGAGCATCGTCCTGGGACACGTCAACGGCGGCGGCCAGCCGGGCATCTTCGTGAACCTCAAGGACGTGGTCGCCGGCGCGCAGGTCTTCATCGACCGTGCCGACGGCCAGCGCGCCGTGTTCGAGGTGTCGCGGGTGGACACGATCCCGAAGGACTCGTTCCCGACGGACGCGGTCTACAACGACACCGCCAACCCCCAGCTGCGGCTCATCACCTGCGGCGGGGACTACGACCGGAGCGCCCGGTCGTACCTCTCCAACGTGATCGTCTACGCCGACTTCGTCGAGGTGCAGAACATCTGACCGTCAGGTCCGACCAACGGCCGAGGGCCCGGGGCGAGCAGGACCGCCCCGGGCCCTCGGTCGTTTCCACCGACGCCACGCGGGAGCGGGAGGATGCCCCGGATGCCCGGCGACACCGATCCCGTCCGACTGCTCGCCGGAATGGACCCGGTGCTGCACCTCGACCGCTACGTGTTCGTCTCCGTGCCCGAGCTCCCCGAAGGGCTCGCACCGCTCGTCACGGTGCGCGAGGACGAGGGGCTCTCGGCGGTGGTGACCGCCGATGACGCAGACGCCCACGGCCTGCCCGGCGCGTTCCCCTGCGCCGGAATCACCCTGCGCGTGGCGTCGGCGCTCGAGGCCGTCGGCTTCCTCGCCGTGATCACCCGCGCGCTCGCCGACGCCGGGATCGGCACCAACCCCGTCGCCGGCTTCCACCACGACCACCTGTTCGTGCCGTGGGAGCGCCGCGACGAGGCGATGGCGGTGCTCCGGGACCTCGCTGGGATGTCGTGACCGCTGATATGGAGAGCACTTCTGTCAAGTGGGCAGGGGTGGTAGGCCCTCGATG
>NZ_JAQZAM010000015.1 GCF_028737215.1 Actinomycetospora chibensis | reverse complement strand
TGGTCCTCCGAGCGATCCTGCTCTGGCTCCGACCTACTTAGGAGACACGCCCTAGTTGGCAGCTACTACGGGCCCGGTTAGAGCCGCCCAACGGCCCACCTCCGCTGTCACCGCCCTCCGCGGCCCCTGCCCCGAGGCCCCGGCCGGCGCCCCTCCAGGAGCGCCGGGCCAGAGGTGGGGCCGATCAGGGCGCGCTGCGGCGGCGGTGCCAGACGTAGCCGCCGGCCCCCAGGGCGGTGACTCCGAGCGCTCCCGCAGCGAGCGGCACGACCGGCGTCGTTGCCTCCGAGCCGTCACCGGCGGCCACGCCGCCCTCCGGGTACGCAGCGTCCTGCACGTCGGTCGAGGACGGCTGGCCCTGCTCCTGGCCCGCCTCCACGACCTCGACACGCTCGATGTCACGGCCCTGCGAGCCGCAGCGCACCGCGGTGCCGTCGCTGTAGACCACCCAACGACCGCCGTTCCACAGGTACACCGACCTCGGGTACACGTTCGTCTGCTGATTGACGATCACCGGCCGGTTCACCACCGTCGGCTCCGACGAGGTCGACGGTCCGCCGGTGCCGGTGCCGGTGCCGGTGCCGGTGCCGGTGCCGGTGCCGGTGCCGGTGCCGCCGGTGCCGCTGCCGCTGCCCCCGCTGCCGCCGCCGCCGGTGCTGCCGCCGGTACCGCCGCCGCCGCCGGGGCTCGGGCAGTGTTCGCGGGCTTCGGTGAGCTCGCGGATGGCTTCCTGGAGGGGGTTGTTGGCGGCGGCTTGCGCGGCGAAGAGCCGGGTCTGCTTCTCGACGGCGCGCTGCGCGGTGAGTCGGGCAGCCTCGATCTCAGCGGCCGTGGCGTTGTCGTCGGCCTGGATCCGCTGATACTCGGACTGAGCGGTGGCCACGACGAGCTTCTGACGCTTGTACGCAGAGACGGCCTCCCGGAGGGCGGCCTGGCGCTGGTCGACCACGCGCTGGGCCGACACGACCTCCGGGCACTGCGCGGTGATGGGCGACGACGCGGATGATTCGGCGGAGGCGACGCCGGCGCCGAGGGGCAGCAGCACGCCGGCTGTCAGGGCCCCGCCGAGCAGGACGCGGTAGCGGAACGGCAGGTAACGCTGGGACATCAGATCTCCTCGTGCCTCGTCCGCAGCCGTGCTTGGCGGCGGTCACGGGGGTAGGAGCAGCGGGCCCGGGTGACTCGCACACTTTCTCGAGAACTTCTTCCGAGATTTCCGCGGATGTCGGCCGGGCTGTCTCGGACCCGAGGGGCGCGACGATCCGATCGCCGGGCCGCGATCGGTCGTGGGCCGCGTTCGCAGCCACGCCTCGACCAGGGCGGGCGTCGGCTCGATCCTCACCGACGACCCCATGTCGTGGTCGTCGCTCCATGTCCGCCATGGGGAGCAACGTCGGATCCGGCCAACGGCGGCTCGATTGCCACTCGGCCCACGTGGAGCGCCGCCGGGCGAGCGGGGGAAACGATCGTGACGGGCGTAGCGATGCGTGGATCACTACTCCGGGGGGAGCGAGGATGACCGTCGGCCGGCGAGGTCGCGGTCCTGCTCGCGGGAAGCAAGGTGGGACATGCTGGTTGGCTTCGATTCCCGAGACCATGCGGACACCACGACGTGACGGCCCGGAACGGGGCGGGACGTCCCGAGCTTCCTCGCTCCGACTCCGCTGGCGCACCCGCCGGCCGACACCGGCTCGTCGCTGCTGTCGACATGTCGCCGCCGGCCTGGGCGGGCGAAGCGTCCGGAGCCCACGAGACCGGACCGGTGGCCACGGCCCGTCCCATCGTCGCCCGTCCCATCGTCGCTGGATCGGGGCCGCGACTGGTTCGCACCTCGGTCCGCGTGCCCCACCAACGGAAGTCGCCCGACCCGAGGCCGGCCACCGAGCCGGTCCTCGTCGAGGACGTGGCGCTGGCGGTGGCCGCCCGGAACAACCCGACGGCGTTCGCGGCGATCTACCGTCGGTACGGCGACGCCTTGCACGACTTCTGCCTCGGGATGTTGCGCGACCCCGACGCGGCGGCCGACTGCGTCCAGGATGTGTTCTGCACCGCGGCGTCGCGGCTGGGGCAGCTGCGCGAGCCCGACAAGCTGCGGCCGTGGCTCTACGCGATCGCACGCCACGAGGCCTTGGCTCGGCTGCGTCGGCGACGTCGGGAAGAACCCACGGACGACCTGCCCGACTCCGCCAGCACCGCCGATGGGCCCGAGACCCTCGCTGCACGGACCGAGCTCGTCTCCCTCGTCGCTAAGGCCGCCGGCGGGCTCGCCGACCGTGATCGCGCGGTGCTCGAGCTGCACTACCAGCACGGTCTGGACGGGCCCGCGCTCGCCGAGGCCATGGGTGTCAGCGCCACCAACGCCAACACCCTGGTATCGCGTCTGCGGATCACCATCGAGCGCTGCCTGGGCGCGACACTGGTCGCCCGCCACCACCGCGAGCACTGCCCCGAGCTCGCCGCGCTGCTCGCGGACTGGGACGGAGCGATGACCGTCCTGCTGCGCAAGCGGCTCAACCGCCACATCGAACGCTGTGAATCCTGCAGCCGTGCCCGCCGCGAGCTCGTCACGCCCCAGGCGCTCCTGGCCTCGGCGCCGGTGATCATCCCGGCACCGGCCTGGCTCGGGGATTCGGTCGTGCACCACGCCACCCCACTGCTCAAGACCAGCGGGCTGGCCCACCACGGTTGGTGGCCCGCCGGGGTGGGGTCGGGAACGCCCACGGCGCTCGCCGCGGTCGCGGCTCCTCTCGTCGCCGCGGCGACCGTCTCCCTCGTCGCGATCGCGCCCCTGACCGCCGGTCCCGGTACAGAGGCGACGGCGAGCCACCCCGCGCACGAGATCAGCGCCAGCGCGGTCCCTCGCACCGCCCCCGCTCTGCCCGCACGAGTCACCAGCTCGACGACGACCACCCCGGCTCGCGTGGCGCCACCGGTCGCGCGTCGGACCACCGTGAGCGGAGCGACCACCCCGCCGAGTGCCGTCGACAGCGGCGGCGATGGGGGACAGGGCGGCGACCAGGCTCAGGGTGGCGGCGACGGGGACGGCGGTCAAAACGGTGGCGGGGGCTTTGACGGGCTGTTCGGCGATGCCGGGGGCGGCGGTGGTGCCGGCGGTGGCGACGGCGGCGGTGGTGCCGGCGGCGGTGGCGACGAGCTGTTCGGCGGCGGATAGCGAGCCGCTTCCCGGTTCGACCAGCCCGGGCCCGGACACGGCGACCGGAGGCTCACCGCGGAAGACGTCAAAGAAGTCGCGAGAAAAGTGTGCGAGTCGGTGGGGTCTGCTGCTCCTACCCGTGTCACCGCCACCGAGCACGGTCGCGGGACGAGCTGCGAGGAGCCTCGATGTCCCAGCGTTCTGCCTTACCCACCGGCGTCCGTGTCCTGATCGGTGGTGCCCTGGCCGCGGGCCTGCTGTTGCCCCTGGGCGCCGGTGTCGCTGCCGCCTCCCCGCCCGAACCGACGTGTGCTGCGGTCGTCGAGGCAAAGGCGCTCGTGCGGGAGCGCCAGAACGCCCTCGACGAGGCGCTGGCCGCCTACCAGCGCCAGAAGACCGTCGTGGCGACCACCCGCGCCACCTACGAGCGGCTACAGGCCGACGAGACCGCGACCGCCTCCGACATCGAGGACGCCCGCGTCACCGCGCAGAGGGCCGTGGAGCGCAACACCAAGCTCTTCGCCGCCCAGCAGGCCGCCGGCCGGGCACTCCAGGAAGCCGTCCGCGAACTCGCCGACGCCCGCGAGGAGTGCGAGAACAGCACCGAGGGGCCCGAAGGACCGCGGGGCCCGCGGGCGCCCGAAGGTCCGCGGGTTCCAGAGCAGGGTCCGGAGGTTCCCAGAGGGCCTGAGGGGCCGCAGCACCAGCCAACTCCGGTGGTGAACCAGCAGGTGACGGTCAACCAGCAGACGAACGTCCACCCAACATCGGTGTACCTGTGGAACGGAGGGCGGTGGGTGGCCTACAGCGACGGCACCGCGGTGCGCTGCGGCTCCAGCGGGCAGGACGTCGAGCGCGTCGAGGTCGTCAACGCTGGCCTCGAGCAGGGCGCGCCGTCGGCAGACGACGTCGAAGACGCCGCGTACCCGGAGGGCGGCGTGGCCGCCGGCGACGGCTCCGGCGCGACGGCGCCGGTCGTGCCGATCGCGGCGGGCGCTCTCGGGCTGACCGCACTGGGCACTGGTGGCGTGGCCTGGCACCGTCGCCGCAGCGCGCCGTGACCGGTCACCCTGCGGCGTCACCGCCGGGACGAGTGTCGAGGCGCCCGGGTGTTGTCCCGGTCGTCCTCCTGCTCGTCGCCGTGGCCGCCTTCGCCGTCGCGTTCTTCTCCGTCACGGGTGGCGGCCGGGTCGGTCCGGCCTCGGTCGGGCTGCCCGCGCAGCGCACGGCGGTCGGGCTGCCACTCACCCCGGCTGTGACGACGAGGCTGCGGGTGCCCTCGATCGGGCTGGACACCGCCCGGCTCACAGAGCTCGGGCAGGACGCGGACCGTCGTCTCGAGGTGCCGCGGGACGCGGCCACGGTGGGGCATTACGCGGAGGGCGCGTCGGCGGGAGAGCAAGGTCCCGCCGTCTACGCCTCACACGTCGTCTACCGAGGTGCCGAGGGCGGGTTCGCCCGGCTCGCGGAGGTCGAGGCCGGCGACCAGGTGCTCGTCGACCGTAGCGACGACGTGACGGTGGTGTTCCGCGTTGACCGCGTCGCGCAGGTGGACAAGGACGCGTTCCCAACCCAGGCGGTGTACGGACCCACCCGCGGCCCGGAGCTGCGACTCATCACCTGCGGCGGCACCTTCGACACCGACGCCGACAGCTACGAGGACAACGTCGTCGTGTACGGCGCCGCCCTCGAGGCCTACCGAACGTGAACACGCGCCTCCCCGTGGCAAGTGCGGAGCTTGCCAGCGCGCCGGGCACCTCGACGCCGACAGCGAGGCTCTGTCCTGCCTATTCGCGGCCGTTGAGTCTGTCTCGTGCGGACTTCTTGGCTCTCGGCTCCGGTGAGGGAGATCGGGCTAGGAGCGACCGGTCCGAGGTGACTCGTGCGCCTTCTTGGGGTTCTGCCGCTCCGCGCCGCCGCTATTCGCCGCCTTCCACCTTCGGGCGCTTCCTGGCGACCGTTCGGCGGCATTGCGAAACAGCTGGCCTGAACGGAGCGATGCGGTGATCAACGCCAGTCCGGGGGGGGGAGGCGGTTGGTGAGCTGTGCCATGGCACGGCTCGCTGCCCGCGAGAGTGGAGGGGGCGCGATGAAGGTCGTTGTTCGCAGCACGGTGATACGGGCGTGACGGTCGAGGACGCGCACGCAGACGGACGACACCGCGCGGCGCACGGTGGTGACGATGTCGGAGTTCCGTGCGGGGCCGATCTCTGGGCGAAGCCCGATTTCTGGGCGGGGTCCGACGACTTCACCGGGCCGATCGCTGCGCAGGGCTCGCCATCGACCGCCACCAGGCCACGGCTGATCCATCCGTCGGTGGCTCGCCTGCCCCGGCCACGGCGGGGCGGGGAGCACGCGACCGAGCCGATGCGGGTCAGCGACGCATCCCTCGCCGCTGCCGCGCCGACGAGCTCGACCGCGTTCGCGGCGATCTACCGACGCTATGGTGATGCTTTGCATGACTTCTGTCTTGGGATGTTGCGGGATCCAGATGCCGCCGCCGACTGCGTTCAGGACGTTTTCTGCACCGCCGCTACCCGGCTCGGGCAGCTACGCGAGCACGACAAGCTACGGTCATGGCTCTACGCCATCGCACGCCACGAGGCCCTCGCGCGGCTGCGCGGGCGCCGGCGCGAGGAGGTGGCGGACGAGCTGCCCGACCGCCCGAGCCCTGAGCACAGCCTCGACACCCTGGCCGCGCGCCGCGAGCTCGCAGACCTGGTCGCTCGTGCGGCTGGCGGGCTCTCCGACCGCGACCGCACGTTGCTGGAGCTGCACTACCGCCACGGCCTAGACGGACCCGAGCTCGCCGACGCCCTCGGGGTCAGCGCCACCAACGCCAACACCCTGGTCTCGCGGCTGCGCTCGACGATCGAGCGCTGCCTCGGCGCACTGCTGGTCGCACGCCACGAGCGGGAGGCGTGTGCCGAGCTCGGCGACCTGCTCGGGAACTGGGACGGGACCATGACCGTCCTGCTGCGGAAGCGCGTCAACCGCCACGTTGAACGGTGCTCGAGATGCGGCGAGGCTCGTCGCCGGCTCCTGTCGCCGACGGCGCTGCTGGCCTCGGCGCCCGTCGCGGTCCCGGCGCCCGGCTGGCTCAGCGACAGCGTCGCCCGCCAAGCGGCACCGACGCTGCACCGCACCAGCGAGACCACCGCGACCGGGACGTCATGGTGGCCTGCGGGTCTCGGCGGCGGCACCCACACCAGTGCCACGGTGCTTGCCCCATTCGTCGCGGCTGTCGTCGCGGTCCCGGCCGTTGCGGTCGCGATGCTGACGGGTGAGGGCGCCACGCTGTCGTCCAACGTCGGACCGGGTGCGCTCGTGCCCTCGACGAGTGCGGTACCCCCGATCCAAGGCGTGACGCCCACCTCCGCCACCTCGTCCCCGACGCCGAGCACGTCTGCTGGACCGGTACCGACGTCGCGTCTGGTCCCCGGCGCGCCCGGGGCACCCTCCGGGGGAGCTCGCCCGGGCGCCCGGCCCGGCCAGCCCGCGGTACCGGTCCCGACAGCGCCCCTCGGGCCCTTTCGACGCACTCCTGTGGCGCCCGCGCCGGCGGAGCCGACCCGTGTTGATCCGCCCGAGACACGTCCCACAACTGGTTCGGGATGCGTGGCGTGCTCCGCCACGACCGCCCCGTCCGAGACGCCATAGGGGTCCGTGGCAGCGGCCTTGGTTGGGTCCGCCCTCGGACCTCGATTGAGCTGGCCTGCGCGCGCGGGGGAGGCGCCCACCTCTCCGGGCGACCGACGAACCTCGCGTGGCTGATCCGCGGTCATGGCAATGGCCACCCGGATAGCAGTGGTGGCTCTAGGCCGGAATGACCCGCTGGCAGCGGGGACAGTGGACCCATGAACAACCCGACATCCCGCGTTGATCGTCGTCCGAACCGCCAACTAGGGCACGCAATCCGCCGACACGCGCCCGACGACATCGCTAGATAGCGCGGAGCCCTAGAGACCTCTTGGGAGCTCCGAGGACAGCCGATAACCCGGTTCTATGTCACGCGCTGGTGCCGCGATGCTAAGAGTCGATTGGACTAATCCGTGGTGCTTTTGGGTCGGCGGTCGACCGAGAACGGCACCGTTGCATTAGACCTGTTTGATGCTGGGGTGAGTCTTGCTGGTCGGCTTAGTCCGGTCACGGTCGAGTGTCAGGCCGTTTGGTGAGGGATATCGGTAGGAGGCCGGTGTGCAGCGCGGTGACCTCGCCCCGCGGTCCGCGCGCGAACGCGACCGGCACCGGCTCGAGGCCGAGCCCGGCGAGGTCCAGGCGGAACAGGTCGGGGTCGTCTGGCACTGGGTGCAGGCGCAGCCCGCGGCGCACCGCGGGTATCGGCATTCGTCCTCGGATCACGAGCCGGTCATCGCGGACGAGGACCTCGACCCCGGAGCCGAGGACCATCCGCGGCTGCGGATCGAGCAGCACGCCCGAGCCGAAGGAGTAGCGGCCACAGAGCTGCCGCCACACCTCGGGCCGCTCGGGAACGTCGGCGCGCACCACGTCGTCCGGGAGTCCGAGAAGACCCCGTAACAGTGCCTGGGTGACCGGTGTCGGCGCCCCGCGGGGATCGAAGTAGCCGGTGTTGGCGAACGCGAGGACGCCGAGCCCGTCGTCGGGGGCGAGCAGCATGTCTGAACGGAAGCCCTTCCAGATGCCGTCGTGGCCGACGGTGCGGTGGCCACCGACCTCCCCGCGGAAGAACGCCAGGCCCATGCCCGCCAACCGCGGGTCGGGCTGATGGTGAGGGGCGAACATTTCCGTGAGTGTGTCGGCCGCCAGTACCCGGCCGTGATCGTTACGGCCACCGCCGACCAACGCGGCGGCGAAGCGGGCCATGTCGCGGAGGGTTGAGAAGATCCCGCTCGCGCCGACGGTCACGATCTCGCGGTCGGTGACGGCCCGGAGCCCGTGGCGGCCGATCTCATACCCGGTGGCCAGGTGCGATCGCACGCGGTCGGAGCGGGTGAGGTCGGTGCTGGTCATGCCGAGCGGGTCGAAGACCTGCTCGCGGAGGTAGGCCGCGAGCGGAGTCTGGGCGACGTCCTCGACGATCTGCCCGAGCACGGCGTAGCCGTGGTTGGAGTACGCCCAGCGGGTGCCGGGCTCGACATCGATGCGCAGGCCCCGGCCGTAGTAGTCGACGGGCGAGGGCGCCGAGCGTTGGCGGGCGGCGCCCCAACCCATGTCCGATCGCAGCAGGTCGGCAGGGGTGCGCACAGCGCGGACTCCGGCCATGTGGGTCAGCAGATGCCGGACCGTGGCCGGTGGCCACCCGGTCCGGGCGGGGATCAGCCGGTAGGCGCGCAGGTACCGCGCCGCGGGCGCGTCGAGGTCGATCAACCTGCGATCACGTAGCTGCATGACCGCGATCGCCGTGACCGTCTTGGTGATGGAGGCAACACGGAACACGGTGTCCGCAGTAACCGGGACGCCGGAGGCGACGTCCGCGACCCCGTGTCCGTGGAAGCACGTCAGCGACCCGTCGCGCACCACCCCCACCGCGAGCCCCGCCGT
The DNA here is from genome assembly GCF_028737215.1 of Actinomycetospora chibensis. Lineage (GTDB taxonomy): Bacteria > Actinomycetota > Actinomycetes > Mycobacteriales > Pseudonocardiaceae > Actinomycetospora > Actinomycetospora chibensis. The sequence goes on along the minus strand of NZ_JAQZAM010000015.1, from coordinate 118,780 downwards.
CGGCCACCGGTTCAGCGCCGCATCGACCCTCGTGGTCAGGTCTGCCGCGTCGAGCGTGTCGAGATCGTCGGTGGTGACCACGGCTCTCCCCCCTTGGCTCCCTGCCGGTGAAGCCGGAGACTTCCTCCCACCCGCGACCGAGCACCGGAGCCGAAAGTCCCCCGGGAACGAGCCACCCGCCTCTGACACGCCGGCCCACAGGCCCCAGGCGGCGGCGAAGGTGCACATCGGTCCGTCCAGATGTTCTGAGGTGTCGCGAGGCCATTCCAACCCACGGGTTCGGCGCTACCGATGCGTCCACGACGGCTGCGCGCGAGATCCTCGCGCTCGACAGCGGCCGGCTGGCCCGCTCGGGATGGTCGACCCACTCGAACGCTGCGCGCAGTTCGTGCTGGAAAGCGGCGTCGAGGACCTGGAACGGGGCGTTGGGCCCTGGCCGAGGTGCCCCGGTCGCTCCACCGTGAGGTCGTGGACCCGGTCCGGTTGCGTCTCGACGAGCTGATGTACAGGTGGCTGGACCACGACGAAACCCCGATGCAGGTTGCGCTGCTCGGTACGTTCGACGGCGGTCCGCTGGTGCGTCCGGACGGCGCGGTCGATGTGTCCCGGGTCCGCCGGGAGCTGGCCGCGCGGGCGAAGCGGGTTCCGGCGCTGGGGCGGCGGGTCGTGTGGACGCGGCCGGGCGAGGGCCGGCCGCTCTGGGTGGGCGATCCTGGCTTCGACCCGCTCGGGCACGTCGAGACCGCGGCCCTCCCGCCCGGCGCGGACCTGCCCGGCTGGGCGGCGAACCGAGCGGCTCGGCCGCTGGATCGGGACCGGCCGCTGTGGCGGGCGGAGGTCGTCGACGGGCTGCGCGACGGCCGGTTCGCTGTGCTCATCGTCGTCTCGCACATGCTCGCCGACGGGCTCACCGGTGTAGCGCTCGCGGGCGCGCTGCTCGACCCCGGACCCGAAACGGTTGTGACGGTCGCGCCCTCTCCGGCCACGGCGGCGCTGCCGACGCACCGCGACCTCGTGCGCCGGCGGCTGCAGGAGGTGGGGGCCGCGCTAGGGCGGCGTGGCCCGCGGCGGTGCCGGCAGGCCGAGGGGCCGGGCCCCGCGCGGCCGGGTCTGCGAGAGGTGCGCGACGCGATGGCCGGCTTCGCCGGACCGGAGCCGGTCACCTCGCTGTCGCGCCAGATCGGCCCGGGGCGCCGGCTGGGGGTCACGCGGCGGTCGATGGAGGAGCTCAGGGACACCGGACACGCCCTGGACATGACCGTGAACGACCTCCTGCTGGCCGCCGTGACCGGTGGCCTGCGGCGCCTCCTGGCCGCCCGCGGGGAGGTCGTGCCCGGGCTGGTGCTGCGCGCCTCGGTGCCCGCCGCCACCGGCGCCGCCGGACGGCAGGTGGCGGCGATGCTGATCGTGGACCTGCCGGTAGGCGAGCCCGACCCGTTGCGCCGCGCCGCGCTCGTGCGCAGCGCGACGGCCCTCGGCAAGGCGCGGTTGCGCGCCGCCGGCGGCGACTTCTCCGACCTCCACCTCCCGACGCCGCTGACGCGGTGGCTGCTGTGCTCGGCCCGGCGCGTCGGGAGCCGCCGGCTCAGCGTCTCCGTGACCGACGTGCCGGGGCCGGCGAGGCCGCTCTGGCTGGCCGGCGCCCGGCTGCTCGAGGTCGTGCCGATCGCCCCCATGGCGCCGCTCGTGCCGCTCACTGTCGCGGCGCTCTCCTACGTCGGCGAGCTGGCCGTCGCGGCCAACGCCGACGCCGGGATGACCGACCTGGACGTGTTCACCGACGGCATCGCCGGGTCGTTCACCGAGCTGGTGGACCTGGCCCGCACCGGAGTATGCCCACGGTCGGTGCCGGGGTCCCTGCTGCGGCGCGGCCGGACTGTCGTCGAGGCGGCCGTCGACGTGGGCCGCCCCGCCGAGCAGGTGTTCGCCTACTGCACCGACCCTCGGAACGCGACCGCGTGGAACTCCTCGGTCGACAAGGTGGAGCTGCTGACCGACGGTCCGGTCGGGGCCGGCACGCGCTACCGCCTCCACACGAGAGCCGGCGAGGGTGTGGTGCAGTACACCAGGTTCGACCCGCCGCGGGCCTGGACGGCCACGAGCTGCGGGCACCGGCTCGATGTCCGTTTCGAGGGCGAGGTCGTGCCCGATGAGGGGCGATCACACCTGCGGTTCCGCGCCGAGCTCCGGCCGCGCGGGGCGCTCCGCCTGCTCGCACCCGTCGTGCGCGAGGTGCTGCGGCGACGCTGGCAGCGCGACCTCGCCGTTCTCCGATCCCTCGTTGAGCAGAGCCACGACGCCACGAGCGAGTGAACCCCGCACCGAGGAGCCCGAGGCAGTGCAGCCGACCCCCTCGACCTCGCTCCACAGAGCGACTGCGCGCGTCCCCTCCGCCCACGCGGCCCAGTAGCGTGAGGTACGAGCGTGCACCGCGAGTTCGGTGACAGCGATCTTGTCGTCGATCTACAGCTGATCCCGATCCACGATCTGATTCCCACTCTCGCCTCGTGTGTCCAATGGAGCACCTGTGGTGCCCGCTGGTGCCCATCGAACTTGACGTGCACGCGGTAGGCACGCAACTACGGATCAGGTGCCTATCCGAAGCGGTGAGGACTTCCCGTAGACCTTCGAGCCGGCCCTGATGGGCCAGGTCGTTTCAGCGCGTCGGGCCACGGCCGAACGGCTGGGCTACGACGGCGGCTGGTGAGGCTCGCGCCGGCGCGGGCACGGAGTGCCGCATGGAGACCGTGTACGTCTGCCCGCTGGCCGGCGATGACCCGCAGCCCGCAGGCCCGGGACCGAGCGGACCCGGTCCGCCACCGGCCGCGGCCTGAAGCCAGCCGGATAGCGTGACCGTGTGGCGGTGCGCGAGCTGGCCTTGGTGGTGTTGACGGTGGGAGGCGCACCTACGAGATGAAGATCGCGACCTACAACGTGAACGGCGTCAACGGGCGGCTGCCGGTCCTGCTGGAGTGGCTTGCGGAGGCCGGGCCGGACGTCGTCTGCCTTCAAGAGCTGAAGGCGCCGCAGGAGAAGTTTCCCGCGGCCGCCATTCGCGACGCCGGGTACGAGGCCGTCTGGCTGGGACAGAAAAGCTGGAACGGGGTCGCGATCCTGGCTCGCGGCGAGTCGCCGGCGGAGACCCGCCGGGGTTTGCCGGGCGAGCCCGATCCGGGGCAGTCGCGCTACATCGAGGCGGCGGTGAACGGCATTGTGATCGGCTGCCTCTACCTGCCCAACGGCAACCCGGCTCCCGGTCCCAAGTTCGACGCCAAGTTGGCCTGGTTCGAGGCGTTCATCGGCTATGCCGCGAGCCTGCTCGCACGCGGCGTTCCGGTCGTGCTGGCCGGCGACTACAACGTGATGCCGACCGACCTCGATGTCCACAAGCCGGAGCGCTGGGTCGACGACGCCCTGTTCCGCCCCGAGGTGCGCGACGCGTTCCACCGGCTCGCCGCGCAGGGCTGGACGGACGCGCTGCGGACGCTGCACCCGGGCGAGCGGATTTACACCTTCTGGGACTACTTCCGCAACGCGTTCGGCCGCGACGCGGGCCTGCGCATCGATCACCTGATGCTCAGCCCGGCCGTCGCGGGCCGGCTCGTCGCCGCCGGCGTGGACCGCGTTGTCCGCGCCAAGGAGAAGACCAGCGACCACGCGCCGACCTGGATCGAACTGACCGACCCGCGATGACGCGCCCACTTCGCGCGCTGCGACGGACCCTGTCGACTGGCCGGCCCTGGTCGGCGAGCACCCGCGCGGGCGGGCGTGCCTCGATCCTCGGGTGACCTGCAGACCGAGTACGGATGCGAGCAGGAGAATTGCCCCCGCAGCGAGTGCTGACGAACCCAGACGACTCGGACCATCAGGCCACTGCCCCGAGGGGCCTCGTGGAACGAGTCGTGGAAGGAAACAGGGTCGATCAAAGCGCGCCACTCAGCCGGTCAGGGTCGAAGTGGCGCCGCCGACGATGACACAGCGCAGCGAGCCAGTCACCCACTGACGCCGAGTCGCCGGAACAAGCCGACCAGGACCCGTCAGATCGTGTGTGGCCGGTCGGTGGAATGAGGCTTACCTCAAGTCGTCCGATGGCCCGTGGTGCGGGTCGTGGTGCGAAACGGCGGCTACTGGAGGTCCGTGGTGCGGTCGGAGTGACCGACTCCCACACCGTTGTTGCTGGTAGAGGTCTTGGTGGTCGGAGTGCGGCGATCTCTTGGTCCGTTGGTTGCGGGTCGAGTCCCACGGGCCCACACCGCTGACCGACGAGATGCAACTCGACCGAAGATGTGCGCGTTGGCGCCGACCTGAGGTGCGCGGCAAGCGCCCTCCCGCTCGTCGTCGTCAGTGAGCTCGCCGGCTTCGCCTGGTCATCGCGCGGGCCGGTACTGGGACGCCACGCCTTGCGCGCGCTCCAGCGACTCCTTCCACTCCTGGGTGCTCAACAGACGCCTCGTTCGACCCGACCGGGCCGCCCCTCCCGCGCCGATGGTGAGCGCCACGCTCGCCGCCGCGATGTCGTCAGGCGCGTCGAAGAGGATCACCACGTCGTGCTCCCCGAGGGGGTGACCGGCGGCCACGACAGTGACCCCGGCAGCGTCGTAGAGGGCCCGGGTCGCTTCCAGGCGGTCCTGGGGCTCGCGAATCTGGGCCGCCAGCGACTCAGCGGTATAGGCGGCCTCGTAGATGTACAACGGCATGATCGACCTCCGCGGGTGGTCTCACTTCAGCGGGCATGGGAAAGCTCACGTTCGTCGCATCGCTGAGGGCGCGCTGCCAGTCACCCGCGAAGGACGGGCGCGCTCCTCGGCGCACCGACTCAGGACTTCCAGGCCCCGCCACGCACCTACTGGTCAGCGGCCGAGCGCAATGTGGAAAGCGTGGGCGTCGGAGATATCCTCGAAGGAGGCCTCCAGTCCGTCCCGCATGCGGATCACGTGCGCGAACCGGGAACGGAACGAGGTGCCGCTCTCGCGGGCGGTTCCGGCGAACCAACCGAGCACGACGATGACATCCCCGGCCTCGAGGAATTCGTCAGGGGTCACCGTGAACTCGCTCCAGTCCTCGGGAACTGGGGCGAACACGTTGTCCACGATCGCCTGGGGTCCGACGTAGCGGCCCTGGTAAGGCCCGGCCCTCTCGATCCACTCGACGTCGGGCTGCATTACCGCGAGGACCGCTGGCATTTCGCCGCTGTTGAAGGCGTCGTACGCGCCCTGGACGGTGGCAACGTTGGTGCTCTGTGTGGTCGTCACAGCGCTAGCATCCACCGCCTCGCACGACGCGAACATGACGGCAACTGCGTATTGTTCTGCCCAATGGGCGACGGTGAGTACCGCATCGAGCACGATGCGTCGGGCGACGTCCGGGTGTCCTCCAGCGCAGTGTGACGCGCGCAGAACCAAGGGGCCGTCGAGAACGACAGGCATCACTGACGTGAAATCAGACCGGCTCGGCCACCAGCGGCGTCGCCACGGGGTCGCCGAGAGTCTAGGTGGCCCATCGGAATCTGTGTGGAGCCAGACTCACTTCGTGATCCGTGGAGGCAGATTCGAGTCCACGGGTCCACCGAACCTCTCGCCCCTCGGTGGTGGTGGAGAGCGCTGATGCGGCTTGTTCTCGGAGACGGGGTCTAGGTTCGCGGTGGGGCAAGCGGAAGGAGCGCGCGGCGTGAACGACGAACTTGCTGAGTTGCGCGAGGCCGCGACGGCTGGTGACCGCGATGCGGAAGATCAGCTGGTCGAGCTCGCGGGTGAACGTGGCGATCTTGCCGAGCTGCGTCGGCTCGCCCACGCCGGCAACTCTGATGCCGTCGATGTCCTGGTCGAGCTGGCCGGCGAGAGGGAGGACGTGGAGGAGCTCCGCCGGCTGGCCGCGGCGGGAAGCAGCGACGCACGTGACGTGCTCGCCGAGTTGGTGGGGAGCGAGAAGACCCCCGGGTAGGGGCGCTGTCTCTGCACCGGGGCGAGCACCATAACCACTAGTTGCGCCCACAGCAGCGATCGTTCGCCCCGTGACTGCCTTCCAGGCCGATCTGGGGTCAAGTGGTGCAGCGACGGCGGGCGTTCTGATCCAGGGCCCGGCGAGCGGTAGGAGTGGTTTCGAGGTCGCGGAACTCCCTCCACGATGGCGGCAGCCGTGGCAGTCACCTCGCGATGTCTGGTCCCGTTCTCTGTCGGCGGCCCTCGTCGCGGAACTGGACCAGTCGGAGTAGCAGTCGTGCGCATTCAGTCCTAACTTGCGGGGCAGCGTGATCGGCGGTGAATCACCGGGTAGTGGTGGGAGCGACGGTTCAGCAGCAGCCGATCGCTACCCATCGGCCTGTTGCCGGGAGACAGTGCTTTGACAGCTGAAGATCGCCTCGCCCCTTCCACCGCGGTGACTGCTCCGATGTCAGGGGCCGCGCCGGTCATCGCCCTGAAGACGATGTCGGACGAGCGGGCGCTCATCGAGGTCCGCCCGGTCGACGCCGCGCACGGTGTCATCATCACGGTCTCGGGGGCGCTAAGGCCATCGGACGCTGCAGAACTCGGCCATCACCTGCACCGGGAGTTCGATCGTCACCCCAGCGTCGTCGTGGTCGACCTCTCCGCGGTTCCGTCCTGTGATCGGGCCGGTGTGGAGGTCCTGTCGCAGTTCCGGAGCCTGGCGCGGAGCGCAGGAGTGGCGCTCCACCTGGTGCATCTCGGGGCGCCTGCAGTGCGGCGCTGGCTCGCCGTCGCGGGTCTGCTCTGAACAGCGCTGGGCAGGAGGGGGTCGCCATGGCAGGACTCCGCAGGGCCTTGCTCTCCCCCCGACACCGCGACCAATGGCGCCGGGCCACGGTCAGGCTGAGGCCTAAGACGATCAAGACTTCCTCCACTGCTCTCGGGAGGTGAACCTCGTGCCGAGGGAGCGTGCGGTGATCAGGCCGGGTCGCCGACCCGACGACGGATTCGGACCACTTCGGGTCGGTGCCGAGGGCGGCGACACCACCTTGCGTGTCAGCGGTTCCGCGACCGCGACACGACGTGATCGGCTGGTCGGGTCGGCCACCATCGCTGCAGGGCTGCTGTACTCCTGTTTCGTGGTGACCCCGTTCCTCGGGGCGTCGCTCGATCCCGGGCGGTCGTTCGTGAGCGAGCTGGCGGCTCTCGATCAGCCATACGGGGGCGTCTTCCGCGCCGTCGATGTCGTCGTGGGCGCCATCGTCGTCCTCGTCGCGCTCCGGGTGGCCCGGTGCGGTCGGGTACCGGCGGTGCGCGGGGCCGGTGGCGCGCTCGCGCTGTTCGGAGTGGCGACCGTGGTCGACGTGGCCGTCCCGATGGCGTGCGCCCCCTCGGCCGAGCCCGCGTGTGCCGCGGCGGAGGCCGCGCGAACACCCCTCGAGTTCGGCGTGCACGAGGCATCCAGTGTCGCTGCCAACGGCGGGATCATCGTCGCGGTGGTCTTGCTCGCCGTGGCTCGATCTCGCGGACGCACTGCGTCTCAGCAGGCGTCACCCCTGGAACTGGCGATGCTGATCGGATTACCCCTGATCGCCGGGCCCGGAATGGTGATCGTTGTGGAGGAGACGCTGGGGTTGGGGCTGGACGGGGTCGTCGGGTACGTGCAACGGGTGCAGGTGCTCGCGCTCTCAGGCGTCCTCGTGACCATCGGCGCGGTGTCGTGGCGCGGCTCGCGGTGGGTCCGGGGCCCTGCGTGAGGGCCTGCACGGTCGTGATCGTGCCCGGTCTCGGATCAGCACCGGAAGAGTGGGCCGCTGTCCTCGACGCGCTGCCCCCCGGCGTCGCGACGCTCACCATCGACCCGGCCGACTCGCCCCGGCTGCGCGACCCCGCGGCGTGGTCGCCGGACGCGGTCGCCTCTCGCCTGGCCATGCGAGTGGCGGGCTCGCCCCGACCGCTGTTGTTGGTGGGCCACTCATCGGGTGGCCTCCACGTCCAGGCGTACCTGTACTCCAGAACGCTCCCCGGTGGGGGAGCCGGAGACAGCGGAACCGTTTCACCGGTGGTGGGAGCAGTACTCGTCGATGCCTCCCATCAGGTCGCCGTCCGGCCGGTGCCGGCCGTCCTCACCGGTACCGCGCGCGCCATCGCCGAGGTGGTCCTGGCGACCGGCGTGATGGCGCTGCTCGGTCCGTGGTTGCGCGTGGTGGCGGTGTGGGCGACGTCGGTACGGCGTCGCGACCGGATGACTTCGGACATGATCCGTGCGGTCTACAGCTCGCAGGCGTGGGCCAGGACGACGCTCGACGCGTGGCTCGGTCACGGTCGGCTGCAGGCCGGCGTGCTGGACTGGCATCGGGAGCGCGGCGCACCACGGGTTGCGGTGCGCCTGATCGTCGGGGCGGCCGGCACCGGCCGCGGCCGTGCCGGCTGGATCGCGACGCAGCGCGACCTCGCACGTCGACTCGGCGCACCGGATCCGACCTTGCTCGACGATGCGGGACATCTGGTGACGATCGACCGCCCGGACGCCGTTGTGACGGCGATCCAGGAGTTCCTCCATCTCGTCGATGCGGAGCAGCCTCCCCGTCCAGGGAGCTCGCACTAGGTCGGCGCTCCGGACTCCGTCTGGCGTTCGGCAGCGTGCAACGCCGGTGCAGACGTTGCTTGCATCGCTGTCGGGGCCGAAGCCGGCGGGGTCGTGGACCGGTCCGAGGAGGTGACGCCGAGGTGCTGCAGTGCTGCCTCAACGGAGCGCGGCCGGCCGATGCGCACCCGGCCGTGCCGGTGACGCCACGTCAGCTAGCCCGGGATACACGCGCAGTCTCCACGCTCGGCGTGCTGAACGTCCACGTGCATCCCTCGCCTCGGTCAACGTCCACGGGAGCGGGTGGCAGCGGGTGTGCGCTGCCCTCGACGCGGTGGGCATCGGGGTGGAGCTGGGCGTTCGGACCTCCGGCGACGCCGTGCATCAAGAAGGCCGGTCTGCCGCGGGGCACGACGCGGGTCCTGGCCGAGGTCACTGTGACCGATTCCGAGATCTCGGTCGCCGAGGCGCGGCGCATCCTCACCGCGCTCGGCCTGATGCCTGTACCGATCCTGCACGGCGAGGACGCCGGGGCCTGGCCCGTCCTGGAGTACGCCCGGCGCATCGACCTCGACACCCGGATCGGTTTCGAGGACACCCTCGAGCGCCCCGAGCGCGCCAGGCCGGCCGTCAGCAACGAGGAGCTCGTGCGCTATGCGCCGACGCGGTGAGGACCCTCGCCGCCCGAGGGCCCGATCGTTCGGCCTTCCTCGCTGCCCGCGACGACGAGAGATCGAGTACCGGACGTCGCTCAGAGCGATCGCGGGACGCATCGCCGTCGGTCCGCGGCGAACTGCCGGCCCTGCTTCGGGGTGATACCCGGAGCGACGGGGAGTCGGCGACCCGTCCGCCTACACCAGCCCCCGCGAGACGAGCTCGACTCCCTCGACCGTGATCCGGTGCGCCCGACCCGAGCCCCCGGTCACTCGGCTCCAGCTGCGGACCTCGAGCGTCGGCTCCATCGTGCTCGTCGCCCAGCGGCAGGCGAAGCCCCCGTACATGCCGGGGACCCCGACCCACATCGTCGCCGTCGGGTGTTCGAGCAGCGGCCCGAGCTGCGGTGGCCGTAAGCGCCGACCCAGCCGCCGTGTCCGCACCTCGACCAGCGCGCGCAGGAAGACCTCGAGATCAGCCGCCGCGTCCACGTCGAGCGTCGTCGCGATCTCCGGACCTAGTCGTTCGGCCAGCCCGGTGTGTCCGAGCCGGCGTGCGATCGCTTCGGCGGTCTCCCCGTCGCCCGCGGTGCGCAAAGTGCGCCAGGCGCCGCGCGCGACGAGGTCGTCGACGACATCACGGTGTGCCCCCTGAGTCGCTGCGTGGTGCAGCGGAGCCATCCCCTTCGCATCTCCCACACGCAGAGCGTTGGCGTTGAGCGCGGACGGCAGGTCGTCGTCGGTCCGGTCGAGCAGCGCCGCGACCTGGGCCCAGTGACCCTCCTCGACCGCGTCGGAGAGAGCGTCTCGGAGTGCCAGCACGTCGGGCTTCAGGTCGGAGCGCTCGAGGACGGCGTCCCACGACAGCCGCGTCTCGGCCTGGGTAGGTCGGACCACCTGCGCCACCCTGTCCGACGGCGATCGGTCTGTCTGTCGGCCGGTCGGACTGCTCCGTTGCTCGTTCGCCCGACCGCGAATCCGCCCGTCGCGATCCCGGTGTCCGCTGCCCGCGACAAGAAGTGAGCGCGAGGCAGCAAGATCGGCGCGCTTGTGTGGATCACCGGATTGTCAGCACGAGGGTCGACCGCACCGCCATTTGCGCGATCGTTCATCCGCGGCCGATCTGAAATCGATCCGCGTCCAGAATGTCGCGGTGATGACCCGAACACGAGTCTTCTCGCCGCCGAATGCACCAACTTCACCCGGAAGACATTTGATCAGGTAACGATCAGGGGCGATGCACTGATACCGCTGTGTCACCGCGGTCTCGGTCGAGAAACGGCCTCGCGGTGAACGAGCGGCGTCCTCAGGTGATGGTGCCGACAGGGCGGGAACACCATGAGGCTCGGGGGCGCTGGTGCGGTTGGTCGAAGGTGTGGAGGGTTCGCCTACCTGTCCGGGGCGGTCGCCGAGTCACAGGAAGCGCGACGACCCTCCGCAAGACTGGTCCGCACCGCTCACGGTCGCGGATCTGGTGATGGATAGTCGCAACTCGCACGTGCGCCATGAGGCTGCACGTTCACGTGGTCCGCGTGTGGCGAACTCTGACGCTGTGACTGTTCGGTTCGATCAACCGTTGCTCGAGGATCTCGATCCGGCGGCGTCGCTGGCCACTGAACGCCTCCCTGTGCCGCACGTAAGGAAACGAGTCGCGAGTCCTGCGGGTTCTGCTCACGTCGGAGGCCCGGCAGCCCGGGGATCGCGATCGCACTTCGCCGACACCGCGCCGCAACGACCCGACAACGCGTCGCCCGCGGCATCCCCCCGTGAGTCTCGTGGTCGGCATCGGTTCCCCGCCGACGCCGAGATGGTGAGTGGTCGGACAACGGTATTGGCGGAGGTCACCCCGAAGAAGCGGACGGTGGCGTTGCGGGAAGCCGACGCGCCTCGTCGTCGCGACGCGTCCGTCGGTGCGGGACCGGATGAGACGCGGTGGGCATTCGATGTCGGCGGAGGCGGATGGGGCAACGGCGAGCTCCAAACCTACACCCGGTCTCGCGCCAATTCCTTCCTCGACGGCCACGGGCACCTGGTCATTCGCGCAACAAGGACGACTCTCCCTCGACCCGGGAACGCAGACGAGATCGTCTATCACTCCGCGAGACTCAAGACAGTGGACCGATTCGCGCAGAGATACGGCCACTGGGAGGCCAGAATGAAGATCGAGAGCCGCCCGGGGCTGTGGCCCGCGTGGTGGATGCTCGGAGACAACTACCCCGTAGTCGGCTGGCCCCGCAGTGGAGAAGTGGACATGGTCGAGGATTACGGCTTCTCCGCCGTGGAGTCGAGTGTCCACACCTCGCGGAACGCTCCTTCCGTCACCAGCTACTCCGGGGGAACCGCCAACGACTCCACCTTCCACACCTTCCGCATGGACTGGTCACCCGAAGGCGTGGCGTTCGCCCGCGACGACGTTCCTTACGCCGGGGTCAGCTGGGCCCTGGAGGACCCGAATGTACCCATCGACCCGCCACAGCCGATGTTCATGCTGCTCAACCTCGCCGTGGGCGGAACGATCGGAGCCCCGCCCCCCGAGGTGACCTTCCCTGTCGATCTGGTCGTCGACTACGTCAGGGTGTGGTCGTAGCTGGCTCCGATCAGATGATGCAGCGGCACGAGAAGGTACGCGCCCCGTTCCTCCATCGCGCCTCACTCGAATCAAGTCGGCGGACAGCGACTTCGGGAACCCACGTGTCGTGCGTCCCGTTCACGCAATGGTCCTGAGCCTTTCCCGAGGCGGGACCAACGGGTGATCTCCGCGGTCGCGTCAGGACAACGATCTCAAGCCGGCGGGATGGCCTCCCGGTCACGCCGGCGGACCTCCACGCCACCCCAGATCGCCGCCCCCGTGACGTGCAGCGATGGGGCTCCGAACGTCGGTGGTGTCGTCGGCGGACCCGACAGGTCGGCGAACCCTCCCATCGCGCCCCGACCGTCGCACCGCACCTCGACGTCCGGGCCGACGATGATCACGACCCCACCCATGATCGCGACGACACGGATGGTCGTGCCACGCGGATCGAGACGGGCATGGCGGAGGTCCAGCTCCACGCCGCCCATGAACGCCACCACGGAGTGCTCCGGCCCCGGCGCCCACTGTCCGCGCCGGACCGTGGCCCGCAGGAGGCTGAACGACGACGTCCGGGGTTCCGCGCCGGTCGCGGCCGGCGACCGGTACTCGTCCGGCGGGGGAGGCGCTTCGAGGTCCTGCGTATGGGACCGGACCTCGTGGCCGTACGCCGCCGCGTCGATCGAAGCCAGGCGTCTGTCGCCCTCGGCGAGGGTCAGCCGACCGTCGGCCACCGCCGCCCGGACGAGACGGGCGGCTCGTTCCCGCTCCACCTCGGAGACGCGGGCGTGCGGAACGCCCCAGTCCGACCCGCTCATCGTCTCGATGATAGGCCGGGTCTCGATTCAGGCCGGGTGCGGCCGGACCGCTGCGCGCCGAGAGGTCGATCCATCGCCGCGGCCTAGGTGCTCCAGGCCCGAGCGCGCCAGAAGGCGATGAGGACGCGAGCGCCGCGGGCCGGGTCCTCGGTCATCCACCAGTGGCCCAGCCCGTCGAGCACCGCGACCTCGGCGCCGGCGCGCTCCGCAGCTCGTCGGCGGAACTCCTCGGACCCGCCGAAGGGGTCCGCGGTGGCGACGAGCGCCAGGCCCGGGCGGGTCGCCAGGGCCGACAGTCCCTTGCCGAGCTCGGCCATGGCCGGTTGGGCGGCAGAGCGGTACAGCGCGAGGATCGCCTGCTTCATCTCGTCGCCCTGCACGCCGGCGATCTGAAGCGCCTCGGCCCGTCCGATGCCGAACGCCTGCATCCGTTCGGCCCGCTGCGCGGGGGTCCCGGCGAACATCTCGTCGAGGTTGGCCTCACCGTCGCCGGGCGTCTGCCAGGTCTGGGCGAGGTCGTGCCACACGTAGTCCGGCTCGAAGAGGCTCAGGGCGTCGCTGGCCCAGCTGCGCACCAGCTCCGGGCGCTGCATGAGTGCGGTCCCGAGGTGGCCCCCGCCCCAGTCGTGGCCCAGGAGGTCGACGGGCCGGTCGAAGCGCTCGAGCTCGCCGATCAGCCAGTCGCGGTAGGCCATGACGGTCGCGGGGAAGCCGGCCGGCAGCGGCACTCCGAAGCCGGGCGGGGAGAGCCGGACGACGTCGTCGACGCCCGCGCGGGCCAGCTCGGCGACGAGCGGGTCCCAGATCGCCGCACTCTCCGGATTGCCGTGCACCAGTGCCACCGTCATGGCGCCGCATCCTGCTCCGGTCGTGTGGGTGCGGCCACGCCGGGGACCGTGCCCGAGGAGGACTGGTCAGGCCTCCGTGGCGGACTTGCGCGGGATGTGCGGAGCGGCGGCACCCGCGAGGGTGGGCATGTGGCGGGCGAAGGCCACGACGGTGTCCGCGAGATCGTTCAGCCGGTCCCGGACGTCCCGGTCGACGAGCTCGCCCGAGGAGAAGTGGGTGTTGTTGGCGTACACGGCTCCGGGGACGGCCCAGGCCCGGAAGAAGCCGACGAGCGGCTTGAGCTCGTGCTCGAGCGCCAGGAAGTGGTGGTCGGTGCCACCGGTGGCCACCAGGCCCACCGGCTTGCCGGCCAGAGCGTCGTTGGGGAGCAGGTCGAACAGGTTCTTCAGCCGACCGGTGTACCCGCCGCGGTACATCGGGGTGCCGACGAGGAGCGCGTCGGCGGCGACCACGTCGTCGATCGCCCTCCTGCTGGCTCCGGTGTAGTCGGCCGGGTCCCGCCCGTCGCTGAACACCAGCTCCTGCTCGCGCAGATCCAGCAGGTCGGTGTGCACGTCGTCGTGCTCAGCGCCCCGCGCGAGCGCGACCGAGAGCGCCAGGACCGTCTTCGACGGTGACGAGGGGCTGCCCGAGATCGCCAACAGCTTCATCGCGAGTACGCAGTCCTCTCGGTGGTCCTCGGGTCGGGATCGGCCGTCGATGATCCCCGGACGATCGCCGCCGGGCACGACGGCCCTCCCGCGCCTGCTCGCCCGGGCCATTACTGCCCCCATGAGGTCCACGAGGGACGAGCTCGTCGCCGAGGTCGTCGTCGCCCTCACCGACACCTTGAGCGACGCCTTCGACGTCGCCGACCTGCTGTACACGCTCACGACGGCCTGCGTCGAACTGCTCGACGTCGACGCGGCCGGCGTGCTGCTGGTCGACGAGCAGGGCCGGCTGGTCCCCGTCGCCGCCACCCACGGCGGCAGCGAGAACCTCGAGAACCTGCAGATCCTGGTCAAGGAAGGCCCCTGCCTCGACGCCGTCCGTGCGAGCGGAACGGTGCGTTCCACCGATCTCGACGACGACGTGGACCGCTGGCCGGCGTCCGCCCGCCTGGCACGGGCCGAGGGCTTCCGCGCTGCCCATGCCGAGCCGGTGGCACGGCACGCCGAGGTCGTCGGTGGCCTCAACCTGTTCCGTCGTGCACCCGGGCCCCTGCCGGACACCGATCATCGGATCGCCCACTTCCTGGGCACGGCCGCGGCCATCGGCATCCTGCACCGCCGGGCCCAGACGAACGTCGAGACCGTCAACCAGCAGCTGGAGCACGCGCTGACGAGCTCGGGTCGTCATCGAGCAGGCCAAGGGGTTCCTCGCCGCGCGCCACGCCCTCGACCTGGATACGGCCTTCGTCCGGCTCCGCGGCCACGCCCGCAGCCGGCGACGGCCGCGGACGGAGGTCGCCCGTGCCGTCCTCGACCGCTCGCTCGACCTCGGCTGAGAGCGAGGGGCGCACGGCTACGGTGCGGGTGGTGTCCGGGTCAGCCGGACCGAGTCGGGGTGGGTGTCGATGAGCGCTCGCTTCGAGGAGCTCGACTGGCGGACGACGTCGATGGGTGAGCTCGTGCTGCGCCGGCGGCGGCTCCCCGCCTCCGACGTCGACATCTTCGAGGTCAAGCTCGGCGACGACTTCCTGATGTCGAGCATGTTCACCGTCGCCGAGGTGGAGATGGCCCGTCTCGCCCTGGCGGAGGTGTCGGGGACCGACCTCGACGTGGTCGTGGGCGGACTCGGGCTCGGCTACACGGCGCAGACGGTGCTCGCGGACCCGAGGGTGGGCCGCCTGGTCGTGGTCGACGCGCTCGCCGAGGTGATCGAGTGGCACCGGCGGGACCTGGTGCCCGCCGCCGCGTCGTTGATCTCCGACGAGCGGTGCACCCTGGTGCACGGCGACTTCTTCGGGATGCTCCGGTCCCCGTCGGGGTTCGACGCGTCCGCGTCCGACCGGCTCTTCGACGCCATCGTGGTGGACATCGACCACTCCCCGAGGCATGTCCTCGATCCCGCCCACGCCGAGTTCTACGGCCGGGACGGCATGGCCGGCGTGGCGGCTCGCCTGCGGCCCGACGGGGTGTTCGCGCTCTGGTCCAACGACCCGCCCGACGACGAGTTCACCGCGCTGCTGGCCGACGCCTTCGCGACCGCCGAGGCGCACGTCGTCCGCTTCCCGAACCCGTTGCAGGACCGCGAGGCGGCCCACACCGTCTACGTCGCGACCGCAGCCGGGGTCGCCGCTCGGCCCTGACGGGCGGGCAGGTTCGAGGTCCTGCCTCTGCGTCGCGAGTCCCCTACGTGCGGTGGCTCGGCCGGTCAGCGGCTGGTGGCGGTGCCCGATCCTGCGCCAACCTTCTCGAATCCGACAACGACGTCGGTGCCCATGCCGGGGAGCAGGACATGCGCGCTGACGCTCGGCCACTGCCGCCCCCGCGAGCCCGTGTCCTCGGGCTGGTGGCCTGCCTGCTCCTGGTGCTCGCCGGCTGCTCGGCGAACGGAGGGGCGGCACCCACCGCGGCGGCCGCCGCGACGCCGACGAACGGGTCGGGCGTGGTGAAGACGATCGATCCCGCCGCCCTCACGTCCATGGTCGAGGCGACCGCCGCAGAGCTGATGATCCCCGGCGCCGTGGTCGAGGTCCGCACCCCACAGGGCGAGTTCACGGCCGCCGTCGGGACGACGCAGCGGGGTGCGCAGGTGGCGGCCACGGGCGGCACCCACGTCCGCATCGCCTCGATCACCAAGACGATGACCTCCGCGGTGACGCTGCTCCTGGCGCAGGAGGGACAGCTGCGGCTCACCGATCCCGTGTCGGCGTACGTCCCGGGGGTGCCGAACGGCGAGAACATCACCGTCGCCCAGCTGCTGATGATGCGCAGCGGCCTGTACGGCTACACGAACGACCCCGGCTTCGCGGACACCCTCGACGCCGACCCGGCGAAGATCTGGACTCCTCAGGAGGTGCTGGACATCGCCTTCCGGTACCCCCCGTTGTTCCCGCCCGGCGCCGACTACGACTACAGCAACACCAACTACGCCCTCCTCGGCCTCATCATCGAGCGGGTCGACGGCAGGCCGCTGAACCAGGCGTTCCAGGACCGGCTGTACGGCCCGCAGGGTCTGGCCCAGACCAGTCTCCCGGCGACCACGGACACCTCGATCCCCGAACCCTTCTCCCGTGGCTACATGTACGGCGGCTCCGAGTACGCCCTCGTGGACACGCCCTACCCGCCCGAGATGGTGGCCGCGGCCCGGGCGGGCACCCTGGCGCCCGTCGACTACACCCACCAGAACTCGTCCTACGCCACGGCGGCCGGCGGAGCCATCTCGACCGCCGACGACCTCGCGACCTGGATGCAGGCGCTGGTCGGCGGCCGGGTGTTCGGAGCCGACCTCCAGCGGCAGTGGCTGGACAGCCCGCAGCCCTCCGACCCGTCGCAGCCGGGCGCGACGCAGTACGGGCTGGGCATCGAGCGCCAGATCCTCGCGCCGAACGTCCCGCTCTACTTCCACTTCGGCGAGATGCCGGGCTACAACGGCTTCGCCGGCTACGACCCGGTCAACCAGGTGACGATCGTGATCTGGAGCAACCTGACGGTGGGGCCCGACGGCCGGCAGACGGCGAACGTGTTGCTGACGAAGGTGGCCGACCAGGTCTACGAGCTGCCCTCGTCCGAACCGGCCACGCCGGCACCGACGACGACGCGGTGAGCCGGCGCAGGCGGCCGGCAGGCCCTCAGCCGTCCTCCTGCTCGGGCGGCCCGAACCGCCAGCCGTGGGCGAGGACCTCCTCGGCGCGCTCACGCCCGAGCGCCACCTGCTGCCGGGCGTACTCGCCGTCGAACAGGATGAGGCTGAGCAGCTCGTCGCGACCGACGCCGTCGCCGAGCGCGTCGAGCATGCGGCCGATCGCCGAGTTCGCGGTGAGGGGCAGGGCCGAGGGCCGGAACACGTCGGCGGCGAGCTGGGCGAGCTGGCCGTCCTCCGGTGCGACGGCCAGGTAGGGGACCCGCGTGCCGGGCCGCCGGTCCTCGGGCACGACGTCCTCGATCTCCCGCAGCCACCGGTTGTGCCTGCCGAGGGCATGGAGATCGTCGCTGAGCCCGTCGCTGAGCACGGCGCGCACCGAGAGGGCCGCCGTCGCGGCGGTGTCCGGAGGAGCGCCGGGCGGGACGGGTCGCGGTTGCGGGGGTGCCCCGACGGAGTGCCCGGACACGACGACGAGCCGGGTCACGCCGCACGCGAGGGCCGCGTCCACCGGTGCGTTGAGCCGGACGCCCCCGTCCACGTAGTAGCCGCGCCAGGCGTGCGGCTCCGCCACGTACTCCGGGGGGAACGCGAGCGGGATCGCCGCCGAGGCGAGGACGTGGGACAGGGTGATCTGCTCGACCTCGACCACGTCGACCGCGTGGTCGTGGGGTGGTCGCGCCGGTCGCTCGCCCAGCAGGAACAGGCGTGACCGCGCGGCGGCGCCCTCGGTCGGGCAGACGGTCGCCGCCACCGCCAGGGTGAGCGGCCGGCCCCCGTCGACATTGGCCCGGACCCGTGCCGGGTCGAAGACCTTCTGGGCGTGCTCGCGCAGCGGCCTCGTGTCGAGCAGCGAGGACACCGGTTCGATCAGCCCGCCGAGCAGCGACCGTCCGATCACCCGCAGGGACGCTCCGCCGAAGAAGGGGTTGTCGAACACGGCTCCGAAGCTCGTCCAGACGTCCGCGACGTGCTGTCCCGCCTCCGCCCCGGTGTCGGCGAACTGCGCCAGCAGCGTGGCGGAGATCCCGCCCGAGCTCGTGCCCAGGAGCACGACGGGCGCCTTCCCGTCCGCCAGCAGGGCCGGGATCAGGACCGAGAGCGCTCCCGCCTGGTACGGGCCGCGCGCGGCCGATCCGGACAGCACCAGACCGACCCGCTCTCCGTCCATGGTCCGATCCTGGTCCACCGTCCGGAGCCCGCCGACGGCGGTCGGTACGTCGCCGTGGGCGAGGACCGCCGTCAGGTGACGTCCCGGACGAACACGACGCCGTCGAGGGCACCCAGGCGCGCCGGGTCCAGCGGGGCGTAGCCGAACCACGGCGAGACGCGGGGCGCGGCGCCGGCCGGCAGCTGTCGGGGGTCGACGAGGACCCGGCTCTCCGGCAGCGCGGACAGGAGCCCCTCGAGGGTGTCGGGCGGCGGGTCGTCGACGCCGTGGTGCCGGATCGTGCCGAGCGCCATGGCCAGGAACGCGTAGTCCTCGCCGAGGCGCGCGCTCACGAGCGCGCCGGCGCTCCACCACGCCACACCCACGTCGCCCATCCGCATCGAGCTCTTCTCCCGCTGCAGGTGGGCGTTGTGGGCGAAGACCAGCGTCGGACCGCGCTCGGCGGCGGCGAGGACGTTGTCGGCCATCATCTGGTCCCGCACGCCGAGCAGTCGCGGCATGCGGCTCGGCGAGGTGTCGGCCATCGAGTGGTGGTAGCGCAGCAGGCCGACCGCGGTGCGGGCGTGGAGGCGTGCCCGTTCCCACTCGTCCCGGGAGGTCGCCGCGAGCAGGTGCGGCGTCTGCTCGTCGAGCAGCGACACGAGGTCGTCGGCGATCAGGCGCAGCTCCCGGGCGTCGGCGGACCGTCCGACGGACTCGGCCGGCTCCCACATCACGGCGGGGTTCGTCCACCGGTCGTCGGCGCCGAGCAGGTGGTCGAGCGTCGCCGGAGAACACGGCAGCAGGCTCTCGTCGCCGTGCGCGGCGAGGTAGCCGTGCAGGGCGGTGAGGGCCTGCCGGGGGCTCGCCGCGCCGCTGATCTCCAGCGGCCCGTCGACCCCGGCGAACCGGACCTGCCCGGAGGCCGGCCGCCCGTCGTTGTGGGACCGCATCCAGCGGACGAGCTCCCGGTTCGCCGCGGACGCGCCGAAGCCGTGGCTGAACCCGTGCTCCATCACCTCGTCGAGGGCGCCGGCCCCCCAGGTGACGTGGTCGTCCACGAGCAGGCCCTTCAGGCAGTCGCTCTCGATCGCGATGGTCCGGTAGCCCTCCTGCTCGACGAGCTGCCGGAACAGCGCATTGCGCAGGTCGAGGAGCGCGTCCTCGCCGTGGGTCGGCTCGCCCAGGGCGAGCACCCGCGGCCGGCCGGGGAGCAGCCCCATGACGGCCCGGGCGTCGACGGGTCGGACGGTGTCGGTGATGTCAGCAGTCACCTCCTCAACGCTATCGTTGAAGCGTCGGTGGAAACTTCGGCCCGATCTCGGCAGGACTGTGGACGGAAACCCTCAAACCGGCGGGAAGCTCCGGCCGGTGGACCTGGCGCGTCGGCACGGCCTGTCCACCCAGGCCGTCCGGAACTACGAGGACGCCGGCAGCCTGCCGGCCGCGGACCGCACCGCGCACGGCTACCGGGTCTACACCCCGCTGCACGCGGCGGCCCTGCGCGCGTTCCTCGCCCTCGTTCCCGGGCACGGCCACCGCGCGGCGACGTTGATCATGCGGGCGGTCAACGAGGGCGCGAGCGAGGAGGCCTTCCGCCTGGTCGACGAGGGTCACGCCCAGCTCCTCGACGACCGCCGGACCCTCCGGGCGGTGGAGCGGGCCCTGCGCGACCTGGGTCCCGTCGCGACACCCGAGCCCGGCGGCACGTTCATCGGGCCGCTGGCGCACCAGCTCGGACTGCGGCCCGCCACGCTGCGCGCCTGGGAGCGGGCCGGGCTCGTCGTCCCGCGCCGCGACCTGCGGACCGGCTACCGCGTCTACGACGACGCCGACGTCCGGGACGTCCGGATGGCCCACCAGCTCCGGAGGGGCGGCTACCAGCTGGAGCAGATCGTTCCGCTGATCGCGCAGGTCCGGGCGGCCGGCGGGCTCGAGCCGCTGGAGGCCGCCATGGGCGACTGGCACGCACGGCTCGCCGCTCGGGGGCGGGCAATGCTGAGCGGGGCCGCCGAGCTGGAGGCCTACCTCCGGGAGCGCGAACGCCGATGATCATCTGTGGGTCGCGAGTCCCGGTAGCCTGAGGGAGCCGTGCGCACATCCCGTGGCCGACGACACCGCGGCTGAGAGTGGACACCATGACCACCACCGAGAGCACGCACCTGCTGCTCGATCTCGAGCCCGCCGTCACCGAGAACCTCGACCGGCACCTCGAGATGGCGAAGGACTGGATGCCGCACGAGTACGTGCCCTGGAGCCTCGGGCGCGACTTCGCCGACCTCGGGGGAGAGGCCTGGAACCCCGAGCAGTCGGCGTTGTCGCCGATCGCGCGCACGGCGCTCGAGGTCAACCTCCTCACCGAGGACAACCTGCCCAGCTACCACCGCGAGATCGAGCGGGCGTTCGGCCGGGACGGTGCCTGGGGGACGTGGGTGCACCGGTGGACCGCCGAGGAGGGCCGGCACGCCTTCTGCATCCGCGACTACCTCCTCGTCACGCGCGGTGTCGATCCGGACGAGCTCGAGCAGGCGCGGATGCAGGTGATGCAGACGGGCTACGACTCGGAGGAGAAGCCGATCCTCAACGTGCTCGCCTACGTCTCGTTCCAGGAGCTCGCCACCCGCGTCTCGCACCGCAACACGGGCAAGTACGCCGGCGACCCCGTCGCGGAGAAGCTGCTCACACGGGTGTCCACCGACGAGAACCTGCACATGGTCTTCTACCGGAACCTCACGAAGGCCGCCCTCGACTTCGCGCCCAACGCGACGATGCGCGCGATCACCGACGAGGTGGTCCACTTCGCGATGCCGGGCGCGATCATCCCGGGCTTCACCCGCAAGGCCGTGCAGATCGCCCAGGCCGGCATCTACGACCTGCGGGTGCACCACGACGAGGTGGTCTGGCCCCTGCTGCGCCACTGGAAGGTGTTCGAGCTCGAGGGTCTCGACGCCGAGGGCGAGAAGGCCCGGACGGAGCTCTCCGCGTTCCTCGCCAGGATCGACGCCCAGGCCACGCGGTTCGAGGAGCAGCGGGCGAGGACGCGGGAGCGCCTCGCCGCCAAGTCGGGCTGACGGAACAGGAGCCACGCATGACCTACGTGATCGTCGGCGCCGGCCTGGCCGGCGCCCGGGCCGCGGAGGCCCTCCGTGACGGCGGGTACGAGGGGCCGGTGGTGCTGCTCGGCGCCGAGCAGCACCGGCCCTACGAGCGTCCCCCGCTCTCGAAGGAGTACCTCCAGGGATCCTCGGAGCGCGACGAGGTCTTCGTGCACCCGGCCGACTGGTATCGGGAGCACGACGTCGACCTGCGCCTCGGCGCCACCGTCACCGCGATCGACCGCGACGCCTCCGAGGTCGTCCTCGACGACGGAGACCGCGTGGGCTACGAGGCCCTGCTGCTCGCGACCGGGTCGTCGCCACGGCACCTGCGGGTGCCCGGCGCCGAGCTGGAGGACGTGCACTATCTCCGCTACCTCGACGACAGCGACCGCCTCAAGATCCTGCTGCAGCGGGCGGGGCGGATCGCCGTGATCGGCGCGGGCTGGATCGGCCTCGAGGTGACCGCGGCGGCGCGGATCGCCGACGTGGAGGTGGCCGTGCTCGAGGCCGCCGACGCGCCCCTGCTGGGCGTGCTGGGCCCGGAGATCGCCGAGGTGTTCGCCGGACTGCACCGCGAGCACGGCGTCGACCTGCGCACCGGCGTGCAGGTCACCGAGATCGTGGGCAAGGACGGCGCCGTGGTGGGCGTCCGCCTGGGCGACGGCTCGCTCGTCGAGGCGGACGCGGTCGTCGTCGGCATCGGCGCGGCCCCGAACACCGAGCTCGCCGAGCGCGCGGGCCTGCAGGTGGACGACGGCGTCCGGGTCGACGAGCACCTGCGCAGCAGCGATCCCCGGATCTACGCCGCCGGGGACATCGCGAGCATCCACCACCCGGCCCTCGGTCGGCAGATCCGTGTCGAGCACTGGGCGACCGCCCAGAACAGCGGGCCGGTCGCCGCGGCGGCCATGATCGACGAGAACGCCACGGGCTGGGACCGGCTGCCCTACTTCTTCACCGACCAGTACGACCTCGGCATGGAGTACACGGGCCACGTCGACCCGGGCGACGAGAACGTCGAGGTGGTCGTGCGCGGCGACCTCGCCGGCCGCGAGTTCATCGCGTTCTGGTGCCAGGACGGGCGTCCGCTCGCCGGCATGAACGTCAACATCTGGGACGTCACCGACGACATCGAGCGGCTCATCCGCGCCGGCGCACCGCTCGACACCACCCGGCTCGCCGACCCCGGGGTCCCGCTCTCCGACCTGTGATCGACGGCGGCGTGCCCGCCCGGCTATGAATGGAGGAATGAGCACGGAGCTGTGGCCCGCCCTCCGGGTCGAGGACTGGACCGCGACCCGGGACACGCTGCACATGTGGACCCAGGTCGTCGGGAAGATCCGGATGGCCTCGGAGCCGCTGATCAACCACTGGTGGCAGGTTCCGCTCTACGTGTCGGCGCGCGGTCTGACGACGTCGTCGATGCCCTACGCCCACGGCGCCTTCGACATGGAGTTCGACTTCGTCGAGCACCGGCTGGACCTCCGGGCGAGCACCGGCGGGCAGCGGTCCGTGCCGCTGGAGAGCAGGCCCGTCGCCGACTTCTACGCCGAGACCATGGCCGCGCTGGGCGAGCTGGGCGTCGACGTCACGATCCGCACCACGCCCACGGAGGTGGTGCGGGCGATCCCGTTCGAGCAGGACCACGAGCACACGACCTACGAGCCGGCGCACGCACGGGCGTTCTGGGGCCAGCTCATCAACGCCCAGAGGGTGCTCACCGAGTTCCGGTCGCGTTTCACCGGCAAGGTCAGCCCGGTCCACTTCTTCTGGGGTGGGCTGGACATGGCGTGCACGCGGTTCTCGGGCCGCACCGCACCACCGCACCCCGGCGGGGCCCCGAACTGCGCGGACTGGGTCATGGTCGAGGGCTACTCGCACGAGCTCAGCAGCGCGGGCTTCTGGCCGGGCTTCGGCGAGGAAGGTGCGTTCTACGCCTACGCGTACCCGGAGCCGCCCGGTTTCCGGGAGCACCCGGTCGCCCCGGCCGAGGCGGCCTACGTCGACGCGGCCCAGCAGTTCCTGCTCCCCTACGAGGCGGTCCGCCGGGCGGCGGACCCGGACCGGTACCTGCTCGAGTTCCTGCAGAGCACCTACGAGGCCGCTGCGGACAACGGGCAGTGGGACCGGGACGCCCTCGAGGCCGACCCCACCTCGCGGGCCCGGTCGTGACGACGGTCCGGGCCTACGCCGCGTCCGACCTGCCGCGCCTCGTCGAGCTCTCGCTCGCGGCGTGGGCGCCGGTGTTCGCCTCGGTCGAGCAGCAGCTCGCGGGCTCCGGTGTCTTCGAGGCCCAGCACCCGGACTGGCGCGCCGGGCAGCAGGACGCGGTCGAGAGCGCCTGCGCGACCCTGCACGTCCGGGTCGCCCAGGTCGACGACGACGTGACCGGCTTCGTCGCGGTCGGTCGCCGCGAGGACGAGCCGATCGGGGAGATCCACATGGTGGCGGTCGACCCGCGGTACCAGGGGCGAGGGATCGGGCGGCAGCTGACCGGGGCGGCCCTCGAGTGGATCGCCGAGCAGGGGTTCGCGACGGCGATGGTGGAGACCGCGGGCGACCCGGGCCATGCGCCGGCCCGTCGGCTCTACGAGAGCGCGGGGTTCACGCCGTTCCCGATCGTCCGGTACTTCAGGACCGTCGAGCGCGAGGCTCAGCACCACCACTTGCGAGCGCAGTAGCCGCCGGTGAGGGCCCCGTCGGGGAGGTTGCCGTCGTCGTCGACATCCACGTCGACGTCGTACTCGGTGGTGGCGGGCGAGTAGTCCGGCTCCGAGCAGTCGCGGCCGCCGTGGTCCCGTTCCCGCAGGTCGGCGAGCCGCGCGTCGGAGGCGTCGCTGTCGCCCCGGGCGACGCCGGTGTGGGTCTGGACGACCATGGACTCACCGAAGTCGCTGCCGTCGCCGGTCGAGACGTAGCGGAGCAGGCGGCCGGAGCGGTCGCGGTCGACGCCGGGCTCCTGCTCGAGGACCACCGACTCGCCGTCGAGCGTGATCTCAGCGGACTGCTTCGCCTGGGTGCCGCCGTAGGTGCCGATCTCGCACGAGTCGATCCCGAGCACGCGCACCCGCTGTCCACCGGCGATCTCGAAGGTGTCCCCGTCGATCACCCGGGTCACGGCGACCCCCGCGGGCGCGGCACTCGTGGTCGGCACCGCCACGGGTGCGACGTACGGCGACGAGGTGGCGGGCGCGGCGACCGGGGCCGGCGTCGTCGTCGACGTCGACGTCGACTCTTTGTCGCTGCAGGAGCCGACGATCGCGAGGAACGCGACGACGCCGATCGCCCAGGCCTTCTTGGACACGGGAATCCCCCCGACAGAGAACCGCACGAGCGTGGATGGAGACGGAACTGCGGCGGCCGCTTCCGCGTTGTCGCGGGCGTGCCTGCCGGTCCGTCGACCGTGTTCTCGTCCGGTGGGTCCGAATTGTTACGTCATCGCCCGCTCGTGGGCTCGGGCAGACCGGTGGGAGGGTGCGGGAATGACGTTCACCGTCGCGCTGCCGGTGCGGGACCGCCGGATCGCCCACGACTTCTACCGCCGGGTGCTCGACCTCGAGACCGTCGGCAGCGAGATCGCGGACGACGGCCTGCCCGAGCCGCTCCGGTTGGTCCTCGGCCCCGGCGTGACGCTCATGCTGATCCCCCGTGACGGGTTCGGCTTCGTGAGCGCGGACCACGAGGTGGCCCCGGACGGCGTGAGCGAGTGCCTCCTCGCCCTCGGCGTGGCCACGCCTGCCGAGGTCGACGCCGTCACCGAGCGCGTGCGGTCGGCTGGCAACGCGGTGAAGGCCGAGCCGGGCGACCCGGGGTGGGGGTACCAGAGCACGTTCACCGATCCGGACGGCCACCTCTGGATGGCCCGGGTCGACTGAGGCTGACGGTGGAGACGCAACGCACCGTCGTCGACCTTGCCGAGCTCACGCGCCCGTTGCGATCCTCGGACGGCGTTCCCCGATCATCGGGAGCGGCCTGGACGAGGGGCGCCGTACCCAGACCGCGACAAGACGGCGACCGTAGCGAGGCTCGTCGTGGCATGGATCGTTCTCGTCGTCTCCGGTGTGCTCGAGGCCGTGTGGGCGACGGCGCTGGGCAGGTCGGAGGGCTTCTCCCGGCTCGGACCGTCGATCACGTTCGGCGTGGCGATCGTGCTCAGCATGGTCGGCCTGGCCTACGCGATGCGCAGCCTGCCGGTGGGGACGTCGTACGCGGTGTGGGTCGGGATCGGCGCGGTGCTCACCGTCGCCTATGCCATGGTCACGGGAGATGAGTCGATCTCCGCATTGAAGATCGTGTTCCTGGTGGCGATCGTCGGCGGCGTGGTCGGGCTGAAGCTGGTCCACTGACGCGCGAGGCATCGACCCGCGGTCAGGCGCTGCGCAGCTGCCAGTCCGCACGGTCGGCGACGTCGGAACGGTCGTCGTCGCCGGTCGTGAGCCACGCGAGGTCCACGCCGGCGAGCC
This sequence comes from Actinomycetospora chibensis, assembly GCF_028737215.1. Lineage (GTDB taxonomy): Bacteria > Actinomycetota > Actinomycetes > Mycobacteriales > Pseudonocardiaceae > Actinomycetospora > Actinomycetospora chibensis. The sequence goes on along the minus strand of NZ_JAQZAM010000015.1, from coordinate 92,883 downwards.
CCTGCTCGGCGACGATGCGGCGGAAGTCGCCGTAGCGCCGGCGTCCCGCGCCGTCGGCGCCCTCGACCGCGTCGACGGCTCGCACGAGGGCCCAGAGCGCGACGAACCGGAGCTCCCAGGCGAGGGCGAGGCCCATCGCCACGACTCCCAGCACCACGAGCACCGTCATCGCTGTCTCCCTCACCGACCCTGCGCGACGGACTGGTGATCGTCGGGAACGCGATCTTCGTTACCGCGCGCGATCGGCGCGGTGCAGGGGGTGGCACACGACGGCCCCGGATCGACCAGTGGCCGGTCCGGGGCCGCACGGAGTGTGTGGGGTGACTACTGGTGCTTCTTCTGGTCGGCGTCCTTCTTGTCGGCCTGGGCGCGGGCCTTCTGCGCCTCCGCCTCCTTCTGCCGGGCGGTGTCCTCGGCGTCGGCCTTCTTCTGCTGCTCCTTGCCCTCGCGGGCCCAGTCGTCCTGGCCCGTGAGGGCGCCGACGGCTTCCTTGGCGCGGCCCTTGAGGTCCTCGGCGGACGTGTCCTCGGCCATGGGTGCCTCCTTGATCAACGGTGCACGGTCGCCGCCCGGCCTACCCGATCGTCACCTCGCCGAACACCCGCGACCGCTGAGACGGTGACTGAACCGATCGGGTGTATGTCAGCGTCCGGAAGGGTGCTCCGGACGACCGTTCGTCCCTTCCCTGTCGGCGGTCGGCGGACCGGTCCTCAGGGGCTCTCAGCTCCGGCGGCAACGGCGTGACCGCGCCCTAACGTCGCGCCGTCGATCCCCGGCGACGAGCAGGAGGTGGCGGCGTGGCGACCGATGTCGCGGACAGCACGGCAGCGGCGAGCCCGGAGACGGTGACGACCGAGCTCGCCGTCACCGGCATGACCTGCGGAACGTGCGCCGCACGCATCCAGCGCAAGCTCGGACGGCTGCCGGGCGTCGAGGCCAGCGTCAACTACGCCACGGGTCGCGCCCGCGTCACCCACCCCCCGGAGCAGGACACCGACGAGCTCGTGGCGGCCGTCCGGACCCTCGGCTTCGGCGCCACGGCGGCGGCGCCGCTGGTGCCCGCCGGCGGTGGTGTGCCCTCGACGCGCACCGCCCCGGAGAGCGCGCCGCGTCCCACGTCGTCGACCACCACGGCACCGAAGGCCGAGGACGCGCCGGACCCCGAGCTCTCCGAGCTGCGTCATCGCGCCCTCGTCTGCCTCGCGCTGACGCTGCCGGTGATGGCCGTCGCGATGAACCCGGACTGGCAGTTCCGGTACTGGCAGTGGTTCTGTCTGGTCCTCACCGCGCCCGTCGTCATCTGGGGCGGCTACCGGTTCCACCGGGCGGCCCTGCGCCACCTGCGCCACCTGTCGGCGACGATGGACACGCTCGTCTCGGTGGGCACGCTCGCCGCCTTCGGCTGGTCGCTGTGGACGCTCTTCTTCGGCGGCGCCGGGCTCGGCGGCATGCGCCACGCCCTCTACCTGGTCCCCCGGCCCGACCAGTTCGACGGATCGCGGACGGTCTACCTGGAGGCTGCGGCCGCCATCACCACCGCGGCGCTGCTCGGGCGCTGGATCGAACGACGGGGACGGCGTCGCGCCCTCGGGGTGTCGTCGTCGCTGATGGCACCGCCCGCGACCGAGGCCCGCGTGGTCGTCGGCGACCGCGAGCTGCCGGTGCCGGTCGGGGGCGTCCAGCCCGGTGACCGCATCGCGGTCGGCGCGGGCGAGCCCTTCCCGCTGGACGGTCGCGTGGTGGAGGGCCGGTCGACCGTCGACGCGGGTGCCATGACCGGGGAGTCCGCGCCCGTCGACGTCGAGCCCGGCACCGAGGTCCTCGCCGGCACGCGCAACGAGACCGTGCGCCTCGTCGTCGAGACCACCCGGGCCGCCGGGGACACGCAGTGGGCCCGGATGGCGCGCCGTGTCGAGGAGGCGCAGGCCGGCAAGACCGCGATCCAGCGGCTCGCCGACCGCATCTCCGCCTGGTTCGTGCCGGTCGTCATCCTGATCGCGATCAACACCCTGCTGTTCTGGGGCGTCTCGGGCGCCGGCTGGGGCTTCGCGGTCGCGGCTGGTATGGCCGTGCTCGTCGTGGCCTGCCCCTGCGCGCTCGGCCTCGCCACCCCTACCGCCCTGGCCGTTGCGACCGGCCGCGGGGCCCAGCTCGGCATCCTGCTGCGGGGGCCCGAGGTCCTCGAGTCGACGCGACGGGTCGACACGATCGTGCTCGACAAGACCGGCACCGTGACCACCGGCCGGATGACACTCCAGACGCTGCGGGCGACGGACGGCGTCGGCCGGGACGAGGTGCTCGCCCGCGCCGGCGCCCTCGAGGCGCGCCTCGAGCACCCCGTCGCCCGGGCGATCGCGGCGGCGGCCAGGGACGAGCTCACAGAGGCCGCGTTCACGTCCGCCGAGGTCACCGACGTCGCGCCGCTCGACGGGCTCGGCGTCCTCGGGACCGTCGACGGCGTGCGGGTGCTCGCCGGCCGCCACCGCCTGTTCGTCGAGCGCGGCGTCGACGTTCCCGCCGACCTGCAGCGCGCGCTCGACGACGCCGCGGGCCAGGGGGCGACGACGGTGCTGGTCGCCTGGGACGACGAGCACGGCGACCTGCGGGCGCGCGCGGTACTCGCGGTCGCGGACGGTGTCCGCGAGGGGTCGGCGGAGGCCGTCGCGCAGATGCGGGCGAGGGGTCTTCGCCCGGTGCTGCTCACCGGCGACAACCCCGCCGCGGCCCGCGCGGTCGCCGCGGAGGTGGGCATCGACGCCGCCGACGTCGTCGCCGAGGTCCTGCCCACCGAGAAGGCCGACGAGGTCCGCCGCCTCCAGGAGGCCGGCGCGACCGTTGCCATGGTGGGCGACGGCGTCAACGACGCCGCGGCGCTGGCCCAGGCCGACCTCGGCGTGGCCATGGGCACCGGCACCGCCATGGCCATCGAGGCCGGCGACGTCACCCTCGTCCGCGACGACCTGCGCGCCGTGCCCGTCGCCCTGCGCCTGGCCCGTCGCACGCTCTCCACGATCCGCGGCAACCTGTTCTGGGCCTTCGCCTACAACGTCGCGGCGCTCCCACTGGCCGTCGCGGGGCTGCTGAACCCGATGATCGCCGGCGTGACGATGGCGCTGTCGAGCGTCTTCGTCGTCGGCAACAGCCTGCGCCTGCGGCGCTTCACACCCTGACGGCGTTCCGGCGTTTCCCGCCGAGGGGGATCGGCAAGGCCCCTGACATGGCGGATCCCGAGGAGCTGGCGGAGTCGGTGTCGAAGGCGGCATCGCGTGACGGACGTCGGGTGGCGGTCGTCGAGTCGTTGACCGGTGGACTGGTCTGCAGCGACCTTGCCGCGTCGCCCGGCTCGAGCGAGTGGTTCCGCGGCGGCGTCGTCGCGTACGACCGGACCACCAAGCACGGGGCGCTGGGCGTGCCCGACGGTCCGGTGGTGTCGGAGCCCGCGGTGCGGACGATGGCCGAGAAGGCCGCGGGGATGCTCGGCGCCGATCTGACGCTCGCGGTCAGCGGCGCCGGCGGGCCCGAGCCCCAGGACGACCAGCCCCCGGGCACCGTCTGGTTCGCGGTCGACGACCGGGGCGAGACCCGGGCGTGGGTCGAGGAGTTCCCGGGCGACGACCCGCAGGAGGTCCTGCGGTGCACCCGCGAGCGCTCCCTCCAGGCCCTCCTGGACCACCTCGGCAGCTGATCTGAGGGATCATCGTGGCGTGGTCGAGCACGTCATCTGGGACTGGAACGGCACGTTGCTCGCCGACGTGCACGCCGTCGTCGACGCCACGGCGGCGAGCCTGGCGGTGATGGGCATCGAGCCGGGCCTCGACCTGGAGCAGTACCGGTCGACGTTCCGGCGGCCGCTGCGGGACTTCTACACCGACCTCGTCGGACGTCCCGTGGACGACGCGGAGTGGGCACGGGCCAACGCCGCCTTCGGGTCGCACTACCTGGGCGTCGAGCCCGGCCTGCCGCTGGCCGACGGCGCCACCGACGCGCTCGGGCGCTTCGCCGACGCCGGGCTCGGCCAGTCGGTGCTGAGCATGCTCGCCCACCACGAGCTCCACGCGACGCTCGGACGTCGCGGCCTGCACGACTGGTTCGCCCGCGTCGACGGCGACCACCACCACGACGGCCGCAGCAAGGCCGACGCCCTGGCCGCCCATCTCGACGCACTCGGCCTCGACCCCGCTCGGGTGGTGCTGGTCGGCGACACCCTCGACGACGCCGCGGCGACCGCCGCGGTCGGCAGCGCCTGCGTGCTCGTCGCCGAGCACTCCACCCACCACGAGGCCGACCTGCGCACCGCCGCCCCGGCGGTCGCGACGCTGCCCGAGGCGGTCGAGCACGTGCTGGCGATGCGCTGACCTGCCGATGCCCTGACCTACCGCGCCCGCCGCACCCGCCAGACGGTCACCGCGACCACCACGAGCGCCAGGACGGCGAGCAGCAGCCCGTCGGGCACCCGGGCGCCGAGCCCGGCGACGGCGTCCTCCGCGCGGGCGGACGTCGCGGGGTCGGCGCCGACCAGCCCGGCCGTGCCGTCGGCGACCAGGAAGAGGACGCCGATCCCGACGAACAGCAGCCCCGAGATCGTGGACGTGGTGTGCAGCCGCAGCGGGCCGACCCGGAACTCGCGGCCGCGCAGCCAGCGGCGTCGACCGAGGTCGAAGCGCACCCAGAGCGCGGCGAGCACGAACGCGGGCACGGTCATGCCCACCGCGTAGACCGCGAGCAGGGCCGCGCCGCGCAGGGGCGCCCCGCTCGCCGCGGCCACCGTGAGCACCGCGCCGAGGATGGGCCCGGAGCAGAAGCCGGCCAGCCCGTACACCGCGCCGAGCCCGGCTGTCGCCAGCCAGGTGCCGCGGCGAGCCAGGCCCTGCTGGGCGCGCGCGGCGGGGGCGAACGCCCACCCGCCGCCGAGGATCTGGACGACGCCGAGCGCGATGACCACGAGCCCGGCGACGAGCACGACCGTCGCTCGGTGGCCGGTGAGCAGCCCCGTCAGCGCCGACGAGCCCGCGCCGAGCGGCACGAGCACGACGAGCAGGCCGAGGGTGAACACGCCGGTGCGGGCGAGGAGCTCGGTGCGCCCGGCGACGGCGTAGGCGAGGAACGAGGGCAGCAGCAGTGCGCTGCACGGGCTGAGCAGCGCGAGCACCCCGCCGGCGAAGGCGGCGAGATAGCCGATGTCGAGCACGTCAGCGGGACCGGGCCAGCGCGTCGTCGAGAGCGGCGGTGAACGTCGGCAGCGGCTGCGCACCGAAGATCAGCCGGTCGCCGACGACGAAGCTCGGTACGCCGCCCACCCCCAGGCGCGTCCCCAGCTCCTGGTCGGCGGTGACGGCGTCGGCGATCGCCGGGTCGGCGGCGTCGCGGCGGAAGCGGTCCACGTCGAGCCCGAGCCCGGCGGCCGTCGCGGCGAGCGAGGCCTCGGTGACCGCGCCCCGGTTCTCGGCCGGCTGGTCGCGGGAGAGCGCGGCGTGGAAGTCCCAGAAGCGGTCCTGGCGCGCCGCCGCCCGGGCGGCGCGTGCGGCGAGCACCGACTCGGGGCCGAGGTAGGCGAAGTCGTGCCACTCGATGCGCACCAGGCCGGCGTCGACGTAGCGGCGGACCAGCTCGGGCTCGGTCGTCGTCGCGAAGAGCCGGCAGAAGGGGCACTGGAAGTCGCCCCACTCGGCCATGACGACGGGGGCGTCCGGGCGGCCGAGCGCGAGCGGGTCGCCGGCGTCCCGGCGCGGGACGTCGAGCCGGGCCTGCGCCTGCGGGTCGCGGGCGGCCTCGCCATGGCCGCTGCCGCCGCCGGAGCCCAGCAGCAGCGGCACGCCCAGCACGGCGAGCACGACGAGGGCGATCACGCCGCCGATCACCGTGCGACGGCGCGTTGCGGTGCCGGTGCTCATCGTCCGACCGTCGCACGGAGGGCGGCCGGCCGCGCGGGCTGCGCCACTCGGACCCCGCCCCGCCGTACTCTCGGCGTGTGGCCCTGCCGTCCGAACCGTCCCCGGTGCCCGCCTACGAGCGGGTGGTGCTCGTCTACAACCCGGAGAGCACCGGCGACGGCCCCGAGCGTGCGGTGCGCGCGAGGTCCGAGCTGGCGGACGCCGCGCCGCACCTCGAGGTGGTCGCCGTCCCCACCGAGTACGCGGGGCACGCGCGGGTCATCGCCGAGCAGGAGGCCCGCGCGGGCCGCGTGCTCGTGGTGTCGGTCAGCGGCGACGGCGGCTACCATGAGGTCGTCGAGGGCGTCATGGCCGCGGGCGACGGCACGACGTCCGCGGCGGTCACGGCCGTGCTCGCGGCGGGCAACGCCAACGACCACCGGCGCGCCACGCGGGAGCGCCCGCTGGTCGACGCCATCGCTGCGGGCGACGTGCGTCGCCTCGACCTCATGCGCATCGAGATCGCCGGCGAGGAGAGGGCGCGCTGGGCGCACTCCTACTTCGGCCTCGGGATCACTCCCACCGTGGCGCTCGAGATCGAGCGCGGGGGCAAGGGGTCGATCCGCGAGGTGATCACCACGCTCCGGGCGTTCTCCCGCTTCAAGCCCTTCGCGGTCGACGTCGAGGGGGAGGGACCGCGGCGCTTCGACAGCCTCATCCTCGCCAACATTCCCGAGATGGCGAAGTACGCGACGCTCTCCGACGGCGACCCGGCCGACGGGCAGTTCGAGGTGATCACGCTGCCGCACCGGTCGCGGCTGCGTCTGCTGGCCTTCGCCGTGCGGGCGGCCGTGCGCGGGCTGGGGCCCCAGCCCCACACCGACCGTTTCGCGTTCACCACGCTCAAGCCGATGCCGGTCCAGCTCGACGGCGAGGTGCTCGACCTCCCCGCCGACCGTGGCGTCACCGTGACGATCGCGCCGGGAGCGCTGGCGACGGTCGTATGACCGGTCCGTTGGACGAGGCCGAGACCGACGCGCGGGCCCGCGTCGCGGCGTTGTCCGCGCAGCTCGCGGGCATCGTCGAGACGGCCTCGGCGAGCTCCGGCGACGACGAGCACGACCCCGAGGGCCAGACGATCGCCTACGAGCGGGCGCAGGCGGCCGCGCTGCTGGCGGGGGCGCGCCGCGACCTCGAGGAGCTCGCCTCGGCCCGCGCGCGGGTGGCCGCCGGGACCTACGGGGTCTGCGAGCGTTGCGGACGCCCCATCGCCCCCGAGCGCCTCGAGGCCCGGCCCGCCGCGCGCACGTGCGTCAGCTGCCCACCTCCACGTGCGTGATCTTCTGAGCCATGGCTCGGAAGATCACGCACGTACTAGGGGCGGCGGAACGGGACCGAGGGGTCGCGGACGGGGCGCTCGCCGGCGGCCGCGTCGAAGCGGGCCAGCGCGGAGCGGGCGGGCTCGCGGTCGCCGCGCAGCCCCGGGGCCATGGCGTCGCGCACCGGCTCGAGCAGCAGCTTGCGGTCCTCGCGCACGGTCACGGTGAGCCGCAGGTGCGCGCGCATCCACGCCGTCAGCCGATCCTCGTCGGCGCGGGGCAGGATGACCTCGGCGGCCCAGGTGGGGGCGAGCCCGAGGTCGTCGAGCAGCAGCCCGGCGAGCGTCCGCCGCAGCGTCGAGACGCCGGTCCGGTAGAGGTCCTGGCGGGTCACGCGGTTGCGCAGCATCGTCGCGTCGCCGACCTCGAGCAGCACCCAGCCGTCGTCGACGGGGTGCGCCGGTCCGGACACCGGGACGCCGGTGCCCCACCACGCCACGAGCCCCGGGTCCCGGCCGAGCGAGGCGACGGTCTCGTCGAGGGGCGCGAGCGGTGCCGACAGGGCGGCGACGGCGTCGGTGACGGTCACGTCCGCAGTGTGCGCGCCGGCCGCAGCGCCCCCGCCAGCAGCACCGCGGCCACCGCGGCGATCGGGACCAGCACGAGCCCCGCGCCCACCGAGACGCGGTCGGCGACCAGGCCGATCAGCGGCGGGAACGTCAGGAAGCCCAGGCGCGCGAGCCACCCGACCACCGCGATCCCGTCGCCGGGCCGCACCCCGGGAACGCGGCCCGCCGCCGCGAACCCGAGGGGGAAGAGCGTCGCCACGCCGAGCCCGGTGACGGCGTAGCCGACGACGGCGGCGACGGGGTGCGCGATGAGCAGCGCCGTCGACATCGCCACCGCGGCCAGCGCCGCTCCCGCGCGCGCCACGGCCACCCCGCCGAAGCGGTCGACGACGCGGTCGCCGGCGAGGCGCCCGAGGGTCATGGCGATCTGGAACGCCACGAACGGCAGGCCGGCGACGAACGGGCCGCCGCCGAGATCGTCGCGGACGTAGATCGCGCCCCACGACGCCGCCGAGTCCTCGATGCCGCCCGAGGCGACGAGCAGGGCGGCCAGCGCGAGCAGGGGCCCGGCGGCGACGACCACGGCGCGCCACGGCCCCCGACGGGCGGCCCCGTCCTCGTGCTCGGCCTCCGGCTCCGGCCCGGGCAGCGCCCACCGCCAGGCGAGCACCGACACCCCGACCAGCACGACCGTGACGACCCCGAGGTGCACGAGCAGCGGGACCCCGAGCCCGGCGGCCGCCGCGCCGAGCAGGCCGGCCCCGACCGCGGCCATGCTCCACACCGCGTGCAGCCCGTTGACGATCGAGCGCCCGTAGCCGGTCTGCACCCGCAGCCCGTGGGCGTTCATCGCGGCGTCCGCCCAGGCGTCGGTCAGCCCGAGCACGAACAGGGCGGCGGCGAGCGCGAGCCACGACGGCGCGAGCGCCACGGTGGGCAGCAGCACCGCGCCCGCCAGGCCCACCCCGGCGCCGGCGCGGCCGCTGCCCACCCGGGCGATCAGCGGCCCCGCGAGCACCCCGAACAGGAGCGCGGCGGCGGGGAAGGCCGCGATCGCGGTGCCCAGCGCGGCGTTCGACAGGCCCAGGTCGTCGCGGATGGTCGGGAGCCGCGGGACGATGCTGTTGTACGTCGCCCCGTTGACGACGAACATCCCGATGACCGCGACCCGCGCACGGCGCAGGGGCGTGGTCACCGGGGTCACGTCACGGGCTCCACGTCACCGACCGTCGGGCCACCTCGTAGGTCTGCGCGACCGCCAGGTCGGACAGCGGATCCCCGAACGCGGTGAGCAGGCGCGGCAGCTGCCCGACGCGGGTGACGGTGACGCCGCGGTGGCGCCCGTCCCCGGCGAGGATCGCGCCGACGACGGCGATGACGGGGTGCACCGCGGGCGGGTCGAGGGTCTCGGCGGCCCCGGCCGCTCGGGCGAGCGCGACCGACACCCGGTCGGCGGCCTCCGCGCCGATGCGACGGTGTCGCTCCAGGTCCATCGAGGTGCCGGCGAGGTCGAGCTTGTGGTCCTCCACGACGACCCGGCCGCCGGGGATGTTGACGACCTCGATGACGAACAGGCCGGGCGGCCCGACGACGACGTGGTCGAGGACGACGTCGCCCTCGGCGAACGCCATGGGCACCCGGTGGAGGATCCGCCAGCGGGCGCCGCGCCCGCGCCGCAGCGTCGGCGGGCGGGTCAGCTTGCCCAGCGCCTCGGCCACGGCGTGCTGGCCGTCGGCCCGCAGGCGCAGCGGACGGTCGGCGTCGGGTCCGCGGGTGGCCCGCGCCTGCGCGGCCTCGTCGAGCAGTCCGTGCCCGGGCCGGCGCAGGGCGAGGTCGTCGACGCCCGGGTCCCAGCCGCCCTCCGGCGGCTCGACGCCGGCGCCGAGCGCGGGCGGGGGCTCGGGGGCCACCTCGCTCGGGCTGCCCATCGGCGGCATGTTGTTCTGCCAGAGCCAGGCGTTGGCCTCCTTGACGAAGGTCTCCCGGTATCCGGCGGGGACGTCGTGGGCGACGCGGCTGAACAGGTCGAGGTGCCCGAGAGGCAGACCGTCGGCCGAGGTCACGTACAGCCGGTCGGCCCCGAGCCGGCGACGGCGGCGGGCCGGCATCAGCCGGCCTGCTCGGCGCGGACGAGCCAGCGCGAGATGCGGTCGTGCTCGCTGCCGGTGAGCCCGCGGATGCCCGCCACGACCGCGCGCTCGATGCCGCCGCCGAGCAGCGGGACGGCCGCGGTGATGTCCAGGTCGATCGAGAGCCGGGTGCGCTCAGGGGCCTGCGGGAGGACCGCCATCGTGCCCGCGGCGCTGATCGGCGTCCCCGGGACCGCGACGCGTGCCCGGCCGTCGCAGCGCCGTGGCGTGAGCGTCCACTCCTCGGTGCGCTCGATCACCAGGATCCCCGAGAGCATCCGCTCGAGCACCGCGGGGACCTGGCCGGGCGGCACGGGCTGGCGCAGGACGACCCGCACGCGCCGCGTCCCCTCCTCGTCGCGGGCGTCGACGTCACGGCGCTCGAACGCGACCACCTCGATGCGACCGGAACCGTCGACGTCGAGCTTGACGCGGTGGAAGTCGGGCTCGGCGAGCGCGGCCGCGAAGGCGGGCACGCCGTGCGGGTAGTCGCGGCTCAGCGCCAGCCGGGTGCTCACGTGGATCGACCCTAATCGTCGGCGGCCGCCCGTTCCCGGACATCGCACGGACGGCCCCCGACCGGGGCGGCCCCGGCGTCCGCGGCGCCTCGGGGTGAGCGGCCGGCCGCAGCACCGTTCCCCCGAATGCCCTGGCACACCGTCGCTCGCCGCACCGCCTATCCCGCGCCTGCGGCGACGGTCGGCGGCTCGGCCGGCGAGCAACGGCGCACCCCGTGCGGTCAGCGGCGATTGCAGATGCTGCACGCCATAACCGTGATGTTGACCACAAGGTCCGCGAGCGCGTTCAGTGGCCCTCGCAGGACGGCGAGCGAGCGGCCGGTCGGAGCAAGGGTCCAGCAAGGTCCACCGACGACGGGAGGGAGCAACCATGACGGAACCGCGCCACGCCCGCGGCGTCGGTGGGGGCCGCTCCCTCAAGACCGCCGCCGAGGCGCTGGCCGCCCTGCGGATCCTCGGTGCCTCGCCCGAGGGGATCACGGCGGAGGCCCTGGCCGCGGAGCTCGGCAAGAGCGCCGCGACGGCGCGGTACCTGCTCAACACCCTCTGCCAGGAGGGCTACGCGGTGCGGGACAAGCAGGCCGGCACCGTCCGCCTCCACGAGTCCCCGCCGTGGGGCGACACGTGGGGCGACAGCGCCCCGCGCGACGACCTGGCGCGGTACGAGCTGCCCGAGCGGCTCTCCGACGCGGTCACCGAGCTCTACTGGCGCACCCGTCAGCGCACGTACCTGGCCCGCTGGGAGGACGACGACGCGACCGTGATCGTCGACGCCCGCGGCCACCAGGGTCTCGCCCGCATCCCGGACCTCACCGAGCGCATCCCGCTCGCGTCGGCCCACGCGCTCGCCGTGACCAAGGCACTGGTCGCCTCCTCCGGCGCCCGCACCGAGCGTCTGCGCGAGCAGCGGGACCTCACGTCCTTCACGGGCACCACGATCACGAGCACGCCGGCCATCGAGCTGGAGCTCGCCCGGGTGCGCCGGCGCGGTTACGCGGTGGACCGCGAGGAGTACGCCGAGGGCTTCTGCTGCATCGGCGCCCCGATCTTCGATCCCGAGGGCCGGGTCGCCGCGAGCATCGCCATCTCCACCCCGGCACGCCGCTTCGAGACCCACGGTGACGAGCTCACCGGGGCGGTCCGCGACGTCGCCACCACCGCCACCCGATCCTGGCTCGAGGCCGACAGCGACCTCCCGCCACCTCGGCCCGCCGATCCCGTTCCCGGGGGGCGCTGACCCCTCTCGCACACGCGACCGGATTCGACGCCGGCCGTGCCGCCGCTCCTCACCAGGGGGCGCCGGCCACCACCACGGACCACGGCTGCGGAACCCCGTAGGCCGAGCTGGAACTCCACAAGGAGAAGAAGATGAGCCGTCAGAGTTTGGCGAAGGCTCACCAGAAGATCCAGGAACTTTCCTGGGAGCCGCAGTACCACGAGCCGTACATGAAGTACGGGACGGACTACACGTTCCGTAAGGCGGCCAAGAAGGACCCGCTCAAGCAGGTCCTCCGGTCCTACTTCCCCATGCAGGAGGAGAAGGACAACCGCGTGTACGGCGCCTCCGACGGGGCGATCCGCGGGAACATGTTCCGCCAGGTCCAGGAGCGTTGGCTGGAGTGGCAGAAGCTCTTCCTGTCGATCATCCCCCTGCCGGAGATCTCGGCCGCACGGTCGATGCCGATGCTGTTCCAGGCGGTTCCGAACCCGGAGCTGCACAACGGCCAGGCGATCCAGATGATCGACGAGGTTCGGCACAGCACGATCCAGCAGAACCTCAAGCGGCTGTACATGAACAACTACATCGACCCGGCGGGCTTCAACAACACCCTCCGGAACTTCCACTCGGACTACTGCGGCACCATCGGCCGTCAGTTCGCCGAGGGCTTCATCACCGGTGACGCGATCACCGCGGCCAGCATCTACCTGACGATCGTCGCCGAGACGGCGTTCACGAACACCCTGTTCGTGGCCATGCCGGCCGAGGCCGCGGCCAACGGTGACTACCTGCTGCCGACCGTGTTCCACTCGGTCCAGTCCGACGAGTCGCGGCACATCTCCAACGGCTACGCCACGCTGCTCATGGCGCTGTCGGACGAGGACAACCGCCAGCTGCTCGAGCGCGACCTGCGCTACGCGTGGTGGAACAACCACCGCGTGGTGGACGCCGCCATCGGCACGTTCATCGAGTACGGCACGAAGGACCGCCGCAAGGACCGTGAGTCCTACGCGGAGATGTGGCGTCGCTGGATCTACGACGACTACTACCGGGCCTACCTGCTGCCGCTCGAGAAGTACGGCCTGGTGATCCCCCACGACCTCATCGAGGAGTCGTGGAACCAGATCTGGAACAAGGGCTACGTGCACGAGGTGGCCCAGTTCTTCGCCACCGGGTGGCTCGCGAACTACTGGCGCATCGACGGCATGACCGACGAAGACTTCGAGTGGTTCGAGTACAAGTACCCGGGTTGGTACGACAAGTACGGCAAGTGGTGGGAGAACTACAACCGCCTGTCGCGGCCGAACGGGCACCACCCGATCGTCGCCGAGGACGTCGACTACGTGTACCCGCACCGCTGCTGGACCTGCATGGTCCCGTGTCTCGTGCGCGAGGACATGGTCGTCGACAAGGTGGACGGCCAGTGGCGCACGTACTGCCACGAGGCCTGCCGCTGGACCGACGCCGAGGCCTTCCGGCCCACGTACCAGGGTCGCGAGACCCCGAACATGGGCAAGCTCGTGGGTCACCGCGAGTGGGAGACGCTCTACCACGGCTGGAACTGGGCCGACGTGGTCGAGGACATGGGCTTCGTCCGCGACGACGGCAAGACCCTCACGGCACAGCCGCACCTGGACCTCGACCCGAAGAAGATGTGGACCACGGACCACCTTCGTCGGATGGGGCCGGTCGCGAGCCCGAACGTCATCCTCAACGAGATGAGCGATTCGGAGCGCGAGGCGTTCGTGGCGGACTACAACCGTCAGGGTCCCGCCGGCCGCCCGGCCGACTCGACCAGCTGACGCGGCTGCACCACGCAGTAGCACGGTGAGGTGACAGGGAGGGCCGGGGCGACCCGGCCCTCCCTCGATCCTCACGCCCTGGTCCGGCCGCTCACGACCCGTGTCGTCCGGACATCGGCATCTGACTCCCGAAACGGAGAAGCCATCGATGGGTGACAAGCACCTGGTGCGTTTCGAGCCGGTGGGCATCGAGATCGAGGTCGACGAGGACCAGACGATCCTGCGCGCCGCTTCCGAGCAAGGCCTCCAGCTGATGCACGGCTGCAAGGAAGGCCAGTGCGCCGCCTGCAAGTCCTTCGTCCTCGAGGGCGACATCGACGACATCGACCTCGAGAAGTACTCCACCTTCGCCCTGCCCGACATGGAGCGCGAGGAGGGCCAGACGCTCCTCTGCCGCGCCCACGCCTACAACGACCTCGTGATCGAGCTCCTCAACTACGACGAGGAGATCATCCGGTCGGGGTTGCCGCTGCGGAAGGGCACCGTCGAGGTGCTGGCGAACGACGCCGTCACCCACGACATGCGCCACCTGGTGGTCAAGCAGATCGCCGGCGAGGACATCAAGTTCTTCCCCGGCCAGTACATGGACCTCACCGTCCCCGACACCGGCGAGGTCCGGTCGTTCTCGATGGCGAACCTCCCGAACCGCGAAGGCGTGTTCGAGTTCGTCATCAAGATTTACCCCGACGGGGCGTTCTCGCAGTTCCTGGAGCACAAGGTGTCGATCGGCGACCGCCTCGAGGTCGAGGCGCCGTTCGGCACCTGCACCCTCCGTGAGAACCGGACGTCGGACATCGTCTTCATCGGCGGCGGTGCCGGCATGGCTCCCATGCTGGGCCTGTTGCGCGCTCTCGCGGAGAAGGACGGCGACCGCAAGGCGCGCCTCTACTACGGCGCCCGCACGAAGGGCGACCTGTGCTTCGAGGACGAATTGCGTGCCCTCGAGGAGAAGATTCCGGGATTCAAGTACGTCCCTGCCCTGTCCCACCACGAAGGTGACGGCTGGGACGGGGCGACGGGTCTGATCACGGAGGTGGTGCGGGACGGCGAACCGAACCTCGAAGGCATGGACGCCTATGTGTGCGGACCGCCGCCGATGGTCGACGCGGCGATCGCACTCCTGACGCAGCGCGGTATGGACACCCGGAACATCTTCTACGACAAGTTCACCACCACTGGAGAGCCGGAGGACGAGGGCACCTCATGACCAGCACCGAAGAACGTCCGGAGCGGAGCGTTCCGAAGCCCGTCTTCACCGACGCGGAAGCGGGCGCCAAGGAGTTCCCCGACTCGGGGCCCTCGGCCCGGCGCTACAACTACTTCAAGCCGGCGAAGCGCAAGCAGACCCACTACGAGGACGTCACCGTCGAGGTTCAGCCGGACCCGCGGCACTACCTCTCCCAGGGCTGGATCTACGGCTTCGCCGACGGTTCCCGCGGCTACCCGCTGACCTGGACGAAGCTCAAGGCCTGGGGAGTCGACGAGCCCGAGCCCGAGCGCGGCCCCGGGTCCGGCGGTCGCCACGTCGCCGACTGGCCGGCCCACGGCTGGCACGAGTTCCGTGATCCCAACGAGGAGTGGGAACTCACGATGTACCGGTACAACGCCAACGTTGTCCGGCAGATCAACCAGAACGTCGAGAACGCCCGCAACGCGAAGGCGTTCGACCAGTGGACGCCGAACTGGGTGCGCTTCGTCGAGCGCAACGTCGGCGCCTGGATGCACATCGAGCACATCCTCGGTCTCTACGTCTTCGCTGCGTGCAACCGCTCGGGCCCGACGAACATGCACAACACGGTCATGGCCGTGAACAGCGAGCACAAGATCCGCTTCGCCCAGGACCTGGCGCTCTACAACCTCACCCTCACCGAGGAGATCGAGGGCTTCGACGGCACCGCGCACCTCGACGCGTGGAACAACGACGCCGAGTGGCAGGGCGTGCGCAGCGTCTGCGAGGCGCTCACCGCGGTGCACGACGACTGGGGCGAGTCGATATTCGCCACCAACATCGTGTTCGAGCCCCTGCTCGGCGAGCTCTTCCGCTCCGGTCTCGTGATGCAGTCGGCGGCCGGCAACGGCGACTACGTGACGCCGACGGTCATGGGCGCCGGCGAGTACGACTTCGCCCAGCGCGACCTGCGCTGGACGGTGGCCTGCTTCGCGCCGCTGACCCAGGACCGCGAGTTCGCGGACCACAACAAGGAGCTCTTCAACGGCTGGCTGGCGCACTGGGTGCCGCTGGCGATCGACGCCGCCCGCACCATGCAGCCGCTGTGGTCGCAGCCGGACGCGAAGCCGCCGCGCTTCGAGGACAGCCTCGACCGCGTGAAGAACCGTTTCGCCGGGATTCTCACCGATCTCGGACTCGAGGCCCCGAAGGAGCTGAACCAGTGACCAAGAGCTTCAAGACGGCCGAAAGCCCGTTCAAGCAGGACAACACCGAGTCCGGCATGGCCGGGGTGACCCTGATGAACAACCAGGTCGGCGTCGTGGTGGCCGAGGTGATGGACCGCCAGGAGAACGTGACGGTCAAGCACCTCCCCTCGATGATCCGCGTCGACTGTGTGGGCCGCATGGACTTCGTGTACGCGGACATCTCCGAGGCGCTCGGCGAGGAGCCCGACTTCTACAACGCCGCCGAGTTCGAGGAGAACATGTCGACCCACTACGGGAAGATGATCCACATGGATGACCGGACGATCATGTTCGGGAACCTCGAGGAGGCGGCCGAGTTCATCGGAGACATGCTGCCCCCGGTGGTGAACCAGAAGTAGCACCGCGGCCCCGGGTCGTCGCACGCTCGCACGGGGCGGGCGTGCGACGGCCCGGTGGCCGTTCCACCGCAGCACCCGATGACTCCCCGTTCGCGCCCCTGAGCACCGGAGAAGTGAGGACATGGCCAAGGAACTGCGATTCGGCGCCGACGCGCGCAGGGCTCTCCAGGCTGGAGTGGACCAGCTCGCCGAGGCGGTCAAATCCACGCTGGGGCCCAAGGGGCGCAACGTCATCCTCGAGAAGATCACCGGCACGCCGGAGGTCACGAACGACGGTGTGACGATCGCGCGGGAGATCTACCTGCGCGACCAGTTCGAGAACATGGGCGCCCAGGTGCTCAAGGAAGCCGCCGTCAAGACGAACGACGTGGTCGGTGACGGCACCACGACCTCGACCGTGCTCGCCCAGGCGATCGTCCGCGAGGGCCTGAAGGCCATCGGGCAGGGCGGCAATCCGGTGCTGGTGAAGCGCGGGATCGACGCCGCGGTGGCGCGCGTGGTCGCGCACCTGGCCTCGGTCGCGCACCCGGTGAACGACGTCGACGCGCTGTCGCGGGTCGCCGCGATCTCGGCCAACGACGACGACGCGATCGGCCGCGTGGTGGCGGAGACGCTGCACACCGTGGGCGACGACGGCGTCATCACCGTCGACGACGGGCCGATGATCGGCCTGAACGTGAACTTCGTCGAGGACTTCGAGTTCGACAACGGCTACGTCTCGCCGTACCTGGTCACCGACCCGGGCTCGATGCTCGCCGTGCTCGACGACCCCTACATCCTGTTCTCCGCCGAGAAGATCTCCGACGTCCGCACGCTCATGCCGATGCTCGAGCGGATCATGCGGGACCCCGCCCCGCTCGTGATCATCGCCGAGAAGGTCGACGGCTCCGCGCTCCAGATGCTCGTGCACAACCACGTGAACGGGCACCTCAAGACCACCGCCATCCAGGCCCCGGGCTTCGGCGAGAAGCGCGTGCACCTCCTCGAGGACATGGCCGCGCTCTGCGGGGGCCAGGTGTACTCCCGGGCCTCGGCGTTCTCGATCGAGCAGATGGGCGTCGAGCACCTCGGGCGTGCGCGGCAGGTCCGGGCCACCAGCGACCAGACGGCGATCATCGGCGGCGGCGGCGACCCCGCGGCCCGCGAGATGCGCCTGTCCCAGCTGCGCGCCGAGATGGACCGCACGACGATCGGCACCGACGAGGACTGGTTCTCCGAGCGCATCGCCCGTCTGTCCGGCAAGGCCGCGATCCTGCAGGTCGGAGCGCCGACGAACGCGGAGCTCAAGGAGGTCCGCCACCGCGTCGACGACTCCCTGCAGGCCACGCGCGCCGCGATGGCCGAGGGCATCGTGGCCGGCGGCGGCGCGGCACTGCTGCACGCCGAGGGGGCGCTGGACAACCTCGAGGGCCTGACCGGCGACGGCCGGATCGGCGCCGAGATCGTCCGTGCCGCGCTCTCCGAGCCGGCCAACCTCATCGCCACGAACGCGGGCTACGAGGGTGCCGACGTCGTCAAGCAGGCCCGCGACCTCGGCGTCGACGAGGGCTTCGACGCCCTCGAGGGCCGCTTCGGCAACATGCTCGAGCTCGGCATCATCGACCCGCTCCGGGTCGTGCGTTCGGCGCTGCAGAACGGCGCGTCGGTGGCCGGTCTCATCCTCACCACGAACTCCCTGGTGGCCGAGGAACAGACCCCCTGGAACAAGTCACTCATGACAGAGTTCGGCCAGCTCGACGAGGGCCTGCCCCAGCCGCCTCCGGACTCCAGCACCCCGCAGTCGCTGGGCCTCGGCCCGTCGATGGGCTGACTCGTTGTCACTGCCGAGAGGAGACAGTCGTGAAGGCCGTGCGGGTGCACGAGTACAAGAAGGACCCGTCGATCGACGACATCCCGGAGCCGAAGCTCCAGGGGCCGCTCGACGTCATCGTGAAGATCGGCGGCGCGGGGGTCTGCCGCACCGACCTGCACATCGTCAACGGGGACTGGGAGGCGATCCAGAACCCGTCGCTGCCCTACGTGATCGGCCACGAGAACGCCGGGTGGGTGCACGAGGTCGGGGACGCCGTCACCAACGTCAAGGTCGGCGACACGGTCATCCTCCACCCGCAGCCGTCCTGTGGGCTGTGCCTGGCCTGCCGGGCGGGCCGGGACATGCAGTGCACGGGGGACGCGTTCTTCCCGGGCCTGTCGAACAACGACGGCGGCATGGCCGAGTACCTGCGCACCACCGCGCGGGCCTGCGTGAAGCTGAACCCGGACACGAACCCGGCCGACGTCGCCGCGCTGGCCGACGCCGGGATCACCGCGTACCACGCGGTGCGCAAGGCCGTGCCGCTGCTCTACCCGGGCACCACGGCCGTCGTGATCGGGGCCGGCGGCCTCGGCCACATCGCTGTCCAGGCGCTCGCCGCGCTCACCGCCACGAAGATCATCGTGGTGGACAAGAACCCGGACGCCCTGAAGCTCGCCTCCCAGATCGGCGCCGACGAGACGGTCGTGGCCGACGGCAACCACGTCGGCGAGGTGCAGGAGCTCACCGGCGGCGGCGCCACCGTCGTCTTCGACTTCGTCGCCGAGCAGGGCGTCGAGCTCGAGGCCTGGCAGATGACCGGGCCGGCGGGCTACCAGTTCGTCCTCGGGTACGGGGGACAGTTCCAGGCCCCGACGCTCGATTTCGTCGCAGGCGAGAAGAACGTGATCGGCAACATCGTCGGGACGTACAACGACCTCACCGAACTGATGGTCCTGGCCCAGGCCGGAAAGGTCACGCTGCACACCGTGCAGTACTCGCTCGACTCGGCGCTGGACGCTCTGCACGACCTGGACGCGGGGAAGGTCCGCGGCCGGGCGATCCTGGTCCCGTAGTCTGGAAGGACACCACCACATGTACGAGAAGGACGGCGAGAAGTACTTCATCGTCGACAGCCACATGCACTTCTGGGACGCGTCGCCGGAGAACTGGGTCGAGGGCGCCGAGCAGTACGCCAAGGGCTGGATCGAGTGCTTCCACGCCTACCAGGGCCTCGGCCCGGCCGAGACGCACCAGCCGATCGAGGAGTTCCAGAAGGTCTCCGAAGAGCAGCTGATGCGCGAGGTCTTCGACGAGGGTCACGTCGACGTCGCGATCTTCCAGTCCACCTACCTGCGCGAGTGGTACAAGAACGGCTTCAACACCACCGAGCAGAACGGTGCCCTCTTCAAGAAGCACCCGGACAAGTTCCGGGTGAACAGCCGGTTCGACCCGCGTGACGGCGACGCCGGCATGCGCGAGTTCGAGAGGAACGTCGAGGAGTACAAGCCCACCGGCGTGAAGCTCTACACGGCGGAGTGGAACGGGGACTCGCGCGGCTACAAGCTCACCGACCCCGAGTGCTACCGCTTCCTCGAGCGGGCCCAGGAACTGGGCATCAAGAACATCCACGTGCACAAGGGCCCGACGATCTGGCCGCTGGACAAGGACGCGTTCGACGTCTCCGACGTCGACCACGCGGCCACCGACTTCCAGGGCCTGAACTTCATCGTCGAGCACGTGGGTCTGCCGCGCATCGAGGACTTCTGCTTCATGGCGACGCAGGAGCCCAACGTCTACGCGGGCCTGTCGGTGGTCATCGGCGGCCTCATGCACGCCCGCCCGCGGTTCTTCGCCAAGGTCATGGGCGAGCTGCTGTTCTGGGTCGGCGAGGACAAGATGACCTTCGGCTCGGACTACAACATCTGGGAGCCCAAGTGGCAGGTCGAGGGCTTCGTGGACTGGCAGTACCCGGAGGGCCACGACTTCGACGACTACCCGCGCCTGGGTGTCGACGGTAAGAAGAAGATCCTCGGCCTGAACGCCGCCAAGCTCTACGACATCGAGGTGCCGGCCGAATTCCAGCTGTCCTCGGACACCTCCGCCCCCGCCTCTCCCGACGACGCCGAGCTCGTCGAGAGGTCGGTGGCCCAGGCATGACCGCCGTCTCCGACACCCCGTCCACCGCCTCCACGGTGGACGGGGTGTGGGAGGCGCTGCGCACGGTGCGGGATCCCGAGCTCGACACCGACGTCGTCAGCCTGGACTTCGTGGCGTCGTGCTCGGTGTCCGACGACGGCGTCGCGCACGTGCGCCTGCGCCTGCCCACCTACTTCTGCGCCCCGAACTTCGCGTTCCTCATGGTCGCCGACGCGTGGGACGCCGTGTCCCAGGTTCCCGGTCTGAGCGACGTCGACGTCGAGCTGCTCGACCACTTCGCCTCCGAGGCCATCAACTCGGGCGTCGCGGCGCGGGCCGGCTTCGTGACGTCGATGGCCGGCTCGGACGTGGGGGAGGCCGTCGACGAGCTGCACGACCTGCGTCGGTCGTTCACCGAGCGGGCGATGCTGGCCGGCACGGACCTCGTCGTCCGTCCGCTCGTGCGGGCGGGGACGACGCCGGAGGAGCTCGTCACGATGACGCTGCGGGACGCGCCACCGAGCGACGACCTGCCCCGGTTGCGGGCGCGCCGCCGCGAGCTCGGCATCCCGGCCGGGGACGACGCACCCCTGGTGGTGGACGCCGTGGGTCGCGCGGTGGGGATCGACGACCTCCCGCTGCACCTGCGCAAGGCGCGCAGCTACCAGGTCGGCGTCGACGCGAACACCAGCATCTGCCGCGGTCAGCTCGCTGCCCGCTACGGGCTCTGACGA
This sequence comes from Actinomycetospora chibensis, assembly GCF_028737215.1. GTDB lineage: Bacteria > Actinomycetota > Actinomycetes > Mycobacteriales > Pseudonocardiaceae > Actinomycetospora > Actinomycetospora chibensis. Next base: position 72,018 of record NZ_JAQZAM010000015.1, on the reverse strand, counting down.
CAGGGTCCCCCGAGAGGAGAGGCTTCCGCCATGCCGTGTGATCCGGTGCCGCTCGACCCCGGCCACGACGACCCCGGTGCCGGCCCTTGCCTCATGGAGCACGTCTCGATGGTGGCGGGGGAGGCGTTCCGGGCGTGGCCACGGTGCACGCACCCCGCCGTGGCGGCGCTGGCCACCCAGGTCGACGACCACTGCTCTCCGGAGGGGCGGACGGCGCTGCTGCGCCGGGCCGAGGCCCTCGTCCTCGCCGACAGCGACGACCCGGCCCTGACCTGGCGCCTGGTCGGCGTCGCCGCGGAGACCGTCCTCACCCGGCGTCCCGGCGAGCGCGTCGCGACGCGGCGCCTCGCCCGTGCCCGTCGCCACCGCCGGGTCTGGAGCGCCGGGGCGCCCCGGGCGCTGGTGCACCGCCTGCCGCGGTGGGTCGGGGCCGCCTGCAGACTCGCCGCCCTCGACGAGCTGGCCGCGGCGCTGCACCACGTGGTCGCCGTCTCCGGCCCGCCGTCGTCACCCGAACGCGACATCGTGCTCGTCGCCCTGCTCGACGCCGCCCTCGACGAGGTGCTCGACGAGGGACGTCCCGTCCCGACCCCATCCCCCGCTCGCTTGGAGACCGCCGCATGACCGCCCCCAGCGAGACCCCGCGCACCGTCCGGCGCATCGGATCCCCGGCGGCCGCGGCGCTCGCCGACCTCGCCGCGATCTTCGACGACCTGCAGATGACGCTGCTGTGCTGCGAGCGCCTCGTGCAGCAGCTCAGCGTCCCGGAGCCCGACGCCACCGTCGTCGAGTCGCTGTGGACCACCGCGCTGCTGTCCTACTCGCGGTGCTTCGCCCCGGGTGGGCGCGGGATGGGCCTCGTCGAGGCCGACGTCGAGGGCCTCGAGCTCGAGGGCGAGGTGCTCGCCTGGCACAAGATGCTCCGGCAGCTCAAGAAGCACTACGCCGACCCGGCGACCAACCCGCGCGAGACGTTCGAGGTGGGCGTGGCCGTCTCCGACGGCACGCCCCAGGGCGTCGCCATCACCTCCACGCGCCAGGCCCTGCCCGACACCGTGTCGGTGCACCAGACCGGCGCGATCGCCTACCGGCTCAGCCAGCTGGTCGACGGCCGCATCGCCGAGCACCAGGCGAGGGTGCTCGAGGGCACCCGCAGCCTGAGCCCCGTCGAGCTCGAGACCTTGGACGAGGTCGAGCTCACCGAGACCCCCGGGAGCGAGGGATGATCGAGAAGTACAACCCCTGGACGGTCGTCAACCTGGTCTTCCGCCACCTCGCCGACGAGGGCCTGCACCCCGTGCTCGGGGAGGCGGGCGACCCGTCGGCGGCTGCGGCCGAGCTGCTGAAGACTCTCGGGATCACTCCGGGGGACCCGTCGTGGGGCGAGGGCCAGGACGCCGCGCGCGTCCGGGCGGACCTCGCCGCGGTGCGGGCGGCGTTCGACGCGGTGGACGAGTCGAGCGAGTCCCCGTCGCTGGGCTCGCCCCGGTCGGGGCGGGACTGACCGTGGTCGCCATGCGCCTGGCTCGGCTCGCGGTCCACCGGATGACCCGCGAGCCGCTGGCGCTGCTCGTCGAGGACGAGGCCGACCGGTGCCTGGTGGTGTCGGTGCGCGGCCCGCAGGCCGAGGTCATCGACCGGGGGCCACGCTCGGCGGTCACCGACGACGACGGCCGGCTCACCCAGGACCTGCTCGCCGACCTCGCCCGGATACTCGGCCGGCGTCTCGACCACGCCGAGATCACCGACCTCGTCGACGACCGCTTCCACGCGGAGCTGGTGCTCGACGACGGGACGCGCCTGCCCGGGCGTCCCAGTGACGTGCTCGCCGTGGCGGTCCGTGAGGCCCTGCGCATCGAGGTCGCCGACGCCGTGCTCGACGCCGTCGGCCAGTCCTTCTCCGCGCTCGGCGGTGATCGTCCCGAGCCGGCGCGCGAGGCGGCCGAGGAGGTCGAGCGGATGCGCGCGTTCCTCGAGGAGGCGACCGCCCAGGACTTCGGGCGGCCGCCCGGCGGGCCGGAGACCGAGGGTCGTGACCCCGCTTGACCCGGTCCGTTCGGGATGAACCGATCTGACCTGCTGCGTCGTCTCGATCCGAGACACCTCGAAACCCCCTTCGGAGCCCGTTCGCGCCGTACGATGTGGTGTTGCGCATCACTCACGGTGTCGGGTCGATCGAGTGGTGTCGGAGGGCGAGGTGGCCGATGAACGGACGCTCCCGGAGCGCCCTCGACCGCGCGCGTGAGTATTTCGTCGACCGCGGCTCCGTGAACGCCCGCGGCGTCGTCCGGCCCGAGATCGTCGACTCCTGGGAGCGATCGCGGAACGCCGGCGTCGACGCCACCCGGCTGGCCCTGCCCTACGAGCCCGACCTCGACTTCGACGGCAGCCTCACCCACTGCGCCCGCCCGGTCCTCGACGACCTGGCCGAGCGCCTGTCGGGGATGTCGGTCGCCGTGGTGCTCACCGACGCCGACGGCCGGGTGCTCGAGCGGCGCGTCGGCGAGGGCGAGCTCCAGCGCCGCCTCGACGAGATCTCCCTGGCCCCGGGCTTCAGCTACGCCGAGGAGTTCGCCGGCACCAACGGGGTCGGCACGTCCCTGGAGGGCGCGACCCCGGCCCTCGTGGTCGGCGCGGAGCACTTCAGCGAGCGGCTGCAGGCCTTCGCGTGCGCCGGCGCGCCCGTGCGCGGCCCGGACGGCGCGCTGGCGGGGATCCTCGACGTCACGTGCCTGCGGGCCGAGGCGAACGACCTCATGCGCTTCCTCGCCCAGCAGGCGGCCACCGACATCGAGGACGTCCTGCGCGAGCGCGGGGGCGCCGGGGTGCGCCGTGTCATGGCGGCGTTCCGTGCGACGTGCGCGCGCGCCCGGGGCCCGGTGCTCGCGGTCACCGAGGACATCGTCATGGCCAACCGGGCCGCCCGGGCCCTGCCGGCGGGCGACCAGGACCAGGTGACGATGCGGGCCATCGACGTCGGCACCGGGGCGCGGCCGTGGCAGGAACGCGTGCTGCTCGCCGACGGCCCCGCCCGCCTGATGATCACGCCGGTACCCACCGGGCGCCCCGTCGGGGTGGTCATCGAGGTGGTGCCGAGCCGCAGCAACCTGCGCCTCGCCGGCCGCGAGGAACCCCTGCACCGGGTGCTGCCGGCGCCGCCGGCCCCGGCGCGCAGCAGCGCGCTGCCCGGCCCCGGGCCGGGCCTCGACCGGCCGCTCGCCGGCCTCGCCGGCGACTCCCGGGCCTGGCGGGCCGCGGCGAGGGCGCTGCGGACGGCGGCGTCCGCGGCGCGCAGCACGGTGGTGCTGGGCGAGCCGGGCACCGGCAAGGCCGCGGCGGTCCGGGCCGTGCACGGCGAGATGCGCCCGACGGCGCGCTGGGTCACCGTCGACGGCTCCGATCCCGAGGCGGCGGTCGTCCTGGCCGGCTACGCCTCCGAGGCGTCCGCCTCGCCCCAGGGCAGCCGCAGCGCGGCCACGGTCGCGATCCGCCACGCCGAGGCGCTCGACGCCGCCGGCGCCGGCGCGCTCACGGCGCTGCTCGAGGAGGTCCCGCCCACCTGGTGGGTGGTCGGGCTCGTCACCGCCGAGCGCACCCCTGAGCACGGCCAGATCGGCGAGGTGCTGGCGGGGTTCGCCACCTCGGTGCTCATCGACCCGTTGCGCCGCCGGCCCGACGACATCCCGCTGCTCGCCACCGCGCTGCTCGCCCGGCTCGCGCCCGCGCGGCGGGCCGGATGCACCCCGGAGGCGGCCGCCCTGCTGGCGGGGGCCCGCTGGCCGGGCAACGTCACCCAGCTCGCCGACGTGCTGCGCCGCGCCCTCGCCGCGCGCCCCGCCGGCGACATCACCCCCGCCGACCTCCCGGGGGAGTTCGCGGTGTCGGGCACCCGGCGTCGTCTCACCCCGCTCGAGGCCGCGGAGCGCGACCTCATCGTGTCCGCGCTGGTGGAGGCGAACGGCAACCGTTCGCAGGCGGCGGCCGCCCTCGGGATCGGCCGCGCGACGCTCTACCGCCGGCTGCGGGCCTTCGGGATCACCGACGTCGGCCGCTGACCAGACGGTCCTCGTCGTCGGCGACGTCCTCGGCCGCGACCGAGCCGTCCGGCCTGCCGCCCAGCGCCGCGGGGGGCGCGCCCTCGCCCGCCCACTGCTCGCTCGCCCATCGCGCCACGTCGTGCACGGCGTCGACGAGCTCGTCCTGGTCGGTCGCGAGCCGCCGCGCGGAGCACGACAGGCCCAGCGCCACGGTGGCGGCACCGGACGGGGAGACGACGGGGGCGGCGATCGTCGCGAGGCCCTCGGCGTACTCCTCGCGGTCGAGCGCGATCCCGTCGCGGCACACCCGCTCGAGCTCGGCACCGAGCTCGGCCTGATCGGTGATCGTGGCGTGCGTGAGGTCGGCCAGCTGCTCGGCCGCGATGGCCTCGCGGTACGCCGGTGACGTGGCCAGCAGCACCTTGGTCATGGCGAGGGCGTGCGCGTGGTGCGGCGGGACGTGCGTGCCCAGGCCCGGGAGCTTCGCCAGGCCCTGATGGCCACGGGAGTCGGTCACCGTGGCCACCAGGGTGCCGGTGCGGCGCACGAGGTACGACCGCTGTCGCGTGCGCCGGTAGAGCTCGGTGGTCGCCTCGGCGAGCACGGCACCCGGGTCGGGGTCGCCGGGCACGGGACTCGGGGAAGCACCCCACCGGCCCCAGGGCGGGGCCTCGGTGAGCCGCACGCGCCCGGAGCGGTCGCGCTCGGCGTAGCCGGCCTCGCACAAGGTGTTGATCATGTACCGCGCTGTCGAGGCGCTCTTGCCCAGGCGCTCGGCCAGCTCCGCGGCGCACAGGCCCGCGGGGTGGTCGCCGAGCAGACGCAGCGCGCGCAGGACCGTGGCCGCGGTCTTGAGAGACCGCGAGCCGCCGCCCGTCGACACCCCGTCGTCGTCCACGTGCTTGAACCTAGGACCGTCGGAGGGGTGACGCCTGTCTCAATGTGGGACGCCGCCCGACCGGGTCTCCGGCGTCGGGCCCCCGTGGGCGTCGTCACGGCACCCCGACGAACCCCGGGGTCGGGCACCGGGGCGGTCGCCCGGACGTTGGGGGAGTGTCGAGGTGACGGCGGGGACGGTCCCGCCGCACGAGGAACGGAGACGTCATGGCCACGCTGACCAGACCGCAGGACGGGAAGGTGATCGCGGGGGTGTGCGCCGGGCTCGCGGAGCGGTTCGGCATGTCCGCGGGGGTGGTGCGACTGCTGTTCGTGCTGTCCTGCCTGCTGCCGGGCCCGCAGTTCATCATCTACATCGCGCTCTGGGTGATCATGCCGAAGCGCTGACCCGGGCGGGGTTCACCGGCTGTCGGATGCCTCGCGGCGTCCGCGGGCGATCGACGCCGTCGCGGAGCCGCTCACCACAGGCTCCCCGGCAGGTCGCGGGTGAGGTCCGCGAGCTCACCGCGGGTGCGCGCGGCGTAGGCCCGGGCGGCACGGTCGTCGAACTCCTCGATGCTCAACCGTCCGTTGCCCACGGCCCGCTGCAACCGCTCGACGGTGAGCTCGCGTTCCGCATCCGAGGCCCGCACGTCCCTCTGCACGCGACCACTATCCCTCGGCCGGAGCGCCGGCCTCCGTGGGTTGCGCGACCCGGCCGAAGCGCGAGTCCGCCGGGTCGGCGAACACGTGGAGACCGAAGGTCGCGGACAACTCGCGGCAGAGGTTCACCCCGCGCACCGAGTTGCCGTGCACGTCGAGGCCCGGCGAGTAGACGCCGAACCCGAAGTAACGGGGCAGGACGCAGACGATGTCGCCCGAGACGCCGCTCTTGGCCGGGATGCCGACCTCGTTGGCCCACTGCCCCGCCGCGTCGTACATCCCGCAGCTCATCATCACGCTGACGATGCTCCGGACGTGCTCGCGGGCGACCGCGCGCTCGCCGGTGAACGGGTTGACCCCGCCCTTGGCGAGCGTGGCGCCCATGACGCTCAGGTCGGCGGCGGTCACCGTGATCGAGCAGGCCGACAGGTAGGTCTCCACGACCTCCTCGATGTCGCCGTCGATCATGCCGAGCGAGCGCATGATGTAGCAGAGCCCCAGGTTGCGATCGTTGCTGCGCAGCTGCTGGCGCAGGATCCGCTGGTCGACGGCGAGCTCGGGGTTCCCCGCGTAGACGCGGTACCGCTCCAGGATGCGGTCGACCTTCTCGTCGACGTCCTTGCCCGCCACGAGGCTCGCCGCGACGAGCGCGCCCGCGTTGATCATCGGGTTGTGGGGCCGGTGGTGGACCTCGTCGAACGTGATCGAGTTGAACGGGTCCCCGGAGGGCTCGACGCCGACGCGGCGCAGGGTCTCCTCCGTGCCGTTGTCCTCCAGGGCGAGCCCGTAGGTGAAGACCTTCGACACCGAGTGCAGCGGGAACGGCACCGAGCAGTCGCCCGCCTGCCACTGCGTCCCGTCGACGTTCGTGCCGGCGAGCCCGAACAGGTGGCGGTCGGCCTCCGCCTCGGGCGGGTAGTAGCTGACCACCTCGTCGTCGCCGGTCAGCCGGTACTTCTCGTGGAGCTCGTCGAGCTGCTGACGGACGAGTTCCCGCTCTCCCACGGCGACCACGAGCGGCATTGTGCCCGCCGCGCGTCACACGCGGGTCAGGCGCGGCCCTCCGGTGCGGCGCAGGCGCCCGAAGCGGGTCTGGTCGGGCGACGAGAACATGTGCAGCCCGTAGCGCTCGGACAGCTCGCGGAACACCGCCTGGCCACGCACCGAGTTGCCGTGCTCGTCGAGGCCTGGCGAGTACGTCGCGAGTCCCAGGCGCCCCGGCATCACCGCGACGATCCCGCCCGACACCCCGCTCTTCGCCGGGATGCCGACGTCGGTGGCCCACTCGCCGGTGGCGTCGTACATCCCGCAGGTCATCATCACGCTGACGACGTCGCGCACGTGGCGGGTGTCGAGCGCGCGCTCGCCGGTGAGCGGGTTGACCCCGCCGTTCGCGAGCGTCGCGCCGAGGACCGAGAGCTCGCTGGTGGTGACGCGCACCGAGCACATCGACAGGTACACCGCGAGGTTGTCCTCGATGCCGCCGGAGATCATCCCCAGCGAGCGCATGAGGTAGCTGATCGCGAGGTTGCGGTCGGCCGAGGCGAGCTGGTCGCCGAGCAGGTCGACGTCCACCACGAGGTCCGGGACGCCGGTGAACACGCGCAGCCGCGCCAGGATCCGCGCGACCTTCTCCTCGGGCGAGTCGCCCGCGACGAGGTAGGCCGCGACGAGCGCGCCCGCGTTGATCATCGGGTTGTGCGGGCGCTGGTGCTCGTCGTCGAAGGTGATGGAGTTGAACGGGTCGCCCGACGGCTCGACGCCGACGTGGCGCAGGGTCGCCTCGCGGCCGTTGTCCTCGAGCGCGAGCGCGTAGGTCACGACCTTCGAGATCGACTGCAGCGCGAACCGGTGCTCGCAGTCGCCGACGGTCCACTGCGTGCCGTCGACCGCCGTGCCGGCCAGCCCGAAGATGTCCTCCTCGCCATCGGCGGCGGGGAGGGCGATCGAGACGATGTCGTCCTCGTGCGCCTCGGAGTGATGATCGTGCAGCTGCTCCAGCTGCTCCTGGACCAGCGCCTCCTCGGCATCGCTCACCACGACCGTGCATCCTCCCTCCCCACCTGGTGGGTGCGCTGCGGGGGGATCCGGGGCATGCTCGGTGGCGTTCGACATCGACGTCGTCCCGCACCGAGGTCCCGCCATGGAACGCCTGCCCGAGCCCCGTCCCGGCCCGCTCACCGACCGCGAGCGGGAGGCCCTGGCGCAGCTCACTGCGCACGAGTCGGCCGCCGATCCCGACTTCGCCCGGCGCCTGGGCGCGCGGCCCCCTCGACGCGGCGGCCGGGTGCCCTGGCTGGTGGCCGCGGTGCTCGCGGTGATCGGTGTCGCCCTGCTGCTCGTGCCCGGTCCCTGGGTGCTGGCGGGCGTCGCGACGCTGGTGATCGTCGTCGTGCCCGTGGCCCTCATCGCCTGGGCCCTGGGCCAGGGCGACCGACCTCCCATGTGAGCACTTTCCGCCCTGTCGGGGCGGAAAGTGCTCACGTCAGCTTGGCGAGGGCCTTCGTGATGCGCTGCTCGGACACGGGGCCTGCGGTGCCGACGTCCTGGGCGAACAGGCTCACCCGCAGCTCCTGGAGCATCCAGCCGATCGCGTCGTAGGCGTCGCGGTCGAAGGTGCGCGGCTCCGCGGCGGCCCGGGCCCGCTGCGCGCGATAGGCCGCCTCGGCGCGGTGGATCTCCTCGGTGGCCTCGGCGTCCCGTCGCGGGGCGGTCGGGAGCTTCTCGAGGCGCCGGCGAGCGGCCCGCAGGTAGCGCACCACGTCGGGCAGGCGCGCCACCGGCGTGCGCGCCACGAAACGGTCGCCCACCAGGGTCCGCAGCTGCTCGCGCACGTCGTCGAGGGCGTGCCCGACCGACCGGGCGCCCAGCTGGTCGATCGCCAGCTCCACCGGCCCGGCCTCACCGAGCACGGACTCCGCGCGCGAGAGCACCTCGGCGGCCGCGGCCGGGAGCCGGGCGGCGACGTGGGCGCGCAGGGCCTCGAACGCGTCGGGGTCCCACGCCGGCCCGCCACCCGTGGCGACGAGGGCGTCGATCGCCGCGTCCACGCAGTCCTCGGCCAGCGCCGCGACGTCCCGGTAGCCGCCGGTGGCCATCGCGCCCCGCAGCCGCAGCACCGCGGTGTTGTCGAGCGAGCGCACCAGCGACTTCGCGGGTGAGGACAGCACGAGGCGCAGCAGCCGCCGGGTGCCGGCGCGCATCGCGTCGCGCGCCTCCAGCGCCGAGTCGAACACCCGCACGTCCACCGCGTCCCCGCGGTCGACCAGGGCGAGGTGCGCGGTCACCGTGCCGCCGGGGCGCTGCTGCTCGCGGGTGCGGGGCAGGGTGCCGATCTCGCCGAACGACGTGACCCCGCGCCGCTCGACCCCGTCGGCCACCGCGGCGACGGCGGCGCGGGTCCCGGCGGCGTGCCGGCGGCGCAGGGCGCCCAGGTCGGGGCCCTCGTCCACCGTCGCGCCGTCGTCGCCGACCACCCGGAACGTCAGCCGCAGGTGCGACGGGAGGCCCGCGACGTTCCACGCGTCGGTCGGGATGCTGAGACCGGACAGCCGGCGGACCGCGTCGGACAGGGCCGGCAGCAGGGGCTCGTCCGCGGCGGGCCGTCGGTCGTGGGCGAGCCGGGCCGCGAGCGCGCGGGCGGTGTCCGGCGCGGGCACCAGCGAGCGCCGCAGGTTCTTGGGCAGCGATCGGACCAGCGAGGTGAGCATCTCGTCGCGCAGCCCGGGGACCTGCCATGCGAGGTCCTCGGCGCGGACCTGCCCGAGCACCGCGAGCGGCACGGTGACCGTGACGCCGTCGGTCTCGGCGCCGGGCTCGAACGCGTAGGACAGCGGCAGGGTCAGCCCGCCGGCGTTCCAGGTGTCGGGGTACTGCTCGGTGCTGGGGGCCTCGCCGGCCAGCAGAGCCCGCGGGTCGAGGTCGAGCAGATGCGGATCGCGACGCGAGGCCTTCTGCCACCACCGGTCGAAGTGCCGCACCGAGACGACGTCGGCGGGCACGCGCGCGTCGTAGAAGGCGTAGATCTCGTCGTCGTCGACCACCAGCTCGCGGCGGGCGCGGCGCTCCATCTCGGCGACCTGCTCGAGGCGCTCGCGGTTGCGCGTGACGAACGCGTGCCGGGTGTTCCAGTCGCCCTCGACCAGCGCATGGCGCACGAGGAGTTCGCGGGCCACCTCGGGGTCGATGCGCCCGTAGTCGACGGTGCGGTCCATGGCCAGCGGGACGCCGAACAGCGTGACGCGCTCGGTGGCCACGGCGCTGCCGCGTCGCTTCGACCAGCGCGGCTCGGTGTACGTGCGGGTGACGAGGTCGCCCGCCGCGGCCTCGACCCACGCCGGGTCCACGCCCGCCACCGTGCGCGCCCACAGCCGCGAGGTCTCGACCAGTTCGGCGGCCATGACCATCGTGGGCGGGCGCTTCGCCAGCGTGGAGCCCGGCCAGAGCATGAAGCGGGCGCCGCGCGAGCCCTCGTACTCGGTGATCGCCCGACGCCGCGGCTTCCCGGTCTTCGGGTCCTTCGGCGGCTCCTGCGCCAGCCCGATCTGCGAGAGCAGGCCGGTGAGCAGGGCCTGGTGGACGCGGTCCGCGAGGTCCTTGGTGATCTCCGCGCCGGGTTCGTTGCGGGTGAGCCCGAGCTCGTCGCCGAGCTGGCGGATCTGCGCCGCGAGGTCCTGCCACTCGCGGATGCGCAGGAAGTTGAGGAACTCGGCCCCGCAGCGCTTGCGGAACTGGTTCGACGAGAGCTCGCGGCGCCCCGAGCGCACGTGCTCCCACAGGTGCACCCAGGACAGGAAGTCCGAGCGCGGGTCGGTGAACCGGGCGTGCGCGGCGTCGGCCTCGTCGCTCTTGTCGGCCGGCCGCTCCCGGGGGTCCTGCGCGGAGAGGCCGGCCGCGATGACCGTGACCTCGTGCAGGCAGCCGAGCCGGTCGGCCTCGAGCACCATGCGCCCGATGCGGGGGTCGACGGGCAGGCGCGCGAGCCGGCGCCCGGTCTCCGACAGCCGCGTCGCGTCTCCGTCGACCAACGCGCCGAGCTCGGTCAGCAGCCGCACACCGTCGCGCACCGCGAGCCGCTCGGGCGGGTCGACGAACGGGAACTCCTCGACCGGCCCGAGCTTTGCGCCGGCCATCTGCAGGATCACCGACGCGAGGTTCGTGCGCTGGATCTCCGGGTCGGTGAACTCCGGCCGCGCGTCGAAGTCGTCCTCGGCGTAGAGCCGGATGCAGATGCCGTCGGCGACGCGCCCGCACCGCCCGGCCCGCTGGGTGGCCGACGCCTGCGAGATCGGCTCGATCGGCAGCCGCTGCACCTTGGTCCGCCGCGAGTACCGCGAGATGCGCGCGAGGCCGGGATCGACGACGTAGCGGATGCCCGGGACGGTCAGCGACGTCTCGGCGACGTTCGTCGCGAGCACGACGCGTCGTCGGCCGCCCGACGCCGGCTCGAAGACCCGGTGCTGCTCGGCGGACGACAGGCGCGCGTAGAGGGGGAGGACGTCGAGGTCCTCGATGTGGGCCTGGGCGGCGTGCTCGCGCAGGGCGTCGGCCGCGTCGCGGATCTCCCGCTCGCCGGAGAGGAAGACGAGGACGTCGCCGTCCGGACCCTCGCGACGGAGCTCGTCGACGGCGTCGACGATGCCGTCGACCTGGTCGCGCTGGTCAGCCGAGGGATCATCCGGGTCGACCAGCGGCCGGTAGCGGACCTCGACGGGGTAGGTGCGCCCGGAGACCTCGATGATCGGCGCGTCGCCGAAGTGTCGTGAGAACCGCTCCGGGTCGATCGTCGCCGAGGTGATGATGACCTTGAGGTCGGGGCGGCGGGGGAGTAGCTGGGCGAGGTAGCCGAGCAGGAAGTCGATGTTGAGGCTGCGCTCGTGGGCCTCGTCGATGATGAGCGTGTCGTACCGGCGCAGCATCCGGTCCTGCTGGATCTCGGCGAGCAGGATGCCGTCGGTCATGAGCTTGACCAGCGTGTCCTCGCTCGCGCGGCTGGTGAAGCGGACCTGGTAGCCGACGGTGTCGGTGCCGGTGGTGCCGAGCTCCTCGGCGACGCGTTCGGCCACCGTGCGCGCCGCGATCCGCCGGGGCTGGGTGTGGCCGATCGTGCCGAGCACGCCCCGGCCCAGCTCGAGCGCCATCTTCGGCAGCTGCGTGGTCTTGCCGGACCCGGTCTCGCCGGCGACGACGACCACCTGGTGGGTCCCGAGGGCCGCACGGATGTCGTCGACGCGCCCGCTGATCGGCAGCTCGTCGGGGTAGGAGACGGTGGGCACCGAGGCCCGGCGGCGCTCGAGGCGCGCCTCGGCGGCGGTCACGTCGCGGCCGATGGCGGCCAGCGTGCTCTCGCGCCGTTCCGCGTCGTCGATCCGGCCGGCGCCCTGGAGGCGGCGCCGCAGCCGGTGGGCGTCCGCGGTGCCGAGGGCGGCGACGCGCGCGGCGAGGTCGCCGCCGACGTCGGTCTGCCTGTCGGTCGCGGCGGGCACGGCGGGGCTCCTCCTCCGGGTGATGGGGAACGGGCACGAGACGGCCCTGTCCCCATTGTCAGCGCGCGGGGGCACGCCGGTGTTCCCGACCCGTCTGGTCACGCAACGACACCAGGATTAGACTGTTCGAGTGATCGAGATGGTCGTCGTCGTCGACGGAAAGTAACGTCGAGCGCCGAGAGTCCGAGAACGTGGTCACCGATGGTGACCAGAGCGGGAGGGGTCGGTGAGCGTGTCGGACGGGCGGGCGGACACCGAGCTGGTGGTGCTCGCCGCGGGCGGCGACCAGGCCGCGTTCGCCGAGCTCATGATCCGTCACCGCCCCCGGCTCTACGCGGTCTGCCGGCGCGTCACCGGCCACGAACAGGACGCCCAGGAGGCGCTCCAGGAGACGATGCTCCTGGCCTGGAAGCGCCTCGGCGAGTTCGACGGTCGCTCGGCGGTCGGCACCTGGCTCTACCGGGTGGCCACGAACGCCGCGATCGACGAGGTCCGCCGGCGCAAGCGCACCCCCGAGCCGACCGAGGCCGACTCGATGCCCGAACCGACGCCGCACCGGGGCGCCGACGGCGCCGTCGTCGCCCGGATGGACGTCGACCGCGCCCTGGCCCAGCTGCCCCCGCAGTACCGTGCCGTCGTGGTGCTGCGCGAGCTGTGCGACCTCACCTACGCCGAGATCGCCGAGCTGCGCGACATCCCGATCGACACCGTGAAGTCCCAGCTCTCCCGTGGCCGCCAGGCCCTCGTCGAGCTGCTCACCGACCGTCCCGCCGCCCGGACCGCATGACGAGTACTCCATGACCGAGTCAGGGCCCGTCGGTCCGGTCACCTCCCGCCTCATCGCGGTCTGCACCCGCACCCGCGACCGGCTGCGCACCCCCGAGCTGCGCGACCGCCTCGACGGGCTCGTGGCGCGCCTCGGGGAGCCGAGCATCCGCGTGGCCGTCGGTGGCCGGATGAACGCGGGGAAGTCGACGCTGGTCAACGCCCTGCTCCAGGAGCGGCTCGCGGCCACCGGCGCCACCGAGACGACGCGGCTCGTCACGTGGTTCCGGCACTCGCACCAGGCACGCCTGCGCGTGCACCACCGCGACGGCACCGACCGGCTGCTGCCGCTCGCGCCCGGGGGCGGCGTCGGCGCGACGGTCGCCGATCGGGGCGCCGACGTCGCCGGGATCGCCCACCTCACCGTCGAGACGCCCAACGAGGCGCTGAGCCGCCACACGATCGTCGACACCCCCGGCACGGACTCGCTGAGCCGACTCGATCCGGACTCGCTGGGGGCCCTCGGCGACGCCGACGCCGTCGTCTACCTCATGCCCCACCCCGGCGAGCGCGACGTCGAGGCGATCGACGCGGTGCGCGGCTGGACCGGCGGCCTGCGCCTCGGCGCGGCGAACATGATCGGCGTCCTCAGCCGCATCGACACGCTGTCCGGGGAGGACGACCCCTGGCCGACCGCCCACCGGGTGGCGCAGCGCTACGCCCGCGAGCTCCGCGCGGTGCTCTCCGACGTCGTCCCGGTGGCCGGGCTGCTCGCCGAGACCGCCCGCGGGCCGGACTTCGGCGAGGCCGACGCCCGGCTCCTGCGGTCCCTCGCCGACGGCGACCGCGGGCGGACCACCCGTGCGCTGCGCACGGTGCAGCGCTTCCGCGGCTGGGACGACGCCCCGGTGGACGTCGGGGACCGCGAGCGGCTCCTCGAGCTGCTCGGCCTGCACGGCATCCGGGTCGGTCTCGAGCTGCTCGACGAGGGCCGGCGCGCGACGCCGGCGCTGCTCGAGGGGTTCGCGCGGCGCTCGGGGATCGAGACGGTGCTCGAGCGCATCGACACCGTGTTCGTCGCGGGCGCCGACCGGCTGCGGGCCAGCGCGGGCATCGCGGCCCTCGAGCACCTCGGCTGGGACGCCACCGACGAGGTCGACCGCCGCAGCCTGTTCACCCTGCAGTCCGAGCTCGACCGTCTGCGCCTCGAGCCCGCCCTGCGCCAGGTGGACCTGGCCGCCGCGCTCGTCGACCTCGAGGCCGGGCGGATGCGCCTCGCCGACGAGCACCTCGCCCGCCTGCGCGACCTCGCCACCGGCAGCGACGACGCCCGGCGCCTCGGGCTCGACCCCGGCGCCGACCGCGAGGCCGTGGTCGCCGCGGCCACCGCCCAGATCCCGGCGTGGCGCGCGCTCGAGGCCCGCCCGTCGCGGGTGCTGCAGCGCCACGTCCGCACCGCCCGCGAGATGTGCGAGCACATCCTGTTCGCCGGCCCATCGCAGGGCCCGACCTGGCAGGCTCGAACGGAGAGCCGGTGATCGCCGGGTCGCGGGAGGAGGTCGTCGTGGGCGTGCCGCCCCGTGCCGGCCCTCCGCGGTCCGCCCTCGGGTCCTACGTACTGTCCGACGTCCTCCACCGGGGCCGCTCCGGCGAGGTGGTGCGCGCGCACGACACCGCCCGCGACCGCGTCGTCGCCCTCAAGCTCCTCGCCCCCGACGGCGCCGAGCGGGAGTTCCGCGCCCGCTTCGACCGGGCCTGCAGCACCGTCCGCACGCTGCGCGAGCCCCACGTCCTGCCGGTGCTCGACCACGGCGAGGCCGGCGGCCGCCTCTTCGTCGCGACGCCCCTGCTGGCCGGTCCCGACCTGGGCGCGGTGCTGGCCCGCGAGGAGGTCCTCACCCCGGAGCGGGCCGTGGCCGTCGTCGAGCAGGTCGCGGCCGCCCTGGCCGCCGCCCACGCGCGCGGACTCGCGCACCGCAACGTCAAACCGTCGAACGTGCTGTTCACCGACGTCTCCGAGGCCGAGGTCCGTGTCGGCGACTTCGGGCTCGTGTCGCGCAACGGGCTCTCGCTCGACCACACGGCGCCCGAGCGCTTCCGCGGCGGCGCCACCGACCACCGCGAGGACGTCTACGCCCTCGGCTGCGTGCTCTTCACCTGCCTCACCGGCGCCCGGCCCTACCCCGGCCGGAGCCTGCCCGAGCGGATGCGGGGGCACCTGGAGAGCCCGATCCCGCGGCCGTCGGAGCAGCGCCCGGGCGTCCCGTCCGGGTTCGACGCGGTCATCGCGGGCGCGCTGGCCAAGACGCCGGCCGAGCGCACCGCCACCGTCGGCACGCTCGCCGCCGCGGCCCGCTCCGCGCTCGGGTAGGCCCGGAGAAAGGCTCCCGAAAAAGGTGGGCGCCGCCGGAACATCCGGGCGGGTCCGCACCGTCACAGGCACGAGCGGTCCGCCACAGCGGCGGGCCACAGGGCGAGGGCGGACACGATGAGCGGGACGACCGGGGCCTCCGGCGACATGTACTTCAGCGCCGACGGCGGCGTGTACGACGCCTCCGGCACCATGATCGGCACCTACGAGACCGACGCCGCCGGCAACGTCGACGCGGTCTCGAGCGACACCGACGGCGACGGCGTCCTCGACACGACGGTCACCGACACCGACCACAACGGGACGTTCGAGACCGGGGTCGTGGACACCGACGGCGACGGCTACTACGACACGATGGTCGTGGACACCGACGGCGACGGCGACTTCGACACCGCGGCCGTCGACACCGACCGCGACGGCACGGCCGACACCACCGCCCACGACCCCGCCGGCTTCTGAGCCGCACGGCCACGGCCGCCACGACAGCCAGGACGGAGACCCTCGACGGGCCCCGCCACGCCTGGCCGACCAGCTCCGGAGATCCCCGATGACCCTCCAGCCTCCCGCGACGACGACGCGGGGCCGCCACCCGCTGACCGACGAGGTCCTCGCGCTGGTGGCCGACGTCCGCGCCACCGCGGTCGAGGACGACGAGCCCGGCGCCGCCGAGGCGCTCGACGCCGACGTCGCCCGCGTGCAGGCCGGGAACGCCGCGGTGGTCGTCGTCGGGGAGAAGAAGCGCGGCAAGAGCTCGCTCATCAACGCGCTGATCGGGCGCCCGGGCCTGCTGCCCGTCGACGCCGACGTCGCCACCTGCGTGCACATCGTCGTGAGCCACGGCCCGGACGGCGCGACCGTCGTGCTCGGCGGCGGCCCCGAGGGGCGCGAGGTGGGGCTCGACGCGATCGCCGAGTACGCCGCGCTCGACCCCGGCGCCCGCGCCCCGGAGCACGAGGACGTCAGCCAGGTCCAGGTCCGCGTGCCCGCCCCGCTGCTCGAGGGTGGCCTCGAGCTCATCGACACCCCCGGGGTCGGCGGCCTCGTCGCCGGCCACGCCGCGCTGACCCTCGCGACGCTGAACCGCGCCGACGCGCTGGTGTTCGTCCTCGACGGTTCGAGCGAGATCACCGCCTCCGAGCTCGCCTTCCTCGAGCGCGCCACCGAGCGCATCGCGACCGTCGTCTTCGCCATCACCAAGATCGACCAGTTCCCGTCCTGGGAGGCGGTGCGCGCCCGGGACGTCGAGCTCATCGCCCACCACGCGCCCCGCTACGCCGACGCCCCCTGGTTCGGGGTCTCGAGCCGCGCCGTCGCCGACGCCCTCGCCGCCGAGGCCGACGGCGAGCTCGAGGAGGCGGCGCAGGAGCGCGTCGCCAGCGGGATCGACCCGCTCTCGGAGCACCTCGCGGGCCTCGCCGAGGGTGCCGACGGCCTGCGGCTCGCGAACCTCCTGCACCAGGCGACGGCGACGGTGAAGCGTCTGTCCGCCCTGCAGGTCCGGCGGGCGCTGTCGCTCTCGCCGAGCCCGGAGTTCGCCGAGCTGGTCAAGCGCGAGAAGGCGGCGCTCACGGCGCTGCAGGGTCAGAACGCGACGTGGCGCCAGACGCTCGCGGAGCGCTCGGCCCGCCTCGAGCAGCGGATGCGCACCGAGCTCAACCGGCGCCTCGAGGACCTGCGCAAGGAGGTCGGCGACCGCATCGCCGTCGGCAACAACAAGATCTTCGACGAGGTCGGCACCGACCTCCCGCCGCGGGCGCAGGCGCTGTGGATCGAGCTCGACACATTGCTGCGCCGCGAGCTCACCGCGCTCGGGCAGGCCCTGCTCGCCGACCTCGAGGGCGTCGAGCTCGACCTCGCCGGGGTGGTGCCGGACGCCCCCGAGCGCCTCGCCCAGCTGCCCGAGGCGGCCCGCGGCGCGGGCAGCACGAGCTTCGCCGAGCAGGGGATCATGGCCGCGGGGCTCGGCATGGGCCTCGGGCACCTCGTGGCCCTCGTGGTCGCGCCGCCGATCGGCATCCTGGCCGGGGTCGGCGCCGTCGGCTTCTTCAGCTGGCGACGGTGGAGCAAGGAGCGCGGCGCCCGCAGCCGCGAGGACGCCCGCCGCTACCTCGGCGAGGTCGCCACCCGGCTGAACAACGAGATCCCGCCGGTCGTCTCGCAGGCGGTGGCCGGGGCCCGCGAGGTGCTGGGGCGCCAGATCACCGAGGCGCTGACAGCGGAGAAGGAACGGCTCACCGTGAGCCTCGCCGAGCACGAGAAGAACCTGGCGAGCGAGAAGAGCGCCGTGGCCCGCCGCAAGGCCGAGGTCGAGGCCCGCCTGCGCCGCCGCAACGCGCTGAGGGAGACCGCCGAGCAGCTCGCAACGCGGCTGCCCGCCGATCGAGAGGAGTCGTCGTGACCGTGTCGCAGGAGGGGGGCCAGCAGGACGCCGGAGGTCCGGGCGCGTGGCTGGACATGTCGCGCTATCCCGACACCGACCCGGACACCGTGCTCTCGTCCGACGACCACAGCCTGCTGACCGCGTCGCTGGCGGTCGACGACGGCGAGCTGCCCGACGCCGTCTGGGAGCACATGCTCGCCGTCGTGGTGGGTGACGTCCCCCCCGACGACGGGGACGGCGAGGTCGACCCCACGACCGGGTCCCCCGACGACCCGGCCGACGACCCGGCCGACGACCCCGCCGACGGCGTGGTGGACGAGCACTCCGCGCACGACCCCGGCGACCCCGGGGACGACCCGGCGGTCCACGACCCCGCGCCGCACGACGACGGCGGCTGGGTGTGAACGGCTGGGACCTCGCGATCGACTTCGGGACCTCGTTCACCACCACCGCGACACTCGCCGGCGGGCGCACCGAGGTCCTCGAGATCGACGGCTCGAAGTACGTCCCGTCGTTGGTGTGCGTCGACGAGGACGGCACGATCCTGGTCGGCCGCGACGCGGTCAACGAGGCGGTGATGGCCCCCGAGCGCACCGAGCGCGTGCCGAAGCGGGCGCTGGTCGCCTCCGAGCAGGTGCTGCTCGGAGGGCGCACGATCGCCACCGTCGACCTCGTCGCGGCCGTGCTCGCCCGGGTGGCGGGCGAGGCCACGCGCCGGTTCTCCGGCCGGCGGCCCGGGCGCGTCCTGCTCACCCACCCGGCGCGCTGGCAGGCGGGCGGCCCGGAGCTGCGCCGGCTCACCGAGGCCGCCGAGCGCGCCGGGCTCGGCGAGCCCGACCTCGTCGCGGAGCCCGTGGCGGCCGCGCACCACTACGTCCGCAGCGGCGACCCGGTACCCGACGGCGGGATGATCGGCGTCTACGACTTCGGCGGCGGCACCTTCGACACCGCCGTCCTGCGCCGCCGCCGCGACGGCTTCGAGCTGGCCGGCTCACCGGGCGGCGACGTCGCGCTGGGGGGCGAGGACCTCGACGCGACCTTCATGGAGATACTCGCCGAGCACGCCGAGGCGCTCGACCCCGACGCCTGGAACGAGCTGTGGGAGGCCACCGGCCGGGTCGCCGAGCGGCACCGCACGCTGCTGCGCCGCGACGTCACGCAGGCCAAGGAAGCGCTCTCGCGGCTGCCCGCGGTCAACCTGTGGGTGCCGGGCTACGACGACGAGGTGCGTGTGACGCGCCGCGAGTACGAGCGCGCCGTCGAGCCCCTGCTCGCCCGCAGCGTCGAGGAGCTGACCGACACGATCGCCCGTGCCGGGACCACGCCGGACGCGCTCGTCGACGTCTACCTCACCGGGAGCACGAGCCGGACCCCGCGGATCAGTGCGCTGCTGGCCGACCTGCTCGGGCACGTCCCCGGGATGCGCGACGACCCCAAGGCCGTCGTCGCGCTGGGGGCGCTCGCCACCGTCCCCGGATCGGTGAGCGCCACGATGCACGTCCGGCTCCCCTCGCACCGCCCGCCCCGGCCCGCCCAGCCCCCCGCCGCGCCCACCCCGCCGCTGACCCCGTCGGGCTTCCCCGTCCCGCCCGCGCCGGCCGAGGCCACCGCGAGGGTCCCGCGCCCGGCGAGCGGGCCGACCGACGGTGGCCGGCACGCGGCCCCGACCTCACCGTCCCCCGACGACGCCGCCGCCCGCGAGATCGCCCGCGAGATCGCGGCGATCGCCGAGGCGGCCGGGGTGGCCGACCTCGTCGGCGCCTCCGCCCCGACCATCCGGGCGGGCCGGACGGCGGCCGCGGCCCGCCGGCCGCTCCTCGTGGCCCTCGACGGCGTGGGCGCCGCGATCGGCACGCGCTTCAGCCCGTTCCCGGGTCTGCCGCCCGAGATCGCGCTGCAGGTCCTGCGGGAGGGGCGCGGCGAGCTCGGCGCGCTGGGTCGGTGCCTCACCCGGCTGGACGGTGTCGCGGAGCGTCTCGCCGCGTGGTGAGCGCGAGCGCGCCCCACGTGGTCGAGTAGGCGCACCCCCACCACCACGGAGGACCGCATGTCCCACACCGCGACCGGCCGTGCCACGACGCCCGCCCTGCTCACCGCGCTGCGCGTCGTCGCGTCGCTCACCGTCCTGGCGCTGCTGTGGCAGTTCGTCACCGCCGGTCCGCTGGTGGAGGGGTCCCAGTCGGCGGACACCCACGCCACCGGCGCGATCGTGCTGCACGTCCTGTCCGGGCTCACCATGATCGTCGCGGGGCTGGTGTGGCGGGGCGGGGCGCCGCTGTGGCCCGGGGTGCTCGCCCTGGTCGTGTTCGCGCTGACCTTCGTGCAGGCCTACCTCGGCAGCAACGGCCCGATCTCCGTGCACGTCCCCGGCGCGATGGTCCTGACCGTCGGCGCCGTGGTCGTCGCCGCCTGGTCGTTCACGGGCGGCTCGGCGCACGCCCGGCGCTGATCAGCGCTTGCGGGCGCTGATCACCCCGGTGTCGAAGCCTGCGAGGTGCAGCCCTCCGTGGAAGCGGGCGTGCTCGACCTTGAGGCAGCGGTCCATGACGACGGTCAGGCCCGCCTCGACGCCGCGCTCGGCCAGCTCCTCGTCGTAGAGCCCGAACTGCGTCCAGAACGTCGAGGACCCGGCCGCGATCGTCGCGTCGAGGACGTCGGGCAGGTCCTCGGGCCGGCGGAAGACGTCGACGAGGTCGGGCGTCACCGGCAGCGCGTCCAGCGACGGGTACACCGGCCGGCCCAGGACCTCGCTCGCGTTCGGGTTGACGAAGTAGACGTCGAAGCCGGTGGAGCCGAGGAGGTAGGTCGCGACGAAGTTCGAGGCGCGCGCCGGGTTCGGCGAGGCCCCGACCATCGCGACGCTGTGGGTCCGGCGCAGGATCGCCTGGCGCTCCTGGGCGGTGGGTGGGGTCCAGGTGCTCACGCGCCCTCCTTCGTCGCTTCCGTCAGCGCCTGGTCGAGGTCCCACAGGATGTCGTCGGCGTCCTCGATCCCGACGCTGATGCGGATGAGGTCCGGCCGGACGCCGCCCTCGCGCAGCTGGTCGGCGGTCAGCTGCTGGTGGGTGGTCGACGCCGGGTGCAGCACGAGCGTGCGGGCGTCGCCGATGTTCGCGAGGTGGCTGCAGAGCTGCACCGACTCGATGAACCGCCGGCCCGCGGCGCGCGCGGCATCCTCGTCGGCGCCGCGGACCCCGAAGCTGAACACCGCGCCCGGGCCCTGCGGGAGGTAGTGCTTCGCGCGCTCGTGGTGAGGGTGGCCCGGCAGCCCGGCGTAGCTGACCCACGCCACCCGCTCGTCGGCCTCCAGCCACTCCGCGACCCGCTGCGCGTTGGCGACGTGGCAGTCCATGCGCTGGGGCAGCGTCTCGATGCCCTGCAGCAGCAGGAAGGCCGAGTGCGCGCTCAGGGTGGCGCCGACGTCGCGCAGCTGCTCAGAGCGGATCTTGGTGAGGAAGCCGTACTCCTGGAAGTTGCCCCACCACGTCAACCCGCCGTAGGACGGGATCGGGTCGGTCATCTGCGGGAAGTGGCCGTTGCCCCAGTCGAAGCGCCCCGACTCGAGGATCACCCCGCCGAGGGTGGTGCCGTGGCCGCCGAGGAACTTCGTCGCCGAGTGGATGACGATGTCGGCCCCGTGTTCCATGGGCCGGCACAGGTACGGCGTGGCCATGGTGGCGTCGATGATCAGCGGCAGGCCGCGCTCGTGGGCGACCTCGGCGAGGGCGGCGACGTCGGTGACCTCGCCGGACGGGTTCGCGACGATCTCCGCGAACACGCAGCGGGTGCGGTCGGTGATCGCCGCGCGGAACGCGTCGGGGTCGTCGCCGGGCACGAACGTCGTGTCGACGCCGAAGCGGCGCAGCGTCACGTCGAGCTGGGTGACCGTGCCGCCGTACAGCGCGGCCGCGGCGACGATGTGGTCGCCGGCGCCCGCGAGCGTCGCGAACGTCAGGAACTCCGCGGCCTGCCCCGAGCTGGTGGCCACCGCGCCGAGCGCGCCCTCGAGGCTGGCCAGGCGCTCCTCGAGCGCGGCGACCGTCGGGTTCGCGATGCGGCTGTAGATGTTGCCGTACTTCTGCAGCGCGAACAGGTTCGCGGCGTCGGCGGTGTCGTCGAAGACGAAGCTCGTCGACTGGTAGATGGGCACGGCGCGGGCGCCGGTCGCGGCGTCGGGCACGGCGCCCGCGTGCACCGCGCGCGTGCGGAATCCCCAGGGACGGTCGGTGGCCACCCCGCCGTTCTACCGCAGCGGGCCCGCGACGGCCGGGCTGGAGGTGGGCCGTGGTGCTCACGTCCCGCGGGTTCTCGAGCGGGCCCGTCGGGCATCCGTCGGCCCCGGTCGGCGCGCCCGCGCCGCCGCACGACGCGAGGAGGACCGTCATGGCCGTCTGCGAGACCTGCGGGAACGACTACGAGATGGCCTTCGAGGTGCGCGCTCAGGGCGTGACGCACACCTTCGACAGCTTCGAGTGCGCCATCCACACGATGGCCCCGCGCTGCGAGCACTGCGGCGTCACGATCCTCGGACACGGCCACCAGGTCGACGGGCAGTTCTTCTGCTGCGCCCACTGCGCCTCCGCGTCGCAGGGCACGTCGACGGTCGACCACGTCTGACGGCCGTCAGCGGAAGTAGGCGTTGGCCGGGCCCTGGAAGGCGAAGAGGATCGCGGCGACGATCAGGGCGGCCTGGACGAGGCTGACGATCGTCGACACGACGCCGATGCTCACCCCGAGGCCTGCGGTGAGCAGCACGCCGAGCACGGTGAAGACCGCGGAGATGCCGCCCAGGATCGTCAGGGCCAGGCGGGCCCAGTGGTCGCCCGCCCGCAGCCGCAGGGCGAGGTAGACCACGACGCCGAGGAAGAGCAGACCGATGACGACGCCCACGAGGCCGCCGGTCGCGGCGAGGGGGCTCGGTGCGGTCGTGGCGGTCGCGAGCGAGAGGGCGCTGCCGACGACGCCGACGACGACCGCGGCGATCCACAGCTGGAAGGAGCGCTGCACGGGGGTGGGCGGGGTCACGGTCGGCCACCGTAGTGGGGATCAGCCCGGGTGCCAGGCCCAGCGCCACACGGTGCCCTCGTCCGGGTCGACGGTGATGCCGTCGCGGACGAAGCCGTTGCGGCGCAGCACCGCACTCGAGGCGTTCTCCGCGGGCAGGGTGTGGGCGACGACGCGCCGCACCCCGGCCCGCACGGCACGGTCGAGCCACTGGCCGACGGCCGCGGTCGCGATCCCCCGTCCCTGGCACGAGGGCGCGACCGAGTAGCCGATCTCGATGACGCCGTCCACCGGCGGCCCCGTGTAGCCGCCGAGGCCCACGACCTGCGTGCCCTCGACGATCAGGTGCGCGAACCACGCGGGCGCGATCCCGCCCTCGAGCGCCTCGACGGTCGGCTCGAGCGCCTCGGGGAACGCGAGGAAACCGTCGACCAGGGTGAGCCCGAAGCGCCCGGCGAACTCCTCCGGTTCCGTCAGCAGCGTCACCGCCTGCTCGACGCTCAGCGGCACGACCTCGATCCCCATGTGAGCGATCCTGGGGCCTGTAGCCCCGAACTTCACTCACGGAGGGGTCTCACATGCCGTGCATCTTCGCGATGACCTGGAGCATGACCTCGTCGGCGCCGCCGCCGATCGACGTGATCCGCATGTCGCGCAGGAAGCGCGCGGTCCACGTCTCCTCCATGTAGCCCAGGCCCCCGTGGTACTGCAGGCACGTGCGGGCGACGTCCTCGCACAGCCGGCCGATTGCGAGCTTGGCGATCGTCGCGAAGCGCGAGGTGTCCTCGCCGCGCATGTAGGCCTCGGCGCAGGCGTAGTTGTAGTGCCGGCACATGTCGAGGCGGGCGTAGAGCTCGGCGAGCTGGTAGCTCAGGTACTGGTTCTTGATCAACGGCCCGCCGAACGCCTCGCGCTGCCGCAGGTAGGCGGCGGTGCGGTCCAGCGCCCGCTCGCACGCGCCGACCCGTCCGTAGCAGGCGACCATCCGCTCGTTCTGGAACTGCGACATCTGCTGCTGGAAGCCGCGCCCGACCTCGCCGATGGTGTGGTCGACCGGGACGCGCGCCCCGTCGAACGCCAGCTCCGCGGTGTCCGAGCAGCGGTTGCCGAGCTTGTCGAGCTTGCGGGACACGCTCACGCCCGGCGTGGCCGTCGGGACGACGATCTGGCTGATGCCGCGCGCGCCGCCCTCGTCGGAGGTGCGGGCGAGCAGGCAGAGCCAGTCGGCCTCGACCCCGTTGGTGATGTAGAGCTTCGATCCGTGGATCACCCACTGTTCGCCGTCGCGGATCGCGCGGGTCTTGAGGCCGGCGACGTCGGAGCCGGCGTCGGGCTCGGTCACCGCGATCGCGCTGACCATCTCGCCGCGGATCGCCGGGACGAGATAGCGCTGCTTCAGCTCCTCGGAGCCGAAGCGGTGCAGCGACGGGGTCGCCATGTCGGTCTGCACGGCGATCGCCATGCCCACGCCGGCGGCGTCGCAGCGCCCGATCTCCTCGGCGAGCACCACCGCGAACAGGTGGTCCGCGCCCCCGCCGCCGTACGCGGGGTCGTACTCGAGGCCCAGGAAGCCGAGGTCGCCGAGCTTCGCGAACAGCTCGTGCGTCGGCATCCGCCCGTCGCGCTCCCACCCGTCGACGTACGGGTCGATCTCCCGCTCGACGAACGTCCGCACCGTCTTGCGGAACGCCTGGTGCTCCTCGGTGAACGCGACCATCTCAGGCCTCCTCCTGGACACGCTGCCGCAGGGCAGCCCCGTGGATCGTCCCTGTTGCTCGCCTGCGCCGGGGCGCAGGAGCCCGAGGGGTGGTCATCGCTGCTGGAGGTAGGCGAGGGCCGGACCCCAGCGGTCCGTCTGCGACCCCCGCGGCGCGTAGAGCGGGATCCGTTGGGCGACGCCGCCGAAGCGCCGCTCGAGGGCGGGCCCGACCTCGTCGGGCTCGGCGACGATCGCGATGGTGTGCAGGACCTCGTCGTCCACCGCGTCGCCCATCGCCTCCCACTCGCCGCGCTTCGAGAGCGTGTTGAGCTCGCGGGCGAGATCGCCCCAGCCGTGCAGCTCGAGCACCGGGTGGTACGCCGGGGTCGAGCCGTAGAACGCGACCTGGCGGCGGACGTCGCGGATCGACTCCTCGAACTCCTCCTCGGTGTTGCCGGTGGCGATCAGTGCGGTCGCGGAGAACTCGAAGCCGCTGCCGTCGCGCCCAGCCTTCTCGAAGCCCTGGTGCAGGGCCGGCAGCGTCACCTCGTGCAGGTAGCGCTCGGTGGAGAACGCGTGCGCCATGAAGCCGTCGGCGACCTCGCCCGCCACCGCCGTCATCCGCGGGCCGACGCCGGCCAGGTGGATCGGCGGGTTGCCGAACGCGTTGGGCCCGGGCGAGAAGAACGGCGTCATCAGCGTGTGCGTGTAGAAGTCGCCGCGGAAGTCCAGCCGCTCGCCGGTGGCCCAGGCGTCCCAGATCGCGCGGACGGCGCGGATGTACTCGTGCATCCGGCGCGCGGGCTCCGACCACGGCATCGAGAACCGCTTGGTGACGTGCGGCTTGATCTGCGTCCCGAGCCCCAGCGCGTACCGCCCGCCGGTAACGAGGTGCAGGTCGTTGGCGGTCATCGCCGTCGTCATCGGGGTCCGGGCGAACGCCACCGTGATCGCGGTGCCGAGGGTGACCGTCTCGGTACGGGTGGCGGCCAGAGTGATCATGACCGCGGGGTCGTGCTGGGTCTCCGAGGCCCAGACCGCGTCGTACCCGGCCTTCTCCGCGGTGACGGCGTCGTCGGCGAAGTCGCCCAGCCCGCCGGTGACCACGGTGGCGTCGACCTTCATCGCAGCAGCTCCTCAGGGATGTCCACGTGGCGGGCCCGGACGAACTCTCCGAGACCCTTGGCCTGGGCGTCGAGGGCGAGGTTGTCGGCCACCCCGCGCCCGAGGAAGCCGACGACGGTGACGCCGACCGCCCGGAGCAGCGGGAACTCCCACCGCCGCAGCGCGCACCCCGCGGCGTCCTCGCCGAGCAGGTCGGCGACGTGCTCGTCGTCCCACCAGCCGCGCAGCCACGCGTAGCTCGCGTCGTCCCGCGCCCACAGCCCGAGCGTCGCGTTGCCGCCCTTGTCGCCCGAGCGCGCGCCGACGAGTCGCCCGAGGGGTTCAGAACGAACGGCGCTCTCGCTGCTTCCGAACCCGCGAAAGCGCCGTTCGTTCTCGGGGTCGGCGCGCATCCGGTCGCCGGTGCTCGTCCGATCGGCGCTGGGCGGCGGCACGGCCCAGGTCCGGTCGCCGAGGCCGACGAGCTGCGGCAGGTCGGCGGCCGGCAGGAGGATCGGCCAGAAGACGCTCGCGGCGCTGCCGGGACCGGGCGGGGCCGTGGCGAAGAATCCGGGGTAGCCCGCGAGCGCGGTCTCGACGGCCGCCCGGGACAGCCGCCCGACGGCCTCCTTGGACCCCGCGACCGCCACGGTGAGCAGGGCGACCGCCTCGGTCATGCGTGCCGGGTCGGGCCGGTCGGCGCGCAGCAGACGGGTCTCGACGCGGTCGTAGGCCTTGCGACCCCCCGGCACCCCGGCCCAGAGGGCCGCGAGCGC
The DNA here is from genome assembly GCF_028737215.1 of Actinomycetospora chibensis. Classification (GTDB taxonomy): domain Bacteria; phylum Actinomycetota; class Actinomycetes; order Mycobacteriales; family Pseudonocardiaceae; genus Actinomycetospora; species Actinomycetospora chibensis. The sequence continues at coordinate 45,859 of NZ_JAQZAM010000015.1, read as the reverse complement.
GTGCTCGGCCTTCGCCTCGACGTCGAGGCCGGTGAGGACGAACGTCACCTCGTTGTGCCACCCGGCGGGCACGACGGCGCCGACCTTGACGGTGTCGGGCGGCGGTTCGCCGCGGGTGCCGGCGAGACGGACGCGGTCGGGGCCCTCCTGGGTCAGGGTGATCGTGTCGAGGCGCGCGACGACGTCCGGGGTCAGATAGCGCGGGCCGTCGACCTCGTAGAGCAGCTGGGCGGTGACGGTCTCGACGGTCACCGCGCCGCCCGTCCCGGCGGCCTTGGTGATCACCGCGGACCCGTCGGCGGCGATCTCGGCGACGGGCAGGCCGACGTGCTCGGTGCCGTCGAGCTCCGCGGCGAAGGAGAAGTTCCCGCCGGTGGCCTGGGCGCCGCACTCGATGACGTGCCCGGCGGCGACGGCGCCGGCGAGCGCGTCGAGGTCGTCGACACCCCACCCGTGGTGCCACGCCGCGGGCCCGAGGACGACGGCCGCGTCGGTCACCCGCCCCGTGACGACGACGTTCGCGCCGGCCTCGAGCGCAGCGACGATCCCGCGGCACCCGAGGTAGGCGTTGGCGACGACCGGCGAGTCCGGCAGTGGCTCGCCGGTGTCGAGGTGCGCCGTGCGCTCGGGCGGCAGCGCGCGCACCTGCTCGGTGACGTCGTCCCCGCCCACCCAGGCCACTCTCGCGCGCTCGTCGATCACGGCGATCTCCGCGGCGCACCCGGCCGGGTCGAGCCCGCCCGCGTTGGCGACGACGACGATGCCGGCGTCGAGGCAGTCGGCGAGGACGTCGCGCATCTGGCGCACGAACGTCGTCGCCCAGCCCCCGGCGCCGCGCTCGCGCTGCTTGGCGAGCAGCCCCATCGTCAGCTCGGCGAGCCAGTCGCCGGTGAGGACGTCGACATGGACGCGGCCCTCCCTGTGGGCGTCGACGATCTCACGGGCCGCGGCGAGCCGGTCGCCGTAGAAGCCGGAAACGTTCGCGATCGCGATCATCCCGGGACCCCCAGCGTGATGAGCGTGGCGTGCGCTTCGACGTACTGCCCGACCGCGACGTGCACGGTCTCGACGACGCCGTCGGTGGCGGCGAGTGCGGGGTGCTCCATCTTCATGGCCTCGAGGACGACGAGCTTCTGGCCGGCGACGACGTGCTCGCCCTCGCGGACGAGGACCTCCACGACCGTGCCCGGGACCTCGCTGACCGGTCCTGCCCCGCCCGCGGCGGCGTCCGGGGCGGGCAGGCGCGGCAGCTCCCGCCAGGCGCCGTGGCCCTCGGTGTCGTCGACATACGCGGTCACACCGGTGGGGCCCTGGTGCTGAGCGACCCGGCAGCGGTACTCGACGCCGTCGTGGGTGAGGCGGACGCCGGTGACGGTGAGGTCTCGCAGGCCGAGCGTGTGTTCCACGCCGTCGACGTCCAGCGCGATCGCGTCCGGGCGGATCGTGGTCCTCACCGCCACCTCGCCGTCCGGTCCGGCCCAGTGCACGGTCGGGCGGGGCGCGCCCCGCAGGGTGCGCCAGCCGGGCGGGGCGAGGTGGGCGCGGGGGTCGTGCTCTCGGCGCGCCGCGCTCGTGCAGGCGACGGCGGCGGCGAGGTGCACGACGGGCGGGGTCGCGGGCGCCGGGGTACGCAGGTGGGGGTGGCGGTCGAGGAAGTCGGTGCGCGTGGCGCCGGCCAGGAAGTCGGCGTCGCGCAGGACGGCGACGAGCAGGTCGCGGTTGGTCGGCGGCCCGTGGATCTCCGCCTGCGCGAGACCGGCGGCGAGCCGCCGCGCGGCCGCGGCCCGGGTCGGGGCGTGGGCGATGACCTTGGCGATCATCGGGTCGTAGAAGGCGCTGATCTCGCCGGTCGCGCCGAGCGCGTCCTCCCAGCGGAGGGTCTGGTCGTCGCCAGAAGAAGTGTGACGGTAGCGGTGCAGCGTGCCGGGGCTCGGACGGTCGTCCTGGGCGGGATCCTCGGCGTACAGCCGGACCTCGACCGCGTGTCCCCGGGCCCGCACGTCGTCCTGGGTGAACGGCAGCGGCTCCCCGTCGGCGACGGCGAGCTGGAGCGCGACCAGATCGACGCCGTAGACCTCCTCGGTGACCGGGTGCTCCACCTGCAGCCGCGTGTTCATCTCGAGGAAGTAGTAGCCGGGGTCTGTCAGCCTGGGGTCCATGCTGACGTCAGACGTCAGGAAATCCCCCACGTCGTCGACGAGGAACTCCACCGTCCCGACGCCGACGTAGCCGAGCTTCTCCGCGAGCGCGACGGCCGTGGCACCCATCCGCTCGCGCAGCTCCGGCGACACGACGGGCGACGGCGCCTCCTCGACGACCTTCTGGTGCCGACGCTGGATCGAGCACTCGCGCTCGCCGAGGTGCACGACATGGCCGTGCGCGTCGCCGACGACCTGGACCTCGATGTGCCGGGGCGCGTCGAGCAGGCGCTCGAGGAACACCGTGTCGTCGCCGAAGCTGCGCGCGGCCTCGGCGCGGGCGGAGCGGACGGCGTCGACCAACTCCGCCGCGGCCCGGACCTCGCGCATCCCGCTGCCGCCACCGCCGGCGGACGCCTTGACCAGTAGCGGGAACCCGACGCCCTCGGCGGCGCGCGCCCAGTCGTCGGGGTCGTCGGTCTCGAGCAGGACGTCGGGCAGGGTCGGCACGCCGGCCTCGCGCGCCAGGGCCTTGGCGGTGTGCTTGACGCCCATGGCCTCGATCGACGCCGGGTCCGGGCCCACCCACGTCAGCCCGGCGTCGGCGCACGCGCGGGCGAACGCGGCGTTCTCCGACAGGAACCCGTAGCCGGGGTGTACGGCGTCGGCGCTCGTCGCCCGTGCCGCGGCGAGGACCTGGTCGACGTCGAGGTAGGTCTCCGTCGCGGTCGAGCCCCGTAGCGCGACGGCGCGGTCGGCCTCGGCGACGTGGGGAGCGTCGGTGTCGGGCTCGGAGTAGATCGCGACCGTGCGGATGCCGAGCGTCCGGGCACCCCGGATCACCCGGCGCGCGATCTCCCCGCGGTTGGCCACGAGCAGCGTGCTGATCACCGGCGCACCTCGAGGATGTGGATTTCCTGGCGTTGAGTGCAAGCGAGGACGCAGGGCTTGCATGCGAGGCCCGCCACCCCGCTCACATCCGGAACGGCGCGAAGCGGGTCGCGCCGGCGATGGGGGCCGAGTGGACGGCCGAGAGGGCGAGGCCCAGGACCGTGCGGGTGTCGCGGGGGTCGATGACCCCGTCGTCCCACATCCGCCCGGAGGCGTAGAGCGCGTTGGACTGGGCCTCGACGCCGTCCTCGATCGCCTTCCGGGTCGCGCGGTCGGTGTCCTCGTCGTAGGGACGCCCGGCCCGCTCGGCCGACCGGCGCTGCACCATCGACATGACCCCGGCGAGCTGCGTGCCGCCCATGACCGCGATGCGGTGGTTGGGCCAGGTGAAGACGAAGCGCGGGTCGTAGGCGCGCCCGGACATGCCGTAGTTCCCCGCGCCGTAGGACGCGCCGACCATGAGCGTCAGGTGCGGGACCTCGGAGTTCGACACCGCGTTGATCAGCTTCGCGCCGTCCTTGATGATCCCGCCGCGCTCGTAGGCCGACCCGACCATGAACCCCGTGATGTTCTGGACGAACAGCAGCGGGATCGACCGCGCGTTGGCGAGCTGGACGAACTGCGCGCCCTTCTGCGACTCCTCGGAGAACAGGATCCCGTTGTTCGCGAGCACGCCGACCGGGAAGCCGCCGATCGATCCCCAGCCGCAGACGAGCGTCGTCCCGTAGAGCGGCTTGTGCTCGTCGAAGCGCGAGCCGTCGAGGACGCGGGCGAGGACGTCGCGCACCTCGACCGAGCGCTTCGGGTCCGACGCGGCGCACGCGAGCAGTTCCTCGGCCGGGTACCGCGGGGGGTCGGCGGGCAGGGACGGACCGGGTCCGCCGCGACGCCAGCCGAGGTCGGCGACGATCCGGCGCCCGATCCGCAGCGCGTCGCGCTCGTCGGCGGCGAGGTGGTCGGCGAGCCCGGACTCGCGGGCGTGCATCTCCGCGCCGCCGAGGGTCTCGTCGTCGACGTCCTCGTTGATCGCCATCTTCACCAACGGCGGCCCGCCGAGGTAGACCGTCGCCTGCCCGCGGACGAACACCGTGTACTCGCTCATCCCCGGCATGTAGGCGCCGCCGGCGGTCGACGAGCCGAAGACCAGCGCGATCGTCGGGATGCCCTGCGCCGAGAGTCGCGTCATCTCGCGGAACGTGCGCCCGCCCGGGACGAACAGGTCGGCCTGCCGCGGGAGGTCGGCGCCGCCCGACTCGACGAGCGCCACCACCGGCAGCCGGTTGCGCTCGGCGATCCCGAGGCCGCGCAGCTGCTTGGTCACCCCGATCGGCGTGATCGAGCCGCCCTTCACCGTCGGCTCGTTGGCGACGACCAGGCACTCGACGCCGCTCACCGCCCCGATCCCGACGACGAGGCCGGCGCCCGGGGTGGTCAGCTCCGGCTCGTGCGCCCCCGCGAGCGCGCCGATCTCGAGGAAGGCCGCATCCGGGTCCAGGAGGAGGTCGACGCGCTCGCGCGCCGTGAGCCGGCCGCGCCCGTGGTGGCGGTCGACGTACTTCGCCCCGCCGGCGGCGAGCACCGTCGCGGCCACCTCGTCGACCCCGGCCAGCGCGGCGAGCATCGCCTCGCGGTCCGCCGCGAACTCCGCCGACGACGGGTCGAGGCGCGATCCGAGCACGGCGCTCGGCGAGATCTCGGGAGCGCTCATGCCCGCACCGGGTCCTTCCCCGGCGTCCCGGCGAACGCCTGGCCGATCTCCATCCACTCCCGCGCGAGATCGCCCGTGACCACGAGGCCGGTGTCGTCGACGTGGCGGCGACGGATCAGCACGAGGCAGAACTCCTCGGCGTCTCCGGTGATGGCTTCACTCACGTGGGGCTCGCCCCATCGCCACACCTCGCCCGACGGCCCGGTCAGCTCCACGCGCACCGGCGTCGCGGGGATCTCGAGACCCCGCACCCGGTACCCCTGCGCCCGCGCCCGCACCGCGATGTCGGCGACGTGGCGCAGGCGGTCGGTGCGCGGGAGACGGGTCCCCAGGGCCTCGGCGACGTCGCTGCCGTGCGCCCAGGTCTCCATGATCCGGCTGGTGATCGCCGACCGGAGCGACATCGGCGGTCCGTACCACGGCAGCCGGGTCGACGGGTCGCACGCGCGCGCCGACGCGTCGAACGCCCGCGCCGCGTCCTGCCACCACGTCAGCGCCGCCGGACCGGACTCGGGCACCGCGGCGTTCGCGGCGTCGACGAAGCCCTCGAGGTCGGTGATCGCGTCGCGCTCGGCCTCGAACTCCGCGGGCGTCGAGATCGCGCGGGCGAACGCCGCGTCGAACCAGCCGAGGTGGGCGACCTGGTCGCGCACGGTCCAGGGCTCGGCGCGGGTGGGCAGCGTCCACCACGCCGGCGGGAGCCCGCGCACCAGTGCCATCACCGCCGCGCGCTCGTCGTCGAGGTCGGCGAGCAGGTCCTCCACCGAGGGCCCGCTCACGCGTCCAGCCCCAACCGGCCCGCCACGACCTCGTTCATGATCTCGGTCGTGCCGCCGCCGATGCCGAGGATCCGCGCGTCCCGGTAGTGGCGCTCGACCTCCACGCCGTGCATGTAGCCCATCCCTCCGTGCAGCTGGACCGCGCGGTCGACGACGGCGTCGCACGCCGCGACCGCGGTGTTCTTGGCCATCGCCAGATCGGTGACGACGTCGGCTCCGGCCTGCCAGCGCGCCAGCACGTCCCGGACGTACGTGCGCGCGACGGCGGTCTCGCGCGCCATCTCGGCGACCTGGTGACGCACGACCTGGCGCTGCGCCAGCGCCGACCCGAAGGTGTGCCGCGAGCGGACCCACGCGATCGTCAGGTCCACGCAGCGCTGCGCAGTGGCGTACGCCTGTACGGCCATCGACAGTCGCTCGGCGGCGAAATTGACCATGATCTGCCGGAAGCCGGTGCCCTCGGCGCCGACGAGGTTCGCCGCCGGCACGCGCACGCCGTCGAAGCGCAGCTCGGCGGTGTCGCTGCAGTGCCAGCCCATCTTGCGCAGCCGCGAGCGGGACACCCCGGGCCGGTCGGTCTCGATCACCAGCAGCGAGATCCCGCGGTGCCCCGGCCCGCCGGTGCGCACGGCCGTGGTGACGAAGTCCGCCCGCGTCCCCGAGGTGATGAACGTCTTCGCGCCGGTCACGACGTAGTCGTCGCCGTCGCGCTCGGCGCGGGTCGTGATCGCCGCGACGTCGGAGCCGGCCTCGGGCTCGGTGATCCCGAGGCTCGCGATCGCGCGGCCGGCCAGGACGGGCCGCACGAGGCGCGCGACCTGCTCCTCGTCACCGGCCGCAGCGATGTGCGGGACCCCGATGCCGTGGGTGAACAGCCCCGCGCAGACCCCGCTCGACCCGCCGGAGAGGATCAGCTGCTCGGCGACCAGACAGGCGTCGAGGTGGTCGCCGACCCCGCCGGCGGCCTCCGGGAAGCCGAGCTCGAGCAGCCCGAGGTCTCCGGCGCGCTCGTGCAGGGTCCGGGGCAGCGCGCCCTCGTCCTCCCAGCGCTCGAGGTTCGGGACGATCTCGCGCGTCGTGAAGTCGGCGACGAGCTCGCGCAGCGCCCGTCGCTCGGGGGTCGACCACGCATCGTGCGCGGAGACGGATTCCGGCCGAAGGGCACCTTCGCGCGCTCTCTCCGGCTGACGGTGCCCTTCGCGCGACACGGCGGACGCCTTCATCGCCGTCCTCCTCGGACACCCCACGCCGACGTGACCTGGGCTACTCTGCCCGTACGTGCGGTCAGTTCACAAGGGGGCGTCATGACGGAGCCGGCGACGGTGGCCCCGGGTCGCGTGCGGGGTGGGCGACGGGACGAGATCCTCGTGACCTTCACCCGCCACGTCGCGGAGCGCGGGTACGACCGCGCGAACTTCGGCGACGTCGCGTCGGAGCTGGGCCTGTCCAAGGGGACGATCGTCCATCACTTCGGCACCAAGGACCGCATGCTCGCCGAGGTCCAGGAGCGCTACATGCGCCGCGCGCTCGACGAGGCGCGCGCCTTCCTCGCCCGGCTCGACCGCCCGGAGCACCGGCTCGCCGCGTTCGTCCACGCCGGTGTGCGCTACCAGACCGACGACCCGGCGACGACCATCGCGTTCCAGCGCGAGGTCGTCCGCCTCACCGACGAGCCCGGGATGGAGACGGCCCGCGCCCAGCGCGACGCCTACCGCGACCTCGTCGTCGGTGTCCTGCGCGACGGCGAGGCGGCCGGGGTGTTCGTCCCCGGCGACGCCCGGCTGCGCAGCCTGCAGATGTTCGGCTCGCTGCACTGGATGTGGACCTGGTTCGACCCGCAGGGCCGCCTCGCGCCGGAGGCCGTCGCCGCGGAGTTCTGCCGCACGCTCCTGCGTGGGCTCGGCGTGCCGGAGACGGCCGTCGCGGAGGCCGCGGACCCGGACGGTCCGGCGGCGGTGTGCGCGCGGGAGGTCGTCGGGAGCTGAACGGCCCGTGCCCGGGGGGACCCGCGACCTACTCCGGTCCGCCGATGTCCTCGAGCCACGCGTCCGGGTGCTCGACGGCGAAGCGCTGCATGAGCGCGGCGCAGTCCGGGTCGTCGAGGACCGTCACGTCGACGCCGTGATCGGACAGCCAGGAGTGCTGCCCGCCGAAGTTCTCGGCCTCGCCCACCACCAGGCGCGGGATGCGGAACTGGCGGATCAGCCCCGCGCAGAACCAGCAGGGCGAGAGCGTCGTGACCATCGTCGTGCCGCGGTAGTCCGGGCGGCGCCCGGCGGCCCGGAAGGCGGCGGTCTCGCCGTGCGTGGCGGGGTCGCCGTCCTGGACCCGGCGGTTGTGGCCGCGGCCGAGCAGGTCGCCGTCGGGACCGAACAGGGCCGCGCCGACCGGCACGCCTCCTTCCGCGGCACCGGCCCGGGCCTCCTCGAGCGCGACGGCGAGCATGGCGGTGGGACTGAGCACGACGCCCAGTGTGCAGCGCAGAATGATCCGTGTGCCGGAGCTCCCCGAGGTCGAGAACGCGCGCCAGGTCGTCGAGAAGGCCCTCGATCGCACGATCTCGGGTGTGGACGACGCCGACGAGTACGTCTGCCGTCCGCACCATCCCGGCGAGATCGACCAGGCGCTGAAGGGCGGCCGACTCGTCGCCGCGCACCGCCGGGGCAAGACGATGTGGTGCGACACCGTGACCGCCGACGGGGACGAGGGCCCGCACCTCGGCATCCACCTCGGCATGGGTGGCCGGATCTTCGTCACCGGCCCGTCGGGCGACGCCGGCAGCCTCTACGCCGGCGGTGACCCGCACGTCGGCGGGATGCCGAAGCAGCCCGGCGAGCGCCCGGACAAACCGGAGTGGGACCGCGTCACGATCAGCTTCGACGACGGCGGGGCGCTGCGGCTCTTCGACAAGCGACGGCTCGGGCGCGTGCACCTCGAGCCCGCCGTCGAGGCCCTCGGTCCGGACGCCGCCGAGATCACCCGCGACGAGTTCCGGTCCCGCGTCGGCAAGGGGATCGTCGCGATCAAGGCGAAGCTGCTCGACCAGTCGGTGCTCGCCGGGGTCGGCAACCTGCTGGCCGACGAGACGCTCTGGCAGGCGAAGCTGCGCCCGTCGCGCCCGGCGGGCGAGCTCTCCACCGAGGAGCTCGACGACCTGCGCCGCGTGCTGCGCAAGGCCACCCGGGCCGCGATCGCGCACGGCGGGGTCCACACGGGCGAGGTCATCCCCTACCGGAAGAAGGACGCGACGTGCCCCCGGTGCGGTGCGCCGATGGAGCGCGGCACCGTCGGTGGTCGGACGACGTGGTGGTGCTCGGCCGAGCAGTCGGACTGAGACCGTTCACCCAGGGGTACCAGGCCGACCGGAACAACGACGTTTCGGAGGGACGGCGATGGCGCGCGGCGACGAGCCCGAGAACGCGGTGCTGCGGGAGGTGTGGCGGGACGTCCTGCGCCGCGACCCGCACCAGGAGTTCTTCCACTCCGACGTCCGCGGGGTGCTCCGGAGCATCGGACCGGTGCTCGTCGAGCACCCGGAGTACACCGACGTCGTCGGGCGGCTCTGCGAGCCCGAGCGGGTCATCGTCTTCCGGATCCCCTGGGTCGACGACAGCGGACGGGTGCGGGTCAACCGCGGGTTCCGCGTCCAGTTCAACTCCGCGCTCGGCCCGTACAAGGGCGGCACGCGGTTCGCGCCGTCGGTCGACCTCGACGTCGTCAAGTTCCTCGGCTTCGAGCAGGTGTTCAAGAACGCCCTGACCGGCCAGGACATCGGCGGCGGGAAGGGTGGCGCGGACGTCGACCCGAAGGCGCTGTCGGCGGGCGAGCTCATGCGGTTCTGCCAGTCGTTCGCCACCGAGATGGCGGGCCACGCCGGGGCCGCGGTGGACGTCCCCGCCGGGGACATGGGCGTCGGGTCCCGCGAGATCGGCTGGATCTACGGGCAGTACCAGCGCCTCATCGGCTACCACGAGCCCGGCGCGTTCACCGGCAAGCCCGCGGTGCTGGGCGGCTCCGCGCTGCGGCCCGAGGCGACCGGCTACGGCACCGTCTACTTCACCCGCCGGATGCTCGACGACCAGGGCCGCGACCTCGACGGCGCCCGCGTCGTGGTCTCCGGCAGCGGCAGCGTCGCGCTCCACGCGATGGCCAAGGTGATCGACTCGGGAGGGACGGTCGTCGGCTGCTCGGACTCGCGCGGGTCGGTCTCGGAGCCCGACGGCGTCGACGTCGACCTCCTGCGCGAGATCAAGGGCCAGGGCGGCTCGGTGGCCGACTACGCCGAGAAGCGGTCGGGCGCCACGGCCTCGCAGGGCTCGCCGTTCACGCTGGAGTGCGACGTCGCGCTGCCCTGCGCGACCCAGAACGAGATCGGCCCCGACGAGGCACGCGCGCTCGTCGACCACGGGTGCTGGGCCGTGGCCGAGGGCGCCAACGGCCCGGTGACCCCGGAGGCGCGCGAGATCCTGCGCGAGGGCGGGGTCGGCTTCGGCCCGGGCAAGGCCGCGAACGCCGGCGGTGTCGCGGTGTCGGCGCTCGAGATGCAGCAGGCCGCCGGCCGCGAGCGCTGGAGCGCCGAGGACGTCGACGCACAGCTCTCCACGATCATGAGCGACGCCTACGACCGGGTGCGCGAGGCCGCCGACCGCTATCACGGCGACCCCGGGGACCTCGAGAACGGCGCGAACGCCGCCGGGTTCCTCCGGGTCGCCGAGGCGATGACGAGCCTCGGGGTGGTGTAGACCGGCGCCATGGAACACGTCACCCCCGCCCCGTTCAGCTTCACCGAGCTGACCCCGACGGCGTTCCTCGACCGCGCCGAGCACGCCTTCGCGGCGCGCCCCGCGATCGTCGACGGCGAGCAGCGCTTCACCTACGCCGAGTTCGGCGCACGGTCCCGGCGGCTGGCCGGTGCCCTGCACGAGCTGGGCATCGAACCCGGGGACCGCGTGGCCGCGCTCGCCACCAACAGCCACGTGATGCTCGAGTGCCACCACGGCGTGCCGTACGCGGGGGCGGTCCTGGTCCCGCTCAACACCCGGCTCTCGGTCGACGAGATCGTCCACATCGTCGAGCACTCGGGCGCCCGGCTGCTGATCGCGACCCGCGAGCTCGTCGAGCAGGCCCGCGCCGTGGCCGAGCGCACGGGCGTCGAGCTGGTCGAGGAGGGCGAACGCTACGAGTCGCTCGTGGCCGACTCGCCGGAGCGCGTCGTGCCGGTCACCGACGAGCGCGGCCTGCTCGCGATCAACTACACGTCGGGCACGACAGGACGTCCCAAGGGCGTCATGTACCACCACCGCGGCGCGAACCTGCAGGCGCTGGCCATGGCGTTCCACACGCGCCTGGAGCCGGCGTCGCGTTACCTGTGGACCCTGCCGATGTTCCACTGCGACGGCTGGTGCTTCCCCTGGGCGGTCACCGCGGCGGGCGGGCTGCACGTGTGCCTGCGCGTGATCGACGCCGAGGAGATCTGGCGCCTGATCCGCACCGAGGGCGTCACGCACTACTGCGCGGCGCCCACCGTGCTCACGATGATCGCCCACGCCGAGGCGGCGAAGGACGGGCCGGCGCCGGAGCGCGTCACCGTCGCGACGGGCGGCGCGCCGCCCACGCCGACGCTGCTCGCGCGCATGAACGAGCTGGGCATGTCGGTCACCCACCTCTACGGGCTCACCGAGACCTACGGTCCGGCCGCGGTGAACGACTGGCACCCCGAGTGGGACGACCTCGACGCCGACGAGCAGTCGCGGCTCAAGGCGCGCCAGGGCGTCGGCAACGTCATCGCGCAGCGTCTGCGCGTGCTCGACGAGCAGACCGGCGCCGAGGTCCCGTCGGACGGCGAGACGATGGGCGAGCTCGTGCTGCGCGGCAACGACGTGATGCTCGGGTACTACCGCGACCCCGAGGCCACCGCGGAGGTGGACGCGGACGGCTGGTTCCGCACCGGGGACCTCGGTGTCGTCCACCCCGACGGCTATGTCGAGATCCGCGACCGCAGCAAGGACGTGATCATCTCGGGCGGCGAGAACATCGCGTCGGTCGAGGTCGAGCGCGTGCTGGACAGCCACCCCTCGGTCGTCGAGTCGGCGGTCGTCGGCGTCCCGGACGAGCGGTGGGGCGAGGTGCCCGTCGCGTACGTGACCGTGTCCGCCGAGGTCGAGGCCGACGAGCTCGTCGAGCACGTCCGCACCCACCTGGCGCGGTTCAAGGCACCGAAGCGCATCGTCTTCGGCGAGCTGCCCAAGACGTCGACGGGGAAGATCCAGAAGAACGTGCTGCGCGACCGCGGCTGAGTGCGGTCCCGGTGTCAGCGGCGGCACGTCGCAGACACCCAGTGTCCGTATTCTTCCGTCGATCATGGCGGCCTACCGTGAGGGCGTGACCCCGCTGCCCTACGGATCCTGGCCGACACCGATCACCTCGGAGCTCGTCGTCACCGCGGGCGTGCGGCTCGACGGCGTGCGACCCGACGGGCGCGGCGGCGTCGTGTGGGGCGAGGGGCGCGCCGGCGAGGGCGGGCGGATCCAGCTGGTGCGCCGGGACGCCGACGGCACGATGACCGACCTGCTGCCCGCGGACGCCAACGCCCGCACGGGGGTCCACGAGTACGGCGGCGGGGCCTGGTGGCTGCACGACGGCGTGGTCTTCGCCGTCGACTGGGCCGACCAGCGCCTGCGCCGCTACGCGCCGGACGCGGAGCCCGTCGTCCTCACCCCGGAGCCCACGGTCCCGCGGGGCGACCGCTTCGCCGACGGTGACGTCGCGCCCGACGGCACGTGGCTCGTCTGCGTGCGCGAGCACCACCCGCGCGAGGGCGCCCCGGCCACCGAGGTGGTCAACGAGATCGTCCGTCTCGACGCGCGGGCGCCGAGCGAGCCGGAGGTGCTGGTCACCGGCCCGGACTTCGTCGCCGCCCCGCGCCTGTCCCCGGACGCCGGCCGGCTCGCCTGGGTCTCCTGGGACCACCCCTCGATGCCGTGGGACGACACGGTGCTCACCGTGCGCGACCTCGCGAGCGGCACCGAGACGGTCGTCGCCGGCGGGCCCGGCGAGTCGGTCGGCGAGCCGGTGTGGCAGGCCGACGGAGCCCTGCATTTCCTCTCCGACCGCGCCAGGGCGAGCGCAGCGACGGGGGAGGAGGACGGGTGGTGGAACCTCTACCGCTGGCACCCCGACGACGGCGTGACCCCGCTCGTCGTCATGGACGCCGAGATCGGGCTGCCGGCCTGGCAGCTGGCCGGCGCACGCCACGCGACGTCGGACGACCGGCGGGTCGTCGTCGCGCGGTCCTCCCACGGCTTCGACGCCCTCGCCGTCCGGGAGCTCGACGGCACGGTGACCGAGCTGGACACCCCGTTCACGACGATCCGGTCGGTGCGCGCCGACGGGCCCGGGAGCGTCGTCTGCGTCGCCGGCTCGCCGACCAGCGAGCCGGGGGTCTACCGCATCGGCGTCGACGGGTCGGTCGAGACGCTGCGGGCCCCGCGCGACCTCGGGCTGGATCCCGCGACGATCTCGGTGCCCGAGCCGACGACGTTCCCCTCGACCGACGCCGCCGGCGCCCCGCGGGACGCCCACGCGCTCTACTACCCGCCGGCCACGGCCCACGCGGGCCCCGACGGCGAGCTCCCGCCGCTGCTCGTCGTCCTGCACGGCGGTCCGACCGGGTCGGCGGCGCCGGTGCTCAATCTCGGGGTGCAGTACTGGACGAGCCGGGGCTTCGGGGTCGTCGACGTGGACTACGGCGGCTCCAGCGGCTACGGCCGCGCCTATCGCGAGCAGCTGCGGGGCGCCTGGGGCGTCGTCGACGTCGCCGACTGCCTCGCCGCGGCGGGCGCGCTCGCCGACGCCGGACGGGTCGACCCGAAGCGTCTCGCCATCCGCGGTGGCTCGGCGGGCGGGTTCACGACGCTCGCCGCGCTGGCCCGTGACGACACCCCCTTCGCCGCGGGTGCCGACCACTTCGGGGTCGCCGACCTCGAAGCCCTCGCCCTCGAGACGCACAAGTTCGAGTCGCGCTACCTCGACGGCCTGATCGGCCCGTACCCGGAGGCGCGCGACGTCTACGTGGAGCGCTCGCCGATCACGCACGTCGAGCGGTTCACGACGCCTCTCATCGTGCTGCAGGGCGACGAGGACGCGATCGTCCCGCCGAACCAGTCGGAGATGATCGTCGAGGCGCTGCGCCGCGGGGGCGTGCCTGTCGCCTACCTGCTCTTCGCCGGCGAGCAGCACGGCTTCCGTCAGGCCGGGAACATCCGTCGCGCGCTCGACGCCGAGCTCGCCTTCTACGCGCGGCTGTTCGGTTTCACGCTGCCGGACGGGGAGCACATCGACCCGGTGCCGATCGAGAACCTCGACTGAGTCCGGTCCGTCCGGCGGACGCGTGCGGTGTCCACTTCCGTCGAGGGGCGCGTCGGGTGCACAGTGAAGACGTCACTCCGGGTGAGGAGGGTGCGCCATGGCGACCTCACGACTGCGTCGGCTCTTCGGCCGCGAACACGACGAGCGGGAGGCCGACACCGCGCCGCCCACCTACACCGGCGTCGGGGCGCCCCGCCCCTACGACCCGCCTCCCGGCGCTCCGGGTGTCCCGGCGCCCGTCGCCCCGCCGACCCGGCAGATGCCGCCGGCGCCCGTAGCTCGGCCCGCGCCGTCGCCGCACGGCTCGGTGACGCCGGCGCAGTACGAGCAGGCGGGCCGGGACCGGCGTGCCGCGGACCAGCAGGTCGGCGTCTTCGAACGCTTCGACGCCAAGCTGACCGCCCAGATCCACGAGGCCACCGAGGCCGAGCGGTACGACTACGTGCGCGAGCTCCTGTCGCGGCGCATCGCGGTGCGCTCGCGCCTGGAGGAGGCCACGCTGCGGCGCAACCGGCTGGTGCAGGCCGAGGAGGACATCGCACGGGGCCTCGACGCGCAGGCGGCCCGCGGGCGTCGGTGACTTGCGCTGGGTGACTCAGCGCCGGGTGGCTCAGCGCTGGGTGTGCGGCACCACGTAGACAGCCGTTCCGTAGGCGGCGATCTCGCTGGCGCTCTGGGCGATCTCGTTGCAGTCGAAGCGCAGGGCGAGCACGGCGTTCGCGCCGTGGGCCTGGGCCTCCTCCGCGAGCCGCCCGAGGGCCTCGTGGCGGGAGTCCGACAGCAGCTTCGAGAGACCCTTGAGCTCGCCGCCGGCCATCGCCTTGAAGCCGGCGCCCATGGTCGAGAACATGTTCCGGCTACGGACGGTGAGCCCGAAGACCTCCCCGAACACGCGCGTGACCTCGTAGCCCGGGAGGTCGTTCATCGTCGAGAGCAGGATCGGGTACCGCTGGCCCTGGAACTGACCCGTCTGCTGCGGCTGGTTCATGTGGCGGAGCGTAGCGACGCGACCGGTCGCGTGGCGCCCTCCGCCGGGCGGTCGTCCGTCAGACGCGCGCGTGTAGGGCGGCGCGCGCCATGGCGACGAGCAGCGGGGCGGCCACGTCCGGGCGCGTGTGCCCGGCGCTGCGCGGCGTGGAGTTCATCAGCCCGAACGCGGCGTGGGCCCTGACCCGCGCGGCCTCCTCGTTCGCGGCGAACCCGGCGCGGCACAGCGCGTCCACCCAGACCTCGACGTAGGCGCGCTGCAGCCCGCGCACCCGGTGCCGGGCGGCGTCGGGGAGGTTCGCGAGGTCGCGGTCCTGGACGGTGATGAGCTCGGGCTGGTGCAGCGCGAAGTCGGTGTGGAACGCGATGAGCGCCTCGAGCAGTTCGACGGGGTCGGTGGTCTCGGCCGCGCGTTCCTGGCCGCCGGCGAGCAGGTGCTCGCTGATGCCCACCAGCATCTCGGCGAGCAGGCCCTCCTTCGACGGGAAGTGCCGGTAGAGCGCCGGTCCGCTGACGCCGACCGCCGCGCCGATCCCGTCGATCGAGACGCCGTGGAACCCGTGGCGCGCGAACAGCCGGGCGGCCTCGACGAGGATCTGCTCGCGGCGTGACGTCGTGACGGGCACGCTCGGCACCCTACGGCCTCTTGCCAGGGGACGTGAACGGTCACTAACGTGAGCGAGCGTTAACGTGCGGAGCGCACGTCGACGTCGACGAGGAGGTCGCCCGTGGCTGCGCCGAGCACCGACCACGTGAGCGAAGTTCGGGGCAACAGCACCGAAGATCGCGCACAGGGCGGGCACCACGCCCTCGTCGCCGACCTGCGCGAGCGGCTGGCCGTCGCGCGTCTCGGCGGGCCCGAGCGCAGCCGTGTCCGGCACGTGGAGCGGGGCAAGCTGCTGCCGCGCGAGCGGGTGGACGCCCTGCTGGATCCGTCGAGCCCGTTCCTGGAGCTCTCGCCGCTGGCGGCCACCGGGATGTACGGCGATGCGGCGCCGGGGGCGGGGATCATCACCGGCGTCGGGCGGATCGCGGGGCGCGAGTGCGTCGTCGTCGCCAACGACGCCACCGTCAAGGGCGGCACCTACTACCCGATGACGGTGAAGAAGCACCTGCGCGCGCAGGAGGTGGCGCTGCACAACCGCCTGCCCTGCATCTACCTCGTCGACTCGGGCGGGGCGTTCCTGCCGCAGCAGGACGAGGTCTTCCCCGACCGCGAGCACTTCGGCCGGATCTTCTACAACCAGGCGACGATGTCCGGGCTCGGCATCCCGCAGATCGCCGCGGTGCTCGGCTCGTGCACCGCGGGCGGGGCCTACGTCCCGGCGATGAGCGACGAGGCCGTGATCGTCCGCAACCAGGGCACGATCTTCCTGGGCGGCCCGCCGCTGGTGAAGGCGGCGACGGGTGAGGAGGTCACCGCCGAGGAGCTCGGTGGCGGCGACCTGCACGCGCGCACCTCCGGCGTCGTCGACCACCTCGCCGAGGACGACGCGCACGCCCTGTCGATGGTCCGCGACATCGTCGACACCCTGGGCCCGCGTGTGCCGCCGCCGTGGGAGCGGCGCCCCACCGTCGAGCCCGAGCACGACCCCGGCGAGCTCTACGACGTCGTCCCGGTCGACGGGCGCACCGCCTACGACGTGCACGAGGTGGTCACGCGCCTGGTGGACGGGAGCGTGTTCACCGAGTTCAAGCCCGAGTACGGCACGACGCTCGTGACGGGGTTCGCGCGGCTGCACGGGCACCCGGTCGGCATCGTCGCCAACAACGGCGTGCTCTTCCGGGAGTCGGCTCTCAAGGGTGCGCACTTCGTCGAGCTGTGCGACCAGCGCGGCATCCCGCTCGTGTTCCTGCAGAACATCACCGGCTTCATGGTCGGCCGCGAGTACGAGGCCGGCGGCATCGCCAAGGACGGCGCCAAGATGGTCACGGCCGTCGCCACCACGCGCGTCCCCAAGCTCACCGTCGTCATCGGCGGCTCGTACGGCGCCGGCAACTACGCCATGAGCGGGCGGGCGTACTCGCCGCGCTTCCTGTGGATGTGGCCGAACGCGCGCATCAGCGTCATGGGCGCCGAGCAGGCGGCGACGGTCCTGGGCACCGTGGGGTCGTCCGACGCCGACGGGGTGCGCGAGCAGTACGAGCACCAGGGTCACCCGTACTACTCGACCGCCCGGCTCTGGGACGACGGCGTCATCGACCCGGCCGAGACCCGGACGGTGCTGGGCCTCGCGCTCTCGGCGTGCGCCAACGCCCCCCTCGACGCGCCGCACTTCGGCGTGTTCCGGATGTAGGTCGAGTGTCAGCGAAGTGCCGTCGCTGACGTTGAGTGTCCGTATTCATCCTTCGATCATGGGAACCGAGGCCACCGTGTTCACCAGCGTGCTGATCGCCAACCGCGGCGAGATCGCCGTGCGGATCACGCGGACCCTGCACGCCCGGGGCCTGCGCGCGGTGGCCGTGTACACCGACCCCGACGCCGGCGCGCCACATGTGGGCGCCGCGGACGTCGCGGTCCGCGTGCCCGACTACCTCGACGGCGCGGCGATCCTCGCGGCCGGCGCGGCGGTCGGCGCCGACGCCGTGCACCCCGGCTACGGCTTCCTCGCCGAGAACGCCGGCTTCGCCCGTCAGGTCGGCGAGGCCGGGATGACGTGGATCGGCCCGCCGCCCGAGGCCATCGAGGCCATGGGCGACAAGATCCGTGCGAAGGCCACCGTCGGCCCTGCGGGCGTGCCCCTCGTGCCCGGCTCCGACGGCACCGGGCTCGACGACGCCGCCGTGGCGGCCGCGGCCCGCGAGGTCGGCTTCCCGGTGCTGCTCAAGCCCAGCGCGGGCGGCGGTGGCAAGGGCATGCACGTGGTCGAGCGCGACGACGAGCTCGACGGCGCGATCGCTGCCGCGAGACGCGAGGCCAGGAGCTCCTTCGGCGACGACACGCTGCTCGTCGAGCGCTACGTCACCGACCCCCGCCACGTCGAGATCCAGGTGCTGGCCGATCGGCACGGCGGCGTCGTGCACCTCGGCGAGCGCGAGTGCTCCCTGCAGCGCCGCCACCAGAAGGTCGTCGAGGAGGCGCCGTCGGCCGTCCTCGAGGAGGCGCAGCGACACGAGATGGGGAAGGCCGCCGTCGAGGCCGCCCGGGCCTGCGGGTACGTCGGCGCCGGCACGGTCGAGTTCGTGACGAACTCCGACGCCAGCGAGTTCTTCTTCCTCGAGATGAACACCCGCCTGCAGGTCGAGCACCCCGTCACCGAGGAGGTCGTCCGGGTGCGCGGCGCGGGGCTCGACCTCGTCGCCGAGCAGCTGCGCGTCGCCGCCGGAGAGCCGCTGGGCTACGGCCAGGACGACGTGACGCTCGAGGGCCACGCCGTCGAGGTCCGCCTCTACGCCGAGGACCCCGCCCGCGGCTTCCTGCCCACCGGGGGCACGGTCCTGGACCTGGTGTGGCCGCCCCACGCCCGCGTCGACGCCGGGGTGGAGATCGGCACCGAGGTCGGGTCCCGGTACGACCCGATGCTCGCCAAGATCATCGCCAGCGGCCCGGACCGTGCCGCCGCCCTCGACCGCCTCGACGCCGCGCTCGCCGCCACCACCGTGCTCGGCGTGCGCACCAACCTCGCCTGGCTGCGCACGCTGCTCAACCACGAGGACGTCCGCGCCGGGCGTCTCGACACCGGGCTCATCGCCCGCCTCGACCCGCCCCCCGCCGACATCCCCGACGACGTCCTCGCCGCCGCGGCGCTCGCCGGCCTGCTCGACCTGCCCGCGGGCGACGCCCCGTTCGACCGCCTCGGCGGGTGGCGCCTCGGCGCCGACCCCGCGCCGGCGCGATGGCGTCTCGTCCCCGCCGCGGGGGCGAGCGGCGACCCCGTCGACGTCGCCGTGGCCGGTCCGCCGGACCACGCGAGCGTGACGATCGGCGAGGACGGAGCCACGAGAGCAGCCGCGGCCCGGAGACACGGCCCCACCCTCGTCGTCACCCTCGACGGGGCCACCCGCGGCTACCGCACCGCGGTCGCCGACGGGGTGCGCTGGCTCGCGCGCGACGGCGACGCCTGGGCCCTGCGCGAGCAGGAGCGCCTGCGGGCGGCCCGCACCGCCGCCGGGGGACAGGACGGTCCGCTGACCGCGCCGATGCCCGGCACCGTGACCGCCGTCGAGGTCGCCGAGGGCGACCACGTCACCACCGGTCAGCGCCTCGTCGTCGTCGAGGCCATGAAGATGGAGCACGTGATCTCCGCCCCGGTGGACGGGGTGGTCAAGGACCTGGCCGCGAAGGCCGGCGCGGCGGTCGCCCTGGACGCGCCGCTCGTCACCGTCGTGCCCGAATCAGGAGAATGATCATGCAGTTGTCCGAGGAGCACGAGGCCCTGCGCGCGACCGTCGAGGACTTCGCGCAGAAGGAGGTCGCGCCGGTCATCGGGGACTTCTACATCAAGGAGAAGTTCCCGTACGCGCTGGTCGCGAAGATGGGTGAGATGGGCCTGTTCGGCCTGCCCGTCGGCGAGGAGTACGGCGGCATGGGCGGCGACTACGTCGCCCTGTGCGTCGCGCTCGAGGAGCTGGGCCGGATCGACCAGTCGGTCGCCATCACGCTCGAGGCCGGGGTGTCGCTGGGGATCATGCCGCTGCTGCGGTTCGGCTCCGACGAGCAGAAGCAGCGCTGGCTGCCCGATCTCGCGGCGGGCCGGACGCTCGGCGGGTTCGGCCTCACCGAGGCCGGCGGTGGCTCGGACGCCGGGGCCACCCGCACCACCGCGAAGCTCGACGGCGGCGAGTGGGTGATCAACGGGACCAAGGCGTTCATCACGAACTCGGGCACCGACATCACCTCGCTGGTCACGGTCACGGCCGTCACCGGGCGGGGCGAGCGGAGCGACGGGGCAGGAAACGGCGGTGAGGACGGGAAGAAGGAGATCTCGGCGATCCTCGTGCCGTCGGGGACCGACGGCTTCACCGTCGCCCCGTCGTACTCGAAGGTCGGCTGGAACGCCTCCGACACCCACGAGCTCGTCTTCGACGACTGCCGCGTGCCCGAGGAGAACCTGGTCGGGACCCGGGGGCGGGGCTACGCGCAGTTCCTGTCGATCCTCGACGAGGGCAGGGTGGCGATCGCCGCGCTGTCCACCGGCGCCGCCCAGGGCTGCGTCGACGAGTCGCTGCGCTACGCCCGCGAGCGCGAGGCCTTCGGCGCCGCGATCGGGACCTACCAGGGCATCCAGTTCAAGATCGCCGAGATGGAGTCGCGCACCGTCTGCGCCCGCCTCGCCTGGCAGGACGCTGCCGCGAAGATGTCCGCCGGGGTGCCGTTCAAGAAGGAGGCCGCGATCGCGAAGCTCGTGAGCTCCAACGCGGCGATGGACAACGCCCGCGACGCCACCCAGATCTTCGGCGGCTACGGCTTCATGAACGAGTACCCGGTGGCCCGCCACTACCGCGACTCGAAGATCCTGGAGATCGGCGAGGGCACGAGCGAGGTCCAGAAGATCCTCATCGCCCGTCACCTCGGGCTCTGATGGCCGGAGGCCACGTGAGTGATCCGGGTCGCCAGGACGACCCAGATCACTCACGTGCGCCGGAGGCGCCTCTCCCGCAGGGCCAGGAACAGCGGGAACGTGAACGCCACGGCGATCACGAAGCTGAGCACCACGAGCAGCACGATGCCCAGCGGGCGGAAGCCGAGCCGACGGCCCTCGACGACCATCACGATGCAGGCCGCGACCGCCATGACGATGATGTCGACGGCCGCCGAGGAGCTCGCGGCGTTGGCGAACCAGCCCCCGAGGTAGTCGGTGCCGCCCGTGGCGAAGAAGCTCAGGTTGAACCACCACGTCCCGACCAGGCCGACGAGCGACAGGACGAGGTAGACCGCGACGAGGGCGGGGTGGCCGGTGCGGGCGGGGGCGACGGTGGTCGGTGTGCTCATCGCTGGGTCTCCAGGACGGTCGTCGGGGTGGTGCGGGGGCGCAGGACGGCGGCGGTGGCCAGGGCCGTGACGACGACCAGCGACGCGCCGACGGCGATCGTGAGGCCGTCCGGGGCGATGATCGACTGGCCGCGCAGGGCCTGCCAGACCAGGAGCAGCGTCAGCGCGGCCCAGAACCCGCCGGCGATGCCGACGAGCCGCGCCCGGACCGCCACGTCGCGCAGCACCGGCACGTGCGGCGCGAGGGCGAGCAGCGCGAGGACGAGCAACGGCAGGCCCTGCAGGGCGTGCAGGCCCACGAAGTGGCCGATCCGCAGGTCACCACCGGTCGTGCTCCAGCCGACCAGCGGCAGGGCCGCGCCCCCGTCGGGCACCCCGACCGCGTGCGCCCCGGCCGTCGGCATCGATCCGGTCGTGCTCGCCGCCGCGATCTGCGCGCCCGTCGGGCTCGTCATGGAGAACGCCGTGGCCATCCCGAGCAGCGTGACCGCGAGCCCGAGGCGCACCGCCCGGGCGATGTCGACGGGCAACGTCCGTTCGCGCAGCAGCAGGACGCCGAGCCCGGCGGTGGCGACCCAGAGCACGACGATGGTCGTCCCCATCACCGCCCACACGGCCGTGTCGAACGCCGTGGCGACGTTGAAGTGGCTGGCGCGCCCGCGGACCACCTGCCCGACGATGGCGATCATCTCGATCGTGCCCGCGGTGGCGACGACGGCGCCGGCGCGGCGGGCCCACCGCCGTGCCGACGGCGAGGCGACCAGCGAGATCATCCACACCAGCGTCGCGCCGTAGAGCACGAAGCTGATCGAGAACTTCAGGGGCTTGGCCCAGATCGGCTGACCACCGAGGAGGCGGGGGTCGAGCGCGAGCGCCGCCAGGCACACAGCCGCGAGCACGGCCATGGCGACGGTGAACACGGCCAGGGAGCGGGACTCCCGGGCGAGTGATCGGATAGTGGCACTGTCCATGAACGGAGAGTAGAACTATCCGAGTCTGACGTCCAGAGGGGAGCGGGATGCGGGTCGCGGAACTGAGCCGCCGGTCGGGCGTGAGCGTCGCGTCGATCAAGTACTACCTGCGCGAGGGGCTGCTGCCGCCCGGCGAGCTCACGAGCCCGAACCAGGCGCACTACGACGAGGAGCACCTGCGCCGCCTGCGCCTGGTGCGCGCGCTCCTCGACGTCGGTGGGCTCACGGTCGCGGGCGCCCGGGACGTGCTCGCCACGGTCGACGACGAGCAGGTCGACCTGCACGTCGCGCTCGGGACCGCGCAGGACGCGGTGATGGCGAGCGTGCAGCCCGTCGAGGACGACGCCTCGGTGCGGGCGGAGAAGGTCGTCGCGGACCTCGTCGCCCGCCGCGGCTGGCGGGTGAGCGAGAACAACGCGGGCCGGCGCGCCGCGGTCGACGTCCTCGCGACCCTCGACCGGCTGGGTGGCGACCAGGTCGTCGGGCTGCTCGACGTCTACGCCGAGGCAATGGAGGCCGTCGGCGACCGGGAGGTCGCGGCGGTGGTCGACCGGGACGAGCGGGAGGGCTCGGTCGAGCGGGTCGTCGTCGGCATCGTCCTCGGGGGTGCGCTCATCGCCGCGCTGCGCGGGATGGCCCAGGAGTCGGCGTCGGCCCGGCGGGTGGGCCCAAGCGGGGAGCGCTAACGTCCGGGCGTGGCCGCACAGATCGACTTCCCGTCCCGCATCGGCGTCTGGTGGACCAGCGACACCTGGTCGATGCCGGACGCGCAGCAGGCAGCCCGCGACATCGAGGCGTTGGGCTACGGCTCGCTGTTCTACGGCGAGGCCTACGGCAAGGAGACGCTGACCCAGGCGGGCGCGTTCCTCGCTGCCACCGAGCGCCTCGTCGTCGGCACCGGCATCGCCAACATCCACGCCCGCGACCCGATCGCCGCCGAGTCCGGGGCGCGCACGCTGACCGCGCTGCACCCGGGGCGGTTCGTCCTCGGGCTCGGGGTGAGCCACGCGCCGCTGGTCGAGCGCGGCCGCGGCGGCACGTACTCCAAGCCACTGGCCACGATGCGCGACTACCTCGCGCGCATGGCCGCGGTCCCCGAGCAGATCGAGCCCGGCGTGGGCCGTCCCGCCCGTCTCGTCGCCGCCCTCGGCCCGAAGATGATCGAGCTCGCGGGCGCCGAGACCGACGGCGTGCACCCCTACCTCGTCCTCCCCGAGCAGAGCCGCGTGACCCGCGAGGCCCTGGGGCCGGACAAGTGGGTCGTCACCGAGCAGGCCGTCGCGGTGGGCGACGACGCCGAGGACGCGATGCGCCGCGCCCACGCGCACCTCGAGGTGTACTCGGGCCTGCCGAACTACCGGAACTCCTGGCTGCGCCAGGGCTTCGAGGAGTCCGACCTGGTCCGGGGCGGCTCGGACCGCCTCGCGCGGGCCCTGGTGGGCATGGGCGACCTCGAGACCGTCGCGGCGTCCGTGACCGCGCACCTCGACGCCGGCGCGGACCACGTGCTGGTCCAGGCCCTGGGGGACAAGCCCATGTCGGACCCCCGCCCGGCCCTGCGCGAGCTGGCGGGCGCCCTCGGGCTGTGAGTGATGTTCGGGGCTATAGCCCCGAACATCACTCACGTCAG
The DNA here is from genome assembly GCF_028737215.1 of Actinomycetospora chibensis. GTDB lineage: Bacteria > Actinomycetota > Actinomycetes > Mycobacteriales > Pseudonocardiaceae > Actinomycetospora > Actinomycetospora chibensis. Next base: position 22,456 of record NZ_JAQZAM010000015.1, on the reverse strand, counting down.
CGCAGGTCCGTCCGGATCGGGTGGCCGGGCGGGATCTCGACGAGGACGATCGCGCGGCCGTCGGGGTCGGCGATCCAGCACTCGTCGAGCCCCCACGGCTCGCGGACCGGCTCGCGGGTGATCGTCACGCCCCGCCCCCGGAGTTCGGCGACCGCGTCCGGCAGCGAGCGCACCTGCAGCCACAGCGCGTCGTCCCCGATCGCGACCGCGCCCGCCTTCGAGAGCTCCAGGTACCCGGTGCCCAGGAAGAACACGACGCCGCCGGGGAACTCGCGGGCCACGGCGAGGCCGAGGGTCTCGGCGTAGAACGTCCGGGAGAGCTCCCAGTCGCGCGGACGCACGAGGATGCGGCTCGAGAGGATCTCCACGGTCGTTCTCCCTCCGTCTCGTGTCACGATTGGCCCGGTGACCGGCGGGAACCTCAGCGAAGTGAGTTCTCCCGAGCCCGACCCGAGGCGCTGGCGCGCCCTGGCCGTGTGCCTGATCGCCGGGTTCATGACGCTGCTGGACGTCAGCATCGTCAACGTCGCCCTCCCCGCGATGCAGCGGGGGGTCGGCGCGTCGTCGGCGGAGCTGTCCTGGGTCGTCTCGGGCTACGCCCTGACCTTCGGGCTGGTGCTCGTCGCCTCGGGGCGCCTGGGCGACGACCGCGGCCGCAAGAAGATGTTCCTGCTCGCGCTGGCGCTGTTCACGCTGACGAGCGCCGCGGCCGGGCTCGCGCCGAACGCGGAGACGCTCGTCGCCGCCCGCCTGCTCCAGGGCGCGGCCGGCGGGATGCTCAACCCCCAGGTCATCGGCTTCATCCAGCAGCTGTTCGCCGGCCGCGAGCGCGGGCGGGCGTTCGGGCTGTTCGGCGCCGCGATCGGCATCTCCACCGCGATCGGCCCGCTGCTCGGCGGTCTGCTGCTGCAGTGGGGCGGCGAGGCCGACGGCTGGCGCTGGGTGTTCTACGTCAACGTCCCGATCGGCGTCGCGGCCCTGGTCCTCGGCGTCCGCCTGCTCCCGAGGGACGCACCCGCGGCGACGGAACGCCGGCCGCTCGACCTCGTCGGGGCCGTCCTGCTCGGCGGCGCGGTCGTGGCGCTCATGACCCCGCTCGTGCTCTCCGAGCAGGACACGGCGGGCGCGCCGTGGTGGCTGCTGGGCGTCGCCCTCGTCCTGCTGCTGGCGTTCATCGCGTGGGAGCGCCGGGCCCGCCGCACGCACGGGCACCCGCTGGTGAACTTCGGCCTCCTGCGCACCCGCAGCTACGCGCTCGGCACGTCGCTGGGACTGCTCTACTTCGCCGGCTTCACCGCGATCTTCTTCGTCGTCACCCTCTTCCTGCAGAACGGCCGCGGCTACACCCCGCTCGAGGCGGGACTGGCGCTGACGCCGTTCGCGCTGGGCTCCGCCGTGACGTCGGCGATCGGCGGCCGCCTGGTGTCGCGGCTGGGCAAGTCCCTGGTCGTCCTCGGCCTCCTCGCGGTCGCCGTCGGGCTGGTCGCCGTCGACGTCGTCCTGCGGCTCGATCCCCAGCAGGTCGGCTGGGCGATCGCCGGGCCGCTCCTGCTCGCCGGCATCGGCAGCGGCTTCGTCATCGCGCCGAACCAGACCCTCGCGCTCGAGGAGGTGCCGCCGCGGGAGGGCGGCACGGCGGCCGGCGTCCTGCAGACCGGGCAGCGCGTCGGCTCGGCGATCGGCATCTCCGCGGTCGGGGCGGTGTTCTTCGGCCAGCTCGCCGCGACGGGCGGCGACTGGTCGCTGGCCATCAGCCAGGGCCTGATCGGCGCCGTCGCGTTCGTCGTCCTCGCGCTGGTGCTCGGGCTCGCCGACCTCGCCCTCGACCGGCGTCGTCGTCGCGCCGCCGCTGCCGCCGCCGCGCCGGAGGAGGTCCCCACCCCCGTCCCGCACCACCCCGTCGCGGTCGACGGGTCGACCCTGCGGGGCCGGGTGACCGACCGGCTGGGGGACGGGCTCGAGGGCGCGACGGTGACGCTCGTGGGCGCCGACGGCCACGAGGTGGCCGTCGCCGCGGTGGACGAGGACGGCGCGTTCCACCTCGAGCCGCACGAGGCGGGCACGTTCCAGCTGGTCGCCCGGGCCGACGGTCATCCGCCCGAGGTGGGCTGGGTCGCCGTCCCGGCGTCCGGCGAGGTCGTCCGCGACGTCGCGCTGGGCGCTCGGTCGTCGGCCCCGGATTGAGTCGTCCGTCCGGGGGTACCTATCCGTCCGTCCAGCGCGCCGGAGGCGGCGCGTGGTGAGGAGGCTCTCATGGCGCAGGAAGACAAGGTCGACAACAAGGCCCAGGAACTCAAGGGCAAGGTCAAGGAAGGCGTCGGCAAGGCGGTCGGCAACGAGCGCCTCGAGGCCGAGGGCAAGAAGGACCAGACCGCCGGCAGCCTCAAGAACGCGGGCGAGAAGGTCAAGGACGCCTTCCGCGACTGACACCGAGCACCGACGGCGGGGCGGCCCGGACGGGGCGGCCCCGCCGTCGGTTCGTCACAGTCGCTTGAGGGGCGGCGGCGCCGCGCCGTCGTCACCCGACAGGGACGCCTGCGCCGGCGAGCGCGCCAGCACCACGACGCCACCGAGCGCGAGCACCAGTCCCAGGACGAAGGCCGGCGTCCAGCCCGGCCGCACGGAATCGCCCAGCGCCACGAGGCCGAGCAGGCCCGGCGCCAGCGTCTCGGTCACCGCCAGCACCGCCACCACCGGGCCGACCGACCCCCGACCGAGCGCCACCGTGTAGAGCGCGAGCCCCAGCACCGCGAAGCCGAGCAGGGCCCAGATCACCGGATCGGCCACCGCCTGGCGGGCCATCTCGCCGAGGGACCCGTCGAGGTCGATCATCCGGACCGCCACGGCGGTGCCGCCGAACGCGAGCCCGGCGAGGAACGACACGAGCATCGCACTCCGGCTGTGGATCGCGATCGGTACCGACACCCCCAGCAGGACGACGAAGACGACCACGAGCGCGACGATGCCCGCCGTCGTGGGAGGGACGCGCTCGTCGTCGACGCTCGCGCTCGCCACCAGCAGCGCGAGGCCCAGGACGTTCGCCCCCGCCGCCGCGAGGTCGAGGCGCCGCAACGGGGTGTCGAACACCCAATGCGACGCGATCACCGTGATGCCGACCTGGCCCGCGACGATCGCCTGTACGGCCACGATCGGCATGTAGCGCAGGGCGAGCACCGTGAGCACCCAGCCGCCGATGTCGAGGGCGAGCCCCGCGAGGTACATCGGGTGCAGCACCACCGTCGCGGCCCGGGTCGCCCGGCGGGTGGCGCTCGCCTCCAGGAGCGCCGCGCCGGCGTTGGCTCCTGCCGACGCGAGCGCGAAGAGCAGGCCCAGGAGGAGCACACTCCCAGTCTGCCTTGGGATGATCGCCCCACCCCGGCGCCGAACCGGCGCGTCCGATCGTCGATCGAGCGGATCCGGGCCCGATCCCCTCAGGAGGAGCATCCGTGGCTCTCGACGCCACCGCCGTGTCGCTACTGGTCCTCGGACTGCTCATCGTGCTGGCCGCCCTCGCGGACCGCCTCGCGGGCGGTGCCCTCTCCGCCGTCCCCGGTGCGGTGCGCGACACCTCGATCGTCGGTGTCCTGGTCGCCCTTGCGGGCGTCCCGTTCGCCCTGGTCGCCACCGACGAGGCCCTGGCCGCGGCGGACTCACCGGTGCTGGGCTGGGTCGTCGAGTACCGCACGCCCGGGCTGACCACCGCCGCCGAGGTCGTCTCCCTGGTCGGCGGCACCGTCGGCACGGGCGGGCTCGCCGTCCTCTCGGCCGTGGTGCTCTTCGGGCGCGGCCATCGGCGCACCGCGCTGATCTGGGTGCTGGGCGTCGTCGCGGGCTCCGTGACGATCCGGCTGGTCAAGCTCGCGGTCGAGCGCCCGCGCCCACCCGAGTACCTCCGCCTCGCACCGGAGACGACGGCGTCCCTGCCCTCGGGCCACGCCCTGATGAGCGCCCTCGGGCTGGGGCTCACGGCGGCCGCGGTGATCGCCCTGACCGTCGGCACGCCGCGCGCCGCCCTCGTGCGCGCGGTGGTGGTCGTGCTCGCGGTCCTCGGCGCGCTGCTGATCGGCGCCAGCCGCGTCTACCTCGGCGTCCACTGGACCACCGACGTGGTCGCCGGCTGGCTCCTCGGCGCCGCGCTGGCCACGACGTGCATCACCCTGGCCCGGGTGCTCGATGCCCGGGACCGGCTGGACGACAGCCCGGCCCCGAACCCGTGGCTCCGTGACCCTGTGACGGATTCCCCGAAGGACTGACGCTCGAGCGAGTGGTGATCGGCCCCCCTGATCACGAAGAGGCGCCCGATTGCTCCGTCCGAGGCGCGCTGCCTACCCTTGTCTCGTCCGCCCGGGTGAACGAGGTGAGCCGTGGTTGCCGTGCCGCTGCTCGTGCTGGGCGCACGCATCTCCGGCCTCGCCACGGCGCTCTTCCTCGCCCACCAGGGCTTCCCCGTGCACGTCCTCGAGCGCGACCCCCCCGTGGACGGCGACCCGGACGTCGCCGTGCTGCCGCCGCACGCGCTGCGGGAGCTGGCGGTCCTCGGCCTCGCCGACGCCGCGTGCGCCCAGGCCTGGGAGCCCGTCCGGCTCACGCACGCCGACGCCGGGACCGGCGCGCTGCTGCGGGTCGCCGATCTCGGCGGAACCGTCCGCACGCGGTTCGGCCGCCCCTACGTCCTCGTCCCGCACGCCGTGCTCCGTGCCCTGCTCGTCGCGGCGTGCGCGGCCGACGAGATGGTGACCGTCGAGTACGGGCGCACCGCGGCCTCGGTGGAGGACCTCGGCGACGCCGTGCTCGTCATCGACGACACCGGCGGGAGCTACCGCGCCGAGGCCGTGGTGGGTGCCGACGGCCCCGGTAGCCGGCTGCGGGGGCACCTGGGCGGCGGTCATGCCGTCTCCGCGCCCTACCTGCTGCACCGCGCGCCCGGGCCGGCTCCGCCGGACGGCGTGCTGCGGCTGTGGTCCTCCCCGTCGCTGCACGTCACGCACGCCGAGGTGCCGGGCGGTGCGGGAACGGTGTCGGTGACGGTGCGCGTGGACGCCCTCGACGAGATGCACCGCGACGGCGTCACTGCCGTCGTCCACCGGCTCATGGCGGCGACGGCGCCGGACGTCCGAGCGGCGGCCGGCGAGGCCGTCGGGACGCGCCCGCCGCGCGTGCTGCGCCACCACATGCCGCTGCAGCGGGGCGCGCGCCACCGGATGACCGCCGTCGGCGCCGCGGCCCAGCCGATGCTGCCGCACTCGGCGCAGGCCGTCGCGGTCGATCTCCTCGACGCGGCGGCGCTCGGGCGGGCCTTCGACCACGCGGATGGGCGGATCGTGCCCGCACTCGACGAGTACGCCCACGTGCGCGCGAACCCCCGCGCGGCCACCGCCGTCCGGGCCCACGACTTCGCCGCCCTCTGTCACGCCGAGGGCCTGGTGCGCCGCATGCGCGACCGGCTCTGGCGCGGCGACGCCGTCGACGCCACGGCGGCCGTCGTCGACGCCGCCGGGTGGGGTCCGGTCACGGGCGGGCCTGCCGGTCGCCCGGGGCCCTCCGACGGCCGGTGGCCGGGCGGTCCGATGGCCGGGTGAGGTGCGGCACGGGAGGATGCGGCGGCGTGACCACCCCCACCGAGAGCTCCACCGACGCCGTCCTCACCCCCGACACCGTCGCCCTCGACGGGTTGCGCCTGCACTACCGCGTCGGGGGCGGCGGCCCGCCCGTGGTGCTGCTGCACGGCTGGCCGCAGACCGGCCACTGCTGGCGCCACGTCGCCGGCCCGCTGGCCGCCGACCACACCGTGATCGTCCCCGACCTGCGCGGCTACGGAGCCAGCGACAAGCCCACGGGCGGCTTCGACAAGCGCACGATGGCGCGCGACATCTCCCTGCTCGTCGAGCACCTCGGCCACGAGCGGGTCGCCGTCGTCGGGCACGACCGCGGCGGGCGCATCGCGCACCGCTGGGCGCTCGACCGGCCCGAGCAGGTCACCCGCCTCGCCGTCCTCGACATCGCCCCGAGCCGCGCGACGTGGCAGCGCATGGACGGCGACCTGGGCGCGAAGTACTGGCACTGGCTCTTCCACCTGCAGCCCGACCTGCCCGAGCGGATGGCCGGCGCCGACGTCGAGGGCTACCTGCGCTACTTCCTCGAGAAGTGGACCTACGCGCGCGACGGCCTCGAGCCGTCCGCGATCGCGGAGTACGTCCGCGCGTTCTCCCAGCCCGGGGCGCTGCGCTGCGGCTTCGACGACTACCGCGCCCATCCCGTCGACTCCGCGCACGACGACCAGGACCACGCCGCGGGCCGGCGGGTGACCCAGCCGCTGCTCGCGCTGTGGGGCGCCGACGGGGTCATGGGCACGACGCTGCCGCTGCTCGACATGTGGCGCGAGTACGCCGACGACGTGCGCGGCCGGGCGATCGAGCGCTGCGGGCACTTCGTGCCCGAGGAACGGCCCGCGGATGTCCTGGAGGAGTTGCGGGGCTTCCTCGCGCAGGCAGGATGAGGACGTGAGCAGCCCCCTGAAGATCGAGGCCGATCCCGAGGAGCTGGGCTTCGACCCGGCGCGACTGAACCGCATCGAGGAGCACTTCACCCGGTACGTCGACGACGGGCGCCTCGCGGGCTGGCACGCGGTGGTCGCCCGCGACGGGAAGGTCGTGCACTCGTCGAGCGCCGGGCACCGGGACGCGGAGGCCGGGCTGCCGGTCACCGACGACACCCGCTGGCGCATCTACTCGATGTCGAAGCCGATCACCTCGGTGGCGGCGATGATGCTCTGGGAGCGCGGGCTCTTCGAGCTCACCGACCCGATCAGCCGCTGGCTGCCCGAGTTCGCCGAGCCGCGGGTGTACGTCAAGGGCTCGTCCGGCAAGCCGCTGCTCGAGGCGGCCACCGAGCCCATCCGCGTGTGGCACCTGCTGACCCACACCGCCGGGCTGACCTACGGCTTCCACCACGCCCACCCCGTCGACGAGCTCTACCGCGCCGCCGGCTTCGAGTGGTCCGCGCCCGCGGGCCTCGACCTCGCCGGCTGCGTCGAGGCGTGGGCGAAGCTGCCCCTGGTGTTCCAGCCCGGCTCGGAGTGGAACTACAGCCACGCCACCGACGTCCTCGGCCGACTCATCGAGGTCGTCGCGGGCCAGCCGCTCGACGCGTTCCTCGAGGAGAACGTCCTCGGACCGCTCGGCATGGACGCCACCGGCTTCGTCGTCGACGACCCCGACCGCCTCGCCGCCCTGTACCTCCAGAACCCCTCGACGGGCCGTGCCCTGCTCGCCGAGACGGCCGGCATGGGCGCCCTGGCCCGCGAGGCCCTCGAGCCCACCTGGCTCGGCGGCGGGGGCGGGCTCGTCTCGACGGCCGGGGACTACCACCGGTTCACCCGGATGCTGCTGGGTCGCGGGGAGGTCGACGGCGTCCGCCTGCTCGGCAGCCGCACCGTCGACTACATGGGCCGCAACCACCTGCCCGGCGGCCTCGACCTCGAGCAGGTCGGGCGGCCCCTGTTCGCCGAGATGCCGTTCGACGGGGTCGGGTTCGGCCTCGGGTTCTCGGTGGTGACCGATCCCGTCCGCTACCGCACGCCCGCCAGCCCCGGCGAGATGGCGTGGGGCGGGGCGGCGAGCACCGCGTTCTGGGTCGATCCCCTCGAGCGCATCTCGGCGATGTTCTTCACCCAGTTGCTGCCCTCGAGCGCGCACCCCATCCGCACGCAGCTGCGCGGCCTCGTCTACCAGGCACTGATCGACTGAGAGCGTCCGCGCGAGGCGCACGGCCGGGTGCGCGGCCACCGTGCCGGCCCCGATCGTTGCGCTGCGTGACCGGATCGGGACGAAGCGGGTGCACGGAAATCTTTCCGATCGTCACTCGGGAAGGGGGCTGCGTTGGTGCGGGCGGCTGGGTAGCGTCGTCGCGACTCGGACGAGGGACGGCATCGGGCACAGCCAGTGACCGGCGCCATCGCCGTCACGGGTGATCCCGCCGCGTGAGCTGTGGCAGCGGGTCGGGACCAGGCGGCCACCGGGAGCCAGCATGAACGCGACATCAGGACCTCGCCGACGACCGAACGGACCGCATCCCGAGCGCACCGCGCCGGACGAGCCGACGGTGCCGGCCCAGCGCACGGCCGCCGATGTCTACGGGGTGAGCGACGACCAGGTGCACCGCGCCCGGATCGCCGTGGCGCGCAACTCCCTCGACTCCGAGGACTGCCGCGAACTGCTCGACATGCTCGGACTCATCGGCGAGGGGGGCGACCCGCCTCCCGTCCGACGCTGACCCGAAAATTCGTCCGAGCCGAGACGGCTTTGCGCGTGGGCGGCTCTCCCCGGGCCGCTGCCGCGCTAGCGTGACCGCCGATGTCCGACCATGACGAGGCCGCATCGCGTGATCCCGCCGGGACGCGCGGGGTCGTGCCGCGCCAGGCACGGGCGCTGGCGACCCGGGGGGCGATCCTCACCGCGGCGGCGGAGGAGTTCGCCGGGTCCTCGTACCACGAGGCCTCGCTCTCGCGGATCCTCGAGCGCAGCAAGGTCACCAAGGGCGCCCTCTACTTCCACTTCGTCTCCAAGGAGAGCATCGCGCTCGCCGTGGTCGACGAGATGGACCTGCTGTGCCACGACCTCGTCGATCGCAGCAACGCGCTCGGCCTCGACGCCCTGCGGACCGCGGCCCAGGTCACCCGCGAGGTCCAGGACGCCCTCACGGGGTCCGTGATGCGGGCCGGCCAGCGGCTCTCCACGGAGGGTTTCGCCGGGCCCCACCGTCCCGGGTGGCCCTTCCGGTACTGGGAGGAGGTCTTCCGCGACCTGTTCACCCGGGCCGCCGAGGAGGAGATCCTGCGCCCCGGCATCGACCCCGTGTCGTTCTCGCGGATGGCCGTCGACACCGGGGCCGGCGCCTTCGTCGTCTCGCTCGGCGTCTCGCACCTCGCCGACCTCGGCCGCCGGGTGTGCGAGAACTGGGAGCTGCTGCTGGGCTGCGCCGCCGTCCCCGAGTGGCTCGAGGGCTGGCAGGCCGAGGGCGGCATGGCGGCGGTGCTCGGGCCGCACCTCCTCGACGACCGGCGGGATGGGAGGGGGTGGGTGGCGGACGTCTGAGCTCCGTCACCTATGCTTGGTCCGCTCCCAACGGGTACGCCGTTGGCGGGTAGGGTCCTCAGCCAGAGGGTCGCGCCCCCATCGTTCAGCGGCCTAGGACTCCGCCCTTTCAAGGCGGCAACGCGGGTTCGAATCCCGTTGGGGGTACGGTAGTCAGCACGATCAAGGCCCAGTGGCGCAGTTGGTTAGCGCGTCGCCCTGTCACGGCGAAGGTCGCGGGTTCGAGTCCCGTCTGGGTCGCTCCACGGTCGAGGTTCTTCCTCGACCTCTTGGCCAGGTAGCTCAGTCGGTACGAGCGATCGCCTGAAAAGCGATAGGTCGGCGGTTCGACCCCGCCCCTGGCCACCCCTGCCCACCAGCGGAAACGCGCGGTGGGCTTCGTGCTTGAAGTGGGCTACTCCAGCGACGACTTCAGCAGGTTGAGGTTCCGCGGCTCCGGCGTGCCGACCGTCGAGGGGAACAAGAGGTCGTGATCCGCCCAGCGGCTCGCGGCGGCCTGTTGTTCGTCCTGGGCCTCGAGCAGAACGATCTCCGTCCCGCCACGTGGGCATGCCCTTGCGTTCGCACGACCGACCCGTGCGAGGCGAACCTGCGCCACCGAGGGAGGAGACACCCAGTCGGCCAGCACGCGCACCGAGCCTCGTTGTGGCTCTTCGTCGATCATCGCGGGCGGATCGGATCGTTGACTACGCCGTAAAGGTGAACGAGATGGCTCCAAGGCCGGTCGAACGTGACACTGGCGATCCGCTGCCGGGTGTCCCAACAGCCCGCACCGAGCTCTGGGGGCCACCAGTGGCCAGTCGCACCGTCACCATCGGCGTGGGTCTGCTCGCCGTACTCGGGCTCTTCGAGCTGGCGTACTCGTTCCTGGCCGGTGTGCCGGGCGACCAGATGGCGTTCGGAATCATCGTGGGGCTGGGGACACTCATCGCGCTGGGGCTGTGGGCCTCCGGACGCGGTCCCCGCATCGCGATGTGGGTCGCCGTGGTGCTCATCGGGGTCACGGCGCTCGCCGCGCTCGCGTCCTTCTTCGCCCCCGGTATCCCGATCGGCACCCACGTCGTGTCGGCGGTGTTCGTCCTCCTGGCGATCGTTGCCATCGTGCTCGTCCGGGGCGAGCTCGGGCGGGGACGTGCGCGCGCCAACACCGACCAGCGGATCGTCTGAGAAGGCTGAAGAGCTGGCCCGACCGTCAGCAGCCCGACCCCATGAACGCGTCGTAGGCCGCCTGGTCCTCGTGGATGAACCGTGCCTCGCGCACCTGGCGCCCGTCGATCTCGAAGACCACCACATGGGACGACGCGAACGTCCGGTCGCCGCGCACGCCCGTGACGTCGACCAGGGCGACGGCGCGGGCGTCGTTGGCCAGGACGTCGAGCACCGCCAGGCGCAGCCCGCCACCGGTCTCCTCCGCCATCCGGCGCCAGAACGTGAAGATCGCGTCCGGGCCGGTGTACGTCCCGGCGAGCGTCCCCGCGCCGGCGATCACCCACCGCGTGTCCGACCGGAGCGCCTTCGCGAGCGCGCGTCCGTCGCCCCGGTCCATCGCCGCGTAGAGCTCGCGGACGAAGACCTCGTTGGGGTGCGCCACCGCGGCAGCGTCGCGGGCACCGCCCCGGTCGTCAACGACCGGGGGAGAGGCCCCCGCCGACCGTTCGTCCCGTGCTCCACGCCGGACGTCGAGACGCGCGGACGTTCGTCGATGCCGGGGAGAACACTCGTAACACCGTCACCCGATCGAGCGACACGGTCCCCGAACCGGTCGTGGAGTCGAAGGGGGGCCGGCGTGGAGTGGATCGTGGCGATCGGGGCGTTCCTGCTCATCTCGGTGGTGGTGATCGGCCTGCCGATGTACCTGGTGGCGACGCGGTGGACGACGCGTTCGGAACGTCTGGCCGCCGAGGCGCGGCGCCGGGCGTCCGCGTACCCGGCCCCGCCGGTCGCCGCCGCGCGCAGTGGCGCCGGGCGGCGACGCAAGGTCCTCAGCGGCTGACGGTCAGCCCGTGACCAGCCGGAGCTCGCCGGCGCCGTGGTCACGGGCGTAGTCCAGCATCCGCGCGAGGTCGCTCACGCCGTTGCTCGCGGGCACCGGCGCGAACTGCAGCGTGGAGAGCACGCCGAGGGCGGTGCCGTCGGGGGAGAGGAACGCGCTGCCCGAGTCGCCGGGGATGCCCGGGGTGGCGGTGAGGACGTCGTGGCTCCAGCCGCCGCCCCGCGTGGCGACGACGGTGCCGATCTTCGGGCTCAGCAGGGTGACGCCGCCGCGCAGCTCGGAGTTGCCGTAGCTGCGCACGATCTGGCCGGGACGCGTGCCGTCGATGTCGACGCCGGTCGGGCCGCCGAAGAACGGCACGGCGGCGGTGACGGCCGCCGCGTCGGCGGGGTCGAGGCGCACGAGGGCGAAGTCGTTGTAGGCGCAGGCGTCCGGGTCGCTCTCGCCGGCGTCCTGCATCGCGAGCCAGGAGTTGTAGGCCAGGGTGCCCGGGCGGCTCGCCCCGGCGATCTCCACCGGCGTGCCGAGCGGCAGCGAGCCCGCGGTGCAGCCGTCGACCTGGTCCGGGCTCCCGGTGCCCGAGCAGTGCGCGGCCTGCCCGAGATAGGTGTCGACGCCGTCGGTGAAGACGAAGTTCGAGGTGCACTGCGCGCCGTCGGTGCGCGTCTGCACGCCGGGGTGGACGCCCGGGGCGGTGGGCACCGGCTCGTCACCCGGAGCGGCCACCGCGGGCGCGACGGCGAGCCAGGCCCCCGCCGCCACGGCGGCACCCGTCACCAGCGCGGCGAGGGTGCGGCGGGCCGAGCGTCGTGCAGGCATGTGGTCTCCCCGGGGCGTCCGTCGCGTCCACGAGGACCAACGCCGTCACCCACGGTCGGGTGACGCACGAACGGGTTCAGCGCGACTGCAGCGCTGCCCAGGTGGTCGCCGCGGAGACCCCGCCATCAGCGGCGAGCGTCTGGCCGTTGACCCAGCGGCTCTCGTTCGACATCAGGAACGCGACCACCGACGCGATCTCCGCCGCCTCCGCGTCCCGGCCCGCCGCAGTGCGCTGACGGGCGAGACGTCGCGGGTCGGTGGAGCGCTCGACCTCGGGGAGCGAGGGCGTCCGCACGGTGCCGGGGGCCACGGCGTTCATCCGCACCCCGTCCGCCCAGGTCAGCGTCGACGAGGCCGTCGTGTAGGCGAGGACGGCCTCCTTGGAGACCTCGTAGATCGGCCGGTCGGGACGCTGCTCCCGGCACCAGCGCAGGCCCTCCGAGAACGTGCGGGTGGCGAGCAGGGGGCGCAGCTCCGCGAGGTGTGCCACCCAGTGGCGCCCCTCGGACGACGACACGTTGACCACCGAGCCGCCGCGCCGGATACGTCCCACCAGGCGCTCGGTGAGGTGGCGCATGCCCAGGAAGTTCACCGACAGCACGGTCTCGAGCGGCGCCGTTCCCGGGACGCCGGCCACGTTGGCGAGCGCGTCGACCTGCCCATCGAGGCGGTCGACGGCGGTGTCGATCGACGACGGGTCCGCGAGGTCGCAGGGGATGTGCGACACCTCGCGGTCGGGGGGATCGCGGCGGTCGAGCCCGACGACGGACACCCCGTGGCGGCCCAGGAACTGGGCGAGCGCTCGTCCCACCCCCGAGGAGGCGCCGGTGACGAGGAAGACCGTGCTCATGACGGCACGGTAGCGGCGGGTCCGGGTCACCCCGTCGGGGCAGTCCCCGATCGACCTCCTGCCCACCGGATGCGGCACGCCGTGATCTTCCGGTCGCTCCTGGTGTCGATCCTGGGCCGTCGGGGTGCGGATGCTTGCTGCCGGGCGAGTGGGATGTGACGGTCGGTCCGCACGTGACGGTCACCGGATCGGAGCCCGCGATGTCCCAGCCCCCCGAGGTCGGAGCGGCGCCGGAGACCACCCGGCCCGGCGGCGGAGCCGTGTCACCGGGCGTCGACAGGTCCGACTGCCCGAGCGGCGTCCCACACGGCACCATGGAGGCCGTGCAGCTCCTCCTCGTCGACGCCTTCACGTCCTCGCCCTTCACCGGCAACCCGGCAGGCGTGTGTCTCACCGACGCCGACGACGCCGCGTGGATGCAGGCGGTGGCCGCCGAGGTGAACGTGTCCGAGACGGCGTTCGTGGACCTCTCGTCCCTCGCGACGACGGGCGAGGTGGGCCTGCGCTGGTTCACCCCGACCGTCGAGGTGGAGATCTGTGGCCACGCGACGCTCGCGAGCGCGCACGTCCTGTTCGAGCAGGGCCTCGCCGAGTCGCCGATCGCGTTCCGCACCGCTTCCGGCGTGCTGCGGGCCGAGGCACTGCCGGGCGGAGGCATCCAGCTCGACTTCCCCGTGGACGAGCCGGTCTCCGCGCTGCCGGACGGGCACCTGGCCGACGAGTTCGCCGACGCGCTGGGCGCCGCGATCGTCGAGATCGCCCGCTGCCGCTACGACGTGCTCGTCGAGATCCCCTCGGCGGCGGAGGTGCGCGACCTCGAGCCGGACCTCTCGGTGCTGCGGGCGGCCAGCGGGCGGGGCGTCATCGTCACCGCCCGCGCCGAGGAGGACCCGGCGCCGGGCGCGCCCGACTTCGTCTCCCGGTTCTTCGCCCCCGCGGTGGGGATCGACGAGGACCCGGTGACGGGCTCGGCGCACTGCTGCCTCGCCCCGTACTGGTCGTCGCGGCTCGGCCGGGACCGCCTGATCGGCGCCCAGCTCTCCCCGCGCGGCGGTGAGGTCGGCGTCGAGCTCGCGGGCGAGCGCGTCTACCTGCGCGGTGACGCCGTCACCGTCAGCCGTGGCGAACTCCTCGCCGAGGCGACGAAGATCTGACTTCTCACCGAGGGTAGGCGGCTCACCCCTCAGAGGTCTCTTACTGGCGCCTCATCCCGCCGTGTGTCACTCTCTGTGAGCGGAGTCGGCGAGCCTCGCCGGCCGGGGACAGCGGGAGTGGCAGCCGTGTGGATCGTCGGTCTCATCCTCGTCGCCCTCGGGGCGGCGGGCTTCCTGATGGCGCAGCGCACCAGGGCGCGCCGGCACGCCATGATCGCGGCCGAGACCCTGCCGATCGCGGAGCTCGAGGAGCACCGGCGCACCCTGGCCGACCTCGGGACGGTCGGGGGCTTCCGCAAGGTCTGTGAGGTGGTCGGCGCGGCGCACCCGCACCCCGACGGCCCGCTGCGCGCGCCCCAGAGCGGCGTCGAGTGCGTGTGGTACCGCCAGACGGTCGTCCACAAGTACAGCGAGCAGTACCGCGACTCCGACGGCGACTGGCGGCGCCGGGAGAAGAACGACACCGTCCTCGACGACACCTCGCGCCAGGGCTACGCGCTGGTCGACGACTCCGGGATCATCGGCGTCGACCCGAACGGCGTCGCGCCCGACCGTCCCGAGAAGGTCCACGAGAACTTCGTCCCCGGCAGCCCGGGTCCGAGCGGCGGCGGCTTCTTCAACGGCGGCTTCTTCAACGGCGGTACCGAGTCCCTCGGCATGACCTACACGGAGTGGGTCATCCGCCCGGGACAGCGGCTCTACGTCCTGGGCGAGGTCCACGACCGCATCGGCCCGCTGGTGATCGGCAAGCCGGAGTCGTCGTCGGACCCCTTCATCGTGTCCACGCGTTCCGAGGAGGAGCTCAAGGCCTCCGCCGCCGGCGCCCAGCGCTGGTGGGCGTGGGGCGGCTCGGCGGTCGCCGTCCTCGGGATCGTGCTGGTCGTCGTCGGACTGCTGTGAGCGAAGCTCACAGGTCCCCGCCCTCGTCGAGGAGACGGTCGATCTCGCGGCGCAGCAGGCCGAGGCGGGCCTCGCGCACGAGCGGGATGTCCCGGCGGCGCCTGCGCACGTCGGCGAGGTCGATGTCGATCGTGCAGGTCTCCTCGGCCTCGGGGCCCTCGCCGCACTCGCCGACGACCTCGCCCCAGGGGTCGACGATGTGGCTGCCGCCCCAGAACGTCAGGCCGCCCTCGACGCCGACGCGGTTCACGAACACCACGAACAGCTGGTAGATGCGCCCGTAGAACGTGGTGATGTTGCGCCAGTACTCCTTGGAGTCGTAGCGCTCGGGCGACATCGACTGCGCCGAGTTGGCCGGGACGAGCAGGATGTGCGCGCCGTCCTGGGTGGACAGGAAGGCGACCTGGGGCTGCCAGGCGTCGTTGCAGATGAGCGTGGCGGCCCGGTGCCGCCCGCCCCGCACGCCGTAGGCCCGCGAGTGCTGCCCGGGCAGGAAGTGCTTGCGCTCCTCGAACGTCGAGTAGGTCGGCAGGTAGAGCTTGCGGTGGGTGTGGACGAGCCTGCCGTCCTCGTAGTAGCCCGCGCTGTTGTAGGTGTGCAGGCCGTGGCCGCCGGCCTCGGGGAACCCGACGAGCACCCCCGCGCCGCCTGCGCGCTGGGAGATCCGCAGCAGCCGGGGGTCGTCCGGGGCCATCGACAGGTCGTGCGGGACGTCGCCCACCTGGTAGCCCGAGAGCGCGAGCTCGGGGAACACCACGAGGTCCGAGCCGGCGTCGGCGGCCTCGGCGACCACGCGCTCGGTGCGCTTGATGTTGCCGTCGACGTCCCCGAGCGTGGCGTCGGTCTGGGCGAGCGTGATGCGCACGCGGGCTCCTCGGGATCGTCGCCGCACGCGGCGTGGGGGGACGGGGACTCCACCCGGGCCGCCGGCCGCCTCAGCGCGACCGACGTGCCCGTCGCGCGACGAGGACGATCAGACCGGTTCCGCCCAGCAGCGCCATTGCGGCTGCGGATCCGGCCAGCGCCACCGTGCGCGATCCGGAGTGTGCATCGCGGCCGTCGCTCAGGTCGACCCGGCCCGCCCCCGCGGGCGAGACCGACACCGGACCGTCGCCGGTGAACTCGTCCGGACGGACGTCGGCGACCGCCGCGACGGGGTCGACGGTGCCCGCGCCCACCGCGTCGTCGTGGGCCCCACCGGATGCGGGCGCGCCGCCGGGACGGTCGGCCGACGCGGTGACGCGCGCCATCACCTGGCGGGCGTCGAGACCCGGATAGCGGGCGCGGACCAGCGCGACCACGCCGCTGACGTAGGGGGCCGCGAAGCTCGTACCCTCGATCGGCACGCTGCGATCGGCGCCGATCGGGGCCACGGTGTCGACGACCCCGGGGCCGGCCGGGTCGAGCGAGACGATCTCCGAGCCGGGCGCGGAGAGCGACACCCACGGCCCGCGCAGGCTCAGCGGCGACGGCAGGCCGTCGCGACGGGTGTAGCCGACCGAGAGCACGTCGTCGCCGAACCACGCCGGCGCGACGACCTGGCCGGCGCCCTGCCCGTCGGCGCCCTGGGTGCACGCTCCCGAGCCGGCGTTGCCCGCGGCGGCCACGACGACGACGTCGGCGTCGACCGCGGCGCGCACCGCGGCACGCAGGGGCGCGAGCGCCGGCCCCGCACCGGCCGCGGGCACACACGCCGCCTCGGAGACGTTGATGACGGTGGCGCCGAGACGGGTCGCGCGCACGATCGCCTCGGCGAGGGTGTCGACGTTCCCGCCGCCCGTGCCGGCGGTGCCGTCCGGGCTCGTCGTGCTCACCGTCAGGCTCGACTGGCGGATCGAGAGGACGCGCGCGTCGGGGGCGACGCCGACGAAGCCCGTGGCCGGGTCGGGCGCCGCGGCGATGATGCCGGCGACGAGGGTGCCGTGACCGTCGCAGTCGAGCAGCCCGCCCGCGCGGCCGACGAAGTCGCCACCGTCGACGAGGCGGCCCGCCAGCCGTGGGTGCGGGCTGACGCCCGTGTCGATCACCGCGACGGTCTGGCCCGCGCCGCGGGTGAAGCGCCACGCGTCGGTGAACCGCAGACGCTGCTGGCCCCAGGGCGCCCCGGGGATGACGCCGCCGCGGGCCGGGCGCACGCACGGGACGCGGGACTGCACTCCGGGCAACGGGTGGGGCTCGGGGTCGAGGGCAGCGAGCGCCCGCGCGTCGGGAGGCGGTGGGACCGGCGCATCGACGGGGAGCGCGGGAGCGGCACCGGCCGGGACGACCGCCGGGCCGAGCACGACGAGGGCTGCCGCGACGAGCGCCCCGATCCCGCGCACCGCTCGACAGGCGATCCCCCCCACGCCGCGGATGGTAGGGCGCCCGGGCGGATCGCCGGGGCCGTTCGGCGGAAGCTGCACGCACCGTGGCCCTCGTCGGCGCCCTGTCGGCCTCGTCCAGCCGTTCGGCCTATAGTCCGAACTTGTCGTATCTCTCTGTAGCCATCAGGCTGGCCGGCGAGGGAGGAGAACGATGTCCGCGACGACGACCCGCGAGCCCGACCCGGCCGGCGGCGGCCCCGCCGCGTGGTGGTCCCCGGCTCGGCTGGGCCACCACCGCTACCTGTGGTGGGCCGGGTCGGTGCTGCTCGCGGCCCTCGCCGTCGCGCTCGCCGTCGGGTCCGCCGACTCGCCGGACGCGGGCATCACCGACGCCGGCGCCCTGACCGTCGTGGTCGCGGTGGGCCTCCTCGCGCCGGTCCTGGTCTGGATGACGGGCGCCGAGCTCGTCGGCGCCCTCCGCCGCCGGGTCGCCGACGACGTCCGGGTCTACGGCACCGGGCAGGCGGTCCGCGGTGCCGCGCCCCCGCCGCACCCCGACGCCCCTTCCTGGTGGCGCCCGGCCGAGGACGTCCTCCTGCACGTCGAGGTCGACCACGTCCCGGACGCCGCGCGGGTCGTCGAGCGCGCCGCCCACGGCAGCCGTCACCGCTTCCTCGAGGCCGGCGACGAGGAGCTGCGCCTGCGCAGCGGACGGGGGACGTTGACCGCGAGCGTCCGCGCGGGGGCGGTCCGCCACCGGGCGACCCGCCGCACGCTCCCCGGCCGCTACCGCGCCCGCTGGGAGATCGACCTCGACGGTCGCAGGCTCACCTGCGACGTGCGCGGCATCCAGGCGGTGCCGCGGCGCACACTGCTCGAGCCCGACGGCACGGCCTGGCTGGTGCAGATGGGCGTCCCGTCGCTGCTCGACCAGCTGCGCGGCGGTCGTTCCGCCCGCCTGCGACCGCACGGGCGGCTGCCCGAGGACCTGGCGCCGGACGCCGTGGCGTTCTGCCTGTGGCTGTTCTGCGAGCTCGAGACCCACCAGGAGCGCGTCCGCAGCTACGGCCGCGACGTCGGTGCCACGACACCGGAGCCCGTCGCCGACACGTGGACGGGCCACGAGGAGCAGGAGAGGATCCCGTGACCGCCACCCTCGACCCGGTCCGCCCGGCCCACGGCGGCCCCGCGCCCCGCTGGTCGCCCCGTCGCCTGGGGCACCACCGCTACCTCTGGTGGGCGGGTGCGCTGCTGCTCGCCGGCGTCGCGGCGGCGATCGCGGTGGCCCTCGACCCGTCGCCCGAGCCGGGGATCGCCGACGACGGCGCGGTGAACGTCCTCACCGCGGTGATCGTCCTCGTCCCGATCCTGGTGTGGGGCCTGGTCCACCAGCTCGTCTCGGCGATCCGCCGGCGCGTGCGCGACGACGTCCGGACCTACGGGACGGGCCAGCCGGTGCGCGTCCGCCGTCCGGGGCCGCAGGACGCCGGCCGCCCGGGCGACACCGTGCGCTACGTCGTCGACGTCGACCACGTGCCGGGCGCGGTGACCGTGAACGACCGCCAGGACCGCGGCGGCCCCTCCGTCTTCCTCGACGACGGCGCCCGCCGCCTGCGCCTGCGGGCCCGCGCGGGGCGGATGACCGCGAGCGGCGCCGACGGGCCGGTGTTCGTCGCGCGCCGCTCCGGCCCGGCCGGGCGGCGCCGCTGGGAGATCGCGGTCGAGGGTCGGCGCCTGGACCTCGAGGTCCGCGGTACCCATCCCGTGCCGCGGCGCACGCTGGTCGACGACGAGGGGGAGGCCTGGCTGGTGCGCCTCGGCCCGTGCCGTCGCGGCCGCGTCCACCCGCAGGCCCGCGTCCCCGAGCGTCTCTCGCCGGCCGCGGCGGCCTTCGTCGTCTGGGTGTGCGCCGAGCTCGACGCGAAGGTCCGCGCGGCGCGCGACGCGACGCTGACCCGGGGCAGCGGGGACGACGGCGGGGACTCGACGTGGTGGGACACCGGGAGCTCCGGTGACTCCTCGGGCCCGGACGACTCCGGAGGGTCGAGCAGCAGCAGCGACTAGGGCGGAGTGCCCTTCTCGATCGATCGAGAAGGGCCGTCGAGGGCCTAGGCTCGGAGGGGTGCCAGCCCGCCCGGTGATCCTGACCGTGGACGACGACCCCGGGGTGTCCCGCGCCGTCGCCCGCGACCTACGACGTGAGTACGGCGAGCACCACCGCATCGTGCGTGCCGAGTCCGGCCCTGCGGCGCTCGAGGCCCTCAAGGAGATCGCGCTGCGGGGTGAGCAGGTCGCGGTGATCCTCGCCGACCAGCGCATGCCGCGGATGTCGGGGGTCGAGTTCCTCGAGCAGGCCATGGACCTGTTCCCGCGTGCGCGGCGCGTGCTCCTCACCGCCTACGCGGACACCGAGGCGGCGATCACCGCGATCAACGTCGTCGACCTCGACCACTACCTGCTCAAGCCCTGGGACCCGCCGGAGGAGAAGCTCTACCCGGTGGTCGACAGTCTGCTCGCGGCGTGGCGCGACACACCGGACCGCCCGTCGGCGCCCGTGCGCATCGTCGGGCACCGCTGGTCGTCGCGCTCCTACGAGCTGCGCGACCTCGTCGCCCGCAACCAGCTCTCCTACGACTTCCTGCGCGCCGACGAGCCCGAGGGTGCCCGCCTGCTCGAGGCGGCCGGCGCGGACCCCGACCAGCTGCCGGTGGTCATCACCGAGGACGGGACGGCGCTGATCCAGCCGACCGACGCCCAGGTCGTCGAGGCCGCGGGCCTCGCGACCACCGCGTCCGAGGCGGTCTACGACCTCGTCGTGGTGGGCGGCGGCCCGGGCGGGCTCGGCGCGAGCGTGTACGGCGGCTCCGAGGGCCTGCGCACCGTGCTCGTCGAGTCGCGGGCGACGGGCGGGCAGGCCGGCACCTCGAGCCGCATCGAGAACTACCTCGGCTTCCCGAACGGCGTCTCGGGCGACCAGCTGACGACGCGGGCGCGCCTGCAGGCCGAGAAGTTCGGCACCGAGGTGCTCACCACCCGCACCGTCACCTCGCTGGAGCCGCGCGGCCGGGCGCGCGTGATCACGTTCGACGACGGCTCGGAGATCACCGCGCACTCCGTCGTCCTGGCCACCGGCGTCTCCTACCGGATGCTCGACTGCCCGGGGCTCGAGGAGCACACCGGGCAGGGCGTGTTCTACGGCGCCGCCGCCACCGAGGCCGCCTCGTGCGCCGCCCAGGACGTCTACGTCGTCGGCGGCGCCAACTCGGCGGGCCAGGCGGCGATGAACTTCTCCCGGCACGCGCGCCGGGTGATCATGCTTGTGCGCGGTCCGTCCCTGGCGGCGTCCATGTCGCACTACCTGATCGCGCAGATCGAGGCGAACCCCAAGATCGAGGTCCGCACCTGCACCGAGGTCGTCGGCGCGGCCGGCACCGAGCACCTCGAGAAGCTGACGTTGCGTGACAGGAACTCCGGCGCCGAGGAGACCGTCGAGGCCTCCTGGCTGTTCGTCTTCATCGGCGCCGCCCCGCGCACCGACTGGCTGGACGGCGTCGTCGCCCGCGACGGCCGCGGCTTCGTCCTCACCGGCCCCGACCTGCCCGGGGGCCCGAACGGACGGCGCCCCGCGGGATGGGAAATGGACCGGGATCCGTTCCACCTGGAGACGTCCCTGCCCGGGGTCTTCGCCGTCGGCGATGTCCGGGCCGAGTCGGTCAAGCGCGTCGCGTCCGCGGTCGGTGAGGGCGCGATGGCCGTGAGTCTGGTGCACCGATGGTTGGAGAACCGATGACTGAGCTTTCCGAAGCCCGCTCCGCGGGTGGGACCGAGCAGATTCCCGAGAAGCTCACCCGCGACGAGCTGCGGGAGCTCTTCCTGTTCGAGAAGCTCGACGACGCCCAGCTCGACTGGCTCGCGCACCACGGGGACGTCGTCACGGCCTCCGCCGGCGAGACCGTCTGCAGCGAGGGCGATCCCGCCGCGTGCTTCTGGGTGCTGCTCTCCGGCGAGATGGCGATGCTGCAGACGGTGCGCGGCGACGAGGTGGAGACCACACGCACGAGCCAGCGCGGCACCTACGGCGGCTCCACGCAGGCCTACATCCCGAACGCCGAGCAGACCTACATGCACTCGCTGCGGGCGACGCAGGACGCGACGTTCCTCGCGCTGCCCGCCACCGAGTGGGCCGAGGCGCTGCGCGAGTGGTTCCCGCTGCCGATCCACCTTCTCGAGGGTCTCGTCGTCGGCATGCGCCGCACGTCGACGATCACCAGCGAGCGCGAGCGGCTGCTCGCCCTCGGCTCGCTGTCCGCCGGCCTCACCCACGAGCTCAACAACCCCGCGGCCGCGGCCCAGCGTGCCACCGAGTCGCTGCGCAGCCGGGTCGCCGGGATGCGGCACAAGCTCGGGATGCTGGCCTGCGGCAAGCTCGACGGCGAGACGATCGCGCAGCTCGTCGACCTCCAGGAGGACGCCGTCAGCCGGGCCGAGACCGCCCCGGATCTGTCGGTGATGGAGGCCTCGGACGCCGAGGACGAGCTCGGCGACTGGCTCGACCAGCGCAGCGTCGCCGGCGCCTGGGACCTCGCGCCGGTCCTGGTCGCGGGCGGCCTGGACGCCGAGTGGCTGGACAAGGTCGAGCGTGCGGTGCCCGAGGGGTCGATCGAGGCCGCGGTCCGCTGGATCGCCTACGCCGTCGAGACCGAGACGCTGATGGGCGAGATCACCGACGCCACCGGGCGCATCGCCAACCTCGTGGGGGCCGCGCGCCAGTACTCCCAGCTCGATCGCGCGCCGTTCGACGAGGTCGACCTGCGGGTGCTGCTCAAGTCGACGCTGATGATGATGAACCGCAAGCTCGAGGGCATCCAGCTGGTCAAGGAGCTCGACCCCGATCTGCCGAAGATCCCGGCGTACGCGGCCGAGCTGAACCAGGTGTGGACCAACATCATCGACAACGCCGTCGGCGCCATGAAGTCGACCGGCGACGGCTCGGGCACGTTGACGATCCGCACGCGCCGCGACGGCCGCAACGCGGTCGTCGAGATCTCCGACACCGGCCCGGGCATCCCCGAGGACGTGCGCCCGCGCATCTTCGAGCCGTTCTTCACCACCAAGGACGTCGGCGAGGGCACCGGTCTGGGCCTGGACATCTCCTGGCGCATCGTCGTCAAGAAGCACCACGGCGACATCCGCGTCCACACCGGGCCGGGCGGGACGACGTTCGAGGTGTGCCTGCCGATCGACGGTCCGACCCGCGAGACGACGCCGGGCGACGACGTCGACGACTAGGGCGTGTCTGACGAATCATCGGGCACGACTCTGACAAGATCTTGGTGTGCGTACGC